>DAZV01000036.1 GCA_002083825.1 Candidatus Sericytochromatia bacterium S15B-MN24 CBMW_12 | reverse complement strand
CCCGCCGTGCGTGAAGATCATGTCCTCGATGTCCTGAACGTTGCGCTCGATCTTGTAGACGATGGGGAAGAAGTTGTCCACGAGATGGTCGATGACCCGGTACAGGAGGTAGCCCGAGCCCATGCNCGTCCTCGCGCATCGTCGCGGATCCCTCGCAGGCCTCGAAGTAGCGGTCGAGCGGCCAGACGCGTCCCTTGCGGATGGTGATCAGGAAGTCCGGACCCACGAAGACGTCCACCTCGGACGGCGTGGTCACCCGGAGGCGCTTGTCGAAGACCGGGAACGGCAGCACCAGGAAGAGGTAGTCGTCGTACTCGTCGAGTTTCGGGCGCTGTCGGCGGCTGGTCAGGTCGTCGAGATCGAGCGGATGGAACGGAAAGTTCTCCTCGAGGTAGGCAATGTTGCCCGGGGTGGGGTCGGAGAGGTCCAGCCAGGTGAGGTTGCCGTGAGAAATCTCTCGGATGCGACCTTTTTCGGATGTTTCCTCGGTTGCGGCTCGGCTTTCCCGGGGCTTGCTCCAGCCTCCGGTCGCTAGGGCCCGACGCGGATCAAACATGGTTTCCCCTTCCCGCGATCGCCCCGACTTTCCGTTCATGGTCACCTTAACCCTCCCATGCTGGCCTGTCAAGGCGCCGTCTCTGACGCCGGAAACACGGTGGCCGGCGGTTTTTGGTGCAGGGTCGCTCGCAAGTTACGTAGGTCCCTCGACGTGGTAATACTCACCATGGACAAGCTGCTGTTTTGGCCAGGAGGCAACATGAGTTACAAGGGCGGGATTCTGCTCGATGCCGGGACCAACGAGCTCGAGGTGGTGGTATTCCAGTTGAATACTCCCGGCTCCGCGCATCGCGATCAGATGGGGTTCTACGGAATCAACGTCGCCAAGGTCAAGGAGATCGTGATGGTGCCGGAGATCCTCTCCATGCCCATGACCCACGAGGCCGTGGCCGGAGCCATCAACCTCCGGGGGCAGGTCATCACCCTGATCAACCTCGGCCAGTGGCTGGGACTGCCTTCGCAGGTGACCAAGAAGTCCCGCGTGATCGTCACGGAGTTCAACGGGGTGGTCAACGGGTTCATCGTCGATGCCATCACCCGGATCCACCGCATCTCCTGGGAACAGGTCGTTCCGCCGCCCTCCGACGCCGCCTTGAGCTTGGGGGACAGCCTGACCTCGGTCGTCAAGATCGACGATCGCATCCTCTTGATGCTGGACTTCGAGGCCATCATCGCCGACATCAATCCGGGCATTCGCATGAAGGGGGCTGAGGCCTCCGCGGCTTCCGAGCATGCGCGCGGAGACAAGCATGTCTGGATCGTCGAGGACTCGGGCGCCATCCGCCGGATCCTCGTCGGAACGCTCTCGGATGCGGGCTATCGGATCCAGGCCGCCGAGAACGGCGAGGTGGCGCTTGCGATGCTGGAAGAGGCCGAAAGGGCCGGAACCCTGCCCGATCTGCTGGTATCCGATATCGAGATGCCCAAGATGGACGGGTTGCACTTGCTCGCCCGCATCAAGTCCAGCGCGGGCATGAAGGATCTTCCGGTCGTCATGTTCTCGTCGCTAGGCAACGATGCGAATCGCGACAAGGCCCTCAAGCTCGGGGCGCTCGATCTGATCCGGAAGCCGGATCTCCCGCAGCTGGTCTCGATGGCGGACCGAATTCTCTTTCCGACGGTCTGATCCCCGGTAGCTCAACGTCAAGCCGGTTAGCCTTCCTGGCTCAGGAGGGCTATCCGGCTTGATTGTTGGCGATGAAAAGTCCGAGTTGCCCGCCCATCTCGGTCAAGACGTTCAGCAGGGCGTCGTCCGAATGGCGAAAGTCCCGATACGAAAAGGTGAATACTCCGAGCATTCCGGTTTCGCATCGGACCGGAAATGCCAGAGCTCCCTTGATTCCAGCTTGTTGAGCGGGACGGCGGCGCATGAAGCTGTCATCGCCTCGCACGTCCGAAATCCAGATCGCGGCGTCGTCCGCCCAGACCTTGCCAGGCAGCCCTTCACCGGCATGCAGGGCGAATTGCTGGCCGAACATGTTGAACTCCGCGGCGTTAAAACCGGCGACCTGCCAGCTCACTTGCCTTCTCAGGCCGCCTGCTGTCTCGGGTGTCCAGAATTCGCCGATCTGCCAGTCGAGCGTCTTGCAGAGGGCTTGCATCACCTGAACGATGGCATTGTTGACGGTCGGAGTCGCCGCGAGAATCTTGCACATGGCAAGCTGTACCGAAAGCCGCTCGGACTCCCGCCGTTGCTCGGTCACGTCGTTGACGACGGCGACGCAGAAAAGCGGCTTGCCCGCGGTATCCTTGACCAGGGACAGCTTCGTCTGACTCCAGAAACAGTGGCCATCCTTGTGGATCAGACGCTGCATGACTTCGATTCCCTCTCGACGGCCCTCGAGCAGGTCGCGGAATTCCGCGCTCGCGAAGGCATGCTCGTCAGGATGCGTGAGCGCCTTGAAGCTCAGGTGGAGCAGCTCGCGCGGGTTGAACCCGACGAGCTGCTGAAACGCGGCGTTGCTTTCGAGGAGCTGGCCGTCGAGATCGGCGAGGGCGATTCCCGAGGCGGCTCGCTCGAAGACGCCGAGGTAGAGGCTCGTGCGATCGCGAATCTCGCGGGAACTTGAGCCTGCGCCGGCCGCGAGTGGTGGTTCTGCCTTATCGATGGACACGATGCGCCTCGCAGGGATCCCGCTTCGGGACAAGGTATGACTATTGAAGTATTCATCGGGAACGCCCTGAACTCATCCGTAGTTACTACGGAACCCGGTGAACTTATCCTCGATCGGCGTAAAGGATGATCGCCCAGCGTGGAGGAAGAAGGAGAGGGGAATATGGGTGGGGCAGGGGATTTCCGGGGTTGAGCAGATCGATCCAGCGTTCCGATTCCCCCAGGGGAAGTCGCACCTCGGCGGGCCGTTGCGCGGCGTTCACCGCGACGACGATGCGTTCCTCGGGGGTCTCTCTCATGAAGGCGAATTGCTCGGAGGAAACCAGAAGTTGCTGATAGGTGCCGTGGCGAAGCGCGGGATGGTTCCGGCGGATTCGGCTCAGGCGCGCGATCGTGGCCGCGAGGTCCGGATGCTTTCCGAGCCTCGCACCCGCGGCGGGCTCGAACTCGGGCCGGAGCGGGGCGTCGCTGTCCTTGGCCTTCGTCCCGCCAAGTCCCCATTCGCTGCCATAGTACACGGAAGGAATTCCCGGAACGGTGAAGAGCAGAGCGTGGAGGGGGTAGAGATGCGCGGGATCCTTCAAGCGGCTGGCGATTCGATCCACGTCGTGGTTATCCGCGAAGTTGTAGAGCGTGAGATCGCCGTATCGCCCCTCGGCCCCGAACTGCCGGTTCAGGGTATGGGCGAGCTCGAAGTAGTTGGCATCGTTGTGGCTGGAGTAGAGGCCCTTGTAGAGTTCGTAGTTGGTGACCGAGTCGAGCATGGTGGGGTTTGCCCAGTGGCGGTAGTCGCCGTGGACGACCTCCCCGAGTAGCCAGAAATCCGCCCGGAGACTCCGGCAGTGAGCGGCGAGAGCCTGCTGGAACGTCTTGGAAAGAACGTCCGCCGCGTCGAGGCGCAGGCCGTCGATCCCGAAGCGGGTGATCCACCGGGTCACGGCTCCCAAGAGGTGCTCGCGAACTGCCGGGTGATCGGTATCGAGTTTCACGAGGTCGAAGTGCCCGTTCCATCCCTCGTAGTGGAAGGGATCGCCGAGCGGGCTGCGGCGGTTGAAGTCGAGGTGGAACCAGTCGGCGTAGACGGATGCGGCTCCGTGGGCCAGCACGTCGCGGAAGGCCCAGAAGTCGCGTCCGACGTGATGGAAGACGGCATCGAGCACCACGCGGATGCCTTGTTTTTTTGCCGCCAGGCAGAGCACGGCGAGGTCCTCGTCGCAGCCGAGTCGGCGATCGACGTGATAGTAGTCGGCCGTATCGTAGCCGTGGGTGGTCGACTCGAAGACGGGACCCAGGTAAAGGGCATCGACCCCGAGGTCCTGGAGAGCGTTCAGCCAGCCTTCGAGTCGGCCGAGTCTTGGAACCGGCGGGAGGTTCCGGTCGTTGCGCGCGGGGGCTCCCAGAGCCCCCAGGGGGTAGATGTGATAGAAGGTGGCGCGCGGGGCCCAGTGGGACATGACGTTCTCCTTGAGTGGTCTCGTGGTAATACCTACCGGTCGGTATAGCGGGGGCAAAAAAATCACGAGTAGATCCCGTGGCTAAACTGATGCATGGCCTCGTGCCGGAGGCGATCGCCATCCTCCTGCATGCCGTTCAAGACCAGCACGGCGCAGCTGTTGAGGTGCCCGAGGTAGGTCAAGGCGTAGCGCTGGTGGCGTCCCGCCATGTTGCCATGATCCCGCGTCGCCTCCCGGAACATGGTTTCGAGCGCGCGTACTTGCCGCTCGAAGTACGGAGCGGCCACGCGCCGCGCGTCATGCGCCGGCGGCAGGACTCCCACCATGAGCTGAAAGCGATAGAACTCCGGCCGACGGCCCGCGAATGCGAGGGTCGCGGCCATGAGGCGACTCAGGTTGCGGGGCAGATCGCCCTCGTAGGTCGCCGCCTCCTCGAACGCCTCCAGGTATTCCCGGGAGGTCTCTCGAAACAGCGCATCCAGCAAACCCGCCTTGCTGCCGAAATAGTGGTAAAGCGTGGGCTTGGTCACCCCCGCCTCGACGACGACGTCCTGCACTCCCGTGGCGTCGTAGCCGCGCGAGGCGAAAAGGCGAAGGGCCACGCGAAGCAGCCGTTGTCGGTTATCGGGCGTCGTCATGCCACCAGGATATACCGAACGGTATATCCTGGCAAGTCCCCTCTACCCCTGAGCGGGGTTCCGCTGCGAGGCGACTCTGATTCGGAGCTCCCGCGCCCCTGGGGCAGCCGAGCCGTCAGCCGCACCGCCCTGGAAATGGGCTATCGAGGCCATCAGGGCCTTCACTTGCTGCTGGACGTCATCGACCTCCCGGGCGATGAGCTGGCTCGCTCCTGACGTCTCCCTGCTCGCCCCCAAGCTCTCCTCGGAGGCCTGGACCGTGCGCTCGCATTCCGCGCGCTGGCTGGCCGTCGCCACCGTCACCTGCTGGGTCATGTCGTTCATGGTCTCGACGGCCTCGATGATCTGCCCCGCCGCATTGGCCTCTTCCCGCGTCGCCTGGGTCATCTGCATGGAAAGCGTGGACATGTGCCGGACGGCCTGAGTGATCTGACCGGCCGCCTTGGCCTGTTCCTGCGTCGCCAGCGTCACCTGCGCCATCAGCTCGCTGGCCTTGTCGACGGAAGTGACGATGGCCATCAGGGATTGTCCCGCCTTTTCGGCGAGTCCGGTGCCTTGTCGAATGGCGGTGTCGCCCTCCTGGGTGGAGGCGATCGCCTGCGACGCCTCCGTCTGTATCCCCTGGATGAGCGCGGCGATTTCCCCGGAGGCCCGCGCCGAACGTACGGCGAGCTTGCGAACCTCGTCCGCGACCACGGCGAACCCTCTACCGGCATCGCCCGCCCGCGCGGCCTCGATGGCCGCGTTCAGCGCCAGCAGATTGGTCTGATCGGCAATTTCCTCGATGACCGCGATGATCGAGCCTATCTCCGCGGAACTCTTGCCCAGACGGTGGATGGCCTCGATCACCTCGCGCATGGTCTGGTCGATGCGCTGCATGCCCCGCATGGTCTGATCGACGGAAACCCGCCCCTCATGCGCGGCCTCTGCCGCCACTCCGGAAACGCGGTTGGTCTCCGCGACGTTCAGCGATACCTGCTGGATGCTGCTGGCCATCTCCTCGATGGCTGCCGAGGTCTCGTCCATGGTGGATCCCAGGGTATCGGCGTTCTCGGCGACCTGACGAACGCTCGCGGCCATCTCCTCGATGGCCGCCGAGGTCACTTCCACGTTCCCCGCCAGCACTTCCGCATGCCTGGCAACCTGCGTGACGCTCGCGGCCACGTCCCGCATCGAGCGCGACGTCCCTTCCGCGATTCCCGTCTGAGCCCGCGAACTCGCCGAAAGCCCCCCCGCACTGCTGCCGATCCTCAGGATGCTGCCCTCGACCACCTGCGCCGCGCCGCGAACGCCGTCGACCATCCCGCGAAGCTTTCCCACCATGTCCTGGAGGCTCTTCGCGGTGCGACCCACCTCGTCCTGGCTCGTCACCTCGATGCGTTGATTCAGGTCGCCATCCGCGATGCGCGCCACCACGCGCTCTATCTCGCCGAGCGGCCGAAGCGAGGCCCTCAGCATCAGCGCGATGAGCAAGCTCTCGACGAGGATGACCAGCGTCCCCGTGAGTCCCGTTCTGACCCAAACGGCGAGGGCATGACGATCGAGTTCCGCCTTGGAGAGCCCGACCCGAAACGCTCCCCAGTGACGCCCGTTGACGACGATCGGGCTCGAGATGTCGGAGATTCGCTCGCCGGTATCTCGGCGGTAGTCCTGGACCAGCTGCCCATGCGTGTTCTGAGCCGAAGCGAGTCCCACCGGATCGTCGAAGCGTCGCTTGGAGCGATCCGCCGAATGGTGGGTGGGGATGTAGCCTCCCCGGTCGGAGGCCACCGCGAAGACCAAAGCCGAATCCTCGACGAAAACGTCCTGCAGCGACTTCAGGGCGGCGTCGGTGAAGGCGTCGTAACGCGTATGGTAGCGCTTGGGGTCGCTTCCGGCGATCTCCGCGTACTCCGTGTCGAAGAGATCCGTCTCACTGAGCTTTCCGCTGCTAATCGCCGTCTCGAAGACGTAGCGGGTCATGGCAGCTCCTTGTCGCGCCAGGACCTTGCCGTTCTGGATGGCCGTCTCCTCCAGCTTCGCGGTGGACAGCAGAATGCTGAGCGCGCTGAAAGCCGTCAGGAACACCCCGAAGACGATGAAGATGAAGAGCGCGATTCGGACGGCGAGGTACCGATTGACGGTGCGGACGAGACGGTCGATCATGAGTCTTGGACCCTCCTACATGTCGGAACTCCGGAGTCGGACGGGCGCCCGCTCGACTCCCATGCATACCAAACATGCAGCAGTCTTGGCAGCGAAGTAACTACTGGATCCCTCCGGAATCCGCCCCTCGCATGCCCCAAGAAAGCAATCAGCCTGGGCCGAAAGCCCAGGCTGAAATCGACTACTGAGACGGTTTCGATCGCTTACGTCCGGTGCCCCAGAGCACGGCGACCAGCACGGCGAACGGCAAGAGCGCGAACGCGTCGCTCTCGGCGAGCGGTCCCATGAACGGGGCAAGGTTCATGAAGCGATCGACATTGGCTCCCGCCAGCCCCGCCACGAGAACCCCCGCGAGCGCGCCACCCGCAATCAGCCCCGAAGACAACAGGACCCCGGGCGCGAACTCGGCCGACTCTGGGCTCGAGGCCTTGCTGCGGCGATCGACCCAATGCCGGATCAAACCCCCGATCATGATAGGCACCGAGGTCGCGATGGGAAGGTAGGCGCCGACCGCGAACGGCAGCGACGAAACCCCCACCAGCTCCATCATCAGGGCGAGGAAGACGCCAATCAATACCAGGCCCCAGGGCAACTGCTGGGTCAGAATGCCATCGATGATCATGCTGAATAGCCGTGCCTTGGGAGCGTCGAGCTTGGTGACCGGCTTGCCGTCCACCTCGGTCACCACCCCGCCGATGCCAGGATCGACCAGGTAAGCGATCTGGCCGGCATCATCGACCAGGTACTTCCCGACCGGTACCTGACCCTCGATGACGTGCTGGTAGTGAACCTGATAGGACTTGCCGTCCGGCCCCGTCTGGGTCGGAGCGTCCACGGCCACGCCCGCCTTGAAGTTCGTGAAATCGCGCGGCACCACCGTGGTGTACGCGTCGTTGAGGAAGAGCAGGGTCCAACCGATGACCAAAGCACTCGTCACCACCCCCACGCTTATCCCAATCTGCTGGGCCCGCGGCGTAGCGCCCACGAGGAAGCCGGTTTTCAGGTCCTGGCTGGTCGTGCCGCCGGTGGACGCCGCGATGCAGACGATGGCGGCGGTCGAGAGGGCCATGGCGCGATAGTCGACGCCCGTCCAGCCGATGGCCAGAAAGAGGAGGCAGGTGATGAGGAGGGTCGCGACGGTCATTCCCGAGACGGGATTGGACGAGGAACCGATTTCCCCGGTGATCCGGCTCGAGACCGTGACGAAGAAGAAGCTGAAGAGCACGATCAACACGGCGGAGACGGGGTGAATCTGGAGGATGGGGGCGAAGGCGATGGCCAGGGCGATCGCCAGGCATCCGAAGAGCACGACCTTCATCGAGAGGTCCCGATCGGTTCGCAGCGGAGCCTTGACGGTTTCCGTCGCTTCCTTCCGGGACTCGAGAACGGTGCCCAGGCCGCGCCGGAAGGCGCGAACGATGGTCGGGAAGGAGCGGATCAAGCTGATGATTCCGCCGGTGGCGACGGCGCCCGCTCCGATGTAGAGGATGTAGGCGTTGCGAATCTCGGCGGGGCTCATGTCGGCGATGAGGGTGGTTGCGGGGAAGATGGGAGTCGTGAGGCCCGAACCGAAGATCTTGACGGCGGGTATCAGGATCAGGAAGCTCAGGACGCCGCCCGCGAGCATGGTCGCGGCGGTGCGCAGGCCGATGATGTAGCCGACTCCCAGCAGTTCGGGGGAAACCTCGGCGGCGATGGAGCCGCCCTTGTAGCCGGGGATCATCCAGCCGGGAGCTTCCTTCCAGAGATGCGTGCCGGCGTTGAGAAGCTTGTAGAGGGCTCCCAGGAAGAAGCCGGTGAAGACGGTCCTGGCGTTGGTGCCCTGTTCCTCGCCGACGATCAACACGTCGGCGCAAGCGGTACCTTCGGGGTAGGTGAGCTTGCCGTGTTCGTGCACGATCAAGCCTTGGCGCAGGGGGATCATCATGAGCACGCCGAGCAGGCCGCCGAGGAGGGCCACCATGAGCACCCGAACGAGTTCGAGGTCCTGCCCCATGAGGAGCAGTGCCGGCAGGGTGAAGGCCACGCCGGCGGCGATCGACTCGCCGGCCGAACCGGTGGTCTGGACGATGTTGTTCTCGAGGATGCTGGCACGGCCGAAAAGCCTGAAGACCGTGATGGCGAGGACCGCGATGGGGATGCTGGCGCTGACGGTCATGCCGACCTTGAGCGCGAGGTAGACCGAGGAAGCGGCGAAGACGATGCCCAGGAGGGCACCGAGCGCCACCGCCCGCAGGGTCAGCTCGCGGGGTTGTTCATGGGGCGAGACGTAGGGCTTGAAGCCCTCGTCATTGGCGGGGGGCTCGGTCGTGACGGCCACTGGGCATTCTCCTCGGTGAAAAAGGCGGGGCTACTGGCGCTTTGCTACCTTGGCCCAGGTGTCCTTGAGAGTGGCGGTGCGGTTGAAGACGAGGCGATCGCCCCTGGACTCGGGATCCATGCAGAAGTAGCCGATGCGAAGGAACTGGAAGCGATCGCCGGCCTTGGCTTCCGCCAATGAGGGCTCTGCCATGGCACCCGCGAGGATCTGGACCGAGTTCGGGTTGAGCTCGGTGGCGAAGTCCCCGGTCGGCTCGGAAACCGAGAAGAGCGTGTCGTACAAGCGAATCTCGGTGGGAATGGCGTGGGCGGCCGAGACCCAGTGAAGGGTTCCCTTCACCATGCGGCCGTCGGGAGTGCCGCCTCCCCGGCTCTCGGGATCGTAGGTACAGCGCAGCTCGACGATGTTTCCGGCTTCGTCCTTGATGGCTTCCTGGCAGGTGAGGTAGTAGGCGTGCTTGAGGCGAACCTCGCTGCCGACGGCCAGGCGGAAGTACTTCTTGTTGGGGGGGACTTCCTGGAAGTCGTCCTGCTCGATGAAGAGTTCGCGCGAGAAGGGGACCTGGCGGGTTCCCGCCGCGGGATCTTCGGGGTTGTTCTCGGCGTCGAAGTGCTCGACCTGGCCCTCGGGATAGTTGGTGATGACGACCTTCAGGGGGCGGTTGACGACCATGACGCGCGGGGCGACGAAGTTGAGGTCATTGCGGACATAGTGCTCGAGCAAGGAGAGCTCGACGATGCCGTTGGCCTTGGTGACGCCGATGGCGGCGGCGAAATCCCGCAGCGCCTTGGGGGTGTAGCCGCGGCGGCGCATGCCCGAGATGGTCGGCATGCGAGGGTCGTCCCAGCCGCTGACGAGGTTCTCGTTGACGAGCTGGAGGAGCTTGCGCTTGGACATGACGGTGTAGGTCATGTTGAGGCGGGCGAATTCGATTTGCCGGGGATGGGCGGCGATGGTGATGTTGGCGATCGTCCAGTCGTAGAGGGGGCGATGATCCTCGAACTCCAGGGTGCAGATGGAGTGGGTGATGCCTTCGAGGGCGTCGGAGATGGGATGCGCGAAGTCGTACATCGGGTAGATGAGCCAGGCGTCCCCGGTACGGTGGTGGTGCGCGCGGCGGATCCGGTAGAGCGCGGGGTCGCGCATGGTGAGGTTGGGCGAGGCCATGTCGATCTTGGCCCGGAGGATATGGGCGCCGTCGGCGAACTCGCCTTCGCGCATGCGCTTGAAGAGGTCGAGGTTCTCGGCGATGGAGCGATCGCGGTAGGGGCTGTTGCGGCCGGGCTCGGTGGGGGTGCCGCGGTACTCGCGCATGTCCTCGGGGCTGAGGCTATCGACGTAGGCCAGACCCTTGGAAATCAGCTCGACGGCGAAGCCATAGAGCTTCTCGTAGTAGTCCGAGGCGTAGAAGAGGTTTTCCCCCCAATCGAAGCCGAGCCACTTCACGTCCTCCTGGATGGAGTCGACGTACTCGGTCTCCTCCTTGGTGGGGTTGGTGTCGTCGAAGCGCAGATGGCAGCGGCCGCCGTACTCCTGGGCGATGCCGAAGTTCAGGCAAATCGACTTGGCGTGGCCGATGTGAAGGTAACCGTTCGGCTCGGGAGGAAAGCGCGTGACGATGGTCTGGTGCTTGCCCGTTCTCAGGTCGTCCTCGACGATCTCGCGGATGAAATCCAGGTTGGCTTTTTCGGCGGGCGACGTCGCGTCGGCGGGTGCAGTATCCATGGTCTCGAACCCCTTGCGGAAGAAGTGAATGGAAGGAAACACCCCAATTTATCACGATCACCGCGTCAAGACCAGGCATCCGGCCTGCCGTCGCCGCGGCGTCACTCTTGCTCGCGGAAGTAGCGCTCCTGGAGTGTCTCCCGGATCTCGTCCAGGCGATTGGTGACTTGAGGAATCGAGAAGCCGACGAAAAGCGGGCCCACGATGAAGCGCGGAATCAGCTTGGCCGCTATCCCTCCGCCCCATTCGTAGAAAAAGAGGTTGTAACTGGTGCAAGTCGCGTGGAAGTGGTGGAGGGCGTAATGGGCGGCGACCTGGATGTACTCCGCCATCCGGTCGATCCGACTCAGGTCGCGAAGCAGCACGTTGAACTCGGTGAAGCCCATGCGCGGATGCGTGGAAAGGTTGAACTCCACCCCGTCCTCGGCAGCGATGACCAGCCCCTGAAAATCCTGGTCCCGGACGTTGTTCCGGTAGTCGACCCGGTTGAGACCGACGATCTGCATGTGGGGATGACGAAGGCTGCCCCCCGAGTTCGGGCCGTGGTTCTTGTAGAAGACGACCGACGCGAACTCGCCGCTGCGCGCCATCTCCAGCCACTTCGCCACGCCGAACCCGACGACCGCATGCAGGTGCTCACGGGGGTAGACCGACAGCTCCGTCTCGCAGGTGTCGGTCTCGATCAAGACCGTCTGGTAAGTGTCCTCCAGGACCGGAAACTTGTTCTTGAGGTAGAGGATGGGATGACGATCCTCGAGGATGTCCACCAGGCGGCTGCGATCGCAGAACGGGCACTCCACCTTGTGATTGCCGATGGTGAAGGGTTTATCCTTCCCGATCTGCATGTTGAATCGCAAATGCTCTCTCATCCCGATCATTATACGTCCTGAGCCCCCGACCTTGAAGGGGGCGCCTTGACGAACCACGACTCGGCTTGCCAAACTGAGGAGGTAGACAACGATGAGGTTTTACCATGAGCGCGCCGAGTCCCAAACTGATCCTGAAAATTGCCGCCCCCGATTTGCCAAGCGAGCTACCCACTCCCATGCTTCTCGAGGACCTGAAAAACGATCGCCATGTCTCCGAGATCGCGCTGAGCGACTGGAATCAGATGGGAAAGTCGGGATCCGGGATCACCTTCGATTCCTTGATTCTGGATCGCGCGAACCTCTCGAGTACCACTCTCAGGGGACTCCGGATCCGGGACGCCAGGCTCCTCAGGCCCGACCTCTCGAATGCCAACTGGTCCCCCTCGACCCTCGAAAGGGTCGAGATTCTCGATGGGAGATTGACCGGTCTGAAGGCGCTGGAAGCCAGCTTTCAGGACGTCAGCTTCGTCCGCTGCAAGGCCGACCTCGCGCAGTTTCGTCATGCGTCCTTGAGGGATTGCCGCTTCGAGGACTGCATCCTGCGAGATGCCGACTTCTACGGCGCCGAACTCCGCGGAGTCAGTTTTAGAGGGTCCGACCTCAAGGGGGCCAATTTCAACGGAACCAAGCTGGCTCAGGCCGACTTCAGGGGCGTCCGACTGGATGAGCTCTTCCTCCAACAGGCCGATTTCAAGGGCATGATCATCGACGCCGCCCAGGCCATGGAGCTTTCCCTGGTCTTCGCTCAGGCCCTAGGCCTCCAGGTTATCGACTAGGCTAGGGAAGCCCCGGACGTCACGCGTTTGATCCAGCGGCAGTGAAAACCAGAACGTGCTGCCCTTGCCGAGCTCGCTCCTGACTCCGATCGATCCCCCGTGTACTTCGACGATGGACTTGCTGATGCTGAGACCGAGTCCGGTGCCGACGACCAACGCCCTGCCGCTCGCCAGCTGCGAGAATCGCTGGAATAGCTTGGGGACATCCTCTTGGGCGATTCCGACGCCGGTATCGACGATTTCGCAGATCAACCGCGTTCCGTCCGTCCGCGCCCTGGTGAGAATCCTCCCCTTGGGCGGGGTGAACTTCATGGCGTTGTTGAGCAGATTGATGAGCACTCTTTCGATCCGGATCGGATCGACGTTCACCATCAAGGGATCGTCGGGCAGGGCCAACTCGAATCGAAGATCGGCGTCCTCGGCCATGGGGCGGAGGCTTTCCACCACCTCCTTGACCATCGTCACGAAGTCCAATTCCTGGCACTTCAACACGAGCTTACCAGCCTCGATGCGGGCGAGATCCAGCAAGTCCTCCACCAGGTACTCGAGCCGCTGGGTGCTCTTCTTGATCTGGACGACGTATTCGGCCTGCTTGGGCTGCAAGGGCCCTCCCAATCCGTCCTCCAGCAACTCGGCGAACCCGATGACCGACGTCAACGGGGTTCGCAGGTCGTGAGAAATGGCGTTGATGAAGGTGGTTTTGAGCTGATCCAGCTCCTTGGCTTTTTCGAGTTCGATCGTGCGGCGAATCAACTCGTCCTCGGTCTTCTTCATCTCGGTGATATCCGAAATGAAGCCCTCGATTGAAAGCAGCTCCCCGGCGGGCGAGAAGATGCCCTGCCCCTTCTCCTCGACGTTCTTCACATCGCCCGCGGCCGAGATGATGCGGTATCGGATCTGAAAGGGCCCCCCGCCGCTCATGGACTGTTGAATCCGCATGCGGACGGATTCTCGATCGTCGGAATGGATCAGGGAACCATAGCCATGCGGCATGGCGAGGAGCTCGGTGGGGGAGAAGCCGGTGAGATCTGTCGCGCCATCACTCACGAACTCCATGGTGCGCGGGGGGTCGTTCCGGCAGCGATAGACCATGCCGGGAAGGTTGTTCATCAAGGTTTCGAGGAACCGTTGACTCTCGTGCAACTCGAATAGCCGTCGCTGGAGTTCGGGGTAGTAGCTCTTTCGTAGCGAGGACTCGCCCAGTCCGATGATTTGATTTCTAAGATCGGATAAGTCTTGCGAGGCGTCAGAAGCACTGTGCATAGAGGGCCTCGATCTCTTGACGTTTTGGCCAGCGGGGATTGGTTGCCAAGCAAGGATCCTTCAAGGCATGGTCGGCGAGGTACGGAATGTCCTGCGCTTTGATACCGGCTTGGGTCAGGTTCTTCTTGATGCCCGCGGCAAAACGCAAGCGCTCGATCTCGCCCAGGATCGCCGCCAGGGCGTAACGGGCATCGGTCGTTCGAGTGGGGATGCGCATCGCGTCGGCGATCGCCAGGAAGCGATCCGGCACCGCCTCGAAGTTGTAGGTGATTCCCACCTCCAACACCATGGAATTGCTCAACCCATGAGATTGATCGAGCACGGCGTCGAGCGGATGAGCCATCGCATGCACGATGCCCAGGCTCGCGTTGGAGAAGGCCAACCCCGCGTTCAAGCTGGCCAGCATGAGGTGCTTGCGGAGTCCGACATTCGAAGGATCCGCCATGCTCGGCAGCAGGTAGGTGGTGATGAGGCGGATCGCTTCGAGGGCGAAAAGATCGGTAACCGGGGAACTCGCGTTCGAGACGTAGGCTTCGATGCCGTGGGTCAAGGCGTCGAATGCCGTGTGGGCCGTCAAGTCCGGCGGCATCGTCACGAGCGTCTCGGGATCGACCAAGGAGACGTCGGGAACGAGCGTTTTGCTGAGGATCGCCAATTTCCGTCGATTGGGCTTGTCCGCGATGATGCAGAACTGGGAAACGTCCGCGCCGGTGCCGCCGGTCGTCGGGACGCAGATCAAGGGCGGACATGGCAGGCGAACCTGATCAACCCCCTCGTAGTCCAGGATGTTCCCGCCGTTGGAGGCAATGATGCCGATTCCCTTGGCGCAATCGATGGGACTGCCTCCCCCTACCGCCAGGAGGACGTTGCACTTCAGGTCATGGAAAACCCGGGCGCCTTCCATGACTTGCTCGGCCCGCGGATTCGGGAGGACGTTCTGGTAAATGGTGAAAGGCACGCCAACATCTTCGAGGCTTCGGCTCACGTCCTCGGGCCAGCCGGCCGCGACCACCCCGGGATCGGTCACCAGCAGGACTCTGACCGCCCCGTAGTTATTGGCATATCGGCCAGCCAAACGTCTCGCCTGATTGCCAAAGAGGAACTCTGGCGCGACAAACTTGCGCAATTCTTCCGGGTGCTCGGGCAACATCGGCCAAACCTTTCCTGAACTGCCACCTCAGTCGATTATCATACCTCCGCTGCGGACGCGTTGGCCGACCAATCACGGGTTCTCCGGAAAAATCATGGCGCCTCTTCCTCCTCAGAACCCTCGCCCGGTTTCGTCGTCAGCTCGGGCAACGTGCTGGGGGAAGCGCGGGAAGGCAGGAGTTGACTGACCTTGCAGGCCCGGCCGGGACCCTTGAAACCGGGAGGCGAATAGATGCAGTTCTCCTCGTCGAGAAAAGCGACCGAGGTGCCGCAGCGCGGACAGAACAAATCGTCCGGTTTTCGTGCCACGTAGGTGAGCCGGCTTTCGCAATGAGGGCAAAGATAGCCGCTGATCTTTCTTCTGCTCTTGACCTGCTTGCTCAGTTCCTCGACCTTGCGCGGGAAGAGACGGATGTCCTTGGGAAACGAGAGAAAGAGATCGTAATGGCAGCATTCTGGCGGGATGTCCCGCTCGTGCAGGCCGTATCCCACCAGGAGCAGGGGGATCAAGGTGGTGGAGGGGTAGTTCTTCAAGCTCAAGAGCGGGATGTACCCCAGGATGTCATCTTCGGCCCGCTCGATGGGGCGGTCGTAGGCCTTGTTCATGCGGTACAGGGCCACCACGATCAGGTCGGGGCGGAAATTGATCACGCGCTCGAAGTCGACGGGTATCAACTCGGTCAGAACTTCGTTTCCGTCCTCCATGAGCAGGCCGGAAAGCATCTGAGCGAATTCCTGAAACCCATCGAGAACGACGATCTTGGTCATGGAATTGCCTTTCAGCGGACGGAGAACTGTCCCGAGGAGGGCGATCGCAGCAGATCTCCGTAGCGTGCGCGCTTGATGAAGCTTCCACCGCCCGCGCGCCCCTTGAACGCGTTATCCTCCACGATCACCCGGCCGCGCGAAATCACGACTTCCGGGAAGCCCTGCACCTGGAACCCCTCGAACGTGTTGTAGTCGACGTTCATGTGGTGGGTATGCGGGTTCAGGACGCTGATCGTTTCCTTGCGGTCGGGGTTGAAGATCACGAGGTCCGCGTCCGATCCCACCGCGATCGTGCCCTTGCGGGGGAACATGCCGAACATCTTGGCGGCCGCCGTGCTGGTCAACTCGACGAACTTGTTGACGCTGATGCGGCCGCCCACCACTCCTCCGTTGTAAAGCAGGCTCATCCGGTTCTCCACGCCCGGGGCGCCGTTGGGAATCTTGGAGAAGTCGGTGCGCCCCAGCTCTTTCTGGCCGGAGAAGCAGAAGGGACAGTGATCCGTGGCGATCGTGTGGAGGTCACCGAACTGCAGTCCCTGCCAGAGCTTGTCTTGATTCCATTTTTCGCGCAGGGCGGGGGTCATGACGTACTTCGCCCCTTCGAAGCCCGGAGCGTCGTAGGACGTTTCGTCCAGGAAGAGGTACTGGGGGCAGGTCTCGGCGAAGGCGTGAATGCCGCGGTCGCGCGCGCGCTTGACCTCCTCGAGGGCGTCCGAGCTGGAAAGGTGGACGATGTAGACGGGAACGCCGGCGACCTCGGCGATGGCGATCGCCCGATGCACCCCCTCGCCCTCCATGCGGGTCGGCCGCGTCTTGGCGTGATACCGCGGCGCCGTCTTCCCTTGCTGGACGGCGGTCTTGATGATCTCGTCGATGACGATGCCGTTCTCGGCATGCATGCAGATCAAGGTCCCGTCCTCGCCGGCTTGGCGCATGGCCCGGAAGATGGTGGCATCATCCGAGTAGAGCACGCCCGGATACGCCATGAAGAGCTTGTAGCTGGTGACTCCCTCGTCGGCCAGCCTTCCCATCTCGACCAGGCGGGAATCGGGCATGTCGGTTACGATCATGTGGAAGCCGTAATCGATGACGGCCTTGCCCTCGGCCTTGGCATGCCAGGTCTCGAGTCCTTCGAGGGTCGAGCGCCCCTTGCCTTGAATCGCGAAGTCGACGAGGGTGGTCGTGCCGCCGAACGCCGCCGCGCGGGTTCCCGTTTCGAAGTCGTCCGCGCTGGTGGTGCCCCCGAAGGGCATCTCCAAGTGCGTGTGAGGATCGATGCCGCCCGGGATGACCAGCCGGCCGGTCGCGTCGATCACCCGCGCCGATTCGACCTCCAGCGTCTTGCCGATCATGACGACCTGTTCCCCTTCCACGAGGACGTCCGCGTAGTAGTCGTCCACCGCGGTGACGATTCGACCGTTCTTGATGAGAAGGCTCACGTGACTCTCCTTTGTTTCAATCGCTACGAGGTTTTCAAGCTCATTGGGGGCTTCGAGGGCTTTGGTCCGAGGCCCCCCGACTCCGAGTCTCCCGGCGAGGGGGATACGGCAAGTATGATTAGGTTGCCATGCTTGTCCGGTTGTTGTAAAGTGTGACATGATACCAAACATGATAATCGTTTATTAAGTCCTCGCTGTGTATCCAGGATGCCCTCCCCATCGACGTCGTTGAAGGAGCCGCCTTAATGATCCGCCCCCTCCCCGTGGCCTTGTCGGCAGACCGCTTGGAAGCCGGCATCCCCGACCTCAAACCGCTCTTGACCGAATCCCAGGCCATCGTCGAGGCCAATCGTTGCCTCTACTGCCACGACGCCCCTTGTATCCAGGCATGTCCGACCGCCATCAACGTCCCGGAGTTCATCAAGCGCATCGGCACGGGAAACGTCGAGGGGGCCGCCAAGACCATCCTGGAAGCCAACATCCTGGGCCATTCATGCGCTTCGGTTTGCCCGGTGGAGGTCCTCTGCGCGGGAGCATGCGTCTATAATGAACTCCAAGAGCCGGCCATCATGATCGGGCGACTTCAGCGCTACGCCACCACCTACGCCTACGACCGCGGCCTTCGCTTCTTTGGCAAGGGACAAAGCACCGGGTTCCGGGTGGCCCTGGTCGGCGCGGGTCCCGCGAGCCTGGCCTGCGCTCACGAGCTCACCCGTCTCGGCCACGAGGCCGTGGTCTTCGAGGGACGCGCCCTTCCCGGCGGCCTCAACGTCACGGGTATCGCTCCCTACAAGCTTCATGCCAGAGAGGCCCTTCGCGAGGTGGAGTACATTCAGCAAATCGGCTTCGAGATTCGCCCGAACGTCCTCGTGGGACGCGATCTTCCCTTCGACGAGTTGGCTTCCGACTTCGACGCCGTCTTCCTGGGAGTCGGTCTCGGGCCGGATTCGCGCCTCGATCTTCCGGGTGAGGACCTTCCCGGTTGCGTCGGCGCGGTGGCCCTCATCGAACGCATCAAGAACGAGGCGGGCTTTCGCCTCTCCGGCGTCACGCGCGCCGTCGTCATCGGGGGCGGAAACACGGCCCTCGACGCCGTTCGCGAGCTGTCGGCACTGGGCGTTCCCCATGTCACGATGCTCTATCGGCGGGGCGAAGCCGAGATGACCGGCTACTCCCACGAACTCGCGGCGGCCAAGCGCGAAGGCGCGGAGGTTCGCTTCTGGGCCGCCCCCGTCGCCATCGAGGGCCAAGACCGCGTGAGCGCCCTTCGCTGCGAGCGAACCCGCATCGACTCGGATGGAAAGCTCGAACGGATTCCCGGCAGCGCCTTCGTGCTCGACGCGGATCTCGTCGTCAAGGCAACCGGCCAGGAAAAACTCGCCACCCTGTTGTCGGGGATTGCCGGCCTCACGCTCGAACGCGGAAGGGTGGTCGTGGACCCCGAGACCGCTCAGGTCGGCCGTTCCAAGCTCTTTGCCGGCGGCGATTGCTCCAATGGCGGCAAGGAAGTCGTCAACGCCGCCGCCGAGGGGAAGCGCGCCGCCAAAGGCATCGACGCCTACCTCAAGGGGGTCGCCCGTCCCGCCAATCTCGAAGTCAGCGCCCGCTAATCAGGAGGCAGCTATCCATGGCCGATTTGAGCATCAACTTCGCGGGCATCGAAGCCCCCAACCCCTTCTGGCTGGCATCCGCGCCGCCCACCAACACCGGAGCCCAGATCATGCGCGCCTACGACCACGGTTGGGGCGGCGCCGTGTGGAAGACCCTGGGCACGCCCATCAGGAACGTCACCGCCAGGTTTGCCGCCAATGACTACGGTGGGCAGCGCATGATGGGGCTCAACAATATCGAGCTCATCACCGATCGTCCTCTCGACGTGAACTACGAGGAGATTCGCGAGGTCACCCGCAAGTATCCCGACCGCGCCACCGTCATCTCCTTGATGTTCGAAACCGAGGACGAGTGGAAGGAGAACATCGAGCGCTCGATCGAAAACGGCGCAAAGGGCCTGGAACTCAACTTCGGATGTCCCCACGGCATGTGCGAGCGTGGCATGGGATCGGCCGTCGGCCAGGAGCCCCTCGTGCTCGAGCGCATCACCACCTGGGTCATGCGCTACGCGACCGTGCCGGTGATCGTGAAGCTTACTCCCAACATCACGGACATCGTCCAGCCGGGATTGGCGGCTCAACGAGGTGGAGCGGATGCCGTGAGCCTGATCAACACGATCAAGAGCCTCATGGCGGTGGATCTCGACACCATGATCCCCGTGCCCAATGTGGGCGGCGCCTCCACCAACGGCGGCTACTGCGGGCCGGCGGTCAAGCCCATCGCCCTCAACATGGTGGGCCAGCTCGCCCGGCACCGGGAGTTCGACCTTCCCATCTCGGGCATCGGCGGGATCAGCACCTGGAAGGACGCCGCCGAGTTCATCGCGTTGGGCGCCACCAGCGTGCAGGTCTGCACGGCCGTCATGCATCACGGATACCGGATCGTCGAGGACATGATCGACGGGCTCTCGCGCTGGATGGATTCCAAGGGCTACCGGAGCCTCGCGGATTTCTCGGGTCTGGCTTCGCAGCGCCTCCGGAACTGGGAAGATCTCGACATGAACTTCAAGGTGGTGGCGGCCATCGATCCGGCCACGTGCATCGGCTGCCAGCTCTGCTACATCGCTTGCAAGGATGGCAGCCATCACTGCATCTACCTTCCCGGCGACGGCAGCGGCAAAGCTCCCGACACGGGCTTCGACCGGGTTCCCTTCGTGGCTCACGACGAGTGCACCGGCTGCAATCTCTGCTCGCTGGTCTGCCCCGTCCCGAATTGCATCTCCATGGTCGAGGTCGACCGCGGCCTGGCCCCGGTCTCGTGGAGGCAGTTCCAGTCCGGTGAAGCCAAGTTGCCCGCCTACACCTACAAGCACTGATCGGGCTTCCCCCCCCTGAGTCGTCCCTTCGCTTTGATTTCCCCCCCAGATAGATGGAGTACTGCTGAAATGGCCAGAATCGTTCGTTGCGGTCTCATTCAGGCGAGCAATGTCCTGCATCCCGACAGCCCGGTGGCCGACATCAAGAAAGCCATGATCGACAAGCACGTGAAGCTCATCGAGGAGGCTGCCGCCAAGGGCGTGCAGATACTCTGCCTCCAGGAGATCTTCTACGGCCCCTACTTCTGCGCGGAGCAGACGATCAAGTGGTATGAATCGGCCGAGCCCGTGCCCAACGGTCCCACCACCGTTCTAATGCAGGAACTCGCCAAGAAGCACCGCATGGTGATCGTGGTTCCCGTCTACGAGGAGGACCTGGCGGGCGTCTATTACAACACGGCGGCCGTCATCGACGCCGACGGCAAGTACCTCGGCAAGTACCGCAAGAACCACATTCCTCACTGCAATCCCGGCTTCTGGGAGAAGTTCTACTTCAAGCCCGGTAACCTCGGTTACCCCACGTTCAAGACGGCCTACGGCACCATCGGCGTCTACATCTGTTACGACCGCCACTTCCCCGAGGGCATGCGTCTCTTGGCCATGAACGGCGCCGAGATCATCTTCAACCCCTCGGCAACCGTGGCCGGCCTGTCTGAGTACCTCTGGAAGCTCGAGCAGCCCGCGCATGCGGTCGCCAACCAGGTCTACGTGGGTGCCATCAACCGTGTCGGGACCGAGGCTCCCTGGAACATCGGCGAGTTCTACGGCCAGAGTTACTTCGTCAACCCCCGGGGCGAGTTCATGGCCACCGGCAGCCGTGACCAGGACGAGGTGGTGGTTGCCGACCTCGACCTCGACGTGATTCGCGACGTCAGGAACACCTGGCAGTTCATGCGCGATCGCCGGCCGGAAACCTACGGCGACATGGTTCGGATCTAGGAGGACGTCATGGCTGTCGAAAACAAAGAAACCACCCTTTCCCGCGCGCAGATCGTCGCCAAGCACCGGGAGTTCCTGCTTCCGTCGATTGGCTCGCATTACCAGGACCCGTTGCCTTTCGTCTCAGGCAAGGGCTTCCGCCTCACGGACTCCGAGGGGCGCGAGTACCTCGATTTCTTCGGCGGGATCGTGACCGTCTCGGTCGGTCACTGCGACGAGGAGATCACCGAACGAACGATCGCCCAGATGCGTAAGTTGCAGCACACGAGCACGCTCTTCCCCATCGAAGCCCAGGCCAAGCTTGCCGAGCGGCTGGCGAGCCTCACTCCCGGCCGCCTCAAGAAGAGCTTCTTCACCAACTCGGGCTCCGAAGCCGACGAGAAGGCGATTCAGCTGGCCCAGGCCCATACCGGCCGCCGGACCATCGTGGCCTTGAGGCACTGTTACTCGGGGGGGACCCCGGGAGTCCAGACCGTGACCGCGCATTCGCCTTGGCGCATCGGCGAGCCCAACGCGTTCCCCGTCGCCCATGCCAAGAACGCCTACTGCTATCGCTGTCCCTTCGGGAAGACCCCTTCGAGCTGCAGCTTGGAATGCGCCAAGGACCTCGAGGAGGTCATCCAGACGACGACCTCCGGCGAGATTGCCGCCTTCATTGCCGAGCCCATCCAGGGCGTGGGAGGCTTCATCACGCCGCCGGCGGATTACTTCAAGGAAGCGGTGGCGATCGCTCGCAAGTACGGCGGCCTCTTCATCGCCGACGAGGTCCAAACCGGCTTCGGGCGTACCGGCGGCAAGTGGTTCGGGATCGAGCAGTACGGCGTCGAGCCCGATCTCATGACCGGTGCCAAGGGCATGGCCAACGGTCTCCCCATCGGCTGGGTCATCACCAACGACGAGGTTGCCACGGCCCTCAACGGCAAGGTCCACCTCAACACGTTCGGCGGCAACCCCATTTCGTCGACGGCAGCCCTCGCGACCCTGGATGCCATGGAGAGCCGTGACCTGCCCGGAAACGCGAAGCGCGTGGGGGGTTACTTCCGCCTGCGTCTCGAGGAGCTGGCCGAGAAGCATGCGCTCATCGGTGACGTGCGCGGCATGGGGCTGATGCAGGCGCTCGAACTGGTCAAGGATCGCAAGACCAAGGAGCCCGCCAAGCAGGAACTACAGCGCGTGGTCGAGGCGGCCCGCGAAAATGGCCTAGTGATCGGCAAGGGCGGACTCCATGGCAACGTGATCCGCATGACCCCCCCGATGACCATCTCTCTGGCCGAGGTGGACGAGGCCATCGGGGCCCTCGACGCCGCTTTCACGCAGGTGAAGTAGACTTTTTGACAGGAGGTTCGAATCGTGACCACGTTGTCCAAGGGAACCCAGATCAAGACGCTCTCCAATTATCACGGCGGCGCGTGGGCGCCGGCCAAGACCGCGGATCTTCTCGATGTCGTGAACCCCGCGACCGAGGAGCTGCTCGCCCGCGTTCCGATGTCGACCATGCTCGACCTCGACGACGCCGTGAACTCCGCTCAGAAGGCCTTTCCGGCCTGGCGTCGCATGCCTCCCGCCGAGCGGGCCAAGTACCTCTTCACGTTCAAGAACCTGCTCGAAAAGCACTTCGAGGAGATCGCCCGGATCTGCAGCATGGAACACGGCAAGACGCTCGCCGAGTCCCGCGGTGACCTGCGCCGGGGCATCGACTGCGTGGACGTGGCCTGTGGCATCCCCTCGATGATGCTCGGCGAGTCCCTCGAGGACGTCGGCCGGGGCGTCGACTGCGTCGCCTACCGCCGCCCATTGGGCGTCTTCGCGGTCATCGCGCCCTTCAACTTTCCCCCGATGGTGCCCCTTTGGTTCCTTCCCCACTGCATCGCCACCGGAAACACGCTCGTCCTCAAGCCGTCGGAGCAGGTTCCGCTCACCATGCAGCGCATCTTCGAGCTGCTGGACGAAGCAGGCCTGCCGCCCGGCGTGGTCAACCTCGTCAACGGCGGCAAGGAGATCGTCCAAGGGATGTGCGAGCACCCGCTCATTCAGGGTGTTTCCTTCGTGGGTTCGAGCCCCGTGGCGAAGTTCGTCTACGAAACGGCCGCCAAGCATGGCAAGCGTGTGCAGGCCCTCGGCGGGGCCAAGAACTTCGTGGTCGTGATGCCGGACGCCGACCTGGACAAGTCCGTGGACGTCCTCGTCGAGTCCTGCTTCGGCTGTGCTGGGCAGCGCTGCCTGGCCGGCGCCACCTTGATCTTCGTGGGTCCCGCCTACGAGAAGTTCAGAGCTCCTTTGCTCGATCGAATCAAGCGGATCAAGGTCGGAAACGGTCAGGATCAAGGCGTCGAGATGGGCCCCGTGATCTCGCAAGCCTCCAAGGACCGTATCCTGGGCCTCATCCAGCGCGGCATCGACGAAGGCGGCGAACTGCTCATCGACGGCAGGAAGTCCCATGGTCAGAGCAAGGGCTTCTTCCTGGGGCCCACGCTCTTCGACAAGGTCACGCCCGACATGACCCTCGCCCAGGAGGAGGTTTTCGGACCCGTCATGGCCTGGCTTCGGGTGGAAACGCTCGACGAGGCGATGGCCATCCTGGAGGCCCATCCTTTTGGCAACACGACTTCCATCTTCACCTCAAGCGGCAAAACTGCTCGTGACTTTGCTTACAGGGCCGAGCCCAGCATGATCGGGGTCAACGTGGGGGTTGCAGCGCCTATGAGTTACTTCAACTTTGGTGGCGCGAAGGGTTCGATGTTCGGCGACCTGAAGGCTCATGGCAAGCATGGGATCGAGTTCTACACCGATCGCAAGGTCGTCATCAGCCGCTGGTTCTAAGTTTCCAGCAAGAAAAGTCCCGCGCGAAGGGGTCGGCAATTGATTGCCGACCCCTTCGCATCTCCGCGAGCGCGCATCGCCCATCGGGTAAACTATCGCCCATCGGGTAAACTGAAACATGGGCTTCCTGTTGGTAGAGCAGTTTCGCAATGGCGAAACGTTCGAGGAAAAGGCGATGCGGACCATGCCAATGAGCGTCGAAGAGGTCCTGGCTCAGCTCGATAAAAACCCGCCCCCTGCTGGGCATGCAGCTCCGGGAGACCGGAAGCGTCGATGCTAGGCTGTTTGCCACGATGATCCTGTTTGTGTCACCATCCCCGCACTTGATTGGAGCAATCTACCATGGCTTCTATTCGGCCAATTCCCCAGCTCGTAGCCCTTCTCGTGGCCTTGGGCGGCTGTACCCTCGCTACGACGACAGACCCTTCGAAGACCTCGGATCCTAACGGCCATGCGGGCGCCAAGGTGAGCGACGGGCCTTTCCGCGTGACGACGTTCGCCGGCAGCACGATGGGTTACGAGGATGGTCCCGCGGCCAGCGCGAAGTTCTTCTGGCCGAGCGCGATCGCTTTCGACGCTGCGGGCAGTGCCCTCGTCACCGACCGGGCCAATGGCCACCTGCGCAAGATAACTTCCGACGGGCAGGTCACCACGCTCACGCCGGTCACTCCGGCCGCCTTCAAGAACCCGGACAGCCTCGCCATCGCCTCGAGCGGCGACGTCTACGTGGCCGACACGCAGAACCACGTCATCAAGAAGGTGACAAACTCGGGCGAGGTCTCGGTCTTCGCCGGCACGGGCGTCGTGGGCAAGGCGGACGGCGCCGTGGACGCCGCGACCTTCCAGCTCCCGTCCACCCTCGCGGTGGCCCCCGATGGAGCGGTTTACGTTTCCGACCACTCGGGGAAGATCCGGAAGATCGCCGACGGCCAGGTGACGACCCTGGAGGCCAGCTTCTTCAGTCCGCAGGGTATCGCCTACTCCAACGGGCGCCTCTACGTTTGCGACAACGTGGAGCAGATCGTCAGCTACGTGGATCTCGCGACCGGCAAGAAGACCGAGCTTGCGGGCACCGTCTACGGCCGGGGCTACCAGGATGGCACCGGCAAGGACGCGAGGTTCGATGGGCCGCTCGGAATCGCCGTGGACGGCGCGGGGACCGTCTTCGTCGGGGATGCCGGCAACCGCCGCATTCGGCGCGTCTCGGCCGAAGGGAAGGTGACCACGATCGCGGGAACGGGCGAAAGCGGCCTGGTCGATGAGGTCGCCGGCCTGGAAGCCAAGTTCAGCGATCTGCGCGGCATGGCCATCGACGCCTCGGGCAATCTCTACGTCTGCGATAACTGGAACCAGCGGATCCGCAAGCTGTCCCCAACTGCGCCTTAGCTCGAAAGTCAGATTCCAGCGGCTAGCTCTACCGTTCGCGAGGCCATCCGTAGCATGTCTGACGCGTTCGATTCCGCCGATTCCCCCGACGGCAAACCTGCATGAATCGAATTCACTGACTCAAGACGCGGCCCCCCATCGCTCGCCGTCCGGCCCGCGAGGATTACCGAGATGTCTTCCCGATTTGCTATCATCATGGGTGGATACCGCCAAACCGAAAGGACGCCCCATGATCGCCATTCAGCTGGACCCCCTTCAATTCGACATCACCGCGCTGCGCGCCGAGTACGAGCGAGCCCTCGCCGAGATCGTGGAGATACCCACGGTCAGCATGGATCCCGCGCACCGGCACGACATGCGGCGCGGCGCCGAGTGGGCCAGGCAGCTTTTCGAGGCGCATGGGGGCGAAGCGACGATCCACGAGACCGCAGGCTTCCCGGTGGTGGTCGGCAACTTCCGCCACGCGGAGGCCAAGCGCACGCTGACTGTCTACAATCACCTGGACGTTCAGCCCGCCAACGAATCCGAGTGGACGACCGACCCCTTCCGCTTCACATGTGAAGGCGATACCTATCGCGGGCGCGGGACCACGGATGACAAGGGACCGGCGCTGGCGGCCTTCTTCGCGGCGATGCTCGCCCGCAAGCAGGGTCTTCCCCTGAATATCCGCTTCGTCTGGGAGTTCGAGGAGGAAATCGGCAGCCCGAACTTCGAGGCTTTCCTTCAGGCCCACGCTGACGAGCTCGCGACGGATTCCGTGCTGGTCTCGGACACCATCTGGATCAGCCGGGACAAGCCCGCCGCCCCCCTCGGCCTGCGGGGCATGCTTTCCTTCCGGCTGCTGCTCGAGACGGGCACCAAGGACGTCCACTCGGGCCTGACCGGGGGAGCCGCCCGGAACCCCATCGGCGAGCTCTGCCAGCTCATCAGCGAGATCTACGACGCCCGTACCGGGGACGTGTTGATCCCGGGCTTCTACGACCACGTGCGCCCCCTCACGACCGAAGCGAAGGAGAGCTTCCTCGCGTCGGGCTTCGAGACGCGCGAGTTCCAGCGCGCTCATGGCCTGACCTGCTTGCGGGTCACCGACCCCCTAGAGGTGACCACGCGCATCTGGGCCCTGCCGACCTTCGAGGTTCACGGCATGGTGGGAGGGTACACCGGACCCGGCGTCAAGGCCATCGTTCCGCCGCGGGCCGAGGCCAAGGTCAGCATGCGCCTGGTCCCCGACATGAAGCCGGCTGACGTGCTCGCCATGGTCCAGGCCTTCGTGAGCGCCCGGAATTCCGACGTCGTGCTGGAAGCGGACGGTGCCCTGGAGCCTTACATGGGGGCGCTGGAGGGTCCCTACTCGGAAGCCGTCCGCATGGCCCTGCGCTTCGGGTTCGGCGCGGATGCCGCCTTTATCCGGGAGGGGGGCTCCATCGGAGCGGTGGTCAGCATGCAGAAGCACCTGAACTGCCCTATCATGTTCATCGGGCTCTCGCTGCCGGAACACGGCTACCACGCCCCCAACGAGAACTTCGACTGGGGGATGGCGGCGGGAGGCATGAAAGCCTTCATGCACTATTTCGAGAACGTGGCAGCGCTCTAGGCAGCGCTCGCCCCACAAGACCACGAGACCAGACGACGAGGAAGGATTTGCCAGCCATGGCCAAGCGACAAGAACCCAAGCGCAAGACGCCCGCGGACGTCCTGCAAGATCTCAGGAACGGTCATCAGGATGCGATCGGCCATGGCCCCGTCGAGGCGCAGCGCTACTTGACCAAGGTCCTGTCCGCTCAGCATAGCCTGCCCAATGCCGTGAAGTTCTTCGCCCAGGATTTGCTGGTAGAAGCGGCTTACCAATCGGGAGAGCATGAGGCCTGCATGGAGGCGGTCGAGGCCGCTCAGCAGTACATGCCGGCGGCCCGGGAGGATGCGGAGCGCGAGCTTCAATCTTACTTGCCGGAGCTGCGCTTCTGCGAGCGGGGCATCAGCGTCTTCGCCGACGCCAACGAGATCGAGAAGGCCGTGGCGCTCTGCGACGTGGCGATCGCCCTCGGGCTCGGCAAGTCCTACGAAGCCAAGCGGCAGTCCCTGGAACGCCGCCTGTGACGCGCGCGAAGGGCTAGGGAAGCCTATTGGCCTACTACACCGAAACCCGCAACTGCTTCCCCATGGAGTACCTGGTGGAACTGCGCAAGCGCATCCACCAGATTCCGTACCTCGCGCCGAACAACCTGACGTACGACTTCGTGGGAGCCCGGGGGTTCTCGGTGGTTTTCAAGCGTTCCGGCATCGCGCGGGTCAAGGAGCGCTTCGAGTGGCTTGGCCCCTACCTGGACACCCTGCTGGACGCCGATTGCAACGCCTTCTACCTGAACCCGCTGCTGCTCGTGGCGTCGTCGAGGGTCGACCCTCACATCGATCGGAGTCTGAGGGCCTACAGCAGGACGGTGGATCCGCCGCGCTACGTGAGCGTGCTCTACGTGACGTTGCCGGAGACCATGCAAGGCGGCCAGCTGGTCCTGAGTCAGGGGAAACGCGAGGTGGGCCGGATCACGCCGGAAGTGAACAAGGTCGTCCGTTTTCAAGGGGATCTCATGCACCACGTCACTCCCCTGGGGTCCGAGACCCGAGGGGAGCGACTCAGCGTGGTCTGCGAGCAGTACGACCTGCCGAGCGAAATTCTGGCAGCCATTCCGGAGCTGGGGCTGGAGAGCCGCGGCAAGCGCATCTAGAGAGGAATCTAGACGGCGGCTGCTTCCTTGGAAGCCAGGTAGCTGGCGTAGCTTCCCACGTGGTAGGTCACCCGACCATCGCCCTCGAAGGCCAGGATGGCCGTCGCCACCCGGTCGAGGAAGTAGCGGTCGTGACTGACGACGAACGCGCAGCCCGGGAAGACCACCAGGGCTTCTTCGAGCGCCCGCAGGGTGGAGAGGTCGAGGTCGTTGGTCGGCTCGTCCAGGATCAGCACGTTGCCGCCCTTCGCCAGCAGCTTGGCGAGCTGGGCCCGGTTCTGCTCGCCGCCAGAGAACTTGGCGAGGACGGTGTTTTGCTGGTCGCTGGTGAAGAGAAAGCGCGTCAGGTAGCTGCGGACCGTCATGGTGCGATCCTCGAAGAGCAGGTAGTCGCCGCCCTCACCGACGTCCTGGTAGAGGGTCTTGTCGAGCGCCAGGCGGGAGCGGCCCTGGTCGGCGTAGACGAATCGGGTGGTGGGGCCCACGTCGAGCCGGCCTTGGTCGATGGGCTCGAGGCCCTGGATCATGCGCATGAGGGTGGTCTTGCCGCGGCCATTGGGTCCGACGACTCCGATGCGATCGCCCGCGGCGAGTTCGAGGGTCAGGTCGTCGAAGAGCAACTTGCCGTGGAAGACCTTGCTGACGCCTTCGAGTTCCAGGATCTTGCGTCCCAGTCGCTGATCGCCGGTGGGAATGCGCAGGGCGATTTCCTCGGGAAGAGGGGCGCGTTCCTGTCCGGCGAGGTCGTAATAGGCTTGTTCGCGGGCCTTGCTCTTGGCTTGCCGAGCGCGGGGTTGCTTGCGCACCCAGGCCAGCTCGCGGGCGAGCAGGTTTTGGCGGGACTTCTCGGAGTGGGCGTCGGCCTCCATCTTGGCGGCCTTGGCTTCCAGGTAATCGGAGTAGTTGCCGACGTAGGTGGTGGCCTTGGCGTTTTCGAGTTCGACCATGCGGTTGGTGACGCGGTCCAGGAAGTAGCGGTCGTGAGTGACGAGCAGGACGCTGCCGCGGTAGCTGGCGAGGAATTCCTCCAGCCAGGTGATGCTCTCGGTGTCGAGGTGGTTGGTGGGCTCGTCCAGGATCAGCAGATCCTGGCGGGAGACCAGGGTGCGGGCCAGGGAGACGCGGCGGCTCTCGCCGCCGGAGAGGGTTTCCACCAGGCGATCGTCGGGGGGGACCCGGAGGTGGGTCATGACGGTTTCGACGGTGCGTTCGAGGTCCCATGCGCCGGAGTGGTCGAGTTCCTCGGCGAGGGCGGCCTGGGCTTCGACGAGGGGTTCGAACTCGTCTTCCTTGGCGGTTTCCAGGCGCAAAGCGAGGTCGTTGTAATCGGCGAGCAGCTTGAGGAGGTCGGCCACGCCTTCCATGACGCTTTCGCGAACGGTGCGTCCGGGGGCCAGGGCGAATTCCTGAGGCAGGTAGGCGACGCGCAGGCCGCGTCCGGCGATGACTTCGCCGGCGTCGGGCTTCATGGCGCCGGCCATGATCTTGAGGAGGGTGGTCTTGCCGGCGCCGTTGACGCCGAGGAGGCCGAGGCGATCGCCGTAATGGATGGTGAGCGAGACGTCGCTGATGATTTCCCGCGCGGCGTAGCGGTGATGGATATGGTTGACGGAGAAGATGGGATCTCCCTTGCGGTATTCTTGCATGAGTCCCATCCTATCACGGTTTCGGCTGATCTTCACCTCTCGCGCGGGGTTTCGGGTGGGGTTTCGGCCGGGGTTTCCATGTTGGGCGGCAGGAGTCGTTCCACGGGAAGCAGCTCTTGTTTTTCGTTCGGGTAGCGCACCAGGGCGCCCTCGCCCTCGATGAGGGCGACGACCGTGTGGCAGCGCGGACAGAAGAAGTCCTTGGCGGGAGTCAGGCTGTAAGTGAGCCTGCTTCCGCAGTTCGGGCAAATGTACCCGCTGATCCGGCGCCGGGTCTTGACTCGGCGGGACAGTTCCTCGACCCGGGGCACGTAGAGGTCGGAATCGCGCGGCAGGCTGAGGAAGAGGTCGTAGCGAATCCGCGTGGGGATTTCATGCTCGTCCAGGCCGCTGCCGAGTATGAGGATGGGGATGGTGCTGAACGCGGGGTAGTTCTCGACCTCGAGCATCGCCCGATACCCCAGGATGTCGCGTTCCGGGTCTTCGATCGCGCGACCTCGCGCCCGATCCTGCCGTCGGATCCCCAGCACGATGACCTGAGGCCCGAACCGCACGATCCGCTCGAAGTCCACCGGGATCGTCTCGACGAAGGTCTCGTGACCCGCCTCGACCAGCGGCCCCGCCAGCATCTGGGCAAAGCTCCTCACGTCGTCGAGGACCGCTATCTTGGCCACGCTCGCGCCCTCCTCCGGAACCCCGCTCGGCCATGATCGGTCACCGGGACGAAGGCGTCTTTGGGCAGTACGGCCAAAGACGCCGGCGCGGGCCGCGCGCAAACGCCCACGATGACACCCTGATTAGCTTCTGGACGAATGGGAAAGAAGGGTAAGGAAGAGTAAGAACGGGAAAGAGAGGGTTCGCGCCATGGCCTCGCCTTATACCCAGGTCGAAATGCTCGGAGAAGGGGACGGCTTCCGCCACTTCAGAGGCGTGCGGACGCTGGACCGCCTTCCGGTCTTCCTCAAGACGCCAAGTTCCGAGCATCCTCCCCTCGCCTTCCTGCGACAGCTCGAGCGCGAACTCGAACTCGGCGAGCTTCTCGACCCGGAGTGGGCCGTGCGCCCCGTCCAGCTCGAAACGTCCGCGGCGGGCACGACCCTGGTGCTCGAAGCGGTCGCCGGCCGGCGGCTCGACCAATGGGTGGGGGCTCCGATGGCGATCGGCCGTTTTCTCGCGATTGCCGTCTCGATCGCACGGGCGATGGCCGGCTTGTACCGCCGACAGCTGATTCACAAGGACCTCAAGCCCGATAACATCTGGGTGGACGAGGCCACCGGCCGCGCGCTGCTGACCGGCTTCGGCATCGCGTCGCGGGGGCCCCGGGAACAAGGCGATCCGATGGCACCCACGCTGCTCGAAGGAGCGCTCGCCTACATGGCGCCCGAACAAACGGGACGAACGAACCGCGCCATCGATTACCGGACGGACTACTACGCGCTCGGGGTGATCCTCTACCAGCTGTTGACCGGGTCCCTCCCCGTGAAAGGAAGAGATCCCCTGGAGTGGGTGCATGCCCACCTCGCTCAGCACCCCATCCCGCCCCACCGTCTGCGGGGCGAGGTGCCCGCGGTCCTTTCGGACCTGGTGATGAAACTGCTGGAGAAGGATCCCGAGGACCGCTACCAGACGCCCTCCGGCATCGAGACCGATCTCTTGAACTGCCGACGCCAGTGGCTGGAGAACCGACAGATCGCGCCCTTTGCATTGGGCCAATCCGATCGAACGGATCGCCTTCTGATCCCCCAGCGGCTCTACGGGCGCGAACCGGAACTTCAGCAACTCTTCGCCGCTTTCCAGCGGGTCGTGACCACCGGTCGGTCGGAGTTGATGCTGGTTTCCGGTTACACGGGCGTCGGCAAGACCGCCCTGGTCAACGAACTGCAAAAGCCGATCGTCCAGGCGAACGCTCGCTTCGCCGCCGGAAAAATCGACCAGTACAAGCGTGGCATTCCCTACGCCTCGATTGCCCAGGCCATCCGGGGGGTGATCCTCCCGATCCTGGCCACCGACGAAGTGGAACTCGCGGACTGGCGCCGACGCTTGCAAGCGGCCCTGGGCCTGCATGCACAGCTGATGGTCGATCTCGTCCCCGAGCTCGGCATGATCCTCGGCCCGCAGGATCCCGTTCCCGAATTGCCCCCCCTCGAGTCCCAGAGCCGATTCAACCGGGTCTTCCAGGCCTTCGTCTCGGTCTTCGCGCAACCCGACCATCCCCTCCTGCTCTTCCTCGATGACCTGCAGTGGCTCGACATGGCAAGTCTCCAGCTCGTGCAGGCCCTCTTGGCCCATCCGAACACCCGGCACCTGTTCTTGATTGGCGCCTACCGGGACAACGAAGTCACCGCGGCCCACCCCCTGCGCGCCATGCTGGAAGAGGTACGCGAGGCGGGTACCCCCATCACATCGATCGTCCTGGCCCCCGTGACGGTCGACGATCTGAACCGCCTGATCTCCGACGCCCTTCAATGCTCCCCGAAAGCCTCCGACCCTTTGGCCCGACTGATCCATGAGCTGACGGACGGGAACCCGTTCTTCGCCACCCAGTTGTTCGCGACGCTCCAGCGCGAGCGCCTCATCTGGTTCAATCCCACCGCCAGCGCCTGGCACTGGAACGTCTCGATGATCCAGGAACGTGGATTCACCGACAACGTGGTCGATCTGATGATCGGACGGATCCAGGGCCTGACTCCCGAATGCCGGGACGTCCTGCAGGTGGCTGCATGCCTCGGAGGCCGCAGGGACCTCATGACCCTAGCGCAGCTCGTGGGCGACGCCCCGGAAGCCGTTCGCCGCTGCCTCTGGCCGGCCATCGGCGAAGGCCTGATCGTGGCGCAGGGCGAGACCTACCGCTTCGCGCACGACGGGATCCAGCAGGCCGCTTATCAGATGATTCCCGCGGAGCAGCTTCCCGCAGTGCATCACGATATCGCCCGGATGCTCTTGGCAAACACTCCCGAGGGCACCCTCGATGAGCGGGTGTTCGACCTTGCGAACCACTTCAACCAGGCGGCACCGCTGCTCACCGCCGAGGAGCGCCTGCAGGTAGCGGCGCTCAACCTGAGGGCGGGACGAAAGGCCCGCGCGGCGATGGCGCAAGAGGCCGCGGTCACCTGGATCGCCACCGGGATCGGCTTGCTGCCGGAAAACGCATGGGAGGCCCACTACGAATTGGCCTTCGGCCTGCACCTGCTGCGAGCGGAGTGCGACTATCTCTGCGGCGATATCCCGCATGCCGAGCAGTGGCTCGCCTTGGCCAAGGCGAACGCCCGCGGCGCGGTCGATCGACTGGCGGCCTGCCAGCTCGAATGCACGATCGACAGCACCCTGGGACGGTTCCCTCAAGCCGTGTCCAAGGTGCTCGAAGGCCTGAGGGAAGCCGGCATCGACCTCCCCTTCCCCCCTTCGGAACAGGACGTGCAGCGCGAGTTCGAGACGTTGAAGGCCGAGCTCGGCGATCGCCGCATCGAGGATCTCGATGCGCTGCCGACCTTATCGAGCCGCGAGATGAGCGATGCTCTCGCCGTGATGTCGAGCATGCTGCCTGCCGCCTACTTCACGGATCTCAACCTGCACTTTCTGATGGGGGTGCGCATGGTGACCCTTGGCCTGCGCCACGGGCACTCGGCCGTCGCCCCGATCGGCTATATAACGCTGGCCTGGGCGCTGGGCGCGATGTTCAACCGCCATCAGGAGGCGCTCCGCTACGGCAAGCTTGCGCTCGAACTGGTGGAAAATCGGCGGTTCGGCATGCATAAAGCGCACGTGCTCAACGTGATGGGGGCATGCGTGGGAGTTTGGTCCCAGCCCCTGGCTACGAACCTCGCGTACGAGCAGATGGGCTTCCAGTCGGCACTTGCAAAAGGCGACCTCAACTTCGCCGGCTACTGCTTGCTGCGAATCCCCGTTTCCCTCCAGTTCCAGGGCGTTTCCCTGGACCGGGTGGCCGCCGAAGCGCGCCGAACCCTCGAATTCAGCACGGAAATCAAGAACCTGCTCCTAGCGACCATCGCGCAATCGATCGAACGAAGCATCCGCTTCCTCCAGGGGACTCCCGAGTCGGACGACGCCGCGCAGGACGCCGTCCGACTCGGGATTCCGATCTGTACCTTTCTCGTGAAGCTCTTCGAGATGCAACGCTGCTTCGTGATGGGAGAAATCGACGCCGCCGCGGAGGCGGAACGCGCGGCCAGACCGTTCGCCTGGTCGGTATTCGGTCAAGTGTCCACCGCGGAGTACCAGTTCTATCGGATCTTGTTGCTGGCCAGCCAAGAGAACCCGACCCCATCCCTCCTCGACGAGCTGTCGGAAGGGCTCCGGCAGTTCGCCGTCTGGGCGGAAAATGCCCCCTTCAATTTCGGCCCCATGCACGACCTTCTACACGCCGAGGTCCTGCGCATGAACGGCGAGGAGCTGGGGGCCATGAAGCAGTACGATCAGGCCATCCGATCCGCGCGGGCCGAGGGCTTCCTCTGCGTCGAAGGGCTCGCGAACGAGCTCGCCTCGCAATTCCATCGAACCCGTGACCGCGAGACCATTTCAAACGCTTACCTGAAGGAAGCCCACCATGCCTATCTCCGGTGGGGGGCCTCGGGAAAGGTCCGGCAGTTGGAGCGGGCGTATCCGTTCCTGCGAGACAAAGCCTCCGAAAGCTCCAGCATGCCGGCGAGCCAGCTGGACGTTCTGGCGGTTTCGAGGGCCACCCAGGCGATCTCGGGCGAGATCGTGCTTTCAAGTCTCCTCGAAACCCTGATGCGCACGGTGATCCAGCAGGCGGGAGCCGAACGGGGGGTCCTGGTCCTCATGCGTGGCGAGGAGGGAAGCGTGGCGGCTATCGCGCACGCCGACGGCCAGGTGGAGCTCGGGCCGCTGCCCTTGTCCGAGTGTCGCAGCCTTCCCCCCTCGCTCGTCCATTACGTGCTCCGGACTCGCCAGCAACTCCTCCTGGACGATCCTGCCGACGCATCCCCCTTTGCCGAGGATCCTGTCTTGTCCTTGCATCGGCCCCGATCCGTGATGGGCCTGCCCCTCCTCCGCCAGAGCAAGCTCATCGGGCTGGTCTACCTGGAGCACGCCCGTCTCAGCGGGGTCTTCACGCCGGAACGCGTGCTGTCGCTGGAGGTGCTCGCCGCCCAGGCGGCAATCTCCCTGGAAAACGCCACGCTCTTCGATGAACGGCAAAGGGCCGAGGCCGAGGTCCGTTCGCTCAACGCCACCCTGGAGCAACGCGTGGCGGATCGAACGGCCCAGCTGAGGACCGCGAACGAGGAGCTCGAGGCCTTCAGCTATTCCGTCTCGCACGACCTGAAGGATCTGCTACGCGTTCTCGACGGCTGCAGTCGCCTGCTGCAAATGGGCTATGATGATCGATTGGATGACCAGGGGCGGGACCACCTTCAGCGCGTCAGGGGAGCGAGCCAGCGCATGGGCCAGCTCATCGACGACCTTTTGTCGCTGTCTCGCATGACGCGCGGGGAGATGCACCGGGAAGCCGTGGATCTGGCTCCCTTGGCCCGGGAGATCGCGGCGGCCCTCCGGAAGAGCCAGCCGGATCGGCGCGTGGAGTTCATCATCCCGGAGTCACTCTCGGCCCATGGCGATGTGCAGCTCTTGAGGGCGGCCCTGGACAATCTGCTCGGCAACGCGTGGAAGTACACCGGCCGGCGCGCGCAGGCCCGGATCGAAGTGGGAAGTTTCGAGTCGGGGGACGCGACGGTTTACTGCATCAAGGATGACGGGGCGGGTTTCGACATGGCCTATGCCGATCGGCTCTTCCAACCCTTCCAGCGCCTGCATGGCGCGCAGGAGTTCGAGGGAAGCGGCATCGGCCTCGCAACGGTCCGGCGCATCATCCACCGGCATGGGGGGAACGTCTGGGCCGAGGCGGCCGTGGAGCAGGGAGCGACCTTCTACTTTACGCTCGGCGGATACGAAGATGACTAAGCGATTGCGCGTCCTGCGCACCGAGGATTCCGAGGATTCCGAGGATGACAACCTTGGACTTGTTTGTCAGCAAATCGTCACGGCCAAGCCTTCGGCGCTTGCAGGCTGAAAAATAGACCGCCTGCAGTTAGAAGCCCTGCAGGCGGTCTTATCTTCACATCCTCACTCAGTTTGAACAAGCAGCTCGTGGAACCACGAATCACCGTCCCCGCTATATTGGCCCCCGCAGTAGACCTCGAAGCCCGTAGGCGGGAGAGCCAACCCAGGGGGAATGGTAGCGGAGTATGATGGGAGTGGACTGGATGACCAAGGAGAGGAGCTAGGCAACGTGACTGCCATGAAGGAGAGTCAGTTTCAAAGTTGCCCCGGGGTTGCCCCGAAAGAAAAGCGGGTTTTCAACCAATTGGTTGAAAACCCGCTTCCCGTGAGGCGCGGCCAGAGGGATTCGAACCCCCGACCTATTGATTCGTAGTCAATCGCTCTATCCAGCTGAGCTATGGCCGCCCGACAAGAATTACAATACCACTTCCCCCCGAACTGTGCAAGCACCTGGCGTATAATTTTTTCGGGGAATTTAATCTGGGCCTTACCTGGGTTTGCGCCCACGGGTCGAAGATCCGCCCCGTCCGGGCTCGCTCCCCCCCTTTTTACCGTTACGCAAAGAATGCGGATGCCACGATTTCCCCCTTTGCGCTAAGATGGCCCCAACGCGTCCAACACATCAGAGGAGACCTGATCCATGCAGCTCAATCCGACCTGGCAGCAGCGCGCCCTCTCCCCCGAAGAAGCCGTTCTCCCCATCAAGAGCGGCATGCACGTCTTCCTCCACGGAGCCTGCGCCTCACCGATCCCCCTCGAAGCAGCCATGGCCGCCCGAAGCGACCTCCACGGCGTAGAGGTCTACCACATTCACATGTCCGGCCCTGCCCCCTACGCCGACCCCGACATGGCCGGACGCTTCCACGCCAACTCCCTCTTCACCGGCGGCAACCTCCGACAGGCCGTCAACGAGGGCCGCGCCGACTACATCCCCATCTTCCTCTCGGATATCCCCTGGCTCTTCACCTCCCGGCAGATTCCCCTCGACGTCGCCATCGTCCAGCTCTCCTACCCCGACGAGCACGGCTACTGCAGCCTCGGCACCTCCATCGACACCGCTCGAGCCGCCGTCGATACCGCCCCCATCCTGATTGCCGAGATCAACAAGCAAATGCCCCGGACGCTCGGCAACAGCATGGTCCACATCAGCCAGATCGATCGCTACATCCTCACCGACCGCCCCCTGATCGCCCACGAGCCCTCCGTCATCTCCGACGTCGAGCGGAGCATCGGCGGTATCATCGCCGACCTCATCGAGGACGGCTCCACCCTCCAGATGGGCATCGGAGCCATCCCCGACGCCGTCCTCGCCCAGCTGGGCAACAAGGTCGACCTCGGCATCCATACCGAGATGTTCTCCGACGGCGTCGTCCCCCTCGTCGAGGGAGGCGTCATCACCAACCGCCGCAAGAACTTCAAGAAGGGCCGGATCGTCACCAGCTTCGTCAACGGTTCCCAGAAACTCTTCGACTTCATCGACAACAACCCCATCATCGAGTTCCATCCCTGCGACTACACCAACGACACCGCCGTCATCCGCAAGAACGACCGCGTGGTCGCCATGAACAGCGCCATCGAGATCGACATCACCGGCCAGGTCTGCGCCGATTCCATCGGCTGGCGCATCTACTCCGGCATCGGCGGCCAGATGGATTTCATCCGCGGTGCGGCGCTCTCCCGTGGCGGCAAGCCCATCATCGCCCTGCCCTCCACGGCCGCCAAGGGAACCGTTTCCCGCATCGCCGCCATGCTCAAGCCGGGCGCCGGTGTGGTCACCACCCGCGGGCATGTCCACTGGGTCGTCACCGAGTACGGTGCGGTCAACCTCCATGGCCTCTCCCTGCGCGCCCGCGCCGACGCCTTGATCTCCATCGCCCACCCGGACTTCCGAGCCGAGCTTCGCGAGTCGATCAAGGAGGCCAAGATCTTCTCGCTGAGCGTTCCCGAAGGAGTCCGATAGGGGCGCGCCCCGCCATGGCCTATGAAGGAGACTCATGATGACCAGCAAATCCGCCGATAGTCCCCTTCTAATCGTGGCCCAGCTGGCGTTTTACGGGATATTGGTGCTCTTGGCGGGTGTTCTCATCCGGCCGTTCTGGGAGGCGCTCACATGGGGCCTGGTCATTTCTCTCGTGACGTGGCCCTTGTACCGCCGGGTCCTGCGGGCCGTGAGGGGGCGGCAGACCCTGGCCGCCCTCCTCATGCTGATCCTGGTGCTGAGCATCGTGGCCGTTCCGCTGACGCTGCTCTTTCGGTCGGCAGCGATCGAGGGGGCGGCCATGCTGGAAGCCAGCCGGGCGTGGATGGCCACCGACCCGATTCCGGATCTACTCGAACGCTTCCCGGCGCTGGCGAGGATCTGGGAGGAATCGCTGAGTCCCCTGCTCCACGACTCCGGACGCCTAGGCGGCACGATGGCCTCGCAGGTCATGCCGTGGCTTCGGGCCATCGCCGGGGCCGGCACCAATCTCTTCCAGGGCGTGCTGGCGTTCTTCACGCTTTTCTTCTTCTACCGCAACGGGCATCGCTATGCGACGAAGACCAAGGCCGTGTTGCGGCGCTTCCTGGGCAACGACGTGGACCGGTTGATCGATCCGGTGCGAGAGACGACCCGGGCGGTCTTCCTCGGGGTCATCCTGGCGGCCGTTTCTCAGGGTGCCATCGCGGGAATCGGCTTCGCCCTCTTCGGCATCCCCTCACCCGTCCTTCTCGGCCTCCTGACCGGCATCTTCGCGCTGCTGCCCTTCGGAGCGACGATGATCTGGGTGCCGGCGGCCGTCTGGCTCCTGCTTCAAGGGGGGCTCTGGCAGGGCATCGGGATGGCACTCTGGGGTGCGATCGCCATCAGCACGATCGACAATTTGATTCGACCGCTCTTCATCAGCGGGACCACGAGGCTTCCCTACTTTCAGGTCTTCTTCGCCTTCCTGGGCGGACTCGCCGCCTTCGGCCTGCTGGGGCTCTTCCTCGGCCCCGCCATCCTGGCCGTCTGGATGGTGCTTTGGGAAGAGTGGGCCCGCCCAAGCGAAGAGGGCCCGGCCTGAGCCGAGCCCCCTCGATGTTGAAGGGAGTTAGTTGAACTTGCCCACGGCCTCGATGAACGCCGGGTTGTCGATGAAGGGGTTGCGGTTGCCCTGAGCCGAGTAGATGCCATCGTTGCGCTTGCGCTCCGAGGCGTCGACGGGATCGAGCGTGTGCCACTTCTTGAGGACCTCTTGCTCCATGCGGAAGTTGGAGAGGTCGGCGTTCCCCTGGAAGCCGTAGACGGTGTAGAAGTAGAAGATGGCACGGGCGACGTTGCCCTTGTGGACGTCACGGGGTTCGAAGACGGTTCTTCCCTGTGCGTCGACGCCGAGGACGCTCTGATTTCCGGAGGTCATGAAGGCGAACTCGGGGAAGAGATGGGTCGACTTGGCCACGTCTCCGAAGGGATGCGAGCTCCGCGCGCCGTTGGTCTCGACGTCGGTGGGGAAGAGATGGTGGAGGTCGGCCTTGGCGGCACCGGTGGCGCCGAGGCTCTGGGGCCAGGTGTGCTCGGTGTTGAGGCCCGCCCCGTTCTTGTAGGCGGAGCTGCTGTCGATCACGTTCTTGATTTCCATGCCGGTGTAGACGCAGTCGACGACGTTGTTGTCCTGGTCGTCGTCGAGGTCCCCGAACATGACGTCGCGGGCGCCGCTGTACCCGAGGTCCTTGTGCTTGGAGACGGTGCTCTTCAGCGTGGAAAGCAGGGCCATGCCGGTCTTGCCCTGGGCGTCGCGGTAGTAATCGGCAGGCGCGCTGGCTCGGACGGAGAAGGAGCTCGAGTTCGTACCCTGGGGTGCCGTGAGCGCGGAGGGCATTCCGCAGCCAACGAGCAACGTTCCCATCAAGAGTCCGGTCAGAGCCAGGTTTAGGCGTTTCATACAAAACCTCGTTGTCTCGTGCGCGCCTGTTCCAAACAAAGCGACTTGCGGTTATCTCTAACTTAAGTTCCTTAACCTTCCCATAAAGTTAGCGGGAAGGCAAGTGGGTCAATAAACGCTAGGTCGTTTGCATGTCGTTTGCGCAGGCCAGTTCAAACCCGGCCTTCAGGCCACCTTCAGAGATCGCTTCGAGGGTTAGCGTCCCCCCCATCAGGTCCACGAGTCTCATGCAGATATATAGGCCAAGTCCCGTCCCACCTGACGTGCGATGGCGATCGAGTCTCACGAATTTTCCGGTCATTTTTTTTACTTCGGCGGCGGTCAGAACCTCGCCCGGGTTGCTCACGGTGAAGCGAATTCCCCTGGGGGTGCCCTGGACCAAAAGATCGATCCTGGCCTGGGGGGGGGAGTACTTGATCGCGTTGTCGAGCAGGTTCAGGAGCACCTGTTCGACGCGGGCGGGATCTCCCGAGAGGATGCGTCGTTGGGTCATGGCTTCGAGATGGATGTTCGAGGGGCGGTGGTACTTGAGATCGAGTCCTTGAAGGATTTTCTTGACCACGGCTTCCCAGTCGAAGGGTTCCTCGTTCAGCGAGAGTCGTCCTCCCTCGATGCGGGAGACATCGAGGACGTCCTCGGCGAGGCGGGCGAGATGGATGGCGCGGTCGTCGATCATGCCGACGAACTCGGCGCGTTCGGCTTCGGAGAGCGTGGCTCCGTGGCGCATGAGCACGGCGGCATAGCCTCGGATCACGGTGATGGGGGTCCGGAGTTCGTGGGAGGCGATGGAGAGGAATTCGGTCTTCATGGCGTCGAGTTCCTTGAGGGAGGTCATCATGCGCGCATGGACGAGCGCCACCGAGAGTTGCTCGGCGATGGCCTCGATCAACTGGATGTTCAGGGGGGCCCAGCGGCGAGGCTGGGCGGCTTCGAGCAGCAGCAGGCCTTTCAGTTCGGCCTCGAGAAGGATGGGGGCCGCGATGACGGCTTCGGCCATGACCTGCCCCAGCGACCCCAGGCGAGGGGGGGCGGGGGTAGGCCGGCCGTACTTCGTCATGTCATCGACCGCCACGACGCTTCGGTCCGCGAGGGCGTCCCAAGCGACCTGCCAAACCGCGCCGGCCTCGGGCCCCTCGATGGATTCGCCCGCAGCCCGCCGGATCATGAGTTCGCCGTCGCTGTCGGGGAACCAGACGGAGCAGCGGGTCAGCTGCAGTTCGAGTTGAAGGCCGGAAACGACGGTTTCGAGGATGTCATCGAAGTCCAGGGAGCGGTGGAGGGAGGCCGTGATTCGCTGCAGAAGCGCGTAGTAGGCCAGCTGGCGATCGCCCGACAGGGGATTTTCGGGCAGGATATGCCTGAGCACCCGCTTCATGAGCAGCTTACTTCCCTTGATTCGATCAACCATGTTTCTCTCCGATCGCCAGTGGTTTCAACGATCCCAGCAGGGGCAAGCCGAGTCCCAGCAGCAGGAGCAGCGCCCCCGCAGCCGTCATGAGGCTTCCTGCGGGGATTCCGAGCGTCGCGAGTCCGGCCGCGGCGTAGGAAAGGGGCATCAGGGCCATGATGATCGTCATCAAGAGGCCCATGAAGCGTCCGAGCCGTTCGGGAGGTACGTTTTCCTGGAAGTAGGTCATCGAGACGACATTCATGACCGACAAGGCGGCTCCCAGGATGAAGAGAGCCACGAGAAACCCGGGGAAATAGGCCCATAGGCCCATCCCGACCAGCGCCAGGCCCGGAATCGCGAGGCCGCATTGGATGGCACGGCGGCGCCTCTTGACGTCGCCTTTTCGGATGAGGGCGACGGCTCCGACGATCATGCCGACGCCGATGCTGCCTTCGAGCATGCCGAGGCCGCCGGCGCCCACCGCGAAGACCTCCTTGGCGTAGTACGGTAGAAACACGGTGATGGGAACGAGCAGGAAGTTCGCGACGGCGAAGAGGCCGAGCAGGGTTGCGATGGTGCGGTTTTCCCTGAGGACGGCGAAGCCGCCGACGAGTTCCTGCAGGAGGTGGGGGGCGGCGGGGGCTTCCGAGGCGTTCGGAGCGCTGGCGCGGCGTTCCAGGCGGAACGCCAGCATGCAGAGGCTGCTCAGCCCGTAGGTGATGGCGGTGGCGAGAAAGGCCGCGGGGGCTCCGATGGTGGCGAGCAGGGCGCCGCCCAGGGCGGGGCCGAAGACGAGGGCACCCTGGGCCGTCATTTCCTGCAGCGAGTTGGCGCGGAGCAGGTCGGGTTCATCGACGAGGTCGGGAATGGCCGCCATGGCCGCGGGGCTGAAGACGGCGCCCAGGGTGGAGACCAGGGCGGTGCCGGCCATCAGGAGGGGGAGGGTGAGCTGGTCGGTGAACGCCAGGTAGGCGAGAGCGGCGACGAAAAAGCCGTTTCCGGCTTCGCAGGCGATCATCAGGGTGCGGCGGTCGAACTTGTCCGCGAGCAGTCCCGCGAAGAGGCCGACGATCACGAAGGGCAGGGAGGTCGCCACCAGCGCGCCGCTCACGGCGGCCAGGCTGCCGCCGTTTTCGAGGGCCCACCAGACGAGGGCGAGTTGAAGGACCTTGGTGCCTATCTGGGAGACGCCTTGTCCGGACCAGAGGAGGAGGAAGTCCCGGTTGCGCCCGAGCGTCGGATGACGGCGGCGGGTTCCCAGGGTGCGCGTTTCAGGCATCGTTTCTCCGGTCGATCACGTTTCGGATCTTGCCCGTTCGCGGCAAGCGCTCGATGCCGCCGGGCGGGAGGACCTCGACGGCGAGCGGGTTCAGCTGGCCGCGGTCGATGATCCGGCGGAGCATGTCGACGCGGGCGAGGAGGCCTTCGGCCAGGGCGTCGGCGAGGCGCGGTTCGGAGGCCTCGATGCGCAGGGTGAGGCGGTCGCGATTCTCCGCGCGGGAGAGAACGAGTTGCAGCGGAGCGTTCACGCCGTCGACGGCGAGGGCGGCCTCGTGCAGTTCGGCGTAGGTGAGGTTGATCCCGCCGAGGACCATCATGTCGTCGCAGCGTCCGAGAAGTTCGAAGCGGGGGGTGCTTCGGCCGCAAGGGCAGCTTTCGGGGATCCAGCGGGCGCGATCGCCAATCCGGTAGCGAACGACCGGCATGAGCCGGCGGTTGAGGTTGGTGATCAGCAGTTCGCCGGGCTCTCCCGCGGGGACGGCCTGGAGGGATTCGGAGTCGACGATCTCGATGAACTGATGATCGGAGTGGAGGTGATGGACGCCGCCGTGGCTTTCGGCGCACTGGTAGCCGATGGGGCCCGCGTCGACGGTGCCGTAGCCGAGGCTTCCGAATTGCAGGATGCCGAACTCGCGGGCGAGACGCTCGCGGTCTTGGGGGTAGAAGTGCTCACCGGTGTAGAAGACCTTGCGGATGGTGACGCCGATGGGATCCTGGCGAATGGCGTCGAAGACCTCCATGAGCCAGGACGGCAGGCCCGCGAGGACCTCGATGCCGTAGGCCCTCAGCAAGGCCGGCAGCTCCTTGGCGGGGGTGGCGCTGGTGAAGGGGAAGCTGTTGCAGCCGACGAGTTCGAGGGCGCGGTTGATGGAAAGGAAGGAGCCGTAGAGGTGTCCCGCCATGAAGAGGTTGGCGACGCGGTCTCCGGGTCTCAGGCCCAGCGCGAAGAGACCGCGGGCGGCGCGGGCCATGTCGGCCTCGTAATCGGGGTAGGCGAAGGCCGAGAGGGCCGGTTCGCCGGTCGAGCCGCCGCTCCGCAGGAAGTGGGCTCCTAGGGGATCCCCGGTGAAGAGGTCCTCGCTGCGGGGGGGAGTGCCCGCGCGAAGGTCGTCCTTGCTCAGGGTGGGAACCCCCGTCCAGTCGGCCATGGAGCGTAATTGCAGGCCTGCGAGGCGCTCGCGGTAGAGGGGGGCCTGGGGGGCGACGTCCTCGAGCAGGTGCTTCAGCTTGGCGAAGGTCAGGCCCTCGGTCGTTTCGGGGGAATGCCACTCGGCGGCATCATACCGCTCGGTTTCTTCCCGGAAGCCCATGGTGACCCACTTGACGAGCGCATGCAGGGCGTAGCCCCCATCATGAGGTTCGCCGGGTTCGCCACCGGACATGCCCGCGAGGGTCGTGACCCTCAGCAAGCCCATGTCGAAGAGGCTTTCGGCGAGGAGGCTCACGCGTTCGGGGGCGGCGGCGATGCCCGCGGTTTGAAGATAGTCGGCATAGGGCGCGACGAGTTCGGGGACGGACGCGAGGTCGGCGACCGGCTTGACGAAGATCGTGCGAAAGAGGGGCGAGAGCTTGAACTCGGGATCCCACTCCGCGATGACGGTCCAGTCGGGTTCGCGCCCCGGGGTTCGCAGGACGCCGCGATCCAGGGCTTCCGTGACCTCGGCGACCAGCCGCTCTTTGGTGAGTTCGGCGCGCTCCTGAAGGTCCAGTGGCCCCTGGGGCAGCGTTTGCTGAACGTCGGCGAGGGCGGAGGCGAGCCTATCGACGAAGGCGAGGGTGGCCTGGTGGTCGGGGCCGGCATCCTCGACGTAGAGGACCTGGGGGCTGGAGCATGCGCTTTGATCCCAGAGGGCCACGGCCAGGGCGGCATCCCTGGCGGTATCGGGGTGGTCGAGGCGCTCGGAGGCGATCGCCCCGAAGCTGACCTTGGGGCCGTACTCGATGAGCTTGCACTTGAGTCCGAGACCCTCCCGGTAGGTCCTGACGACGTCCTCGCCACCCCAGACCACGATGGCATCGCAGTCTTGCTGGAAGATGCGGTGGACCTGGCTGCCGGATCCGGGCCACGATAGCACGGCGAAGGATTCGGCGACGAGTCCCTCCTCGTCGACTTCCCGGATGGACCGGGCGAAGGCCGAGGGGAAGAGCGTGGCGCGGCTCGCGGCCTTGAGGAGGTTGATATTCTTGGTGAGCATTCCCTCCACCATGCTGAGGGCTCCGGCGCTGAGCACGTTTCCGCTCGCGACGTGCAAGACCACTCCGCGGGGCATCGCCCGGGTGAAGGGCTGAGCGAAGCCGCCGGTCCAGCCGTCCAGGACACCGGGGCTTCCAAGTTCCCTGGCGATCTTGGGGACGAGGTAGGGGCGACTCAGGGCCAGGGCGACGCTTCTTAGCTCCGCTTCGACCATGGGGCGACTGAAGCCTATCTGGGCGGGAGCTTCGGCCAGAATCTGCTTGTAAAGGGGATCTTGCGGATCGGACCATCGGCGCCCCGCGCGTTCGAGAACGCTGACGATGGTTTCCAGCGGGACCCGCCGAAACGCCGCGCGGCGCGAGCGGGCCTCGGAGAGAATCGTCCGCGCCTGGGAATCGTCGATCCGGCCCTCGAAGGAGCGGCCGAAGAGGTAGTGCATGGGAGGTCTCCTACTTCAAGAGCTGCGCGGCCGTGATGGCGCAACCCTTGTTCTTGCGGGTTCCGGCACGCCCTCGCAGCATGATGGTTCCGGACTTTCGGCCACACGGGCAGTTTCCGCCCACCTCGGCGAGATCGCTGGTGAGGAGGGAGAGGGTCGGCATGGATTGCATGTAGGGGGTGACGAGCTGGAGAAAGCCGGTCTCACCCTCGGGCAGGAGGTCGAGGGTGGCGACGTCGCGGGCGAAGGCGCGCGCGAAGGCGGGAACGTGGAAGCGATGATGCTCGCATTCGATGTAGGCGATCCCATGTTCGACCAGACCGTAACCGTCTCGGAGGTTTCCCGGGGGAATGCCGAGGGTCCGGGAGACGTCGGCGATGAAGGAGTCCTTGTCGATGGCGGATTGCTCGGAGGTCTTCCAGCCGCCGCCGGTGAGGACGTAGGAGTCCTGGCCGAGGTCGAGCGGCGGGGCGCCGGATTCCTGGTGGAAGCGGACCAGCCGATGCAGGAAGGCGGGAAATCCGAGCAATCGAACCGGCAGCCCTTCCGCGGCATACTCGAGGAGCTTGGCATAGCACTCGGCGGGGCGGAACTCGAACTCGAGCTTGTCGGGGTTCCAGCGGAGGGCATGGTAGAGCTTGCCCTTGCGGGTCAGGTTGGTCAGGTTGTCGTCGGTGTAGGACGTGCCGACCATGCGGGCTTCCTCGGGATCGTAGGCGAAGAGGATGTAGTTGACGAGTTGCTCCGGGCGCTTGAGATCCATGCTTTCAAAAACGCGCTCGACCATGCGCAGGCCGCGGTCGAGCGACGGCGCGTCGAACATGATCTGGCTCTTCTGGCCGGAAGTCCCGGACGAGGTGAGGGTCAAAACGATATCCTCGCGCGGGACGGAGAGGATCTCGTACTGCTTGAAGGCGTTCACGAAGACGTAGGGCAAGCGCGAGACGTCCGAGATGCGCCGCAGATCGTCGGGTCTGAATCCGTGTTTGCGGGAAAGGTTCCGAAAGACGGGGGAGCGCTCGACATGCCAGGAGCTGGCTTGGCGCATGGCCGCGAGGAAGGCCTCGTCATGCGCGGGCGTGAGGTCGTAGAGTTCGTCGATTTCTACCAGGCGATCGATGGCGGACATGCGCGTTACTCCCGGGACCTATCGACCACGCGGCGAATCTTTCCGGTCACCGTGACGCGCCCGATGCAGCGGGGCTCCAGGACCTCGATGCGCAGCGGATGGACGTAGCCGCTGGCCTCGAGCTTGGCGAGGTCGGGCTTCTGGAGCCGGATCAGCTTGCCGAGGGCGTCCGAAAGCGCCTCGGGGGGCAGTTCAGTGGCGGGGAGGCGCTCGACGCGCACGGTCAGCTGGTCCTTGCGCGCGATTCGCTCCTTGACGATCTGGGCGTGGGTCGAGAGCCCGGGGATCTGGGCGATGGCGGGGAGGATCTCGTCGATGCCCACGGTGGCGATGCCGATGCGGAGGGTGTCGTCCCCGCGTCCGAGCAGCTCGAATCGGGGCATGCTTCGGCCGCATGGGCAGTCTCCGGGAACCCAGCGGCCGACGTCGCCGATGCGGTAGCGGATGAGGGGCATCAGGTGGCGATCGAGGGTGGTGACCAGGATGAGTCCGACCTCGCCCGGGGCGACGGGCTGCAGGGTCTCGGGATCGACGAGTTCGAGGATGACATGGTCGGCGTGGACGTGATGAACCGAGGCGGGGGCCGCCTGGCACTGGAAGCCTATCATGCCGGAGTCGACGGCTGCGTAGCCGCCCGAGGCGATGATGTCGAGGTTGGGAAGGCGTTCATGGAGCCATTCGCGTTCCTCGGGGTAGAGGTTCTCTCCGCCGTAGAAGACCTTGGTGACGCGGCTGGCGGCGAGGGGGGAGAGTTCGGAGACGACTTCCAGCAGCCAGGACGGGATGCCCATGAGCACGTTGACGTCGAAGCGCTCCAGCTGGCTACTGACGGTGTCGGGGGGAGCCGCGGAGGTGAAGGGGAGGTTGAGGCAGCCCATCTCCTCGATCATCCGGTTGATGAAGATGAAGGAGGCATAGAGGCTGCCGCTGACGAAGAGGTTGGCGACGCGATCGCTGGCGACCAGGCCCGCTGCGCCGTAGGTGCGCTGGAAGATGGCGATCCAGCGCTGGAATTCGGTGACGGCGAAGGGTGAGAACTTGGGGGCGCCGGTGGTTCCGCCGCTTCGGAAGAGATAGGCCGCGGTCAGGGGGCCGGTGAGCAGGGCTTCGCTCTCGGGGGGGCTGTTGGCCACGAGGTCTTCCTGGGTCAGGACGGGAATGGCGGAGAGGACGTCGGGGTCGTGAAGGGGAAGGTCCTGGAGACGATCGCGGTAGAAGGGGGAGCGCGCGCGGGCAATCTCGAGCAGGGTGCGCAGCTTCAGGCGGGAAAGGGCTTCGATTTCGGGAGCGGCGAGCAGGTCCGCGCGATCGCCCTCTATGTTGGCGTTCACGGGCGTCCCTCGTCGAGGGGGCCGGTGAAGTGCATCTTGACGACCAGGTTCCGGAACTCGGTGTTCTGGAGGTAGTGGTCGAGGAACTGGCGATCGCGTGGGGTCATCTGCACGTTGGAGAAGTTGAGGGGCAGCATGGAGCGGGCGAAGACAAGGAAGTCCTTCCGGTCGTCATCGGTCTGCTGCATGCTGGGGAAATACGCGCAGGGCAGGAATTGGGCCGCGAGGGCCGCGCGTTGCATGCGGGGTTCGTAGGCGTCGACGAGGATTTCCATGTAGACGATCCCGATGCGCTGTCCCATCTCGAAGACCGCTTCGAGGACGCCTCGAAGGTCCTCGATGGGGGCCTTGAGGGCGACGAGGGTGCCGTAGCCGTCCTTGCCCTCGTAGTTGACGAAGGCGCTGACGCTGCGGTCGTCGTTGGCGAAGAGGAAGTTGGCCTTGTGGAAGGGAAAGAAGTCCATGAGAAGAGCGCCGGATTTGCGTTCTTGCTCGAGCTCTTGGCCGACGGCCTCGCCGCGGATCATCTTGAGCTTGGGCTGGTGCTTGGCGGGCATGATCTCGGCGGGTTCCAGGTGGAAGGTCTGCCGGATGACGCGGTAGAAGCCTTCGACCTCAGGGATGAGCTTGGGAAGACGGCGGCGCTTCTGCCATGCATCGGAGTGGAAGAGGGCGCTGAGGCCGTGGGTTTCGTACTCGGCGAGGCGGTGGACGTTGGGGAAGATGCCGAGGCTGACGAAGCCGAGCTTCTTCATCAGCTGGCGGGGTCCGATGCTGGCGGTTCGGGTGGTGGCGTAGATGGCGTCGCAAAGGCGGTCGTCGTACATGAGCTTCTGGATGCCCATGCCGATGAGGCGGCTCATGACGTCGTAGCGGCGGAAATCGTCTCGCATGACGGCGGCGAAGACCTTGCCGTGGCGCTGATCGGGATTGAGTTCGAGGATGACGGAGCCGACGATGGCTTCGCCGTCGTCGACGATGAGCCAGTAGTGGTTGGCATCCTTTAGGGCCTGAAGGCGATCGGCAGGCTCGTTGACGATGTCGAGGGTGTAAGACCCTTGATAAATATGATCGTAGAGGGCGACGATGCGGTCCGAATCGTCGGGTCCGGCACGCCGCAGTTCGAGGACTCGGCCGTCCGGTAGTTGTATCGAACGGAGAAGACCACTCATGAGTGATTTCCTTTGGCTAGGGGCCGCAGTCACGGAGATGCGCCGCGAGGGAACGCGCTGTCTTGGTTCATTCTACCCCAATTGATCGCGGGAATACCAAGGGCTTGCCTTGCCGAACGATGGGTTGTAAGAAGGTAGAACGACGTGTTGACGGTCATGCGAGGAGGACGGGTTCAAAATGAAATTGCCAGCGTTCATGCTCAAGCAGTTCTATCGGATGGGTAGCCTGGAAAACGGCATGGAAGGCGTCAAGTTTGCGCTCTACAATTCCGTGATGCCGGCGAGGATCGTCGAGGTACACGAGGTCGAACTGGACGGCAGGACTTATGTAGCCCATGAACTGGCGTTCGCCCAGGCGGGCATCACGCGCGCTGCGACGTCGGTATGCGAAGCGGCCCCCATCGCCTTCGGCAAGGGAGCATTGGTCACGGTGATCGTCGAGGACACCCACGTGGAGCCAGGGGCGCATCGGATCGTCGTGAAGGTGAGAACCGAGGAGTTCGGAACCCTCTCGGTAGCGGCGGAGGACGTCGTCGTCGGATGAGGATCGATCGCATGTTGCGAAGCCTAACTAACAATTAGCTTGGTTAATGGTTAACTCAATTAACTATGAACCAGATTAACTGTTAGTCAGGCTTCACAGGTGGCTCAATCAGCAAGTCGCTCGCCGAACAGATCGTTGGTTAGCTGGTTAATTAATTAACCAGGATACCTGTTAACAAGGTTATTGGTTAAGCAGGTTATATATTGCCGTGGTTGACCTGTGATCAAGCGCGCGACTGATTAACCATGCGAACTGTTCATGCGGTTAATTGTTAGCCTGGTTAATCGCTGTTGAGCTGTTCATGGGAGTTGTCGGCGGCTTCCGCGAGGATCGCAAAACTCCGCGGCCGTATCGGGCCGTCGCGACGAGTGCTCCTAGGCAACCCTTGGCCGCCTGCAAGGCTCAGCTAGAGAGTGGCCAGTCCCTGGTTTCGGACCAAGACCTGAGCGCTTTGCTTGTCGGTTCGCCCGTGCGCGTCGGTGACGGTCAGGACGATGGTCACGGGATACGGGGTGTAGGGGACAGACGTGGGGGCCAGCCAGATGGACTTGGCCTGCTTCGGCATGGTGATCATGCCGCCGCTCGATGACCAGGCGTAGCTCAGGGCTTTTGAATCCGCGGTCGCCTGAGCCATCAGCTTGATGCCGGCGCCGACGCGAACGTCCCCGCTCTCGACACTCATGGACTGAATGACCGGGGCCTTGCCCGGCAGGGTGACCGTGGGGGTTCCGCAAGCGGAGATCGCCAGGATCACCACGCTCGCCAAAAATTGCATCCGCTTCATCGCAACCTCGCTGTTGCAGCACCCGCTGTTATTGATCTAGTTTAAGGTAAGGTAAAGAATTTGTCCAGCTCCCCCGAGAGGTAGGGGTGTTCGCCGGCGAAGCCATGGCCTCTAATCTACCGTTAACTTGCCCCCCTCGATGGGGGGCTACGGGGGGTGTTCGCCGGCGAAGCCATGGCGTTCCTTATAACATAACAACAATCCCCTGAAAGCCCCTATCCACGCGGATTACAGCGCCCGATTCCCGGAGATGCCCTGTAGCCGCCGTTCATGGGCATGCCCGTGCGGGCGCTCCTCTCGCCATGCCAGCCCCGGTATTACATAACACCGCAAACCCAAACCCACCCCGAGCGACCAACCTCCCCGAACCCATCCCTCCAGCCAGCCAACCCTTTCAAACCCCCAAAACCCTCACCATCACCGGCTTTCAGCCAAAATCCCCACCCACGGCCCGGCGCCTCTCTTGCGTCCGATAATATAGGTTATGTTCACCAGGCCCCACGCCACCCGCCTGCCCCCGGAGAAACGGAGCGAGGGAAGAGCCATGCTCTTCCCTCGCTCCGTAATCGAGACGTTTCCCGTCCGCGTGACATGCACCCTCTCGAAAGGCTACTTTCACCATGCCCATCTCCGAGAGACCCACCCCTGGGAGCCGCAGCAGCTCGCCTGACGCGCTGGCCGCAACCTGGCGGAGAAGGCGCGGCTTACTCGTCGGTGAACCGGATGGCTATCCCAGACAACGTCATGTGATCCGAAGTCGAGGCCTCCTTCACCCGGGTCTCGCTCTTGGTGACCGTTCCGTACGGAGTGTAACGCTGCTTCTCGACGGTCTCGACCTTCTTGTCGCCCCACTCGACCTTCTCGTTGCCGTAGGCGATATCGATCACCGCGTCGGCGCCCAGCGTCGCCGCCTTGTTCCGTAGTTCCTCCAGGACGTCCTGGCGACTACCGAAAAAACCCTCCTTGGCAACGATGCGCCCGAGGACCACGTACTTGGCGGCGGGCTTTTCCCCCTCGAAGAGACGGATCTGAACCGCCGTCTTTCGCGGGGCGAAGCGCTGGTCATGGTAGTAGAAGTCCTCCGAGTAGGCCTTCATCGCGGCGCAACCGGTCACCAAGGCCAAGCTCGTCATGAGCAACAATCCACGAATCGACATGGTTTCTCCTTCTAAATGAGCGAGAGCTGGGATTCAGGAGCGAAGTACCGGAGCCGGTCCTTGCTCACGAGGGTCGAGAGAGCCGCCTCCAGTTCCGGGCACCACGTCACCCAGAACATGTCGCTCGCCACCACCTGCTGGGTTTGGCCATCGAAATGGAAGACCACGGACGTGTCGCCCTGATGCTTTCTCAACGCCTCGGCGATCATCACCAGCTGCTTCCCCGTCGCATCTTCCGGTATCTGGACGTGAAGGCTCGGCATGGCGGCCAGCGGGCTCAGATGACTGATCAGCAACTGAGGCCGCTCGTCGGTTCCTGCCCACTTTCCCTTGATGAGCACCTTGGAGTCGTCGTGAAGCAGGGCCGAGAATTCCTCGTAGGTTCTCGGGAAGGCGACCACGTCGACGGCGTCGGTGAAGTCCTCGAGCTTGCCCGCCATCATCATCGCGCCGGCCTTCGTCATCATGCGGCGGGTTTGCGTGAGCATGCCCCCCGCCACCACGTTCTTGATATCCTGCGGGGTCGCGTTGAGCTGGTAGGTCGTGTGCGTCGTATGCCACTCCAGCTTGACCGGAACGGTCGAGAGCGGGTGGCCCGAGATGTAGAGGCCCAGGAGTTCCTTCTCCATGGCGAGGGCCTCCTCGTCGGGGAAGGGGTCGATGTCGGGTAGGCTCGGAATCTCGATGACCAGGGGGGCCGCCGCGCCGCCGAAGAGCGAAATTTGCCCGATGGCGTCGTCCTTCTGCCTCCGCTGCGCCCGATCCATCGCCTCGTCGAGAACGGCGAGGAGCTGGGCCCGATGTCCTTCGAAGGTATCGAACGCACCGCAGCGGATCAGGCTTTCTATTGCCCGCCGGTTGACATGCTTGAGGTCGACCTCGGAGCAGAAGTCGTAGAGATCCTTGAAGCGTCCTTCCGGAAGCTTGGTGCGGGCGAAACAGATGGCCTCGATGGCGGCCAGCCCGACATTCTTGACCGCCCCCATGCCGAAGCGAATGCCCTCGTCGGTGACGGTGAAGTCCGCCCCGGAGTAGTTCACGTCGGGAGGAAGGACCTTGATGCCCATGCGCCGGCAATCGTTGATGCACAACAGGATCTTGTCCTGCGAGCCGAGCAGGCTGCTCATCAGGGCCGCCATGTACTCGGCGGGGAAGTGGGCCTTGAGGTAGGCGGTGTGATAGGTGATAACCGCGTAGGCGGCGGTATGCGCGCGGTTGAAGCAGTACTCCGAGAACTTGGTCATCTTGTCGAAGAGATCGTTGGCTATCTCGTCGGTGACTCCGTGCTTCCGCGTCCCGTCGAGGAAGATCTCCCGCTGAAGATCCATCTCCTCCTTCTTCTTCTTGCCCATGGCTCGCCGGAGAAGGTCGGCCTGTCCGAGCGAGTATCCCGCCAGCACCTGAGCGATCTGCATGATCTGCTCCTGGAAGACCATGGTGCCGTAGGTATCCTGCAGGATGGGGATTAGATCGGGGTGGGCGTACTCGATGGGCTTCTTGCCGCTTTTCCGATCGACGTACTCGTCGACGTAGCCGCTCTGCAACGGGCCCGGCCGGTAGAGCGCAAGCACCGCCGAGATGTCTTCGAAGTTGGTGGGCTGCAGGCGCTTGATCAGCTTGGTCATGCCCTCGGATTCGACCTGGAAGATACCCACGGTGGCGGCGCTGCGTAGCAGTTCGTAGACCTTTGCATCGGTGAAATCCTGGGAATCGAGGTCATAGTCGATCCCTTGGCGCGCCTTGATGTACTCGACGGCCTTGGCAATCATGGTCAAGTTGCGCAAGCCCAAGAAGTCCATCTTGAGCAGGCCCATCATCTCGCAGTACTTGTACTCGTACTGCGTGGTGAGGCCCTCGTCGGAATCGTCTCTCTTGCCGTTGGCGCCGCCGACCCTCTGGAGCGGCACCGTGTCGGTGAGGGGATCGCGCGAGATGATGACGCCGGCCGCGTGGAGGCTGGTGTTGCGAACGATGCCCTCGAGCTTCTTGCCGAGTTCCAGGATCTCCGCGACCTTCATGTCCCGCTGAGCCTCGTCGTAGAGCTCGGTGCCCTCCTTGGTGGCATCCGCCAGGCTGATGTTGAGCTCTTCGGGGACCATCTTGGTCAGGCGGTTGGTGTCGTTGAAGTTGAGCTCGAGCACCCGCCCCACGTCCTTGATGGCAGCCTTGGCGCCGAGGGTGCCGTAGGTGATGATCTGGGCCACCCGTTCACGGCCGTACTTCCGGCTGACGTACTCGATGACCTCGCCCCGGCGATCGATGCAGAAGTCGATATCGACGTCAGGCATGCTGACGCGCTCGGGATTCAAGAAGCGCTCGAAAAGCAGGTTGTACTTGACCGGGTCGATGTTGGTGATCTTGAGGCAGTAGGCGACGAGCGAGCCTGCGGCGGAGCCGCGGCCGGGTCCGACCTGGATGCCGCGGGTCTTGGCGTAGTTGATGAAGTCCCAGACGATCAAGAAGTAGGCGGCAAATCCCATCTGCTCGATGATCTGCAACTCGAACTTGAGCCGCTCCTCGAGGTGCGGAGTGAGGGTCTCGAAGCGCTCCCTCAGGCCGTCCCAGGCGAGCTTGTTGAGGTAGCTCTCGATGGTGTGGCCCCGCGGAACGTCGTAGTTGGGGAGCATGATGCGCCCGAAATCGAGGATCAAGTTGCACTTCTGGGCGATTTCAAGGGTGTTCCAGAGCGCCTGGGGCAAGTCGTGGAAGACCTCGGCCATCTCCTGGGGCGACTTGAGATAGAAGTCGGGGCCGTAGCTCATGTGGCGGTTCGAGTCCAGCAGGCTCTTACCCGTCTGGATGCAGAGCAAGGCCTCGTGAGCGCGCATGTCCTCGGGGTTGGTGAAGTGAGAGTCGTTGGTGGCGACGACCTTGATTCCGGTTCGATCGGAGAGTTCCAAGAGGGCCTGGTTGACGCGCCGCTGTTCGGCCAGCCCATGGTTTTGCAACTCGAGGTAGAAGTCGTCACCAAAGACGCGCTGGTACCAGCGGGCGGTCTGCTCGGCCTCAACGTGCCGCCCCTTCAGGATATGCTGGGGAATCTCGCCCCCAAGGCAGGCGCTGAGCACGACGAGGCCTTCGGAGTGCTGCTCGAGCAACTCTCTGTCTATGCGGGGCTTGTGGTAGAAGCCTTCGGTATGGCCTTTGGTGACCAGCTTGATGAGGTTTCCATAGCCCGTGCGGTTTTTCGCGAGCAGGACCAGGTGGCTGTAGGGTTTTGCCTCCTTGAGGGGAGACTTCTCGAGGCGCGAGCCCGGAGCCACGTAGGCCTCGCAACCGAGCAAAGGCTTGATTCCCGCTTCCTTGGCCTTGCGGTAGAACTCGATACCGCCATACATCACCCCGTGATCGGTAAGGGCTAGGGCCGGCATCTCGTACTTGGCCGCACGCTTGACCAGCTCCCCGATGCGGCTGGCTCCGTCGAGGAGCGAGTATTCGGAGTGAACGTGGCAATGAACGAATTGCGGCTTGGACAAGGCTTCCCCCCATGGCGACGGGTCGAGGGCATTCGCTCTCATCTTAACACAGCCCTGGGGGCTTCTCGGGCGGTGGCTGAAACGATCCGAGCCCTACCAGTCGAGGCGGTGGCAAGCCTCGAGGTCGGCGGTCTCGACCTGGATGGTCGCATGATCGATTCTGAACGCCTCGCGCATGCCGTCGCGCATGCGACAGAGCACGGCCTGACTGGCCTCGAGATCCTCCACGACCACGTGGCAGGTCATGGAGAACATGCCGGAGGTCACGGTCCAGATGTGCAGGTCATGCACGGATATCACGCCGGGTACGTCGAGGATGACGGCCGAAACCTTCTGCGGGTCGATGTGAAGCGGAGTCGCTTGCAAGAGAATGTCGACCGACATGGTCACCAGTCCCCAGGCTGATTTCAGGATCAGCACGCCGACCAGAGCCGAGACGATCGGATCGGCGAGATACCAGCCGAAACGCCACATGAGCAAGCCCGCCACGATGGCCGCCACGGATCCCAGTGCGTCGCCAATGACGTGAGCGAGGGCTCCCTGGACGTTGATGCTGTCATGATCGGCTCGCGAGAGAATGTAGGCGCCTAGCAGGTTGACGCAGAGGCCTCCAGCCGCGATGAAGAGCATCGGGACGCTGTCGACTTCCGGCGCGGATCCGAGGCGCTTGAACGCTTCCAGGAAGATGCCCCCCGCCACCACGATCAGCGAAGCGCCATTGATCAGCGTGGCCAGAATCTCGAAGCGATAGTAGCCGAAGGACTTCGCGGGCGTCGGCGGACGCGACGCGAACCAAATCGCCGCGAAGCTCAACCCCAGAGCGCCCGCGTCAGTGAACATGTGGCCCGCATCCGCCAGCAGGGCCAAGCTGTTCGTCATCCAGCCACCGATACCCTCGGTGACCATGTAGAGGCTCGTGAGCACCAAGACGACCAGCAGGGCCTTCTTGGAACCCTCCCGATGATGGAGATGGGAGTGGTCATGATGGGAATGGTCATGATGACCATGGGACTGAGGAGACTCGTGGTCGTGGTTATGGATGGGGGCCCCTGCCATCGTCGAGGTCCTCTTTCTAGTATCGGCTGTCAATCGCGGTGATGAAGAAAAAACAACAACTAGGAACAATATTAACCAGGTTAATGATTGCCCTGGTTAATCAAGTAACCCGCTCGGGTTTCGTCTTCATCCTGGACATTCTACCCCGCCCGCGTGCCGGAAAGTACGTCCTCAGGGCATAATACCGACAGAGGAGGGCCGAGTCCTGAACATCAGCGAGGGTCAACGCGCCTACAAAGACGGTCGGTTCTCCGACGCGGTACGCCACCTTTCGGCAGCGGCCCAGGCTGCGCCTGCCGATCCGTCCTTGAAGCTGATGCTGGCGCGCGCCTGCGAGCGACTCGGCTGGGCGGACCTCGCGTGGACCTTCTTCGAAAAAGCCGCCACGGCAGCAACGGACGCCACCACCCGTGACCTCGCCAAGCAAGGAAAGGACGCCGTCGGACGTCCCCCACCCGGTCTCGATCTCCAGTTCCTCGCCGCGGGCGCCGTGGACCCGCTCGACCTGGCCCGCGCCCGGATCGAAGCCCGCGACGGAGAAACGGCGCTGTCCTGGCTCTTCCGGCAAGACGCCATCTCCTTCGACCGGCTGGCGGAAATCGTCCTCGCCGGACACGCGATTCCTCCGGCTCGGCCGCCGCAGGATCGCCTGGGCATGCGGCTGTTGAGTGAACGAAAGATCACGCAGGGGGACCTGAAACAAGCCCTTGGAAAACAAGCCGCCACCCATCGCCCCCTCGGAACCCTCCTGATCGAGGACTTCGGGCTAGCCCCCGCCGCCATGCAGGCCGCTCTCGGCGCTCAGTCCGCCTTGCAGCCCCCACTAGGCCCCGCTGACGACCCTGCAATCCTCCTCATCCGCTGGGGAGCCCTGCGCCGTGAGCACTGGGAGGCTGTCAAGGCCCAAGGAAACCGCGCATTCGAGACTCTGGTCGCCCGTCAGCAGGTGCTCGCCGCCAACGTCCGCCGGGCCGAAGCTTTCCGAATGACCAAGCAAAAACTCATGCGCGAAGGCCGGTTCCGGCTAGGGGAGAGCCTCGTCGCCAGCGCCGTCATCGACCGCGAAATCCTGGCCAAGGCCCTTGCGTGGCAAGTCGACCAGCCCTCTCGTCTCGGTGAGTTGCTGATCCGCCACCGACTCGCCAGCGTGGAGCAAGTTCTGGATGGGCTATTGGCCCAGGCGCGCCGCTACGACGAGACGGCCGAGAGCCTCTTGCCTCCCGTGGAGAGACCCCCTCCCGCGCCACCGGAAATCCCCGCAGCCAATCGTCCCCCTTCCCGCCGGAAATTTGCGCTCGTCGGCCTGGCCGGCCTGTCCCTGCTCGGCGCGCTGGTCATGGCCAACCGCTACACCCGGGGGGACTTCGCCTGGCTCGGCAGCTTCGTCAAAGACCCCGAGGCGTCGCCCCTCGCCGTACGAGGCATGGCCGAGCTGCTGGGAGGAACCCAATCCAGCGGACCGCGACGGGAACGCGGCACGGCGTTCGACCCGCTGAACTTGCCGGATTCGGAGTTGTCTGGCCAGCCGATGACCGAGGTGCAAGGAAGCACGAACTGGGGCGAAACGACGGGGGAAGGCTTTATCGGGAAGCGGCTGGACGAGGGCTTCGTGGGCGAGGAAACGGCAGTCGAACGTAACGGAGTACCGATGGGCGATCGCCTCGGCGCCGAGCCCGTCAGCCGCTTCAGCGACGGCAAGCCCGTCGGATCTTCCGGTATCAAGGATTCCGTAGCCTACGACAAGCTGGGCTCATCCCCTCTCGCGCAGCGCGCGACGAGCCGCCAGAGCGAGTTGCAGACGCTGAACGCGATAAGCCTTCCCGTTCAGGCCGAGCGTCTCCCAGCAGGGGCACCAGCCGTCCGAGAGGGTGGAAGCATGCGGGCGGCCGAACATGCCGACGGCAAGCTCCAGGCCCCCATCAGCCTGCACCAGAGCATCGACGGGGCTCCCCCCGAGACCATCCAGGTGCGGCGAGATACCGCGATATTCAGGCTACGCCTGGGACGGTCTCTCTTCGAACGAAACGATCTGGCCTCCGCGCGCGAGGAGTTCCTTTCGGCCATCGCCCTCGATCCGACCCTTTCCCCGCCTCACTACTACCTGGGCCGAATCGCCGAGCAGCGCGGAGATGCCGAACTGGCCGCCAAGTGGTACGGCACCTACGGCCTGCGCTCGCCCGGCGGAGAGCATTCGGCCGACGTCCAGGATCGGCTCGATCGGCTTGGCAACTAATCGCTGGGAAACGTTTGATTAAAATCTGGCGCGACAGGGCTTTCTTCCTCGTCTGGCTTGTGTTACAATGGCGCCTTGCAATGCCACCTGAGAGGAGGTGAAAATCACATGGCGAATCGTATTAAATCCGGTATCAAACGCGTTCAGGTTGCTGAGCGTAACCGTCTGCGCAACGTTGCCGTGAAGTCGGAGATCAAGACCCGCTTCAAGCGCGTGCACGAGACGATGAAGAACGACGATCAGGCTCAGACCGTGGAGAACCTCCGCAAGGCGATCAGCACTATCGATCGCGCGGTCCGCAAGGGCATCGTTCACGCGAACACTGCAGCTCGCCGCAAGTCGCGGTTGGTGAAGGCGGTGAACGCGGCAACGGCCAACGCCTAAGCCCTTTCCGTTCCAATAGAATCTGCGCAAGGACCTGCGACCTCTCAGGCAGGTCCTTGGTGCTTTTTACCCCTTTTTCACCGAACCCCCTCTTTCCCCGAATCACGGTTTGGACTGAAAATCGGTCGCCAACTTTAAACTCACCTTAAAATCATGTTAGCTTCACCTTTACCGTATTCCGCTCCCCGTCCTCGATAACCCGGTTAACACGATTAACACGTTTTGGTTGTTCCAGAAGGAGGACGGGATGAAATCATTCAAAGGCGCCTTGCACCTCGTGGTGGCGTTGGCGCTCACCGGGGGATTGGTCGGCTGCGGGGCACCGAGCACGGCATCCTACTCCACGAGCGGCACCGGGCTCAAGGACATGTCCGAGCAGGAATCCCTGCAGATCAAGTCCTTCAATAGCGGGGACCTTCTGGACCTGCTCCCCCTCGACGACCTCGACGACGCCGACTTCGGCGGCGAGAGCGAGCTGGACGAGAACGAGTCGGAAGGGATTCTCGACGCGTCGACGGCCGCCATTGCCGGCAAGTCCACCACCAAGATCGGTTATGTGCGCTCGATTGAAGACGGCAAGTTCTTCCTCCAGGTGAAAAAGGGCTTCTTCAAGAAAAAGGAACTCTCTTTTCCCCTGGTCGCCTCCAGCGAGAAAATCTCCATGAAGCTTGCCAAGCTCCTTAACAAGCGCGTGATCGTTCGTGGCAAGTCCGTCGACAAGGAAACCATCACCCTCACCCGCGCCTTCCAGATTCCCTCGCTCACGTTGATCTCGGATCTTCTCAATACCGGCAAGATCAAGGGCAAGGTCTACGATGCCCGGACCATGCAGACCCTGGACGAAGCCAACGTCACGGCGCGTTCGCTGGTCAACGGCCGCATCTACCGAGTTACCTCCGGCCGTACCGGCACCTTCAGCGTTCGGCGCTTGCCGCCTGGCGACTATGTGCTCGACGTCGCCCTTCCCGGCTACGCCCCGAACGGCATCGCCAAGCTCACGGTTCAGAAGCGCAAGGCCAGCCACTCCAACCTCGGCCTGACTCCTGAGGTTTCCCTCTAGGCCCCCGTCAGGCGAGTCCCCCACCTCTCATGGATACGTCGAACCCCCCGGAATAATCCGGGGGGTTCGACGTATCGGGCTTCAGGCCGCCAGCATGCGCGCGACCATGGCTTCGAAGGTGAGCGTGAGGTGGTCGCGGCCGCGACCCGTCTTGATGGCGATCTCGGCCTCCAGGAGGGCGACCAGGGCCTTTTGCAATTGCAAGGAGTTCCAGCGCTTGAGCTCCGCCAGTTGATTCGACACGCGAGCGGGTTTCCAGCCCAGTTCCTGAGCTATCGCCATGGGGTCCAGACCGCGTTCCGACAGATGCTTGGCCTTGTGCCAACCTCGCATCATCGTCGAAAGCGTCGCGAGTACCCGTTCCGGCTTGTCGAGCGTCAGCAGCCGCTGAAAGCCTCTGAGCGTTCCGAGCGCGTCGCGCTGCGCGAGCGTTTTGAGCACCGCGAAGACGTCGGCCTCGCTTGGCGGGGACATGGTCAGGACGGCCTCCAGGGTGATGGGCTTGCCGTCGGTGTAGAGGGCGAGCTTCGCGAGTTCGCTCTCCAGTCGCCAGCGATCGCCGGAGGTTACGGCAATCAAGGCCTTGATGGCATCGGGGTGGATGCCCACGCCCAGGCGCTGGACCTGATCGGAGATCCAGGCGGCGGAGCCGGAGGTGTCCCATGGGGTATCGGTGAGCGAGAACTCCCGAACGGTGGCCTTGGCGACGGCGACCTTTGTGAGGGCCTTGCGCTTGTCGAGCTTGCCTTCGACGATGAGAAGCAGGTGACAGCCGGATGGAAGGCCCTTCTCGAAGAGGGCCGAGAGAGGGCCGCTGTCGGCTTCTTCGGTTGATTCGGCCTCGTCCTCTTCCTTCTTCCGCCCAGAGAAGTAGCGGCATCCGCGGACGATGACCAAGCGGCCGCCAGGCCCGAATGGGGGCGTGGCGGCGGCGGCGGCGACCATGCTGGCATCGGCGTCACCGTCGAGGACCTGCTGGTTCATCGCGGCGAAGCCGGGATCGACGACCTTGGCGGCAAAGGCCTCTTCGAACTGGCGCTGCTTGTGGGTATCGTCCCCCCAGACGAGGGTGAAGGGGGCTATCATGCTTTGTCGGGGCGTCCCCCGTAGCGCCGCTGGCGGCCCTGGTAGTCCAGGATGGCGGCGTGGAAGTCGCCGCGACGGAAGTCGGGCCAGAAGGTGGGGGTGACGTAGATCTCGGTGTAGGCGAGTTGCCAGAGCAGGTAGTTGCTGATCCGGTTTTCGCCGCTGGTGCGGATCAGCAGATCGGGATCGGGCTGGCCGGCCGTGTAGAAGTAGCGGGTGAGGTCGTCCTCGGTGAGGGTGGCGGGGTCGACCGAGCCCTCTTTGGCTTCGACGGCGATCTGGCGGACCATCTCGAGAATTTCGCGGCGGCCTCCGTAGTTGAGGGCGATGTTGAGAACGAGCTTCGTGTTGGCGGCGGTGATGGCCTCGGCTCGGGCGATGGCCGCTTGAAGGCGGGGTTCCAGTTCGTCGATCTGGCCGATGAAGCGCATGCGGACGCCGTTGGCATGGAGGGAGTCTACTTCCTTGGTCAGGGCGTCGCTGAAAAGGTCCCAGAGGAAGGTGACTTCCTCGTCGGAGCGCGACCAATTCTCGGTGGAGAAGGCGTAGACGGTGAGGTAGGGGATGGGCAATTCGAGGCAATAGCGAACGGTTTCGCGGAGGGTTTCCACTCCGGCCTTGTGGCCGAGTTTGCCGGGGAGGAGTCGGTCGAGTGCCCAGCGGCGATTCCCGTCCATGATCACGGCCACGTGACGGGGAAGGCGGGTTCGATCGAGCCCGTCCCAGCGGCGCAGTTCCTCTAGTTTACTAAGTTTAGATGACATCTCGACTCCAACAGGGTGGGGCGGCTACGGGGTGATGACGTGAACTTCGGAAGGAATGACCTGGTAACGGACTCCGGGCGGGACCGAGACGTGAACCGGAAACAGGGTTTCGTTTTCGGTCTGCTGGCGTAGGTCGACGAACGCCTCGAGTTGGCCTTCTTCCAGGTGTTCGATGGCCGTTCGGGGGCCTTCGATGGTGACTTCGACGCGGGCGGGATTGAGCTTGACCCTATCGTCGGCGCGCAGGTTCTTGACTTCGATGGGGAGGGAGATCTTTCGCACGCCGGTTTCGATGCGTTGCCAGGGGCCGACGAAGAGCCAAAGGGCGATCGCCATGAGAACGGCGATCACGCGCAGGCCGGAGTTACTATCGTCTCGTATCGCCAACGGCCTGGTCATCACGGAATCACGATTTGCGGAACATGAAGAGGTTGTTGAGGTTGAGGTTCATGGTCCCGGACTTGGGAGCCTGCACCATGCCCGACAGGACGACGCGGAGGTCGTCCTCGGTGAGGTGGCGCTGCAACTGGCCCATGTGGGCGACGGAGATGATGCCGGTCTCCTCGGAAACGACGACGGCGATGGCGTCGGTGGTTTCCGTGAGGCCCAGGGCCGCGCGGTGGCGCGTCCCGATGGGACGCTTCTGGGTCCGACGAAAGCTCTCGGAAAGGGGCAAGAGGGCGCCGGCGGCGGCGATTCGGTCGCCTCGGATGATGATGGCTCCGTCGTGAAGGGGAGATTGGGTGTTGAAGATGCTGGTGAGAAGATCCGAGCTGACCAGGGCCATGAGCGGGGTTCCCGTTTCGATGAACTCCTGGAGGCCGGTCTGCCGCTCCAGGATGATGAGGGCGCCGATCTTGCGGGAACTCAGCTGGCGGGCGGCGAGAATGATCTCATCGATGACCTTGGCCGGATCGTGGGCCTTGCCGTTGAAGAGTTCGCCGCGGAAAAGCTCGCCCTGGCCGAGCAAGGAAAGCGCCCGCCGAAGTTCGGGTTGGAAGACGACCGGGATGGCGACCAGGATCATGGTGGCGGCGCTCTGAACGAGCCATGTAATGGTATTGAGGCCCAGGGCTCGGCTCACGAGGTAGGCGACGAGGAGCATCAGCATGCCGCGTAGGAGCTGAACGGCACGCGTTCCTTTGATCAGCAGGAAGAGGCGGTACAGGATGAAGCTAACAAGCAGGATATCGAGAAGATCCTGCCAGCGGAGGTTTTCGACGAATTGACGGAGGACTTCCAGCCAGTAGTTCACCGCTGTCCTCCGAGTCGGCTAGGGAGACGATCGCGCGACACCATGTCGGCGAAGGTCTCGCGCTCGCGAATCACCTCGGAGTGGCCTTCGGCGACCAGGACCATGGCGGGACGAGGGAGACGGTTGTAGTTGGAGGCCATCGAGAAGCAATAGGCGCCGGTATCCCAAACCACCAGGTGGTCGCCGGCCTTCAGCTTGGGAAGCTGAATATCCTTGATCAGGATGTCGCCGGATTCGCAGCACTTGCCGGCTAGGGTGACGAGTTCCTCGTTATCGCCGGCGGCGACGCGATCGACGGAATAGCGGGCTCCGTAGGTGACGACCCGGGGATTGTCGGGCATGCCGCCGTCGACGGCGACGTAGGTACGAACCTCCGGGATGGCCTTGCGGGAACCGACCGTGTAGACGGTGGCTCCGGCGGTCCCCACGATGGAGCGCCCCGGTTCGACGATGAGCTTGGGGAGCGAAAGGCCGCGCTGAGAGGTTCCGCGGATCATCGCGAGGGAGATGGCCTCGATGGCCGCGTCGATGCTGGGAGGATCGTCGCCGGCTTCGTAGGCGATACCGAGTCCACCGCCGACGTCGAGTTCCGCGACCGGGAGGCCGTAATCGCGTTCGAGCTTGGCACAGAGGTCCAGGAGGACCTCGACGGTGGCGACGAAGGGTTCGACGTCGAAGATCTGGGAGCCGACGTGGGCATGGAGGCCGAGGAAGCGCAGGAGCGGGCGTCGGCTAATCCGCCGGATGGCCTCGTCGAGTTGGCTGGGAAGGTCGAGGCCGAACTTGGAGTCGATTTCGCCGGTTCGGATGAAGGCGTGGGTGTGCGCCTCGATGCCGGGGGCGACCCTCAGCATGACGTTGGGGCTGATGCCGATTTCCTCGGCGAGGGTGGAGAGCAAGTCGAGTTCGTCGAGGTTATCGACGACGAAGCGGCCGACGCCTTCTTTCAGAGCGTAGCGCAGTTCTTCGAAGCTCTTGTTGTTGCCCTGGAAGGTGACGGACTCGGCGGGGATGCCGGCCTTGAGGACGGTGAAGAGTTCACCGCCGGAGACCACCTCGGTAGTGAGGCCTTCTTCGTGGATCAGACGGTTCACGGCAAGGTTGCAGAGTGCCTTACTGGCATACAGGACCTCGGAGGGGCCGGGGTAGTGTTCCCGGAGGGCCTGGAGGTAGGCCCGGCATGCTGACTGGATGCTGGCTTCGTCAAGGACGTAGAGCGGCGATCCATAAGTTTTCACGAGCTCCGCGAGGTCGCATGAACCGATGTCCCAGTTCCCCAGCGGGTTGACGCGGGCGGTCACCGGGCGAATCACCTGGTTCAGGGCGGTTTTGGAAAGGGGCATCCGGAGACCTCAGGCGGGGCGAAGCGACGGGAACCCGCCCCATCAGCAATCCGGCCCAGCGCAAGGGGTTCGCGACGGACGACGGCTGAAACGCTGAGCGGCGAAACGTTATCTCATTATAACACGACTCTCCGGGAATTCAGCCCTTGTATGGCGCTGGAACCGGGGTCGTTTCGGCGCGTTCGATCGGGTCTGGGGGCATGTGCTATCATGCGTGAGTATCCCCGCCTAGCTCGGACCCTCATTGCATGTACATTCACGACCTCTTGGCCCCTATCGAGGCCCTTGCGCCCTTGACGCGCGCCGCCAACTGGGACAACTGCGGTCTCCAAGTGGGATCGCCCGACGAGACGCTCACGGGCGTCCTGGTCGCCGTCAATCCTTCGCGTCTGGCCCTGCAGACAGCGATCGCCCGCGGTGCCAATCTGCTCGTGACCCATCATCCCCTGCTGTTCAAGGCCGTCAAGGTTCTCGACACCCGGACCGATCCCGGTCGTAGCGCCGCCCTCGCCATTAAGAACGGCATTACCGTCTACGCGGCGCATACCAACCTGGACGTCGTGGCCTGCAACCACCACCTCTCTCGGCTCCTCGGGTTCCCCCTGGATCGCCCCCTCTCGGTGATGGGCCATGATCCGGCAGGCACGCCGTTCGGCATCGGCCTCTGGGGGGAGCTGCCTGAAAGCATGGCGGTTTCCGAAATCCTCGACCGCGTCAAGCAGGCTATTTCCCCTCGAAGCCTGAGGCTGGTCGGCGACTCCGCGCGTAGGGTTCGTCGGATTGCCATCTGCTCCGGCTCGGGCGGCGACCTCGTCGATGACGCACTGGCCCAGGGGGTCGAGTGTTTCATCACCGGAGAGCTGCGCTATCATACGGCCCTCGACTGCCTGGATCGCGGCCTGGCCGTCATCGAGGCAGGGCACCAGGCAACCGAGCAACCCGTCGTCGACTTCCTCGTCGAAGCCCTTCGGCCCCATCTTCCCGCATCCATCCCAATCTCGGGCTTTTCCGAGCTCGAACCCTTTGAGGTCATCCAATGAAGAACCTTCCGGTCGTCGCTATCGTTGGGCGTCCCAACGTCGGCAAATCGACCTTCATCAACCGCCTGGTGGGATCCCGCGAGGCCATCGTCTTCGATCAACCCGGAGTCACCCGGGACCGTCTCTACCTCCGTTCCGACTGGAACGGTCGAGACTTCATCGTCATCGACACCGGGGGCATCGTGCCCGGGTCCGACGAGGAGCTTCTCAAGTCCGTCGAGAAACAGGCCCTCGCCGCCATGGAGGAAGCCGATCTCATTATCTTCGTCACCGACGGCTCCGTGGGAGTCACCCCCGTGGACGAGGATATCGCCAACCGCCTCCGCACCACCAAGAAGCCCGTGCTCATCGCCGTCAACAAACTCGACAAGGTCGAGGACGACCCCAAGGCCTTCGAGTTCTATGAACTCGGCATCGGCGAACCCCATCCTATCTCCTCCATGCACGGTCACGGCGTGGGCGACCTCCTCGACGTCATCGTCAAGACCTTCCCCCCCAAGACCGAGGACGAGGGCACGGAAACCGAGCTGAAGATAGCCTTCGTCGGCCGTCCCAACGTCGGCAAATCCTCCCTCACCAACGCCCTGCTCGGCGAGGAACGCATGATCGTCTCGGAGGTCTCCGGAACCACCCGCGACGCCATCGATACCCACCTCACCTGGGAAGGCCGAGAATTCTTGCTCGTCGATACCGCCGGCATCCGGCGCAAGAGCAAGGTGGGCTTCGGGGTCGAGGGCTTTTCGGTCGTCCGCTCGCTCAAGGCCCTGGACCGCGCAGACGTCGCCGTCATCCTGATCGATGCCGTCGACGGCGTCACCGAACAGGATCAGCGCATCGCCGGCATGGCCGAGGACTCGGGTAAGGCGGTCGTGATCGCCGTCAACAAGTGGGACCTCCTGCCCAAGGATACCCACACCATGGCCACCTACCGCAAACAGGTCCTCGACGACCTCTACTACGTCCGCTGGGCACCCGTCATCTTCGTCTCGGCCAAGACCGGCCAGCGAATCACCCAGGTCCTCGAATCCGCCGTCCAGGCCGCTGAGTCCAACGCCCGCCGCGTCACCACCGGCGTCCTCAACGAGGTGATCACCGAGGCTCTCGCCCTCACCCCGCCCCCTTCGGTCAAGGGTCGCCGCCTGCGAATCTACTACTCCGCCCAGATTCGCACCAACCCCCCGACCATCGCCATGTCCTGCAACGAACCCGAACTCGTCAGCGACCACTATCGCCGCTACCTCGAAAACAAGATCCGCGAGGCCTTCGGCTTCGAAGGCACCCCCATCCGCCTGCTCTTCCGCCCCCGCCGGGAACGCGGCTAGTTCATGGGCTCCGTCCAATCCATTGCCCCGTCGCTCGGACCCTTGGCCCTCCTTTTGGAGGTCCTGGGTCTCGCGGCCGCAGCCTACCTGCTGGGATCGGTGCCCTTCGCCCTCCTCATCGGGAAGCTCCACGGCCTCGACATCCGGCAGCATGGCAGCGGAAACGTCGGAGCCACCAACGTCGTCCGGGTGCTGGGGCGAGGACCGGGCCTTGGGTGCTTTGTTTTGGACTTTTTCAAGGGGGTATTGCCCGTGGTGGCGTCGCTTTTGCTCGCGCTACCGCTCTGGGGAGTCCTGCTCGCCGCCGCGGCCGCCATTCTCGGCCACAGCAAGTCCTTGTTCCTTGGATTCAAAGGGGGTAAGTCCGTCGCGACCGGGGCGGGTGCCCTCGTCGCGTTGGCTCCCTTGGCGGGCCTGGGGGCGTTGGCCGTCTGGGCGGCCGTCTTTCTGCTCAGCCGCCTCGTTTCCTTGGCCTCAATCGCCGCCGCCCTCGCCCTTCCCGTCTTGATGCTGCTCACGCGGCAATCGCTGGAAGTCGTGGCCTTTTCGTTGGTCGTTTCCCTTTACGTCGTCGCGCGCCACCGGGAGAACATCCGGCGCCTGCGCGAAGGCACTGAACCCCGCATGGAGCGTAAATGAGCCAGTTCCCTGGGCCCAAGGGCCCCACCACGAGGCCCTCCGGTGCCAAGAGCTCCACGAACAAGTTTCGCACCAAGAAGCGCCTCGGACAGAACTTCCTCGAGGATCGCCTGATTCTGCAGGCCATCCTGGAAGCCGCCGATCTCGAGCCGGAGGACCGCGTCCTCGAAATCGGCCCCGGCCAGGGCGTCCTCACCCGCGAACTCGTGCGCCGTGCCGGCCAGGTCGTTGCCGTCGAACTCGACCGGGACCTCGTCCCCGTCCTGGAACCTCTCGCCCGCGAGTTTCCACAGCTTCAGCTCGTCTGGGGCGACTTCCTCAAGGTCTCATGGGAGGACCTCGGTCTTCCCGAAACCGGCACCAAGGTGGTCGCCAACATTCCCTACTACATCACCACCCCCATCTTGCTGAAGCTGCTCCACGAGCAGGAGCTCAGCAGCAAGCCCTTCGCGGAGCTCACGGGCCGCGTCTCGGACATCCTGATCATGGTCCAGGCCGAAGTGGCCAATCGCCTCAACGCCAGGCCCGGCACCAAGGATTACGGCTCCATCACCGTCCTGGTCCAGTACGCCGCCACCGTGGAAACCGTCGTCAAGGTGCCGCGCACCGCGTTCAAACCGGCTCCCAAGGTGGATTCCAAGGTGATCCGCATTCGCCCGCGCCAGGTGCCTCTCGTCGATGTCCAGGACCCTCGCGTCTTCTTCCGGGTGGTCCGCGCGGCTTTCAACCAGCGCCGCAAGACGTTGCTGAACGCCCTCTCGATGTCCTTCGAAAAAGATCGGCTTCACGAGGCCGAGGCCGCTACCGGCATCAGCATGACGCGGCGCGGGGAAACCCTCAGTATCGCGGAATTCGCCACCCTGGCCAACACCCTGAGCTAGCGCCCGCTGTTTCTGTATTTACCTCTCTCGCTGTCTTGATGCGACGTATTGCCCTGGGACCCCGCAACGCTTTCAGGGCTGGCTTGCGCCGCGCGCAGGGTCCGGAGCGGGGCGGCATCGGTAGGCCTTGATTATCGATCGGGATGGCGCGGATGGGGTGGTGCCGGCAGTTGCTTGGCATCGGGCGCGAGCGACGGCGGCAGGGCGCGCTGGTCGCGCGGCCGTCCCGACGGAAGCGCCAGCGGGGGGAGTTCCTCGGCGTCCTCTTCGGTTTCGATCGCCGGCATGGTGGGCGGCGCAGGCGGGTACCAGGCACGATGAACCCGGGTCGCCAGGGACGCCAAGGCCGAGAACAGGACCATCATGGCGAGCCAGCCGAATAGCGCCTGGCTCTGCGGGATGGCGAAGCTGAGCCACTGTCGTCCGTCAGTCCAGTTTCCGGTTCCCGCCATGCGATTGAGGACGGCTCCCAGGGAAATCATGGTGGTTGCGGAAAGCAGGCCCCAGAAGGTTCGCCTGGCGCTCCCCAGCCCGCGGATGCGGGCGATTATCCAGGCGGCCGCGGGAAATGCGAGGAGCGGGATCACCGCGCCGTGCTGACCGTAATCGATTCCGCCGCCGTCGATGAAGACGGGCAGGCCGAAGGCTCCCAATGCGAGGTAAAGCACCATGCTGAAAACGCCTGCTCGCGTACCCAGCCAGCATCCAGCAAGCCATACTCCCAGCAGTTGGGCCGAAGGATGGAACAATCCCGCCGATAGGCCTTTCCAGGAGGCGATTTCAGAGGCTCCCGGCAGCGCGACGTGGCCCCAGACCACGAATGGTAGCGGCAGCACGATGAAGGCGCCGAAGGCCGTAAGGCTGGTAACCAAGAGTATCCGGAGGAGCTTGAGCAACGGAAGGTTCCTGTACGCGGCGGCCGAAGGGGGACCGGGTCATTGTAGCGAAACCGGAAAGGCTTGGCTAGCCGTTACGTGGGTGGCTACGAGCTTCGGCTGTCGCGATGCTGATGGAAACCGGCATGGCGGGCCGAAGATAGGCCTGGAGCGCGGGCGGGGTCGTATTTGACATCACCCAAGCCACTCCCTATACTGTCGAAGGCCCAAAAAGCAATGTTATCCGGGGCTTAACCCCCGGATGGCGTGCTGAGGAGGGCCACATCTCGAGCCCGGATTTGAGGCCCCTCTGGCGCTCTCCGGGCGTGAACTCCCGCCCACGGTCAACGGGGCAACACGCAGTAGGAGGCGATCTCTTGACCCCTAGGAAAATCATGCTCCTCGTCGTGGTCCTCCTGACGCTCGGTTCTCTTTATGTGCTCCAGGATCAAAAGCGCTTCCCCACGAAGCTGGGCCTGGACATCAGCGGCGGCATGCAAGTCGTGCTTGAAGCCAAGGATACCGAGAAGGTCATGGTGACCCCCGAGGTGATGCAGAGCATCATTTCGGTGGTCCGCAACCGCGTCGACGGTCTCGGCGTGGCCGAGCCGGTTATTCAGAAGAAGGGCGATCGCCAGATCGTCGTCGAGCTCCCCGGCATCGCCGATCCCGACCGTGCCCGCGCCATGATCGGCAAGACCGCCCACCTCAAGTTCCAGGAGCAGGGTACTGCGGCCCCGCAAGCCCCACAGGCAGCTCAGGCCGGCGCGCCGGCAATGCCCACCTGGGTCGACACCGGTCTCGACGGTTCCATGCTGAAATCTGCCAAGGCCGAGCCCAATCCCGGCATGGGGGGCGGATGGGTCGTCACCCTCCAGTTCGATCCTCAAGGAGCCAAGCTCTTCGGTGAGATCACCTCCCGGAACGTCGGCAAGCCCGTCGCGATGGTCCTCGACGACAAGGTCATCTCGGCCCCCAACGTCAACGAACCCATTCTCAGCGGCGATGCCGTCATCTCGGGGAACTTCGCGGCAAAAGAAGCCCAGGACGTCGCCGTTCAGCTCAATGCCGGCGCGCTTCCCGTCCCCCTCGAAGAGATCGAGAATCGTACCGTCGGCCCCACCTTGGGTTCCGACACCGTTCAGGGCGCGGTTCGCGCGGGCATCGTCGGCTTCGCCCTCGTCGTCCTCTACATGATCGGCTACTACCGCCTCCCGGGCCTGGTGGCCAGCATCGCGCTCGGCATCTACACCGTCCTCCTCCTCGCCATCTTCCACCTGATCCCGGTCACCCTCACCGTTCCCGGTATCGCGGGCTTCATCCTCTCGATCGGCATGGCGGTCGACGCCAACGTCCTGATCTTCGAGCGGACCAAGGAAGAACTCCGGCGCGGACGCAGCCTCTACTCCGCCATCGAAATCGGCTTCAAGCGGGCCTTCACGGCCATCTTCGACTCGAACTCGACCACCGTACTCACCTGCGTCATCCTTTACATCTTCGGTACCGGCCTCGTTAGAGGATTCGCCCTGACCTTGGCGCTCGGCGTCATCATTTCGATGTTCACCGCCATCACGGTCACCCGCGTCTTGCTCTTCCAGATCCTGAGCAACAAGGCCATCAACCAAACGTCGTACTTCGGGGTCAAGTCCCCCGAGCCTAATAAGGCGAGCTAGAGGGGAGATCTTCATGGCCAACGAATCGATTTCCAACACAACAATCAAAGATCCCGAGGAACAGTTTCACATGGACGTCATGGGCAAGAAAGCCTTCTGGCTCTGGCTCTCGGTCGCCTACATGGTACCCTTCACCATCGCCATCATCATGAGCTTCCAGCAGTTCGGAGCCCCGGTCAAACTCGGCCTCGACTTCACCGGCGGCACCCTCATGCAGGCCTCCTTCTCCGAACCGCTTGCCATCGAAAAGGTTCGCAGCATCCTGGAAGACAAGGGAGTTCACCCCCACCTCCAGACCTCGACCGATAACAAGACCCTCATGATCCGCAGCCAGTACCTCGACAAGAACAAGTCCACCGAAGTCAAGGCCGCACTCGGCACGCTCGGCACCATCGACGAGAAGTCCTTCCGCCTCGAATCGGTAGGTCCCACCATCGGAGCCGAGCTCCTCAAGAATGCCGGCATGGCGATGGGCTTCGGCACCCTTGGCCTGCTTCTCTACATCACCCTCCGGTACCAGTTGGACTTCGCCATCTCGTCGATCATCGCCATGCTCCACGACGGTGTCGTCATGCTCGGCACCTTCTCCATCCTCAGCCTCACCGTGGGCGCCGAGGCGGACGGCATGCTGGTGGTGGCCTTGTTGACCATCATGGGATTCTCGATTCACGACAAGATCGTCATCTACGACCGGATTCGCGAGAACCTCAAGCTCGCCAAGAAGGGCGATACCTTCGACGACGTCGCCAACCGCAGCATCAATCAGACCCTGGCGCGCTCGATCAATATCTCGCTCACCTTGGTCCTGACGCTCTTGCCCCTGGTGTTGATGGGCGGAGCCACGATCTTCTACTCCACCCTCGTCATGCTGCTCGGAGTCATTTCCGGAACCTACTCCAGCATCTTCAACGCGGCGCCGTTGGTCGTCGTCATGCGCGAGTGGAGCCGAAAGAAGTCCACTTCCACCGCGGCGGCCTAGACCAGGCCCTCCTCACGGTTCTTACCCGTTTCGCGCGAGCGCGCTTCCAGATTTCTGGAGGTGCGCTCGCGCGTTCTCCGATCAGGGAGTCGCGCTCAGGCGGGATCCCAGCATCCGGTCTTGTCGTTTTTGGTTAACCGCGTTAAGATTCTAGAGAGTCATAGGATCCTCGGGGATCCTTTCCATGTTGAGGAGATTCGAATGTCCACCATGCCCACGAACGATGATGTCATCAAAGCGCTGTCGACCGTCAACGATCCCGAGATCCACCGGGACCTGGTCACCCTGGGAATGATCCAGGACGTGAAGGTCGAGGGCGGTCATGTTTCCTTCAAGGTCGTTCTGACGACCCCCGCCTGCCCTCTCAAGGATCAGATTCGCAACGAGGCCAGCGCCGCCGTCAAGGCGATTCCCGGCGTCACCGAGGTCACCGTCACCTTCGGATCCAACGTCGCCACCTCCGCGGCCCTCAACGCCAACCGGCCCGCCGGCATCAAGCACGTGATCGCCGTCGGATCCGGCAAGGGCGGCGTCGGCAAGTCGACCGTCGCGGTCAACCTCGCCCTCGCCCTCGCCGAGTCGGGCGCCAAGGTGGGCCTGCTCGATGCCGACATCTACGGCCCTTCCATCCCCCTGATGATGGGAGCCAAGACCCGCCCCGGCACCCGCGACGGCCGGATCATCCCCGTCGAGCGCCATGGCGTCAAGATGATGTCCATCGGCTTCATGCTGCCCAACGGCGACGATCCCGTCATCTGGCGCGGTCCCATGCTCACCGGAGTGCTCCAGCAGTTCGTTCGCGACGTGGAATGGGGAGAGATCGACTACTTGCTGGTCGACCTGCCGCCCGGCACCGGCGACGTTCCCCTGAGCCTCACCCAGTTGCTCCCGCTCTCCGGCGCGGTCATCGTCATCACCCCGCAGCCCGTGGCCGCCCAGATCGGCATCAAGACCCTGAACATGTTCAAGCAGGTCAACGTGCCCATCCTCGGCCTGATCGAGAACATGAGCGCCTTCGTCTGCCCGCATTGCAACGAATCCACCGCCATCTTCGACCACGGCGGCGGCGAGAAGACCAGCACCTACACCGATGTCCCCTACCTCGGCGACATTCCCCTGGACCCGAAGATCCGTTCCGGTGGCGACACGGGCGAACCGGTCTTCGCGGCCGAGCCCCAGTCCACTCAAGCCGAGGCCTTCCGCCGGATCGCCCAGAACATCGCCGCCAAGATCTCGGTCAATTCGATCAAGCGGATCGAGCTGCCGGTCCTGAGGTAGGTCATGAAGGACCTGCTCCTGCGCGACACGGAGACCCTCTTCGAACTTTTCGTGGATCTCTTCGGAAAGGTCCTCTGCAACGAGCCCCTGAAGGAACTCGAGGACCTGGACATCACGCCCGCCCAGGTTCAGGCCCTGCTCTTCCTGGCGAGGCACACCCCCAACTACGTGGGGGACCTCGCGGACGGACTGGGGATCAGTTACCCAGCAGCCACCAAGGCGGTTGACCGCCTGGTGGCCAAGGAGCTCGTCACCCGCCAGGAAAATGCCCGCGATCGCCGCCAGTCCGAGCTCACCGTCACCGAGCCGGGCCTCGCCATGCTCGAACGCGTGCGCAAGGAACGGCGCGATCGCCTCGAGAGCATCCTGGCCAAGATGAGTCCGGACGATACCAAGGCCATGCACCGCGGCCTGAGGAGCTTCGTCAGCGCCGCCTTTATGGGAGATCGGGGCCTGATTGCCACCCTCTGCCAACGCTGCGGCTGCGACTGCTACACCGAATGCATCGTCAACCAGTCGCATCTGGCCCTCGTGGGCCGCGAAATCGACCGCATCTAGCCCCTTTCCGCTGAGGCCCGCCCCATGGGGCGGGCCTCAGCGGCTTTACGTGCCTTCCGGCAAGGGCTAGAATGGTCTTGACGCGACGCTTGGCCCCTGGGGCCGCTTGGGAACGACATGAAGGCAACCATCACCATCATCTCAAACGGTCCCGGCGAGCTCGCCACCTGGGTGCGACCCGTGGTTCGCGTCATCCGGGCCGCCATTCCCGGCGTCAAGCTCCGCATCGCCCTCGTCCCATGCCCCTATGCCAGCGGACACGAAGCCGAGACCATCGCGGTCTGGGGCGGAGACATCGAGGTCTGGCGACCCGACGAGACCATCCGACGCCTCTTCCTGGGACCTTTGCCCGATTCGGACCCCGGCGCGGTCCTCTTCATGGGAGGAGACCAGGCCTACGGCGTCATTCTCGCCAAGCGACTCCGCCAGCCTCTGCTCGTCTACACCGAGACGACCGGCCGATGGGCGCCCTTCGTCACCCGCTTCCTGACCAGCGACCCTGACGCTTCCGCCCGCCTCCAGAATCGCCGCATTCCTGCCGATAAGGTCGCCATGGTCGGCAACCTCATGGTCGACGCCGTGAGACGCGACCTCGACCCGAATCAGACCCGCCAGGCTCTCGGGCTCGTCCCCGACGAGATGATCATCGGCTTGCTGCCGGGAAGCAAACCCTTCAAGGTCAAGTTCATCACGCCGCTCCTGCTCCGGGTCGCGGAGCTTCTTCATCGCGCGAATCCCGGTCTGCAGTTCGTCATGCATCAATCTCCCTGGACCCCCCTGGAGCAGATCGCCGAGGCCGCTGCCAGCGAACGCCTTGCCCTGGTCACGGGTGGCACGACCGCGCGCCTCGTCATGAACGAGGATCGGGCCGTTCTCGTCACTCCCGAGGGGGCTCGGATCCGCATCCTGCCTCCCGAACACCACCTGGCGGGCATGGCCATCGCCGACCTCGCCATGACCGTTCCCGGCACCAATACCGCCGAACTCGCCATCCTGGGCGTTCCGATGCTCGTCCTCCTTCCCCTCAACAGACCCGAGGAGATTCCGCTCGACGGTCTTCCCGGCCAGGTCGGCGGCATTCCTCTGATCGGCAAATGGCTCAAGCGGAAACTCGTTCTGGCCGTCGCCCGCCGCACCGCCCTCACCGCCCTTCCCAACGTCCGGGCCGGACGCATGGTCACCCCCGAGCTGAAGGGAGTCTTCTCGCCCGAGGATGTGGCCCAAACCGCTCTCGACCTTCTGGCGAGCCCCTCGCGCCGCCGAGAAATCAAGCTGGCCATCAGCCAGGTCATGGGCCCCGCGGGCGCCGCTGAGGCCGTCGTCACCCAGATCGCGGCAGCCCTCGGCATCTCGCCGCTCGCCACCATGCCGGAATCGCCAGCCCACGAAGGAGGCTCCCCCGCATGAACCCCCGTTTCGGAATCGCCGTCACGACGCGTAATCGAGCGGCTGTCCTGGCCCACACGCTGAAGCAAATTCACGCTCACACGCTCGAACCCTACCGATTGGTGGTCGTGAACGATGCGAGCGAAGACGACACGGCCCGCGTTCTCGAGGAAGCCGCCGCGCAGTATCCCTCCCTGACCGTCATCAGCAGCTCGGAGCGCCTGGGCGCTCCCAAGGCCAAGAATCTGGGCCTCCAGGCCCTCGCCGGCTGCGACATCTTCTTTCTCTTCGATGACGATTGCTATCCCTTGCGCAGCGGCTGGGCCACCTTGTACGCCGAGGCGATCGCCGGAACCGGGATTCAGCACTTCAACTTCAACGATACCCGCCGGCACCGCCTCCTGAAGCGCATACCCAAAGGAGCCTTCACCATCGGAGAGTTCGAGCCGCCGGGCGGTGTTTTCATGGTCCTGACGGCCGAGGTCATCGCGAAGGTCGGGGCGTTCAGCGAGCGCTACGGCCTCTACGGTTTCTGGCACGACACCTACACCACCCGCTGCTACCGCGCGGGCCTTCACGCGGGCTTCGGGCGCAACCTGAGTCTCCTCGACGCCGATGACTACTTCTTGGCACTCGACTACCGGCCCGAGGACGGTCCCTTCCCCGACATGATCAGACCCCAGGGCTTCCAGTCCAGCGTGACGCAGGAAGAAGCCCGACGGTCCGTCCGCCGCAACGCCGGCATCGCCGCACGCGACCGCAAGCACGGACCCATTTACCTCCCGTTCGAAGGACAGCCTACCGAAGAACCGAAACTCGCCTGGTGGGAGCGCTGGATTCCCGGCGCGCTTTCCCGGAAAAACCCCGGATGAGCCCGTTTCGTACCTGGCGGCGCCTCCTTCCCTTCCTGCGCCCCTACTCCCTCCACATCGTCGGGCTGACCGTTCTGCTCCTCGCCAACGCGAGCGCGGCTCTGGTCATGATTCCGGTGGCCCGCTATGCCGGCGAAGTCTTCAACAACCTGACGCTCGTTGGCTTGAACCGCATGATCCTCGCCTTGATCGCCGCCTACGCCCTGAAGAGTCTCCTCACCTGGCTCTCGACCCTCATGATGGGCTTCGTCTCGATCCGGGCCGTGGCCGACCTGCGAGCCGACCTCTTCGCTCACCTGCAGCGCCAATCCCTCGATTTCCACGACCGCCACAAGTCGGGTGACACCGCGTCGCGCATGGTCACCGACGTCAATGCCGTCCGAGATGCCCTCGCCCAGGGAGCGGCCGAACTCATCCCCAGCTCGCTCATTCTGCTCGCCGCCTTGGTCTACCTCTTCGCCCTGAACTGGCGACTCGCCCTCTTGACCGTCATCGGAATGCCGATCATCGGCTGGGCAATCAGCCTCTTCGCCGGAAGACTGAGGGGATGGTCCCTCTTGGCCCAAGGAAAGTCCGCGGACATCCTCGCCTACCTCAACGAGAACCTCTCCGCCACCGCTTCCATCAAGAGCTTCAACCGCGAAGCCTTCGAGAGGAATCGCTTCGAGACGGTCAACGACTCGCACTTTCTCGCCACCTTCCGCGGAGAGCAGGTCTGGGCCATGCAAATGCCCACGGTCGCCCTGCTGCAAGTGGTGGCGATCGCCGGGGTGCTCTGGGTCGGCGGCTGGGAGATGATCCAGGGGCGCCTGGCCATGCCCGACTTGCTGGCCTTCGCCGCGGCCGTCGGCATCTGCGTTGAACCCGTGCAGTCCCTCTCCAGCGGCGTGGGTCGAATTCAGCGCGCGATCGGCGCAGCCGAGCGCGTCTTCACCATGCTCGACGAGGCGCCTGCCATCATCGACCGGCCCACAGCTCGCCCCCTCGATTCCTGCGCGGGAGAAGTCCGGTTCGAAGGCGTTCACTTCGCCTACCCCAACGGTCAAACCGGTCTCATGGGCCTCGACGTGCATGTTCGCCCGGGCGAAGCGCTCGCCGTCGTCGGAGCCTCCGGCTCGGGAAAAAGCACGCTGGGCAAGCTCCTGCTGCGCTTCTACGACCCGACCTCCGGCAGGATCCTTCTCGACGGCCACGATCTTCGAGACCTGCCCGTCGCATGGCTCCGCGAGCAAATCGCCTACGTCCCCCAGGAAACCCCGCTCTTCGCGGGAACCTTGCTCGACAACATCCGCTACGGCCGCCTGGACGCCACCGACGACCAGGTCGTCGAGGCTGCCATCCATGCCAACGCGCATGGCTTCATCTCTCAGCTGGCCGACCAATACCAGACCCACGTCGGCGAGCGCGGATCCACGCTCTCGGGAGGCCAGCGCCAGCGCATCGCCATCGCCCGAGCCATCCTCAAGAACCCCCGCATCCTGCTTCTCGACGAGGCCACCAGCGCCCTGGACGCCGAATCCGAGACTCTCGTCCAGGAAGCCCTCGAGCGCCTCATGGTCGGTCGAACCACCATCCTCATCACTCACCGCCTCAAAAGCGCCACCCGCGCCGACCGCGTCGTCGTCGTCGAGGCCGGAAAAGCCATCGAAACCGGCAAGCCCGAAGACCTGCTCCGGGATGAGGGAGCATATCGCTCCCTCTACGAACAGTGGAGATTGTCGTGATTCCTTCCATCGCCGTTGCCATCGTCAACTACAATACCCGTGACCTCCTCGCCCGCTGTCTCGACGCCCTCTACGCCCAGGTGGTCTCCGTCCCCTTCGACGTCTGGGTCGCCGATAACGCCTCCTCGGACGACTCGATCGCGATGCTCGCCCAACGCTTTCCCCGGGTCCACGTCATCGCCAACACCGAGAACCTCGGTTTCGCCGAAGCAAACAACCAGATCATGCGGGCCGCCCAGGCCGAGTGCTACTTCCTCCTCAACACCGATACCGAGATCCGACCCGGCGCCCTCCAGGCGCTCAGGGATCTCCTCATGGAGCACCCTCGCAACGGCATGGCCGCCGCCGCCCTCGTCAATCCCGACGGCACCCCCCAACCCTCCGTCGTCCCCGCCCGCTTCCCCTGGGCCTTCTCGCCCGTTACTCGGGAAACGACCCTACGCTGGGCCTCCGGCGCCGCAGTGATGGTCCGAGCCGTTACCCTTCGCGAAATCGGGCTCCTGGACTCGCGGTTCTTCTACACCGGCGAGGACTGTGACTGGGGCCTGAGAGCCCGCCGTGCCGGCTGGAAGGTCCTGGCAACCCCTCGCGCCGTCGTCATGCACATCGGCGGAGCCACCCGCCGGGACCTGCCCCAGCGTGCCGTCGAGGCGATACAACTGGGCCGCCAGCACTATTTCTCCAAGCATTACGGCCAAATTGGCCTCTTCTACGCGCGCATGCACTCGACCGTCGAACTGACGGGCGAACTTCTGAAAAGGCGAGCCGATGCCGCCTTCACGCGCGACCTGCTCGGCCGTTGCTGGTCCTTCCAGCCGGTGTCCCAGCTCTCGATTGACCCGTTACCCCGTCATGACTAAGCCTCTGTCGAGCCCGCAGCGCCTGGGACTCTTCTTCGGCGCCACCCTGGCCTGGGTCGTCACCTGGGTGCTTCTCCTGATGGTCGCGTTCCGACTCGACCTCGCCCTGCTCGCCACCCCCGAGCGGATCCCTCAAAACGTCGTCCTCACCTACACCATCGGACTGTACCTAGGCCTCATGGCCCTGGTCGTCCTCATGAAGCGCCCCATGGGTGGCCAGAACGCCCTCAACTTCGGCTTTCACTTCAATACTCGCAAGCTGATCCTCGGCTGGGGACTGGGTTTGGGCGGAGTGATCCTGCTGATGGCGGCCGAAGTCCTCGTCGGACTCGCTCATTTCCGCACTCCGGCAAGTTGGCCGCTCGGCATCCTGGCCGGCAGCATCGCGACGGCGATGGCCTTCGCCGTCAGCGAGGAACTGCTCTTCCGAGGCCTCTTTCTTCGCACCCTGCTTCTCGACCAGCCCCCGATGCGCGCCATCCTGCTTTCCAGCGTGCTCTTCGCCGCGCTGCACTTTCTCCGCCCCGCGCTCGGATGGACCGACCTCATCCCCTTCCTCGGACTCGTCGTCGCCGGCATCGTGCTCGCATACGCCGCCTGGAAATCGGGCTCGCTCTGGCTGCCCATCGGCATCCACGCCGGCTGGATCATGTTCATTTCGCTGTCCGACCAGCTGAGACTCTGGGAGTACGCCCCCCAGGCGCTTTGGTTGACCGGAGGACGCGGGCCATCCTCCGGTCTACTGGGAGCTGTTCTACTCATCGGCCTGTTACCGTTGATAAAACGCCATGCCTAGCATCTTGCAGGTCCTTCCCTATGCCGACATGAACGGCACCGAGCGTCATGTCCACCTGCTGGCCACGCATGCCAGGTCTCGCGGCTGGGAAACGACCGTGGCCCTTCCTCCGGGGCCGATGCGGCAGGTCCTGCGCGACGAGGGCATTCCCGTCGTCGACTTGCCGCCCATTCGCCTGGGCACCTTCCCCGAAGTCCGGCGCATCCTGGCCCGTACCATGCAGGCCCATGACCTCGCTCACGTTCATGCCGCCATGGAGCTGGCGCTGACCCTCGGGTGGCGTCGCCCTTTCCCCCTGGTCTTCACGGCCCACTGCTACCATACGGCCCTCGACTACGCCAAGGCCGGTCTCTTCCTCAACCCCTCGTGCTCCGCCACGATCTCGGTCTCGAGCGCCGAACGCACCAGACTGCTCGCGGGCGGCCTGGACCCGGAACGCCATCGCACCATCCTCAACGGCATCGACCTCGCGCCCTTTCTGGCAGCCCCCCCTTCCGACTTGCGGGCGGAGCTGGGCTTGTCTGGTGAGGTCCTGCTGGTCGGCACGATCGGCCGGCTATCGCGCATGAAGCGGGTGGATGTCTTGATCCGGGCGATCGCCCGCTGCCAAAACCCCGTCCACCTCGTCATCGCGGGGGACGGCGATCGCCGCGGAGCCCTGGAAAACCTCGCCAAGCACCTCGGCGTCTCCTCTAGAGTCCACTGGCTGGGGCGTCGAACTGACGTCGCGCAGATACTGGGGGGGCTCGACGTCTTCGCCACGGCCAGCGAACGCGAAGGGCTGAGCTTGGCTGCCCTGGAGGCCATGGCGAGCGGACTGCCTCTAACCGTCACGACCATCGCGGAGTTCGAGGATCTCGTCGACCCCCGATGGGCCATCTCCCTCCCGATTCGTCAGGCTCGGGACTGGGCGCAGGCCTGGGACGGCCTCCATGGGGATCCGGCGCGCCGCGCAGCCATGGGCCACGCGGCGCGCGAACGGAGTTTGGACTTTTCCACGGAACGCATGGGAGACGAGACGCTGGGGCTCTATAGCGAGCTGCTCAGGACGACGGAGCGTTGGCGAAGCGTCTCGTCGCTGCCAGGAAGCCCAGCAGGGTGAAGAAGAGGATGCTGTTCCTGCCTTCCGAGAAGATGAACTCGAAGGCTCCCAGCATCAGGTAGCCGATGACGCCGAAGGACAGTGCGAGCGAGGCGTCTCTCCAGGGCGTGTTCCAGGAGTCTCGGATGCTTCGGACGCTGTAGATCCCGATGAGCAGCAGCAAGGCGGTGAGCATCGACAGCCCGTATTCGGCTCCCAGGTGAAGGAAGAAGGAATGGGCATGCGGCAAGTTCTCCCATTCGAGCGGATCGCGAAACGCCGGATAGACCTGGCGCCATGAGCCGGGCCCGAAGCCGAAGAAGGGGCGGTCCAGGATCATTTGCCACGCGCTGTTCCAGACCCTTATCCGGTTGAGGTTGCTGCCGAACTCGGAAGCGCCCAGCGTGAGCAGGCGGTTCCAGACCATCTGATAGAAGAAGAGGAGTCCGACACCGAAGGCGAGGGCGGACTTGATCAGGAGTCGGCGATCGACGAGCAAGCCTGCGAGCAGGATGGCGACGAAGGTGCCGATCCAGCCCGAGCGGGATTGGGTGAGGAGCTGGCAGAGGAGGACGATGGCGAGTCCCGAGTTGTAGCGCCAGCGGCGGGCGAAGCCCTCCCGGGTTCGGAGGGCGATGCCGATGCCCACGGTCAGGAGCAAGTAGCCGGCGAGCATGTTGGGGTGCATGAAGATGGAATTGGCCCGGTGATCCCAGGTGCCGATCGTGATGATGATGCCCGCGGAGTTGAAGTTCCACTGGAAGCGTGCGAGCGAGATGACGATCCCGACGGCGGCCCAGGCCACGGATCCCCAGAAGATCAAGCGCATGCCTTGCCAGTAGCGTTCGGGGGTATCGAGGGCGGCGACGGTCACCCAGATGACGATCAGGTAGGCCCCGGTGATCACGAGACCGATCCAGCTATCAGGCTTGTTGACGGCGAAGAGTGCCGAGAGGCCGACCGCGGCTAGCAGAAAAAGCCAGAGTCGCGAGGCGACGGGAACGGCGGGAAGGCTGCGTTTCCGGCGCCAGGCAAAGAGCCAGCCCGAGGCGATGAGGACGAGGACGGCGCTGAGAGCCGAGGAGAGGGGCAGGAGGACGTAGGCCGTGAAGAGCAGCATCACGACCGCCTGCGGCGACGGCTGATCCGCCAGCGGCAGCGGGGGGGCTGGAACGATTTCGGCGGCGCTCGGCGGCAATGGTACTTCCTCGGCCATCATGGTGGCAGACAGTTGGGGGATAATCAACCCGTTAGGCCCTCGTGAGACAAAACTTCAAGGCGACCGGGTCAAACGCCGCGTGGTATAATTCGCAGCATGACCGAACGTCAGGCACTCTACCGCAAGCACCGTCCCCAGACCTTCTCCGACCTCGTGGGTCAGGAGCATATTTCCAGCACCCTTGGCAACGCCATTCTCGGCGGGAAAATTGCCCATGCTTACCTCTTCACGGGACCCCGGGGCACCGGTAAGACGTCGAGCGCGAGGATCCTGGCCAAGGCCCTGAACTGCGCCCATGGGCCCACTCCGAACCCCTGCGTGGTGCGCCGCGACGATCCGGAGAGCATGGCTGCGGCCTGTCATGCGTGCAAGAGTATCACCGAAGGGTCGTTCGTCGATGTGATCGAGATCGACGCGGCGTCGAATAATGGCGTCGACGATGCCCGCGACCTCCGCGAGAAGGTTCGCTTCGCTCCGGTGCTGGGTCGCTACAAGGTCTACATCATCGACGAGGTCCACATGCTGAGCAACGCGGCATTCAACGCCTTGCTCAAGACCATCGAGGAACCGCCGCCGAACCTGGTCTTCATCCTGGCCACGACGGACATCCACAAGGTTCTTCCCACCGTCATCTCTCGCTGCCAGCGCTTCGATTTCCAGCGGATTCCCTTCGGCGCCATGGTGGCTCATGTCGAAGCGATCGCCCAGCAGGAGAACGTCTCGGTAGAACGCGCCGGAATCGAGGCGCTCGCCAAGCGCGCCGACGGTGGCCTGCGCGATGCCCTATCCCTGCTGGATCAGGTGATCTCGACCGGTTCGCGGACGATCACCACCGAGGACATCTTCGATGCACTCGGCTTGATGTCCGCCGAGGCCGTCCTCGGACTCGGCAAGGCTCTGGCCGATAGGCTGCCGGCGGAGGCCATCGCGGTGATCCAGTCCCTGCTGGCCCGCGGATACGACCATCATGCCGTTCTTCGCGAATGGATGGAGCTCTACCGCCATCTCATGCTCCTCCAGATGGCAGGCGACCGCGCGGCCGCGCTGGAAGTCCCCTCCTGGCTGCTTGACGGCCTCCGGCCCCTCACGGCACGCTTCAGCGCGAGCGAGGTCCTTTACTCGCTCGAGGTCCTGAGGGAGACCGAAGGCCTGCTCAAGGGCTCTCACCAGATGACCATCTGGCTGGAAATCGCGGCCATCAGGCTTGCCAGCCGCGACGACGTCCCCTCGATCAAGGCCCTCACCGACCGGGTCAACGAACTCGAAGAACGAATCGCCGCGCTCTCGCATGGTAACTCTCGGCCCCCCCTCCGCGAGGCCGCTCCCGCACGTCCCGCCCCCGCGCCTCCCTCCAGCGCACCTGCCAGTCTTCCCGCTCCCGCGCCGCGCGTGGAGCCCGCCCGCGACCTCCCTTCCCGGGAAGATCCGGTCGCTGCGACCCTCTTGCCGATGGCGGCACTGTTGCCCGCCGGTGCCGCGGATGTCCTCGGAAAGGTGATCGACGGGGTCAACCGCGTTCATCGCAGCACGGGAAGCCTGCTGGCCCAGCACGGAGTCTTCGCGCGGTTCGAGGCCGAGGTCGTGACGGTCGGGATCAAGCCCAACTTCAAGATGTTTTTCGAAAAGCAGGACCGGCGAGCCTACATCGACAAGGCTGTCCGAGCGACCTTCGGGGCCGACGTGCGCTTCCAGCTCACCTTCGACGGCGCCGTCCCCGCGCCGACAACTGAAGTCCCAACACCCGTTCCGGCCGCCCCGCCCGTCTCGAACGGTCCTTCGTCCGGTATCCAAGCATCCGCCCAGCGCGCCGTCCCACCGGCCGTGCCCCAGGCGACTCTTGCCGCTGAACCCATCCCTGCCGAGGCGGTCCGCCCTCTAGCCATCGATCAGGTTCCCGCCCCGTCTGCCGGCCCCACGGAGTTCGAGGCCCCGGTCCGCGAGCCCGACGACGCCGACGCTTGGCCGGAGACCACCTCCAGCTCAGCAGACGATCTTTCGCTCGGCGTACCCCTCGCCTCCGGGATCGCGGATCGCTCGCCCCTTCGCGTCACGGACGACGTGATCGGCAAGGCCGCCGAGATCTTTAGCGGCCGCATTATCGACCCCTTGGGCTAGGAGGCTCCGCTCGTGGCCTGGCTCGACTCGCGTCGCAAAATCTTGATCGCTGCCGGACTCGCCGTCAGCATGCTCCTCGGCGCGTCGGTCATCGGCATGTTGCCGGTGGGGAGTGCCGATTCGCCGACGCGCTTGTTCACGGTCGAAAGCGGGAGCAGCGTCAGAAGCGTCGCTCAGAGCTTGCAGTCCCAGCGCCTCATCCGTAGCGCATGGTCGTTTCGGCTGTTGGCCAAGCTCACGGGCAGCGAGAGCCGAATCAAGGCGGGCTTCTACGCGCTGACCCCCGCCATGAGTACCCGTGAAATTCTCCGCTGGATGGTGCAGGGCAAGGCCGAACAGAGGCAGCTGACCTTCCCCGAGGGCTACTCCGTCCGCCAGATGGCCAAGGTAATCGAGGAGCAGGGCATCGGTTCGGCCGATCGTTTCCTGGAGCTGGCCGCCGATCCGTCTCGCTTCGCCGAGCGCTTCACCTGGCTTTCGACGCTTCCCGCAGAGGCCACGCTGGAAGGTTTTCTATTCCCGGATACTTACGAGTACGGGGGGAAGCAGATTCCCGAGGAGGCCCTGATCGCCCTGATGCTTTCCCGCTTCGAGCAGGTGGGGCTCAAGGCCTGGAAGTCAGCCTCGAATCCTTCGATGGATCTGTTCCGGACGGTCACCTTGGCCTCCATCGTGGAGCTGGAGGCGCAGGCGCCGAGCGAGCGGCCACTCATCGCGGGGGTCTTCCACAATCGCCTCGAACTTCGCATGCCACTGGGATCGGATCCCACCGTCGAGTACGCGCTCGGCTGGAAGCAGGGATCCAGAGGGCTGAGTTTCAAGGACGTGAAGGTGAATTCGCCCTACAACACGTATCGCAACGCGGGGCTTCCGCCGGGTCCCATCGCCAACCCCGGCTTGGCGAGTCTGCGGGCGACCATGAGCCCCCAGGAGACGTCCATGCTCTATTTCGTGGCCCGTGGGGACGGCACCCATGTTTTCACGAAGAGCTATGCCGACCACCTCGCGGCCCAACGGCGGATTCGTCGGCGGTAGCGCCGGTGTTGGCGGCACGTTGAGCAATTCCCGTCGCAGGATCAGTGGTAAGATGAGACTATGACCAATCCATTTTCATTCCTGGTCCCGAGGGCCTGGGTGGGCTCGGTAACCGAGATCTCGCCGGAGTACCTGAGATCCCACGGAATCCGAGGCCTGATCCTCGATCTCGACGAAACCCTGGTGACGGCCATCTCCCATACCGCCCCCGACCAGATCCGGCAATGGATCGGGGCGATCCGCGCCGAGTTCGATCTCTACATCGTCTCCAACAACAACTCCGCGGAGCGCGTGAAGCGCGTAGCCGAGGACCTGGACCTTCCCTTTCTTTACCAGGCCTTCAAACCTCGCCGCAAGGGCTTTCGCCAGGCGCTCGTCGCGATGAACCTCGCAGCGAGCGAGGTGGCCATCGTGGGCGATCAACTCTTCACCGATGTGCTGGGAGGGAACCGCCTCGGAGCGCATCCCATCCTGGTGACCCCCATCTCACCGGAATCGATTCCCCTGCGTCGGGCCATGCGCCAGATCGAGGGAATGTTCATCCACCAGTACGAACACCTGAAAAACCTGACCGCCGCCGAAGCGATCTGGACTTCCCGCCCGATTCGCGACGATGACCCCGAGAGGAGATCCGCCCCGTGACCGCAAACACCTCCCTCCTGCCCTCCCTGCCGGTTGTTCCCGAAGTGGGAATCGTCCTGGGATCCGGCATCGTGGTGCTCGAAGACCTCGAAGATCGCCTGGACATCCCTTACAGCGAGATTCCTGGGCTTCCGGAGACGACCGTCGCAGGCCATGCCGGCGTCTTGACGGTCGGGAGGGTTCCCGGTGGCCCGGTTATCGCGATTGCCCGCGGCCGTTTCCACCTCTATGAAGGCCATCCTCTCGAATCGGCGACCGCCATCATGCGACTCTTCGAGCAGATTGGCATTCGCCGGATCATTCTCACCAACGCGGCCGGAGGCCTGCGCGACTGGGTCGCCGGCGACCTGATGCTGATCGACGATCACCTCAACCTCATGGGAGTCCAAGGCGCCGAAGCCGAGCAGGCGCTCACGCCCGCCGAAATTTATGATCCGGCCTGGCGCGAGCGCCTGGCGGCCTGGGCTCGGGACAATGCTTCCTTCACCTTGCGCCGGGGCACCTACGTCGGCCTGCTGGGGCCTTCCTACGAAACCCCCGCGGAGATCACGTGGCTGCAGCGGATCGGCGCAGACGCCGTGGGCATGTCAACGGTTCCCGAGGCTGCTTACGCGGCGTCGAAGGGCCTCTCGGTGATCGCCATCTCCTGCATCACCAACATCGCCACCACCGCGGAGACCCAAGCCACCACCTCCCACATGGAAGTCGTGGACGTCGCGGCGAAGGCGTCTCGGGCCATGGACCAGCTCCTACGAGCCGCGCTCGCCTAAGCCTTCCGTGTCAACCCCACCGCCCCGGCCCGCCAGGCCGAAAGATCCCAAGGTGCGCCCCGCACTCACGCCCGCTCAGAAGGGACGTGAGGTCGCGTCCTTCGCCCTCGCCCAGGCCGGTATTGCCGGCCTGGGCGCCGCGATAGGTCTGGCCTTGGCCCTTTCGGGATTGCCGGACGTGAGCTCCCTGGAAGGCTACGTCCCCTTTGAAACCTCCAAGATCTACGACGCCAAGGGCAAACTCGTCGCCAACCTTCACGGCGAGGAAAACCGGGTCGTCGTTCCCCTAGGATACATCCCCAAGCATCTCCAGCAGGCGATCATCGCGGTCGAGGACGACCGCTTCTACCAGCATCGCGGGATCAGCCCGCGCGGCATGATGCGCGCCCTTCTCACCGACATCGCCGAAGGCGGCTCGGTTCAAGGGGGCAGCACCCTCACCCAGCAGCTCGCAAAAAACCTCTTCCTCGACCGTTCCAAGAACGTGACCCGCAAGCTCGCCGAAGCATGGCTCGCCATCCAGATCGAGCAGCGCTACTCCAAGGACCAGATCCTGGAACTCTACCTCAATCAGGTCTACTGGGGGCATAATACCTACGGGATCGAGGCCGCCGGCCTCAACTACTTCGGCAAGCACACCCAGGATCTCAGTCTCGCCGAAAGCGCCATGCTCGCCTACTTGCTGCGTGGCCCCGAGCGCTACTCGCCTTACCGAAACATGGACCTCGCCGAACACGGCAAGAACGTAGCGCTTCAGCGCATGGTCAAGGCAGGCTTCATCACCGATCGCCAGGCCAAAGCCGCCAAGGAACAGAAAATCCAGCTGACGGGAAAAACCAGCTACGCCTACCGAGCCCCCTACTTCAGCACTTACCTGATCCAGCAACTCATCAACCGCTACGGCGAGGACACGGTCATGAAGGGTGGCCTGAGGGTTCACTCCACCTTGGACCTCACGCTCCAGCAAGAAGCCGAGAAGCTCCTCAAGGAAAGCATCCAGAAACACGGCAAGCGCCTAAACTTCAGCCAGGGCGCCATCGTGGTGCTCGACCCCAAGACGGGCTACATTCGTGCCATGGTCGGCGGCGCCGATTTCAAGACCTCGAAGTTCAACCGGGTGGTCCAGGCGTATCGCCAGCCAGGATCCGCTTTCAAGCCCTTCGTCTTCCTCACGGCCTTCAACGCCGGCATCTGGCCCTGGACCACCATGGTCGACGAGCCCGTCTCGTTTGACGCCGGCGCCGGGCAGACCTGGACGCCAAAGAACTACGACGGCAAGCATTCCGGCGCCATGCCACTGCGAAAGGCGCTCGAGCGCTCGAACAACGTCATCACCGTCAAACTGGCGCAGCGCGTCGGAATCGAGAAGGTCATCGAGACCGCTCACGAGGTTGGACTACAGAGCGAACTCCGCCCCAACCTCTCGCTGGCGCTCGGGACGTCCGAGGTGACTCCCCTCGAAATGGCCTCGGCGTTCGGCGTCTTCGCGACCGAAGGCTGGCGCACCGAGCCTCTGGCCTATCACCGGGTCGAGGATCGCTCCGGTGTCCTGGTCGAGCAACGCTCCGCCAAGCTCCAGAAGGTCTACGACGAGAACGCGGTCCGAATCCTCAACGACGTCCTTCAAGGCGTGGTTCGCTGGGGCACGGGGGCTGCGGCAAACATCGGCCGGCCGGCCGCCGGCAAGACCGGAACCACGTCCGACCACCGGGATGCCTGGTTCGTGGGCTACACGCCGGACCTGGTAGCCGTGGTTTGGGTCGGCAACGACGACAATTCCCAGATGCGCGGCGGTACCACCGGCGGGGGCATTTGCGCGCCAATCTGGAACAAGATCATGCGCGTGGCCCTCAAGGATACGAAGCCCTCGACTTTCACCCCGCCCGAAATTCCTCATCCACCTTCAGCCTTGCCCGCCAGCGGCTCCGCGAACGTACCCCTGCTCAGCGTGCCGCCCGAAGGCGGTGGCACTCCTTCACCCGGCAGCTCCCCGCTCGACTCCGCCGTCGACCTTCTCGACACCCTCAACTAGCGCCAGCGGCTGTTTGGGAAGGAGGCGAGAGAACGCCGTAACGAGCTTTGCTCTAGCGACAGGCTTCCCAGCGCAAGATTCGTTTCTCGAGCAAGCTGTAAGCCCCCTCGAAGACCGAGTCCGGCATTCCCATCGCCGTTTTGATCCTGACGTCCCGGTCCAGAGGATGACGCGAAAGCTCCAGATCGCGCACCTTGCCGAATCCCAGCGCCGGCAGGAAGTAGAGCGCGCTGCTCGGAATGGGGAAATCCGAACCGTGAAGGATCCTCCCAGCGTAGCGATCCGCGGCAAAACGCTTAACTTGTTGATACCGGACCAGCGAACAGAACGCGGAGGTATCGCCGTAGACGTTCTCATGCCTCTCCAGCATCGAAACGAACTCCCGGGAGTAGTCGTGGCGGGGATGAAGAAACGATCCCGTGCCGCAGTGACTGAAGATGACGCTCACGCCTTGACGCACCAGGCGCTCGTAGAGCAGTGGATTGCCCAGGCTCTGTTCCATGCCCGGAAACGTGTGCTCGCAGCCGGTGTGGGCGATGACGGGAAGCCCAAGCTCGCCGAGTTTCTTGTAAAAGTCGTCATAGCGGGCTTCGGACGGATCGAACTTCTGGAGCGGGGCCAGCCACTTCAGGGCGACCGCGAGATCTCCCCAGCGTTCGAGCTCGGCCACGGCATCGCGGCGCTGGGGGTTGATCGAGATGACTGGCAAGAACTGGGGACTTCGGCGGCTCACCTCGAAGACGTAGGAGTTCGGTACGAAGAGGTGAGACTCGCACGGAATCAGCTCTCCGTGGGAATCGTAGACGCCGTCCATCGCAAAAAGGCAGGCGTAGTCGAGTTCCGAGGAGCTCTCGAGCAAGCCGGCGAGGCGTCGGATGTAGGCGCTGTTCGCCTCGACGGGGTTGCGCACATCCGCCCCCATCAGGCGCATCAAGACGCGAAACGTCACGGTCCGGCCCATGCGCTCGGAGACGAAGCAGCCGGAACCATCCCCGTGGATTCCCGCGAGATGGACGTGAATATCGATGCGACGGCCCATGTGTATTCCCTTCGTCTTGGAGGGTCATCGTAACGGAACTCGGGGGGGCGGTCCAGCGCGAAGCCCCCCGAATCATCGGGGGGCTTCGGAAAGACTCAGGCGTTTCGCAGCTTTTCGATCTCGGCGGCTTGCTTCTGGACCGTTTCCTGCAGGTTGTCGACGGCGTCCAGCACCTTGGCGAAGCGGGCTTCGAGAGTCGCCTTCTCGTGCTTGAGCTCGACGAAGGATTCGATGAGCTGCTCGAGGTCATTACGCGGGGCTTCGGGGGCGGCAGCCTCGACGACGGCCTCCATCTCGTCCTCCTCGATGACCGGCTCGAGGACGGGCATGTTGTCGAGGGTCATGGTCCGGCGCAGGGAGCGCAGGCTTCGGTCGGCCTCGCGGAGATTCTTGAGTTGCTGGAAAATCGCGACGATCTCGGGGTTATCCTCGCTCAGCCGTCCGTTGGATTTGTAGGCGTTCTCCAGCCCATTCCAGGCCGGAGCCGTCGCGGGAGTCTCCGGGTCGAATGCCATCGAGGGACCTCCTTCAGCAAAGCCGTGCTCAGCACATGCAGTGAAACCGAGTTTAGAGCGGATCGGCGTCAGATAATGTGATGAACGCACATGATCAGTCGCGCTCGGCGCGCTTGGCGAGGATCCTTTGCAACTCGGAGAGGGTGAGGTCTGGCCGCTCGTCACGCGTCAGCGGCATGAGCTGGTGGGCGCGACGGCTGGCGGTGAGGTCGAGGTCCGCGATGACGAGGGCCTCCTCGAAGTATGGCGCGCGGGCGAGTTCGGATCCGAAGGGATCGACGATGCGCGAGCCGCCCCAGAAGCCGACGCCGTCCTCGAAGCCTACCCGGTTGGTGAAGATCACGTTGAGCCCGTGAAGGCGGGCATAGAGTTCGGTCATTTGCTCGTAGGTTCGGGCGCTATCGGGGCGATCGCCCCGAAAACCCCGGGCTGGGGAAGCCGCGATGGCTATCAAGAGGTCGGCCCCGTCCACCGAGACGATCCCGACCGTCGAGGGATGCCAGAGATCCTCGCAGATCAACATGGCCGAGCGCCCAAGCGGGCCATCGAAGGCACGTAGGCGGGATCCGGGAGTGACGAAACGGGCCTCCTCGAACATGCCGTAGGTCGGGAGGTAGGCCTTGTGATGGCGATGGATTAACCGGCCTTTTGACCAGTAACCCGCCGCGATGTAGGCCAGATCGTTTTCAAGCGCCACGTAGCCCGCGACGACGTCGATACTGGCGCTGGCCTCGGCGATTGCCGCGAGCACCGGGTGGTCCTCGGGCATCGCGACATCTCCGGTGAGATCCTTCAGGAAATACCCGGTCAGCGAGAGTTCAGGAAAGACGATTAGCGAAGCCCCTCGCGCGCGAGCCGCTTCAATGCGCTCAAGGTGAAGCCTGAGATTGATTTCCAGATCGCCAAGAACGGGCGCGATCTGGGCAAGGGCCACGCGGGACAAGCTAAACCTTCTCGGTGTTCAACATGCCGCGCCCGTTCTGGATGATGGTGAGGGCGCGGGTGATCTTGGCTTCGAGCTCGGTGAGGAGCTCCTCGGCGTAACGATCGGCACTGACTTGCTGGCCATGCGTGTCCTGCGCGAGTTGCTTGCGAACCTTTTCGGATTCCTCGATCGCCTCGCGCATGATGGCGTGTTCCGCCGTCATGGCGTGGGCCATCTGGCGGGCTTCGGAGAGGCGCGCCTCCGCTTGACGCTTGGCATCTTCCAGGATCTGGTCGCGCTGGGCAACCAGGTCCTGGGCTTGCTGAAGCTCGGTAGGGATGAGGGCTCTCAGCTCCTCGATCAAGTCGAGCAACCGATCCTCGTCCACCAGCGCACGGCTGGTGAAGGGAACCCGAGGACATTTCACGACCAACTCTTCGATGGCGAAGAGGGCTTGCTCTAGCTTTGTGATAGCGCATTCCTCCTGTTGACCTGGACAGCGAACTTATCGCTCAGGCGGCGCTCGACGATCTCGGGGACCATGCCGGCTGTCGGACCCCCCAGGGAGGCGATCTCGCGAACCGTGCTCGACGACAAGAAGAGGTACTCCGACGAGGTCATCAGAAAGACCGTCTCGAGTTCCGGGTTGAGCTTCTTGTTCGCCAAGGCGATGCGCAGCTCGGCGTCGAAATCCGAAACGGCTCTCAGGCCTCGAATCAGGTTCTTCGCCCCCTTGAGCTGCGCGTAGTCGGCCGTCAACCCGAAGAACGAATCCACCGAGACTCTCGGCATGTGCGCCGTGACGGCCTGAATCAGCTCGACGCGTTCCTGGAAGTCGAGCATGCAGTGCTTCGAGGTGTTCTGAAGCACCGCGACGATCACCTCGTCGAAAATCTGGCTGGCGCGAACCAGGATATCGAGGTGGCCGTTGGTGATGGGGTCGAAGGACCCCGGGTAGATGGCAAGCGACATGGTCGAGCCCCATTGAGGTTGATTGGACCCAAATATCATACCATGACCGAGGCCCGGCTTTCGCCGGGCCTCTTGGGTCTTACTTCAGGCCGGTGAGCTTCTGCTTGCGCAGACGCACCGATTGCGGAGTGATCTCGACGAGTTCATCCTCGTTGATGTACTCCATGGCGCGCTCGAGGTTCATGTCCACCGGAGGGGTGAGCCGAACCAGCTCCTCGCCTCCCGCTGCCCGCATGTTGGTGAGCTTCTTCGTGCGGCAGACGTTGATCACGATGTCCTGAGAGCGGTTATGCTCGCCCACGATCATGCCGGCATAGACCTTGACGCCGGGCGCGATGAAGAACATTCCCCGGTCTTCCAGGTTCTGGATGGCGTAGGCCGTGGAATCTCCGTCCTCGTGGGCGATCAACACACCGTTTCGCAGGTTGCCGATCTCGCCGACGTGCGGCTGATAATCGAAGAAGGAGTGGGTCATGATCCCCTCGCCCTTGGTGGCGCGGATGAATTCGCTCCGGAACCCGATCAGTCCCCGGGAAGGCATCAGGAACTCGAGAACGGTGCGCACACCGGTGGCATCCATCTTCTGCATTTCCGAACGACGCTGACCCAGACGCTCGATGCAGGTACCGGCGGCCCAATCGGGGACGTCCACCACCAGCATCTCGAACGGCTCGTAGGTCTTGCCGTTCACCTCGCGGAAGATGACCTTGGGCTTGGAGATCTGGAACTCGTAGCCTTCCCGGCGCATGGTCTCGACGAGGATGCCGAGGTGAAGCTCGCCGCGACCGCTCACGAGGAAGGCATCCGTGGTGTCGGTGTCGTCGACGCGCAGCGAGACGTTGCTTTCGAGTTCACGCATGAGCCGCTGACGGATCTGGCGGCTGGTGACGTACTTGCCTTCACGGCCGGCGAAGGGGCTGTCGTTGACCGAGAAGGTCATCTGCAGCGTGGGCTCGTCGACGCGGATGAGCGGCAGGGGATTGGGGTCGGCTGCGCTGGCGAGGGTCTCGCCGATGTTGGCATCCGGGAATCCGGCGACCGCGACGAGGTCGCCGGCCAGAGCCTCCTCGACCTCGATCCGCTTCAGGCCGCTGAAGGTGAAGAGCTTCGCAATCTTGCCCTTGGTGATGCTGCCGTCGGTCCGAATCAGCACGCAGGGTTCATTGGCCCGGATGGTGCCGTTATGGATGCGACCGATTACGATGCGACCCAGATACTCCGAGTAGTCCAGGGTGGTGACCTGAAGCTGCAGGGGCTTGGTGGAATCACCCAGCGGCGCCGGGACATGCTGGAGGATGGCGTCGAAGAGGGGGCGAAGATCGATCGATTCGTCTTCGAGGTTGTCCTTGGCGAAGCCCGAGATGCCCGAAGCATAGATAACCGGGAACTCGATCTGCGAGTCGTCGGCGCCGAGGTCGATGAAGAGGTCGAGTACGAGGTCGACGACTTCCTCGGGGCGGGCGCCGGGGCGGTCGATCTTGTTGATGACGACGATCGGCTTGAGGCCTTTTTCGAGCGCCTTGCGGAGGACGAAGCGGGTCTGCGGCATCGGGCCGTCGAAGGCGTCGACGATGAGCAGGCAGCCGTCGACCATCCCGAGGACGCGTTCGACCTCCCCGCCGAAGTCGGCGTGGCCGGGGGTGTCGACGATGTTGATCTTGTGGCCGTTGTACGCGACGGCGGTGTTCTTGGCGAGGATGGTGATGCCCCGCTCGCGCTCGATGTCCCCGGAGTCCATGACGCACTCGATCATGACTTCGTTGGCACGGAAGACGCCCGACTGCCGCAGCAGGCCGTCTACCAGGGTGGTTTTGCCATGATCGACGTGGGCGATGATGGCGACGTTTCGGATATTCTCGTTCAAGCTCTCTCCTCGGAATGGTGATTGATTAGGTTATGTTGATTCGCGATCTACCATGTTACTGACTATAAGCCGATTCGTCAAAGGAAATCGCGGGAAAGCATCGAGCAGAGCCCCGGAGATGGTATACTGAAGCTCTTACGTCAGCTTGGTCCCTCGCCTCGACGGGCGCGGATCGCATCTAAAAAGACAGTGGGGCCCGTGATCGACCGCGCCGTCCTATCCAGCCATTACTTCCGGGCCGTGACGCTCGCCGGCACCCTCATGGCGGCGTGGCTCTGGGTGCGTCCCACCTCGCCGCTCCTGCTCGACGGCTGGCTCTTCTGGGTCATGCTGCTGCTGGGCATCGCCACCGAACTCCTGGGTGTTCCCTTGCGCCGTGGCGGTCAACTGACCGCGAGCTTCGCCATCTTCTTCGCGTCCCTGCTGATCCAGGGGCTCTCCGCGACGGTCCTGCTGCTCCTGGGAGTCTCGCTCGCCGCGCACATGCTGGTGCAGCGTCGCCACTGGTCGCTCGCCGCCTTCAACTTCGCCCAGTACACCTTCTCGTGCGCCGCAAGCTTTGCGGTCTTCACCTGGGCCGGCATCACCCCCGCCGAAAACCTTTCCTTCAGCGACGTGCCCTTCTTCTTCCTGGCGACCCTCGCCTACCTCACGGTCAACGTCACCCTCGTCAACGGCTTCCTCGCCCTCGCCAAAGATGCCCCGGTATTCCGCCTCCTCTGGGAAGACGATCGCTGGGAACTCCTAAGCACCCTGATGCTGGGCCCCCTTTCCGCGCTGATGGTCCTGCTGTACCACCTTCATGGCCTCATGGGGGCGGCCCTGCTCCTGGTACCCTTGCTCTTGTCCGCGGGCGTCTTCATCCTCTACCTCAAGACGCGCCAGCAACAAAGCGAACTCCAGCAAGCTCACCAGGAGCTCTCCGTCCTTCACGAAATCGCCCAGCGAATCAGCGCCCAGATCGACCTGCGTCAAACCATGGTCATGATCGGCACGGAGGTCCGGCAGGTCCTCGCCTGCGACGAATGCCTGATCTTCCTCAAGGATGACGCGGGTCAAATGCTCTTGGCCCAACCCATGTCCGCCGACCCACCCAATCGCCGCATCCCCCCAATCCCGATCGGAGAGGGTCCCATCGGCAAAGCCGCCGAAAACTCGGAGTGCGTCCACATCCCCGCGCTCGACCCCGACGCCTACGCCGCGCTGCTCGGCCATCGGGCTCTGCTGGCCGTTCCCATCTCCGCCGAGGGCGACACCCTCGGCGTCATCGCCATCGCAAAGCACGCTACCGGGCTATTCTCCACGGTCACCGAACGCATGCTCACCGTCATCGCGAGCCATGCCGCCGTCGCCATCCGGAACGCCCAGCTGTATCAGGCTTCTCAGCAATTGGCCATCACCGATGGGCTGACAGGCGTTTACAACCGGCGGTACTTCCAGCGTCAGCTGGAGGCCGAGTTCCGGCGGGCTCCGCGTTTCGGCTACTCCGTCGCCTTGATGATCATCGATCTGGATCACTTCAAGCGCTTCAACGATACGCATGGTCACTTGCTAGGCGACCAGGTGCTTCGCTCCTTCGGGCAGATCCTGCGAGACTCGACCCGCGAGACCGATGTCGTCGCCCGCTACGGCGGCGAGGAGTTCGCGGTGATTCTTCCGGAGACCACATGCGAGCAGGCCCTAGAGGTCGCCAAGCGAATCCGCAAGAACCTGGCGCGGCATCCCTTCTGGGGACGGGGCCAGACCCCGGTGCGGGTGACGGCGTCCATCGGGATCGCCGCGCGCCCCGCGACCGAGATCAAGCCCGAGGAACTGATCGATTTGTCGGATGCGGCACTCTACGAGGCCAAGCATGGGGGGCGCGACCGCGTCTGCATCGCCAACGCTCCGGGATCGCTCGCGGTCCTCGTCGACACGCCGCCGCGGGGAACCGCGGAGCTCCCACGGCGTGCTCCGGCCCGTTCGGGCGAGGCCTTCGATGTCGCGGCCTGGCAGGGTTACATCCTCAGCGGGCTCGCGGCTCACACCACCGAACTACAGCGCCGACTCGGCGAGCTGGATGTCCCGCTCATGGGCGCACAGCTCGATCGCTGGCGCGATGCGCTCGAAGCGCTGCTTCGGCGTCTGGGGGATCGCCTCGCTTCCGACGAAGCCCCCGATGGACAAGCTCACCTGTATCGACTCGTCCGCCTGGGAATCAGCCAGCTCATCTCCCGCGGCATCTCGCTCACCCAGAGCGAATCGCTGATTCTTTCGCTTTGCGACAACATTCGCCACCACGTCCAGAAGGCCCCGTTCTCCCCTCAGGACCGCCTCCAGGTCATGGAGGTGGTCGAGGGCTTCACCCAGAGCCTGCGGCTCGCGGTCTCACAGGTCTGGCACTCCTTCTATCAGGACGTCAACCGTGAAATGACCCTCGCCAACCGGCTCGAAGAGCGCGTCATGCGAGTCGACGACCTCGACGACGCCCTGGAGGCGCTGATGGAAATCGCCTCCGAGGGGATGACCGCCGATTTCGCCATGCTGCTCCTGACCGATACCCAGGGGGGGCTGAGGCTTCGCGCGAGCCATGGCCTGCCCATGACCCAGCGACTGGGGTGGATCATCCCGCCTAACGAGGGACCGCTCGGCGAGTCGAGCGCCTCCGGAACCCCCCGGATCATGCCGCTCGATGACTCCGCGCCGGGTCTCGCCCGCCTGAAGGAATGGACCGAGGGTCGCTCGCTCGCTTGCTTCCCGCTGACCCATCAGTCTCGCAGCTTGGGGCTCTTACTGCTCGTCAGCCGCCAAAGCGAGCACTTCGGCGCGACCGCCGAGCGCCTGGGGCGTCGCCTCGCGGGACAGGCAGCGGTCGCGATCGATCGCCTCCAGCAGGATGCCCGCAAGCAGGAAGGCTACCTCGACGCCCTCATGACCATGGTCTGGGCGCTCGAGGCCAACGACGCCGAAAACCGCGAGCACAACCAACGCATCGCCGAGACGGTGCATGCCATCGGCCGGCAGATGGCGCTCGATTCGGATCAGCTGGCCGTCTTGCAGCAAGCCTCTCTCCTTCACGACATCGGAGAGGTGGCGATTCCCGATGCCATCCTGCGCAAGCCCGCCCTGCTCACGGACCAGGAACGCCGGGTGGTGGAGACCCACGCGACCGTCGGCGCGCGCCTGATAGGCACCACCAGTTCGCTGCGGGACGTGGTCCCGGTGGTCCGCCACCATCACGAGCGCTGGAACGGCACGGGTTACCCCGACGGCTTGAGCGGCCAGGAAATCCCGCTGCTCGCCCGGGTCCTGGCGGTGGCCGAGGCCTTCATCGGCATGACCACGATCACGGCGTATCGAGAAGCCCATGCCCCCGCCGCCACCCTTACGGCCATGCGGGAAAGCGATCACTTCGATCCCGAGGTGCTCGACGCCCTCGGCGCCATTCTCTCCGCCCTGACCTGAGGCTGCGCGCCGCCGGGATCACAGCAGGCTACCGGTCAAGGTGCGACTCTGGTATGATAGCCGGAGACGAGACAGGAGGATTGCAGCGGATGCGAGTGTTTAACCCCCTAAAATGGGCGACGTTGCCTTTGGCGTTGAGCTTGACGGGTTGTTCCATCTTGGGAGGAGCGGTCGATGGTAAGCCTGCAACGCTTCTGGCTTACATCAGCCTGCAGTCCATGGATCAAGTCAACGTCGTGAGCCTCATCCAGCGCGCCCCGGATGGCGATCCCATCCCGGCGGGATCCGCGCCGGCCAACATGGTGATCAACCCGCGCTCGGATCGCGAGTACCTCTACGTCGCGAACCACTCCACCAACACCATCTCCATGCTCAACGTCCGTACCCGCCAGCTCGAGAAGGCCCTGCCTTCGGGAGATCGCCCCTGGGACGTCGCCATCACCCCTGACGGCCGCTACCTCTACGTCACCAACACCGGCGACAAGACGGTGGCCCAGATCGACGTCGAGAGCCGCTCCCGCATCCACACCTTCGAGTTCGCTCCGGCGGCCACCTATCCGGGCTTTCAGCCGCGCGGCATCGCCACCCATCCCACCACCTCGGAGGCGGCCAACAAGAGCGACGCCTACGTGATCTCGGAGGGCAACAGCAACCCCGGCGGAGCCTCCGCGGGCCAGGTCGTCGTCCTGAAGGGATCCCAGATGAGCTCCGCCATCACCCTCAACGGGGCGGTCAAACTCTGGAAGGCCGCGGTCACTCCGAAGGGCGACCGGTTGCTGGTCACCGATCGCGGTTCGAGCAAACTCTGGAGCATCGACCTCGCGGCCGGAACCGCGGGCCAGAGTTATGACTTGGGGGTATCGGGCTCCTGGGACGTGGTGATCTCCCCTAGCCTCACAAACCCGATAGCCTACGTCTCCGTGCCGGATGCCGGGGTCGTCGTGCCCGTGGATCTCAGCAGCGGCGCCGTCGGTAAGGCGGTATCGGTCAAGCCCGATAATGCCGGCGTGCAGGTACGGCAACCTCAGGCGCTGGCGCTCAACAGTCAAGGCACCGAACTCTGGGTGGCGCTCTTCGGCTCCAACGAGTTGGTCGTCATTCCCGGCGTCAAGGGAACCACCTTGGATATCGGCGCTCGCGTGGTGAATTACAGTTATACTCAGGGACAGGCCGGCGCCCCCGAGGACATCGTCCTTGGTCGGGGAGTCCAGTAACTCGCTAGAAAGGCATCCTGTGACCACCAAGGTTGGAGTCGTCAGTCTCGGCTGCTCGAAGAACACCGTCGATACCGAGAACATGCTCGGCCTGCTCTCGCAGTCAGGCTACCAAATGGTCTCCGATGAGCGCGAGGCCGATGTCCTCCTGGTCAACACGTGCTCCTTCATCGACGAGGCCCAGCGGGAATCCATCCGGACCATCCTGGATCTCGGAACGCTCTCCAAGAAGCTCATCGTAACGGGCTGCTTGGTTCAGCGCCACAAGGGAGACCTGCTCGCGGAACTGCCGGAAGTCGACGCCGTGATAGGCACCTCGGAGTTCCACAAGATCGTCGACGTGGTGGGAAGAGTCCAGTCCGGCGAGCGCTTCGCCATGGTCCAGGACAAGGCCCAGGCGCCGGTCTCGGTGATCCTGCCGCGCCTGCTCACCACCATCGGACCGTCGGCCTACCTCAAGATCTCCGAGGGCTGCGACCACGCCTGCACCTTCTGCATCATTCCCCAGTTGCGCGGCCGCTACGCCTCGCGCCCGATGGACACCATCATCGACGAGGCCAAGATGCTCACCGAGGGCGGCGTCAAGGAGATCGTGCTGATCGCCGAGGACACCACCCGTTACGGCCAGGAAAAGGGCGGCGGATTCCAATTCCCGCGGCTGCTCGAACGCCTTTCGGACGAAGTGCCCGGCGCCGAGTGGATCCGAGTCCTTTACGCTTACCCCAACTACATGTCCGATGAGTTGCTCACGACCATGGCGCGCCTGCCCAAGGTCGTCCCCTATGTCGACATGCCCCTCCAGCACACGCATCCCGACATCCTCAAGGCCATGCGCCGCCCGCGTCACGAACCCGTCGACGAGCTCATCCACCGGATGCGCGATCTCCATCCCAACCTCGTCATCCGCACCACCTTCATCACGGGCTTCCCGACCGAGACCGAGGAACACCACGCGCACATGCTCGAAAGCGTCCGAACGCTCAAGCTGGATCACGTCGGCGCCTTCTCCTACTCGCCCCAAACGGGGACTCCCGGCGCCACGATGAAGCCCGCGGTCCCCAAGCGAGAACGTGACAGCCGCCGTAACGCCGTCATGCGCGAGCAACAAGCGGTGTCGCTGGCCATTCATCAAAGTCTCGTCGGAAAAGTCCTCCCCATGCTGGTCGAAGGGGTTGAAACGGATACCGGACGCCTCGTGGGACGGACCCATCGCGACGCCCCGGAAATCGATGGAACCACCTTCGCGACCTCGCTTTGGCCGGTCTTCGCGGGCGAAATCGTCCCGGTTCGCATCACCGGGGCCGAGGCCTACGACCTGCATGGAGAAGTCGTTACCCCATGACCCTTCCCAACTGGATCACCCTCGCGCGTTTCGTCCTGATCATCCCGCTGGCGATCGCGCTCGAGGGGGGTCACAACGTCTGGGCCTTGGCCATCTTCGCCTTCGCCTCGGGAACCGACTGGGTCGACGGCTACCTCGCCCGCAAGCTCAATCAGGTCACCCCGCTAGGCGCGTTGCTGGATCCCCTCGTCGACAAGATCCTGATCACGGCCGCCTTGGCCGGACTCACCTACCAGGGCGTGATCCCCGCCTGGACCGTCACGCTGGTTCTGAGCCGCGAGTTTCTGATCACCGGCCTGAGGACCGCCGCGATCAGCGCCGGCATCTTGCTTTCCGCCAGCTGGTGGGGCAAGCTCAAGACCGTCACCCAGATGCTGGCGATCATCCTCTTGCTGGCCGTCGGCAGCTTTCCAAACCTGAACGCCGTGGCCCAGGGCATCTGGTGGGCCGCCATGCTCTTCACCATCGGGTCCGGGGTCGAGTACCTCTGGCAGACCCGCACCCTCTGGAAAACCCCCACCGCCTAGCTCCCGCGGCTACAAGGAGTACCCCATGTCGCAAGTAATCAACCCCATGACCGTGATTCTCGACCATCCGCTCGTGCATCATGCCCTCGCCGACCTGCGGGACCGCAACACTCCGACCAGCCGCTTTCGACAGCGCGCCAGAGAACTCGCCAAGTTCCTGATCCTCGAAGCCACCCGCGACCTCGAGACCGATCCGGTCGATATCGAGACGGTCCTCGGCATCGCCAAGGGCAAGACCCTGGGTAACCGTCCCATCGTCGTCGCGCCGATTCTCCGCGCGGGCCTGGCCATGGTGGAGTCGGCGATGGAGTTGCTACCCGAAGCCGAGGTCCGTCACATCGGGCTCTATCGCAACGAGTCGTCCCTGACGCCCGTCGAGTACTACGTCAACCTTCCCGAGAGCTATCCCCCCGAGACGACCGTCCTCATCATCGACCCGATGCTGGCGACCGGTGGATCCGCCGTCGCGACCATCGAGCTTTTCAAGCGTCGCGGAGTCTCGCGGATCAAATTCCTCTGCCTGATTGCCTCACCCGAGGGCGTCCAGCACGTCCACGACATGCATCCGGATGTCCCCGTCCTGACGGTGAGCGTCGACGATCACCTCAACGAAAAGGGCTACATCGTTCCCGGGCTCGGGGACGCGGGCGATCGCACCTTCGGAACCCGTTGACATGCGGGCCGAGATCCTGAACATCGGAACCGAACTGCTCATCGGCCAAGTAGTCAACACCAACGCCACCTACCTCGCGCGCGAACTCGCCATGCGGGGAATCGACCTCTACTTCATCACGACGGTCGGTGACAACCCCGAACGCATCCAGCAGGCGCTGACGCTGGCATGGGAGCGCGCGGATCTGGTGATCTGCACGGGTGGCCTAGGACCGACGGCGGATGATCTCACCCACGAGATGGTCGCGCAGTTCGTGGGAGAACCCATGGTCCTCGATCCGGAAGTCTACCGGCGGGTCGAGGAAGCATTCGCCCTGAAGGGACGCCGCTTGACGGAATCCGAGAAGAAACTCGCTTGCTTCCCCCGGACCGCCGAACTCATTCCCAACCCCGCAGGGACCGCGTCAGGCGTTCTTCTGATCCGTGAAAACAAGCGCCTCATGACCTTCCCCGGCGTTCCCTACGAGCTCACCCAGATGTGGGAAACGTGGGCCCGTCCCTACCTCGAAGCCCTCGACGGGGGGACCATCCGATCGCGCCTCTTGAAGTTCGTCGGCATCACCGAAGCCGAGGCGGCGGAAAGGGTGAGCGATCTCGAGGAAGGATCCAACCCGACGGTGGCGCCTTATGCCGGTAGCGGCGAGGTGCACCTGCGCGTGACCGCCAAGGCGCCCAGCATCGCTGCTGCCGAGGACATGCTCGAACCGGTGATCGCCGAGATCTTGAATCGGCTCGGGGAGTTCTACTTCGGGACGGAAGGCGACACGCTTCCCGCGGTGGTGGGTCAGTTGCTGAAGAGCCGGAATGAAACCCTGGCGGTGGCGGAGTCGATGACCGCGGGCCTGCTGGGCAGCCGGATTACCGATATCCAGGGCGCTTCCGATTATTTCATCGGGGGCTCGATCTGTTACCAGGTTGCCGAGAAGGCGCGCGCGCTGGGGATTCCCGCGGAGTTCATCGAGCGGCATGGTCATGTCAGCCCGGAAGTCACCCAAGCGATCGCCGAGGCCGTTCGTCGCCTCACTGGCGCCGATTGGGCCGTGGGCGTTACCGGTTACGCCGGAGCGGGGCCCAATACCCCCGACGCGGAAGTCGGCCATGCCTACGTGGCACTGGCCGGAGCCGACGGCACTGAAATCGCATCCTTCCGCTTCGGGGAGCATCCTCGCGAGCGAGTCAAGCACTTCGCCTCGCAGCGGGCACTGGAACTGATGTTCAAGCGCCTTCGTCGCCCCGCAGCCCATTGAATCGAGAGCCCCCGCCTAGGCGGGGGCTCTCGATTCAATGAGGGGTTCGCCGGCTCGAACGCCTTGGAATACAGTGGTCTTCGCTGGTCGCTGTGCCTACAAGGGCAGGTGCAGCCCCAGCTTGATGGCGACGTCGACGGCACCGTTGCTGCGAGGATCCTGGAAAAGGCTCAGGCCGGGGACGATGGCGACGTTGGGATTGAGGTAGTATTCGGCTTCGAGATCGGCCGTGTCGAGAAGAAAGCCGGGACCGCCCACACCGAGCCCGCCGCCCAGCGGCTTGAGGGTGTAGCCGCTACGGAGGTTGGCGGCGAAGCCCCATTCCAGGTTGGGGCGCCAGTAGGCGGCCAAGCCGAGTCCGAGTCCGACGTAGGGGCCGGCCACGGATTCGTAGGCCAGACGGGGTGCCACGTAGGGTTGAGCATGAACCTGCCCGAGCATGTACGTGGTGGGCCACCAGCCGAATTGGGCGTCGATGAGGGGATTGGCCTGGTTGAATAGGCCGCGAACGTCAGCCATCACGAAGGAATCAGGGTAGCCGATCCAGCGCAATCCGGTACCCAGGGAGCCGAGGCGCGCGTCGACATGCCAGGGAGTGCGCTGCTGCCAGAGCCGCGACAGTTCCAGCGCACGCTGGGAAGATTTGTCTTCGAGGGTCTGGGCGATCAGCGCGCTGATGAGCGGAACTGTCTGGAAGCCTGCCTGCGCGAACTGGTAGCGGGTCAACTGATCGTCGGGGCGGAAGGAATTGTCGGGAAAGCCGATCATGACGCCGTACTGATCGGACACCGTCTGAATGGCCTCATAGGCCCAGTTTTTCCGGGAGACGTCGCTGAAATCGTAGTCCTGAGCATGGCGGGGGCGTACGATATCCTTGTCGTCAGCCAATTTCATGAGGTTGGCAATGACCTTCGAGACCTCGGATCGCGAGACCTGCTGGGCGGGAAAAAAGTGATTCGCCTTGATCTCGGGAACCCCTTCGAAGAGGCAGTAAACGTTCGCCAGGTCCAGGATTATGTCTCGTTCGGCCGAGGCGTTGACGTCCGCGTAGGTGTTGAGGCAGGGAGTGTCCGAGCGTAGGCTGGTCTTGGATATCCGCTCGAGTTCGTCGATGAGCTCCTTCATGGCGAGGGCGAACTGGAAACGCGTGAAGGGTAGTTCCCCCCGGAACGTGCCATCCGGGTATCCCCGCATCATGTCCCGCTTGATGGCCAGCTCGGCGATTCCCTCTTGAGCCCAGTGACCCTCAGGGACGTCGGTGAACGTTTCCGAGGCGAGGCTCGCCCAGGCGGGGGCCGAGAGAGAGACGGTGGAAGCGAGGACGACGCTAAGGATGTAAAGAGGCTTCAATGCTGCATTCTCCTATGGTCCGGATGGCTGTCGAGCGTGCAGGCTCAACGGGCTCCATCGTAAGGGATTGAGGGAGGGATTGCAAATCACCCCCAGTGTGTCTGACGGCGCTTACCGTGCAAAAGTTCCCGGCACGAAGGAGCTTCCGAAACCTTGGTCTTAATCCCCTGGTAACGCCAATTTTACAAGATGGGAGGTCGTCTTGGGTACTCAAGGCCGTTGATAGGGAATAACTACACTACCCTGCGAAGCTTCGGAAGGGGGAGGGGCCAATGAAGCAGCTCTCGATTCTCTTGGAGATCTCCGCGGCGCTGGCGATTGCGCGCGACATGCCCACGATCGTCAAGACGCTTGTTCGGCATTCGGGCGCACTCGTTGCCTTCGATTCGTGCCTCGTGGCCCTGCGCGACGCGGATGGCGAGACCTACACCGTCTGGCGCGGCGATCGGCGGGGTGAGCCCCCGCAGCATGGCGAGGGACTCATTCCGCTGCCCCATGGGATCGCGGGATGGGTGATCCGTACCGGCAAAAGGGTCGTTCTCGATGGCGGCTCGCCGCCGGACCCCGCGATCCACTCGCCCGGACTGGGGTTAGCTGATGCCCAGGGGATCATGGCGCTTCCATTGGTCGGAGATCACGGCAACGCCTTCGGGGCATTTCTCTTGCTCTCACAAAAGGCCCGTTCTCGCCGCCATGACGAGCTTCCGATCCTGAGCGTTCTCGCCGCCTTGATTGCAAGTTCGGTGAGGCAAGTCCAGCCTTTCGCAGGCGGCGGGCAGGGAGACGATTTTGTCTACTCGCTAGCTCGGGCGATCGAGGCCAAGGATCCCTACACGGAAGGCCATGGGGGCCGCGTCGCCGAGTACGCCGTCGCCTTGGGCCGGCGCGCCGGCTTGGAACCGGCTGAACTCGAAACCCTCTTCAAGGGGGGCTTCCTTCATGACGTCGGTAAAATCGGCATCCAGGACATGGTGCTCTTCAAGGAAGGCGCGCTGACGGACGCCGAGTACGCGCACATGAAGCAACACCCCGAGATGGGTTCGATGCTCCTCCAGACGATCCCCGCCTCCGATCCCTTGATTCCCATGATCCGCCACCATCACGAACGCTGGGACGGCAAGGGATACCCGGATGGACTCTACCGAGACGAGCCTTGCGTGATGGCCCGCATCGTCTCGATTGCGGATGCCTTCGACGCCATGACCACGACCCGATGCTATCGGCCGGCCATGCCCGTCTCCCGGGGCCTCGAAATCCTCACGGAGTACCGGGGCACCCAGTGGGATCCCGATCTGATCGGCATGTTCGTCGAGCTGGTGAACCGGCGGGTTCAGGAAACGGGGAACGCGCGCTTTCCCATGGCGAAGGACGGCTTGAGGACCTAGATACCTGCGCCGTGGATGAAGTCCTCGACTTCCGTCAACGGCGCATGGACGGCGCTGCCCGCGCGAGCATCCGGAGCACCGAAATTGGCCCGCGAGAGGGCTTCCTCGAGCCGGTATACCCTGCCGAGCAATGCCTTGATCGCTGAGGCTTCAGGGTCTGGATACTTGCCCTCATCGGGCGACGGGCCGCCGGCTTCGATTTCTCGGGCCGCGACCACCCTCCCGGGAATGCCCACGACCGTGGCATTGGGGGGCACATCGCGAAGCACCACCGAACCCGCCCCGATCCGGGCTTGCGCCCCCACATGGATGTTGCCCAGGATCTTGGCGCCGGCACCCACCACCACCCCGTCATCCAGGGTCGGATGGCGCTTTCCGGAGTCCTTGCCCGTGCCGCCCAGGGTCACCTGATGGTAAAGCAAGACGTCGTCACCAACGACCGCAGTCTCGCCAATCACCACCCCCATCCCATGGTCGATGAAGAAGCGGCGTCCGATCGTCGCCCCGGGATGGATCTCGATCCCGGTCACGAAGCGAGAGAACTGCGAAAGTAAGCGAGGTAGCAAGGGAAAGCCCCATCCATGAAGGCGGTGGGCCACCCGGTGAAAGGCCATCGCATGAATCGAGGGGTAACAAAGCAGCACCTCCAGCCAGTTCTTGGCCGCGGGGTCCTTCTCGAAGACGACGTCGATGCTCTCCCGGAGGGTACGAAACACGGCAGCCTCGACTAGATCGACGTCGGGGAGGGCATGGCCGCCCCGGGCTCAGCGAGCTCGCTGAACGTGGGAGTGCTCAGGTACCTCTCGCCGAAGTCCGGCAGAATAACCACGATGAGCTTGCCCTTGGACTCGGGACGGCGCGCAATCTCGACCGCCGCGGCCACTGCCGCTCCCGAGGAGATGCCGACCAGGACGCCTTCCTCGGACGCCAGGCGTCGCGTCATCTCGATCGCCTTCTCGGTGCTCACCTGCGCGACCTCGCCAAGGGATCCGTCGCGGAGCCCCGCGAGAAGCGTCGGGTCGAAAATGCCGGGAACGAAGCCCGCCCCGATACCCTGGATCTTGTGGGGACTGGGCTGGCCGCCCGATAGGACCGGGCTTTCGGTGGGCTCGACCGCAACGAAGCGTAGGCCGGATTTCTTGCCATGTAGCGCCTGGTAGACGCCCGTGAGGGTACCGCCGGTTCCGACTCCCGAGACGAAGATGTCCAGCGCTCCGTCGGTATCCTCCCAGATCTCGACGGCCGTGGTTTCCCGGTGGACCCGGGGGTTCGCGGGGTTGTCGAATTGCCCGAGCACGAAGCCTCCAGGCGATTCGGCGGCAATTTCATCGGCCTTGGCGATCGCGCCCTTCATCCCCAGCGGCCCCGGAGTGAGTACCAACTCGGCCCCGTAGGCCTTCAGCATGCTCCGACGCTCCTGGCTCATGGTTTCGGGCATCGTCAAGATCAACCGGTAACCCCGAGCCGCCGCCACAAAGGCCAAGGCGATCCCGGTGTTTCCCGAAGTCGGCTCCACCAGGACAGTCTTGCCAGGCTGGATGAACCCTCGCTCCTCGGCGTCCCGAACCATGCTCCAGCCAATCCGGTCCTTGACGCTGGCAGCGGGGTTATACGACTCCAGCTTGGCGACCACGCGCCCGTTGCAGCCCTCGGTAACCTTGCTCAGCTCGAGCAAGGGAGTGCCGCCGATACGCTCGGTCAAGTTCTTTGCGATCTGAGCCAAGGTTGGCCTCCTTCTACCGTGCGGACGAGGTCGCCCTGAGGTTCCACGAGGACACGCCTTTGTGCCGAATTTAATACCTGGTTAAATACTACTCCTTTCCCCTCCTCGCAACAAGTCCTCGACCCATCGCGCTTCGGCTCGTATTGAAGGCGATAGTAATTCGAGAGGCCCTGTGTCTGACACAGGGCCTCTCGAATTACAGATGAGGGCGCGATCTACTTCGCCTCGGTCTTGGCCTCGGTCTTCGCCTCGGCTTTGGTTTCGGTCTTGGCTTCGGTCTTGGCTTCGGTCTTCGGCTGGGCGGATTCGGGCTTGGTGGTGAAGGGCACCTGATTCATGAGGTTGTCGAACATGGAAGCCATCTGGCGGGTGCTGTCTTCGATGCGGTCGGCTACTTCGCGGATCTGGCGGTCGAAGTTATCCTCGAAATCCTCCATCTTGCGGACGGTTTCGGGGTCCTTCACGAACCGATGAATCTCATCGCGGGCAACCTGGACTCCGATTTCGGAGGTCTGTCGGGCCTGCGCCATGAGCTTGTCTAAGCTGTCACGAAGGTCGTTGATGTTGGGCATGGTGTCCTCTTCTCGAATCAGGGGCGCATGGAAGCACTTGCCTCCCGGCTGTCATTATAGCTCCGATCCGGCAAGCCTTCAGCTGTGGGCTCGAATGAGCGCGCGAGGTGAAGGGGCGCTAAAGGTCGTCCGCGTCGAGGATGTCGGCGCTTGCGAGTTCTTCCAGCGAGGTATGGCCCTGAGCGACGGCCCAGGCGGCATAATCGGCAAGCGGCAAGTAGCCTAGCTGCTTGGCAAGAACGTCGATCTCAGTCTTGGAAGCCCCCTGAGCAACCATTTGGCGCATCTTGGCGGCGAAGGGGTAGACCTCGAAAAGCCCAATTTGACCCTTGTAACCGGTATCCTGGCAGTCCGGGCAGCCCTGCGCGCGATGAAGCACGCCCGAGGGGTTGAATGGCATGAAGAAAGCCTTGGTAGCGTCATCCGGGCGGTAGGGCGTGCGGCAACTGACACAGAGTCGTCGAACCAGTCGCATGGTGACGACGCCCGCCACCGCATTGGCGATTGTTCGCTGTTTCAGCCCGCTCAGGTCGAAAAGCTCATCGAGGAAAACCTGGGTCGTCGTGAACCCAAGTAGAGCCAGCCGGCCACCGAGGGCTCCCCTGACGACCTTGCGCGCCACCTCGGGATCTGCCGTCTGATCGATGAGCATCACGTCGGGAGACTGAAGGAGAATCGCCTCGATCGCGGAACGCCGAGCCTCCACGTTCTCCTCGTTGGCCGTCACCAGGGTCACCCCTTCGATCTCGTCGGCCAGCGGGTTCTCCAGGGCGATGGCCGAACGTCCCGACCGCGTCGCTTCTCTCAGGCAGGCTGCAAGCATGGTGTGCTTGCCGGAGTGAAGCGGTGCGTTGAAAACCACCAGGCCCGCCGGACGCGCCAGGATGCCCTTCACCATGGAAGCGACCTGGGGATGAAGCACGAGACCGTCAATGGCCGCATTCTTGAACCGCTCGAGGTCGAAGATTCGCAGGGTGACCATCTGACCGAAACGCGCCGGCATGCACCGCAGCATGACTTTGATCCGATGCGACTCGTAGGGCAACTGGATGATGCCCGTCTGGGAGACATGGCCCGCCATGGGGGGCAACTCCGCCAGCACCCTCAGGCGCGCGATCAACGCATTGGCCAGTCGCGAAGGAATTGCCGGTTCCGTGACGAGCACGCCCTCGATCCGGAATCGCGCCGACATCTCGCCAGCGCGAGGCTCCAGCACCACCTCGGTGGCGCCGCGCCGCAGGGCGGCCTCCAAGATCTCATGCGCAAGGCGATTCGCAGCCCCCTCGTCCTGGGCGGGTTCGGCGGCTGCCTCCTCCTCGCGTTCGGTCGTGGCCTCCCGGGGTAAGCTCTTGAGGATCTGCTCGAACTCCGTCTCGCTCACCAGGACCGGCTGGATGGAAACGCCCTTGAAGCGGAGCCGAAGATCGTCGAGCGCCAGGATATTTCCCGGATCGACCATGGCGAGGGTGATCTGGTTGAGCGCTACCGGCAAGACCTTGTGCTGCCGAATCATCGCTTCGGGGAGCAGGCGGATCATCTCGGGGAGGATCCGGGACTTGAGATTGAAAGCCTTGACCCCGTACTGCACTTCGAGCGCATGCTTGATTTGCTCGTCCGTGACGAAGCCCAGGTTGGCGAGAATCTGGCCGATGGGTTCTCGCTTCTGTTGCTGCTTGGCGAGGCCAATTTGCAGCTGTTCCTCGGTCAAGAGCCCAGCCTGGATGAGAATTTCACCCAGGCGCATCCGCAATCCCGAAACATCCACGGCGCTACCCTCCTGCCTAGACCTCGGCAGGAACGGCTTGTGCCGCGTACACCGCCCGGATCAGGTCCGGAGAGGTAGCGGGAACCGGTCCGATGCCGTAGGCCGATTGAACGGCATCCACCGCCACCGCGAGTTTCGCCTCGTCGTTGACCAGCAGGTATGCCAGGGCCTCACCCTTTTGTACGCGATCCCCGATCTTTTTCCGCAAGTCGACACCGACGGCGAGATCGAGCGGCGCCCCCTTGTAGAGGCGACCTCCACCGAGCTCTTTGCAGGCAATGCCCACGGGCAAGGCGTCGAGACGCTGGACGAACCCATCGGCCAGGGCCTCGACGGGCACGCGCAGGCGGGGCTGCGGCATGATCTCGGGGTGATCCACCACGCGGGAGTCGCCGCCCTGGGCCGCGACGAACTCGCGGAACTTGTAGATAGCGGAGCCGTCGGCGATTGCCTCGCGCAACTTCGCCTCGCCCGCCTCGGCGCTGGAAACCGTCCCGGCACCGAGCAGGATCAGGCCGCCCAGCCGGACGCAGAGCTCGGTAAGGTCGGCAGGCCCGTTACCCTGCAGCGTCTGGATGGCCTCGGCGACCTCGTTGGAGTGACCCACGGCATGTCCGAGGGGCTGGCCCATCTCGGAGACGACGCAGACGACTTGCTTACCGAGGCGACGTCCCACCTCCATCATGGTGTCGGCGAGATCCTTGGCGCTGGCATCGTCCTTCATGAAAGCGCCCGACCCGGTCTTGACGTCGAGCAGGATCACGTCGGCTCCCGAGGCGATCTTCTTGGAAAGAACGGAGGCCGCGATCAGAGGAATGCTCTCGACCGTTCCCGAGACGTCGCGCATCGCGTAGAAGATCCCGTCGGCGGGTGCCAGTTCGCCGGTCTGCGAGGCCAGGGCAACCCGGATCTCGCGAAGCTGCTGCTTGAACTGCTCGATGGGAATCTCCGGGTTGAAGCCGGGAATGGCCTCGACCTTGTCGACGGTACCGCCGGTATGCCCGAGGCCGCGGCCCGAGAGCTTGGCGACGGTGACTCCGGCGCTCGCGACGAGCGGAGCCAGGACCAGGGTGACCTTGTCGCCGACGCCTCCCGTGGAATGCTTGTCCGCGCAGGGACCCGGAACGTCCGAGAGGTCCATGATCTGCCCGGAGTGGGCCATGAGATCGGTGAGGTCGGTGGTCTCGGCCAGGGACATGCCCCGGCAGACCACGGCCATCAACCAGGCCGAAAGCTGATAGTCAGGAACGTCCTTGACGTTGGACACGAGCCAGGCGAGCTCCTCGCGAGCGTGTTCGCCGCCGTCACGCTTGGTCTTGATGAGCGAAAGCATCGAGGGTTTAGCCACTTGCAGTATCCTCCGACTTGGGGGGGGGAACCTGGGGGGACGACTTCCTATCGGTGATAGGCCGAATGCTGGGCTTGGATCCGTCGCCCTTCAGAACCGCGATGAAGCGATCCTGCTTGTCGATGGTGTCCTGGTTCTCGGCCAGCTCGGCGTGAAGGTTCTCGGTCTGGCGCTGCAGCGAGACCACCATCTGACGCAGAGCATCGACCTCCCGACCGACAGAGGTTTGCTGGCCGGCCAGGGCCTCTGAAAGCGTCTTCTGGGCAATCGCCAGCGCGGAGTCCGTCTCCTCGAGCCGCCCCAGCAAGGTCTGCTTCTCGACGAGAAGCTCCTGCCATTGTACCTGTTGCATCTCGATTTGGCGTTCCGCCGTCTCGAGACGTTCGCCAAGGGTGCGGGACTTCGACTGCTCGAAATCCAGCTGCTGCTGAAGGGCCTGAAGCTCGGAGGAGAAACGCTGTTCCGCACCCTGGAGCTGCTCCTGGGCTTTCCAGATCTGTTGCTGCTTGTGCTGGACCGTCGTGCGCCAGTGCTTGCGTTCGATGGAGAGATCGTCGATTCGTCCGAGCGCATACTGAAGCTGGGTCTTGAGTTGGAACTCCTGCTTTTGCTGGAGCTGGTGAAGGTGCTCGATGTGCTTGCGCAGCTTGCCGTTTTCGGCGCGCAACGCCTGATAGCGGGCAGCGACCTCGGTGAAGGTCTTTCGCGCAGCAGCCAGCAGGCCCGACGACAAGCGCTGCCGCTCTTCGCGTAGCTTGTTGGCGTAACCTTGCCAGTATTTGAGTTGCTGGGTCCGCTCCTCGATCAGCTGGTGTAACTGCTTGACGTGGCCCAGCAGCTTCTCGATTTGCTTTTCGTATTTTGTTGCCATGCGCTCAAAGACCCGTCCGGGGTGTGCGTGTGGGCGAAATGCTACGATAGGACGGGTGTTTCAAGTCTATTCTAGCAAACATAACGTGGGGATCGGTGTCCGGCGTTACAATCTTGACGATTCTTCGCTTGGTTAGAGGGATCCCGGTATGCTGAACAAGGGAAGCTGACTCACCGTGGGATCGCCGCCATCCGAAATCGCCGCACTCCGCAAGGAGAGCGAGATGCGGTTACGGCGCTCGATCTCGGCGAGAACCTGACGCGCGCGATCGATCACCTGAGGAGGCAAGCCCGCCAGGCGCGCCACTTCGATGCCGTAAGATCGATCCGCCCCACCCGGGACGACCCGGCGCAGGAAATGCACCTGTCCGTCCTTCTCCTCGACCAGCACCTTGCAGGTCTTCACGCCCTTTTGGCTCATGGCCAGGCTCGTGAGCTCGTGGTAATGCGTCGCGAAGAGCGTCCGCGCCCGCACCTGGCTCGATAGATGCTCGGAAACCGACCATGCGATGGAGATGCCGTCGAAGGTCGAAGTTCCCCTTCCAATCTCGTCGAGCAGAATCAGCGAACGACGCGTGGCGTTGTTGAGAATGTTGGCGGTCTCGTTCATCTCGACCATGAAGGTGGACTGGCCCGTGGCCAGGTCATCCACCGCGCCGACCCGGGTGAAGATCCGATCCACGACGCCGATGCGGGCCGAGCGGGCCGGCACGAAGCTTCCGACCTGCGCCAGCAGGACGATCAGCGCGATCTGCCGCATGTAGGTGGATTTGCCCGCCATGTTGGGCCCCGTCAAGATCAAGAGCTGGGCGTCGTCGGCATCCAGTTGCGTATCGTTGGGAACGAAGGTCCCAGCAGGCAGGAGTCGCTCCACCACGGGATGCCGGCCCTCGACGATGTCGATGGCGAGCGAGTCGTCCACGATCGGGCGCGTGAAGCCGTTTCGCATGGCGACCTCGGCGAAGGAGGCCAGCACGTCCACTCCCGCCACTCCGGATGCCAGCTCCTGAAGCTTCGGTACCCACCGCTGAACGGCGTCGCGCAAGCTCACGAAGAGGTCGTATTCCAGCCTTCCGATCCGTTCCTGAGCGGTCAGGATTCGCTGCTCGCGATCCTTGAGTTCCGGCGTCACGTACCGCTCGGCGTTGGTGAGCGTCTGCTTGCGCTGATAATCCTCAGGAACCAGGTTCCGGTTGGCGTGAGTCACCTCGATGAAGAAGCCGAAGGCCTTGTTATAGCCCACCTTCAGGGAACGAATCCCGCTGCGCTCCCGCTCTTGTAACTCGAAGCGGGTCAACCACTGCTTGCTGTCTCCGAGCAGATCGCGAACCTCGTCGAGATCCGGGTTCACGCCGTCCCGGATGATCCCGCCGTCGGTAAGGGAAATGGGCGGAGCCTCCTGGAGCGTGCGCCGAATCTCGGCAGCCAGTTCCAGGAGTCCAGGGGGGAGATCCTCGATCACCCGCAGCAAATCGGCTCGACAAGGGGAAAGCGTCTCGGCGATTGCCGGCAAGGCCTCGAGCGAATCCTTCAAGGCGTTGAGGTCGCGGGCGTTCGCGGTTCCCGCTCCGACTCGCGACGCCAGGCGTTCGAGATCGCGCACGGTGCCCAGGCGTTGCGCCAGGGCCATCCTCAGGGTGGGCTGTCCTGCAAGCTCACTCACGGCTGACTGGCGCTGCCGGATCTCTGCCGGGCCGAGCAAAGGATGCATCAGCCACTGACGGAGTTTCCGTCCCCCCATGGCGGTCCGGGTGTCGTCCAGCACCCAGAGCAGCGATCCCTTCCAGGAGCCGTCCCGGGCCGTCTGCGCGAGTTCGAGGTTCCTGCGCGTTCCGCCGTCGAGGCCCACGTAATCCGCGAGCCGGTAGGCCCGGATTCCCGAGAAGGGGGGAAGCTGAGCCTTGCGCGTCTCGCAGAGGTACGAGAGGAGCGCGCCGATGGCGGCGATCGCTAGGGGCTGATCCGACAGTCCGAAGCCCTCCAGGCTGTTGACCCGGAAGTGCTCGAGAATGAGACGCTTGCCGCTTTCGGTGGCGAAGCTGGCCTCATGGCGCAACGTCAGGTTGAGTCCCTGGGGCAAGATGCCCGCCCAGCGGGTGTCGAGCAGTTCGGGGGGAACCCGGCCGGGTTGCCGCCCCCAGGCAGTCTTCTCCCAGACGTCGGTGGGCACGGGAACGAGGAGTTCGGCCGGCATCAAGCGGGAGAGCTCCGCGGCCAGAAGTCGGGCATCGGGCATCTCGGTGGCAAGCAACTCACCCGTGGAGACGTCGCAGTAGGCCAGGCCGAAGCCCTCGGAACTGACGGCTATGGCCGCCAGGAAATTGTTCTGCTTGTCGGCCAGGTAACCCGACTCCAGCAACGTCCCCGGAGTTACCAGGCGCACCACCTCGCGCTTCACCAGACCCTTGGCCTGGGCGGGATCCTCGACTTGCTCGCAGATGGCGACCCGGAAGCCCTTCTCGATCAGGCGCGTCAGGTAATTCTCGGCGGCATGATGGGGAATTCCCGCCATCGGGACGCGCTCGCCACCGGACTCGCGACCGGTGAGCGTCAGTTCGAGCGCGTTCGAGGCAATCTTGGCGTCCTCGAAGAACATCTCGTAGAAGTCGCCCATCCGGTAAAAAAGCAGAACATCCGGATACTGCTCCTTCAGGGAAAGGTACTGCTGCATCATCGGTGAATACTGAGGCTGCACGGCGTCCTCCGGAAATAAAGTAAGAGCCCGGAATCCGCATCCGGGCTCTTCATTGTAACTCAGGTTCAGCCGTTCTGGCGTTTTTGAAGGGCCAAGGCCTCTTGCACCTGGCTTGGGCGCGCGTAGTTGAGTTCGACCAGGATCTCTCCGAGCCACATGTAGCGGCCCCGCCGCGCGAGTTCTTGTTGACGCCTGAGGGACGCATCGAGTTGAATCTCGGTGATGATCCCCTTGGCCACCATGTACTCGCCGAAGCGAAACTTCGTCTGCGTGTTCTTGAAGTGGTCCATGCCGGGATCGTGAGACTGAAAGCGGATATGCCCTTCGTTCTGGAGCTCGTCGACTGCTCTTACCAGGCGATCGCCTAGCAAGCCCGACAATTCGCCGAGCTGGAAAAGCGAGGACTTCCCGTCGATCTTGGCGAGCAACCGCCAGGTGTCCGCGTCCACCTGAACGCCGCGCAGGGCGTAGTTGGTCTGGATCGACCGAAGGACGATTTTCCCCTTGTCGGTCATCTCGGGGACTCGCGCCATGGGCCCCGATCCCTGGGCCCGATGCACGATGGTCTGTTTACCCGTCGCGACCGGTTGCATGGGAGCAGCGGGCTGCACAGGAGCAGATGGCTGCATGGGTGCAGCGGGCTGGGTGGCGGCAACTGGTTGCATGGGAGTCGTCGGTTGCACGGGGATGGCGGCCTGCACGGGGGCAGCCGGACCCGCGGCGGGAGGCATGGGGTGCGGAGCGGGAGGCATGGGGTGCGGAGCGGCCGACGCTGCGATCTGCTGCGCGAACGGGCCCTGGCCCTGCAAGGCATGAACCTGGCGAAAAATCGTGGCGTTGTCGACGATCGTCAGAAGCTCTTGGTTGCGATAAATCTCCTCGGCCGTCTGAGTACGGGCCGAAAAAGTGCCGTTCCGCTGCGCGACCACCAGAACCAGCGCCCTCAGGCCCTGATCCGTGAGGGTGCGTGCACCGACCACGCGACCTTGCTGAAAGGAAAACTGGCCTTTCTCGGCGGCCTCGATCGACACTTCACCGTCGAACTTGATGGCTTCCAGGATGCGCACCACCATTTCCACGCGAAATACCGCGAGATCACCGGACAAGACAAGCTTAGACATTACGTCCCCCGTAGCACCGACTTTGCAAGCATGGGCTGTATTTATTGTACACAGATGCCTCGGCTTTCTATCGAAAGGTCGAAGAGCAACCGGTCACGCCGCCGGCAGGCTAGTGGCGATAGCCTTCAGCATCCGGAAGTTGCGGGTTCGCCAGCACCATGCGGCTCAGGCTCTTGGAAAAAGCGAGCCGCTGCTCGGGAAAGTCGCGGCCCGTTCGCGTCACCTGCCAGAGATGCGCATCCACCGTGTCCGCGTGATGCACGATGAACGCTTCAGCCGTCTTCGGCTCGACCGGCGAACCGTACTCCAGGCGTCCTTGGTGGCTCAGGATGACGTGAAGGATGTTTGTGGCCTTGTCGGTCGGCACGTCTCCCTGGCGGGCGATCGCTTGCCTGACCATGGAGTAGCCGAGACTGACGTGCCCGATCAGGTTTCCGACCTCGGTGAAGTCAATCGCATCCTGATCGTAGGCGTACTCCTCGATCTTGCCGATGTCGTGAAGCAAGGCTCCCGCGATGACGACGTCGCGATCGATCAGCACGTCTTCCGCCAGGCATAGCCCAAGCGCCCGCCTCACGACCGTCAGGCTGTGCTCCAGCAGTCCCGCCAAATAGGGATGATGGTGGCTCTTGGCCGCCGGAGCCCGATGGTAGCGCGGCGCGACGGCCGGATCCTCGATCAGCAATTGCCTCAGCATGGCGCGCAGGGGGAGGGATTCCACCGACGCGATCACCGCGCCGAGCTCCTGGACCATCGCGTCGGTTTCGCGCGTGCTCGTCGGCACGAACGTGTCGGGCGGAAAGTCCTCCCGCGGCAGGATCTGCCAGCGATGAACCACCACCTGCGGCGAGTCCTTGTGAAGCTTGACGTCCCCCCAGACTTTCAGGTAGTCGCCGTTCTTGAAATCGGCCTCGCCGTTCCAGATCACGCAGCCCAGTTGCGCCTGAGCGTTGCTGCCCCGGAATAGGTAAAAAGCCCCCTCGTCTCGCTTCTTCATGGGACGGAGCTGCGAGACGCGGATCACGTACTCGGAGATCCGCTCCCCCACCTTGGGCATGGCCTGCGGCGACAAGACGGTCATGATTCTCCCTCTCACTTGATAGTAGGATCGCCCGATCCTAGCATCCGACACCCAAAATGACCACTGTCCCAGGAGGCGTTCACGGCTCCGGAACCCACCCCAGCGCCTCTTTCACGGCCCCCACCAGGTACAACGACCCGAAAACCGCGTAGGGCCCGGGCATCCGTCTGGCCTCGGCGACCGCCTCGACGACGCTCTGAGCGATCCGCGAGTCCGGATGCCGGAGACCCGCCGCCAGATGATGCGGATCGAGGGCTCGGGGACTGGGCGGGGCCACGAGCAAAAGTGAGCGCGCGAAGGGCAGCAACTGCTCCAGCATCCCCCGCGCGTCGCGGTCCGTCAGAGCCCCGAAGATCAGCGTCCAGCGCACTCCCGGATGATCATGGCGCAGGGCCTCGCAGAGCGCGTCGATTCCCGCGGGGTTATGCGCCCCATCGGCCAACCAATCGCCCCCCTCTCCGTCCCGCCAGGCCTCCATCCGTCCGGGCCAGCTCGCCTTCGCAAAACCGCGCGAAACCGCCTCTTCGGAAATCATCCAGCCCGAATCGCGAAGGCTGGCGACCACGCTCTCCACCAAAGCCGCGTTCCGGCGCTGGTAGGGCCCCGACAAGGCAATCGGTCGCTCCGATTCGCCGGCGACGGGAATCAAGGGCGCGCCGAGGGCTTCGGCGGCCAGGCGAATCGCCTCGAGGGCAAGGCCGCTCGTCGCGGTGATGACCGGGACGTTCGCGCGAAGGATGCCGGCCTTCTCGCGGGCGATGGCCTCCAGCGTTTCTCCCAGGATGGCCGTATGGTCGAAGTCGATGCTCGTGATGACCGTGGCCTCGGGCTTCTCGAAGCAATTTGTCGCATCCAGCCGCCCTCCCAGGCCCACCTCGACGATCGCGAGGTCGCATGCCGCTTCCTCGAACCAGCTGAAGGCCGCGGCGGTCAGCAACTCGAACTCCGTTGAAGGCCCGAGGTCGGGAAACCGGGCCTCGACCTCAGCGGCCAGGTCGCCGACGCGCAGCAAGACCTCCTCGAAATCCGCTTCGGGGATGAAGGAACCATCCACCCAGAAGCGCTCTCGGTAGTGCAGGAGATGAGGGGACGTGTAGCGCCCGACACGGTAGCCCGCTTCTCGCAGGACCGAACTGAGCAAGGCGGAGGTGGATCCCTTGCCGTTGGTCCCGGCCACGTGAATCACCTTCAAGCGGCGCTGGGGATCCCCCAGGGCGTGCAGGATCTCGCGCATGCGCTCCAGGCCCGGACGAATGCCGAACTTCAGCGCCCCCGCGAGAAGGGCTTCCGCGCGACGAGACGGGGGTACGGCTTTCACGCTCCGACCTCGGCGGTTCGAATTCCGGCAGCCGGAGTACCCGATCCGAGCTTCTCGGAGGCGAGCAGCGCCCGGATCTCGAAGTAACTGACGTCGTCGCCCAAGGCGTCCTTGAGCGGCCTCAGGCGCTCGGATCCCTCCGAGGCGATCGCCTGAATAATCCGGGCGGCCTTCAGGTCGTTCACGAGGCCTGCGCGCTGAATGGCGTCGGCCTGGAGCAAGTCGATCAGATAGCCCTCGATGGTGGTCGGCGAGCGCTCGAGGCGCTCCGCGAGGGCCGCGGCGCCGAGGCCCTCGCGATGTCCGGCGAGAACCTGGGCTAGCATGTCGTCCCGGCTGACGCGCGGCCTGGCCGGAGCATCCGAGGCCTTCACGAGGGGAGGCGCTTCCTTGCGGGCACTCGGCGGGTGGGATGCCGGCGATTTGAGCGCCGGTTTCCCGGGCCCCTTGGATTCGAGGCAGCGATCGCATGATCCGCAGGATCCTTTCGCGCGGTGTTCCCCGAAGTAGCCTAGAATGTAGTGTCGGCGGCAATCCGTGGTGTGGGCGTAGTTGACCATGCAGTCGAGTTTGGCCTGTTCGCGCGTCTGCTTGCTTATCAGGGCTGAAAGGTCGATGCCGAGGTCCGGGAGTTCGGACGCACGCTTGATGAGGCGCATGGCCCGTCCCCGCTGGGGAGGGGTGTAGTCGATGAGGCCTCGCTCATGAAGGCCGTGAAGGGCGGTCATCACGGATTCCCGAGCGATCCCCACGTGGTTCACGAGCGCATTGAGGTCCAGGGTGGTTCCCTCGTCGAGGCGGTCGCCGAGGGCCTCCTTCAAGGCGGCGTAGACCGCCTTCTGCGTGCGGGCGCGCGAGTCCAGGGGCATCAAGGCGTTGAGGCGCTTCACGTAGGCGTGGTTGGTCCCTCGCGCGGCCCGTTGGATCACGCCGGCGCGCTCGAAGAGGTTGAGACAGGTGCCGATGGCCATGTCGTTGACCTTGCCGGGAAGTTTCTTGGCGATCGCCTCGTTCGTGGCCACGAACTCATCGGGGCCCTGATCGCAGAGGAAACGGTAGACCCCCTTGAGGATATCCAGGCCGGGGCTGGATCCCTCGATGAAGAACTCCTGGAGATAGCGGTCTGCAGCGCTGAAAAGCAGCACGCAGTAAGAGGCCTTGCCATCTCGACCCGCGCGGCCGGCCTCCTGATAGTAGGCCTCGATGGTCCCCGGCAAGTCGAAATGCAGGACCAGCCGCACGTTGGACTTGTCCACGCCCATGCCGAAGGCGTTGGTCGCGACGACGATCCTGGCGCGGCCCGACATGAAGGCATCCTGAGCGCCGACCCGGGAGGCGTCGTCCATGCCGGCATGATAAGGCGCGACCGCCAGGCCCTCCGCCGCGAGATGCTCGGCGATGGTCTCCACGCTCTTGCGGGTGGCGGCATAGATGATGGTCGACCCCGGAACCTTGGCCACGATCTCGCTCACCTTGGCGAGCTTGGCCGACTCACCGCTCGCGGGACGGACCACGTAACGCAAGTTTGGGCGGTCGAATCCCGTGACGAAGACCGTGGGGTTCTTGAGCCCCAGTTGCCGGATGATGTCTTCGCGGACTTCCGGGGTCGCGGTCGCCGTGGCGGCGAGAATCGGCGGCCATCCCAGGACGGGGAGGGCGTCTTTCAGGCGCAGGTAATCGGGACGGAAGTCATGGCCCCACTGCGAGAGGCAGTGGGCCTCGTCGATGGCGAAGCGAGAGATCTTCACTCCCTTCAGGGCCGCCAGGAACGCGCGGTTCCGGAAGCGTTCGGGAGCGATGTAAACGAGCTTGTAGGCGCCGGCTGCCAGCTGTTCGAGGCGATGCTCGGCTTCCTCGCCATCCAGCGACGAGTTGATGAACGTCGCGGCGATCCCGCGCTCATGCAGGCTGTCGACCTGATCCTTCATCAAGGCGATCAGCGGACTGACCACCAGCGTGGTTCCCTCCAGCATCATGGCCGGGAGCTGGTAGCAAATCGACTTCCCTTGCCCCGTCGGCATGATGGCCACGGTGTCCTTGCCGTCCAGGATGGCTTGCACGACCTGAAGCTGGCCCTCCCGGAAAGCGGGATGGCCAAAGTGACGCCTCAGTGCGCTTTCAGGCATGTCGGCAGCAAATCGTTGAATCGGGTGGCATAACCCTAGTTTACTCGCGGCCAAGGGTCGACCGCAAGGCGGAAGACGTAGACTTTTATCAAGGTGCCGACGGAGCGAACAAGCATGCCTTCCGTGGGTATAAGCATGAGGTCGCCCCTCTTGTGGAGCTCGAGACCTTGCCCGATCCCCTTGACGAAGAACGGCCGGAGGCCCCTGCCGCCCAGACTCGGAGCACCCGCGAGTGCTGGGTCGAGCGGTTTCTCGTCGCTGCCGCCGAGCCCACCTGCCCCGAATCCATCGATGCGCAGCGAGAAGCCCTGAGCATGCTTTTTCCCGAAGCGCGGGTCGCAGGAGTCTCGCTCGTCCCGCCCATGCGCGTGGGACCTGATTTTCCGGGCTCCCTCGGGCTCATCCTGGTGGCTGACTGTCTGGATGTTTCCGAGGCCCTCCTCACGACCGCCATCCGCGCGCTCTTCGATGCTCCGGAATGGCCCGGTTACGCCAGCGGCTTGATGCGCGCCAACCTCGACCTGGGCAAGCTCAGCACGCCCTGCGCCCTGGTGGTCGCCAGAGCCATCGACCGCTCGACCTTGACTCAGGCAGCCGATCACGGAATCTGACGCGCCGCGACAAAAATTGCTCGATGGCCGTCCAGTCATGCGCGATCGCCCCAGCATCGGGGCGATCGCGTTTTTACAGCTTGCTCGGGTGACTAGTGCTCGTAGAGGCCTTGCCAGCCGGCCAGGTCCAGCTCCGCCAGGGTAGGAAGATGCCGGAAGCACTCCTGGGCCAAGTCCAGCCGGCCCTCGCGGCTCAACATCTCGTCGAGACGCGCCTTGAGCTGGATCAGATAGCGAACGTCATTGGCCGAGTACTCGAGCTGGTGGCTCGACAGATTAGCTGAACCCCAATCGGTCTGCTGGGCGCTCTTGTCGAGCGAGAAGCCGAGCACGTCCCTCACCAGGTCCTTGAGGCCATGCGCCTGGGTGTAGGTCCGTGCCAGCTTGCTTGCGACCTTGGTGTCGTAGAGGTTCCAGACCCTCACCCCCAGGTTCTTGCGGAGCATCGCGAGGTCGAAACGTCCGTAGTGAAAGATCTTCATCGGCCGCTCGGCCTGGAGCAACTCCACCAGGCGCGGCATCACGAGCGTCGTGACCCGGATCACGGTGACCCGATCATGCTCGTTGCAGAGCTGAATCAGGCAAAGCCTGTCTCGGTGAGGGTTAAGCCCCATGGTTTCGGTGTCTATGGCCAGGTACTCGCTAGCCAGGTAGGCCTCGAGCAGGTCCGGGGAGAGATCCCCCTCGATCAGATGAACGGGCATGGCGTCTCCTTGATAGGCATGACTCTCAGGTGATGAGCGGCAAGATCGTCTTCGAAGTGCTCGGCGAGAATCATGGCGATTGCCTTGGCAACGGTCGAGGCCTCGACCTGACGATCGCTCAGCGGCACATCGAACCAGCCATCCGGATTGCGAACGGCCGTGTCAATCAACTGCAGGCGGGACGCGCAATGCCCCGCGCGGGCCTGTGCCCCTTCCAGCGTGGCGCCATACGACGCACCCCGATAGTCGAAGCTCAGATCCACGACCGGCGCGGGAAGACGCTCGCGAAGCTCGACGGTCAGCGTCATTCCCGTTGCTTCTCCCTGACGTTCCACCTCTTCGCTCCTCCTCGTTCCCATCGGCTATCAGTTTCGCCGTAAAACCCCATGCTTCGGCCTTGGGGATATATGGCGAGACAGGTGAGGGGCTCGATGCCCCGAGCTTGTCCTTCGTTCAGGATGCCTAGAACATCCCAACCGATTCCGGAGTAGAATCCGGGCATGAGAAAGAGCTTCCGCTACCGAATCTATCCTACCCCAAAACAGGAGGCTGTTCTCGAGGAGCAGCTTCGGCTCTGCCGCCTCGTCTACAACGCCGCTCTTGAACAGCGGATCTGGTTCTGGAAGAAGCGGAAGCTGACTCTCAATTACTATTCCCAGGCCAATGAACTTCCTGCGGCGAAGCGGGAGCATCCGGAGCTGACGCTCGTGAACTCACAGGTTCTCCAAGGAGTGCTCCAGAGGCTGGATCAAGCCTACCAGCGCTTCTTCTCGGGAGCCGGATTCCCGAGGTTCAAGAGCCGGGATCGGTTCCGGTCCATGACCTTCACCCAGACCGGATACAAGCTCCTGGAGCGCAAGCTCAAGCTAGCCCGTGTGGGCGAGGTCCGAATCAAGCTCTCCAGACCCGTGGAAGGCGAGATCAAGACCTTGACCCTAACCCGGAACAGCTCCGGGCACTGGTACGCGAGCTTCAGCTGTGATCTGGGTCCGAATCAGGTTCCCATGCGCCCGGTCGAGGCCGAGGTCGGGATTGACCTCGGCCTCTTGAAGTTCCTGACCTGCTCTGACGGATCCATGGTTCCAAACCCCCGGCACTTCCGGGAATCCTTAGCCAGGCTAGCCGAGAGGCAACGGAAGCTGGCTTCGAAGCCGAAGCGGAAGCGGACTCGGAATCGAGAGAAGGCCAAGCTGCTGGTGGCCAAGGCCCACGAGAAGGTCCGGAACCAGCGAAGTGACTTCCACTTCAAGCTGTCCAACTACCTTGTTCGAGGCTATGACCGGATCGTCCACGAGAACTTGAACATCCGGAACATGTCCAAGTCGGCTTCCGGAACCCTCGAAGCCCCGGGCACTCAAGTGGCTCAGAAGTCAGGGCTTAACAAATCCATTCTCGACGCCGGGTGGCGTCAATTCCTGGAAATCCTGAGATTCAAGGCTGAGAGCGCCGGAGTCGAGGTGATCGGAGTCGACCCCCGAAACACGAGCCAGATTTGCTCGAGTTGTGGCTCCCTCACCAGAAAAGGATTGCGAGAACGCGAACATCGCTGCGGCTGCGGACTCGAGATCGATCGAGACTGGAACGCGGCGAAGAACATCCTCAGGCTCGGGCAGAGCCTTGGTTAACCCCAGAATCCCCGCCCTCAGGCGTGGGGAGTGTCAAAACCTGAATAGCGGGCCCGATCAAGCGAGTCACGAGGCGCTCCATGTTATGCTAAGGCGGTTCCGACGCGACCAGGAGGATGCCATGAGCTACCGATTGACCTTCTTCAGTGGCTTTGACCAGGCCACCGAAAACCTCACCGACGATCAGATCAATGAAGTTTTCGATGCACTTACCGAGATCGCTCAGGATGATCAGGTGAAGGGAGGAAACGTCAAGATTGGCCGCGACCTCTGGGTCGACCTCGAGGTTTCGGGCGATGCCCTGCACGTCAAGGGCCTCACGACCAGGCCTCATGGCACCAAGCCCAAGGGAAGCACGGCCCCCTAGACAAGCGCCCACGGACCTGACTTTCGTCCCCACTTCGGGTAAGATCGTTCCGGCGCAATCCCTTTGCATCCTCGCTTTCCCGATCATCCGCCAGGGCCCGAGGGCCCCCTGAAAAAGGAGTTTCGATTGCTGACCACCTCGAAGCCTACCGTCATAGACACGCTCGACGCATTCAAGGCACTGGACCTGGCCACTCTCGCGCCGCGTCGCGAACCCGACAAGGTGCTCATGTGTTCCCCCGATTACTTCTGCGTGATCGACGTCAAGAACCCCTACATGGAGGGCAACGCGGGCGCCATCGACCTCGACAAAGCCAAGGCGCAGTGGGAGTTGCTCAAGGCGACCTTCGAGCGTCTCGGCTTCCCGGTCGAGGTCATCCCGGGAGCCGCGGGTTGCGAGGACATGGTCTTCGCGGCGAATCAGACCCTCCCCGGCCTCGACGCCGAGGATCGCCCCTACGTCCTGCTCAGCAACATGCGCCATCCGTCCCGCCAACAAGAGGTCGCCCATTATCGCGCCTGGTTCGAGGCGCACGGCTACCGGATTCTCGAACTTCCCTCGGCGGACATGCTGCTCGAAGGCCAAGGCGATGCGCTCTGGCACCCGGGCAAGAAGCTCATCTGGGGCGGCCACGGTCACCGCACCGATCGCTCGACCTACGACGTCGTAGCCGCCCTGCTGGGCGTGCCCATCGTGGCTCTCCGGCTCGTCACCGACAAGTTCTATCACCTGGATACCTGCCTGAGCCTCATCAACGAGACCACCGCCATGGTCGTTCCCGAGGCCTTCGACGCCGAGGGCCTCGCCATGCTCCATGAAGCGTTCCCGAACCTGATCGAGATTCCGGCGTCGGAAGCCCTTGGCTGCTTTGCGGGCAACGCGCTGGCACTGGGCGGACGCCATGTGATCATGCATCCCGGCGCCACGCAGACCGTGTCGCGCCTGCGCGCCCAGGGACTGGACGTGATCGAAGTGGATACGTCCGAGTACATGAAGTCGGGGGGATCCGTCTTCTGTCTGAAGATGATGATCTACTAGCCTAGCCGATCGGATGAATCCCGGTCTGTCGCAAGATCGAGGGGCGCCCGCATGGGCGCCCCTTTGATGTTCATGACGCCCATCGCCAGCGAGCGTGAGTCTAGTCTTCGAGGAGATCGTCCTCCTCGGCGCCCAGGGGCTCCGGGGTGGCCTCTCGGCTGATGAGGCTGAGGCGAGTGCGCACCAGCCGCTCGACCTCGTCGCAGAGTTCGGGGTTGTTGCGGAAGAACTCCTTGGCGCCCTCGCGGCCCTGGCCGATCTTGTTCTCGCCGTAGGAGAACCAGGAACCGGACTTGTTGACGATGTTGTGCTCGACGGCCATGTCGAGAACGCAACCGTAGCGGTTGACGCCCTCGCCGAACATGAGGTCGAACTCGGCCACCCGGAACGGCGGCGAGACCTTGTTCTTGACGACCTTGGCCTTGACCCGGTTTCCGATCTCGACGCCGTCCTTCTTGAGGGTTTCGATGCGGCGCACCTCGATGCGGACGGAAGAGTAGAAGCGCAGGGCCCGACCGCCGGTGGTGACCTCGGGGCTGCCGAACATGACTCCGACCTTTTCGCGCAGCTGGTTGATGAAGATGACGATGCAGTTGGACTTGCCGATGGTGGCGGTGAGCTTGCGGAGCGCCTGGCTCATGAGGCGGGCCTGCAGCCCGACGTGGGTGTCACCCATGTCGCCCTCGAGCTCCGCCTTGGGAACCAGGGCGGCGACGGAGTCGATCACGATCAGATCCACGGCGGCCGATCTCACCAGGGCGTCGGCGATCTCCAACGCCTGCTCTCCCGTATCCGGCTGGGAGACCAGCAAGTTGTCGATATCGACGCCGATACGGCGGGCGTACTGCGGATCCAGGGCATGTTCGGCGTCGATGAACGCCGCCACTCCGCCGTTCTTCTGGACCTGAGCGACCACCTGCAAGCTGACCGTGGTCTTGCCGCCGGATTCCGGGCCGTAGATCTCGACGACGCGGCCCCGCGGAAGCCCCCCCACGCCCAGGGCGATATCCAGGGGAAGGATCCCGGTCGAAACAGCCTCGACGTTCAGGCGGGCGGAGTCGCCCAGCTTCATGATCGAGCCCTTGCCGAATTGCTTTTCGATGCCTGCGAGCGCGAGATCCAGGGCCTTGCGCTTATCTGCGCCCGCATCCTTCGAAGAGACGACATCCTTTGCCATGCACAGGCTCCTTTTCAACATGTTCAACATGAGGGAATCGCGACGCAGAGACGCGAGGGGGAAACGACATGGATCAGCGTATCGAATTTTTGTTCGATACGCAAGCCCCCCTCACGAATTATTATTCGCTCGACCCGCCATCGGTCCCGGCGTCAGTCCATGTACTCGGTCAACTGTCGATCCTGCATGGCATGCTTGAGCTTCACCAGCGCCTTCCCCTCGATCTGCCGGACCCGCTCGCGGGTGACCCCGAAGACGCGTCCAATCTCTTCGAGCGTGCGGACATGCCCGTCAACCAGGCCGAAGCGCAACTCGATGACTTCCCTCTCCCGGGTCGAAAGCATTTCGAGGATGCTTCGAACGTCCTCCTGCAGCAGGAGGCGGGCCACGGACGCCGCGGGCCCCGGCGCCTCGCGATCCACGATGAAGTCCCCCAGCGTGGAGTCTTCCTTGCCGATGGGCGTTTCGAGAGAAATCGTGTCCTTCACCACCTTCTTGATGTCGGCGACCTTCGCTTCGGGAATCTTGGCTTCCTCGGCAATTTCCGCGTCCGTGGGCGCTCGCCCCAGCCGCTGGGTCAGCCGCTGAGTCACGGTCCGGAGCCGGTTGATGGTCTCGACGAGGTGAACGGGGATCCGGATGGTCCGCGCCTTGTCGGCCAGCGCTCGGGTGATGGCCTGGCGAATCCACCAGGTCGCGTAGGTCGAGAACTTGTAGCCGCGCTGATAATCGAACTTCTCCACCGCCCGAATCAGCCCCAGGTTGCCTTCCTGGATCAGATCGAGAAAGGAGAGACCGCGCCCCATGTACTTCTTGGCCACGCTGACGACCAAGCGGAGATTGGCCTCGATCATCTTCTGGCGGGCCCTCATGCCCTTCTCGTCGTTCGCTTCCATCTGACGGGCGATCTCGATTTCCTCGCGGGCGTTCAGCAGGGGGATGGATCCGATCGCGCGCAAATAGGCCTGCACGGGATCCGAGGTCTGGGTTCGATCCGCCTTGAGACCCTCCTCGGCCTGATCCTCCTCCGCGAGCTGGCTCTCATCGATGAAGCTCACCCTCAGCGTCGGTTCCCCGTTCTCGTCGAGATCGGCGATGTCCGCACTCGTCGGCTCGGAAACTCCCTCGAGCAGCGCCTTGAGAAGTTGAGGATCGGAGTCGTGGTCGGCCACTTTCGCCTCCTCGTTGAGCCATGGACCTTGCGGGGCCCATCGCCGCCCCATCGGCTCTCGAGCCGGTCGCGACGGCATGGCCCGCGCGGCCCATGGGCCATGATAGCCCCGTCCGTACTGGAATCAATAGCCGAGAAGGCGTCATTTTGCGGGTTTCGGCGAAAAGGGGCCCCAGCTTGGCGTCATGCCCCGCGGTTCAGAGGATCGTGACCGGATCCACGTCGACGGCCACTCTCAACCCCGACGTCCGCGGGATGCGCCCCGGCTTCAGGGCCTCGCGCAGGGCCAAGCGAGCCAAGTCGGGATCCTCGGTCTTCAGCAGGATCTGCACCCGAAACCGCCCCCTAATCTGCGCTATCGCCGACTCTGCTGGACCCAGCACCGTCAAGCCGTCGTATTCGCGTAGCATGCCGGCAGCAAGTTCGGCCGCTGACTGTGCTGGCGCTTGCGTTTCGGCGCTGAAGACCACGTTTACCAGGCGCTGGAACGGGGGATAGCGCAAGGCCTCGCGATCGCTGACCTCTCGCGCGTAAAATCCGTCGTAATCGTGATGCTTCGCGAACTGCAAGCTCGGATGCTCGGGGGCATAGGTCTGAACGATCACCCGGCCGGGAATGTCGCCGCGCCCCGCACGTCCCGCCACCTGCGTGATCAGCTGGAAGGTGCGCTCGGCAGCCCTGAAGTCCGGCAGGTTGAGCGCGACGTCCGCCGCCACCACCCCCACCAGCGACACCCGCGGCATGTCCAGTCCCTTGGCCACCATCTGGGTACCAATCAGGACATCCGCCTCGCCCTTGCCGAACGCTTCGAGAATCCGGCGGTGCGAATCCTTCCGGGTGGTCGTATCGCGATCGAGCCTCAAGATGCGCGCCCCGGGCAGCAGCACCTGCGCAGCCTCCGCAACCTGCTGGGTTCCCGCCCCGAAGTACTTGATGAACGGGCTCTGGCAACCCGGACAGCGCTTTGGGTTAGGCCCCGCGAAGTTGCACATGTGGCAGCGCAAGAGATCGTGATCCTTGTGATACGTGAGGCTCACCGAACAACTCGGACAGGTGACGGCTTCGCCGCAGCTGCGGCAAAGCACGAAGGAAGCGTACCCGCGCCGGTTCATCAGCAGGATCACCTGCTCGCCGCGATCCAGGTGCTCGCTCAGAGCCGCGAGCAGGCTACGCGAGAAGATCTTGCGGTTCCCGGCCTTCAGCTCCTCGCGCATGTCCACCAGCTCCACCGGCGGAAGCGGGCGCCCCGAAACCCGACCCGTCAGGTCGAGCCGCCTCAGCTCGCCCAGATTCGCCCGGTAGAAGCTCTCCACGCTCGGCGTCGCCGATCCCAGGATCACCTTGGCCCCTTCGAGTTCGGCGCGCCGCATGGCCACGGCCCGGGCGTGATAGCGCGGAGACGAATCCTGCTTGTAAGATCCTTCGTGCTCTTCGTCGAGGATGATGAGCCCCAGGTTCGGCAGCGGGGCGAAGATGGCCGAGCGGGCGCCCACGGCAACCTGGGCGTCGCCGTCGCGAAGTCGCTGCCATTCGTCGAAGCGTTCTCCGTCGCTCAGGGTGCTGTGCATGAGGGCCAGGCGATCGCCGAAGCGTCCTCGAAAGCGCGAAATCGTCTGGGGGGTGAGCGCGATTTCCGGCACCAGCATGATGGCGGACTTCCCTTCGGAAAGGGTCTTTGCGATCGCCTGGAGGTAGACCTCGGTCTTGCCGGAACCCGTCACCCCGTAGAGCAGGAAGCTCGAACCCGCCTCACCCTGGGCGATCGCCTCCACGGCCGCCGCCTGCTCGACATTGAGCGCGAACGGCAAGATATGCTGAGCGTCAGGCAATGACGGCGCCCGCCAGATCCTTTCTTGAGCAAGACTGATGGCACCGCGCTTGGCCAGGGTCTGCGCCACGCCTGCGCTGGAACCCGCCCGGCGGGCGAGTTCGGCCACGGTCAGACAGCCGCCCGCGAGGACCAGGACATCGAACATCTGCTGCTGCCGGGCGCTGAGCCCTTCGGGAGGCGCAATGGCGCGCGCCACCCACTGCATCTTCGCCTGGGACTTCCGAGCCAGGGCTCCGCGGGGGACGGCGGTCGTCCAGACCTGAGCGAAGCTGCTCATGGTGGTTTGGGAGATCCAGTCGAAGAGATCGTAGAGCGCCGGAGGGACCGCCATGTCGCCGAGGACGCCGAGGAGGTCCTTGAGGGGGACGCCGGGATCCTGGTCGTGGCAGGCCACCACGAAGCCCGCGACCTTCCTTCGTCCGCCGAAGGGAACGACGACGGCGGTTCCCATGGCCACGGCGTCCTCGTACTCCGGGGGGACCCGGTAGGTGAAGGGCTTGGGATCGGCCAGAGGGATGGAGTCGATCAGGACTTCGACGAAGCGGGGCATCTCAGGGAAGGCGATCGGCGAAGAGGTCGAGAAGGCGCTCGGCGATCGCCTGCTTGGACGCAACCTCCCAATTGGCGACCACTCCGTCGTTCCCCAGCACCGTAACCGCGTTTTCATCGGATTCGAAGCCGATGCCGGGGCGGGAAACGTCGTTGGCCACGATGAAATCCAGCCCTTTGCGCTCCAGTTTCCGCTGGGCATGTGGAATGAGGGAATCGGTCTCGGCGGCAAAGCCGACGATCAGCTGGTCCGGCCGGCGCAAGGGCCGCAGCGTGGCGAGAATGTCCGGGGTCGGCTCCAGGGCGATGGTCAGGGCCTCGTCTGATTTCTTGATCTTCTGCGAGGCGACCCTGGCGGGGCGATAATCCGCGACGGCTGCCGCCATGACCAGGAGGTCCGCTCCCGGCAGGTGCTTTTGGACCGCTTCGAGCATCTCCTGGGCGGTGGCGACGGGAACGGCTCCGACACCGGGCGGAACCGGCAGGGAGGCGGTGGTGATGAGCGTGACCTCGGCTCCTCGCATCGCGGCGGCGGCGGCCAGGGCATGACCCATCTTGCCGCTCGATCGATTACCGAGGTACCTCACGGGGTCCAGGGGCTCGCGGGTGCCGCCGGCGGTGATGAGCACCCGCCGGCCGTGAAGGCGGTTGGCATGCAGGCGCTTCTGGTGCAGGGCCTCGATTCGGTTCGCGATTTCCTCGACGTCGGCGAGCTTGCCTATCCCGATGTCGCCACATGCCAGCTCACCGCTGGCGGGGGGGATGAGGGAAACCCCGTGAGACTCGAGGAGGCGCAGGTTGGCCTGGGTCGCGGGATGCTCCCACATGGCCGAGTTCATGGCGGGAGCGAGGATCAGGGGGCAACGCAGGGCGAGCAGGGTGGTGGTCAAGAGGTCGTCGGCGATGCCGTGGGCGACCTTGGCCATCAGGTTGGCGGTTGCGGGGACCACCGCTGCGAGATCGAGGCCTTTGACCAGGTCGATGTGGGCGACTCCGGAATCGGCGGGGAGGTCGAAGGGATCGAGGTGAACCTTCTGGCGGGAGAGTGTCTGGAGGGTCAGGGGGGTGACGAACTGGGTGGCGGCGGGGGTCATGACGACGCGAACCTCCCAGCCTCGCTTGCGGAGGAGGGAGGTCAGGTCAGCCGACTTGTACGCCGCTATCCCGCCAGAAACGCCAAGCAGGAGGGTCGGCATGGGACTAGATGTTGGCTTGGGTGAGGGCGTGCTGTTCGTCGTTCATCTCACCGATGGCGCGAGGAATGGGCTTGACGGTCTCCGGGGTGCCGTCCCGGGAAACTTCGTCCTTGATTCGCTTGGCGCGGCGGGCGATCTGCATGACCAGATCGTACTTGTTCGAGGCCTTGGCCAACAATTCCGTGTGCATCGATCGTCTCCTTATCAGTGAGGCAGGTGGCGGCCCACGCGGCAGCGTTCGGCGATGACGATTGCCTCGAGCTTGCGGGCGGCCTTGTCCAGGTCGTCATTGACCACCTGAAAATCGTAAAGCAAGAGGAAGTTCAACTCGTCGACGGCCACCGAGAGCCGCTGGCGGATCGCCTCGGCGGCTTCGGTCTGACGCTTTCGCAAGCGTGCTTCGAGCTCCTCCATGGTGGGTGGCAGGATGAAGACGTAAACCCCGTTGGGCATGCGCTCCTTGACCTGGATGGCTCCCTTGACGTCGATCTCGAGCACGACGTCGTTCCCGGCCCGGAGCTGCTCCTCGACGAAAGAACGCGGGGTGCCGTAGAAGAGTCCGTTGACGAACTGGGACCATTCGATCAGCTCGTCATTGGCGACCATCTGCTCGAACTGTTCATCGGTTCGGAAGAAGTAGTGAACTCCGTCCTCCTCGCCCGGTCGCGGTTCGCGGGTCGTGACGGAGATCGACTGGCGCAGTTCGGGCATGCGCTTGCTCAGTTCCTTGACCAAGGTCCCTTTGCCAACTCCGGAAGGGCCGGAGATGACCACCAACATGCCCTTGCGGGTCTTGCCGGCGACCCGCTCGAACGCGGCGGATGATTTGGGACGGGAACCGCGGCGCAGACCGCTGGGGGTTTGGGGAGGCGTATTCATCAGCGTGGTCGTCAGCCTATCCTCAGGTCGCACATCGGGTCGCACATCGGGTCGCACATCGGGGGATCTCGCGTTTCGCGGGGAAGGTCAAGCGCTCATGTTACACCAAGGCGGGGGAGGAAAGCAAGGAAGACGCCGTCCTGGCGGGCGTTTCGAATTCACGCTCCTGCGGTGACGGGCGCCCGAGGCCCGTGATAAATAAAGGGGGATGCCGCTCCGAGTCGAATCAAAGGGGGATGAGCGTGAACAAGGACGAGCTGGTAACCACGGTCGCCCAGAAGACCCACATGCCCAAGAAGACAGCCGAGCAACTGGTTTCGGCGGCCTTCGAGACGATCACCGAGGCGCTGTCCAAGGACGAGAAGGTCACCTTGGTCGGCTTCGGAACCTTCGCCGTCCGGGAGCGCGCCGCGCGCCTGGGGAAGAACCCTCGCACCGGCGAGACCATTCCGATCAAGGCCCGCAAGACGCCCAGCTTCACGGCCGGAAAGGCCCTCAAGGAATGTCTCGGCGAACCCCGCTGAACAAAGGGCCCGCGCTCAGCGCTCCGGAGCGCGGCTCCCGCTGGGGCTACGCATCGCCTCGAGGAAATCCTGCCCCAGCAAGACCGTGAAGTCGGTCTGGATGTCCCCCACGCTCGCCGAGACGGATTCCGCCTGAACTCCCAGGGCGTGGGCAATAGCCCCGACCAGCCCGTCATCCCCCTTCTGGGAGATGACCTGGGTTCGCGCCACGTCCGAACTCCCATGCGTCGACACCGTCCAGACCGTCCAACCATCCGAACGCAGCAAATGGGCCGCCTCGTTGGCGATGCCGGGGCGTCCCGTCCCGTTCAGGACCGTGATCCGGGTCGCCCGCTTGACCTCCGCCGAGACCGTCGCCCCCATGGTCACCGCCGTGGAATTCTGCGGTGCGTGGTCATCCGTCAGCATCGACCTGGCGATCCGCCGCGCCTCACCCACGTCCGGAAGCCAATAGCTCGCCGCGTACTGGTCCCCCGAAAACGCCCCCGGCACCATCACCATGCGCACCGAGGCCATGTCCAGACCCTTCGCCCAGGCTGCGTACTGAAGCATCTGCGCCGTAGACATCGACGTCTCCACGTTCGACTGAGCCACCTCGATCACCTGCGGCAGCCGGGGCAACGTCAAGGGATCAAGAAGCTTCTCGGAAAGCGCCTGCATGAATCGCTGCTGCCTCTGGACCCGACCGATATCCCCGTAGGCGTCGTGACGGAAACGAATGTACTGATGCGCTTTCTCACCGTCCAGGTTCTGAGGTCCCTTCTTGAGCGAAATCCTCAGGCCGCCGGCCCGATCGAAGTAATGCATGTTTCGCTCGATGTCGATCGATACGCCGCCAAGCGCATCCACCAAGTTCTCGACCCCGTCGAGCTTGACCAGGACCCAGTGGTGGATGGGCACCTGCAGGAAGTCCGAGACCGTCTGCGCGGTCAGCACCGCTCCGCCGTAGGCCAGAGCCGCGTTGATCTTGTCGTGGCCACGACGCCCCGGGATGTGCACCCGCGTGTCGCGAGGGATCGACATGACGTTCACCCGCTTCGAGTCGGGATCCAGCGATGCCACGAGGATCGTGTCGGAACGCGCCGGCAGGATCCGCCCTCCTCGGGAGTACTCGACATCCGCACCCAAAATCAAAATATTGGTGCGCTCGATCCGGGTGAACACTTGCGGGATGTCGCCGAGTTTCAGATCCGACGGAGCCGCAGGAATCAAGCCGGCTTCCCTGAGGCCAAAGGCCGTTCCAGCGCCGAGCAAGGCAAAGACCAAGCACCCAGTGGCGAAGAAGAGGCCCCAGCGGCCCTTTGCGGGCTTGGGGGAGCGATTGGCGTTTTTTTTGGGGGGTGTCGATTGAATGCTCATCTCGTGCGCTGGTAGACCACCACGCCGTCAATCCAGGTATTGAGGACGTTCGTCTCGATGTCAAAAGGATGGCCGCTGAGTAGAACCATATCCGCATCCTTCCCTGGTTCCAGGGAACCCACCCGATGGTCCACTCCGCAGATCCGGGCGGCATTCAAGGTGATGGCTTCCAGGGCCGCTTCGCGGCCCATCCCTGCCTTGGCGGCGAGGGCCGCGCAGAGGGTGAGATGATGAATGGGTACGACCGGATGATCGGTCATGATGGCCACCATGACCCCGGCCTGCTGGAGAATCGCCGCGGTTTCGTAGTTCCGCTCGCGCAGCTCCACCTTCGAACGGCAGGAGAGCGAGGGTCCCACGACGGCCCTGACCCCTTTTTCCGCCAGCAGGGGCGCAATCTTGTGGCCTTCGGTGCAATGTTCCACCACCAGATCAAGGTTGAACTCCTCGGCAATTCGGATGGCCGTCAGGATATCATCGGTTCGGTGGGCATGCGCTCGCATCGGAACCCGACGAGCGAGCGAAAGGGAAACCGCCTCCATCCGGAGATCGCGATCCGGTCCCGGCTCTCCGGACTCCTTCGCGCGCTCGACCTTCCGAGCGTAGGTCTGGGCGTCCACGAAGGTCTGGCGCATGAGCGCCGCTATCCCCATGCGGGTCGAAGGCATCTTGCTCTTGGCCTGGTAGACGCGTTTCGGGTTTTCCCCGAAGGCTACCTTGAGTCCGGCTGGATGGCGGACGGTCATGGCGTCGATGTCGATTCCCGCGGTCTTGAGGCAGACCGGCTGGCCACCGATGACGTTCGCCGAGCCCGGAAGCACGAAGATCGTGGTCACGCCCGCCGAGCGCGCGTCCTCGAAGCCCATGTCCAGGGGGTTGATACCGTCGAGCGCGCGCATATGGGGGGTGATGGGATCGGTCATCTCGTTGCCGTCATCCCCCTCGAACTTGATCCCCTCTTCCCAGAGGCCGACATGGCAATGCGCGTCGATGAAACCCGGAACCAAGGTCGCTCCCTGTGCGTCGATCACCTGGCAGCCTTCGGGCAGCACCACCTCGGGACCGATCTCCCGGATCTTCCCCTCCGAAACCAAAACGGTTCCTGACGCGATGACCGGCCCCACGATGGGGTGAATACGGGCTCGGGTAATGGCGAACAAGTCGTTCTCCTGATCCATAGGTGACTCCATCCATGACAAAGGCCCCGAGAGGCTCGGGACAACAGTCTATCAGATTCATAGCCCCCTTGCCAGCCTGCGGAAACCACGCTAACATGCAGTTTATGCGCCGAATCGCTTACCTTGCGACCATGCTCATCTCCCTGTTCACGCTCCCTGCGGGAGCGGTGGGAGAACTTCGGCCGCTCACCGACGCGCAAAACCTCCCCGTTGAAATTCGGCTCTCGCTCCCGCCGGTAGAGGCCGCGGGCCTCGGTTTGTTGGCTCCCGGCGCGGCTCAGCTCTACCTCGGAGACCCCCTCAAGGCCAGCGCCTACCTTGGCGGCTCGGCTGCTCTCGGCGCCGGCGCCTACGTGGTCCTGAGGCAAATTTTCTGGCCCGAGGACTTCATTACCGACGAAAGCAACGCGCTCATCATGCTCAATGCAGCGGGTTTGGCCTGGCTTGTCGGCGGAGCCTTGGGAACCCTGGATGCTTATAATGGCCTCCAGTCCCAGCAGCCCCCCTTCGAGCGCGCGGGTCCCATCGTCCGCAGCGCACCTGCGAGGGCAGCCAGGTGAGCCCCCTTCGGAAGCGCGGCCTGCTCATCCTTCCCCTTCTGCTCCTGATGGGTTGCGCCCACCAGGACCTCAGGTTCGGACTCTACGTCGACGACATCCAGGAAGGCAATCGTCTTCCCGAGCGAACGACGCATCGGGCCGTCATCAAGGAAGTGACCCGGAATGTCTTGCTCAACGCTTCCGACGTCCAGTGGAGCTTCGACGGCGCTCTCCAGGCCACCGACGAACCGGGACGCTTCGCGGTCAAGGGAACGGGCCCCGGCACCATCCGCGCCAGTTTCAAGGCGGGTTCCCGAACGCATACGTTGAGTGCGGTCGTTCGCGTCCCTGCCCCAGATCCCCATCGAGCGCCCCCAGCCGCTTTCAAGCCTGCCGCATCGCCTTTGCCGGCACCTTCGCTGGCTCCGGTGCCAGTGCCCATTCCAGGACCCGCGCCGAGTCCGGTCATCGCGGCTTCCCCCGTCCCAGCACCCGTTTCGAATCCCGAGGCAACCATCTATCGCGCTTACGATCTCGCCGCGAAGGATCTTTACCTCGAAGCGGCCTTAGCCCTCCAGGTCATCCGCGATCCGGATTGGCTGCCGAAGGCCAACGCCCTGCTCGCCGAATGGAGCCCGAAAGCAATCGATCAGGGTCTAGTTCGCGCGCGTGCTCGAATTGAAGAAGGGGACACGAGCGCGGCCCGTGCGCTTCTCGATCGGCTGTCTGCACTACCCCGAACCTCAGCCCAGTCCCGGGCCATGGACTCCTTGCGTAAAGCCCTGCGCTAGTCACGGTGAACCCCCGCGGGCACATGGCTCGCGGGGGTTCGCTCTACATCTAGCTTGGAGTCTTGATTCCGTAGAGGCCGGCAGTCGCCTTCGTTCCCGAGCTATCGGTCGACATGAGCTTCAGGTAGTAGATCGTTCCAGGCTTCAATCCGGCGAGCGTGACGGCATGGGCGGCCAACATTCCCGGGTGCTTGGACGTCCACCAGTACCCCTGGTAGTAGTAAGCACTCGATGCGTAATCGACCTGACCGGTCGCGGGATGGGAAGTGCTCCAGGCGATGGTCGCCGAGTTCGCATCCATCCCCTTGAGGTAGACGTCCGAGATCGTAAGCTCGGATTCCGCGCTTGGGGTCGTGATGTTCGCCGGAGCGGATTGCGCGGAGACGTTCCCGGCAGCGTCTACCGATGTGACCGTGTACGCGAAGGCCGCGCCGGCTGCCAGCCCCGAATCCGCATAGGAGGTTCCGGCGGTCGTTCCGATCTGCTGGCCGTTACGATAGACCCGATACCCCGATACCGCCACGTTATCCGAGGACGCATTCCAGTTCAGCTGAACCTGGGTGCTCGATGCGGCCAGTGCCTTCAACCCTGAGGGGACCGAGGGACTCTGACTATCCGTGGGATTGGGGGAGGGAGCGCCGTTCGAGTCGACGGCAGCCAGTGCCTTGACCAGGTTCATCCGCTTGACGGCCGAGTTGCTGAACCCCGATGCCGAATCCCCCGTTGAGCTCAGGATCTCCCGGAGCCGCGCGCTGGTCAGCGACGCATTCTTTCCCAGGAGGACAGCCGCGCCGGCCGCCACGTGCGGCGAGGCCATCGACGTTCCCGAGAGTTTCTTGTAGGTCCTCTCGGTCGTCGAGAGGATGTCCGAGCCCGGCGCGGCGATGTCCACGGTGCTTCCGTAGTTGGAGAAGTTCGAGCGAGAATCCGACGTCGTGGTGGAACCAACCGAGAGCGCATTCGGGTAAGCAGCGGGATAGGATGGGCTCGACGTGCTCTCGTTGCCCGAAGCCACCACCACCAGCGCTCCCTGCTGGGTCGCCTTGTCGACGGCTGACTTGAGAACGCTGGAAGCCTGTGGGCCTCCCAGACTGAGGTTGATCACCTTGGCGCCCATCTCGGCAGCCTTCAGGATGCCGTTGGCAATCTTGGAGGTATCGCCCGATCCGTCCCCACCCAGCACCTTGATGGCGATGACCTTGGAGTTGTAAGCGATGCCCGCAATCCCCGCGGCATTGTTGGCGGTCGCCGCTATCGTCCCGGCGACATGGGTTCCGTGACCCTGGTCATCCATGGGGTCGGAGTCGTTGTTCGCAAAGTCGGGTCCTTTGATGATCCGCCCCTGTAGATCGGGATGGTTGTAGTCGACCCCCGTGTCAACGACCGCCACGAGCACGTTCGAACCCTGCGACTGATCCCATGCGCTCGGCGCACCGATCTTGGTATGACCCCAGAGCTGACCGAGCATGGGATCGTTGGTCGTCGCTGTCGCCCGGTAAATGTAGTTCGGCTCGGCGATCTCGACTCCCGGCATCCGCTGCAGGCGCTGAACGGCAGATTGGACGGATTCTCCCTCTTGGGTGGCATAGACCCCAGCCCCCGCCATTCCGGAGATGGCTTGAATGTGCGGCATACCCGACACGGCCTGGGTCGCGTAGCCGTTCTTCATCTTGACCACGACCTGCCCCGGCCGATAGGACTCCTCGGGAGCCGGTGGAGCCAGCCAGGTCACTTCGGGTTGGGCCGGCGTCGTCGTGGTGGAGAGGGGCATCTGACCGCAGCCGACAAGCCACGACAAGGCCAGCAACGAGCCGATCGCCTTGATCGGGCGGGTATTTCGCAAGAACATCTAAGACACCTCGAATCTGGTAACTAACTCATAGTGGCCGCCGCAGTCCGGCAACGGCGGTCCCACCTGGGCTTACCCGGCGCCAAAAAGCCCAACACCGCTCAGGCATGGGATCTGGGACCGTTCGATTCGAAAATAGTGAGAGGTTGCGGGCCTTTACGCTGTCTTGAACTAATGTAAACGAAGGCCTTGATCCGAAGAGCAAGACCCATAAGCGAAGCCGTCCGCCACGCCCGCTGAGGGGCGTGTCAGCATGCCTACCCGATCCCCGGGGGCTGGCTCAGTAACCGGGTCAGGGCCAGTTGCACGCTGGCATCGACGGTGGCAAAGCGACAACCGACGATCATGCCCTCGGCATCATCGGCCGAACGGACCTTGATGACCTCCGCGCGAATCGGTTGTCGGCCTTCGGGCAGCGTGAGCATGCCGTCGAGAACCTGCCCTGGTGAAAAGACGCGCAGCGGGAATACCGCACGAAACCCCTCGGCGCTCACATTCAACGTGAAGCCTTCCAGGTCTGCCAGCTGAACGGGCAGGCGCATGCGGAAGCGCTCTGCTTGGCGACGAGGTAAGCGGTATACCATGCTCGGCAGCCTTACTCCGAGTTCGCCCCCGGCAACGAACCGGACTTCGGCCTCGGCTCGCAACCAGGCCTGCCCTTCCTCCCGGATGATCTGGCAGACCGCCCCAAGAGGCGGAGAGAAGGGATCCAGCAACTTGCCGTGAAGCCCCGCCTCATCGAGCCTGGTTACGCTGAGCTCGCTCGATGAACGACACGCGTACGCCGAGGTCCGGAACGGTTCGGATCCCGCGGCGGGGATCCGCGGGGGATCCCCGCATGGTGCCGACTGGAGGCGCAGGATGACTCCGGGGGCTAGCGGGCCTAGCAGGCAGAATTGCGGACGTTCCATGACGGCCATCCCTAGTTTCAGCGACAAGCCGCGATCCCCGCGCCAAGGCGGTCCCAGCTCGGCGGCCTCGCGGGCAGCATCCAACAGGCGCTTCACGTTAACCGGAGCGTGCAATGATATCCGAGGCAGCAAGGTTTCACTCGATCTCAACTGGACCGAGGTCAGCAGCGCCAGATCCTGAATCAAGCGCGAAGCGACCGAGTCGGCTGCCGCTTCCCCCACTTGAGGAAGAACCAGCGCGAAACCGCCCTCGCCAAGCGGCACGATCGTGTCGTAGGGCCTGACCAGTCGCGCCAAGAGCGATTCGATCAGCCGGAACGTCGCATCATCGGCCTCATTCCGCACCCATGCCAGGTAGATGATCGTCAGCGGAGGCCCTTGTCGCATGGCGCAGGAAATCTCTTCCTCGACGGTCGGCGCGGCGCTCCCCTCGACCAGACGCGGGGGGGGCAATTTCGCTTGATTAGGGAGCGCATCGCGCCCTCGGCGACGCCCGAGGAGGTACCCCCCGAGGCCGCCAATGGCCAAGCTCGCGATGAATCCTGTCAGCATCGACGCGCATCCCCTCCCTCATCGACCAATCAAGCAGGAGCATCTTAACAGATCGCAACGATCTTTCAAGACGGTGTCGCGGGCGATAGAGGCGTCGGGAACAGAAACAAGGGGTCGAGTAGGGTCAGCGAACGAACTTGTAGCCGGCCCCGCGGATCGAGAGGATATGCTTTGGGGCGGAAGGAACGGGCTCCAGGGTTCGGCGCAAGCGCAAGATGAAATTATCGACCGTCCGCGTGGAGGCTGGGTTTTGCCAGCCCCAGACCGCTTCGAGCAGCTGATCGCGGCTCATGACCAATCCCTCGTTGTCTCGAAAGGCCCGCAAGAGACCGAATTCGATAGGAGTCAGCTTGACCTCCGCTCCCCCGACGGTCGCTTGAAAGGTGTCGAAGTCGATGAAGACCTCCCCGAAGCTCATGACGTCGTGCTGGGCCGGCGCGGGAGTGCTCCAGCCCTTGCGGCGAAGAATCGCATCGATGCGGGCCAAGAGCTCTTCGAGATTGAAAGGCTTGGTGACGTAGTCGTCCGCCCCCACCCTCAGTCCGTAGACCTTGTCGGGATCCTCGCGCTTCGCGGTGAGCATCAGGATCGGCATGGTGTTCGACTTACGTCGGATGGCGCGACAGAGCTCGAAGCCGCTCACATGAGGAAGCATGAGATCGAGGATGACCAGATCGTAGGATCGCGCCTCCTCGATGAGCAGGCGCTTGGCAACGAGGCCGTCCGTGGCGATCTCGACCTGATGCCCTTCGAGCTCCAGGTTGAACTGAAGACCCGCGGCGATATTGGCTTCGTCTTCGACAATAAGGATGATGGCCACGCTAGCCTCCTGGTAAACGCACGATGAAGGTGCTGCCTCTACTCTCGCCTTCGCTCCGCGCCTCGACCTTTCCTCGCATCCGGGAAAGGGTCTCCCTGACGATATAGAGCCCGAGCCCCGTCCCCTGACGCAAACGGGTGATCTCGTTCCCCACGCGGTAAAAGCGCTGAAAGATGCGCCGAAGCTGACCGCTCGCTATTCCGATTCCGTTATCGTGGATCCGGATCTCGACCATTTTGGCCACGGGAACGATCTCGACCCAGATCCTCGGGGAGGGGCCGGCGTACTTCGCCGCGTTGTCGAGAAGATTGACGAGGACCAGGTTCAGGGCATGCGGCTCGGCGATGACCACGCAGGCAGGCCCCTCGACATTGACGTCGGCGGGATCGAAGCCGTAGCGTCCGGCAACGACGGCGATCGCCTCCTTCATGCTCGCAAGAACCGACACCGGAACGAGAAGAACATCCCGGCGCCGACCTTCCGATCGCGCCGCATCCAGGACATGATCCACCAGCATATCCAGGCGAGCCACGTCCTGGAGCATCGTGTCGTGAAACGCTCCGTGCTTCGCCAGCGGGACGCGTCCCATCTGAAGCGTCTGCAGGTGAAGTTTCAGGGACGTCAGCGGCGTCTTCAGCTCATGGGTGACCGCATCGATGAAGTTCTGCTGCGCCTGATTGGTCCTGATCTGCCGGACCAGCATCACCACGAAGACGACCAGGCCCGCCATGATGGCGACGAAAAGGACGCATCCTATCGCCAGAATCCACCAGCGGGCAGCGCCGAAGGAGGGCTGCCCGGACAACTGCTTGAAACGGAAGTAGTCCGTCACGATCACGATGTTCCACAGCGTGACCAGCGCAAGACAGCTGGCGAGTAAGATGCTTCCCCAGATGATGGGAAGGGCCTGAGAAGGGCGTTTGGTCATGCCCCCATTCTCTCATGGGCACCGCTCCTAGGCCAGAAGCCGCTCCTTGAGCCCGCGGATCTCCGGAAAGCGACGGTCCCTCGCATCCGGCGTCGGCAAGAGAGCCACCTCCGAGATGCCCCCCCTGGGTGGTACAATCGGGCCATGTCGCTCACCGAACGTCAACGCCTACGCCAAGAACGGGCCCGCCGAAACTGGTCCCCCCCCGGTCCCATGCCGCCCGGCACTCAAGGCGACCCCTCCCTGGCCGTGGGCCCCGAGGAATCCCTCGACGCCTTCGCCGGCCACTGGCGGATCTTTCAGCTTCGCGACGGGCACCGCTACTCGACGGATGACCTTCTGGCCGCCTGGTACGCCGTCATGGCCTGCGAAAGCCGCCCTCCTCTCAGCGTCCTCGACCTGGGTTGCGGCATCGGCTCGGTCGGACTCTTCGTGGCTTGGAGCTTTCCGTATGCCCGCATGACGGGCCTCGAAGCCCAGGATCTGAGCGCGAAGCTCGCCCGAAGGTCCATTCGCTACAACGGCGTGGCGGATCGCTTCGAGGTACGCGACGGGGATCTGCGTCATGGCCTTCCGGGCGGAGCTTTCGATCTCGTCACCGGTAGTCCGCCCTACTGGGATCCCCGGGCGGGAACCCTCAGTGCCGGTCCTCAGAAGGCTCCATGCCGCTTCGAACAGCGCGGCGGCGTGGAAGATTACTGTTTGGCCGCCGCTCGAGCCCTGGCGCCCCACGGAATCTTCGCCCTGGTCATGGACGCGCGACAGCGTGATCGGGTCGTTCAGGGCGCCCACGACGCCGGTCTCGCCCTGATGAGCATCCGCGACGTGATTCCCCGCGAGGGCAAGGACCCCCTGATGGTGCTGGCCGCCATGACCCACGCCGACACGGCAGCGGAGGCCCCTCGCGAGGAGCCTCCGCTGTTGCTGCGAGACAGACATGGAACCCGGACGGACGAGTTCCGGGCGATCCGTCTCAAGATGGGAATGCCACCGGGTTAAACCGGGACCAGCTCTCCGCGTAATTTCTCGAACTCGGCTTCGAACTTGGCGATCCACTCGCGCTTGCCGGCTGTGCTCAGAAAGGACGCCCGCAGCGCGTTCAGGGCCAGATCCGTGATCTCATCCAGCGATAGATCGAAGGTCTCCTGGGCGCGCAGGAACTCGTTCGTCAGGGTGGTCGTGAACATCCCCGGATCATCCGAATTCAACGTGACGAGAAGCCCCGCTTCCAGCAGCTGCTTCAAAGGATGCGACGGCCAGTCCTTCGAAACGCCGGTGCAGACGTTACTGGTGGGGCAGACCTCCAGGGCGATCTGGTTTTCGCGCAGATGAGCAACCAGTGCCTCGTCTTCCAGACAGCGAACCCCATGCCCGATGCGCGTCGCATTCAAGGCCTTCAGGGCCCCCCAGATGCTATCGGGCCCCAGGGTCTCCCCCGCATGCGCCACGCGGTGCATCCCGGCCTCCCCGATCAGGTCGAAGGCTTCCCAGTAATCGTCCGGCGGGAATCCGACTTCCGGACCGCCGATCCCGAGTCCGATGACGCCGTACTCGGCACTCTTCGCGACGTGACGGGCAACCGTCAGCCCCATTTCGGGGCCGAGTTCCCGGGAAATGTCCGGAATGAAAGCCGTCTGGATCCCGAAGTCCCGCTCGCCTTCGCGGCGGGCGGCGGACACTCCCGCCATGATGGTCTCCCACTTCACGCCGCGGGCGAGGTGCAGGGTGGGCGACAAGAAGATCTCCGCGTAACGGACATTCTGAGCCGCCAGGTCCTCCAGAAGCTCATAGGTCGCCAGCCGGAAATCGTCGACGTTGACCAGGCAGGTGCAGCAGAGCGTGTAGAGCTCGATGAAGTGGTCGAAGTCCCGGAACCGGAAAACCTCGTTGAGCTCCTCGGGAGTATCAGCCGGTAGGCGGATCCCGTTTCTATCGGCCAACTTGAGCCAGGTGCGTGGCTGCACCGCGCCTTCCATGTGAAGGTGAAGCTCGGCCTTGGGCATGCGGCGAATGAACTCGACAATCGCCTTGCGGTCCAGTTTGGGATCCATCGAAAGCAGCCTCCTCGTTGAGTTTGAATCCCCCAATTATGCCATACCGAGCGGCCGGTTGGGACCATCGGCTAAAAGAAACCCCGGGCCAACGGCTCCGGGGAATGCACGTGAGTGACTACGCGACAATTTCGTTGCTCAGGACAAGCCGTCGATCAGAGCAACAAACCTGCGAGCGACGCGCTGAGACACGAGGCCAGCGCCCCACCGAGCATGGCGCGCAACCCGAGCTTCGCGAGATCGCCGCGCCGGCTAGGAGCCATGGCGCCGATACCGCCCACGTTCTGAGCAATCGAGCTGAAGTTGGCGAAGCCGCAGAGCGCGAACGTGGTAATCAACACCGCGCGCTCGCTGAGCTGATTGGCCTGAATCATCCCGGAAAGCTGCGAGAAGGCCACGAACTCGTTGAGCACGATCTTCTGGCCGATCAGGTTCCCGACCGTCATCGCCTCGGAGAAAGGAACGCCGATGAGGAACGCGAGCGGAAAGAAGACGTAGCCGAGGATCTGCTCCATCGAGGTGTTCACAAGGCCCAAGCCCGCGTTGATCAGCGCCACCAGCGAGATGAAAGCCAAAAGCATCGCGCCGACGTTGAAGGCGAGATGCATGCCGTCGCCGGCACCCTTGGCCGCCGCCTCGATCACTGAAGACTCGGTCTTCTCGATGTGCATCTGAACGCCCCCCAAGGTCTTGGGTTCCTCGGTCTCGGGGACGAGCAGCTTCGCCATGACGAGGCCCCCGGGAGCGCCCATCAGGGACGCTGCGAGTAGCTGAGGTGCCCATTCGGGTCCCAGCATGCCGAGGTAAGCCGCCATGACGCCGCCGGCGATCGTCGCCATGCCGCCCGTCATCAGGGCCATCAGTTCCGAACGGGTCATGTCCGGGATGTAAGGACGAACCAAGAGCGGGCCTTCCACCTGGCCGACAAAGACGCAAGCCGCGGAAGAGAGGCTCTCGGCACCCGAGGTCCCCATGGTCTTGGTCATCAGCCATGCCAGAAAGCTCACGACCTTCTGGACGATGCCCAGGTAGTAGAGGACCGAGATGATGCTGGCCATGAAGACGATGGTCGGCAGGACCTGGAAGGCGAAGATGAAGCCGAATGAAGCGGGCTTGGCGACCAGATCCCCGAAGACGAACTGGCTTCCCACCTTGGAAAAGTCGAGAAGTCGGGTCACTCCGGTCCCCAGCCACTGGAAGAGCATCTTGCCGGGGGTGGTCTTGAGAATGAAGACCGCCAGGGAAAACTGGATGCCGAGGCCCCAGAGGATGATCCGCCAGCGAATCGCCTTGCGATCGGTCGATAATGCGAAGCCGATGCCCAGAATGGCCAGAAGGCCGAGAAGGCCGATGAGGTTCTGCATCGGGGCCTCCTATCGCAGCAGGCCCGCGATGGTCGCGGTCATGCAGGAGGCGAGGGCACCGGCAATCATCGCACGCATGCCGAGCTGGGCCAGTTCACCGCGACGACTGGGCGCGATACCGCCGATGCAGCCGATATTGATGGCGATAGAGCTGAAATTGGCGAAGCCGCAGAGGGCGTAGGTCGCGATCGTCGCAGCCTGAGCCGAAAGGACCACGCCGGCCACCTTTCCTTCCAGGATATTCGAAAGGCTGGAATAGGCCACGAACTCGTTGAGAACGATCTTCTGGCCCAGCAGGCTTCCCACCGTGTTGGCGTCGCTCCAGGGCACACCCATCAGGAAGGCCAGCGGCGCGAAGAGATAGCCCAGCAGTTGCTCCAACGAGGTGTGGAAGATGCCGAAGCCCGCATTGATGAGCGCGATCAAGGAGATGAAGGCAAGAAGCATGGCGCCGACGATGAAGGCCAGGTGCATGCCGTCACCGGCGCCCTTGGCGGCCGCCTCGATGATGGAGGATTCCGTGCGCTCCGTCGAGAGCGTGACGCCGCCTGCGGTCTTGGGTTCCTCGGTCTCGGGGACCATGATCTTGGCCATGACCAGTCCCGCGGGGGCGCCCATGATGGAGGCGGCCAGGAGATGAGGGGCCCATTCGGAACCCAGCATGCCGATGTAGGCCGCCATCATCGAGCCGGCGATGGTGGCCATGCCGCCGGTCATGATGGCCATCAACTCCGAACGGGTCATGTCGGGAATGTAGGGCTTGATGAGAAGCGGCGCCTCGCTCTGGCCGACGAAAACGGTTCCGACCGCCGAGAGGCTCTCCGCACCGGAGGTGCCCATCGTCTTGACCATGACCTTGGCGACGATGTTGACGATGAACTGCATGATGCCGAGGTAGTAGGCGATGCCCATCAGGCTTCCGACGAAGACGATGGCGGGGAGTACCTGGAAGGCGAAGATGAACCCGAAGGAATCGAGCTTGGTGACCAGGTCTCCGAAGACGAAGGAACTCCCGACCTTGGTGAAGTCGAGAATCTTGGTCACGCCCGCGCCCAAGAGATCGAAGATCTTGTGACCGAGGGGAATCTTGAGGATGAAGATCGCGAGAGCCAGCTGCATGCCGAGGCCCCAGAGGATGATCCGGGGCTTGATCGCACGTCGGTTGGTGGACAGGGCGAACGCAATCCCAAGAATCGCCAAGATGCCGACGATCCCGATAAGCTTGTGCATACGGAGGGGGGCCCTTTCTTAAAAGGTCGCTTCGCCGCCACGGCTGATGGTGCCGTGTAGCACCCCGAGGCGAATGAGGTCGGCCGCGATTTTCCGGTTGTTCGCTTCGAGCAGGGCCGCAGAGAACTCGTGAAGATACTGGATCATGGCCAACTGCTGGGCCCGTTCGGAATCCAAGCCGGCGTGCCGGTTGGCATTGACGAACGTCTCCAGCTTATCGGTCCAGGTATCCGTTTCCCGGTGAACGAGGGCCACGACATCGGCAGCCGAGAGTCCCAGCTGATGCACGACTTTCCTTTCACGCCCCCGAGTGTCCTCCAGGGCTGTTCCGAACGCCTGCCTCATTCTAGCGGCAAGCGAGCCGTTCGATCAAGGCGTTTTCACGGGCTTCAGGCGATGGCGGAGCAGCTCGATCACGCTCGGCAGCAACGAAACGACGATCACCCCGAGGATAATCAGCTTGAAGTTTTCCTTGATCACCGGAAGATTTCCGAAGAAGTAGCCCCCGAAGGTGAAGAGCCCGATCCAAAGGAAGCCCCCCGCCAGGCTAAAGCTCAGAAAGCGACGGTAGGTCATTCGTCCCACGCCCGCGACGAAGGGCGCGAAGGTCCGAAGAAAGGGCGCGAAGCGCGCGATGATGAGGGTCTTGCCGCCGTACTTCTCGAAGTACCGATGCGTCTTTTCGATATGCTCGGACTTGATCACGTTCGAGTCCGTCACTCTCTGCCCTAGGGTGCGGCCAATCCCATAGTTGCATGAGTCCCCGAGCACCGCAGCGGCGAAGAGCAGCGCGAAGAGTAGGCCTACCTCGAGGGACCCCGCCGCTGCAAAGGCTCCTGCGGCGAAGAGCAGGGAATCTCCCGGCAGGAACGGCGTCACGACCAGACCGGTCTCGCAGAAAATGATGAGGAAGAGGAAGAGGTAGGTGAGGGTCCCGTAATTGAGGATGATCTGTCGCAGGTGCTCGTCGAAGTGGAGAATGAAGTCGACCAGCAGAAGAATGAGATCCATGGGGTACTCCTATTGGTGCTTCGCGGCCCGCTCGATGGCAGGTCGCAAGCGCTTGAGGACGATTCGGCCGACCCATCTGTTACGCCATCGCCAAAAACCGGCGGCCCACCTGGAACGTGAACGCAAGGCGGGCTGAATGCTCACCTTGATGGCCGTCCGTTCGCCACGGGGCTCCAAGAGCACGGTGATGGCGTCGCCGCCTCGGGTGGGCATGACCATGGGGTGATTGAGATCGGCCTGTTGAAGCTGGGCGGTGATGCCCGGCTGTCGGCTCTCTAGTTTCGGGGCCATGCCCAGGAGAAAGCGCCGGATTCCTTCCAAGTCGCTCTGGACCTCGATCATGAGTTTAACAGGCTGCATCCAATCCCCTCCACGCGGGCGATTAGCAGGATACCATGGGTATTGGTATCATGGTGGGGCGGGCGGCGGACCCTTTCCCCGCTGGCGAACGTCCCTCCGAAAGACATGCGTTTCCGACTTTGACGAGGCCCCCCCATGACCGATCCCAAGAACGATCCCAAGAACGATCCCGGCAACACCAAGCATGACGACTTTCTCAAGTTCGAGAAGGGCATGTTCAGGCACCCGTCACTCGAAGACCTGCTGGGAAAGATTCCGGAAAAGCAGAACAAAACCGAACTCGACGATATCGAGGAAGCCCTCTCCCTGCGGCGAAAGATGGCGGAAGCCAGCCGCATGCTTGCCAAGTTGCTGGAGAAACCCACCGATCACGTCGAGCTCTCCAAGGTCGGAAACCAGCTCACCAGGCTGCAGAAGATGTTCGATCGCTTGTCCAAACTTAACCGCCCGTTCTGACCCGCATGCCGGCGTGAGCAAGCTCATTCCCAAAACCCTGAAACCACGGTAAACTGGGTCATTAATGGTGCGGGGAGGCACCCCGCGAAAGGTTTTTAGAGAGCCGTGATGCAAAAATCCATCGATCCGAACCTCGATCTCTTCGAGGCGATTGCGGAACTCAAGCAAGAGCGCAATGCCGTCATCCTGGCCCATTATTACCAGGATCCCGATATCCAGGACGTGGCGGATTTCATCGGAGATTCGCTGGCGCTTGCCCAGGCTGCCGCCAAGACCGAGGCTGACGTCATCGTCTTCGCCGGTGTCCACTTCATGGCGGAGGGCGCCAAGATCATCAACCCGGGCAAGACCGTCTTGCTGCCGGATCTCGCTGCGGGATGCTCGCTGGCCGATAGCTGCCCTCCCGAGGGCCTGGCCGCGCTCAAGGAACAGTACCCCGACCATGCGGTGGTGAGCTACATCAACTGCTCCGCCGAGGTCAAGGCCATGAGCGACCTCATCTGCACCTCCAGTAACGCCGTTCGCATGATCAACAGCATCCCGCTGGATCGCGGCATCATCTTCGCCCCCGATCAAAATCTCGGCCGTTACCTCATCAAGCAGACCGGCCGCGACATGGTGCTCTGGCAGGGTTCGTGCATCGTTCACGAAACCTTCTCGGCCCGGCGCATCACCGCGCTCAAGGTCCAGCATCCCGACGCCACCGTGATCGCCCACCCCGAATGCGAGGAATCGGTGCTTGCACTGGCGGACGTGATCGGCTCGACTCAGGCCCTGCGGGATCACGTTCGCAAGCACCCGCGCGGATCGTTCATCGTGGCCACCGAGCCCGGCATCATGCACCAGATGAGAAAAGACTGCCCGCAAGCCGTGCTCATCGCCGCTCCGCCCAAGGACGAGACCTGCGCCTGCAACGAGTGCCCCTTCATGCGCCTCAACACGCTGGAGAAGCTTTACCTCTGCATGCGAGACATGACCCCCGAGGTCACGATGCCCGAAGGCCTTCGCCTACGAGCCCTCGCGCCTCTCCAGCGGATGCTGGATCTCAGCGCCCCCGCGCTCGCAGGTTCCGCTCGCTAAGAATCTCGGCGAGGAGATTGCGCGACGCCTCCTCGATCATGTCCAGCACCGGATTGAAACCTTCCGGACCCCCGAAGTAGGGGTCCGGAACGTCCGTTAACCCGCATGTCGGATGATACTCGAGCATGAGCTTGACCTTTTGCGAAAAGCGCCCGCTCGGATCCAGGGCCAGGATCCCTTCCTTGTTGGAGGAATCCATCGCGATCAGGTAATCGAACTCGCTGAGGTCGAGCGGCGTGATCTGCCGGGCCCGCTGCTCGGCGATGTTCACCCCGCGCTGCAAGGCCACGCGCTGGGAGTCCGCGTGCGGGGACGCGCCGACATGCCAGTTGCCGGTTCCGGCCGAATCGATAGCGAAGCAATCTTCGAGACCGCTCTCGGCCACCAGGTGGCGAAACATCCCCTCGCCCAGGGGGGAACGACAGATGTTTCCGAGACAAACGAAGAGAATCTTGATCATGGCGGATTACCTCCATCTCCGGGGACGGCCAGCTCAATCGCTCCTCTCATCATTGACGCTTCGGGCGTGAAACGCAAGGTGATGGCCGCTCAGCCCCCGGTCTCGAAGTTGAGTTCCAACCACCAACGGCGCTCCCCGCGAGGGGGCAAGGTGCCATGGCTCAGCCCATGGGATACGGCGTAAGCCAGGTCGTCACCCCAGCCGATGCATGGTTCGAGGCCCAGGTTGAAGTATGGCGCAAAGTCGGAATGGGGAGACCAGCCTCCCATGTTGAGCCAGAGGCCCAGGTCCGTGACGTCATGGGGATCGTATGCGATCCGAAGGCTACGATCTCGGAGTGCAAGGGCAACCCAGCCGCGGGAGGGGGCGGAACCCGCGAGTTTGGCCGAATACCCACGGTTCGCGACTCGCGAGAGGTCGAGGCCGGAGGCATGGGGCCAGATGACGGGGGTATGGCGATCGCCCAACCTATCCGACCCGTAGACCTCCATGCCATGACCCACCGGCAGATCGATCCGCATCCCCTCTTCCAGGGCCAGCAACGGATGCGCGCTCCAGATGAAAGGAAAGGGATGGTCGGTCGGATTGGAGGCCTGGTAATCGATCCGCAGTCGGCCATCCCTCAGCGAGATGCGGCGCTCGAAGCGCATCGGAAATTGCCGCATCCGGGCGACCATGACGAGCGTATCCGCCTCCTTTTCGGCATGCCAATCGGCGGCCCAGAGAACGCCATGATCGGGGATGCGCCGATCATGCCATGGGGCCGAGGGATAAGGCCCTTCGCTCACGGCCGGGAAGCACTCGTCGAATCCCCCGGTGTCGTATTCCCTCACGAAGGCGGTGGCTTGGTCGCCGCGATCGAGGGAGGGAAGCTTGAGGGGCAGGTGGGGGTTTTTCCAGAGCCAGTCCCGGCCCGTCGCGACGTCGATCAGGCTAATGATCTTGCCGCCGTGGGTCGGCAGGACGATGGCCTCCAGGCGATCATCGGCAAGAAACCAAGCATCGAGGCCGTTCCAGGAGTGCGCGTGAACCGCCATGCCGCCTCCTTCGAGGACCTAACGAGGGGATGCGATCGTTATAATATCCTAGACAAGCCAATTCGGGCGTGGCATCATTTTAGAATGAGAAGCAACCGGGCTTTGGCCCGGCCAAGTATGATGGAGGAACTAACTTCATGGCCTACCGCGTGACCCTGATTCCCGGAGACGGCATTGGTCCCGAGATTACCGAAGCGACCGTCCGCGTTCTCGAAGCGACGGGCGTCGTTTTCGAATGGGAGCGTTACGACGCTGGTGTCGATTACATGGCTCGGACCGGTGATACGACCCCGCTGCCCCAGGCGGTGATCGACTCGATCAAGCGGAACAAGATCGCCCTGAAGGGCCCCTTGACCACGCCCATCGGAACCGGCTTCCGCTCGGTCAACGTCGCGATGCGCCAGGAACTCGATCTCTTCGCCTGCGTTCGCCCCTGCAAGCTCTATCCGGGTATCCCATCGCGCTTCGACAAGGTCGACTTCGTGATCTTCCGCGAGAATACCGAGGATACCTACGCCGGCCTCGAGTTCGAGAAGGAATCGGAAGGCGTCCAGGTAGTTCGCGAACTCGTCGAACGCCTCTACAACAAGAAGATCAAGGCAGGCTCGGCCATTACCCTCAAGCCCATCTCCGAGTCGGGTTCCGAGCGCATCGTGCGCGCCGCCTTCGAGTATGCCGTGGCGAACAACCGCAAGAAGGTGACGATCGTCCACAAAGCCAACATCATGAAGTTCACCGACGGCCTCTTCCTCGAGGTGGGTCGTCGGGTTGCCCAGGACTTCCCCCAGATCGAACTGGAGGACCTGATCGTCGACAACACCTGCATGCAGTTGGTGATCCGTCCGGAGACCTTCGACGTCATCGTGACCGAGAACCTCTACGGCGACATCCTCTCGGACATCGGCGCGGGCCTCATCGGCGGTCTGGGAGTGGCTCCGGGTGCCAACATCGGCAGCGCCGCCACCGTCTACGAGCCCACCCATGGCTCGGCCCCGAAGTACGCAGGCACCAATCTCGCCAACCCCCTCGCCCAGTTGCTCTCGGCCAGCATGATGCTCAAGGACCTCGGCGAGACCGATGCCGCCCGGCGCATGGAACAAGCCATCATCGAATGCCTCCGCGAGAAGAAGGTCACCCCCGACCTGATCGCGAACCACGTCGATAAGGGCCTCACGACCATCGAGTTCGCCGACGCGATCATCGAGAAGCTCCAGCGGATTCCCGCTCGCGCCTGAGCGATCCCATCGTCGAGAGGGAGGCTGTCGCCTCCCTCTTTCTTTTCGGGAACCCTCCGAACGCCTATAATGGACAGGCCCCTCGCAGACGGGGCGCGTTTGATTGAAGGAGTTTCCGATGATCCCCTCCTGGCTTCCCATCGTCGCTCTGGTCAGCTCGCTCATCGGCTGGGCCCTGATCCTCTTCACCTTGGTCGCGATGATCCGCACCAAGCGTTCCGAGCGACTCGCCCGAGAAGCCGCAGCCGAGGCCGCACCCCAGTCATGAGCGACATCCCCCGGATCAGCCGCCGTCGCTTTCTCCGCAATGCCCTGGGCCTTTCCACCGGCTGGCTTGCGGGTTCCTTTGCGCTTGGCGGTTGTGAACGGATCCGTTACCCCGACCGCGCGCTCCAATTCCTTTCCCCCAAGGAATGGACCGCCCTCGACGCCGCCTCCAAGCGCCTCCTCCCCACCCTTCCCTCGCGCGTCGGAGCCGCCGAGGTCGGGGTCGCCAGCGCCGCCGATCGCCTCTTCGCCGCCGCCAACCCTCGCCTCCAGCACGACCTCCAGCAGCTTCTCAACTCCCTGGAAGACCTCACCTGGCTCAACCTCCGCTTCCAGCCCTTCTCGGCGATGGATGCCGCCGCCCAGGACGCCTACCTTTCGTCTTGGCAGCAGAGCTCGCTCAGCCTGCAAAGGCAGGGCTTCGTAGCTCTCAACAAGATTAGCGCCATGCTCTTCTACATGGACCCCGCCTCCTGGCCGCAAATCGGCTATCCCGGTCCCTGGATCGGCCGCTACGACTTCGGGCTCGGCATGGACAACCAGGGAAATCTCGCGGCCAATCCCAACCCCCACGTCTTCGAGAGCATGCCCCGATGACCCCGATCCCCCATGCGATCACCGACTGGATGCCGACGGTCGATTCAGCCTACAACCGCGATCTAGATCTCGAGGCCGATGTCTGCGTGATAGGGTCCGGCGCGGGCGGAGCCGTCCTCGCCAGCGAACTCGCCGAGGCGGGACTCTCCGTCGTCATCCTCGAGAAGGGCGGCTACCACACCCGCAAGGCCTTCAACCAGCAAGAAAGAGACATGATGCCCCTGCTCTTCGAGGAAGGCGGGGCACGAACCACCCAAGACGGGGCCATCACCGTCCTTCACGGCAGCACCGTGGGCGGAAGCACGACGGTCAACTGGGCCATCTGCTTCGACCCGCCCGAATCCGTCCTCGAAGACTGGGCCTCGAACCACGGGATCGACCGAATCCGCCTAGCGGACTTGAGGCAAAGCCTCTCGAAGGTCCGGCGCATCCTCAACGTCCAGCCCATCCCACCGGCGGCCGTCCCCAAAAATGGGCGCCTGCTTCTCGAGGGCGCCGCCAAGCTCGGGATGAAGGCCGGCATCTTCGAGCATAACCGTACCCAGTGCCTGAACTCCGGGTTCTGCATGCTGGGCTGCGCCTACGACCGCAAGCAAAGCATGCTGGTCACCTACGTCCCGCGCGCCCTCCACTTCGGCGCGAAGCTCCTTCCCCACGCCGAGGCAACCGAGTTCGATCGCGAGGGCGATCGCATCGCCGCCGTGCGCGGCATCCTCTCCAACCCGGCCACCGGAACCAAGCATCACTTCCGCGTTCGCGCCAAGGTCTTCAGCGTCTCGGGCGGAGCCGTCAGCACTCCGGTTCTGCTGCAGCGTAACGGCCTCGGAAACACCCACGTCGGTCGCAACCTCACCTTGCACCCCACCACTGCGGCCGTGGGCGTCTTCGACCACGCGGTGAACAGCTACCAGGGCATCCACTTCACCACCTACGTCTCGGACCTGGAAACCGAAGGCATCTTGATCGAGTCCATCTTCGCCTACCCCGGCATGATGGGCTCCAACCTCTTCCGCTGGGGACCGGCAGCCATCGAGGCCATGGGACTCTACGACCGCATGGCGGCGGCCATCGTCCTGCTGCACGACGACGGCCGAGGCGAGGTCCGGGCCGACTCCCGGGGCCTTCCCGAGATCGACTACTGGGTCAATCCCCGGGACCAGGAGAAGTTCCGCAAGGGCCTGCGGGCGCTGGCCCGCATCTACCTCGCGGCCGGCGCGCGCGAGGTGATCGTGCCTCACAGCGAGGGCCTAGTCATTCGCGGCGAGGCCGACCTCCCGAAGATCGATCGCCTGCGCATCGAGCCGAATCGCATGGCCGTTTTCTCCGCGCATCAGATGGGCACCGCGGCCATGGGCGCGGACCCGGGAAAGTCGGCGACCGACTCCTGGGGACGCCTTCACGGGCTCGAAAACCTCTTCGTCTGCGATGGAAGCCTCTTCCCGACGTCCCTGGGGGTCAACCCCCAGATCACCATCGCCGCGCTGGGCGATCGCCTGGCATGCTACCTCCGGGCCGAATCGAAACGCTTCTTCCCCCGCCGATAAAAGCAAGCTGTCCTTCGTTCATCCCCGCTTTTCCCCCCCGTCAAGACGGGGTAACTCCGCGTGCCTACACTGGAAGGTCTCTTGAGGCGCTTGCCTCCGCTTGGAAAGGAGACCTCCTTGGAAGCCATCCTCATCACGCTCCCATCGGCCGACCGTCTGCCCGACCTCCTGGAAGCCATGAAGGACGCCGGCTCCCCCGGCGCCACCGTTTTCGATAGCCAAGGCATGCAACTTCTCGGCTGGCTCGGGATGCACCCCGCCCTGGGACGACACTGGGGCATGGAAGGCACGGACCATGAGTCCGGCAAGACGATTCTCACCGTCGTTCCGGAGCCCTTCGTCACGGCGGTCATCGCAGCCGCCGACCAGGTGCTGGGAGGTTTCTCGGCACCCTACAGCGGCATGCTCTGCAGCTGGAAGGTCGGAACGTACCGCTGCTATCAGGGGGACAAGGATCACGGCGCGGCGGGAGGGCGCGAATGACCCTGCTTTCCCTCGGGCTGCTCGTCCTGGTAGGCTTCGTCGCCTCTCGGCTTCTCAAGCGAATCGGCCTACCCGCAGTCACCGGCTACCTGCTGGCTGGAGTCGTGATCGGCCCCTCCATGCTTCATGTCGTCGGCGCCGATGCCGTCGCTGCCCTGAAGCCGCTCGGCGCCTTCTGCCTCGCGTCGATCTTCTTCATGCTCGGCGAGGAGTTCCGCCTGGGCGACCTGAAAAAACTTGGGAAACGCTTCCTCACCCTGACGGTCATTCAGTCCCTCGCCACGTTGGCCGTTGTGACGGCTCTCGCGCGCCTCTGCGGAGCCCCCATCGAGGTGGCGCTCCTCTTGGGCGCCATCGCGGGAACCACCGATCCGGCGGCGACCGTCTCGGTCATCAGGGACATGCGCGGCAAGGGAGAGCTGGTCAAGTCCCTGCTCGCGGTGGTCGCGCTGAACGGCCTGGTCGAAATCGCGCTCTTCAGTCTCCTCATGACCCTCGTCGCCCTGATGCGCAGCGGCGGAGCCGATCCCATGATGCTGATCCAGGGCCCCGTCCTGGAAATCGGCGGCTCCCTCGTGCTGGGACTGGCATTGGGCTTCGGGCTGCGCGCATGGTCTCGCAGCCGGGTCGGCAGGGATAGCTTGAAGATTCCCACGTTGGGGCTCATCATGCTGGGCGCCGGCATCTCGGAGGCCACCCACCTCTCGGTGCTGCTGACCATGCTGACGTTCGGGGCGTTCGTGGCGAACGCCCATCCCTTCAAGAATCAGGTCTTCGAGCAGGGGCGAGCGATGGAAGGACCGCTCCTGGTGATGTTCTTCACCCTATCGGGCGCGACCCTGCACCTCGCCGATCTGGGATCGCTCGGATGGCTCGGGCTGGCCTACGTGGGTGGACGCTTGATAGGTAAGATAGCCGGCGGAAGCCTCGGAGCCTGGGTTTCAGGCTGCGGTCCCGCCAGCGTCCGCTACATGGGCTTCGGACTGGTTCCCCAGGCCAGCATGGCCATCGGACTCGCCGCCATGGTGGAGGCCAAGTTTCCCGACGTGGCAGGTCCCCTTCTCCCCATCACCCTGGGAGCCATCGTCATCTTCGAGACGGTCGGCCCCCTGCTGACCCGCCATGCCTTGCTGCGATCCGGCGAGGGAAGCGAGCAACCAGCGCCCCCCAAGGCCTGGCTCCCGGCCCCGCGGTCAGATCCCTAGAGCAAAGCTCGTTACGGCGTTCTCTCGCGGTCCTAATCAACAGCCGCCGGCGCTAATCAACAGCCGCTGGCGCTAACCCCGGGCCTCGGGGTTAGCGTCGGTGGGATGCGTCTCGCTCATGTCCACGTCGCCTCCCACCGTCAGGGTGACGTAACGTCCCTCGCGCCATTCCGCGGGAATATCCGAGGTCATCGGCACGTGGGGCGGGGGGGCGCAAACCGGCAAGCGGTCCGGATGCGATGGCCGCCGATCCGCTTCTGCCGCTTCACTCTTCTCGGACATCGCTTCCTCCTCTCGCTGGCCCGCGACGCGGGCGCTTCTGCCGCCATCCTACCTCGGAGGATAGGCGCGTCAACGGAATCTAGGCAGCTAGACGTCTCCGGCGGCAGGCTCGATCACGAGTTCGGAAATACGCGAAGAGGCAGGCTGATCCAGCATGAAGGCCACGGCCTCGGCGACGGCCTCGGGGCGCATCATGCCCTCTCGGGGAATATCCGGGCCCACGTCGTCCCACAGGGGCGAATCGGTAGCTCCCGGGTAAATCGCACTCACCCGGATGCCCGTTCCCTTGAGTTCCTCGGCCAGGGCCTTGCTCATGCCGTCCAGCGCGAACTTGGAGGCGCAGTAGACGCTCCACTCCGGAAAGACCCGCTTGGCGGCCACCGAGAGAAGGTTGAGGATCTGCCCGGAACCCTGCTCGCGCATCAGTGGAAGTACCGCCTGCATGCAGAGAAAGGGGCCCTTCACGTTGACCGCCATCACCTGGTCGAAGTCCTCCGGCGAGGTCTCCTCGAAGCGGGCGACGCGCGTCAGCCCCGCGTTGTTGATCAGGGCATCCACCCTTCCCCAGCGGTCCCTGGCTGCGGCAACGAGTCTCAGCACCTCGTCGGGGCGCGTGAGATCCGTGGGGACGGCAATCGCCTCCGGCAACTCGCTCGCAAGCCTCTCCAGTTCCTCGGAGCTCCGAGCCGCGAGGACCAGACGCCAGCCCTTCGCGGCCAAAACCCGAGCGATGGCGCAGCCAATCCCGCGGCCGGCCCCCGTGACGATGGCGACCCTCATGCCGAAGCCTTTCCAGGGTGATCTTCCCCGTGATAGTCGACGAAGTTCGAACGCGTCTCCTCGAGGTGAACGCGATGCAAAAGAACCCCCGCCGGCAACGTGTCCGTCAGCCACGACCAGATGACGTAGGTGACGGACTCGGAGGTCGAGATAGGGGCCTCCGGCGCCAGATGCGCGATGAACTGATGGTCCAGACGATCCAGTACCCGCTCCTTGACGATCCGATCGAGTTCGCCGACATCCATCACCATGCCGAGCGCCGGGTCCATCTCTCCTTTCACCAGCAACTCCAGGATGTAGTTATGGCCGTGGCCGCCCGGGTTGTTGCAGTCCCGGTAGAGCGCGACGTTCTCGGCGTCGGAGAGGTGCGGGCTATGGAGGCGGTGAGCCGCCGAAAAGTGGTAGACGCGGCCCAGTCGAACGCGCGCCATGCTACCGGCCCTCGTATTCGGCGAAGAGATCGTCGGATTCGTAGAGCCGCAGGCGCGCCAGCTCGCATCCCGGCAGCTTTCCGTCGAGCAGTTTCCAGATCGTGACGACAATCTGCTCGCAGGTCGGCTGGGTTCCCTTGAAATCGTCGAGATCGAAGTTCAAGTGCTTGAAGTCGTAGCGCTCGATGACGAGATCGTTGACGGAGGCCTTGAGATCCTTGAGATTCACGATCATGCCGGTCCGCGGATCGAGCGGGCCGCTGACGGTGACGTCGAGGACGTAGTTATGGCCATGGCCATGCGCGCCGGCGCACTTCGCGAAGAGACGGCGATTCTCCTCCGGGGAGAGCGACTCATCGTAATAACGATGCGCCGCAGAGAATCTGAAACGACGAGTAATCAGCATGGGGGTCCCTCCCCCCGCATTATACAAGCGCCGAAAGCTGACCTCAAGCGCGGCGAGGGCGGAGGGGCCGACTTCCAGAGAGTCTCGAGCATCTCGTGACAGCGGTAGAACTCATGGCAGTTGAAGGCCTCGATGGCATCGAGAAAGGAAGATTGCGTCATTCCCCGATGGTACCGCCCTAAAGACCGGACGGCGAGAGGTCGATAAGAAACTCAGGGTACCACCCTGAGGAGGAGAGCCATGGCCCTTTCGAATTGCAATCAATGCACCAAGCTCTTCCAGAACGCCTTGAGCCGCACGCTTTGTCCGGAATGCTATGGCCAGCGGATCTTCGGGCGCAAGCAAGAGGAACTCGCGGCCGCATGCGAGATCCCGGATCTCCACGTCGCCCCCCGGCTCATCGGGGTCGAACACGCCCTGCGCTGCGAAGTTCGAGCCGACGAGGGCCGCGCCCACAAGGGCTCGGTTCGATGGGGTAAAGCGAAGTTCTGGTAACGAAGGGCTAAAGCGTCGGGGGCTCGGTCATCGCCCGCAGCGAGAGCGCCTTTTCCGCCTCGGGATCGAGCTCTCCGCGCTCCCTGATGACCTCGATGACGCTCCGCTGGCTCCGGAAGGCCTCCTTGGCCACTTCCGCCGCCTCGGCATAGCCGATGACCGGATTGAGCACGGTGGCAAGCCCCAGGCTGCGCTCCGCGAAATGACGGCACGTCTCCGCGTTGGCCTCGATCCCCTCCACGCAAAGCTCCCGGAAAACCTTCAAGGCATTGGTCATGATGCGCATCGCGAAGACCAGTTCGTAGGCCATCACCGGCATCATGACGTTGAGTTCCAGCTGTCCCGCCTGAACGGCGTAGGCGACGGCCGTATCGGCGCCCATGACGTGCCAGCAGACCTGGTTGACCATCTCCGGAATCGAGGGATTGACCTTGCCCGGCATGATGGAGGATCCCGGTTGCACCGCCGGCAAGCTGATCTCGGCCAGGCCCGTCCGGGGACCGGAACTCAGCAGCCTCAGATCCGACGCGATCCGGGTCACGTCGAGCGCCAAGCTGCGCAGGGCTGCCGAAACGTCGGCAAACGGGGTCATGCTCTGCATGAGCTCGAAGAGATCCTCGCCTTCCCGTAGCGGAAATCCCGTCAGCGTCGCGAGTTCGGCCACCATGCGCGAGCGGTACCGAGGATGCGTATTGAGTCCGGTTCCCACCGCGCTTCCGCCGATTCCCAGTTCGTAAAGCGGCTCGCGCATGGCGCCGAGCCGGCGGGATCCCTTGGCGATCGCCTGCGCGTACGCGCCGAACTCCTGCCCCAGGCGCAGAGGCACCGCGTCCTGCAAGTGCGTGCGCCCCGACTTCACTATTCCGTCGAACTCCTCGGCCTTGCCCCGGAAACTCTCCGCCAGCAATCCGGCCTCCGCTCCGAGCGCCGTCAGCATGACGATCATGGCGAGCCGCATGGTGGTGGGGAAGACGTCGTTGGTGGACTGGCCCATGTTGACGTGGTCGTTGGGATGGACCGGGAAGTAGGATCCTCGCTCATGGCCGAGGATCTCGTTGGAGCGATTGGCTATCACCTCGTTCACGTTCATGTGGAAGGAGGTTCCCGCCCCCGCCTGAAACGCGTCCACGACGAAGTGATCCTGCCAGCGGCCCTCGCGAACCTCGCGAGAAGCCTGGATGACGGCAGCGGCGATCTCGGGCGAAAGCATCCCCAGCTCGCCATGAACCTTGGCTGCAGCCAACTTGATCGTGGCGCAAGCTTGCACCATCTCGAAAGCCAGGGTCAGGCCGCTGATGGGGTAGTTCGAAAGGGCGCGCTGGGTCTGAATTCCCCAGTACGCCGACATGGGGACCTCGCACTCCCCGAGCGAGTCCCTTTCCTTCCGGCTAGCATCGGTCATGGGCACCTCCTCGGGAGGAGTCTAGCGGGAAGGTTTAGACATGTAAACCAGGCTCGCGACCCCGGTCACCCCCGACCGCTCGGAGCGGGAGAGCGAATACCGGTAGGAGGGCCTTTGAGCGCTCAGGCGCCGTACGCCAGGGCCGCGAGGCGAACGTAGACTCCCGGGTTCTTCTTGAGGAACCAGACCAACTCGCGTTTAGGAAGACGGTAGGCCCTGACGCTTCCCTTCGCTCGACAAGTGTAGTTGAGCTTGCCGGACTCGTACAGCAAGCTGACCTCTCCCAGGAAGTTGCCGGTGCCCACGCGGGCCACGGCCTTCCCTTCGTGAAGGATCTCGACTTCTCCTTCGATCACCAGGAAACAGGCGCGCAGGTTCTCGCCCTCCGCGGCCAGAACGTCTCCCGATTCGAATGACTGAGCGACCATGAGCGTCTGCAGCATGGTCTTCTGGGTGGCCGTCAACGACCCGAAGGCATCGATGGAATCCAGAAGTTCCCAGGAATCGAGCAGGCGAACGGCCGCCAGCCGGCGGAGCATCTCCACGATGCCGGAACCCCGGACGAAGTAAAGGAAGTCGTGGCGGTCGATGGCCAGGGCCGTCATGTCGGTGGTCGCGAAGACGTCGGCGTTGCGGGGCTGATCCAGGATGATGGCCGTCTCGCCGAAGTAATCATAGGGACCGTAATGCTTCACCTCATGGAGGCCGTCCCGGATGGTCGCCTTGCCGGAGGCGATCACGTAGAAGCGATCGCCGGTGGATCCCTTGGAGATGATTTGCTCGCCGGCCTTGAAGCGTACCTTCGAGACCATGCCGAGAAACTCCGCGGCCTTATCCACGGTGAAGCCCTTGAAGAGATCGACCTTGGAGAGGATCTGGAGCAGTTCGATGGCGTCGCTGGTCGGAAGGGCCTCCGCTTCGATGATCATCGTCTGATCGAGGCCGGTCGGCGCCACCCGCAGGTTGGATCCCAGCGGAAGGCTCTTGGGGTTGGTATGAACCAGCCAGAGGTGCTCCTTCACTTCCTCGGGAAGTCGAGCCAGGGTATCGACCTGGGTGTGAATCGGCGGGATTCCTGCCTCGTGGATGACCAGATCGTGGTACCAGGGGAAATTGAGCAGTTCGTCCCGACGCTCGGCGCTAAGGATTCCCTCGGCGAAAAGCCGGTCGAAGAGGGCGGGGTCGTAGAGCGTGTCGGAGGTATAGGCCATGCTCTTGCCGCCGAAGAAGCATTCGAAGCCGATGCAGGGCACCGAGTGAAGGGTGTACTGGAACCAGAACTCGCCGCCGGCAATCCGGATGGGTTCGCCGACCGTCACCGGCACGAAGTCGAAGAGGTCCTCCCAGCGGCGCTTGTCGAGGGCCAAGAGGGTCCGGTACTTTCGCTCGAAGGATCCCATGATGGTGCGGGTGGTGAAGACCTTGATGCGGCCTTCCTCCAGGATCTTCTGCAGCGTTCCGGAGTCGTGATCCGCATGGCAATGCGTCAGGATCAAGGAATCGATGTGCTTGGAGTTGACCTCGTAGTCGGTCAGCCACTCGATCGAATCGACCGGCGGGTCGACCATGATGCCGCGGCCATTCACCCAGAGGATGAAACCCGAGGTCTTGGCGCTCGGGTCGAAGCCGTGGCCCGTCCCGATGAAGGTCAAGCCGAAATAAGGGGGGATGAAGGGCTTGCGCGTTCCCACGGGTTCTCGGGAAAGCGGGGGAAGCTTCAGCTCGGCTCCGATTTCAGCCACGATCTCGCTGCCGTCCCGGACCACGAAGGAGTCGCCTTGACGGGTGATGGTCACGGCGTCGATCCGGGCCTCGCCCTCGGCGTCGTAGGTCACGAATTCCACCAGGTCCTCGAGCTCGATGCGCGCGGACGGATTGGTGGGGTGCTTGCGGAACCAGTTCAGCTCGGCTTGGAGGTCGGCGACGGCACGTGCCGCACGCCAGGCGGGCTGATCCACGGTCACGTCGATGTGCTCCGGGCCGAAGACCGCTTCGCGCAGGACCGTCGAAAGGATGGCCTTCTGGGCCTCGTCGCAGATCACGGTGATGCGCCGGCCGAACCCAAAGAAATTGAAGTAAACGGGGAATTCGAGATCGGCGAAGGAGACGCCCCGATCGAGCGAGATGAGCTTGGGGGGAACCACGAAGATCCGAGGAACCCCGGCCGTCGTGCCCAGGGTGTCCTTGATGGTCTCGGGAACCGCGCCGAACTGGATCCAGCCCGCCGAGGTCTCGAGCAATGCGCCGCCTCTAGGTAAGCGTTCGAGTGATTTCACGACCTCGACCTCATCCCTTCCCTCACGTTCATGAACGCATCTTACCCGGGAAATCAAGGGAGCAACAGGACCGCGATCACACCGTGGGTGTGCGAGCTGCCGATGGCCTAACCATCTTGGCGAGAAACGCGCGCGCGCGATCGGTCGAGGGGTGCTCGAAAAACTCCTCGGGCGGAGCATCCTCGACGATCTTCCCCCCATCCATGAAGAGGATCCGGTCCGAGACTTCCCTGGCGAAGGCCATCTCGTGGGTCACCACGATCATCGTCAGGCCGTCCTTGGCCACGTCCGTCATGACTCCGAGCACCTCCTGGACCATCTCGGGATCCAGCGCGGAAGTGGGCTCGTCGAAAAGCAAGGCCTGGGGGCGCATGGCAAGCCCCCTCGCGATGGCCACGCGCTGCTGCTGCCCGCCGGACAGCTGCCCCGGGAAGCACTTGGCCTTCTCGGGAATGCCCACGCGTTCCAGGAGCTCCATGGCCTTGTCATCCGGGTTGCGCTCGCCCCGAAGCCGTCGAGGGGCCAGGGTGATGTTCTCGAGGACCGTCAGATGCGGGAAGAGGTTGAAGGACTGAAAGACCATCCCCACGTCCATCCGCAGGCGGTTCAGGTCGGTGCGGGGATCCGCCACGTCCACGCCGTTCACCCAGACGTGGCCCTCCTCGATGCTCTCGAGCCGGTTGATACAGCGCAAGAGCGTACTCTTACCCGATCCGCTGGGCCCGAGCAGGACCAGTTTCTGGCCCGCGGGGACGTGCAGGTCGATCCCGTCGAGCACCGTAAGGCGACCGAAGCGCTTGACGACCTGCTCGAAGCGGATCATCGGCGAGTTCCCGAACGGGATGCGGAAGGGATCGTCATCAGTAGGTCCACCGCTTCTCGAGTAGGCGTGCGACACTCGTCAAGGGAATGGTGAGCAAGAGGTAACAGAGGGCCACGGCGAGCCAGACAGTGGTTGGATTGGCGAGACGGCTGGCGAGTTCTTGCCCGGTCCGAGTGAGCTCGGTCATGCCCATCAAGGAGACGAGCGAGGAGTCCTTGAGCAGGGCGATCGCCTCGTTGGTCAAGGGCGGCACGACCCGCCGCATCGCCTGAGGCAAGATGACCAGCCCCATCGCCGAGACGTAGCCGAAGCCCAGCGACCGCGCAGCCTCCATCTGACCCTTGGCGATGGACTGGATTCCCGCCCGGAAGATCTCGGCGATGTAAGCGCTCGCATTGATGCTCAGCGCCAGAATCGCCGCCAGGTACTCCGGAATCCGGATCCCGAAGGCCGGCAAGACGAAGTAAATGGTGAAGATCTGGACCAGGAGCGGGGTTCCCCGGATGGCCTCGACGTAGATCGCGCTCGCCATCGACAGCGGGCGCAGCGGACTGACCCGGAGAATCCCCACCAGCAAGCCGATAGGCAAGCCGCAGAGCAAGCCCCAGCCCGTGAGCTGAACCGTCCAGAGCATGCCGTTGAGCAAGTACCGCCAGAGGTCCTTCAAGAGCGAGGGGTCGAAAAGCAAGGGAGCCGACGGGGAAGCCACGGCATCCTGGCTCGCGGCGAACCACTTCGCGTAGATCGTCGCATACTCCCCCGACGCCTTGAACTCGGCCAAGGCCTCGTTCACGGCGGTCACGAGCGACGCGTCCGAGGGATGGAAGACGATGCCGTAGTGCTCGGAGGTGAAGGGATCCCCCGCCACGATCAGGTTCGGAAAGCTCTGCTTGAGCATGTACCGGGTGGTGGGAGCGTCGTTCACCACCGCATCCAGCCGACCGTTCTGCAGATCCAGGAAGGCGAGGTCGATGGAATTGAACTTCTTCAATCGAACGCCCGCCCGGGCTTCGAGCATGACGTGGCCGGTGGTGTTGATCTGGACCCCCACCGACTTGCCGGTCAACGCGTCGAGGTCGAGGACCTTCTGGTCGCGGCGGAGGGTGATGACCTGGCCCGCGTCATAGTAGGGATCGCTGAAAGCGAGGGACTTCTGGCGCTCGGGCGTGATGGTCGCCGCCGACATGACCATGTCGAACTTGCGGCTCAGGAGGGCGGGGAAGATCCCGTCGAACGACGAGTTGACCCAGCGGGGCCTGACTCCCAGCTTGCCGGCGATGGCATTGCCGAGCTCGACGTCGAAGCCGACGAGTTCGGAACCGACCTTGTTCTCGAAGGGAGGGTAAGTGGCATCGGTTCCGATGACGAGTTCGCCGGCCCGGCGAACGCGCTCGAGCGCATCATTCGAAGGCGGGACTTCCCGGGAGCAGCCCGGAACGACCAGCAGCAAGAGGGCCAGGAGCCCGGTTATCCAGGATAGAGTAAGCGCGCGGTTCATACGGGGCATTATAGCAAAGCTCGTTTCTTCAGGACAGCGAGAGATGGAAATACGCCCCATGATCCCTGCCTCACGGCATTCTCTCGCTGCCTTACGAAACAGCCGCTGGCGCTAAAACCGATCCGGCGTCATCATGCAAGGATTGCGCTCATGCAGGGCTCCTCATGCGAACGGCGCGGGGAGCCAAGCTCCCCGCGCCGTTCGCATCGAGTCAGTTGAGGGTTACTTGCTGACCATCTGGCGGTTCTTGGCCAGCTCGTCCTCGCCCATCAGGCGCGACTCGGCCTTGGCCCAGTCGATGCACTTCATGACGGCGTCCAGGTACTTGCCGCGCTCGGTCGGCTTGTAATCGACCGCGAAGGCATGCTCCCAGACGTCGATGACCAGAATCGGGCGGAAGCCCGCCACGTTACCTTCCTCGTGGAGAGTGATCCAGTGGTTGGTCAGCTTGCCGGTGCGATTATCCTGGTAAAGGATGGCCCAGCCCACGCCGCGCATCTTGGCGACGCCCATGAAGTCCTTCATCCAGTTCTCGACGGAACCGAAGGAATCCTCGAGGGCCCTGGCCAGGCGGCCGCCGGCGGGAAGCGCACCACCCTTGGCCTTGAGGTTGCTGAAGTAGTACTCGTGAAGCACCATGCCGTTGAATTCGAACCCGAATCGGCGCTTGAGCTCGGCGAAATAGGGGTTCAGGCCATCGGCCTCCCCGTTCTCCAGCATCTTGCGGGTCTCGTCAAGCAGCTTGTTGGTGTTGTTGACATAGCCCTCGTAGAGCTTCTTGTGCTGAGCAATTTGCTCTTCCGAAAGGCCTTCGAGGCCGGTGAGGTCGTACGGGCGAACTTCGTATTTTTGCATTGTGGCAGTCGACATTGCTTATCCTCCTCAGTGGAAGTGGTGAGGGTCTTAATGGACCTTCATTATTATTCACCTCGGCAAACGAGACGTCAAGGGAGCGTCCATTTGCCGAGGGCCCCGTTTCTTGGTAGCATCAGGGGCAATCGAAGGGAGACCGCCTTGCAACTCACAAGCCCCTCGCTGGAAGACTGGTTCAACCGCTACCAAGGTGGCGCTCGCCATCAACTCGGCGGGACGATGATCGAAAGCCTGCCCGGCTCTCGTCTTGCGTCCCTGCTTCCCCCCGATTGGTCGGCGGCCCTGCTGGAAACCGGCTACACCAGCACTCCGGGCTCGGAGACGCTTCGCCGAGTCCTCGCCGCCGAGGACGGCCTGGATGCGGACCAGCTGATCCTGACCAGCGGCGCCACCGAGGCCAATGCCGCCGTGCTCTTCGCTCTCCTGGAGCCCGGCACGAACCTGGTCCTTCAGGATCCGCTCTACTACCAGTTCGCCGGCCTCGCGGCAGGCCTGGGAGTCGAGGTCCGGCGCTGGACGCTGAGCGCCGACCCCTTCGCCCCGCCCGATCTCGAAAGCCTCTGGGCGCTTCTCGACGCCCGCACCCGCGTGGTGGTGCTCAATACCCCTCACAACCCCACCGGACGCATCCTGTGCGGGGAAACGCTGGCCGCGATCGCCCGAAAAGTCGAGGCCCTGCCCGAGGCTTACCTCCTCGTCGACGAGATCTACCGCGGCGTCACCCCCGGTTTCAACCCTAGCATCGTGACGCTCAGCGCGCGCGGGATCGCCGTCAATTCGCTCTCCAAGCGCTGGAGCCTTCCCGGGCTGCGGCTGGGATGGGCCGCGTGTGCGGATAAGCGCGTGATCGCGCGAGTTCTGGCCTGGCATGAACACCTCAGCTGTTCGGTGAGCCGGATGAGCGAGCAAATGCTCGAATGGCTATGGCCCGAGCGAGAGGCGCTCTGGGCCGAGAACCAGGCGATTGCCCTGCGGAACCTGAAGTTATTCGAGAACGCCCTGCCTCGGCTGAACAGCTGGGCATCGGTCGAACTTCCGCCTTCCGGGGTCATGACGCTGATCTGGCCGCGAGCGGGTCAGGACGATCAGGCGATCGCGCGCCACCTTCGCGAGGTCCATGACGTCTTCGTGGTCCCGGGCTCGTGCCTCGGCTACCCGGGAGCGCTGCGCATCGGGTACGGCCACCGGGATGCGGGACGGCTCCAGGCGGCGCTGGCGGCTTTGAGCGGGGCCCGTCCGCCGCTCATGCCGTCCTCGGGCCGGGAAGTGCTCGCGTGATGGGCCCCGACGATGGGAAGATCCTGGGGATCGGCATCGATCTGGTCGACATCCCGCGCATCGCCGAGGTGCGTTCCCGTCACGGTGATGCTTTTCTCAAGCGCGTCTTTACGGAAGGGGAGTCGGGGTATTGCCTGCGCCAGAAGGATCCGGACATCGGCTTGGCTGCCAGGTTCGCGGCCAAGGAAGCAGCGATCAAGGCGCTGGGGAAAGGTTGGACGCATGGGATGCGTTGGACCGACTTCGAGGTCATGCGCGAGCCCAACGGCCGCCCTTTGCTGAAGCTCCACGGCGCGGCCGCCACGCTGGCTCATGAGCGCGGCGTGACGTGCGCTCACTTGAGCTTGACTCACACGGGGAGTCAGGCCATGGCCATGGTGGTCTTCGAACGCTAATCGATGCTGTGGGCCAGGGGGTCGGCGATCGCCAGGGATCCGTAGAGCTGTTGCTGGAGAGCGAGCTTTTCGCCGAGCTGATCGTCGCGGCGCATCTGCTTGACGTACTCGGTGTAGGCGTCCACTTGCAGATCGCAGCCGAAGGCTTCCGTCATCGGTAGCCCCTGCCCTGCCAGCAGCGCGGGAGTGCCTTCGCTCTCGAAGAGCATGGTGCCATGAAGCATCACCCGGGTCTCGGGGTCGTTGAGCAGCCGACCGAAATCAGCTTGCAACGCGCATCGCTCGCCATGGTCCTTGGCCACCAGGCTGCTCGCCAGGTGAAAGACCAGCTTGGTATGCCACTCGGGGTTTTGCAGCAGCTGATGCCAAATTGCTTGGGGATAGCGGGACGTGTCGATGCCGAACTTCCGGCGATTCAACTGGACGCAATCGATCTGCGCGTAGGGGATGACCGCCCGCAGAGCGAGGAAGGCCAGGCCGATCGCCTCGGGTCCCTTCTGGGATCGCTGAATCAAGCGGAAGGTCGTGCGTGAGATGGACATCGCGTCGTCCTCTCTGTCTCTCAGGAACCCCATTGTTCCCTACTCCGTATTATACCCGCATGCTCACCTGATTAGTCGCCAAAATAAAAAGGGGCGGAATGACTCCCGCCCCACCGAATGAACCGCTTACTCGCCGAGCGAGTGCCAGAGGGCGATTCCGACGATGCCGAGCCCCAGCAAGGGGCTGACGAAAAAAGCGCTGACTGCCGCGACGGCGACGACGGGAACGAGCACGGCCGTCACGGGCATGGGACGGGCAACCGCAATCGCCACCGACCGTTTGACTGGAACACGACGGGACATGGCTCACCTCACTCTCTTGCCGACGAGTAACTTATACCCGCTTGGTGACAAAGCCCCGTCAAAGGCGTATCAAATACCTGTTAAGGGCACCCGCGTACGCTGCCCTTGCACGCTTCATGAGGCTCTGATCCGATCGAACCCGAGCCACGGGCGATCCTGGATGGGATTTGACGGGTTCCGGAGAGTTGGAAGCGGGGCGACAATCGCTCGCCCGGACCGGAACAGAGGGAGGGATGACGATGGCAGGCGAAATGGACAAGCTAAAAGGCAAAAAGGAAGAACTCGGCGGCAAGGCGCGCGAGTTCAAAGGCGAGATGATGGGCGAAGAGACGGTCAAGCGCGAAGGCAAGCTAGAGGAAGTCAAGGGCGATCTTCGCCAGGCATGGGGCGAGATCAAGGAGAAGGCCGAGGACATTCGCAAGGACATGAAGCGCTAGGCCTCACTCCTGACACTGAACCGATGCGGGGCCGCATCGGTTCAGTCCTTCAGTCGCGTCCAGGATCCCTTATCGAACGCATAGGCGGCCACCCCGTCGTAGCTCAACGCATACCCGGTATCGGCATCCAGAAGCGCCAGGGAATCGAGGGCGACGTCCGGAGGCGCCTGCATGGTCGTTCGTTCCCAGACGCCCGACGTCAGTCGGTACAGGGTCCCCCCCGCAGTTCCGACGTCCAGCGCCCAGGCCCGCACCGAACCCGCTGGGCCGGGGACCGCCTGAGGAGATCCCATGGTTCCCATGACCAGATCGGCCTGGGGCTTGCTCCACGTGCGTTGCAGCCGATCCCAACGCCAAACGGCATCCCCGGAACTGGTCCAAACCTCGTCTTCGAGGACGACCAGACCGCTGACCGGCGCACCCGCGTCCGGAAGCCCAATCGACTCCCAGTTGCTTCCGTCGAAGTGCAGCACGTCCTCGCCGGCAACCCAGACGTCGTCCGTCGCAACCGCCCGGACCGTTCCGAAATGCTTGCCTTCGAAGGTCGTATCGACTAGTCGAGTCCAAACTTCGTTTTCGTACGCGAGAACGGCTCCATGGGTTCCAACCGCGTAACCCCGCACCGAGTTCGCGAAGGAAACGTCCGTCAATTGTATCGCCTTGCCATTCGCCCCCGCGAGCCGGTCATCGCTGCCGCTGACGACAGGCTCCCAGATCTGGTTCCGGTAGTGGGCGATCCCCTCTTCCCCCACGCTCCAGCCTTCTTGAGCCGAGGTCATGACGAGCGACCACGCCATGCCGGTCCGAGGTGCCGCCCCCCAGTCGCGAAGCTCGCCCGAATCGAGGGAAAAGAGACGCCCCGCCTTGAGCAGCAAGGGTCCAACGGCGGTCTGGTAAAGCCCGATAAATGCCGCTTGATTCGGCGCATCGCTCGGATTCCCTTCACTCGTCCCCGGCCTGCCACCCGGGGCGAGGGAATTTCCGGTTTTCATGCCATCCACTAAAAAGCCGGTACTCGTGCAGCCGGTCGGCGCCAAGGTCAGAGGCAGGACGAGCAGAAGGCATGTCGCTAAGTTTCTCCCCGCGGAAGTCATACGCCGCATCATCGTGCCTCACCTTCTAGAACTCGGTAGGGAATGCCCCACTGAGCCGCATCGTAATTGGTCATCGTCGGATCGGCGAGGGTCCTGGCGGCGATCGCTTCCACCACAAGGTGCCGCAGCCCAGGTTGCTCCGGGAAGGAGAATCGGGCCGTGTAGACGCCGTCTTTGGCCTTGACGTCGCCATCCTTGCCATCATCCTTCATCAGCCAGCGTGCCGCCATCGGCGGAACGGTAAGAAAGGCATGGAAGCCGGGATCCGTCGACTCCCCCTCGAAAGAGAGCTGGACCTCGAGTCGTCCGGCAGCGCCGGGATGGACGAGAGGGAGCTCTGCGACGGGCAGCATGTCACTTGCAAGGAAGCGTCGCGGAGTTTTGCCATCGACGCTGAGCCCGAAGGATCCGACTCGAAGCGCGGAATTGGTGGGATGGATGCGGGCGAGATCGATGGCGTCGAGTTTCCAGGTTCCCTCCGACTTGCGGAAGGTGGCGGTTCGCTGCGAGTCATCGACGAACGGCTTGTAGAGGAGCTTGCGCTGCCAGGTAAAGTCGAGAATCAGCTTTCCGGCCCGCTCTCTCTTATAGAGGCCCGTGGCTTCGGTAGCACGGTTGACCTTGATGGAGGTTGAATCTGCGGCCTTCTCGACCTTCCCCTTGACAAAAGTGGCGTAGCTACGGCCCCAGCGGCGAGGCAAGTCGGGAGGAAGGGCCTCTTCGGTCGCGCAGAAGATGCCGACCCCATCGTTGATGAGGCGAGACTGGAAGAAGGGGGCAAGTTCAGGTTGATCGAGGAGGGCCGAGATCGCCAAGCGATCGGCCTCCTCGTCTGGATTCAGTCCGGAATCCGGCGGATTGACAGGCGGGCAGCCCGTCGTGAGCGCTGCGGCCAGTAGGCCAAGCAGCGCTCGATGACGACGGGTCAATCGTATGCCCATCCGGTACCCCCTCTCAGACATCTCGTCGCGCCTCCCCCAGGTCAACTTGCAATTCCCTCCGCTTCGCCGCCCAATACCCGATAAACGGAGCTCTGGGACGGCGAACGGAGACTTCCAGGCTAGAGCCGGGTAGGACGTTCGATGATATCTCCGGTATAGGCGTTAATTACGTACTTACCCCGATAGTAGCGAGGCGACACGGCCGGCGAGGGCTTGGGCTCGGCGTAGGAGTCGTGGTCATCATACTCGCGGTCCTCACCGGACCACCAGTAGGGCGTCGGGGTCGCCGAGGGCTGGGTATGGCGAGCCTGGACCTCACGTCCGGAGACCGAGGTATCGACCTCGAAAACTGCCCCGCCGTTCGCGGTCGGGCGCAGGGCGATCTGCATACCGGCGGGGCCCATGCCCATTCCGATATCCAGGCAAGTTTCGATCACGTCGTCGAAGTAGATCATGCGGTCGAAATCGATGGTCCTGCCGGCGTCGGTCGACCGGGTATCCGCCTGGGGTGCGAGGAGCTTGCCATCACCGGTGAAGGTGAAGGTGAGAAGCCTGACATCATACTGCGTCGGGATTTCGACCGCCTGGGCCTGGAAGCTCGTGGTCGCCGACGGTGCGGGCGTGGGATCGACCTGAGGGCGCACCACGGTCTGGTAGGTGAACTCCCAGGCGCTGTTCTTGTCGATCTTGCCGTTGGCTCCGACCTGGCTGGCCTGGACCGAAACCAGCTTGGCCTCGGGGAAGTGCAACGTCAGGTAGCGCTTGACTTGATGATGGGCGTCATAGAGCGTCGATCCCTCTTTGGTCGCAATTTGATCCCAGGGATAGCGCTGGGCCACCGGACTGGAATCGACATGGCCCGGATAGCCCATGGTGGATGGGCCGCCCTCGATCATGCACCCCGAGAGGGCGGTGATCAGCGTGGTGGCGGCAAGCAAAGAAAATAGGTTGCGGCGATTCATGGTGTCCTCCTGTCGGTTTCAACCCTTACTAAGGTGAAGAATACAAGTCAGTGATCACGTGGCCGATCACATGACGACGGAGGAGGCTTGCTCGTTCGGTTAAGTTTGGGTTAATCCCGCGGCGCGAGTCGAGAGTTCCAGGGGATGATTCAGGCGATTCCGGCTTGAATTTTCTCGTAGAGGAGTTTCGAGCCTGCATCCGGGGGAACCCCCAGGTCCTGGTCGAGGATGTCGATGAGTTGCTGGTAGTGCCGCAAGGCTCCCGCGCGGTTTCCGAGGGCCAGGAGTGCCCGCATCTTTGCCTGGTGCGCCGGCTCCGAGCAGCGATCCACCGCCAAGCACTGCTCAGCGCGGTGCAGGGCCTCCTGGTGAAGGTCGAGATCCAGCAATTCATCGAAGAGAATGCCGAAGGCCGCCATGGCCTGCTGGTGTAGGTGCTCTTGAACACCCACCAGCCAGAGCGCCCCGGTACTCGTCAGATCGTTCATGTAGCGGCCACGATAGGCATCCACGGCCTGCCCCAGCAGGGAAAGTCGGTCTTGACGGGAGTTTCCGGGCAAATTGGCGTTTTCGAGTCGCAAGGTGAAGTCGTCGGAATCCCAGGTGAAGTTGGAATCGAAGTTGAACCAGTAGCGGCCTTCTCGCCACTGGACGAAGCGGGAAGGGGTGTTCTTGGGCAGATCGGGTTCAAGGGCCTGTCGCAAGCGGCTGATGAGCATCAAGATAGCCGATCGCGAGACTTCTTCCTCGCCGTAAAGCGCTTCGGCGAGTTGCTCTCGGGTCATGCCATGGCGGTGCTGGAGCAGGCATGCCAGCAACAGCTTGGTTTTGGCGCCCTGCCATTGCTTGGGAGGGATCGTTCCTGCCAGGTTGACGACATCGAGGTCTCCGAGCGAACGAATTTGTAGGTCGGGCGTTCTCGGCAGCACCGAAACCAGGGTCCTGGGCTCGGCTTGGGTTGCTCCCTCCCAGCCGCCTTGGGTGAGGATCAGGTAGCGATAGCCGTGGGCTTCACAGAGGGTCCGGGCGTCATGGGCGATCGAGCGGGCTTCGTCCTCGCGTCCCATGGCCGAGGCCAGGCGTGCCTCGTAGAACCGAAGTTGCGCGAGTCGGTATCGATAGCCTTGCGAGGCGAGCGTCTCGCGAGCCAGGGCGAGCAGTTCTTGGGCACGTAGGAACTCCCCGCGCTCCATGCAGAGCACTCCGAGAGGGATCTGGAAATCCACCATGGCGGGATCTTCGGCGGGGACTCCCCGAAGCTCGATTGCCAGTTGCATGAGCTCCCACGCTCGCGTCTGCTGGCCTTGCAGCCTCGCGAGCTCAGCTTCTCCCGAAAGCGCCTGGGCTTCGAGTACGCGATCGCCCAGAGACACCGCAACCTCGCGCGTTCGGTTGAAGTAACCGAGGGCGCGAGTCGACTGCGCTTGCGCGCTGGCCACCTCGCCGAGGGTCAGAAGCGTCCAGCCCTCGTCTCTTCGGGCTCCTAGCGTCTGAGCCAGCATCAAGCCTTCCTCGGCGATGGCCCGAGCTTCATCGAATTGCCCCAGAGCCAGGTGCACGATGGCCAGGTTGCTGTAGGTCGCGGGGTAGCCCCGACGACCCGCGTGCTCGGCCTGGCGAATGGCTTCCTTGTAGGTGACGCGCGCGCGGTCGATGTCTCCTTGGCGGAAGGTGGCCAGCGCGCCGTTGTGGAGGGCTTTGCTGAGGCCGGCGGAGTCGCCCATGGCAAGGTAGAGGTCTTTCGCGCGGTTGAAATGCTCGAGGGCATGGCTCATGTCGTTGGCCATCTGGAAGGAAAGGCCGAGCGCGTTCTCGGCGAAGGCTCGGCCCGCCCGATCGGATTCGGGCAAGAGGGTCAGGGCCTTCGAGGCCAGGATGCTCAGTCGGGAATCTCCCCGACTTCCCCAGATAGCGGCTTGAAAGGCCAGGGCATTGCCTTCGGCGGACTCGTCGGCTTGCTCGTGCGCCAGTTGTTCGGCGTCTTCGTAGCGGCGCAGGGCCTCATCGAAACGGCCCAACGCGCGACAGACCTCGCCGAGGTAGAGGTTCAACCAGGAGGTCGTGGAAACGACCGCTTCGGGGAACTGAGCGATGATTTGCTCGAGCGCCTTGACCCGACCCTGCGCGAGGTAGCTGGGAGCCAATAGGCGAAGCGTCGAGACGGCTTCATCCCAGAGAGCGGCATCGAGGCAGAGGCGCAGGGCGTCCTCGGGTGCGCGCGATCGGAGTCGGGTTGCAAGCTTGATGGCGATCGCTTGAATATCGCTCTGGGAAAAGGATGAGCGAGCCTTTTCCTTTAGAAAGGCTTGGAAGGTAGGGTGGTAATAGTACTCGGTCGCGTCGGCCGACGCGCGGGTCAGGAGCATGTTGGAGCGCAGCAAGCCCGCCACCATCTCGTCGACGCCGGCGATCTCGAGCCCGTCGCGGCAAACGGCGAGATCGAGGGTCGGCATGAGCGCCGTCCTGAGCAGGAAGTCACGGACCTCGGGAGTCTGCTGGTCGAAGACCTCCTGGGCCAGGTAGTCGAAAAAGCGCATGCGGCCTTCGCCCAGCCCATGGGCGAGGCTGCCACCTTGAACCGCGTAGGCGGCCATGACGAGGCTTGCGGCCCACCCTTCGGTCGACTCCGAGAGCGTTCCTTGTTCCTCGGGCGTCAAGGCCATGCCGGTCAAGGCATCGAAGAGCGCGGCGATTTCCGCCGGGCTGAATCGCAGCTGCGGGATCCCGAGCTCGATGAGTTGCTGGCGAACGCTCAGCTGAGGAAGCTTGAAGGGAGGGTGGTTGCGCGAGATGACGATCAGTTGCACCGTTTCGGGCAGGTAGGCGATGAGCGCCTCGACGGCAGCCGAGACGGCCTCCGCATGCTGAACGGCGTGGAAATCATCCAGCACCAAGGTGAAGCGATCCGCGACGCGCTCCGCGAGTTCTTCGGCAAAGAGGCCCACGAGGCTTGGCAGGATGGCCGCGGGATTCACCGCCGTATTGAGCAGTTCGAGCGCGTGGGAGACCTCGCCGGGCCAGTTGCGGAAACAGCCGCCGATCAAGTAGGTCAGGAAGGTCGCGGGATCCGCGTCATGAGGCTCGAGGTTCAGCCAGCAGCCGGCAACTCCGAGTTTGGAAACGTAATCGGCCACCAGGGTGCTCTTGCCGTAGCCTGGCCCCGCGCAGACCAAGGTCAGCTTGATTCGCGCATCCTGGCCTGCATGCAGGCTTGTGATCAGGCGGTCACGGCGCACGTGCGAGGCGGGTACCGCGGGCGGAAGCAGCTTTCGTTTGATGAGAGGTAATGTGGCCATGAGGATATTTTACCTTCAACCGAGATATCCGGCGAGTTTCAATTTCGATGCGTATCAGGGCGCCAGAGAAGGGAAGTCGCCATGAGCAAGGTCGGAATGGAAACGAGGTGAGCGGCGATTGTCGCGGCGGCGGGGATGTGATACCCCTGGAGCACTTCTTGCGGAAGCTGGAGGAAAGGAGACGATCGCATGGTGACACTGAGCGGCGTCTTTGGGACTCTCGAATCGGCTGAGCGCGCGTGTCGCCAGCTTGAAACCCGCGGGATCGGCACGAACCAGCTCTCCGTGATCGTCGACGAGGATTGCCCAGCATGTGCCCACCTGAACGACCGCGAACGGCAGGAATCCAGCGAACGTACGTATCTGGGGCAGGGATTCGGAGCGCTGCTGGGCATCGCTCTGGGGATCGTGGCGATGATCGGGCCACTGGGGGTCTGGTTCGGAGCTGAGTGGGTGCCCGCCGATCTCGTGGGGCTCAGCTTCCTCGATTTGGCGCTCATGCTCTTCATCATCGGCTGCTGGACGCTCAGCGGCGCCCTCCTGGGCGGGCTCGCCATCGCCGCCGGCATGGAAGCATGGGAAACCCTCGGGCAAAGCCCCGACGAAAAACTCCGCCATTCCCATTGCGTCCTCAAAGTCGACGCTCCCTCGTGGATGGCCGCGGAGGTGCGGGAGCTCATCCAGGCGCGAGGCGGACGTCTCGACGAGACGTCCGCCTTTGCCGGCAAGGTCAACTAATCACAGGGCACGCGGCTAATCACCGAAGTAAATGCCGGTATCCCTGGCAACCCTCACCTCGTCGCCCTTGGGGTCGACGCACTTGTTCTGGGCCACGGCTTCGGAAATGGGCGCGCCCATGATCTTGCCGTCGCGCAGGATGACCATGTGGTCGAACTTGTCCTCGTTGATGAGGTGGGCGGCATGGGTTCCGTAGCGGGTCGCCAGGATCCGATCGTAGGGAGTGGGGGAACCTCCACGCTGGATGTGTCCCAGTACCGTGACGCGAGTCTCGAGCCCCGTGCGCGAGCTGATCTGGTCACCGACCCAGTTGCCGACTCCGCCAAGCCGCGCGACCCCCTTGGAGGGATCGCGCTCGGCGTACATGGCCTCGCCGCCCTTGGGCTTCGCACCTTCGGCGACGACTACGATCGAGTAGCTCTTGCCCGCTTCCGAACGCTTGTAGACTTCCTCGGCGACCCGGGCGATGTCGAAGGGAATCTCAGGAATCAGGACGACGTTCACGGCACCCGCGATCCCCGAGTAGAGCGCGATCCATCCGGCGTCGCGTCCCATGACCTCGACCACCATGACCCGGTGGTGGCTTTCCGCCGTGGTGAGGAGCTTGTCCAGCGCCTCGGTGGCCGTGTTCACGGCCGTGTCGAAACCGAACGTCTGATCGGTCGACCCCAGGTCGTTGTCGATCGTCTTCGGAACGCCGACGATCTTCATGCCCTTCTGAGCCAGCTGATGACCGATTCCGATGGTGCCGTCCCCCCCGATGATGACCATCGCGTCAAGTTCCATGCGACGGTAATTCTCCATCACCAAATCGGAGATGTCCTTGAGCACCACCTGGCCGCCCTCATGGACGGGGTACTTGAAGGGATTGCCGCGGTTGGTCGTTCCGAGGATGGTCCCACCGCGGGCAATGATGCCTCGAATGTCGTCAAGTTTCAGCTGCATGACATGATCGGGCTTGATCAGCCCATCGAAACCGTCCCGAATCCCGATGACCTCCCAGCCATACTCGGAGATGGCGGTCTTGGTGAAGGCACGGATAACGGCATTGAGGCCCGGCGCGTCTCCGCCACCCGTGGAAATGCCAATTCTCTTGACCATGCTGTGTAGTCTCCTCCAGGTTTTCTGCTGCGACGTCGGGACGGCTCGATAACCGTTTGCAAGGAATGGCTCGGTTGTTTATGCTTAAGCCAGTGTAAAGCCTCCATGGTCGATGGGCAACTCTACGCGCCCACGACCCACATCCACCGTGAAGACGCTGAAGGGAGAGCCCATGCCACAGTCGAGCCCATCCAGAATCGAAGCCCATGACCCGCTTTGGCAAGCCCAGATGACCATCCGACTGGACTTCAACGCCATGCTCAAGCCGGTTCTCGGCGAGGCCCACGGCCTGGATGCTGGGGAACTCTTTGCCTTGCAACCCGCCATCGACAAGGTCCACCAGCAAATTACCATGCGCGAAGGCCGTGGCTCGGAGTTCTTAGGCTTTCTCGACCTGCCCTTCCAAAGCGAAGACGAGATTTCAGCCATCGAGGCAACGGCAGATCGCCTGGCAGCACTCGGAGACAGCCATGTGATCCTCGGTATCGGCGGCTCCTTTCTCGGCGCCCGTGCCCTGATCGAGGCGCTGACCCACCCTTACCGAAACGAGCTGCCGAGAAGCGCGCGTGAGGGCCGCCCGAAGATCTACTGGGAAGGAAACAACGTCGACCCTGATTCGATGGCCTCTTTACTCGGTCTGCTGCCGACCACGCAGCCCCGCGATATCGAGCGAGCCTTCACTCTGAACGTGATCTCCAAGTCCGGTACCACGCTGGAAACCGCCGTAGCCTTCCGCATCTTCCATGAACGCGTCCGACAGGTCTACGGCCCGGATTACGCCCCCTACATCGTGGCCACCACCGACGAATCCAAGGGCAAACTCCGGGCCTTGGCCGACGAGAAGGGTTTCGAGACGTTCGCCATTCCCGACGACGTGGGAGGCCGATACTCCGTCCTCACTCCGGTCGGTCTCCTGCCCGCCGCCGTCGCCGGCATCGACATCCATGCCCTGCTCGCGGGCGCCCGGTTCATGGCGGATCGCTGCAGCAATGCCGACCTCCACGAGAACCCCGCCTATCTCTACGCCGCCTTGCAGTTCCTCGCCGTCGCTAAAGGCTACGACGTCTCCCTGATGGCGTCCTGGACCAAGCGCCTGGAGTTCTTCGGCTTCTGGTACGACCAACTTGCCGCCGAGAGCCTCGGAAAGGAAGAAAAGGGACGCGTGCCCCTCACCTCCGTCAACACCCGAGACCTCCATGCCCGCGGCCAGCAAATCCAGGAAGGCCAGCGCAACACGGTCGTCACCAACCTCCTGGTATCCAAACCCAACCATGACGTCGAAATCCCCTTGGTCGAGGGCGATCCCGACGGACTCAACTACGTGGCCGGCAAGACCCTTTCGGAAGTCACCGCCAAGGCGCTCGAAGGAACGGTTTTCGCCTACGCCCGCGAAGGGCGCCCCAGCATGACCTTCGTGATTCCGGAACTCAACGCCTTCACGATGGGCCAGCTCATCTATCTCTTCGAACTCGCCACCGTGACCGAAGGCTACCTCATGGGCATCAACCCCCTCGATCAGCCCGGCGTCGAAGCTTACAAGCGGTTCATGTTCGCGAACTTGGGACGCGCTGACATGCAGGAAGCCCGTGACGAGTTCGAGGCCCGCCCCAAGAGCAGTCCCGAGTTCATCGTTTAAGTCGTCCCCTAGCCCCGATTTCGTAATGGAAGCGGCCCTCGCGATGTGATCGCGAGGGCCGCTTCGTCGCATCGGATCCGCCTCAACCCCGCTCGATCGGGCGGAGCACCGGCTCCAGGCAGAGTTCGAAAGGCGGAACTGCAACCGCGGAATCGTCGGAAAGGGTCATCGCATGGACCCGGCTGCGCTGCGCCTCGACTTCGAGCCCCCGGCAATCGAATAGGTGCGCGAGATTGAGCACCGGGGCCATGAGCTGCCCGTCGTGACGGGTGGCATGTTCGAAGCAAGTCTGAGCGTCCCCGAAGGCACCTCGAAAACAGTAGACAACGCCCAGGTTGTTGTAGGCGCGAGCGGAACGGGGTTGGTGCCGAACGGCCAGCTCGAAGCAAGGCAAGGCTTCATGAGACATGCCCCGGGACAGGTAGGAAACCCCGAGGTTGGCGCTGGCGGCGGGGAACGATTCCTGGTACCTCAGCGCGGTTTCGAAACAGCGGTGGGCAGCATCTCGATCCTCCTGGCGCCAGTAGACCACGCCAAGATTGTTATAGGATTCGGCAACGGCCGGAGCCAGGTCGATTGCTTGCACGAAGGCATGAAAGGCCTCCTCGTAGCGTGCCTCCTGGAGGCAGATCACTCCCCGCATGAAGAGCGGCTCGAAGGCGTGGGGCTCCTCGCTGAAGGCCCGCTCGAAGCAGGCGAGCGCTTCGGAGGTTTCGCCCGACGCGAGGTAGGCGTAGCCCAACCTGAGCTGGAGCTGATCCAAGACCTTGGGAATGCGACGTTCGAGCTCAGACACGTTTCATCCTCGCGGGGCAAACCGGTTTCAGCGATGCCTTCACGACCATCTTACCCTTTGGCGGCAGCGAGGTTGGCGACTGACCGGAGCGACCGGTCCCATCTCAGGGAAGCCGCGAGCAAGAGGGCCGTTACGAAGAGCAGCGAGGCCGTCGTCGTGAAGGCCCAGAAGGGGTGAATCTTGTACAGGATCGGAGTCACGAGGGCACCGACGAGCGCTCCGATCGTGCTCATGGCCGTGACGATCCCGATGACGCGGCCGCGTAGGACCTCCGGGGCCGCCTGAACCATCATGGCGCTCTGGGCGGGGAAGGCGAACGCGAAGCCGATGCCTTCGATGATTCCGAGCAAGAGCAAGACTTCGACGCGGCCGGTCATGCCGTAACCCAGCACGATCACGGAGGAAAAGAGCGCCCCTAGCACGAGCGGACGAGCGGGCCCCGAGCGATCGATCATGCGTCCGGCGATTCCGGCCAGCACGATGGACGGCAACGCGAAGAGGGTCCAGCTCAGCGCGATGTGCCAGGTCGTGCCACCGAGATCGCGAAAGTAAATGGCCCAGATGGCCTCGTACATGCCGATGGCGAAGCCGTTGGCCAGAAGCCTCAAGGCGAGCCCCCCGAAGGGAACCCATCGCACCTCTTTCCAGATGCCCACGGGATCGCGTCCCCCGGTTTTCGCTCGGCGTTCCTGGGCATCGGCGCGGCCGGCACCAGGAAGCTTGGCAACCAGCAAGCCTCCTAGCGCACAGAGTAGAGCGAGCGCCCAGAAGGGTGCGGAGTAGTCGAAAGCCATGACCAGTGCGCCGCCGAATACCGGTCCCATGAGCATGCCCACGTTCTGCGCCATGGTGAGTTGGGCGATTCGCTGCCCGCGCAGGCCTTCCGGCGCGCGATCTGCCACGTAGGCCAAGGCTGCGGGGGTGAAACACGCGGCGGCAAGGCCTTCACACGCTCTCAAGACGACGAATGACCAAGGGTCGGTGAAGATCAAAAAGCCGAAAGAGGCCAGGGCGAAGCCTATCAGGCCGACCGCCATGAGGCGGCGGCGCCCCATCCGGTCCGAGAGCCAGCCCGCGGGCGGCAACCCCACCAGATTTGCCGCCATGAAGGCCCCGACCATCAAGCCGATGAAGGCCAAATCGGCGCCATGCTTTTCCGCGTAGAGCGGGAGAATGGGCAGGACCGCGGTCATTCCGGCAGCCTGCACGAGTGCGAGCCACCAGACGAGGCCCTCGGGACCCATCGGAACAGCCATTCTAAGTGACGTGAGCCAGTTCAAGCGTTTCATCCAGCTATCGTACGGTGCTGGCGGTTCTTCGGCAAGGTGACGCCAAGAAGCGAGGAAGGGTCTTTACTTTTGATTAGCAATTTCTTAAAATAACCTTAATGTTTCTCGCTCACGATCGCAGAAAGGGAGCCTCATGCGCCATCCCATCGCCCTGATCACGGTAATCGGCTTGCTGGCTGGCTGCGGCCTGAGCGGGACCGCCCCGCGGGTCGAGTCCCCTTCGACCCGCGTGAGCGCATTCTCCAAGGTAACGACTGACGACACCGATCTTGCGGGTGGGATCGGGACGTTCACGGCCACCGCGCAGCGGCTGGAGGCGGAGGCGGTCGCTCGATCCGGCGATTCGTTGCGCTTCGCCACCCGGTCCGGCAAGGTCACCGCGCGTCCCGGAACCCGGTCGGGTCCGGCCAAGGTTTCGGGGATTTTTCTGGTTCCCTCGCTCGCCGGCGGAGCGATTCCGGGGGCGAATGCCACGGTCAAGCTGTTTTCCGGCGGCCGTGAGATCACCTCGGCGCTCGTTGGCAAGGACGGTCGTTACGAGCTTACGGCGCCTGCCGGCGGGAGCGCCGAGCTTCGCTTCGAGCTGAGCAACCGCTACTGGAAGCTCTCGCGCTACAGCTGGCAAGGACCCAAGCTCGAATCCCTCGCCGGAAACCTCGATGCTGGGTCGACCCAGCTGGAGGCGGGAAGCGCGAATGCGCAGGCGGCGTACATTCACGAGATCTACAACCGCGCCCTTTCGCTCTTCGAGAGGGAAGGCATCGCCCTCGACTGGTGGAATCGGCAGTTGGACACGGTTTGGCCGGCAAACGGGAACTACTATACCCGGGGGACCGTGAACCTCAGTAACGCCGAGTGGTGGGATGTCAACGGCCATGAAATTGGCCATGCGCTACATGATCAGGGGATCAACGGCCAGATGGGCGGGGGTCAGCACAAGATCGACGAGTGTTACACCAGCAATCTTGCGTGGTCCGAGGGCTTCGCCTCGTTCTTCAGCGCGGCCGTTTCACTGGAGCGCGACGATGCGGATGCGAAGTTCGAGTACATGGTGCCGCGCCGGGCCCCGCTTCGCTTCGAGAACATGCCGGGCGACGTCTGCGGGGGCCCCACCAACGAGTGGTGGACCACGGCGACGCTCTGGGACCTCTATGATAGCCACAACGAGCAGGATGATCAGGTGACGCTCGGCTTCGACCAGATCTGGGGGGCACTTGCCAAGAGCAACGGCAAGAAGTCGGTCGGCTCGATGGTCGACGCCTACGTACTGATCAAGGACAAGGCGGAAATCGGCCAGCAATCCGCGCTTCAGCGCCTCATGGCGTTCAACGGAATGCCCCTGAGGGCGCTTATCGCCAAGCGATAGCACGCGAATCAGTCGAGCGGCGCTTCCCAGAGGGGGGCGCCGCTCGGCATATTCGGCCTCCGCGGGGTATAAAAGAATTGAGCTTCGACGCGACATCCGTTAGAATGATCACAGATTGCTTGCTAGTTAGGAGTCCCTATGTCCGTGCGTTCCATGAGAACCCTGGTTGCTACCGGCCTGTTGGCCGGCATGCTGGTGGCCTGTCAGGCCCCTGGCTTCATGGGGTTGAACGGCGAGTCGACGATTCCGGGGCTAGGCATGGAGTCGTATTCGCTGGCGCGCGTGCCTATTCGGGTTCTGCTGCCGGCCGAGCTCGTTCCCGGTCGTCGTTCGGGCGATTCCCCCGACGTGCCCGCCGATGGCGCGAAGGTCTACCTCGCCTTGGATCCTTCCAACAGCGCCGAGACGGACGCGGAAGGCATCGCGCCTTTGACCATCCCGGTCAACGGCATCCAGCTCATTCGCGCGGAAGTTCGGACCTCGGCGGGAACCATGGTGCTCGAAGGCATGATGGGCTTGCCCTTCAGTCGCGAGCGAGAGACGTCGGGAGGCCCCAACACGGTTTCGCTCCCCTCGATGAAGGAGTTCAACGAGCCCTTGACGCTTTCGCTGGCGAGTACGTTGGTGGCGGCTCATCTACAGGAGCGCTACACCGCCGAGCAAATTCGTTACCTCGATCCGATGCATGTCCTCGGCGCGACGCGCGAGGTCGCTCAGGTTCTCAAGGCCGGCGGCGAGGGGTATCGGACCGCGGCCCTTCCTGATCTCACGGATACCGAGGACGTTCGCCGGGTCGCCGGCGAACTGGCGAACCGCCATTCCAAGGTCGCAGCCTCCTTCCGCCAGGTCTTCTCGGCCCGAATTCCCGAACTGCTGGCGACTCCGAGCGCGACGGCTTCGGCGCTTCCCGAGGCCACGGCTTCCGTGGATGCGACGGCTTCCGCCGCGGTCTTTTCGATCGGTTCCGAGCTTTTCCCGCTCAAGGTGGGGGAAAGCCAGACCTTTACGATGTCTGACTCCGACGGCAAGCCCCTGGGCAAGATCGCCAGGAGCCTGACACGCGTCGTCGAGAAGTCAAACGGTGTGCTGGCTTACGGGCGCATGACCCTGACGCTAGACGGAAAGACCAGCCAGTCTCGCTTCCTGATCAAGCGGCAGGCGAATCAGATCAAGCTTTCATTTCCTTTCCGGCCTGAATTGACCTACCCCTTGCCTTTCATCGAGGGTGCCGAGTGGGTGCCTGCAGCCGGGCTCAAGGCCCAGGTGTCGCGCCTTCCTGGCGAAGAGGACGAGCGGGATTCATGGCAGATCACGGTGACGGGCGAACTGAAGGGCAAACCGGTCGCCTGGACCGAAGTCTACCAGCCCGAGGTTGGATTGACGGCGTTCACATGGGGCAACGAGCCGGAATCGCCCATGGTCCAGGTCCTGACTGCCGGCGATTGAGCCGCGACCTCACCGAATCGCATAACCTGTTGACACTCCCCACCCATGAAGGCGGGGATTCTAGCTTGCGCTAAGGCTCTGCCCGAGCCTGAGAATGTTCAGGGCCGCGTTCCAGTCTCGATCGATTCGGAGACCGCAATCGCAGGCATGCACACGCTCGTTCAATCCTTTTCGGGTGAGGGAGCCACAACTCGAGCAAACCTGGCTCGTGTTTCGGGGGTCGACTCCGATCACCTCGACTCCGGCGCTCTCAGCCTTGAATCTCAGGATTTCCAGGAATTGACGCCACCCGGCGTCGAGAATGGACTTGTTCACCCCCGCCTTCTGAGCCACGTTCGAACCCGGGGCTTCTACGGTTCCCGAAGCCGAAGCGCTCATGCCCCGGATGTTCAGGTCCTCATGAGCGATCCGGTCATAGGTTCGGATTAGGTAGTTCGCGAGCTTGAAGTGGAAGTCCCGTCGCTGGTTCCGGACCTTCTCGTAGGCCTTGGCCACGAGCAGCTTGGCCTTCTCTCGATTCCGAGTTCGCTTCTGTTTGGGCTTCGACGCCAGCTTCCGGTGCCTGGAGGTGAGCTTGGCTTCGGACTCCCTGAAGTGCCTTGGATTGGGAACCATGGATCCGTCCGAGCAGGTCAGGAACTTCTCAAGCCCGAGGTCGATCCCGGCTTCGACTTCGACCTGGCGCCTGGGCGCCTGACTCGATCCCAAGTCGCAACTGAAGGAGGCATACCAGTGACCGGAACTATCCCGGGTTATGGTCAAGGTCTTGATCTCGCCTTCGGTGGGGCGAGAAAGTTTGATTCGGACCTCACCCACGTTGGCGAGCTTGAGCTTGCGCTCACCGAGCTTGTACCCGGTCTGGGTGAAGGTCATGGACTTGAAGCGATCCCGGCTCTTGAACCTCGGGAATCCGGCTCCGGAGAAGAAACGCTGGTAGGCCTGATCCAGCCTCTGGAGCACGCCCTGAAGTACCTGGGAATTCACGAGCTTGAACTCCGGGTGCTCCAGCTTCGATTCTGAGAGCTCGCGCATTTGGTCGTATTTGGAGATGCTGAGCTTCCGCTTCTTCCAGGCCCAGATCCGCTGTTCCAGACCGGCGTTGTAGAGCCAGCGGCAGAGCCGAAGCTGCTCATCCAAAGTGGCTTCTTGCTTGGGGGTGGGGTAGATTCGGTAACGGAAGCTCTTTCTCATGTCCGTATTCTACTCCAAACGAAATCAGTCAGGCGCGTTACCAGGTCGGGAACGCAATTCCAATGAAAAGCCGCCAATAGGCAGCTCCTGTCCATCAGCTTTTCCCACCGAATTGAGCAGTACTCGGTCCTTGCAGGCACGCACCACAAAGTCATGATTCAATTGCTGGCAACTCATCAAGAACTCGTAGATGTCCGCAAAGGAGCTCTTCCTATGCGGCTGCTGGCTTGCTCCCAGAGGGGCGATTCCAACGGCTGATCGCTAAATCTGCGTTTTCGAGAAGCCTTATCCTCCATGCCCTTGGCTTGTCTGACGTAGAACTGCTGATCCGCCAGGCCGATGTGTTTAAGCGGCGGCCTCCGGCTCGTGTCAGTTCCAATGGCACCGTTGGGCCATCGCACGGCTATGACGGTGTGAAGTGAAAAACCCTGGAGCCCTTTGGCCCCAGTTCCAATGGGCCCCAGGCCCTCGATGGGTTGATTACCAGCCCAGGAAAGGTCACTCCCATCTTCGATCAGCGAGTAGGTCCCTGGCTGATACAAAGCCTCCAAGACCAGATCACGATGCCCGGACTGAAGGCCGTCAGGGGTGACATCAGGGTTGTTGAGCAAGTTGTAGACCGCCTTGACGTCGTAGGGGCGATCGAATAACTGCGGAATGCTCTTGCCCGGGTGAGCCGCCATGGCCTGAGCATACGTTATCACGCGTTGAACACGGCGCTCATCGCCCAGAATGTCGCCAGAAAAGTTCTCCTCGCTCCAGGTTCTCTCATTATCTGAAAAGGACATCCTCTATCCCTCCACTTGGCAAGACTCGCCCTGACAAGACCGGGATTTTACCGCATCGTTTCAAACGACCGTATGCCGGAAATCAGAAAACTTGGGTAATGACAAGCCTTGAAAGGCGGGGTTTTACGGCGAAGATGGTAAAATGAAACGACGGCGCGGGTGTCCTTGCGGGCATCCGGTCTTTGCTGACGAGGAAGTCAATCGGCATGAGCACATACAAGAGCGTTTTCGATATCATAGGGCCCATCATGGTCGGTCCGAGCTCGTCTCACACGGCAGGCGCCGTCCGCATCGGCCGGTTCGCCCGGACGATTCTCGGAGGCAGGCCCCGCCACGCGACCATCCTTCTCCACGGTTCCTTCCTTGAGACGGGCCCCGGACACGGAACGGACAAGGGGATCGTGGCCGGACTTCTCGGCATGGAAACCTTCGATTCCCGCGTGAAGGAGGCCTTCGAGGTCGCCGCCCGGGAAGGCATGTCCTTCGAGATCGGCGAGGTCAATCTGGGTCCCAAGGTCCATCCTTGCTCGGCCAAGCTGATCCTCGAAGCGGAGGACGGCCGCAAGATCGACGTGATCGGCACCTCCATGGGGGGCGGAAACGTGGCCATCACGCAAGTGGACGGTTACCAGGTTCGCCTCTCCGGGGAGTACCCCACCGTCATCACGGTCCACGAGGACAAACCCGGCGTGATCGGGAAGGTCACGGGCATCCTCGCGGAGCAAGGCGTCAACGTGGCCTTCATGAACGTGGCGCGCAAGCAGCGGGGCCGCGAGGCCTTCATGACCATCGAGGGCGATCACGAGGTTCCCGCCGAGGCCATCTCGGCGATCGCCGCCGTCGACGGCATCCTGCTCACCCGTTACCTGCCCAAACTGACGTAAGGGGACCTCCATGTCGGATATCCAATTTCAATCCATCGCCGACCTCCTCGCGCTGGCCGAGGAGGCGGGCTGCGGCATCGGCGAAATCACGCTTGCCTACGAGATCCAAGAATCGGGGTTCACCCGCGACGTCATCCTGAACGCCATGCTGGCCCGCTGGACCATCATGCAGGAAGCGATGGAAGCGGGCCTGAGGAGCCCCATCACGGGCCTCGGCAACCTCGTGAGCGGCAATGGCCACCGCATGGGCGCCTACACTCCCAGGCTGCTCGATCCCATCCTCGCTCAGACCGCCGCCCGCGCCATGTCGGTCAACGAGTGCTCGGCAGCCATGGGCCGGATCGTGGCCGCTCCCACCGCGGGATCCTCGGGCATCCTGCCCTCCAGTCTATGGGGAGCTTCTCAGAAGCTCGGGAGCACGCCCGAAGAAATCGTCATCGCCATGTTCGCCTCGGCCGGACTCGGCATGGTCATGGCCAACAACTCGACCATCTCAGGCGCCAAAGGCGGCTGCATGGCCGAGGTCGGCGTTTCCACCGGCATGGCGGCAGGCGCCATCTGCGAGCTCGCAGGCGGCAGTCCCCATCAGGTGGTCCATGCCATGGCCCTCGCCGTGAAGAACAGCCTGGGACTGGTCTGCGATCCCGTCGGCGGCTATGTCGAGGTGCCTTGCGTCAAGCGAAACTCGCTCTACACCATCATGGCCATCACCGCCGCCGAATTGGCCCTGGCCGGCATCGAAAGTTACATCCCGCCCGACGAGGTCATCGCCGCCATGAAGGAAATCGGCGAAGCCATGCCGACCGCCTACAAGGAAACCTCCTGCGGCGGACTCGCCATCACCCCGACCGGCCGCAAGGTCATGGAAACCAAGCCCCGTACCCTCGGAGCGCCATAAGGATCCCATGCAAGCATTCAACGCCTTCACCCACGAGTTCAAGGACTTCTACCTCTCCTTCCACCCCGTACTTGCCTCCTACATGGGCGACCATCGCTTCGATCACCTCCTCGGCGATCAGAGCGAGACAGCCAACGAGCGTTTCTACGACGGTCTCAAGGATTTCGAGGCCCGTCTCGCCGAGTTCAACCCCGCCGACATCCCCGACGCGTTGCGCATCGACGAGGCCATCCTTCACGGCATGCTGAAAGTGCTCACCCTCGAGCACGAGGAAATCGGCTGGCACCGCCTCCTGCCCCAGACCTACCTCGAAACCGTCCTCGACGGCGTCCACGTGCTCTTGAGCCGAGACTTCGCTCCCTTGCCGGATCGGCTATCCAACGTCCTCGCCCGCCTGAAGGAAGCGCCTGCTTGCCTGGAGGCCGGCAAGGCCAACCTCGCGAAACCCGCCCGCCGCTGGACCGAATCCGCCATCGAGGTGGCCCGCGACGGCTGCGATTTCCTCGATGAAGTCGTCCTGCCTCTAGCAAGCCAAATGGAAGGCCTCGCCGAAGCCGTCGCCGAGGCCAAACGCGCCATCGCCGACTACCAGGTCTTCCTGGAGACGGAACTGCTGCCGCGCTCCGACCGCCCCATCGGGATCGGCGAGTTCCTTTACAACTTCAAGCTGCGCCACGAACACCACTTCGACCTCTCGGCCGACGACCTCCTCGCCATCGGTGAAGCCGCACGCCAATCGACTCTCCTGCAACTCGGCGAAACCGCGGCACGCATCGACCCCGCCGCCACCTGGCAGGATCTCGTCGCGCGTCACAAGGACGACCATCCCACCGCCGAAGGCCTGCTCGACGCCTATCGCGGGGAAATGGAGCGCGCCCGCGCCTTCGTGAAGGAGAAGGGCCTGGCGACGCTGCCCGAAGGAGAAACGCTCCGCGTGATCGAGACTCCGCGATTCATGCGCAGCGTCATCCCCTACGCAGCCTACCAGTCGCCCGGCACCTACGATCGGGCTCAGGAAGGCCTCTTCTACGTCACCCCCGTGGATGAATCGCTCGCCCCGGAAGACCAGGCCGAGCAGCTCCGCGGACACAATCGCTTCGGCATTCCCGTGACGGCCCTCCACGAGGGCTTTCCCGGTCACCACATGCAGCTCGTTCTCGCAAACAAGCAGGATAACCCCATTCGCCACCTCTTCGGCAATAACGCCTACTGCGAAGGCTGGGCCCTCTACTGCGAAGAGATGATGTACGAGCAAGGCTTCTACCCGGACGAGGTGACCCGCCTCTTCCAGCTCAAGGACGTGCTCTGGCGCGCTTGCCGCGTGATCGTCGACGCCAGCCTACAAACGGGCCGGATGAGCTTCGAACAGGCGGTTGACTTCCTTGCCGATGAAGCCAAGCTCGAACGGATCAATGCCGAGGCCGAAGTCACCTGGTACTCCTACTCTCCGGCTTATCCCATGAGCTACCTGATGGGCAAGCGCGGCATCCTCGCCATTCGGGAAGCCTTTCAGCAAGCCCTGGGCGATCGCTTCAGCCTCATGGACTTCCATGACCGTCTGCTCGCCGTGGGAACCATCCCGGTTCCCCTGGCCGAGGCCGCCATGCTCGACGCTCTCCCGTAATCCGATTCGCCGGACGGGGTATACTGAGTCACGACATTCACAGGAGGGAAAGCCATGTTCTGGCGAAAGGTCAAGCCGCGCGACCCGGTCGCCGAGCATCATGAACGGGCCATCGGCTTTCTCACGGACGGCCACCCCGACGAGGCGCAATCCGAGTTCGAAGCTGCCCTGAAGCTCGACGAAAGCCACCAGCCTTCGCTCCTGGGACTATCGCGCCACCACCTCGACTCTGGCCGCCCGAACGAGGCGCTGCCCCTGTGTCAGCATGTCCTGAAGCTCGACGCCGCTCACGTGGGAGCCACCGTCCTCGTCGCTCGCGCCTACGCGCTTCAGGGCAAGTACGACTGGGCCGTCGGTCAGCTCAGGCGAACGCTCCTGATCGATCCGGATCACTTGGAGGCCATGGAGTTGCTGCGCGAGATCAACGCGCAACGGCTCGCTTTCACCCCCGGATCGGACGGCTCGCTTCGCAGCCAGCAATCCTCGGCCCTCTCCGAGTATCACCTGATTCGCAAGACGGTCGCGCGCCAATCCCGCCTCGGCTGGAAGCTCTCGAGGCTGTTCAACCGGCGTCGATAGCCCCTCCGGACCGAGCCCAAGCAAGAGACGCTCCGCTTTCCCGCGCCCGCCGTTTGGCGTCGCCGCCTTCCGGCTGCCATGCGAAACAATCCTTAACTCCGAGAGTTATTGACAATTATTCTCATTAATCGCTAAGTTGGTTGTTGTTGAGAATGACTCTCATCGAGAACGACAAAGCCCCCCTCGAAAGGATCCCCTCCATGCGCACTCCGATTTACGCCCTCGCCGCGCTCAGCCTAGCCATCGCCAGCCCCGCCTTGGCCCAAGCCAAGGTCACGCCGACGGCCCCTACCGAATCCGCCACCATCACCTCCACGCAGGGTCCCGGCGGTCGCAACATCACCGCCTACGACCGCAAAGCCCAGACCCGCGTCGGTGGCTACTTCGACACCGAATTCAAACAACCCCTCGGTGGCGGCAACAGCTTCTTCGATCAGCATCGCCTCATCCTCCAGGTCTCCAGCTACCTCCACGATAACCTCATGTTCAACACCGAAATCGAGTTCGAACACGGCGGAACCATCAACGCCCTGAGCGACGACGGCGAGCTGAAGATCGAACAGGCCTGGGCCGACTACAAATTCTCCGACGCCCTCTCCCTCCGCTCCGGCGTCGTCCTGATCCCCTTCGGCTTCGTCAATGTCCTCCACGACTCCGACGTCCGCGACACCACCACCCGCCCCCTGATGGCCTCGACCATCATCCCCAGCACCTGGATGGAAACCGGTACCGGCGTCCACGGCATTTTCTATCCCACCGACGACATGCAGCTCACCTACGAAGCCTACGCCACCAACGGGCTCACCGACCAGATCAGCGCCAGCCGCGGCATCCGTAACGCTCGCCCCAGCCTGGCCACCGACAACAACGGCAACAAGGCCGTGTCCGGACGCGTTGGTATCAGCCCCTGGCTCGGCTGGGAAGTAGGCCTCAACGGCTACAGCGCCCAGTACGATCCTGCAGGCACCCGCCGACTCATCATGGCAGGCGTCGACAACTCCATGACGCTCGGTCCCGTCGAGCTGATCGGTGAGTACGCCAAGATCAAGACCGACGGCGGTTCCTTCACCACCACCACCACCAAGATCCCGACCACCGGCAACGTGACCTCCTCGACCACCACCACCACCACCCCCGGCAGCATGCAGGGCTGGTACCTCGAAGGCCGTCACCACTTCTTCCCCGATTTCCTCAACAACACCTTCCTGGGCCGCGCGGGCGGCTACGATCAGGCGACCTTCACGCTGGTCGGCCGCTTTGGACAGGCCGATACCAACGAAGCCGCTTACGACGCGAGCGACAAGAACGAAACGCTGATCGGCATCAACTATCGTCCCGTCCCGACCTTCGTGACCAAGCTCGAATGGCAGCGAACCAACGAACCCGCGACCGGAAAGTCCGGCGATGCCCTCTGGAGCTCCTTGGCCGTCGGCTTCTAAGCCAAGCGACGAATACATGGTGCTTTACTCGGCGCCCCCGTGGCGCCGAGTAAAGCAGTTTTTCACCGGAAGACCGAAACCCCGATAATCGAGTCACGGGATCAGGAAAGGATCAGAAATGGCGAGGCGACACCTCCTCGGAACCCTGCTGCTGGCGTGTCTGGCAATCGTCCCCGCGCGTGCGGAAACCCCCGAACGCTACGAGCAGGTCTACCTGACCCAGGAGCAAGCCCTGCGGGTCGCGATTCCGGACGCGGATCGCGTGACGCCTCGCACCTATGCTCCGTCGGTGGAGGAGCGCAAGCAAATCGCGCGCCGGCTAGGCCGCCGCATCGACGAGCCTGACTACGTCTTCCACGAAGGAACGCGCGAGGGCCAGACCATCGGCTATGCCGTGGTTCTGGAGGAAATCGGCAAATATTACCCGATAACCTTCATCGTCGGGTTGAAACCCGATGGCGAGGTCCGAGAAGTGGCCGTCATGGTCTACCGCGAACGCCGCGGAGACGCCGTCCGTCGCGGCCGCTTCCTCAACCAGTTCGACGGCAAGACCAGCGCCGATCCGCTCATGGTCAACCGCGACATCACCCACTTGACCGGAGCCACCGTCTCCTCATGGTCGATCGCCGCGGGCGTCAAGAAGGCCGCCGTGCTCTTCGAAACGCTCGTCAAGCGCTAAGACCATGACCAAGACCATGCTCATCCTGCACCGCTGGCTCGGCCTGGTGGCCGGACTGCTGATCCTTTTGGCCGCGACCACCGCCATCGGCCTCAACCACCGGGAGTGGTTCCGCCAGCCCACCGCTTCGAGCGACGGCCCCTTCGCCAAGTACCTGCTCTCCACCGCGGTCGATCCCACCTATCCCCGCCGGATCCTGGTGGGAACGAACGATGGCTTTTTCCGATCAGTAGACGGCGGAAAGACCTGGGAGGAGATCGTCCTTCCCGTTCCGGCCGAGCAGGTCGGTTCCATCCAGTTCGACCCCGCCCACCCAGGGCGGGTCTACGCCGTTTTCCGGGCGATCGGGGTCTACCGCTCCGAGGACCACGGGGACATCTGGGAAGAGGTCGCGCTGCCTTTCTATCCCCCCGAGGGAATCCACGTCGCCGGCCTTTCGCTGGATGCCCGGGGAGCCATGACCCTGGCGACGACGGCCGGCATGTATCGAGAGCAAGATGGCGACTGGCAGAACATGGGATCCGCAAAGCCAAAACCCAAGCCCAATGCCGCGATTCAGCTGATGTACGACCTGCATGACGGCAGGTTCTGGGGATCCTACGGCGTTCCCATCACCGATGGGGTCTCGGTGGCGCTCATCATGCTGGTGGCGAGCGGTTACTTCCTCTGCTTCGGCCGCGGGATCCGGCGCCGGCGCGGCCGCAAAAACTCGGTGGCGCTTCCCCCCAAGAAAGAAGTCGCCGCATGAGGCTCCGGGGGCGACTTGCCGCCCTGGGTCTCGCGGTCGCCATGCCGATGCTGCCCGCCCCCGCCTCGGGCCAGCAGGATGCCGTCGGCATCGCTCGGCCAGGCAAAACTCACGCGGGGGAACCGGAGTCGAGCACGCAGGTCCGTTACCACATGGGAACGCTCTGGACGGTTCAAGCCCGAGGACCGGACGCATTCACCGCCGTGGAGTCCGCCTTCGCGGAAATCGGCCGCATCGACCGCTTGCTGAGCACCTATCGGCCGGACTCCGAACTGTCCCGCATCAACCGAGAGGCCGGAAAGGCCTGGGTCATCGCCAGCCCCGAAACCCGCGGCATCATCGAGCGAGCGTTGGGCTACGCGCGCATGAGCGGGGGGGCCTTCGATCCGACGGTCGGCCCACTGGTGAAACTCTGGGGGTTCAAGCACCTGGATTACCGGTTCCCGACCGAGACGGCGATCTTGCAGGCAAAAGCCAAAGTAGGGCATGCGCAGGTCGAGACGGACGAAGCGAAAGGCATCCGCTATCGCCGAGCAGGGATCGAGATAGACCTGGGGGCGATCGCCAAGGGTTACGCCGTCGATCGGGCCCTGGACAAGCTACGCGAGCGGGGAGCGACGATGGCGCGCGTCGACGCCGGCGGAAACCAGCGGGTCTGGGGCGCCTCGGCTGCCGGCAAGAACTGGGTCTTCGGCATCAAGCACCCCCGAAACGCCGGAGACGTGCTGGGATGGACCGAGATCGAGGCGGGAGGGATCTCGACGTCGGGCGATTCCGAGCGAGGATTCTGGAAGGACGGCATTCGCTACGGGCACCTGATCGATCCGCGAGCGGGTCGGCCGGCTCAGGGGGTATTGAGCGTGACGGTCGTGGCGCGGGACGCTGAAACCGCCGATGCATGGTCGACGTTACTCTACGTGCTGGGTCCGGAAGCCGGAATGAAGCTGCTGGGGCAACATGCGGGGGTGGAGGCGCTCTGGGTGCTTGCGGGTTCGGCGTCGGAGCCGTATATCACGCTTGGCAGCAAGGGTTTCCGCTGGAAACCGGCCGCGGGGCATGGGCGTGTTAAACTGGACGGGTAGTCCTATCTAGGAGGAATGATCATGGCACAGCCCAAGATTACTGCATACCTGAAACCCGTTTGTGGATGGAGCGCGGGCGTTCGCGACGTGCTTCGCAAGCATGGCCTCGAGTACGAGGACAAGGATATCATCAACGATCGCGTCAATTACCAGGAGATGGTGGCCAAGAGTGGCCAACCGCTATCGCCCTGCGTGGAGATCGACGGGCAGATGCTGGCGGATATCGGCGGTGACGAGCTCGACGCCTACTTGGTGGAGAAGGGTCTCGTTCAGCCGGCAGGCGTGGGCGGAGCCGAGCGCGGCTGCGTCGACTAGGCCACTCCGGCGTCATCGAGGGGAGGCGGGCCATGCCCGGCCTTCCCATTATTATGATCCTCGTTTTTCGGGACCCTCGCTTGGTGCCTTCTCGCGCCTTTCGACGACACTTTTGTCGCCTCGGACCGATGCCACCCCGTTCGATTTGCGCTAGGGTGAGCAGAGAACTTCATGGTTGCTCGAAAGCGAGCCCAATCGCAAAGCAAGAACCAGGTCAAGAACCAGGGCAAGAACCAGGTCAAGAACCAGGTCAAGAACCAGGTCAAGAACCACGGCAAGAACTGCGGCAAGCGTCACGGCAAGCGCCAGTGAGATTGACGTCAAGGCCTTACGGTGGGGGAGGAACTTGCCATGAGCCCGTTCAAGCGATCACGAGCTCGAGAAGCCCGACGCTCCTCGCCCACGCTGGCTCCGGCCTTCATCGGCGGCATGCTGGCATTCCTGACGGGTTGCTCAATTAGCCTTCCCATGACCCCCGAGCCGCCCCCCTCCGCGCCGCCGACCTCGCAGGTCAATCCCGAGGATCACGCGATCACGGTTCCCGCTCAGGGCGAGCAAGGGGAGCTGATGATTGCGTTGAAACCGGGGGAGCATTGGCCCGTGGTTCCGATGCCGCTGATCCGGGGGCAAGAGCCTCAGATCATCGGTCGGGTAGCCTTCGACAACGAAGTGCTGGTCATCAAGCTTCCCCGCGGGGCGACGGTCGACGAGGGAATAGCAGCCTTCCGCACGCATCCCGCGGTCATGCTGATCTCGCCCCACCGGGAGACTTCCGCGCTGCGCTGGGACCTTCCCAGGTTCAAAGCGGCGGCTTACCGGCCCAACGATCCCATGTTGAATGACGTCTGGGGTTTCGGCGAGGGGGTTACCCGTCCGAACACGGTCTGGGAGCGGCGTCTCAGCGCCAAGGGGGTGCGGATCGCCGTGATCGACACCGGGGTCGACCCCAACCATCCCGAATTGCAGGGACGGGTGCGCTGGGAGCTCGGTTACAATTTCAAGGACAGCAACGGGGACTCGCAGGATCTTTCGGGTCATGGGACTCACGTGGCGGGACTCCTGGCGGCGGCGGGCAACAACGGCGTGGGCATCGCGGGAGTGGCCTGGGATGCCGAGATCTTGCCGGTAAAGATCATGGACGAACGCGGCGGGACCGATTTCTCGGCCTTGGCAGGCATCAAGTACGCGGTGGAGATGGGGGCCAAGGTGCTCAACTTGAGCTTCAGTCGGCCCTCCGACAAGTCCAATCCGCTGTTCAACCTGGCCATCGAGTATGCCCGCAAGAAGGGGGCGGTGGTGGTGGTGGCAGCTGGGAACGACCGGGGCAAGGTCGGGATGCCCGCCAACTCACCGGGGGCGATCGCCGTGAGCGCGACCCAGCAGATGCCGCATGGCGGGGAGCAACTCGCGACCTTCAGCAACTCGGGATCGGAGATCTCGCTCTCGGCGCCCGGGGCCGAGATCCTCTCGACGGTTCCCAACCGCAGCTACAAGACCATGAGCGGAACGTCCATGGCGGCGCCCTTCGTCTCCGGGGCCGCCGCCCTTCTCTGGGCGGCCCATCCCGACTGGACCGTCGAACAAATCGAGCAGGCGCTTTTCGCCGCGTGCGCCGATCTCGGGCCGCGGGGGCGAGACCCCATGTTTGGCTACGGTCGGATCGACTTCTCCCGCTTGCCGTTGTAGCTATGGCCGAGGCTTGTCCGGCGCTCGGGGGATGGGCGGCGGCACGAGTCCTCGTTCCCGGAGCTGGCGCATGGCCTCGTAGGCCACCACGGCAACGGCATTCGACATGTTCAAGCTTCGAACCGGTCCCCAGTGCGGAATCCTCACCACGGGGCCCGCTGTCTCCGCCCATAGCGCCGGATCCAGGCCCTTCGACTCGCGCCCGAAGATCAAGACGTCACCAAGCTGGTATTCGATGTCGGTGTAGAGATCGTCGGCGAAGGCCGAGGTGTAGATGAAGCGGGGGCCCGACTGCGGGGTCTTACCCAGAGCTTCCTTGAAGGCTTCCCAATCCTTGTGATGCGTGAGCTTGACGTGCTCCCAGTAATCGAGCCCCGCCCGACGGATGGCGCGGTCGGAAATCGAGAAACCAAGTCGCCCCACGAGATGCAAGGGGACGTCGAGGCCGGCGCAGAGTCGGGAGACATTACCGGTATTGGGGGGTATCTCGGGCTCAACCAAGCAAACATTCAGCATGGCGACTGCTTTCAGGATGGGCGGTTTTCAAGACGAGCGTCTAGCCGCAAGGGACCCTCCGATTATACTGATCGGTTGCTTCCTGGGACCGGATACGGTATGCTTAACATTGGATTAAGTTTAAGTAAAGCCCTGTGCATTCCCCCTTTCAGAGGAGAGCCCCCATGCCCAGCGTCCATTCCGGCCTTCGCATCCTGCTCGCTTGCTCGCTCGTGGCCCTTCCGCTGACCGGCTGCGGCCAGGTCCCGACCCAAATCGGAACGAATTCCAGCGCCAACCAGCTCAGCGCCTCCTCCGCTACCGGGCCCGCATTGGCCAAGCGATTCGCCGAGACGAACGAGGGACAGGGGCAGGCAACCGTCCAGGGAGCGATCGTTACCCTGACGACGCCTGAGGGCGGCTCGGTCCAATACGACTTCACCGACACTCCCAAGTCCGGCAAGGTCACCTTCCGGGCTGGAGAGTTCATCGCCGAGGTCGACTACCAGGACAGCCAGGCTCGAAGCCTGCGCGTGGTCTGGATTGCCGTCAGGATGATCTACGGCGGAAGCAAGGCCTATTACTGGTACAAGCAAAACCACACGGGCTCGGACTTCAACCGCGAAGATCTCGTCAAGGCGGTGGTCTACGGGATGCTTTCCCAGGGCGTCGCCGGCCTGCCGGTAGGATTTCTCTGGAAGCGCCTCTTCCCCATCGTCTGGAAGTGGGTCCTGGGCGAGGCTCCCATCAAGCCGAACGCCCTCTTCAACAACTGGCTGGATAACAAGCAGGAGATCATCGACCTCCTGCGCGAAGCGGAGAGCCTTCGCTAATCGACAGGCTCCGGCGAGGGCGGTCTCATGACGAGACGGCGTCTCCGCGGCCGTTCACGCTTTGGTTCTCGCTGTGCGATAATACTAGCTGTTAGGATTTCAGGGGCGGCCTACGGGTCGCCCCCCGCTATTGGAGAACCATGATCCATAATCCCCGCCAACTCGCCCTGAATCTGCTCATCGTCATCGAAAAGAAGGGCGCCTACTCCAACCTCGCCCTTCATGATCTCCCCAAGGACCTGGACTCCCGGGACCGTGCCCTGGTGGTCTCCCTGGTCCAAGGAGTGACCCGCATGCGCCGCATGCTCGATAGCGTTCTAGGCCAGTTGCTGGACAAGACGCCCATCCGCTCGCTCAAGCCGCCCATCCGCAATATTCTTCGCATGGGCGCCTATCAGCTTCTCTACACGGACATCCCCCCGCATGCCATTCTCGATGAGGCGGTCAGTCTCGCCCGCCGTTTCGGCCATGAAGGTGTGGGCCGACTGACCAATGGAGTCCTGAGGAGCTTGCAGCGCCAAATCGGAACCCCGAAACCCGGCAGCCTGGCAGCCGACGGCATCGCGATTTCCGAGGACGATCCCATCTCGGCCCTGGGCACCCGACACTCCCTGCCCAACTGGATCATTCGCCTCTGGGCGGATCAGTACGGAATGGAGGTCGCCGAGAGCTTGGCAAAATCCGCCAATCACCCCCTTCCGCTGACGCTCCGCGTCAACCGCCTCAAGACGTCCCGCCCGGAGTTCCTCGCGCGCCTTGCGGAGCTCGGCATCACGGCGGAAGCTTCCCCGGTAGATCCCGATGGCATCCGGCTGACGGAATCGATTCCGCTGGTGAAGCTCCCGGGTTATAATGAGGGTGATTGGTACGTTCAGGGTGAGGCGGCGATGCTGGTGAGCCGGATCGTGGATCCTCAGCCTGGGGAAACCATCGTGGACATCGGGGCGGCACCGGGCGGCAAGAGCACGCATCTCGCGGCCCTCATGGGCAACGTGGGACGAATCGTGGCCATGGATTCTCACGAAGGGCGACTCGAGGTCCTCGCGGAAAACGTGAAGCGGCTGAAAGTGACCATCGTGGAACCGCTCGTAAAGGATGGAACCATCCCTTTGGGCGAGCCCGTGGACCGAACGTTGGTGGATGCACCCTGTTCGGGGTTCGGCGTGATGTACCGCAAGGCGGATCTGCGCTGGCGGTCCAAGCCGGAAGAAGTCGAGGCGCTTCCGAAGCTTCAGCGCCAGCTGCTGGACGCCGCGGCGCAGGACGTGAAGGCGGGCGGAGTCCTGGTCTACGCGACCTGCACGGTGAACCGGGCGGAAAACGAAGAGGTGGTTCGCGGCTTCCTGCGGGATCACCCGGAATTCAAGCCGAGCGACCTGAGAGGGTACTTGCCGGAAGCTTGGAGGCAGGACGCCGAGGACGGAGGGAGCATGATTCAACTCATGCCGCATCGGCACGAGGTCGAGGGATTCTTCGTGGCGCGACTTGAGAGGCACCATGGCTGATTTGATGGGCTTGACCGCCCCGGAACTGAAGGAACTGGCCGAGCGCCTGGGTGAGCCCGCCTACCGGGGAACCCAGGTCGCCAAGTGGCTCTACAAGCAAGGCGTGACGGATCTCGACGCCATGACCGACCTGCCCAAGGCCTTCCGCGAAAAGCTCAAGGCCGAAGGCTATCGCGGCGGGTCCTTGCAGGTGGCCAAGGTCCAGGTGGCCTCGGATGGCACCCGCAAATTCCTCTTCGATTCGTCGGGCTGCGGCATGATCGAATCCGTCCTGATGCCGAGCGAGTATGGGCTTTCGGTCTGCGTCTCGACGCAGATCGGCTGCGCGGTGAAGTGCGCCTTCTGCGCGACCGGACTCTCGGGCTTCCAGCGCAATCTCTCGGCCGGCGAAATCGTCGAGCAGGTGGTGCTGATGCAGCAGGAATGCGGCGATCGCGTCACCAACGTGGTCTTCATGGGCATGGGCGAACCCCTCCACAACTACGATGCCACCCTGAAGGCCGTCCAGCTTCTCAACAACGAAGTCGGCATCGGCATGCGCCACATCTCCGTCTCGACCTCGGGGGTCGTGCCCGGAATCGACCGGCTCAGCGAGGAGAACCTCCAGTTGACCCTGGCTTTCTCGCTTCACGCGCCCAACGACAAGCTTCGCGATTACCTGGTCCCGCTCAACCGCCGCTACAACCTCGCCGCGCTCAAGAAGGCCCTGCGAAACTACCATGACCGGACGAAGCGCCGGATCACCGTCGAATACGTCATGCTCGGCGGAGTGAATGATTCGCCGGATCTCGCCCGCGAGACGGTCGAATGGCTGCGGGGCCTACATGTCCACGTGAACCTGATTCCCTACAACGCCACCGACGCGGACTTCAAGCCCTCGCGGCCCCAGACCATCGCGGCCTTCCGGGACATCCTCGACGCGGCAGGCTTCCCGGTCACGGTTCGCGTCGAGCGCGGGGCCGACATCGCGGCCGCCTGCGGCCAATTGAGGCGCCAAGCCGAACCTCCCGAAGCGGGATCGCCGCCCCAGGAAGCCAGTACCCGCGCATGATCCATCGCACGGGGTGGAGTCCGGACGCGCCGACCGTCATCAGGCGCATCGGGAGCTACTACTACGTGCGCCACCTGGGCCACGAGTTCGCCTGCAAGCTGCGGGCACGGCTCTCGAAGGAAAGGGTCCAGGTGGCCATCGGGGACCGCGTCAAGCTCGACGAAGTCGACGAGATCCATAGGACCGCCTGGATAGTCGACCTCGAGCCTCGCTTCAACCTGCTTCCCCGTCCGACCCTGGCTAACGTCGACCAGGTCGTCATCGTGATGGCGGCAGACTCCCCCGCGTTCAGCCCCCTGACCCTCGATCGCTTTCTCGTCCTGGCTGCTCAGAGCGGCATCGAGGCCGTCGTCTGCATCAACAAGCGAGACAAGGTGTCGGCCGAACGCCTGCACGAGATGATCGCCCCCTACGAGGATGCCGGCTATCCGGTCGTGACCGGCTCCGCCAAGAGCCGGGAAGTCTCGGAAATCTGGCGCGTGCTGGAGAACCGGGTCTCGGTACTGGCCGGCCCGTCCGGGGTGGGCAAGTCCTCCTTGCTCAACGCCCTGAAGCCGGGACTCGCGCTCAAGGCCAACGAGGTGAGCGAAAAGCTCGGACGAGGACGGCACACGACCACCTTCGCCTCGCTCTACGTGCTCGATGGACCGGACGGCGAAGCCCTGGTGGGTGATACTCCCGGCTACTCCCACATGGAATTCGATGCGCTGGCGCCCACGGCTCTCGGCTGGCTCTTCCCCGAGATGAAGCCCCACATCCCGCATTGCCGCTTTCCGGACTGCCTGCATCGCACGGAGCCGGACTGCGCGGTCAAGACCCGGGCGGCAATAACGCCGGATCGCTACTCCAGCTACTTGAAGTTCCTCGATGAACTGATCGAGTCCGAGAAGCGGCTCTCGGACACCAGCATCAAGGTCGAAGAAACGGTAAAATGGAGATCGGCCGGCGGCGGCGCCGACAAGAAGCTCGTAAAGCTCGGCATGGTCGCCCGCACGGATTCGCGGCGCGTCGCCAGACAGAAGCTGGCCGGAGTCTCCCTCAACGACTTCGAGCCGAGTGACGACGAGGCGGAGCTGCATGAGGACGACGAGGATTTTACCGACCCCTAACCCCTGTTAGAATGGTAATGTTATACTGTTCACCCAAGGAGAGCGAAATAACGTGATGTCGAGCCCAGCAGATCATCCGGAGGTCACCGTCGTCGTCCTCGCAGCGGGGAAAGGCACGCGCATGCGCTCCCAGCTGCCCAAGGTCCTTCATCAGATCGCGGGCGAGTCGCTGCTGGGCCACGTGCTCGCCACGGTCGAGCGCATGGAGATACCGCGAGCGATCGCCATCGTGGGCCACGGCGCCAATCTCGTCCGCGCTAGCCTCCCCGCCTGGGTATCGACGGTCGAGCAACGCGAGCAACTCGGAACGGGCCATGCCGTCCAGCAGGTCGTTCCCGCCCTTGCCGACTTCGACGGCGACGTGCTCATCCTCTCTGGTGACGTCCCGCTTCTTTCCGCCGAAACCCTCACGGCCATGCGCTCGGCGCACCGCGACGCGGGAGCGGCCCTCACGCTCCTCACCACCGAACTCTCCAACCCCACGGGCTACGGCCGAATCGTCCGCGAGAGCGGCATCGTGCAGGGGATCGTCGAGCAAAAGGACGCCTCAGCCGCTCAGCGCGAGATCACCGAGATCAACGCGGGAGTCTACTTGGCCGACTGGTCGAAGCTGAAGGCGGCGCTCGCCACGCTCTCCAATTCAAACGCCCAGGGCGAGTACTACCTGACCGACACGGTCGCGCGCTTGGTCGACCAGGGCGAAGTCGTCATCGGCTACGTGACCCCGGACCCCACCGAGGTCTCGGGCATCAACACGCGAGCCGAACTGGTAGCCCTCGCCGCCGAGTACCAAAAGCGCCGCGCCGATTACTGGCTCGCTCAAGGCGTGACGATCGAGAGCCCCTCGACCACCTGGATCGGTCCCCGGGTCTCGATTGGCGAGGATACGGTCATCGAGCAAGGAGTCGCGCTTTACGGCATGACGCGCATCGGTGCCGAGAGCCGGGTTGGCGCTTTCAGCCGTCTCCAGAACGTGGAACTAGGCAATCACGTGGAGATCCGGCAGTCGGATCTCGAGGACAGCCGTGTGGACGAGGGAACGACCATCGGTCCCTTCGCCCGGCTTCGTGGCGGAGCGGACTTGGGCCGCAACGTCCGCATCGGAAACTTCGTCGAGGTCAAGGGTTCCCGCTTTGGCGACGGCGCCAAGGCAGCCCATCTCGCGTACCTGGGTGACGCCACGATCGGTTCGAAGGCGAACATCGGGGCAGGCACGATCACCTGTAACTACGACGGCACGCGCAAGCATCCGACAACGATCGGCGACGGCGCCTTCATCGGTTCGAACAGCACCCTGGTGGCTCCCCTGACCATCGGTTCCCATGCCTACACGGCGGCAGGATCCACCATCGTCTCGGACGTTCCCGAGGGCGCCCTGGCGCTCGGCCGGGCCAAGCAAGCTGTCAAGGAGGGATGGGCCCTGCAACGCAAAGGAATCACCAAATGATAGATAATCCGACGAGCGTCTTCGCCCATCGCGGCGAGCGTGCCCGCGTCCCCCAACGCACCATGAAGTTGTTCTCCGGATCGGCCAACCCCGCGCTGGCCCAGGAAATCGCCTCGCAGTTGGGGACCGAACTCGGCGGGGTCAAGATCGCCAACTTCTCCGACGGCGAGATCTACGTGCAAATCGAGGATTCGGTTCGCGGTGCGGATGTCTTCTTGATCCAGCCGATCTGTCATCCGGTCAACTACCACATGATGGAGCTCTGCATCATGCTCGACGCGTTCAAGCGCGCGAGTGCCCGCTCCATCACGGCGGTGATTCCTTACTACGCCTACGCCCGCCAAGATCGCAAGGCGGCCGGTCGCGAAGCCATCACCGCGAAACTGATCGCCGACCTGATCACGACGGCGGGAGCCACGCGAGTGCTCGCGATGGATCTTCATGCCCCGCAAATCCAGGGCTTCTTCGACATCCTGATGGACCATCTGCAAGCCCTGCCCGTCATCATCGAGTACATCCGCAGCAAGAAGTTCGAAGATCTCACCATCGTCTCGCCGGACGTCGGAGGAGTGGCTCGCGCGCGCGCCTTCGCCAAGAAGCTGGACGCGCCCCTCGCCATCATCGACAAGCGCCGTCCCAAGCACAACACCGCCGAAGTCCTCAACGTCATCGGCGAGATCAAGGGCCGGACCTGCGTCATCATCGACGACCTGGCGGACACGGCGGGCACCCTCACGGAAGTGGCGAAGCTGCTCGCCCGCGAAGGCGCCCGCGAAGTCTATGCCGCCGTCACCCACCCGGTGCTCTCCGGCCCCGCGATCGAACGCCTCGAAGCGGCTCCCATCCGCGAGATGGTCGTGGCAAACACCATCCCCCTGCCTCCCGAGAAACAGATCAGCAAGATCAAGGTTCTTTCCGTGGCATCCCTCCTGGGCGAGGCCATCCTCCGCATCCACGAGGACGAATCGATCAGCACACTGTTCGAGTAAGTCATGAAGGTAATCGTCGGCCTGGGGAACCCCGGCAAGCAATACGAAGAAACTCGTCACAACGCGGGCTTCATGGTCGTCGAACGGCTCGCCAAGGCGTGGGGAGCCGAACCCCGTCTTGAATCCAAGTTCGAGGCGCTGGTTGCCGAAACCCATCACGCCGGCCAGAAGGTCCTCCTGGTCCAGCCCTTGACCTACATGAACCTCTCGGGCCGCTCCATCCAGAAGATTCTGCAGTTCTACAAGCTCACGGTCGAAGACGTTCTGGTGGTCTACGACGACTTCGCGCTGCCGCTGGGATCCATCCGGATCCGGATCCAGGGCTCGGCGGGGGGGCACAACGGCATTTCCTCGATCATTCAGTGCCTGGGCACCCCGATCTTCGCCCGCTTGCGGGTAGGAGTCGGCCCGTTGCCACCGCGTTGGTCGACCAAGGATTTCGTCCTGAGCCGATTCGGCCCGGACGAGCGCGATGCGCTCGACCAGGGTCTCAACGAGGCCGTCATCGCGGTGGAGAGCGTCCTCGGCAAAGGTTACTCCGAGGCCATGAACCGCTTCAACGCCACCGTCAAATCATAGCGAGCAACTGAGCTTCCGGCCCCAGACGCTCTATAAGCGAAACGGAACCAGCCAAGCAAGTCATCACGGTCGAAAACGAAACCAAGAGCCGCCGATTTCTCGGCGGCTCTTGGTTTCGTTTGATGGAATTTAAAGCGAGTACTTGTTCAGGGCGTTCTGTCCCACGGAGCTGGTCGCTTGATCGACCACGTTGGACACGCTCTTGATGAGGTTCTTGCGGATGAACTTCTCGTAGAGGTAGCCGAGGCCCATACCGGCAGCGATACCGACGAGGGTGCCGACGAAGGGGATGGGGATCAGGGTGCCCAGGGCGGCTCCAGCGAAGGTGCTGGCGGAACCGATGGCGGTGTAGGCGCCGGTGTCGGCGACGAAGCCGCTAACCGCCTGCTTGCCGGTGGCCTTGCCGGTGAAGTACGCGATGCCGTTGCTGAGGGCCGAGGTGATTCCGGCGAAGATGAAGTTCCGCTTCAGGGCGCCCTTGGCGGCCTGAAAACCGGTGCCTACGGCGTTCTTGATGGAATCGAGGATGCGACTCGTTCCGCCGGCCACCCCCCCCATGGTCCCCCCAGAGAAGTCGGTGATCGCGGGGTCGCCAAACGACGGATCGCCGAAGGACGGATCACTGAACGTCGGATCGCCAATCATGGGGTCACCGCCAAATCCGCCGCCAATGCTGGGGTCAGCCGGATAGCCGATGGTGGGATTGAGACCGGGGTTCATGAATCCGCCGCTCGCACCGCCACCTATGCCGCCGATGCCGATCTTGTCCGCGATCCAGCCGCCGACCCTGGCGATTAGAGGGGTCGCGACCCGGAGTCTCTCCGGGGTGATCGCGTCCTGGATGGGGAAAGGAAGGGGGCTAGGGCTGGGCTTAGGAGTGGGAGTGGGTTTCGGGGTAGGAGTGGGGGCCGGGGTTTGCTGGCGTGCCGGCAGCGTGAGGACGAGACCGGGTTGAATGAGGTTGGGGTTCGAACCGATCGCGCGCTTGTTCATGGCGTAGATTTCGGGCCAACGGCTGACATCGCCGAGTTGATCGCGGGAAATCTTGGCGAGGTAGTCCCCCTTCTTCACGGTATACGTGCGGTTGCTTGCCGCAGTGGCCTGGGTGCGGGTGACTGAGTTGATGTTCTGAATCGCCATGATCGTCCCTCCTCGGTGGATGAGCCGGTTATAGATTGGTTATAGGAGGATTACGGAACGGCTTGCTAGAGATGAAGGAGTTTTTGGGAAAATGGCAGAGTCCCCATGAGGAAAATCGGCGAATCCTGGGCGTTTCAGCGATCCCAACGAATATCGACGAGGCGCCACGCGCATCATGTCGTTAAAACGGCCAACACTCCTTCCAAGCGCTGGAAGGGGTGTTGGCCGTGAACGGGGCTCGGGGCTAGTTAGGCAGCTTGCTGAAGAGGCCCCTAGCGAGCTCGTTTGCGAGTGGAGTGCGAAGCCTCTTCTCGTAGAAGTAGCCGAGGCCCATGCCGGCGGCAATACCGATCGCGGTCCCCACGAAGGGGATGGGGATCAGGGTTCCGAGGGCTGCTCCCAGGAGGGTGCTCGAGGCACCGATGGCCGTGTAGGCTCCCGTATCGACCACGAAGTTGCTAGCGGCCCGCTGGCCTGAGGTTTTGCCGGTCAGGAAGGAGATGCCGTTCGTGATGCCGGAAACTGCGGCGGCGACGATGGCGTTGGACTTGAGGGCCCCAAGCACGGAGCTGAGCACGCCGGAGACAGCCGATCCCGCCCGGGAAAGGATGCTGCGGGCCCCGCCCGTCATGACTCCGCCCGACAGGCTGTTCCCCAGCGAAATGCCGGTGCTGGGAAGCGCTGCGAATCCGCCGCTGGCGAGCGGGGCGGCTCCGCCGCCAATCCGGGAGAGCAAGCTGCCACCGAAGTGATCCAGACCGGCCTTGACGAGAGGAGTGGCGACGCGCACAGCACCGAAGGCCTTGTCAGTATCGGGGAACTTGTTGGCGATGCCCTGGACGGTAGGACGGAACGTGGTCCGCTGAGCGGCGTTCACCTGCGACATGACGGCCTCCTTCGATTGCGATGCGAGTCGAGGAACCCTGTTTGCAGGAACCCTCTGAGGCCTTATAGGGCGTTAACGGAATGTAAACGAACCTCGGTCACGCTAAGATTAAGTTAAGCTTTCAGTAACCCCGAAACGCATCACGATGCAAGCATTTGCAAACGCATTGTTGCCTTGGGCCTGTGGGGATGCTAAGATCCAGGTATTGCCGACGTAGCTCAATCCGGTAGAGCACCTGATTTGTAATCAGGCGGTTGCGGGTTCAATTCCTGTCGTCGGCTCCAGTCTAGAAGCGGGTTTCAGCCTTTCGAGGTTGGAGCCCGTTTTTCTTCGGGCAGACGCGGGGCAGACGCTAGCAGGCGATCGCCCTCCCCCTCGACTCCCACCAGGCCGAACACCTCCATGGGGTTCCGCGCCCTAGCTTGAGGTTCCGAGCTTTTCGGCGTAGCATGAGGTTCCCTATGGTCAGTTCAAGTCAATCTGACTTCAACTCCCCCCGCGCAGGTCGTGTCAGATTGACACGCACTCGACTCCCTAGTCTCGACTCACCACGCAGGCCAGCAAGGGGCCTCCCTTCGTCCTCTGGTAGTTGGCAGCCCTCGACAACGCCCCGCCCGTTCTACGGCCTTCCAGCGGTCCGGCGGCAAATCCGCAACAGTTGCGGATTTGAGCACCCGCGCCCTCTACGCCCTTGCCGCTCCCTGTGGTCAGGACTACCAGGCGATATGCCCTCACCCTGCTATGAAATCGTACGCAAGTAATCAAACGAGGGCAGGCCGGTTGCCGTTGTGAAAATCCACGGCCTGATCCTTTGATAGCGCTGTGCTTGTGCAAGCGGAATTGTGATCGGGAATGACGGCCATCGTATCGTCGCTCATTCCCGCCGCCCTGGGGCTCGACTACCAGGAAGGGAGTAACCATCCGTTTCGCCCTTGGCCGATGGCTCCGGCCTCGGTCGCCAGGCGTGGACAATCTGTCCACGCCCCCGGCTTGAGTCTCCCCGGATCAGGGGCCGCCGTTGGCCTCGAGAATCTCCCGAACGCTCAGGTATGCAGCCTCCGAAACCTCCGAAGCCCTTCCCCCTCGGGATGGCCTTCCAGGATTCAAAACCCAAGTGCAATAATAGTAAAAATAGCAAAAACCCTCGTTTACCTTCGAGGATTCCCGTTCCTGGCAGTATCAGCATGCCAGGAACGCCCTCGATTGCGTCTAGGCAGCCTAGAGGGCCGATCTAGCGATTCTTGGCTCGATATGGCAACCCCCTGGCCTCGCCAATCGAGCGGCCTTTGCGCGGCTTGTGCGGGGTCGGTTTCTGCCAGGGGAAGGGGGTCGGTTGAATCTACTCCCTTTGGCGGGGTCGAATCCAGTTTTCGATCCCCTCGACCATCCCGGATCCCCTCGACCGCTCCCAGTTCGACCGGGTGAAGGGTCTGAATCGGATTCAGGCCATGGGGTAGGGGTTGAATCGGATTCAACCCCCTCGGCATATCGTGCAGGTCGTCATCAATCCGATGACGCCTCCGCCGGGCCGCGTACCTTTTTGGTACACCTGGCCATGGGGTAAGGGTAGGCGTTTCACCTACCCCCCGAACCTCCCTCAAACTGAGGATAGTTGCTCCCTGGGGATCGAACCCGTGTCAAAGCGTCACGAGTTGAAATCATTCTGGTTTGAACTCCTGTCAGGCTGGCAGGAGTTGCCCTCAGCTTGAGGGGATCTGGCTCCGTGGTCTGCTATTGTCAATAGAAAAGTTGACCACCTTGATCGTTGAAAAGTTGACCACCCTCCCTGCA
>DAZV01000002.1 GCA_002083825.1 Candidatus Sericytochromatia bacterium S15B-MN24 CBMW_12 | reverse complement strand
TGTGTATTCCGGCGAAGCCGAACACCAATTCCGGCAAGCCGAACACTCTAGATCCGAAGTGACGCTAGCCAGTCAACATCCTACTCCAAGTGTTCGGCTTTGTCTCCTTCTTCTTGCCGGGCTCTCTGTCGGACATAGTGCGGCCTGACCGTTTCCCCCTTCAGTTCGATGCGGTAGGCGTTGTGGATGATGCGATCCAGAATGGCGTCGGCCAAGGTGGGGTCGCCGATCGAGTCGTGCCACCGCTCGATCGGCACCTGGCTAACGATGATCAGCGAACCACGGCCATGGCGCTCCTCGACGAGCTCAAGGAGATCGCGCCGCTGCTCGTCGCTAAGCGGCGCGAGCCCCCAGTCATCCAGCACCAGCAGGCGCTTCTTGGAATAGCTGGCGAGCAGTTTCTTGTAGCGCCCGTCGCCTTTCGCCACCGCGAGGTCCTGGAAGAGCAGGGGTGAACGCAAGTAAATGCTGTCGTAACCTTCCCTGCAAGCTTTTTGAGCCAAGGCGCAGGCCAGATAGGTCTTGCCCACGCCCGTGGCCCCCGTGATGAAGACGTTGTAGGCTCTTTTGAGCCACTGGCATGTGGTGAGTTGCTGGATCAGCCCGCGATCGAGGTTTCTAGGGTGCTTGAAATCCAGGTCCTCGACGCAGGCGGTATCTCGAAGCTTGGCGCCGTTCAATCGGGTTTGAAGACGGCGGTTCTCGCGATCCGTCACTTCTCGGTCCACCAAGAGGCCGAGACGCTCCTCGAAGCTCATCGCGGCGTACAACTCGGAGTCCCGCTGCTCGGCGAGCCCCTTGGCCATGCCGCCTAGTTTCAGCTCCTGGAGCTTGGTTTGGGTAGGGTGGGTCAGCAATATCTCTCCTCTTTCTTGAGATGGTCTCAGCTCACCGTGATTCTCGGCGTCAACGAGCACGGCAAAGCCAGCCCTCGGCGATGAGCGCCGGGGCCATGAGGGATGCGGATCAAAATCACCTCCTTCCATCTGGTCGTCGTCCCCCCTCAGGGACGCGTATTCGGTTGTCAAGGTGCGGGAGGCAGTCGCCCTCGGCTTACAGGGGCAACGCCCAGAGGGCCTTTTTCGCGTAGTAATCCGCGCCCCGGATGTTCTCGTGCTGGATGGGCGCCGGCTCGCGCCTCGGCGCCACCGGGATACCGTCGAGTCCGTGTTCCAGGATGGAGCGAACGCTGTCGAGTTTGGTGCTGCCCAGCAGATTGGCTCGTAGGCTAGCGGCCTCGATTCTGGCGAGGGGATAGTCCTTCTCCAGGCGGATGATGCCGAGACAGACGCGGAGGCCGACCTGGGCATGGTCCCGGCTCTCGAGGATGGCCTGGAAGAGACAGGCGGTCTCGTAACCGGCATTCCCGGCCCAGGCCATGATCTTCTCGTGCGTCCAACCGTCTTGCCATTGATGGGGCAGGGGCATGTGTTCGCGCAGGGTCGTCCTGCCGCCCGCTTCTAGGCTTCGAGCATGACTCGCGGCTCGTTTTCCTCGATGTAGAATCTCGACGATTCGCTCCGTGACGCGGATCTCCACCGTCTCTCGAACGAGCGAGTAGGGAACGCTGTAGTGATGACGAAGGATCTCGACGTGGTAATCGGGCGGGACCCTTGCCTTGAACCACTCGGCCACGGTATGCCGGATTTCGGGCAGGGGTTTGAGGGCAGGCTTGTCCAGGGCCAGGAATACGCTCTCACGGCTTCCTGGCATCTTCTTGAAGGGCCTCTGGTTGAGGCGGATGAGAAGCTCACGGATGGCGTCATTCAGTTCCTCCAAGTTGAAGAAGACGCGCTTGCGGAGGCTCGCGAGGATCCAGCGCTGGACGAGCAGCACTCCGCCCTCCGCCTTGGCTTTGTCCTTGGGCTTTCGCGCACGGGCAGGCATGATGGCCGTGCCGTGATGGCGAGCCATGTCGAGGTACGAGGGGTTGATGGTGGGGTCGTAGCGGCAAGCCTTCGTGACGCCGCTTTTGAGGTTGTCGGGAACGACGATTGCCGGGACGCCCCCGATGAACTCGAAGGCCCGAACGTGGGAGCCGACCCAGTCGGGAATCTGCTGGCTCCATGTGGCCTCGGCGAAGGTGTAGGAGCTGGCACCCAGGACCGCGACGAAAATCTGGGCGGTTCTCACCTCTCCGGTGTCGGGGTCCGTGACCGGCACGATCTGGCCGGAGTAATCCACGAAGAGCTTTTCGCCAGCCTTGTGGAACTGGCGCATGCTGAGGTTCAGCTTCGCGGCGTGGCGGCTGTAGTGCTCGCAGAACTGGCTGTACTCGTAGCCCTGGGGATGGTCCCGTTTATATTCCTCCCAGAGCAGGGCGCGGGTAACTCCAGACTTCTTCAGCTCCAGGTGGATGGCCACCCAGTCAGGTACGTCCTGGTGCTTCTTGACGGGAGACGCGCCGGGAAAGAGCTTGCGCTCGAGGGCCAAGTCGTCGATGTCGTCGGCCAGGGGCCAGCTGAGACCGCTGGCTTTAAAGCGCAGCAGGTAGTCGTGGACCGTCGAGCCTGAGAGTTTCAAGGCCCTCGAGATGGAGTTCTGTGAGAGCTTGCTCTCGAATTTGAGCCGTAGAAGCTCCTTGAGCTTTCGCATAGCGATCCTCTTGTAGGCCATGAATATCCTCCTGACGTTGAGGGTGTCAGGATTCATTCAAGGCGACGGGGGATCTAGCGTCAAATCGTTTCGTGGGTTGGGATTCCGCTAAGCCGAACACCGATTCCGGGAACCCGATCAGGGATTCCGGTCACCCGAACACCGATTCCGGAAAAGACCGGAAAAGCGTTCGGCTTGCGAGCGGAATCACCGTTCGGCTTGCTTCGGAATCGGTGTTCGACTTGCTCCGGAATCACCGTTCGGCTTGGCCCGGAATACTCAC
>DAZV01000061.1 GCA_002083825.1 Candidatus Sericytochromatia bacterium S15B-MN24 CBMW_12 | reverse complement strand
GCGAACCAGACGTCCTCGGTCATCTTCGTCTTCCCGTTCTGGACGAAGTAGGACTGAATGACGTACTCGCCCTTGTCGTTCTTCTTGGTGACCGGAGTGGCCCCCAGTTCGGTGACGCCCAGCGAGGCCAGGGTCTTCAACTCGTTCTGCTGGAGCTTGGCGTCGCCGTTGGCATCCACCCAGACCTTCATCGAGTTCAGCACGTTGCCCTTGAGCACCGGCTTCTCGCGGAAGAGCTTGGTCCAGCCGGTGTTCTCGTTGAGATTGGCGGTCGTGGCCAGGTTGATCGTGACCTTCTTGACGGCCAGCTTGTGGTAACCGTGAGCGTAGCCGATCGTGTCACCGAAGAGGAAGGTGCCGTCGAGTTCGCCGCCCTTGGCCAGTGCCTTGGAGAGGCGGCCCGCGGTGTCGTCCACCAGGAAGCCGTCACCCGAGCGATCCAGCCATTCGATGTTCTTCTTCTTGCCTTCGGCCGTGATGTCGAACCAGACCGAACCCTTGCCGACGAAGCCCGAATCGGCCATACGGCGCTGGGCGGTCGAGGTGCCCGTCACGCCGATCTTGCCGTCTCCGTTGAGGTCCAGCGCGATGGGCGAGTGGGTGACCCAAAGGGTCGAGGCGATGGTCTTCGAAATCTGGCGCAGGCGGGTCGAGGTGGGGTTGTTCTCGGTGACCTGTACCGGGCCGTTCGGGGTGATGATCGTGAAGTCGATCGACATGCTCGGCACCGCCGCCGAGTCGATCAGATCCGCCAGCTTCTCCAGGCGAGCCGTGTTGAGGATCGCGTTCACGTAGTCGTGACCCATGATCTTCTGGATGTCCGCGGCGCTGGCGTTGTCGAACAGTTGCTTGTAGGAGCCGGGGTACTGCGAGCGCAGGGTGTCGTAGGTGGCGGTGTTCATCTGCGAGGCGTCCGAGTAGGAGGTCCCGTGGCGCATGTTCAGGCCGCGGTCGGTGTAGGTGTAGTAGCCGCCGCCGAGCACCTTCTGCGCGTAGGTCGCCAGGCCGTTGGGGCCGAGGGCCTTGAAGACGTCGATGGGGCTGCCGTGAGCGAAGGCGTCCAGCAGGGCCTTGGCCTCGGAGAGCTTCTTCTCGATGCCCGAAATCGCGTTGTCGATGTTCTTGTTGTGGGTGAAGTCGACGCTGTTGCCGCCCCAGTTGCCGTCTGAGAAGCCGGTGAGGACGTCGTACTGCGCGTAGAGGGCCTGCAACTCGGCCTTGGTCAGCTCCTTGCCGGGATAGTACTTGTTGTAGAGGTCCTGGAAGGTCTGGTCGTAGAGGCCGATGCGGCTGGCTTCCTTGACGATGATCCGCTCCTGCTTGCGGTAGGTCTTCTTCTGGTACTCGACCCAGAAGCCGTCGACGCCGTTCACCTTGGCGGGGGTGTAAACCTTGGGGGTCTCGATGACCATCTCTTCGGCAGCCAGGGCGGCGAGAGGAAGCGAGAGAATACCAGCAGTGAGTCCGAGCGTCGCGGCGCGCTTGATCCAGTTGTTCTGCATAGGGTGCCTTTTCCTTTCCGAAACATGGGAAGTCTTTCAGCGGATTCCAAAATCCTTTTCCAATCCATGGAACCGTACTTGACTATGCGGTTTTCAAGGTTCGGCGGGAAACCACCCTGCTGGCATGAGAACGACAGGTCGGCTGCCCCTATCATTCTCCTACCCCGTCCATCCCCCCCCATGTCGAGTTAGCGAAGATTTCACGAAAAAAAAACAGTCTCAACAAAGACCCTTGACCAGACTGCCAAAACGGCCTTGCTGACGTTGCTCCAGGCATGCTTAGGTGCTAGCATGGTCCGACTTCAGCTTCGGCCACCTGAAGCGCCTGATCCCCGCCCGAAGCGCTTTCAGGGATTCTTCGGCCCGGATCGAAAACCCGGAATCGAACACTCGGGGTGGATGCGTCGTCCAACTCCCAGAACCCGACATGGATCCCCAGGGGAAACCCCCAGGGAAACCCATTCGACCCCTTCCACATGACGCCTGCGGCGTAGATAGGCTACGCCTGAGCGAGAGGATGCAAGAGGCATGCAAAAAATCGTCGTCAGGGCCCTCGCGGCTGCCATCCTCGCGCTTCCCACGAGCGCATGGGCCGCCCCCACCCCCACCGAACTCATGAGCCGCACCATCGACGCCCAGGGCGCGATCCCCTTCTGGGGCAAGCGCGTCCAGCTCCTGACCCGCCAGCACCTCAACCTGCGCGCCGAAATGAAGGTCTTCGTCCAGGACGCCAAGAACTACCGCGTCACCGTCCAGGCCCCCGACACGCTCGCGGGAGTCCACCTCTGGATGAAGGAAAACAAGGTCAACGTCTACTTCCCCATGGAAAGCCTGCTCTTCCGCAACGACAACCCCACCGGCTCCAACGAAGCGGCCACCACCATCTTCGGACAGCTCGCCGCACCCCAGCTCCTGGCCAAGAACTACGACCTCAAGATCCTCGAAGGCTCCGACGACCTCAACGACATCGTCGCCCTCACCCCCTGCTACATCCTCGAAGCCCTCCCCAAGCGCGGCTACTCCGTCCCCGGACACCGCTTCTGGATCAGCCGGGACACCTATCAGGTCCTCAAGGAAGAGCGCAGCTGGAGCAACGGCGGCACTCCCTACTTCACCTCCTTCTACGAAGACTACATCCCCTCCAAGCAGGTCGACATCGACGTCAAGGACCTCCCCGCCAAGCTCAGCACCGTCGCCCTCCAAAAAGACAAGGACAACTCCTTCGTCGAATACAAGACCGTCGAAGCCGCCGAAGCCGCCATCCGGAGCAAGGTCCCCCTGCCCCGCTACATGCCCAACGGCTTCCAGCTTCATGGCATCCAGTTCGCCAACTTCTTCGGCACCCGCATCACCCAGCTTCACTACACCGACGGGCTCAACTGGATGTTCGTCTCCTACCGCCCCAAACCCAACATGTTCCTCACCCTGATGGCCGGCGCCTTCGCGCTCTCCCTCGTCGACAAGCTAGGTGCGCTCTCCTACCAGGCTCCCTACAACTATGCCGGCACCGAGAAAAACGGCCAGCTCCTCTACTCCTATGGCGACCTCTACCCGAACGATCTCAACCGGGTGCTCGAATCCATCGACCTGCCCACGGTGAACTAAGATGCACGCGGGTTCCCTGGGCGCCTCGATCGCCCTGCACGTCCTCCTGATAGGCGGCTTCATCCTCCCCCTCGGCAAGGGAGGAGCACGACCCATGCCCCCCCTCCCCAAGGAGACCCGGGTCGTGCTCGTGGAACTGGCCAAACTTCGAGATGCCGCCCCCAAACCGGCTCCCGTACCGGCAAAGGGAACCGTCACCTACCCCAAGAAAAAGAAAGAAAAACCCAAGCCCAAGCCCCAGCAGGTGGCAGCCAAGCCGACGCCCAAACCGTCCCCGCAGCCCACCCCGACCCCCGATCCCATGGCCGCCAAGCTAGCCGAACTTCGCAAGCATCCCTACTTCAAGGACTGGCCCGAAGAAAAACTCCGCAACCTCCAGCTCCCTCCCGGCATGACCAGCTGGGACGAGCTCGCCGACATGACCTCCAAGCTCGACGGGCTCGACTGGCGGGTCGCCCCGCCGTCCCTCGGCAAGCAAGACGCCGCCGCCGGCCAAGGCGGATGGTTCGGCCTTCCCGGCCTCTTCGGCTCTGCCGACGGCTTCGGCTTCAAAGGCCGCGAACAGACCCCCGACGGCACGTGGCAGCTGGCCTACCAGGAAATGAACCTCATGTTCGTCGCCCGCTGGGCCGAAGGCGAAACCGCAGCCAAGGTCTTCTACTACCCCTTCGGTGGAGCGGAAGACCCCGCCAAGACCTTCGACATCGCCGTGGACACGGATGACGCCGGCATGGTCGCCGCCATGAACATCAACCACCAGCTGCTCATGATGGGCCAGGCTCCCCTGCCCCTGCCCTGAACCGCCAGCGCCGTTGACGCCCCCCCTCGGCATGGCGCGGGTGGAGAGGCGGCGCCGTTTGACAATCCCCCCACCGAATGGCCTCATGAAGAGTTCCGGGGCCACGGCCGGCCCGCTCGGAAGGAGGGAACCATGCCCGCGCTACCCCTCAAAGGCTCTCGGGTCGTCCTGGTGGACGGCTGCCGGACGCCTTTCCTGCGCTCTCAGACCGACTTCGTCGATACCCCAGCCTACGAGCTGGGAGCCATGGCGATCGCCGGCCTTCTCCACCGGACCCGCCTCGATCCGGCGCAGGTCGATCGCCTCATCATGGGCACGGTCATCTCCGAACCCCGCACCTCCAACCTGGCCCGCGAGGTCTCCCTCGCCCTGGGCCTGCCGCAGAGCCTGCCCGCCTATACCGTCACGGCCGCATGCACCTCGTCCAACGTGGCGATCGCCTCGGCGGTCGAAGCCATCGCGGCCGGAACCGCCGAAGTCGTCATCGCCGGGGGAGCCGAAACCCTCTCGGACGTTCCCATTCGCTTCAGCCGCGCCCTGCGCCAGCGCCTCCTGGCCTCCCAAAAAGCCAAAGGCCCCGCCGACTATCTCAAGCTGCTCGCCGGCATCAAGCTCGCCGACCTCGCCCCCGACATGCCCGCCATCGCCGAGTTCTCGACCGGACAAACCATGGGCGAGAGCGCCGAGCGCCTCGCCAAGCGCGTCGGAGTCTCCCGCGAGGCTCAAGACGCCTTCGCCCTCAGCTCCCATCGCCGCGCCGCCGCCGCCACCGAGCGCGGCTACCTCGCCGCCCAGATGGCTCCCGCCCTCGTTCCTCCCCGCTTCGCTCCCCTGCGGGCCGACAACGGCATCCGCGGAGATTCGAGCCCCGAAAAGCTCGCCAGCCTGCCACCGGTCTTCGATCGGCGTTTCGGCTCCGTCTCTGCCGGAAACAGCTCCTTCCTCACCGATGGAGCCGCCGCATGCCTCCTCATGAGCGAGCAAAAGGCTGCGGAACTCGGCTACAAGCCCCTAGCCGCGATATCGAGCGTGGCGATGGCCGCGACCGATCCGCGCGAAGAGCTGCTCATGGGACCCGCCTACGCCATTCCCGGGGCGCTGGACGCCGCGGGCATCACGCTTGACATGGTGGGAGTCTTCGAACTTCACGAGGCCTTCGCCGCCCAGATGCTGGCCAACCTCCGACTCCTCGCCGATCCGGGCTTCTGCCGCGACAAGCTCGGTCGCTCTCAGGCCGTGGGCCAGATTCCAAGCGACAAGCTCAACGCCTGGGGAGGATCCCTCGCCATCGGACACCCCTTCGGAGCCACCGGAGCCCGACTCCTGCTGACCGCGGCGCAACGCATGAAGATGGAAAATGCCGAGTGGGGACTCGTTTCCGCCTGCGCGGCCGGCGCCCTCGGCCACGCCATGACCCTGCGCCGACTCTAGGAGGAAATGATGGAAGCCATCCAGCTGATCACGCGAAATGACGGCGTCGGAATCCTCCGATTCGATACCCCCGACAGCCCCGTGAACATCCTCTCGAGTCGCTTCTTCGCCGACTTCGCCCGCCACCTCGACCAGGTCGAACGCGACCCGGATATCCGGGCATGCGTGCTATCCAGCGCCAAGCCCGACTCCTTCATCGCCGGAGCCGACCTCGACGAGCTTCTCGCCATGACCCTTCCCACCCAGGCCGCCGCCTTCTCCCGAGAAGGACACGCCCTCCTGGACCGGATGGCGGCTAGTTCCAAGCCCTTCGTCGCCGCCATCCACGGCCCCGCACTGGGAGGCGGCCTGGAAGTGGCTCTGGCATGTCATTACCGGCTCGCCAGCGACGATGCCAGGACCGTTCTCGCCCTTCCCGAGGTCATGCTCGGACTCCTACCCGCTGGTGGCGGGACCCAACGGCTGATCCCCCTGGTGGGGATCGAGCGGGGCCTGCCCATGCTGCTCACCGGACAGCGTATCCGGGCCGCCAAGGCGCTGAAGATGGGCCTGGTCGACGCCGTCACCTCTCCCTACGGAATCGAGGAAACCGCCTGCAAGGCCGCCCTCATGCTGGCGGCGGGAAAGCTGAGCCCCAAGCGCCGTGCGCCAGGCATGAAGGAGCGGCTCCTGCGAGGCCCCCTGCGCGGCATGGTGCTGAACAAGGCTCGCAAAGACGTGCTTGCCAAGACCCGCGGCCTGTATCCGGCCCCCCTCGCCATCCTTGACTGCGTGGGCGCCGGCCTTGCGAACAGCAAGCGTGGCTACGAGCTCGAGGAACTCGGCTTCGGAGCCCTGGTCGTCAGTCCCGAGGCCAAGAACCTGATCGGCCTCTTCCAGGCCACCACCGCCAAGAAGAAGCTTCCCGGGCATCTGGCGCCCCACGCCGTTCATCGGCTCGGGGTACTGGGAGCCGGCCTCATGGGCGAAGGCATCGCCGCCGTCTCGATGGCCGACGTCCCCGTCGTGCTCAAGGACGTCTCGGATGAGACCCTGAGCCGGGCCGCCCGCAATCTTCACGGCCAGCTCGCCAAGCGTGTGAAGTCCGGCTCGCTCACTCCTACCGCTCGCGACACGAACTGGCACCACCTTCGCTTCACCACCGATGCCACCGACCTCCAGGGCTGCGATCTCGTCATCGAGGCGGTCTTCGAGGATCTCGAACTCAAGCGCTCGGTGCTGGCCGAAACCGAAGCCGTGATCGCTCCGGATGCCGTCTACGCCACCAATACCTCCGCCCTCCCGGTAGCCGGCATCGCCGCCCATGCCAAGCATCCCGAGCGGGTGCTCGGCATGCACTACTTCTCGCCCGTCCCCAAGATGCCCCTCCTCGAGATCGTCGTGACCCCCGAGACGGCGGACTGGGCGATCGCCACCGCCATGGCCGCTGGCAAGGCCCAGGGCAAGACCGTCATCGTCGTCAAGGACGGACCCGGCTTCTACACCACCCGCATCCTCGCCCCTTTCCTCAACGAAGCCGCCATCCTCCTCTCCCAAGGAGTCTCCGTCGAAGCCATCGACCGCGCCCTGTCGGACTTCGGCTTCCCCGTCGGACCCTTCGCCCTGATCGACGAGGTCGGCCTCGACGTCGCCGCCCACGTCTCCCGGGAACTGGGCCGCGCCTTCGCCCATCGCGGCCTGGAGGCCTCCGACGCCGTGCTCCGGCTTTCCGAAGCCGGCTTCAAGGGCCGCAAGAACGGCAAGGGCTTCTACCGCTACGACCAGCCGAAAAAAACCGTCAACCCCGACATCTACCCCTACTTCAGAAAAACCCCGGGCGCCGCGTCCCCGGGCAGGATCAGCCACCAGGACATCGTCGACCGCCTGGTCCTCCTCATGGTCAACGAAGCCGTCTACTGCCTTCAGGAGGGCATCCTGTCCGACGCCAGAGACGGGGACCTCGGCGCGGTACTGGGCCTCGGTTTCCCACCCATCCACGGCGGCCCCTTCCGTTACCTCGACAGCATGGGCCCCGATCGTCTCGTTTCCCAGCTCGCAGCTCTCGCGATGGCCCACGGCCCGCGCTACCAGCCGGCCCCGCTGCTGGTGGAAATGGCCCACCCCTAGCGGCTGTTTCCCTCTCTCGCTGTCCTGAAGAATCGTTTTTTCACAAAGGATCACGCAAACCTCATGACCCGCCACTCGAACGCGCCGAATCTCCCGAGCCCCCCTAGCCATGCCCAGTTCCTGGCGATTCCGCTGGAGGCGATCGATCCGAATCCCCGCCAGCCCCGCCTCACCGTCGAACCCCGGGAGCTCGCCGAGTTGGCGGCCTCCATCCTTCACGGCGGTCTCGACTACCCCATCAAGGTCCGTCCCCATGCCGAGCTAAAGGACCGCTTCCAGGTGAGCGACGGAGAGCGCCGCCTCAGGGCCTACCGATTGAACCGGGAGGCCCACCCCGAGGACGGTCGGTGGCAGGCCATCCCCGCGGTCGTGAGCGAAACCAGCGATGCCGAGATGGGCCTGATAGCCTTCCGAACGGCCTTCCAGCGCTCCTCCTACGGGGCGGTGGGCATCGCCAAGCAACTCAAGGCCCTGATCGAGCAGGACGGCCTCGACCGCGAAGCGGTTGCCCGCAGCATCGGCAAGTCCGTGGACTTCGTCAACCGCAAGATGGCGCTCCTTCACCGCATGCCCGAAGCGCTTCTCGAGGCGGTGGAGAGTTCCCGGATCTCCGAGGGGCATGCCCTCTCCCTCAAGGGAATCCCGGAGGCTGCGCTGCGTGAGCGGCTGCTGAAGGGCTGCATGCGCGGAAACTGGTCCCGGCAGGATCTTCGTGAACGCATCGCCATGCTGGACATGGTGGCCGCCAATCCCTACCTGACGGAAGATGAGCGGAAGGAATACGACGGCCAGGTTTTCCGAGGACAGATCACCAAGGCGGAGCTCGAAGCCGACCTGGAAGCCATTCGCCAGGATGAGACGGGCTCCACCTGGGGGGCGATGGAGCCCATTTACCAGCGGCTGAACGCTTCGCAGCGCCGCGACCTCGTGCAGTTCCTCTGGGAGAACGCTCCCAAGGAACTGCGGATCCAGACCGCTATCCACCTCGACGCGTTGCGCCGGCGCAAATCACCCTAGCCTGCAGCTTCGCTGGAGAGCCCTAGTTCAAGGTCAGGGATGGTAGGTGATCCGGTAAATCCGCCCCCCACCGTCGTCGGTCACGAAGAGCGCCCCATCCGGGGCGACCAGCACGTCCACCGGGCGTCCCCAGCCTTTGCCTCCGCGCAGCCAGCCGGTCGCGAAGTCCTCGTAACCCGTGGGCTTGCCGTCCTTGAAGCGAACCCGAACGACCTTGTAGCCGGTGGGGGGCTGGCGGTCCCAGGAGCCGTGGAAGGCCACGAAGGCGTCGTTTCGGTACTCGGCGGGGAATTGCTCGCCGGTGTAGAAGGCCATGCCGAGCGCCGCGGAGTGGGCCTGGAAGCCAAGCGTCATGGGGACGGACCGGGCGCAGAACTCGGCTTCCTTGAAGCTGGGATCGGCGTGGCGATCGCCGTAACAGTAAGGCCACCCGTAATGCCCCCCGAACGTGATCCGGTTCAGCTCGTCGGGAGGCACGTCGTTGCCGAGCCGGTCCCGCCCGTTGTCGGTGGCCCAGAGTTCGCCCGTCACGGGATGCCAGGCGAAGCCCACGGAGTTTCGTAACCCCCGCGCGAAGAGCGTCAGGTCCGTGCCGTCCGGCTTGAAGCGCATGAGGCTCGCGCGCCGGCGATCCTCCTCGGTGCAGGCGTTGCAGCTCGAGCCGGCCGAGACGAACATGTTCCCGTCGGGCCCGAAGCCCAGGGTCCGCGTCCAGTGCATGCCTCCGGCCGGAAGATCCGACGTCACCATGTGCCGGGTCTCGGCGATCCCGTCGCCGTCGGCGTCCCGCAGGCGGACGACGGCCCCCGTCTCGGCGACGTAGAGTTCCCCGTCGCGCCAGGCCAGGCCATGGGGGCGGTCGAGATCCTTGGCGAAGACCAGAACCCTATCCGCCTTGCCGTCTTGGTTCTGATCGGGAAGGATCAAGACCCGTCCCGAGCGGGACTGAGTGACCGTGAGGTCGCCCTTGGGCGAAAGCGCCATCATTCGCACGCCATCCAGGCCATCGGCGAAGACCGAGATCCGGAAGCCCTTGGGCAGCGTGAGGGGATGCGGCAGGGTCTCGGCGCCGGAATGCGACCCGCAGGCCATCAAGGCAAACGCCAGGATCGGCGCCAGGATTTGCCATCGTGTCGAGCGCCGAAGCATCGCGACCTCCTTTGCTGAACGTCGTCAGGTCTACCGCATGGAACCCAAGCGATCCTTCGAGCATCATACCGGATCCTCTTTCGCCAAGGCTGCCGACGCTGGGGGAAAAAATAGGGCGCTGCAGTTGCAGCGCCCTCCGACTATCGCGTGGCTTTCGGCTCCGGCTTTCGACAGCCGGAAGAACCGAACGCCGGCCTCCTACATGAAGTAGTAGCGGACGCCGGCCTCGTAGTTGACGGCGTCCGTGCCGCCGATTACCTTCTGGTAGCCGATGCCGCCCATGACGCCGATGTTGTTCATGGGCATGTAGTGCCAGCCCACGTTCCCGAAGAGGCCGCTCAGGTTCGCGGCGGTGTTCAGCTCGCCGCGGTAGCCCACGCCGACGTAGGGACCGTTGGCCATGTCCATGTGGTACTGGATCGCAGGCGCGTAACCGAAGCCGCCGTCGGTGGACGCGAGCTGGAGGTCGAGGGAGACGTTGGGCATGGGGTTGACGATCACGTCCGCGCCGACGAAACCAATCCCGTTGCCGAGCTTGTAGCCCACGCCCAGCATGGGAGCGGGGGCTAGGGCGGATTTCGAGCTCATCATGGTCCTGGACGGGGAAGATTTGCGCATCTGGGCATCGGCGTTCGTCTGAAGGCCCGCGACGAGGGCGGCGCCCAGGGCGAGGCGGGTCAAGGTCTTCTGCATTGGTAACTTCCTCCTTGGGGAATGGGTCGCTTCGGCATGCGGGCGGGGTGAATCACCCCGCGTGCCGGCGTCTCAAGTTCATACTTCACTTTCGCTCCGATGACAAGCGGCCCATATCCCTTCCCGAGCCCCCCTTGGGGGAGTTATGCTGGGCGCATGCTGCGCTGGCCCAACGAGATCGTCTACCAGATCCTCCCCGACCGCTTCTGCAACGGGGATCCCTCCAACGACGTCCAGGCGGGAGCCTTCCACTGGATGGGAAACCCCGCGCGCCGCTCGACCGATCCCCGCTTGCTCACCAGCAACTCGGGCCACCAGCACACCTTCTTCGGCGGCGACCTCGCCGGCATCCGTCAGAAAATCCCCTACTTAAGCGACCTCGGCGTCACGGCCGTCTACCTCAACCCGATCTTCGCCTCCAAGAGCACCCACAAGTACGACACCGACGACCACTTCCAGATCGACCCCCACCTCGGGACGCGCGAGGACTACGACGCCCTCGTGACCGACCTCCGCGCCGCCGGCCTGAAGCTCATCCTGGACGGCGTCTTCAACCACACGTCCTTCGATCACGCCTGGTACCACGATCGCCGCGACACCCACTACCTCCTCAAACGCGACGGCAAACCCGAAACCTGGATGAACTGGGGCGTCATGCCCAAGCTCGATCTCGACAAGGAAGCCGTCTGCGAGGCGCTCTCGGAGGTCGTCTCCCACTGGCCGGGCGTCGATGCCTGGCGCCTGGACGCTTCCCACCTCCTGCCCGAGCGCTTCCTCAAGCGCCTGCGCGATCGCTTCGACGGCCTGCTCATCGGCGAAGAGTGGGAACACTCCGGCTCCGCCATCTCCCGGGGACTCTACGACGGCGTCACCAACTTCCTCTTCCGCAAGCCCCTGGAAGCCTTCTTCGCGGGCGATCTCGCCGCCGAAAGTCTCGCTCGAAGGCTCTCCATCGTGCCCGAAACCTACCCCTGGCACGGCACCGTCCAGTCCTGGAACTTCCTCGGCAACCACGACATGCCGCGCTTCTTCTCGCAGGTCGGGCACCGCAAGGATCGCATGGAACTGGCGATCGCCCTCATGTTCACCCTCCCCGGCACCCCCATGATCTACTACGGCGACGAGATTGGCATGCGCGGAAAGACCTCAAACCTTTCCCGCGCCCCCATGCGCTGGGAGGCTGCGGACTGGGACGCCCGAATCCACGCCATTTTCAGGCGCTTCATCCAGCTACGCAAGCACTACCCCGTCCTCAGCACCGGCTCCCTCCGCTGGGTTCACGCCCAGAACCACGCGAGAACCCTTGCTTTCGTCCGGGAATCCCCCGAGGAACAGGCGATTGTCCTTTTGAACGCCGGCGAGTTCGACCAGCGCATCGATTGCCTCGGCCGAACCTGGACCGTCAAGGCTGGGAAGGTCCACGTCGAGTTCTTCTGATGGAATTCCGATGATCGAGACGGGGAGCGGATCCAACATGGATCCGCTCCCCGTCTTGCTTAGGACTTAGCCCTGGTTGAAGGGCCTTCCACCCGGATAGGGCATCGGGCGCCCGGGCTGGGGGTATCCCGGCTTCGGCCGGCCCGGCTCGAAAATCGGGCGATCACCCGGGTAGGGCATGGGTTGGCCCGGCTGCAGAACCGGACGTCCCGGGTAGGGCATCGGCTGGCCAGGGAACGGCCGATCCGGCCTGGGATAACCAGGTTGAGGAGCAGGACGCTGGCCGGGATCGGGCTGGCCGGGATCGGGCTGACCGGGCCGCTGAGGCTCAGGCTGAGGATCGGGGGTGGGATTGGCAGGGGAATCGGGAATGGAGCCGTTCTTCACCGCGTCGAGGGCCTTGGACGCGTTGAGGCGCTGGATCCCGTTCTTGAAGCCGCTCACCGGATCGCCGTTGCGCTCCATGGCGGTCTTGAGCTGCTGCGGGGTCAGCGCGGCGTTCTGGGCGAGCAGCAGGGCCGCGACGCCCGCGGCATGCGGCGAGGCCATCGAGGTGCCGTCATGCTTCTTGTAGCTCTTCTCGGTGCTCGAGAGGATGCCGGTGCCGGGAGCGGCGATGTCGACGTAGGTGCCGTAGTTGGAGAAGGAGGCGCGGCGATCGCTGGTATCCGAGGCGCCCACCGAGAGTACGCTGGCATAGGCCGCGGGGTAGGTCTCCTTCGCGGTGTTCTCGTTGCCGGCGGCCACGACGCAGAGCGTGCCCTTGGCGGTCACGCGATCGACGGCATCCTTGAGGACCTGCGAGGGCTGGTCTCCTCCGAGCGAGAGGTTGATGACCTTGGCGCCGAGTTCCTGGGCCTTCAGGATGCCCTTGGCGATCGCCGCGGTATCCCCCGAGCCGTCCGATCCCAGCACCTTGATGGCCAGGATCTTGGTCTTGTAGGCGACTCCGACCACGCCCGTCCCGTTGTCGCCGAGGGCGGCGATGGTACCCGCCACGTGGGTGCCGTGACCCTGATCGTCCATCGGATCGGCGTCGTTGTTGCCGAAGTCCCATCCCTTGACGACCTGGCCCTGGAGATCGGGATGGTTGTAGTCGACTCCGGTGTCCACCACGGCCACGAGCACGCTCGCATCGCCCGTCGTGGTATCCCAGGCCGCCTGCGCCTGGATCTTCGTCAGGCCCCAGAGCTGATCGGCCATCGGGTCGTTAACGGTGCGCTTGGCCGTGGCGCCCAGGGCGTGATAGAGGTAGTTGGGCTCCGCGTAGATGACGTTGGGATCCTGGCGAAGCTTGGCGAGGGCCTCTTCGACGGTCTGACCCTCGGGAATCGAGTAAACGCTGGTGTTGCCGAGCCCCGAAACCGACTCGATGCGCATCATGCCGGGGACGGACTGGATGCCCATGGCCTTTCTGAGCTTGACCACGAGTTCGCCGGGAACCGCCTTCGGCGCAATGGCCTGGGACGTCCGCGAAGCGGCCTTGGCAGGGGAAGCGGCTTCAGAGAGATCCGGGGCCATGGATCCCGGAGTGACTCCGCATCCCGCCAGCCCGTACAGGGCCAGGACCGTACCCGATAGCTTCAAGAACGAGGATTTTGATTTTCTCAACGAACACTCCTTCGAAATCACGGCTGAGAGCCTTGAGCAGCAACGTCAGCCTCTTCCTCCGGATTACCCGGACCGAGAAGCCCGAACACCGCCCGTTCGAGGGTTGGAATCGCCCGGTTCGCCGTCATCGGGAATGATTTCGTAGCGCTGACGCCAAGATTGCTCAAGCGTAACGAATTGTGATCAGCGCACTAGGAACCGCCTGGACCGAGGAGAAATCCAGGCAACGAAAATCCCCCCCGCCGAGCGGACGATGCCGCCGGCGAGGGGGATAGGAAGACCTCTTTAGTACAGCCTGATGATCGGCCAACGGGTCGGAGCCACCCGGAGCACGTTCACTTCTTGAACGTCTTCACTTTCGGGATCGAAAACGACCTCGTAGTAAACCCGCCACCGCTCATGCTGCAATGCCCGAGCAAAGGCCTGGGGTGGCGCAAGTCTAACCCCGATCAGCGGATGACGGCTCAAGCGATCCTCAACCCCAAGGATGAACGACTCCTGCTCCTCGGCCGGAGCCTGGGCTTCGATGTCGTCAATGGCTGGATCTGAAAATCGAACTTGAACAGGCACGCTACTTTGATCCCCGCCGTCTTCTCAGCTCCGTGACGGCCTCCGAGGCCGTCTTACCTTTCGCTTGGCTCAACTGACGACGCACTTCTTCGAGCGAAGGGCCACCCACGAGAGCCAGATCCAGCAGCGCCTGCACGCGCTCAAGTTTCATCGCCAGCTCCTCGGCTCTCGCCGCCCGCCCCTGCGTCTCCTTGTACCTCTCGATATCGACAAGCGCCGCGATATGCTCCCCATGCTTGGTAAGCAAGACATCATGGCCTTGCTCGACTTCCGCGAGCACTCCGGTGTAATCCCTCTGCAAATCAGAAACCTTGTGGGATACGGTCGAGACGCCGCCATGCAAGGTTAACGCGTTTGACATAGACTCCTCCTCGAGATCGCCCCATGGAACTACATAGAATTATACATAACCCTGGGGGTTTCCACTTGCCTCCGTGGCTTAATTCTTCTTTCGAACTTGGTTAACTGTCAGAGCCCTCGGTAAGGCCCCCCCCCCCCCCCCCCNGGGAAGGCCCCCCCCCCCCCCGCCGAGCGGACGATGCCACCACCTCGGGCATGAGGACCGGGATCGCCCCGGATCCGTTCGTTAGAGCAAAGCTCTACGGCGTTCTCTCGCTGCCTCACGAATCAGCCGCCGGCGCTAGAGCAAAGCTCTACGGCGTTCTCTCGCGGCTGACGAAAAAGCCGCCGGCGCTTACGAAACAGCCGCTGGCGCTAGTTGCGGCCCCATGGCGCATTCCGCGAGCAGAAAAACCAGTTCCTGGGAATATTGAAGTAAGACGCCCCCACCCACGGGGATACCCGCCAGCGCCTGCGACCAGCGCCCGCGGTTGAAAAAAGTAGAGGAGCTTCCCATGACCGACGTCAGACTTTCCACCGCTACCAGCGCCACGGCCCGCCCCAAGGCTCAGGTAGCGGCCAAGCCTGCCTCCGATTCGACGGCCAAACCCGTCATCGCAGGGGACCGTCTCCAGACCCAGGGCAAAGCTTCCAGTGCCGAAGGCGTCCGGATCGTCCAGGAAGCCCTCCAGTTTCCCCCCAAGCCCAAGAAGGGCGAGGATCGGAAGCCGTGGCTGATGGATGCCTACAGCCGCCTGCTCAAGGCGGAGAGCACCATGCGCGTACTCCAGAACTCCAGTGGCGACGACCGGCTGGACTTCGGCACCTACGGCGATCTCCGCCAGCAACTCTGGGAAGGCCAGCACAGCGTCGAAAAGCTCGACAAGGACGGAGCCGTCAAGAAGGCGTTTTTCGCGACCATCCTACCGCCGGCTCAGCACCTGATCGACGGTCTCGATAACTATCCCGAACCGCCCGCGGACAAGGCCGGCAAGGCCGAATGGCTGGTCGGCGCCAAGCAGGACCTGGCTCGCGCCAAGGCTGCCGACGACCTCATGGGCGTGGCGTGGTTCAGCTTCCAGTCGCTCGACTTCGGCGAGCGCACCGACTCCAGCAGCAAGATCTTCCGCTTCGAAGGGGACGTTCGGCGCGTCGAATACGAGCTCAATCCTCCCGCGCCGCGCCCGCCCGCTACCGGACGGTCCGCAACCGGACGCTCCGGCCCCGCGCCGCTCTTCGCCAATTCCCAGGGAGCCTCCGACCTCGCCAACAGCAAGAACCCCGTCGAACAGGTGATCGGCGCCGTGGCCCTGCCCTTCGCCGTCACCCTCGACGTAATCGACCTCATCACCCGCCCGCTCCTCTGGCTGGACAGCCTCGGCGAGTCCAAGTAAGCCGCTTCGACGTCATCCGCGATCGCCCGCAAGCGGCAAGCGCGGGATACCGCGGCAAAATTCAGCCCTCGGCGATTCAGTGAATCGTCGAGGGCTGAGTCGTCAGGATGCTATGACGCTCAGCGCGTCCGGGGCACGATCAGGAAGGTCGCGATCTCGTGGGGCCCGAGGAGCGCGGTGAACTGGCGCGGTCCCAGGGGAAGCTCCTCGCGCGGAGCTTCGTCGAGGCGGGCGGCCATGACGCGATCGACCGGAAAACCGAAGTGAACCGTTCCGGCCTGCGGCTCGGGGCTCGCGTTGAAGACCCGCAAGACCAGGTGCTTGCCGGATTCACTACGCTTGAGGGCGCTGAACTGCCAGGCCGGCTGATCGATCTCGATCAGCTCCGCCATGCGATGGCCCTTCCAGTCCGCCAGAGGAGCCGCCATGGCCGGAACGACGAACTCTTGGCCCCGGCGAATCGCCGTACCGAACGGCTCGTCCGCATCCTGGGAAACCCAGGCGTAGCGGTAGGATTGGGTGCCTTGGCACTGCGCCTCGGGGACGGCCAAGCGATCGTGGCGTCCGAAGGCACGCAAGAGCGTGAGGTTGAGGGATTTTCCCTCGACCTTGAGTGCGTGAAGGCCCATGGAGGCCAGGCCTGCGAGGCCCTCCGGTCGCTCGATGAGGACCTGAGAGTGCATGGGGAAGACGCACCGCTCAGGGTCGAGGCTATCCCGCTTGACCCAACCGAAAGCGGTGTCGGCATGGGTTTGTTCGATGGTGTCGGGGGTCTGGAAGACGGCCCGGAGGCAGTGGTCGCTGCTGCGGTTGGCGAAGGTGGATTCGACGTCCACGCGACGCAGGCCGGCGTGAAGGGAGATCTCCATCTGGACGTGCAGGGGTGCCGTTCCCTCCCGCTCCGCTCGGTTCGCCGCGAGGCCCATGGGGAGCGCCCAGGTACCTTTGAGGAGCAGGCGGAGGGTGGAGCCGGCGTGGATGATCTGCCAGGCATCCCATTCCCAGGTGAGGGAGTCGAGAGGCTCGTCTCCGGCCACGGGAATGAAGGCGTGGGCGTCGCCTTGGTCGGCACGGTCCTCGAAGGTGTGGACGATGCGTTCTTCGAGGGTCTTGTCGAAGATCTCGATGCCGCCTGCGAGGATCCGGACCTTGAAGAAGCGGTTCTCGATCCAGTCCGAGCCGTGGTAGAGCTCGGGGTGGCGGGGCTGGTCGCCCAGTTCGCGCTCGATCTTGAGGGTTCGGTAGCCGAGCGGGGGGAGCATGGCGAGGAGGCGGATCCGGAAGGTGACGGTCGGGATCGGGGCGGCCGCGTTCTCGTCGTCGGGTGAAGGCCGGCTGCCGCGTTCCAGGGAGAGGATCTCGTAGGAGAGGGGCAGGCCTTCTTCATCGAGGAGCGAGAAGATGGGATCGGGCGTTCCTCGGTCCTCGGGGGCATCGAGGGTGAAGGTCGTCTCGATTGGGGCCAGGTGTTCCCAGGGGTGGGGGTTGTAGAGGCGAAGGCCCTCTTGGCGAAGCAGGTCGGAGGCGGGAACGGGGAGTCCGGCGATGCCGGCGAGGCCCTTGGGGGCTTCGCCCTGAAGGGCGGCGAAGGCCTCGTCACGCAGCCTGCGGCTGAGGACGTCGAGACGATCGAAGCGGTTCAGCATGTCGCGGTGGACCTCGTCGGTGGCGCTGCCGCCGATGGAGGGTTGGGCGTGGTTTTGGAGCAGGAGTTTCCAGGCGTGCTTGAGCATGGCATGGGAAGGCTCCTGGCCGGTGAGGGAGGCGAAGGCCGAGAAGGGTTCGACCCAGCGTTCGAGCATGGTCTGCGCCTTGGCGTTTCGTAGTTTGAGGGGGATGCGGGCGGATAGCATGCCGGTCTGATTGGATTCGAGGAGCTCGCCATTGCGGGTTTCCGGGGCGGATCCGGTCGCGCGGGCGGCGGCGGCCTCGCGGCGGGCACGGGCGATCGCCTCGGGGAGCGACGCCTGCACGACTTCCCAATCGCGCACGCGGCTGCGATTGAGGGAGTGGAAGTAGCGAGGGAAATCAGGTTCGGGCACGCCCGCCGTCAGGAGGACGCGGATGCGACCGAAGCCGGGAATCTCGGCCTCGCGGTCCAGGGCTTGGAGGGCCTCTTCGAACCCGTCGGGCATGGCGTAGCCCATGGGCAGGCGGTAGAGTTCGATGCCGGAGCCGTCGAGGGCTTCCCAGTTCCAGGTCTCGGGTCGGCCGCCCAGAACGCAGGCGGCCTCGAAGCCGAAACCCGTGAAGACCTGGGGCAGCTGCGCCGCATGGCCGAAGGATCCCGCCAGCATGCCCATCTCCATGACGCGGCCATAGCGACGGGCCGACGCGATGCCCATCTGGAGGTTGCGAACCAGGGATTCGCCGCTGACCAGCGACTCCTCGGGCTGAACGTACCATGGGCCCACGGTGAGCTTGCCCGCCGAGATGAGCTCCCGGATCACCGCGTCCTTCTCCGGACGGACCTCCAGGTAGTCATCGAGGATGACGGTTTGAACGTCGAGAAGAAAGTGGGTGTACTCCGGATCGGCGGCGAAGATCTCCAGCAGCCGATCGATCAACCGGACCCGGTTGAGGCGTGCATGTTCGAAGGGAAGCATCCCTTCGCGCGCCCCATGGGCATGGGGAACGACGATCAGTTGCACCTTGGTAGCGACGGAAGTGGGTTGCATACGGGCTCCTCAGGTGGACTCCGCCCAAAGCGGGCTGCCAATCCCTTCATCATACCGCCAAGCCGCCCCCCTATCAAGCTGGGTGCCGTGCGGGGGTGGGCGCATTTGAGCGCGCCGATCGCTCTCCCTCGGGCGTTTCGAATGCCTGACACTGGACGGCCCTTTTGCTTTAAAATGGATCGAAAGGGAGGACCGAGGTTGCGCAAAGCGAAGATCCTGGTGGTGGAAGAAGACCCCGAGCTGGGGCGGCTCCTGAATTACTGGCTGCCCAAGGTGGGCCCGGTATCGATCGTTCACACCCGCTTCGGTCCGGACGGTTTTCGGCTTGCTCAGGAGATCTTGCCGGATCTGATCGTCGCTGATGCGGAGTTGGCGGGGATGGACGGACTCCTGCTGGTACGCAGACTGAGGGCGATCGCCGCCTTCCTCGACACCCCCATCATCATGCTCACCGAAGCGAACGCCCAAAAGTACCAAGCCTTCGAGGCCGGCGCCAACGACGTCCTGACCAAGCCCATCGACGCCCTGGAGCTCCAGTACCGCCTCCAGGCCCACCTGCGCCCCCGCTTCCGGAATCTCGCCAAGCAGAGCGGGCCCGTCGAGGCCGGACTATCCGGCCGAAAGCTCAAGCTCGACCCCCGGACCCAAACCGCGGAGCTCGGCGACAAGACGGTCGTGCTCACCCCTTCCGAGTTCGCCATCCTCTGCTACCTCGCCGCCCATCCCGAGCCTCCCGCCACCACCGAAACCCTGCTCGTCGAGGCCCTGGGCATGCCGCCTAGGCTCGGAAACCCGCAGCTCGTTCACACCCACATCCGCAACCTGCGCCGCAAGCTGGAGCAAACCCCCTCCAAGCCCGAACTGCTGGTGTTCGCGCGGAGGGGGTATGTGCTGAAGCCACCGGGGAGCTTGCCCCGCTAGAGCAAAGCTCGACGGCGTTCTCTCGCGGCTGAATCAAAAGCCGCCGGCGCTTACGAAGCAGCCGCTGGCGCTAGGTTTCCGCGGGGTTCATGCCCGCGCGGAGCCGATCAGGCCCACCGCTGAAGGGACCCGACCCGCCAACTGGGCCGAGGGTTCCTGAGCGTCCTTGAAGAACGCGATCGCCTCGGCCAGCCCATGGGCCTGGCTCTGCAACTCGTTCATCAGGCTGGTGCTGCTGGAGACGACCGAGGTTATCTGCTGGCAGCCCAACCGCTGTTCATCCATGGACTGACCGAGCTGGCTCGTCATCTGGTTCATGCTGCCCACGGCCCTCATGATCTGATCGCTGCCCACGGCCTGCTCGCGAGTCGCCTGGCTCACATGATGGGTCAGGGTGTTCATCTCCTTGATGGCGCTGGTGATCTGCCCCGCGGTGAGGGTCTGCTCCTGGGTGGAGTTCGAGACCTGCGCCATCAGGGTGCTCACGCGCTCGACGGCCGAGACGATGGCATCGAGCGACTTGCCCGCCGTTTCGGCCAGCTGGGTGCCCTGCTGGATGGCCGTGCTGCCCCGCTGCGTCGAGGCGACCGCTTGGGACGTCTCGTTCTGGATGCCTCGGATGAGGCCCGCGATCTCCTGGGTGGCCTTGCCGGAACGCTCAGCGAGCTTGCGTACCTCGTCGGCCACCACCGCGAAGCCCCGGCCGTGCTCTCCGGCCCGCGCCGCCTCGATCGCCGCGTTGAGCGCCAGGAGGTTGGTCTGATCGGCGATGTCATCGATCACCTCGATGATCGCCCCGATCTCGGATGAGCTCTTGCCCAGATCCTGCATCACGCCCACCACCTCCCCCATGACCTGGTTGATCTGGGCCATGCCGAGGATCGTCTGCCCAACCGCCTTGCGGCCCTCGGAGGCCACCTCGTCGGCATGGCTCGTCACCTGATGCGCCTCCACCACGTTTCCAGCCACGGTCTGGATAGATGCCGCCAACTGTTCGATAGCAGCGGAGGTCTCGTTCACCGAAGCCGCCAGCGTGTCGGAGGTGCCCGCGACCTGACGCACCGAGGCGGCCATCTGCTCGATGGCCCCCGAAGCGGTGCTCACGCTGCCGGCGAGTTCCTGGGCATGAGCCGCTACCTGGTCCACCCCCCTCACCATCTGCTCCGAAACCTGGGAAACCTTTTCATTGGCGCCACCCGACTGATCGGCCGCGCTGGCCACCGAAGCCGCCGCCAAGCGAACCTGCCCGATCACCTGCCGCAGGCGGGTGATCATGTGCCCCATGGCTCGGCCGAACTGATCGCGATCTCCCTTGAGCGTGACGTCGCGGCTCAGATCGCCTTGGCTGATCGCCTCCGCGACCCCCCCGACCTCGCCCAGGTAGCCCACCATCTCCTGGAACGCCTTGTTGATTCGCCCGATCTCCGTGTTGTCCTTGAGATCCGGAATGTCCAGGTTGAAGTTGCCCTGCGAAATCTCGCCGGCCGCCCGCTCCAGGTGAGCCAGGGGCGCGCTGGCCTTCCGGGCGACGTAAGCGACCAAGAGCGCGATCACCACGCCCGCGATCAGCTGGATTGACGCCAGCAGGGCAGCGGACTTGAAGATGGTGGCATATTTGCCGGAAACCCGCATGCCGACGTGGAAGGCTCCCCAATGCTTGCCCTTCACGCTGACCGGCATCGAGATGCTGATCACGTCCTCGCCCGAAAAGGGATCCTTGATCTGCTGGACCATCGGCTGCTCGGAGGCCGCGGCCACCAGCATCTTGGAATCGACCAGCATCTCCTTGGTCCGGTTGAGCTTGTCCGTCTCGGGATCCCCCGTCATGGCCGAGGAATACTTCGAATGGTTGGTGGGGACGTAGCCCTTGAGATCGGTGAGAACCGCGAAGGCTACGTCCTGGTCGTCCAGGAATTGATCTTCGATGGGAAGAATCGCGTTGTCCAGGAAACTGTCATACAGCGTGTGGTACTTGACCGGGTTGGTTTCCAGCACCTCATCGTAAGCGGTGTCCCAGACATCGCTCACCGACAAGGCGTTGGAGTCGATCGCCCCATCCAGCACCCGTCCGATGTAAAGGGCACCCTGACTCGTCTTTGAGCGCCCCCGATCCGTGAACTGCACCTCGGTCTGCTGCCAGATGTAAGCACAGAAGATGGTGATCTGAAGCGCCATCAGCAGCGCAATCCCGACTGCCAGGCGTTTGACCAGGTGGCCTGCTAGAGATCCCTTCAAAAGGCGTTCCCTCCCTGTGAACATCCCAGCTACTTCTTGTAGCCGAAGCGGATGGCGCCCCAGTGCTTACCCTTCACGTAGACCGGAACGGAGAGGTCCTTCATGTCCTCACCGGTGTCCCGTCGGTATTCCTGCAGTAAGAAGGGAGCAGTGCTGCGTGCCGCCGAGATGCCCGTCTTGTCGTTGAACATGCGCTTGGAGCGGTTGCCCACCAGGTCCTTCGCCTTGTCACCGGTCAAGGGCTTGGCAAACTTGCTGTTGTGGGAGGGAAGGTAGCCGTTCTTATCGACCAGCACCACGAAGATGAGCTTGGAGTCCTTGGCGAGGTAACCATCCTCGATAGGCAGGATGTGCGTGTCGGAATAGGCGTCGTAGCGGGTCTTGAACTTGGGCGGATCGGTGTTGGGGATGGGCACGTAAATGCGATCGAAGACGTCTCCGAGCTTGAGCTGCCCCTTGCTGACGGCGCCCTCCAGGACGTCCTGGCACTCCTTGGCGGCCGACATCGCCCATCCCTTGACCTGATCGTCGCTGAGAGCGAAAGCGGGCGTGGCGATCCCCGTCCCGAGCGCCAACGCAACGAGCGTCGAGAGCATGCGTAGCTTCATCGTATTGATCCTCCTAATAAGCTGATGATTCAGCAGTGACGGAACAAAAACGAGACATGCCAAGGGTCATACCGCTTGACATCCGAGCAATGATACCGTTCCCCGCTAAACACGCGGTTAAACGGGATGTCATCCGTGCAACATGGCGTAACCACAAGAAGAGGCCCCCCTACGACTCGCAGAGAGGCCTTTCCTGCTGCTACGGTAGTATCAGGAGATCCCGGCCAGGCTCCTGGCCTCCTGAGCGCCGAAAACGCGATCGAGCTCGAGCAAGATGAGCAGCCTCCCTTCAAGCCTGGCGAGGCCCTTCAGGTAGGATGCATCCAGGCTGGTCGCCACCATCTCGGGGGGCGGCTCGACCAAGTCCGACGAAATGCGGATCACCTCGCTCACCCCGTCGACGATCATCCCCACCGTTCGACCTTCGACGGTGGCCACGATGATCCGGGTGTTCTTGGTGGCCTCCGTCTCCGCCATATGAAACCGCTTGCGCAGGTCCACCACCGGAATGATCTTTCCCCTCAGGTTGACCACTCCTTCCGCGTAGTCCGGCGAGCCGGGAACCCTGGTGATCTCGGGCATGCGGACGATCTCCTGCACCACCCCGATGTCCACCCCGAACTCCTCGGTGCCCAAGTCGAAGCTCACGAGTTGCAGTTCTTGGCTCATGATTTACCTCCGAGCGCTCGACAGAAGCGGGACCTGGGAAACCGCGGCGCGAAGCTCCTGATGGCCCTGGCCCTGCTCGTCCTTGAAGAAGGCGATCGCCTCCATGAGCTGACCCGCCTGCACCTGCAGACCCGCCGACATCCGGTTGATGCTCTCCACCGCCTGGACGACCTGCTCGCCGCCCTTCTTCTGCTCGACGGTCGCCACCGAAACCTCACTGGTCATGCGGTTCATGGTCTCGACCGCCTTGATGATCTGCTCGGAACCCTTGGCCTGCTCGCGAGTCGCCGCCGTCACCTGGTGGGTGAGCGCGCTCATCGACCCCACCGCGGAGCTGATCTGATCGGCCGCACGGCTCTGCTCCTGCGTGGCCTGCCGGATCTGACCCATCAGCTGGGAAACCTGATCCACCGAGCGCACGATGCCCCCGAGCGAATCCCCTGCCGTCTGGGCGAGCTGCGTCCCCTGGGAAATCGCCTTCTCTCCCTGCTGGGTACTCGCTACCGCCCGCTCGGTCTCCTTCTGGATTCCCTTGATCAGCGTGGCGATTTCACCCGTGGCCTTGGCGGAACGCTCGGCCAGCTTGCGGACCTCGTCGGCCACCACCGCGAAGCCCCGCCCGTGCTCTCCCGCCCGGGCCGCCTCGATCGCCGCGTTGAGCGCCAGGAGGTTGGTTTGCTCGGCGATGTCGTCGATCACCGAGATGATGTTCCCGATCTCCTCGGAGGACTTGCCCAACGTCTCGATCACCCGGACCACGTCACCCATGGTCTGGCTGATCCGTTGCATCCCGTCGATGGTCTGGTTTACCGCCTTCTGGCCGTCCAGGGCCACCGTCGTGGCCTCTTCCGACACCTGGCTCGCCGTCACCACGTTGCCGGCCACCTGCTGCACGGAAGCCGCCAGCTCCTCGATGCTGGCCGAGGTCTCACCCACGGCCGCTCCCAGGGTATCGACGTTGCCCGCCACCTGGGTGATTGAGGCCGCCATCTCCTCGATGGAGCTGGAGGTCTCCTCG
>DAZV01000035.1 GCA_002083825.1 Candidatus Sericytochromatia bacterium S15B-MN24 CBMW_12 | reverse complement strand
AGCGACGATATTGCCGGGGAGACTCGGTGAGAAAATAGCCCGCCGCCAGATTACTTTGAGAGGCGTCTCCCCTCCTGCCTGGGCCTTGTGCCCGCGGTGATGGGTCGAGGCGCCTCTCTTTCTTTTTGCGGAGTGGACGTACCGATGGCCTTCGATTACCCTCTCTATCGCTCCTTCCTTTCTACCCGACAGCTAGGCCACGAGTTCCAGCACTTCGATTGCTTGGACTCCACCAGTGCCTACGTCAAACGCGTCGCCCGCCAAAACCTGGCGCCAATCGCCGGCCTGATCGTCGTCGCGGACGTCCAGACCCATGGGTATGGACAGCAAGGCCGCGTCTGGGACTCCACCGAGGAGCGAGGCCTGACCTTCACCCTTCTGCTGCCGGCCCACGGTATGCCCTTGGTGACCCTGATGGTCGGGGTGGCCTTGGTCGAGGCCCTGCGCGCCCTCACAGGCTCGGAGGAACCCGCGCTCAAGTGGGTGAACGATCTGGTTCTCAGAGGCCGGAAACTCGGAGGAGTACTGGTCGAGGCTTGTCATATGCGCTGGATGGCCATCGGGGTGGGAGTGAACCTGCGCGAGGTCTCGGAACATGACGGAATCGGTCTCGACCTTCTGGGCGGTCCGGATGTCGGCCAGGCCTGGCCTCGAGAGCGCGTACTCGCCGAGCTCATCAATCACCTCGAGGTCTGGCATGATCGCCTGCTTGCAGGTGACGCCGAAGCGATTCGAGAGCGCTGGGAAGCCTATTCCGTCACCTTGGGCCAGGATCTCCGGATCGAGATCGGCAATCGCGAGGTCCGAGGCCGTGCCCTGGGGATCGACGAGACGGGGGCGCTCAGGGTTCGAACGGAGGACGGTCGAATCGAGGTTCTCACCTCCGGAACCGTGAGACGCTCGGACGGGGCATACTGCTGAAGCTGCCGGCACCCGCCCGCCCCCTGACGATGCCTCAGTTGTGACGCATCGCATAGAGGTGCCTTCCCTCGGGCGGCTACACTGGGAGAGCTTTCCTCGTGATAGCTCTACAGAGAGGGTGCTGCGGTGTTAGAGATTCTCGCTATCGATATCGAACGCTGGGATCCTCGGGCCTACTGCGGTACGCTCGAGTACCGCGCCACGAGCGATTTTCGATTCGCGGTCACCGGCGATCCGGAGGTCTACCTCGGAACCCTGCTCTGGACGGTGGAATGGCGCAGCACCCCGGAGGTGCTCGTCGAGTTCTTTCCCGGCGGCGAGTTCGAGGATGCCCAGCTCGTCAAGAAGCATCAGCAACGCCTGATCGATAGCTTGCTCGATACCCTGGCCCAGCGGATTGGTCACGAAACGCTTTTCACCTGATTTACATGGGGTCGCCTTTCCGGCGGGTCCTCACCTTGCCGCGCAGGCGACGCCACCGGGTCTTGGTCGCTTCGGTCGGAGGCTTTGTGCATTCCTGCCAAGACGTTTCCGCGTGGCCTTTGAGAAGATCCGTGCAGGGAGGGTATAAGTCCGGTAGGACACCACGCGGTGTTCGACAATCAGCAGGGCCCGTACCTGTGGCTTCTAGCCGAAGGAGCCTTGATGGGGAAGTTCTTTACTTCATCCGGGTTTTTGACACCCCTCCGCGAGACGCGCCGTCATGGCGTTGTTCGCGGGGGGGTGTTGCGCTAGTGAGGTCCTGCGAAGCGAAAGGCACAGCGAGAGGAGGACGGATATGCACTTGCATTTCTTGGGGGCCGCTCAGACCGTCACCGGTTCGGCCTACCTGCTAGAGACCGCCAAGCAACGATTCTTGATCGATGCGGGCCTCTCACAGGGCAGTCATCGGAGCGAACGCCGCAATACCCGTCCCCTTCCGTTTCATCCCCGTCACCTGGATGGCATCATCCTCACGCATGCGCATGCCGATCATTCGGGGTTGGTGCCCCGCCTCGTCGCCGAGGGCTTCCGCGGCCCCATCTACGCGACTCCGCCGACCATCGATCTCTGCCGGATCCTGCTCGCCGATTCCGGGACCATCCAGGAGGAAGATGCGCGCTACGAGAACAAGTGGCGTCGCCGCTACGGCAAGGAGCCCCTCGTGCCGCTCTATACCAAGCAGCAGGCCGAGCAGTCGATGCGGTATTTCGAGCGGCTGCCCTACAGCAAGCGGATTTCCCTGGGGCGAAACGTCAAGCTGACGCTTCATGATGCCGGCCACATCCTCGGATCGGCCATCGTCGAGTTGGAGGTCGAGGGAAGCCGGATCGTCTTCTCGGGCGATCTCGGCAACAAGAACACGCCGCTCCTGCGGTCGCCCGCCCCGATCGGGCATGCCGATTACCTGATCGTGGAGTCGACGTATGGCGATCGTCTTCACGGAGACCCCGACGTCCGCGTCCGCCAACTCATCGATGTCGTTCGCTCGGCCAAGGGGCCCATCATCATTCCCGCGTTCGCGGTCGAACGGACCCAGGAACTCCTTTGGGATCTGGCCGACCTGATTCGCGAGGGCCGGATCCCCGAGATCCCCATCTACCTCGACAGCCCGATGGCCATCTCGGCGACCGGCGTCTTCGAAAAGCACATCAGTTGCTTGGCCCCGGAGGTACAGGTCCGGTTCCGCGGCGGCGAGAGCCCGTTCGAGATGTCCAACCTCCACATCATGCGGGAGGCCGACGAGTCCCGGACTCTCAACGGGGTTCAGGGTCCTTGCATCATCATCTCGGCGAGCGGTATGTGCGAGGGAGGGCGCGTCAAGCACCACCTCCTGCATCATCTGCCCAAGCCCGAAACGACGGTCCTCTTCGTGGGTTACCAGGCCGAACGTACGCTCGGACGCCGTCTGCGGGATGGCGCGCGCGAGGTCACCCTCTTCGGAGAATCAGTGCCGGTCAGGGCGCGAATTCAGTCCATCGATGCCTACTCGGCCCACGCCGACGCTCAGGGCCTGCTGGAATGGGTGGGGCAGATGATCGAGCCGCCGGCCATGACCTTCGTGACCCATGGCGAGCCGCGGGCCTCCGAGGCCTTGTCGGAGTCGCTCATGAAGCGCTTCGGCTTGCTGACGGAGATTCCTAGGGTCGGCGACGTCTACGAGATCACCCCGATCGCGGAGTCCGCGTTCGGAAGACTGGCGCCCAAGGGCCAGCTTGCCTGAGCGGATCCCGTCCCAACGTCGATCCTGATCCTCGAGTCAATGGTGTTCGCTGGGTGCTGCGCTGGCGGCTGGAGAAACAGAAGGGGGGCCGCCAATTGGCGGCCCCCCTTCTCTC
>DAZV01000017.1 GCA_002083825.1 Candidatus Sericytochromatia bacterium S15B-MN24 CBMW_12 | reverse complement strand
GCCATGGCTTCGCCGGCGAACACCCCCCGTAGCCCCCCATCGAGGGGGGCGGATTAGCGGAAGATTAGGGGCCATGGCTTCGCCGGCGAACACCCCCCGTAGCCCCCCATCGAGGGGGGCCATGTTAGCGGAAGATTAGGGGCCATGGCTTCGCCGTTCATAGCCGTTAGCCGCAGGCGCTCACCCCCCGCAGGCCCAAGGGGGACGGGGATACTTTCCAGATTCTGGTACAATGGCACGGTTGCTCCTCAGGAGGGTGATTCCGTGCTCGCATCATTCCAGCCATTGCTTTACCTCGCGGTGCTCGTCATCTTGGCGATCGCCCTGTATCTCGCCTTCGTCCCCCGACGCCTGGGCCACGCCCTGGCCTGGTTCTCCGCGCTCGCCTACGGGGTCGGGATGGCGCTTCTCGTCGGAGCCTCGCCGCTCATGCTGACGGCCTTCGGGCTCACCATGGCGATAGCCTCCCTGGGTTTCTTCATCGAGACGCTCTCCGAGCGTTTCGATTTGAAAGTCAGACGGGTTGGCGAACGTACCGCCTGGGGAGCGCTCATCGGGGTCATGATCGGCCTCTTCCTGGGGGGAAGCCTGCTGGTGGCACTCCTGGGAGCGCTGATCGGAGCGATGGTGGCCGAACTCTCCGACAAGCGCGCCATGGAGCATGCGTTCCGGTCCGGGCTCGGGGCGGTGCTCGCCCTCTTCGGTCCCCACGGGATCCGGCTGCTCTTCGTCGTGGCCATCATCAGCGTCTTCATGTCGACCTGGGGGCGGTTCGGAACCGTCCTGGCACACTAAGAACCATAGGAGATGGAAATGCGCGTTCGTGACGTCATGACCTCGGAGGTCTGGACGGTGACCCCCTCGATGACCATCCAGGAGGTCCTCAAGCTCTGGGAATCGCACCAGGTGAGCGGATTTCCGGTCGTCGACGGCGATCGCGTGGTCGGCATCGTGACCGAAGGGGACCTGATCTTCCGCGATCGCCCCCTCAAGCCCCCCGCTTACCTCTTCCTCCTCGATGGCCTCATCCAACTCGACAACCGCGAGCACGTGATCGAGGAGATCAAGAAGACCGTCGGAGCCCGAGTTCGCGACGTCATGACCGCTCCGGTCGTCTCCGTGTCTCCCGACGCCGACATCGCCGAGGCCGCCTCGCTCATGGCCGACCGCGGCTACAGCCGCCTCCCGGTTCTGGATGCCTCCGGGCGCCTGGTAGGCATCATCAGCCGGGCCGACATCGTCAGGACGCTCATCAAGTCCTAGTTCGTTCCGCCGTAGGAGGGTGCATGCGCAGAAGCTGGCTCATCGCGATTCTCGGCGCCCTATTGGCAACTGCCCCTGCTGCCGGGTCCCTTTCCAAACCGCTGATCATCGGAACCGAGCCCAACTTCCCGCCGCTCTCCTACCTTGAAGGAAACCGCATCACGGGGTTCGAGATCGACCTGATCCGGGAACTCGCCAAGGGCATGGGCACGACCGTCCGCCTCCAGGCGGTCAGCTTCACCGATCAACCCAAACTCCTGGCCGCCGGCAAGCTGGATGCCGCCATCTCCTCTTGGACCTTCACCCCCGAGCGCCGGAAGACTTTGCTCTTCTCCGCCGGCTACTTCGACGCAGGCCAGGCGATCATCGTGACCACGGCCTCGAAAATCCGGACCCGCCACGAGTTGAAGGACCGGATCGTCGGCGTCCAACAGGCCACCACCGGTGAGGATGCAGCCGAGCAGCACCTCGCCTTTCGGGAACTCAAGCGCTACCCTGACATCACCGTCGCCTTCGGCGAGCTGGCGGGCGGGCGGCTAGCCGCGGTGGTCGTCGACCTTCCCGTGGCCCTCAACGAGGTTAAACAGCGCCAGGGGCTCAAGATCATCGGCGGAACCCTCACGTCCGAGCGCTACGGGATCGTGGCCGCCCCTCGACAGAAGGCCCTCATCGCGCGCTTCGACGAACAGCTCGCCAAGATCAAGGCAGACGGCCGCTACTCCAAGCTCTACGGAAAGTGGTTCAGTCGCTGATGACGAGTTCGACGCCCATCTGGACCGGCGAGCTCCTTCCCCCTCCGCCCCCCGGGGCGGCGCCGCACGACGGCGTCCGGGTCATGGCCCTGGTCACCATTCTCATCCGGACCTTCTTCAGCAACCTGGGCGCCAAGCTGATCCTGCTGATCCTCGCCATCCAGGCCATCGTGGTGATGGGCATCGTCACCCTGGTCGTGAGCCATCAGCGCGATGAAGCCCTCAATCAGCTTCAGAACGAGTTGCTCTTCCGGACCAAGGCCATCAACCTGGGCATCATCACCGAAACCGATCTCTACAACGGGGCCAAGCTCCAGCATCTGGTCTCCGAGGTGAGCCAGCTTCCCAACGTCCTGCGCCTGCGGCTGGTGAACCGGGACCACGTCATCATCGCGAGCACCGCGGCCGACGAGGTGGACGAGACGACCGACCCCGCGGATGCCGAGGCCAAAGCCCCCCTGCACGAGCTATCGGCCGTGCTGGATAGCCAAGAAGCCGCCTCCATGGAGGAAAACGGAAGGAACGGTCATACGCTCCGCATGATCGCCCCCATGTTCGTCATGGGCCAGCCGGCAGCGGTCGCTGAAATCGAGTTCTCGCTGTCGGCGCTCGACCGCAAGCTCGCGCTTCTTCTCCAACAGGGCGCGTTCATCGCCTTCCTCCTGGTCGCACTGAGCTCGCTCGGACTGTTCGTGGGCCTGAACCGGCTGGTCATCACTCCGCTCCGGCGGCTCACGGCGACGACCCAGCAGATCGCGGCAGGCGCGTACTCGCCGGTGGGGGCGAAGGCCCAGGGGCCGACCGACGAGGTCGGGAAGCTCTACCTGGCCATCGACCAGATGGCCACCGATCTCCAGACGCAGCAGCAACGGCTCCTCGATCAGGAGCGCTACCGCCAGGAGCTCGAGCTGGGGACCAAGATCCAGCAGTCGATGCTGCCTCAGACCCCACCGGTGATCGAAGGCGTCTCGATCGCGTTCTACCTAAAGCCTGCCGACGAAGTGGGCGGGGACTACTACGACATCGTGCCGCTGGATGAGAAGCGCCTGGCGATCGCCATCGGGGACGTCAACGGTCACGGCCTCGGCGCCGCCCTCCTGATGGCCATGGCCAAGAGCGCCTTCCACATGCAGGTCGGGCGCGATCCCGACGTCGCCACGGTCATCACCGGTCTCAACGAGATGGTCTTCTCGGCGACCGCCGAGCGGCGCTTCATGACCTTCTTCTACGCCCTGGTCGACCTTCAGGAGCACCGGATCCGCTACACCAACGCCGGCCACCACTACCCCTACCATCTCCAGTCCCGTGAAGGGCAACTGCACTCCCTGAAGCCCTCCGCCTACCCCCTCGGCGTTCGGCCCAATACCCAGTTCCCGGTACGAGAAGGGAGCATCGGGCCCGGCGACGCGCTGATCTTCTACACCGACGGGATCATCGAGGCCAAGAACCCCCAGGGCGACGAGTTCGGATTCGAGCGCCTGGAAGCGCTCATCCGGCTCCATCAGCGCCACTCGGCCGAAAAGATTCGCGAGGCCATCCTCGCGAGCCTCCGGGAGTTTCAGGCCGGACAGCCTCAGGACGACGACGTGACCCTCATGGTGCTGAAACTGGACGACGCCCCGCAGCCGCTCGCCTGATCCCCGATCCACCGACCCCACGTTTCCGACCCCGGCCCTCCGGCAACGCTAACTCGCCACACCGATCAACCGGGCGTACGTGATCGCACATCCGCGATGCGAGGGCCGATGCGGTCATCGCATCGCGGATGTGGCATCCTATGACCCATGGACACAAACCGATAACCCCTCTCTGAACAGCAAGGCCCGCCGGTTTCACACCCCGGCGGGCTTCTTCCATGCGCTTCTCCATCCACTACCATGCTGGGCGCGCAAAAAAAAGCGCCACCCCGCAGGGTGACGCTCTGGAGGCTCGGGATTTACTTGACGGCGGCGGCGGCATCCACCAGACCGTGGCCGAAGTACTGGTCGAAACCGGGGGTTCCGAGGTCCATGGCAGTCTTCTGGAGGTGCTGCTTGACCTCAGCCTGCTTGAGGTTGGGGTAGCGGGAACGGATCAGGGCGACCACGCCGGCGGCGGCGGGGGAAGCCATCGAGGTGCCGCTCATCTTCTTGTAGTTGCCGGGAACGGTCGAGAGGATGTCCACACCGGGGGCCGCAACGGCGATGGTGTCGCCGTAGTTCGAGAAGGAGGCCTTCTTGTCCTGGTTGTCGGTGGCCGCCACTTCGATGACGCCGGGGTAGGTCGAGGGAAGGTGGGGGGCCTTTTCGGGATCGTTGAGGGCGTTGTTGTTACCGGCCGAGGCGACGAGGGCGATGTCCTTGTCGAGGGCGTACTGGAGGGCTTCCTCGATGACCTTCGAGCGCTTGTAGAGGCCGAGGCTCATGGTCATGACCTTGGCGCCGTGATCGGCGGCCCAGACGATGCCTTCGGCGATGGTCGCATCCGACCCGCCGCCGCCGGCGCTGAGGACCTGGACGGGCATGAGGCCGGCATTGGGAGCGATGCCCGCGATGCCCACGCCGTTGAGGGCGGCGGCGGCGATGCCGGCGCAGTGGGTGCCGTGGCCGTGGGCGTCCGAGACCGCCGAGGTCTTGGTGAAGACGTTGTAGGAGCTGACGATCTTGTCCTTGAGGTCGGGGTGGTTCAGGTCGGCGCCGGTGTCGATGACGGCGATGATGGTCCGGGCGTCACCCTTGGTGGTGTTCCAGGCGGTGGTGGCCTTGGTGTTGGTGAGGGCGTACTGATCCTTCATCATCGGATCGACGGCCGCCTCTTCCAGGATGACCTGGTTGACGTAGTCGACGTAAACCACGCGACCGGTCTTCTTGAGTTCGGCCATCACCTGCTCGGGGGTCTTGCCTTCGGGAACCTCGACGACCATGGTGTTGATCGAGGGGATGACCCGCTTGGCCTTGATGCCGAGGCTCATGGCGCCGATGCCGGGGGTGAGCTTGACGACGATTTCACGGCGGGAGGTGCCGTTACCGCGGAAGTCGTTCTTGGAGACGGACGGGGTGGATCCGATGGAGGAAACCGTCGAAGGCACGCCGCAACCGGCGAGGATGGCCGAGGTGAGCAGGGTGCCGGTCAGCAAGCGAAAGCGGTTCATCGAAGCATTTACCTCCAGAAAGGGGGGCGTCTCTTTCCCGGGGCAACCGGGGCTGAATAAGTTATAGGCAAGCTGGATTTAATCTTGCCTTAAGTCCCCCAGTTTTTTTTTGCGCTTTTTCCAAGAATGGCACGATGCCTGCTCTCGGGCCGAAAAATCGGCCGAGAGCAGGCATCGTGGGAAACGATCTCGAACGAGAATCTAGCGGGCGATCAGTTCCTGCTTGGAGACTCTTTGCAGGGGGCCGAAGGCCTTCAGGTCACCCTCGATCTGCTTGGCGGGCGCCACCACCACCAGGGCGTAGTCCCCGGAAGGCAGATACTTGGCGGCGGCGCGGCGGATGGCCTCACGATCGACCGCCCCGATCCGATCGGCGAAGCGGCTCAGGTAGTCGGCACCCAGGCCGTAGAACTCGATCCGGGTGAGCATCTGGGCGAGATCCGCGTTGGACTCCAGTTGCATGGGGAAGTAGCCCAGCATGGAGGACTTGGCGTCGGCGAGTTCCTTGGGGGTGACGCCGTCCTTGGCCATGCGCGCCATTTCGTGCTGGATGCTGGCGAGCGCCTGTTTGGTCGAGGCGTTCTTGGTCTGGAGTCCGACCATGACGGTTCCGGAGGTGAGTTCCATGCGGTTGGAGGACCAGACTCCGTAGGCGAGGCCCTGGCGATCGCGAACCTCGGCGAAGAGGCGGGAGTTCATGCCGCCGCCGAGGATCGAGAGCATCAGGGAAGTGGCGTAGTACTCGGGGTTGTTCCGGTTGAAGCTCTGATTGCCCCACATGACGTAGGACTGGTTGACGTCCATGTCGACCAGCGTGACGCGCTTGCCCTTGACGGGGGTCGGGAGCTTGGGGACCTCGAGGCCCGCGAGCTTGCCCTTCCAGTTCGCGAGAGCCTGGCCGAAGCGGGCCTCGACCTCGGCCCGGGTCACGTCTCCGACGATCACGGCGAAGGCGCCGTCGGGGCGGTAGCGTGCCTGGTGGAAGGCGACCACGTCCTCGCGCTCGAGGGTCGCGAGCGAGGCCTCGGAGCCGAGTTGATTGCGGCCGTAGGGGTGATTTCCGTAGACTTCGCGGTCGTAGGCGGCGCCGAGGACGGCGTCGGCGTCGTCGAGAGAGCTCTGGAGACGGGCGATCGCCTGTTCCCTCGCCCGTTCGAGTTCGTCGGCGCTGAAGGCGGGATTCGTGAGCACGTCTCCGAGCAGTTCCATGCCGGTGGGAAGATCCTTCTTCATCACGGCGAGGCCCACGGTCGCCATGTCGGTATCCGCGGAGACCGCGAGCGAGCCGCCCACGAAGTCGATGGATTCGGCAATCTCGGTGGCGCTGAGGGAAGCGGTTCCCTTGGTCAGCAGGTTGGCGGTGAGATCCGCGAGCCCCGCCTTGTCGGCCGGCTCGTAGAGACGTCCGGCGCGAAAGACCACCCGGACCTGGACCAGGGGAAGGTCATGGCGTTCGACCAGCAGCACCTTGAGGCCGTTGGCCAGCCTGAACTCCTGGGGCTTCGGCAGCGCCTGGTTGAACTTGCCATGCGGCTTGGCCTGGAGTTGCGGCTGGGCGGCCAGCGCCTGCGGGACCATCGCGGGCTGGAGCAGGAGGGTGGCGGCGAGCAAGGCTCCCGCGAACGACGGGCCGGCGGCTTTCAATTTCCGAATCACTTCTGGTTCTCCTTTGAGGAGCCGCTGGCGCTTGACGAGCCGCTGGCGCTGGGGGCGGGAATCAGGGTCACCACCGAGCGGTTCTCCTTGGTGAAGTAGGTCTTGGCCACGCGCATGACGTCTTCGGCCGTGACGGCCCGGACATGATCCACGACCTGATTGGCGAGACGGTAGTCCTTGAGGGTCGCGGCCTCACCCAGGGCGTTGGCCACCTGCTCGGCCTTCTGCTGGCTGAAGAGGAACGACGCTTCGACCTGGTTCTTGGCCTTCTGAAGCTCACGATCGCCCACGGGTTCGGACTTGATGCGCTCGATCTGCGTGTAGAGCCCCGATTCGAGGGCCCCGCTCTCTTGGCCCGGCAGCAGCGTCCCGTAAAGCATGAAGAGACTGGGATTGATCTGCTTGGACATGTAGGTACCGACGTCCTGAGCGATCTTCTTCCGGTAGACGAGATCCTGGTAGAGGCGCGAGGATTCCCCGTTGGAGAGGAGATTCTCGAGGACTTGCAGGGGGTAGAGATCGGCGTGGCCGTAGGCGGGGATGTGGTAGGCCACCATGGCGCTCGCGGTCTGGACCGGGCGGACGATTTCCGAGCGGCGTTCGCCCATTTGCTTGGGTTCGACGGTCATGACCTTGGGGGGGACGGGCCCCTTGGGGAGCTTTCCGAAGGTGCTCCGGATGATGGGCATCGCGTCCTTGGCCTTGAAGTCTCCCGAGACGACGAGGGTCGCGTTGTTGGGATGGTAGTAGCGCTTGTAGAAGTCCACGGCATCCTGGCGCTTGAGGCCGTCCAGGTCGCTCATCCAGCCGACGACGGGCCAGCGGTAGGGATGCGCCTGGTAAGCGGTGGAGCCCATCACTTCCCACATCATGCCGAAGGGGGAGTTCTCGGTGCGCCAGCGGCGTTCTTCCTTGACCACCTCGACCTCGGAGCCGAACTTCGACGCGGGGATGAGCAGGCCCGCCAGGCGATCGGCCTCGAGCTTCAGCGCGAGTTCCAGCTTGTCGGAAGAGAAGGTGGCGTAGTAGGCGGTGATATCCTCGGTGGTGAAGGCGTTATAGTCGCCGCCGTTGGCTTCCACGAGTTCCTTGTACTTGCCTGTGGCGTAGTTCTTGGAGCCCTGGAACATCATGTGCTCGGTCACGTGAGCCAGACCGGTCTTACCGATCTCCTCGTTGCGGGAACCGACCTGGTACCAGATCTGAACCGAGACGACCGGCGCCTTGTGATTTTCCACCAAGAGGACTTTGAGACCGTTGGGCAGGGTTTGCTCCGTGACGGGGATTCGAGCCCCGCTGGGACTTGCCGCTGGGACCGCCGGCGCGGAGGTCTTGGCTGCGATTTCCAGTGGCGCGGGTGCTGCGAGGGCCGGCATCCCCGCGGCGACGAGGATCGTCGCTGCCAGAAGCAGGGCAGATGCGTTCTTCATGGGTCCTCCATGGTCGGCCTGCCCCGCGGAACGAGGCCAGGCAAGTCTGACATCTACAGTCTACCGAGGGGAGCGGCATGACGCCAGCCGATGAGCGAGCATCAAGCTCCCGATAGCGCCTCGTCCGATCGGAGGCTTACCTCGAGTAGCGGTGCTCTGGGCGACACATGGCGTGACCGAGGGCATCAACTGGTAGAGGCCCGTCATAATCTTGACGGGCCTCCTATAATGGTTAGTTTAACCTTTTGAGGCGAAGAGATTTCTATGAGATGCGTATTGGATAATAATCCGCTTCTGAGCCAATTCGGAATCCCGTTCCATCTTCAAGATGAACCGAAACTAGCGCCTCATAGAGTTTCCCGTAAAGTATGTAGGGGACTCGCACTTTTACTATTTTCTTATCTATTATCGATTCGATAAGCACCTCACCTGACAATGCAGGCTCTCCTATTAATTCATATAGCTGTACTGTCTGGTGAGAATCCGTAGATTCGAGTTCAATCCATCTATCCTCAAACCAGATAGTTAGAGTGCCATTTTCTTCAAATTTTATCTCGCTTATCGTCTTTCCTAAAATTTCAGCCCAGCAATTTACTTTCTGTGACACAACACCTAGTCCTTTGTCTGGCTCTCCTCAACATGGTGTGGGTAGATTGAGTCGACCGGCAACAAGGTAAATGATCGTCCGATACCGTTCGAATGTCTTGAACTCGTAAGCCCGTTTTGCTGCCGCCTTGATCTGGCAGTGGATGCCTTCGGTCACGCCATTCGTCACGCGGCTCTTGATGAATCGGAGGATGCCTTCCCAGTGACGCTTGATCGTCTTGGCGGCCTCCTTGATGGGCTTGAGACGGCTATGAGTGGCCCAGAAGTACCACTTCTTGAGGTAAGCCTCCGCGAAATCCCGCCGCTTGTAGTCCCAGAGGCGCTGAAGGCTCACCTTGATACATCGGTGATCGGTTAAGCAAGCCATCGGTCTGAGAGCCTTTCCCTGCCGTCGTTTGGGTCA
>DAZV01000026.1 GCA_002083825.1 Candidatus Sericytochromatia bacterium S15B-MN24 CBMW_12 | reverse complement strand
GGTCCTTCCCCTGAGACGACACCCGGCAAAACCGGCAGCCTTCCCTGGGCTTTCCGCTCGGCTGACCCTTCCGGACCGCGCTCCGCAGATTTCCTACTCTACCTCAGCGTCTCCGCTGTGTCAAGGCCTCATTAAAACCGAGTTTCGATTTCGTTAAGGTCGTCCGGCAAAAAAAGGAGCCGAGTGGCTTGCGTCACTGCGACAAGAGCCATACTACCTCCGCCAAGCAAGCGCGTCAAGCAGTTTCTTTGACGCCGAAGCCCCGAAGCCATGCGAACCTCGCCTCGAACGAAACGCCAAGGGCCTGACCACGCGGGCCGAAGCCCCCGGAGCGAAAAAAAATCCACCGAAATAATTCCGCAATACGCTTGCAATTCAACCGAATGCTTGATAATCTGTTACTTAACATTCGTTCATTAACGTCTCGACACACTCATCAGCCCTCCGGGCCACCCTCCCGAACCAGCCCCCGGAACCATCCGCCCAACCAGGCTGCACCCGTCGACCTCGAGAGGACATGTCATGATCATCAACGAGAACCACCCCTGCTGCCTGATCGTTCGCTTCACGGGCCGCCTGGACCTCGAGTCCCTGCTGCCCATCAAGGTCATGCTCCAGAACCAAGGGCCTCGCCCCGCTCTGATCCTGGACTGCACGAGCGTGAAGCGCTTCACCCGCGAAGCCCTCGGCGACTTGGAGCTGCTTCGAGCCTACCTCGAACGCCAGGGCGCCCAAAAGATCATGCTCGCCGTGAACGCGCCCATGAAAGAAGCCGGGCGCTCGACCCGGCTCATTCCGGCGACGCCCGGCATCCTGGATGCTCGGCTGGAAAGGTTGGCCCGCTAGCGCCAGCGGCTGTTTCGTAGCGCCAGCGGCTGTTGATTAGCGCCGCGAGAGAACGCCGTAACGAGCTTTGCTCTAAGGACTCACCAACTGGCCGGTGGCCTTCCTGAGAACCGACTGGATCTTCGTGTTGAGAATGTCGATCGCCACGTCGTTCATGCCCCCCTCGGGGACCACGATGTTGGCGTACTTCTTGCTCGGTTCGACGAACTCCATGTGCATCGGGCGAACCGTCGCGAGGTACTGATCGATCACGGCCTGAGGACTGCGCCCCCGGTCGTTGATATCGCGGCTCAGCCGCCGAATGAAGCGAATGTCGGCGTCAGTGTCGACAAAGACCCGGATATCCAGCAACCGTCGGATCTCGGGGCTCGCGAAGATCAAGATCCCCTCCACCAGAATGACTCGGTGGGGCATGATCGTCACCGTCTTCGAGAGCCGCGCATGCGCCTTGAAGTCGTACACCGGGCACTCGATGTGCTGCCCGCGCTGCAAATTCCTCAAATGCTCGACGAAGAGCGCGTTGTCAAGGGAATCGGGGTGGTCGTAGTTGACCTTCGAGCGCTCCTCGAGCGTGAGGCTCGAATGATCAAAATAGTAGTTGTCATGGCAGAGGTGGGCGACCTGCCCCGCGCCCGCCAGGTCGAGAATGTTTCGCGCGACCGTCGACTTGCCGGAACCGGTGCCGCCAGCGACTCCGATGATGAGGGGTTTACGCATCCTACGAAATCACCGATTCCTGCCTCTGCGAGGCCTGTTCCTGGATCTCGGCCTGGGTGGTCTCGCCCGCCTCGATCCGCTTGATCCGCTCGCCAAGCTCGGCCATCTCACGCGTGAGCGACACTTCGTCCTCCACCAAGTCAGTGAAGAGTTTCCCGTCAAGGTGATCGATCTCATGCTGAAGCGCCCGCGCCAGCAGCCCTTCGGCTTCCATGACGATCTGACGATCCGCTAGATTCCGTCCCTTGATCTTGATCTTGCTGGGACGCGTGACCGGAAGGAAGACCCCGGGAATGCTCAGACAGCCCTCGGAGTCCGTATCGAGGCCAACCGCCTTGACAATCTCCGGGTTGATCAGCGCGAAGGGCGGAATGCCCTCGTGGCTCAAATCCAGAACGATCACGCGCTTGCTGACACCCACCTGAGGGGCCGCGAGCCCGATGCCCCGCTCGAGCGCCATGGTCTCGAACATGTGATCAACGAGCTTCTTGATCTCGGCGTTGACCTTGCGAACCGGCTGAGCGACCTCGCGAAGAACGGAATTGCCGTAGTATGTAAGTGGCATCGCGGCCATAACCGTCTCTCTTTCCATGGTGAGCTGGGACTAAATGCCAGTATAGAGGCTCCCCTGGGGACTGTAAAGCCAAGCAATCAGGCCGAATCCACGGGAGGCACCGCGCCGGCGCCATGGACCCCTCGGGCGACCGTATGCTAGGATTCGTTGAACCCTGCCGGGCTCCGACTTCAATGAAGTGGGCGACGGCAGGAACCCGGGATCGCATCTGAAGAATCGCGTGAGAAAGGTGGCCCGAGCGTCCGCATGACCCCATGCCGCTTTCACCCCCAATCGGAGGCCTCGGCCTATTGCCAGACCTGCCGCGCGCCATTCTGCCGCAGCTGCGGCGTGGCGGGAAAAACCTGCCCGCTCTGCCAGCGAACCCCCCTGGCCGCGATAGGTGTCGACGGAGTTCCGGAAGCCGCACTCCAGGCCTCGCGCTGCGCCTCGCACCCCAAGGCGCCAAATGCCAAGCCCTGCCACGACTGCGGGACGCCCCGCTGCGCCCAATGCCTCAATTGGCAAGGCATCTGCCCGAAATGCCTGCCCAAGTACCCGGCGACGCCCCCCGAAACCACCAAAAAGACGCCCAAGCGCGGCACCCGGAGGCAGCAACAAAAGCCCGACCTCTCCTACACCGGCGGCTTGAATCGACACAAGGGCTGGCGCCGCCGCCTGACGCGATTCATACTCGGTTCCTTGATCTTGGCCGGCCTAGGCTGGATCGTGTCCTTCCAGTACGGCGTCTTCAAGGACTTCGCCTTGCAAGCGGGTGAAAGCCGAAAGAAGCTCAAGAACGTGTCCGGCCTCACCGCGGGGTCCGGACGCAGCGCGGACCTGGCGACCATGATGCAACGCATGGAGAACGGCGCGGTGACCGAGGCCGACGTCGAAGCCACCGAACGTCTCATGGCCCGCATTCAAGACGGCGAATCGGTCGACACCGGTCAGCGGGAGACCATGGACAAACTCTCGAAACTCACCGAGAGCGGCCCCGCCGCGGATGCGGCCTCGGATCCGCAAACCCGAAAGCTCTGGGCCATGCTCAGCGAATGGTCCAACGAAGACGTGAAACCCGACAGCCGGCCCTCACGCCGTGCCGCGCCCTCCCGTCCCAACCCGGCCAAAGCCAAAGCCGCCCCCAAGACCATGCAATGGAAGATTTCGCTGCTGGCCCCCTCCTCGGGAGCCACGGTGAAGGGCCTCGTTACCGTGAAGGCCCAGATCGAAGGTCAAGGCTACATCGATCGCGTCGAGTTCCTCGTGAACGGAGAATGGCAAGGCCTCTCCAATCGCCCCCCCTTCACCTTCGACTGGGATACCTCCGGAAGCGCCAACGGCGCCAAGACCCTCGAGATAGTCGCCTTCGAACCTACCGGGGCGCGCCATGCCTCGCGTCGGCTGAAAGTCACGGTGGCCAACCCATGAGGATTCCGCGCCTTCCCGGAAGCCCCGCCTTCAACCGTCTCATGCGGCGCCTGGCCGTCCCGCTGGGATTGATGGCCTTGATGATCCCGCTGATCGCGGCCCCCGTCCAGGCCATGACGGACCTGGCAGGCAAGATCGTCGCAGCCAGCACCACGCGCCGGATCATCTCGCTTTCCCCAGCCTCCACGGAAATCCTCTTCGCCATCGGGGCCGGAGCGCAAGTCGTCGGGGTTTCGGATTTCTGCAACTATCCCCCCGCCGCAACCGAGCGCCCAAGGGTCGGCGGGGTCATGACCCTCAACCTCGAGAAGACCCTCAGCTTGCGTCCGGACCTCGTCATCACCACCGACGGGAACCCGCGCCTCTACGATAGGCTCGATCGGTTGAGCCAGGCGCAGATCGTCCAGCTCTCCAGCGTCACGCTCGCTTCGATCGCAACGAACATCATGGACCTGGGACGGATCACGGGCCGGGAGGAGCAGGCGCAACGCCTGGCGAAGCAGGTCCGGCGGGGCATCCAGGAGACCATCGAGCGGGCCTCGAAGCGCGAAAAGAAGCCGAAAGTCTTCTACATGGTCTGGGGAGAACCGCTCATCACGGCGGGGCCCGGCTCGTATCTCGACGACCTGATCCGCACGGCCGGCGGGGAGAACGCCGTGGGACGACTTTCGACCGGAAACCCCTACCCGCCATATTCCTGGGAAGCGCTGATCGCGGCCGATCCCGACGTCATCCTCGCGCCGCGTCACCTCCAGCCGACGCTCGACAAGCTCCGCCGCACCCAGAAGGGACTGAAGGCCGTTCGTAGCGGGCGCATCATGCTGCTTGACGACGACCGGGTGTCGCGGCCGGGGCCGCGCGTTCTCGAAGCGCTGGAGGAAGTCTCGAAAGCCATCGCCCCCTAGAACAAGACCTCGGCCGAACCATCCCCGTAGGTGATCTTCACCTTGCCATCCTTGGACGAGACGATCTCCGCCAAGGGATATCGGCGATCGATGCGGCTCTTCGCCTGTCCCTTGAGCTTTCCTGCCAGCAGGTACAGGTTGAGATCGATGGCCTTCTCCTCGTTCAACAGACGCAGGGTCAGGTCCCCGTTGACGGAAGCCCCGTCGACCATGTAGGACTCCCCCCCCTGTTTTCCCTGAACCGTGATCGTGCCCTGGATGGTGAGGGCCGTCTTCGTGGTCATCTTGCCGTTGAGATTCCAGGAGAGGCCCGGAACGGATCCGCTGAAGGAAACGCTTTGAGGGATCATGAGGTCGGATCCGAGGGGATCCGGCTCGAAGGAGCTCAGCGACGCGTTGAAGGAGGCCTTGCCCGCGTTCCCCTGCAGCGTCAGTTCCCCTGTCGCCTGGACCGAGTCAGGATAACGCGTGAACTTCTGCCCGAAGTAGTAGGCCTTGGTCGAGGTTCCCGCGGAGATGTTGGACAACCACTGGGAGCTGGAGGTCGTGACCTGAAGACTACCCGCCTGGCCCAGGGGAGTCGGCTGGAGGAGCAGGTTGTACTGCCAGTTCGCTTGCTTGCCCTGCTCGGCGGAAGTGGCCAGGGCCGTGACGACCATCTGGTTAGGGACCAGATAGCCCAGCAGTTGCTTAGCCGTGTCGATGTTGGCAAGGTAACCCGCAGGAGCGGCGGGAACGGCAATCTTGGGAAGCGGCAGCAGGTAGGGGGCGAGATCCGCTCCGTACTCGGTGGGGAGCTGCAAGGCGAGCACGCTCATGATGTCGCGTTGAAAGAGACCCATCGCCCGATTGGACTGGGGGGAGACCGCCGTGCGGAAAGCACGGAGAGCCGCCACCTGCTGCCGCTCCTGATCGGTGATGGGAACGAAGAACGGGGTGGTGCTGCAGCCCGCCAGCAGGACCCCCGTCGCGAGGGCTCCGATCACGCTTCCTTTCAGGATGGTTTGTTTCTTCAATGCTCGCCTCCTATCTGGGATTATGCCCGGAAAGAGCCTGAAACTTGCGCGGGGCCCTGCGCTGTCCGTGCGGTTAGCGTGTGATACAATGAATCGGATCTTCAAGTCCCACAATCCCCAGCGATCACGGAGGCGGCACCCTTGGCGAAGAAACGGATTCTCAGCGGCATGCGTCCCACTGGCCAGTTACATCTCGGCCACTGGCTGGGAGTGCTCACCAACTGGGAGCGGCTGCAGGGCGAGTACGACAGCTATTTCTTCGCGGCCGACTGGCATGCGCTGACCACCAAGTACAACGACACTGCCGATATTCGTCAGGATACCCGCCTGATGTTCCTCGACTGGCTGGCAGCTGGAGTCGACCCCGAGCAGGCAACGCTCTTCATCCAGTCCTCCGTGCTCGAAGTGGCCGAGCTCAACCTCCTATTCTCCATGATCACGCCGGTCAACTGGCTCCAGCGCAACCCGACGGTCAAGGAGCAGGCAGAGGAACTCCACCTCGCCGAGGACTCGATGACCCAGGGTCTGTTGGGCTATCCGGTCCTGATGGGGTCGGATATCCTCGCATTCAAGAGCGATCGCGTGCCGGTGGGCAAGGATCAGTTGCCGCACCTGGAATTCAGCCGGGACATGGCCCGGCGTTTCAACCATCTTTACGGCCAGACCTTCGCGGAACCCCAGGCCGTCCTGACCGAGGCCGCCAGCATGGTGGGAACCGATGGCCGGAAGATGAGCAAGTCCTACGGCAACGACATCAAGCTGGCGGATCCCGCGGACGTCGTGACCCAGAAGGTCATGACCATGGTGACCGACCCCCAGCGGCAGCGCCGGACCGATCCGGGCAACCCGGAGGTCTGCACGGTCTTTTCGTACTACAAGGTGCTTGCCCCACAGTTGGTATCGCAGGTCGACACGGAATGCAGGTCGGCCACAATCGGGTGCGTTCAGTGCAAGCGTCGGATGGCCGAGACGCTGAACGGCGCGCTCGATCCCCTGCGGGAGCGGCGGGAGCATTTCGCCCGCCAGCCGGATCTGCTGGATGACGTCATCCGGGACGGAAACCGCAAGGCGCGCGAAACCGCGCAAGAGACCCTGGCCGAGGTTCGCGAGGTAATGAAACTCAATGTCCACACCCCAGCGGTTACAAAAAGTCCTCGCTAGCGCGGGCGTCGCGTCGCGCCGACACAGCGAGGACCTGATCCTCGACGGGCGCGTCACGGTCAACGGCACGGTCATCCGAGAGCTGGGAGCCAAGGCGGATCCGCTTCTCGATCGCATCGAAGTCGACGGCCGCCCCCTCCCCAAACCGGGCGATCGCGTCTACCTCGTGCTTCACAAGCCTCAAGGCTACGTGACCACGGTGAAGGACCCGCGCCGCCGGCGCACGGTCATGGATCTGGTTGCGCCCGTACCGGGTTTGCACCCGGTGGGACGCCTGGATTACGACACGTCCGGCTTGCTTCTGCTCACCAATGACGGTGACTTCACCCTCGCCGTGACACATCCTCGCTTCGGCATGGCCAAGATCTACGAGGCGACCCTTCGCGGCCGCCCCTCCGAACTGGCGCTCCAGAAGCTCCGCGAGGGCATCACACTCGACGACGGTCCCACTCAGCCCGCCGAGGTCGTTCGACTGGGCCACGAAGGCAGCTCGACCCACGTGCAAGTCTCCATTCACGAGGGACGCAACCGCCAGGTTCGCCGGATGTTCGAGGCCATCGGCCATCCCGTGCTCCGGCTCAAGCGTACCGCCGTGGGCCCCGTCAAGCTCGGAAACCTCGACCCCGGCCAGGTCCGCCATCTGAGCCCCAAGGAAATCGAAACCCTTTTCCGCCTAGCTAGAAACGAGGATCAGGCGTGAGAACGCTAGCCGAGATCGGACAGGAACTTCACGACGCCCGGGAGTCCCGCGGCCGGACCCTCGACGAGGTCGCCGCCCAGACCCACATGAAGGTATCGCACCTGCGGGCCATCGAGACGGGGGACGAATCCAGCCTGCCCGAGCCCGTCTACATCAAGAGCTTCATCCGGAAGTACGCGCTAGCCGTCGGGCTTCCGGGCGACGACCTCGCCAATCAGTACTGGCAGACCAAACCCCTGCCCCCACCTCCCGTCCAGAAGCGGGAGCTGGCTTTGCCGTGGTGGATCTTCCCCTGGCTAATCGCCATCGCACTCGTCGGCGTCGTCATCTACTTCATGGTCCTGTCTCCCCGTTCGGTACCGGAGGCCGGCCCGCTCGTCACGCCGTCGCCGGTTCCTACCTCCACGCCGGCCTCTCCCTCCCTGATTCCGGACGTTGCGAGCCCCAGCATGCCGACCGCCACCGGAGCGGCTCCGTTGCCCCCGGGTTCGCCCAGCGCAGCGCTCACGCCCGCGACGCCGCAGCCCAAGTCTTCGCCGACCGCGACGCCGACGCCGCAGCCGACGCCCAAGCCTATAGCAACCCCCAAGTCGACACCTAAGCCTGTAGCGACCCCCAAGTCGACTCCCGCTCCGGCGGCAAACGTTCCCTCTATTTCGGTCGCCCCAAGCGAGGAAATTCGCGTTCGTCTGGTTGTCCGCCAAGCCTCCTGGGTCCGGGTGATCCGTGACGGAAGCCCCGCCTACATGGGAACCCTCGATGCCGGGGACGCCATGGCCTGGACGGCCAACGACAACCTCGACGTCTCGATCGGAAACGCCGGCGGCGTCGAGGTCCACGTGGGCGATCGCTCCCTGGGCATCCTCGGGGCCAAGGGCGAGGTAGTTCGACGTAGCTTCAAGCGAGGTGAACAATGAGCAGCGCACGCATCGATCCCATCGGCGGCCAGGCCGTCATCGAGGGCGTGATGATGCGCGGCCTCAACGGAATTGGGGTCGCCGTCCGAGCTCCCGAAGGGGATATCCGGATCAAGCAGGAATCCCTGGTTTCCTGGCGGTCGCGCTACCCGGTTCTGAAGATTCCCTTCATCCGGGGCGTCGGTGCATTGATCGAATCCATGACCGTAGGCATCCGCATGCTCAACTACTCGGCCTCCGTCGCCACCGGCGAGCAGGAAGCCGAGAAGGGGGGCGGCTGGATGGGCATGGTCATCGGACTGGGAATCGCGATTCTGCTCTTCAAGTTCCTTCCCGCCGTGGTCTTCGTTCAGCTCAAACCCTATGTCGGCAACCTCATCGCCCTCAATGCCATCGAGGGGCTGGTTCGTCTCGGCATCTTCCTGGCCTACCTGCTGGGCATCTCCCGCTTCGAGGAAGTCAAGCGCCTCTTCCAGTACCACGGCGCCGAGCACCAGGTGATCAACTGCCTGGAGTCGGGCAAGGAGGTCACGGTGCCGAACGCCCTGAGCTTCTCGCCCATTCACCCCCGTTGCGGCACCAGCTTCCTGCTCGTCACCCTGCTGATGAGCATCGTCGTCTTCTCGTTCATCGGGGGCGACCTGAGCGCGGTCGAACGCACGTTTGCAAAGCTCGCGCTGCTGCCGGTGGTTGCCGGCCTGGCCTTCGAACTGATCCGGCTCGCCGGCAAGACCAGCACCGACAAGTCCGCCGGTATTCTCGCCTGGTCGGCTTACTGGCTCACGACGCCGGGGATGTGGCTGCAACGGATCACGACCCGTCCCGCCAATGCCGAACAGATCGAGGTGGCGATAGCCTCCCTCGAAGCGGCCCTCGCCATTCAGCCGAGCGCTCCCCTCACCGAGCGCCCCGTTCCCTAGGCGACCGCGCTTTTCGCTCGCATCGAGCCGGCGATCCTCATCGTCAGTGGCCCTGCTACGAATCGTAGCGGGGCCTCGTCCTGGGTCGACGCGTCAGGGACTCGGCTCGTCATCGTAGAGGATGCGGTACTTGGCACCCTCGAGATCCTCGAACTGGCCCGACTTGGCCGCCCAGACGAAGCAACCGAACATGATGAGTGCCAGCCCCACGCAACCTGGAATCATGATGAGGAGAATGTCCATCTCAGGCGTCCTTTCGGGTGAGACGCAGCGAGTTCCCCATGACCACCAGGGAACTCATGGGCATGACGATGGCCGCGAGCAGCGGGGTGACCAGGCCAGCCACCGCGAGCGGAATGGTCAGGGCGTTGTAGAGCGCCGAGAGGATCAGATTCTGGCGAATGACCCGCTGGGTTTGCGAGGCGAGCCGGATGGCGGATAGGAGCAGACCGAGGCGATCGCCCAGGAGGACCACCTGCGCGGAGGTGATCGAGAGATCCGTCCCCTCGCCCATGGCGATTCCCACATCCGCCTGAGCCAATGCCGGAGCGTCATTCACCCCGTCACCCACCATCACCACCACACGGTCGGTAGCTTGCATGTCCCGGATGACCTGCTGCTTCTCGTCCGGCAGCACCTCGCTGAGAATGCAATCTACGCTCAGGGCCTCGCCGACCCTCTCCGCAGCCTCTCGATGATCCCCGGAAAGCAAGGTGACGTGAACTCCGCGCTGCCTGAGAGCTTGAACCGTCTCCCGGGCGTCCGCGCGAAGCTCGTCGCGCAGGCCCAGGATCCCGATGGCCTGACCTTCGACCGCCACGAAAGCGAGCGTCAGGCCGCGATCCTTGAGAACATTGGCCGAAGCCCGAGCGGCCTCCGAGAGGGAGACGCCCTGAGCGACGAGAAGCGCCTCGTTACCCACGGCGGCGGCGCCGGTAGGCAAGCGTCCCAGAACCCCCCGCCCCGGGACGACCTGAAACGCCTCCACCTCGAGAAGCGCGAGTTCGCGCTCGGCGCTCATGGCCAGGATGGCACGCGCGATCGGATGCTCGAAGCGCGCCTCGAGGGCGGCGGCGATAGCCAGCAAGTCGTCCTCGGACCCGGCAAACGGCACCAAGGCCGCCACTTCCATGTGGCCGGTCGTGACGGTGCCGGTCTTGTCGAGAACCAGGTGAGTGATGCCCGGGAGTGCCTCGAGCGCCGCTCCGTCCGAGAAGAGGATCCCGCGATCGACCCCCTTGGTCGCAGCCAGCACGTTGGCTGCTGGGATGGCGAGTCCAAGAGCACATGGACAGGTGATTACCAGGACGGCGACGGCTATCATCAAGGCGGTGGCCGGGGGAGCGAAGAGACACCAGCCGAGGAAACTAAGGACGGCAACCAGGACGACGCCGAGGCCGAAGGCGTTGGTAATCCGGTCGATGTGCCGGGCGCCGGGGGATCGGTGGGCGTCGGCCTGCTCGATCAGCCGGATGATCTGGTTGAGCTTGGTGGATTGACCGACTCCGGTGGCCTCGATGAGCAACGAGCCATCGATCGCCACGGACGAGCCGAGCACGAGATCACCGGGTTGCTTGAGGACCGGGCGGGACTCGCCGGAAAGCATGGCCTCGTTCACTCCGGCGGTTCCTTCGATGACCCGTCCGTCGACCGGGATGGCCTCACCCGCGCTGACCTCGACGCGATCTCCCACGCGCACGGCCTGAAGGGGAACGCGCGTTCGCGCGCCGTCCCGGACCAGGGTGGCGGCCTTCGCCTCGAGTTTTAGCAACCGTTCGGTAGCGGCAAAGACCTTTCGCCGAACGGCACCTTCCACGAAACGGCCGGCCAGGATCAGGAAGAGGAACATGGCGAGGGACTCGAAGTAGATGGGGCCATCGGTGAGCGATCCCCAGACGCTTGCGCCGTAGGTGGCGAGGGCACCGATGGCGATGGTCCCGTCCATGTTGACGGTCCTCTGGCGCAGGCCGCTCCACGCCCCCCTCAGGATGGGCAGGATAGCATAGAAGCAGGTCGGGGTGGCTATCAGGAAGCCCATCCAGACGAAGAGCTTGCGGTAGAGTTCGTCTCCGGTGAAATCCCCGAAGTAGAGCGGCTCGGCGAGGAACATGGTCGCGAGCATGGCGAGGCCCGCCACTCCCATGCGCAGGAGCAGGTCGCGGCTGCGGGCGCGCATGGGCTGGTCCAGCTTGGACGGATCATAGGGATATGGGCGGTATCCCAGCTCAGCAATCGCCCTAGCCAGCGCGCTCAGGTGCGTTCGGGTGGAATCCCAGCGAAGGAGGGCGCGCTGAGTGCCGAGGCTGACTTGAACATCCTGGATACCGGGGTGCTGGGAGAGTCCCTTCTCGATGAGCCAGATGCAGGCGGCGCAGTGAATGCCGTCGATCATGAGGCTCACCTCGCGGGAGTCGCCCGAGCGCTGAACGTACTGGCGCTGGAAGTCCTCGTGATCGAAGGGGAACTCCTGGGCTTTTGTCGCCGCGCGGAGCGACGCGGCGTCTCCGCGCTTGGAGTAGTAGGACGCGAGACCCTGGGAATGAATGATCTCGCAGACCATCAGGCACCCGCTGCAGCAGAACTCCCGTATCTGGCCGTCAACGGTCCCGAGGAGGGGGTTATCGGCGTCCAGTCCGCAGTGGAAGCAGCGCGTGCCGGTTGCCAACATGTCAGCCGCTCACGGTGAAGCGGGACTCGAAGATCGCCTGGGCCTCATCGCTCCGGGCATCCCGGACCTGGGCCTTGAAATCCCAGAGTCCCTGCAAGGGAAGGGTAACTTCAGCCCGGTAGGTGCCTGGGGCCACTTCTCGGAGCGTCAGGTTCTGGTCGTAGCCTTCCTGGGCGGGTCGGCGGAGCGAGACGTCGATCCGCTTTCCTGCGAGGGGTTGGCCTTGGGCGTCCTTGAGCGTGAATTCGAGGGAGCCCGAGCCCGCCTTGTCGGGATGCGCGAGGGCGAAGGTCCATCCCATTTCGGCCTGTCGCTTCTTGATCTGGACGACGTCGTTGTAGTGAAGTCCCTTCTGGTAGTAGTTCTTCTCGACGAGACCGTCTTGGCCGGACGCTCCCAGGTAGATCATGAAGCCGTCGACGGCGAAGACCACTCCGAAGAAGGCCAGCAGTCCGAAGAGAACGCGCTTTCCATCGCTCATGGCGTCTTTGTCTCCTTGCTTTCATCAGGAACCGTGGCCGGCGCCATGAAGGTGGTGTCCACCGCGCTCCGGAGCTGGCCCGAGTTCGCGTCTCGCAGCAGGATCCGGATCCGGTTCACCCCGGGCTCGCAGGCCTTGGTCGGGGCAATCACCGAGAGGGTCAATGATTCGACGCTGTCGGGTTTCAGGGTCATGGGGTTGGTTCCCGTGAGGATCTCGAGGTGCTCGATACCTGAAGCCTCCAAGTTTACCACCAGGGGGGAGATGCTCTTGTTGATGGTGCGGAGGGTGTAGACGTTGGCGATTCGTCCGTCGGGCATCTCGCGGTAGAGGGCGGACCGGTTGCGGATCACCTCGGTGGTGACGGTGGGACGGGTGACGAGGGTTCCCGCGATGCCGCCCAGGGCGAGCATGACGACCGCCGAGTAGATGAGGACGCGGGGGCGGATGATCCGGGTTTCCTTGCCGCCGAAGGAATTGAGCGAGCCGTAGCGGATGAGTCCCGTCGGGCGCTTGATCTTGGTCATGACGTCGTCGCAAGCGTCGATGCAGCGGGCGCAGGCGATGCATTCCATCTGGAGGCCGTTGCGGATGTCGATGCCCGCGGGGCAGACCTGGACGCAGATGCTGCAGTCCACGCAGTCCTTGGCCATGGAATCTTGGCCGGCGCGATACTTGCCGCGAGGCTCGCCGCGCTGGACGTCGTAGGCGACGATCAGGGAGTTGGGGTCGATCATGACGCTCTGGAAGCGACCGTAGGGACAAGCGACCTGGCAGATCTTCTCGCGGAAGTGGCCCGCAAAGCCGTAGACGAGCGCGGCGACGATGGCCCAGCCGACGAGGACGGCGGGGTGCAGCGTGCCGGTGGCGAGACCGGAGAGGATCTGGTGGTTGCCGGTAAAATAGGAGACGAATGTGAAGGCCAAGAGCGCGGAGGCCAGGCTGTATACGGCGTGAGTGAGGGCTACCTTGGTGATTTTCTCGGCGTTCCAGGGGGATTTGGCGAGCTTGAGGCGGGCCATGCGATCGCCCTGGATGCGGCGTTCGATCTCCATGAAGAGGGACGTCATCGCGGTGTGAGGGCAGCCGACGGAGCAGAAGAGGCGACCGACCACGGCGGTGGCGAGGAAGAGGGTGAGGGCGAAGGTGATGAGCAGGAGGGTGAGGAGGTAAAACTCTTGCGGCCAGACGGTGAGTCCCCAGAGGTGGAACTTCCGGTTGGCGATGTCGAAGAGGACGGCCTGGCGATCGCCCCAGCGCAACCAGGGAATCCCGAAGAAGAGCAGGAATTGCAGGGCGAAGACGAGGGTGCGAAACTTCTGGGTCTTGCCCCAGGTATGTTTGACGACGATGCCGAGGCTGGTGGAGAAGAACCAGCTACGCCAGTCGGAACTTTCGGATTTGGCTTCAGTGATCATGAGGTACTTCCGTGAGACAGTGCGAGGCATGCCCTTGCGAGGGGGAAGTGGCGGAGCCTAGGGCCATGCCTCGGTCGACGAGGGTATGGACTCCGAGAACGAGGATGGCGACCGCGGCGAGCTTGGCGGCATGCCCCCTCAGGCGGCCCCAGGCGAACTGGGATGCCAGTCCGAAGGCCAAGAGCGGCAAGAGGTTTCCAAGCCAGAACATGGCCATGACGAGAGCGCCCTTGGCGGGTGATCCGGTCGCCGCGGCGTAGGTCACCACGGCATAGAGCATGCCGCAGGGCATGAGACCGAGGGCGAGTCCCACGGGGAAGGCGGCCCAGGGGCGAGGATTGGCGAGGAGCTTGGCGATGGGAAGCGTGGGCGGGCGCAGGCCGAGCTTCGGAAGGATGTTGAGCTGTTCCAAGGCGAGGCCGATCATCACGAGACCGGCGAGGATGCCCGCGAGAGCGGAGACGAGGGCCCAGGGGCCCTCCATGCGAAACAGGGAACCGAGAAGACCCGCCAGGGCGCCGAGGCCGGCGTAGCCGGTGAGTCTTCCGGCGTGGAAGATCCCCTGGCGCCCGAGCGAACCCTGGAGGCCTCCGGCGCGTGCGCAGGAGGCGACCAGAGGACCGCACATCCCCACGCAGTGAGCGCTTCCGAGGAAGCCCGTGGCGAAGACGACGGCCAGGTCAACCATTTAGAGGCCTCCTCCGAGGCTGTGAACGAAGGCCGCCACCTTGGTGATGTTGGCCGCGCCCAGTTGGGATTCCCAGGCAGGCATGCCCTTGGGGGCTCCCTTGGTGACCGTGTGGACGATCTCCTCGGCAGTCCCGCCGTAGAGCCACTCGGCATCGGTCAGGTTCGGACCGATCGCGCCCTTGGCCTCGGGGCCATGACAGGCCGCGCAACTGGAGGCGAAGATCTTCTTGCCGTCCGCGACGACGAGCGGATCGTTCATGGCCGCAGCCAGGTCGATCGTGGCAGGAGCCGCCTTGGCGAAGCGTTCCTTGGCCGACGCCACCTCGGCGTCGTATTGCTTGTTCTGGCTCCAGCCCAGGAGGCCGGGGCCGATGCCGGGCATCAGGATGAGGTAGCCGATTCCCCAGACGATGGTGCCGATGAAGAGCAGATTGAACCAGGTCGGCGGGGGGTTGTCGTGTTCTTCGATTCCATCGAAGACGTGCATTTCGCGTTCTTCGGACATGTGGCGCTCCCTTAATCTTCCTGGAAGGGGATGTGGCTAAAACGATCGAACTCGGACTTTTTCCCGGAGAAGGCCCAGACGCAGGCCCCCGAGAAGATGACGACGAAGAGCAGCAGGGCGAAGATCTTGGTCGTGACGACGAAGGCCTCGAAGTCCATGGCTTACTCCTTCACGGCGGTGCCGAGCCCTTGCAGGTAGGCGATCAGGGCGTCCAACTCGGTCTTGCCGGCGACCCGGGCCGGAGCGCCGTCGACTTCCGCCTGCGAGTACGGAACACCGACCCGTTGCAGGGCGCGCATCTGGGCCTGTACGTCGGATCCGTCGAGCGCTCGCTTCTCGAGCCAGGGGTACTTCGGCATGACGGATACCGGGACCATGCTCTGGGGATCGCGCATGTGCTGGACATGCCAGGAATCGGGGTACTTGCCGCCGACGCGGGCGAGATCCGGGCCGGTGCGCTTGGAGCCCCAGAGGTGCGGGAAATCGTACATCGACTCGGCGGGCTTGGAGTAGTCGCCGTAGCGCTCGGTCTCCGCACGGAAGGGCCTCAGCTGCTGGGAATGGCAGGAGACGCAGCCCTCGCGCATGAAGATGTCCTTGCCCTTGAGCGCGAGGGGTTCGTAGGGTTTGACGCCTTCGAGCGGCGGTACCGTGTCCTTGAGGAAGTACAGGGGGACGATTTCGACGAGGCCGCCGATGGAGACCACGACGGTGATGAAGATCCCGAACAGGAAGCTGTTCTTTTCGAGCGTATCGTGTTTCATGACCGACCTTCCTTACTGCGCCGCGAGCTTGGGCTCGAGCTTGGGCTGCCCGCTCGGAGCCGTGGCGGTCCGGTAGACGTTGTAGGCCATGAGGCACATGCCGGAGAGAATCATGATGCCGCCGGTCATGCGGATGGTGTAGTAGGGCATCATCGCCGCCACCGACTCGGCGAAGGAGTAGGTGAGCGAACCGTCGGCGTTCACCGCGCGCCACATGAGGCCCTGGGTGATGCCCGAGACCCACATCGCGGCGATGTAGAGGACCAGGCCCAAGGTGTGAAGCCAGAAGTGAACGTTGACGAGTTTCAGGCTGTAGAGTCCGTCCTTCTTGAAGAGGCGGGGGAAGAGGTAATAGAGCGAGCCGATCGAGATCATGGCGACCCAGCCGAGGGCGCCCGAGTGGACGTGACCGATGATCCAGTCGGTGTAGTGAGAGAGCTGGTGGACGTAGCGGATCGCGAGCATGGGCCCCTCGAAGGTCGACATGCCGTAGAAGGTGACCGCGACGATCATGAACTTGATGATAGGATCGGTGCGAAGCTTGTGCCAGGCGCCCTTCAGGGTCATGAGACCGTTGAACATCCCGCCCCAGGACGGCACCCAGAGCACGATCGAGAAGACCATGCCGACTGTCTGGGTCCACTCCGGCAGGGACGTGTAGAGCAGGTGGTGAGGCCCGGCCCAGACGTAGATGAAGATCAGGCCCCAGAAGTGAATGATCGAGAGTCGATAGGAGTAGACCGGGAGATTCGCCTGTTTGGGGAGGAAGTAGTACATGAGCGCCAAGAAGCCCGCGGTCAGGAAGAAGCCCACCGCGTTGTGGCCGTACCACCACTGGACCATGGCATCCTGCACCCCCGAGTAGATGGGGATGGAATGGGTCCAGGAGTAGGGAATCTGGAGGCTGCGGAAGACGTGCAGCAGGGTCACGGTGATGATGAGGGCCGCGGTGAACCAGTTGGCCACGTAGATATGGGAGACCTTGCGCGTGGCGAGGGTTCCGAAGAAGTTGATCCCGTAGGCCACCCAGACGAGGGCGAGCAGGATGTCGAGAGGCCAGAACAATTCGGCATACTCGTGCGTGCTGGTCAGGCCCATGGGCAGGGTGATCACCGCCCCGACGATGACCGCCTGCCAACCCCAGAACGTGAAGTTCGAGAGGGCGTCGTTCCAGAGGCGGGTCTGACACGTGCGTTGCACGATATAGTAGCCCGCGGCGAACAGCATGTTGCCGCCGAAAGCGAAGATGACCGCGTTGGTATGAAGCGGCCGGAGGCGCCCGAACGAGAGCTCGGGAATGTTGAAATTCAGGGCAGGAAAAGCGAGCTGGGCGGCAATCCAGACGCCGATGAACATGCCGGTGATCCCGAAAACGAGCGCGGCGATCGAAAATTTCTTGACGATCTCCTCGTCGTAGTCGGGGACTGCCGGCGTCGTCGCTTGGGTTTCGACTTGCATACATCCTCCGAAAGAGACGGTGATACTGGTACTGGGCGGTTTGAGGCCAACCCGGGACAGGGCGCCTATCGCGAAGCAACCCTTGAGCTTAGCGAATTGTCCGTGAGGCACACTATGAGCCACCTCATGCTACCCCCTTCATCTTAACCCATGATCGGAAAAAACTACTGAGCGGATGTTAAGGCTTGTGAACAGCCGTGTTTCGCTAGCGTAGTTTGTTCGGATGACCTCCCGATGAGCAAGTCGCTAGATTGGTGAATGAGGCCAATCTGCCCATGGGGACGCGCAGGCGTCCCCGCCTATCACGATGGAGGAAACACGTGAAACAACGCGCCCTCACCCTCGTCGCTGGACTTGCCGTTCTGGCGGCCGCCCCCCTGTTCGGGGGAGTCGCTGCTCAGGCCCAAGGCAAGGCTGCGCCCCCCCAGCTCTCGGAATCGGACTGGGCCCGCGGCAAGGAAATCTTCTTCCAGCGCTGCGCCGGCTGCCACGGCGTGCTGCGCAAGGGAGCCACCGGTAAGCCCCTGACAACCGATATCACGCAGGTCAAGGGCTTCGACTACCTCAAGAACGTCATCACGAACGGGACTCCCGCCGGCATGCCGAACTTCGGCACCGCCGGCGAACTGAGCGCCGGCGAAGTCCAGCTGATGGCCAAGTACCTCATGAACGAGCCGCCGCAACCGCCGGAATTCGGCATGAAGGACATGAAGTCCTCCTGGAAGGTGATCGTTCCGGTCTCGCAGCGGCCGACGAAGCCGATGAACTCGTACGACCTCGACAATCTCTTCTCGGTCACCCTCCGTGACTCCGGGGAGATCGCCCTCATCGACGGCCACTCCAAGAAGATCATCAACATCATCAAGACGGGCTACGCCGTCCACATCTCCCGCATGTCCAAGTCCGGCCGCTATCTCTACGTGATCGGCCGTGACGCCCGCATCAACCTGATCGACCTCTGGATGGCGAAGCCCGACAACGTCGCGGAAATCCGCGTCGGTCTCGAGGCCCGCTCGGTCGAAACTTCCAAGTACAAGGGCTTCGATGACAAGTACGCCATCGCCGGCTCCTACTGGCCGCCCCAGTACGTGATCATGGACGGCTTCACCCTCGAGCCCAAGAAGATCGTCTCGACCCGCGGCATGACCGTCGGGACCCAGGAGTACCATCCCGAACCGCGCGTGGCCTCCATCGTGGGGTCTCACTACGGGCCCGAGTTCATCGTCAACATCAAGGAGACCGGCAAGATCCAGGTCGTCAACTACCAGGATCTGAAGAACCTCAAGATCACCGAGATCGAGGCGGCTCAGTTCCTTCATGACGGCGGTTTCGACTCCACCGGCCGGTACTTCCTGGTCGCCGCCAACGCCTCCAACAAGGTCGCGGTGGTCGACACCAAGACCAGCAAGCTGACCGCCCTCATCGAGGTCGGCAAGACCCCGCACCCCGGCCGCGGCGCCAACTTCATCCACCCCAAGTTCGGTCCCGTCTGGGCCACCAGCCACCTGGGCGACGAGTCCATCTCACTGATCGGCACCGACCCCGTCAAGCATCCGAAACAAGCTTGGAAGGTCGTCGAGACCATCGATGGCCAGGGCGGCGGTTCGCTCTTCATCAAGACCCACCCCAAGAGCAGTAACCTCTGGGTGGACACCCCGCTCAACCCCGATCCCGAGCTCAGCCAGTCCGTGGCCGTCTTCGACACCAAGAACCTCGGCAAGGGCTATGACGTGCTCCCCGTCGCCGAATGGGCCAACCTCGGCGCTGGCCCCAAGCGGGTCGTCCAGGGCGAGTACAACCGCGCCGGCGACGAGGTCTGGTTCTCGGTCTGGAGCGGCATGACCCAGGAATCGGCGCTCGTCGTCATCGACGACAAGACCCGCAAGCTCAAGGCCGTCATCAAGGACAAGCGCCTCGTGACTCCGACCGGCAAGTTCAACACCTACAACACCCAGCACGACGTCTACTAGTCGGACGCATAGAGGCAGGGGGGAAACCCCCTGCCTTTCTTCGTTTGCGTCCGATTCTGCGTAATTTGTGCGGATGACGGGTTGCGGCATGTAAACGACCATGAGGACGTCGCCCAGAGGGAGGGATGCAGTGAAAGAAAACGGATTCGTACACCTGGTCGGGGCGGGCCCCGGAGACCCCGAACTATTGACCCTGAAGGCCCTGCGCCTGATTCAACAGGCCGACGTCCTGGTCTACGACCGACTCGTCAGCGCCGGCATCCTCGACCTCGTACCCCCGAGCACCGAACGCATCTTCGTCGGAAAAGCGAGCGGACAGCACTCCTTGCCTCAGGAATCCATCAACGCGCTCCTCGTCACGTTGGCTCAGAGCGGACGCCGCGTCGTGCGCCTCAAGGGCGGCGATCCCTACATCTTCGGCCGAGGCTCCGAGGAAGCCCTCCACCTGCTCGCCCACGGCATCGGCTTCGAGGCCGTCCCGGGCATCACCTCGGCCGCCGGCTGCGGGGCCAGCGCAGGTATTCCTCTCACCCATCGCGGGCTCGCCCACGGCGTCCGGTTCGTCACCGGGCACTGCCGCGCCGGCGACGACCTCGATCTCAATTGGCCCTCCCTAGCCGATCCCGACACCACCCTGGTCATCTACATGGGCGCCACCAACGCCGAGGTATTCAGCCGAGAACTGATCGCCGCAGGGCTATCAGGCGATACGCCCACAGCCGCCATCTCGAACGGCACCTTGCCGAATCAACGGACGATGCTCACCACCCTCGCCGAGCTCCCCGAAGCGCTAGCCCTCAACGGCTTCAAGCCCCCCACGCTGATCATCGTCGGCAAGGTCGCGAACCTCGCCCGCCAACTGGGAGCCGCCCCCGTGGAGACCAAGGTCCTTGCTTAGGACGCTGGCCATGCTGACCCTGCTCGCGGCTCCCGCCGCCATGGCCCAGACGCTCGGCCACGAGCGCCAGCAGGAACTTGTCTACATGGTCCGCCAGGACTGCGGCTCTTGCCACGGGCTCACCATGAAAGGCGGCCTGGGGCCAGCCCTCACGCCGAAAGCCCTCTCGAACCGTACGGCCGAAGGCCTCGCGAACATCATCCTCGACGGCGTCCCCGATACCGCCATGCCGCCGTGGCGCCCCCTGCTCACCGAAAACGAGGCCCGCTGGATCGGCGAAGCGCTGCTGAAAGGACTCCCGAATGAAACGCACTAGCCTGCTGCACGCCGCTTCGCCGGTTCTTTTCTCTTCTTCGGTTCTGGCCGTTTCTTCGGTTCTGGCCGCGGCGCTGCTTCTCACCAGTTGCGCCGCTGTCGTTCGCGACGCCGAAAGTCGCGGCACCGGCGATCTCGGAGTGATCGTCGAACGCGCCCGCGGATCGGTCCAGGTCGTCGAAACGACCGGAAGGACTCAACTCGGCCGAATCGAGGGCCTGGGCGACCTTTCCCATGCATCCCTGGTCTTCTCGCGCGACGGCCGCTACGCCTACGTCTTCGGGCGCGACGGCGGCCTCACCAAGGTGGATCTCCTGGGCATGCGGATCGTCAAGCGCATCATTCAGGCCGGAAACGCCATCGGAGGAGCCATCTCCCAGGACGGCCGCACCATCGCCGTCTCCAACTACTCCCCGGGCGGCGTGAAGGTCTTCGATTCCGAAACGCTCGACCTCCTGCACGATCTGCCCGCTCGCTCGGAGGACGGCCGGCTATCCAAGGTCATCGGCCTCGTCGACTTGCCCGGTAACCGCTTCGCCTACAGCCTCTTCGAGGCCGGCGAGATCTGGCTGCTCGATCTCAAGGACCGCCGGACCCCGAAACTCACGAAGTTTCCAGCCGTCGGACGCGAACCCTACGACGCCTTCATCTCGGCGGACGGCCGCTACTACGGAGCGGGACTCTTCGGCGAAGACGGCATCGCCTTGCTCGATACCTGGAACCCCGACCGCGGTGTCCGGCGCGTCCTGGACAAGTATGGTCGAAACGGCAAGCAAATGCCCGTCTACAAGATGCCCCACCTCGAAGGCTGGGCCATCAGCGGATCAGAGGCTTTCGTGCCGGCTGTGGGCCGCCATGAGGTACTGATCGTCGACCAGAAGACATGGAAGGAAGCCGCCCGCATCCCTGTTCACGGCCAACCGGTCTTCGTCGTGGCCCGCCCCGACGCCCGACAGGTCTGGGTGAACTTCGCCCCGCCCCATAACGACACGGTCCAGGTGATCGACATCCCTAGCCGCCGGATCGTCAAGACCTTCACGCCCGGCGCCGGCGTGCTTCACATGGAGTTCACTCCCCGCGGCGAGCATGCCTGGATCTCGGTTCGCGACGCGGACCGAATCGACATCTACGACACCGAAGCGCTATCGAAGATCGGAGAGCTTCCCTCGCGAAAGCCCAGCGGCATCTTCTTCACCCCGCGCGCGGGGCGGATCGGCATGTAGCATGGACCGCCTCGCCAAGCGCCTCCTCAACGATTTCCAGCGGGACTTCCCCCTGGTCTCCAGGCCGTACGCCGCCATCGCCGAATCGCTGGGCACCTCCGAGGAAGCCGTGATGGCCATGCTGGAAGGCCTGCAGGACCAGGGCACGATCAGCCGCATCGGACCGGTTTTCCGGCCCCACCGACTCGGGGCCAGCACGCTCGCGGCCCTCTCGGTCGGACCGGAGCGCCTGGAAGCGGTGGCTGCGATCGTGAGCCGGCATCCCGGAGTCAACCACAACTACGAGCGCGAGCACGCGATCAACCTCTGGTTCGTCGTCACGGCCCCGGACGAAGCGCGCCTCGCCGAGATCCTCGCGGAGATCGCCGAGGCGACCGCCTGCGACGTCATCGCCCTTCCGTTGCTGGAGGAGTTCCATATCGACCTGGGGTTCGCGCTATGGGGCTGAGTGAGCGCGATCAGAGGTTGATCGCCGCCGTTCAAGGTGGACTGCCGTTTGTTTTCGAGCCCTATCGGGCGATCGCCCTCGACCTCGGCGAGTCCGAGGAATGGGTGCTCGCACGCCTCAAAGAGTTGCTCGCGAACGGCGACATCAAGCGCTTCGGAGTGGTGGTTCGCCACCACGAACTCGGCTTCAAGGCCAACGCCATGGTGGTCTTCGACATCCCCGACGACGCGGTGAGCCAGCGGGGAAAGGCCATCACCGAGACGGGGCTGGTCACGCTCTGCTACCGCCGCCCGAGAGTGCCGCCCCGCTGGCCCTACAACCTCTTTTGCATGATCCATGGCAAGGATCGAGAAACGGTGCGGGGCGCGATCGCCGACATCCGGCAGCTGGACGGGATGGCCGAATGGCCCCATGCCGTCCTGTTCAGCCAACGGAGATTCAAGCAGCGCGGGGCGCGCTACGTGGAGGAGCCCTGAATGGACGCCATGGACCGCCGGATCATCAACACCATGCAGGGGGAGTTCCCCCTGACTCCTCGACCCTTCAAGGTCATGGGCGAGCGATTGGGCCTCTGCGAGGCGGAGCTGATCGACCGGATCTCGCGCATGCGCGCAGAGGGCATCCTCACGCGCTTCGGCCCCATGTATCACGTCGACCGCATGGGCGGCCGCTTCACCCTGGCCGCCATGCGCATTCCCCCCGAAGACTTCGAGCGGGTGGCCGAACAGGTCAACGCCTGCGTGGAAGTCGCGCACAACTACGAGCGCGAGCATGACCTCAACATGTGGTTCGTCCTCGCCACCGAAAAGGCCGAATCGACCCCCGACGTCATCGCCCGGATCGAGGCCGAGACCGGCTACCCGGTCTACCCCATGCCCAAGGAAAAGGAGTTCTTCGTGGAGCTGAGGTTGCGCGCATGAGGGACGACATCGACCGCCGGATCGTGCTCGCCACCCAGGCAGGCTTGCCCCTGGTCGCGGAGCCGTACCAGGCGATCGCCGACGCGATCGGCGTGGATCAAGCGGAAGTGATCGCGCGCTTGGAAAACATGCTGTCAACCGGAAAGATCCGCCGGATCGGCCTGGTGCCCAATCACTATGCGCTCGGCTACAAGGCCAACGGCATGTCCGTCTGGGACGTCCCCGACGACGTCGTCGACCTGCTAGGCGAGCGCATCGGAAAGCTCGACTTCGTGAGCCACTGCTACCGCCGCCCTCGCCATCTCCCCCACTGGCCCTACAACCTCTTCGCCATGCTTCACGGCCATGACCGCGACGAGGTCGAGCTCCTGGTGGGCGTCATCGTCAAGATTCTCGGCGAAGCGAACCGCGGTCACAAGGTGCTCTACAGCAAGCGAATCCTCAAGAAGACCGGCCTTCGGCTGAACGCGTGAAAGGATAGTCATGTTCCGCATTTCACAGTACATGCAAGAGCTGCTTGCACCGACCCCCCTCGAGCCGAAGCGCAACCCTCCCGGCCCCGTCGTGATCTGGAACCTGACCCGGCGTTGCAACCTGGCCTGCAAGCACTGCTACGCAATCTCCTCCAACCGCGAGTTCCCGGGCGAACTCTCCACCACCGAGGTCTTCGAGGTCATGGCCGATCTCCGGCGCTTCAAGGTCCCGGTCCTGATCCTCTCGGGGGGCGAACCCTTGCTGCGACCCGACATCTTCGCGATCAGCCGGCGCGCCAAGGAGATGGGCTTCTACGTGGGCCTGTCCACCAACGGAACGATCATCGACGAAGCGAACATCGACGCCATCGCCGAGGCTGGCTACAACTACGTCGGTATCAGCCTGGACGGCATCCGCGAGACCCATGACCACTTTCGGCGCAAGGCCGGAGCGTTCGAAAGCTCCCTGTCCGGCATCCGCCTCTGCCAGGAACGCGGCATCCGGGTGGGGGTCCGTTTCACCCTCACCCAGGGTAACGCCCACGACCTGCCCGCCCTGCTCGAACTCATGGAGCAGGAAAACATCGACAAGTTCTACCTCTCGCACCTCAACTACGCCGGCCGCGGCAACGTCAACCGCAAGGAAGACGCCTTCTTCGCCACCACCCGCCAGGCCATGGACCTCCTCTTCGAGGCCTGCTGGCGCCACGTCGAACAAGGTGCCAGCGGCTCGAGCGGCTCGGCGAAGGAGTTCGTCTCCGGCAACAACGACGCCGACGCCATCTACCTGCTTCACTGGGCGCGGACGCGCTTCCCCCAGGAGCGGATCGATCACCTTCGCGGAAAGCTCGCGCAGTGGGGGGGGAACTCCACCGGCATCAACATCTCGAACATCGACAACCTCGGAAACGTCCACCCCGACACCATGTGGTGGGAAACCACCCTTGGCAACGTCCGGGAGCGCCCCTTCTCGGAGATCTGGCCGGACGTCTCCAACCCTCTGATGGCTGGCCTCAAGGCTCATCCCCGCCCGGTGACGGGACGCTGTGCCGAGTGCGCCTACTTCGACGTCTGCGGAGGCAATACCCGCGTTCGCGCCCTGCAACTGACCGGGGATGTCTGGGCCGAGGACCCGGCCTGCTACCTGACCGACGACGAGATCGGGCTTCCCCAGCCGGTTCTGGGGTAGGAGGTGAAAATGAATGCTCTGTTCACGGCCTTTTTAGGGTTGCTGCTGGCGGCGGTCGGCTGCTCGAGTCTGCCGGCTTCCGCGCAGCCGGCCAAGCCGGATGTGAAGGCCCTCTACCAGCAGAACTGCGCCTCCTGCCACGGCGTCGATCGGCTCGGCGGCATGGGCCCCGCGCTCCTGCCGGAAAACCTCGAACGCGTTCGCCGCCCCGAGGCCCTCAAGGTCATCGGATACGGACGGCCCGCCACCCAGATGCCCGGGTTCGCCGATTCGCTCTCGGAACCGGAAATCAAGGCCCTCGCCGATTACGTCTACACGCCGCCCGCGAGCGTGCCCGAATGGAACTACCCCGAGATCCGAGCCTCGCGCCTCGTCCACGTCGCGAAGCCCCTTCCGGACAAGCCGCTTTTCAAGGCCGATCCCCGGAACCTCTTCATCGTCGTCGAGCTCGGAGACCACCACGCGACCCTGCTGGACGGCGATCGCTTCGAGCCCATCGACCGCTTCCAGACCCGCTTCGCGCTTCATGGCGGCCCCAAATTCTCGCCCGACGGCCGCTTCGTCTACTTCGCCTCGCGCGACGGCTGGATCAGCCGCTACGACATCTACAACCAGAAGACCACCCACGAGATCCGAGCCGGCATCAACACCCGCAACCTGGCCGTCTCCGACGACGGGAAGTTCATCCTGGTCGGCAACTACCTTCCCCATACCTTGGTCGTTCTCAAGGCCGAGGATCTCTCCTTGATGAAGGTCATCCCCGTCAAGACCCAGGAAGGAAAGACCTCCCGGGTGAGCGCCGTGTACCAGGCAGCCCCCCGCAAGAGCTTCATCGTGGCCCTCAAGGACAGCCCCGAGGTCTGGGAAATTCCCTACGCCCTCCCCGCCAAGAAAAAGGGCTGGGTCCACGACTTCGGTCCCAACTCGGGCGAGATGCTGGTGGGCGAGCAAACTTTCAAACCGCGCGCGATCATGGTCGAGGACTACCTGGATGACTTCTTCTTCGACCAAAGCTACCGCCACCTGATCGGCGCCTCGCGCCAAGGCCACCAGGGTCAGGTGATCGACCTGGATACCGGCAGGAAGGTCGCCAACATCGACTTGCCGGGGATGCCGCACCTGGGCTCGGGGATCACCTGGGAGGTCGACGGCCGCATGGTCTTGGCCACCCCCAACCTCAAGGAATGGGTCGTGAGCATCATCGACATGAAGACCTGGAAGACCCTCAAGCAGATCCCCACCTCGGGGCCCGGCTTCTTCATGCGCAGCCACGAGAACAGCCCCTACGCCTGGGTGGACGGGATGAACGGTCCCAACAAGGACGTCATGACCGTGATCGACAAGAGGACGCTCGAGGTGAAGGCCAGCCTGAAGCCCGAGCCCGGCAAGACCGCGAGCCACGTCGAGTTCACGAGGGATGGGCGTTACGCCCTGGTGAGCATCTGGGAACACGACGGCGCGCTGATCGTCTACGACGCGAAGACGCTCGAAGAGGTGAAGCGCCTGCCGATGAAGAAGCCTTCCGGCAAGTACAACGTCTACAACAAAACCACGCGTTCGGCCGGAACCAGCCACTAGCGCCTACGGCACAACAGAGAAGGGATCCTCGTCATGACCTTGTTTACCGTCAACATGCGCATCGAGGCCTGGCCTTGCCTGGTGGTCGGAGCGGGAGCCATCGCGTTGCCCAAGGCCAGGCGGCTCATCGAAGCGGGGGCGAGGGTGACCATCGTCGCTCCCGACGCCCCGATCGACCTGGAGGGGGCACGCATCGTCCAGCGGGAGGCCGTGCTTTCCGATCTCGACGGGATGAAGCTCGCCATCTTCGGCACCGACGACAAGGAGCTGAACCGCAAGCTCTACGTCGAGGCCGTGGGGCGGGGTATCCTGGCTGCGGCGGTCGACGACCTGGAGGGGGCCGACTTTTACATGCCGGCCATCCTGCGGCGGGGAAACCTCGAGATCGCGGTCTCCAGCGGGGGCACGAGCCCCGCATTCGCCGTCTGGGTCCGCGATCGCCTGGGCGAAATCCTCGACGAGAGCTACGGCGAGGCCCTGGCCTGGTTCGCGCGCCTGCGTCAGACGCGCCTACGAAACTGGGTCATGCGCGATCGCAGCCGAGCCTTCAAGGCGCTCCTTGCCTGCAACTTCATGCCCTACTTCCGCGACGGACAGGAAGGCGCGTGGGCGGCCGAGGCCGAGAAGATCGTGAAGGACGTGGAGGCCCACGGCGGCTGATCAGCGTTTGAGCAAGGCCATGAAGAAGCGGCCGAGGGCGTCCGGTAGTTCACCGGGGTGTCTCATGATGGCGAAGCGCTGGCTGCCCAGCATTTGGGGCAAGTAGTCTCTGGCTTGCTTGTCGATGGCCAGGGCGTGGATATGCACTCCCTGGCTTTCGGCTTCCCGGATGGCCTGGCGGATATCGCCGATGCCGTAGCGCCCCTCGTAGCGGTCGAAATCGCTTGGCTTTCCGTCGCTCAGGACGAGCAGGACCCGGTGTTTGGCCTTGGCCTTAAGCAATTGGCGGGTCGCATGGCGCAGGGCGGGACCGATTCGCGTGTAGCCTCGGGGTTCGAGGGCGCCGATGGCGGCCTTCAGGAAGGTCCAGGGCTCGTTGAATCGCTTCAGGGTCTGGTAGAAGACCTGGTTGCGGGTGTGGCTGTAGAAGCCCGCCACCTCGACCTGATCGCCGTAGTGCGCGAAGACCTCGGAGAGCACCAGGAGGGAATCCTTGGCGACGTCCAGCACGCGCCGCCCCTCGACGTGGGCATCGGTCGAGAGGCTGAGATCCACCAGGACCAGGACGGCGAGGTCGCGGCGGCGGCGCTTGCGGTCGAGATAGAGGTTTTCGAGCGGGCTTTCCTTGAGGTTGAGGCGGACGCGGTTCTCGATGGCGGCATCGAGGTCGAGATCGGCCCCGTCCTTCTGTCGGCGAACCTTTTCGGTCGCGCTGACGACCTTTTCCAGGGTCTTTTTCAGGCGGCGAATGGAATCGCCGAGTTGCGGCAGGCGTTCGGCCGCCCAGTCCGGATCGCGATCCGCGATGACACCCGGAAAGACGCGGCACCAGCCTTTCCGGTAGGAGCGTCTCTTGGCGTCCCATTCGTCGTAGGGGATCCCCCCCACCGCCTCGGCGGCGACGTCTCCGATGCCGTCGGTCATGAGGATCTCGGTACGGTAGACCGAGTGGACGGTCTCGTCGACGCGGATGACCTCGGTCATCTTGAGTTCCTGCAAGGCTTCGAGGTGGTCTTCGAGCTGGTCCTCGCCGTCGAAATCACGGGCCAGGCCCTTGTACTCGTCGAGCGTCTCGACCTTCTCGAAGTTATGCATGAGGGTATTGGCCTCTTGCTCGTCCTTGTCGACGGTGGTGCGTTTGACGCCTTCCTGGACCGGAGCTTCGGCCTCGCTGCCCTCGATGGATTCAGGGGTGTCGCCCGCGACGCCGCCGGGGGGGAGCAGGCCTTGGTGACGTTGGATGAAGCGGAACGTCAGGGCGGGAGCGGCCTCCGGGTAGCTCTCGAGGCGCGCGGCGTCGATGTCGCGATGGCGCCGGAGTTCCTCTTGGAGTCCGGGATAGCTCATGAGCAAATTGTCGGTCCACGCGGCGGGATCGGGAGGCAGCGGATCGCGATCTCCGTGCAGCCCGAGGCGGGCGGCCTCGGAAAGGATGACGGTCAGGAGCATGAGTACGCGGCGGTTGTCGGCTTCATCTTCGAAGAAGGCGGATTGCTTGGGCAGCAAGAGGTGGCGCCCGTCGGTACCCGGGAGGTCGGAGGTCGGTCGGACGATGAGGGGCAATCCGGACAGACCCCGAGCGAGCGTCTGGAGGCGCTCTCGACCGTCTTCGAGGGAGACGGCGAGCTTTTGGCGGCGGTCCTCGGCGCGGTCCCGGGAGACCCACTTCAGCGCCTTGTCGAAGCCTTGCCAGATGAGGAACTGGAGGTCGAAGTCGAGGACCTTCCCGAGGCCGGTGGCGGCAGCCTCTTCGGCGTTGAATCGAGGCTTGGCGGAGGGCTCGGAGCCGTCACGGCGGGCTTTGCGCTTGAGCATGTCTAGAAGTGGAGGTTGGCGAGGTCTTGCAGGCTCTCGGCGACTTCGGGATCGTCGGTGAGGGCATTGACCACGGCGACCTGGCAGGCGAGCCGGGGGGCCAGACCGGAGTGCATGAGCTTGGCGGCGCCGACGAGGAGTCGGGTGGAGGGGGCTTCGCTGAGGCCGAGGTGTTTGAGGTTGCGGATCTTGCCGGCGAGCTTGACGAGTTGCTTGGCGCGATCGGCGGCGAGGCCGGTTTCGGCGATGACGATTTCCTTTTCGACGTCGGCTTCGGGGTAGGTGAAGTCGAGCGCGAGGAAGCGCTGGCGGGTCGAGGGTTTGAGCTCTTTGAAGCCTTGCTGGTAGCCGGGATTGTAGGAGACGATCAGCATGAACGTGGGCGGCGCGACCAGTTCTTCGTTGAGGCGATCGAGGTAGAGACGGCGGCGATGGTCGGTGAGGGCGTGGATGACGACCAGGGTATCGGCCCGGGCTTCCAGGAACTCGTCGAGGTAGACGATGGCGCCCTCGCGGACGGCTCGGGTGAGCGGACCGTCCATCCAGACGGTGTCTCCCCCGATGATCAGGTGGCGGCCCAGCAGGTCCGCGGCGGTGGTGTCTTCGTTGCAGGCGATGGTGATGAGGGGGCGGCCGAGACGGCGGGCCATGTGCTCTACGAAGCGGGTCTTGCCGCTGCCGGTAGGCCCCTTGAGCAGCAAGGGCAGGTTTTCGCGCCAGGCCAGTTCGCAGATGCCGACTTCGTGGCCGATCTCGCGGTAGTAGGGGGTTTCCATGGCGGGCATTGACCGTTCCTTCTAGAAATGGGGCCGGCTCCCGGAAGGGAGCCGGCCTCGGGGCTTACGGGTTGAGCGCTTCGGATCCCGAGAGCGACCCGTGGGGCTTGGGTTTGGTGGCGGCCACGGGCAGGCCGTAGCGGAAGAACTGGATGATGAAGGCCAGAATTCCGACGGCGAAGAGCGAGGCTGCTAGCACGAGTCCCAGGAAGTGCGGGTGCAGTTCCTTCTGGACCAACAGGAAGTCCATGCCGACCTTGCGCTCCAGGTAGACTTGGGTGATGCCGGCGACGGCGAACGCGGCGGTCATGGCGACCATGCCGATGTTGGCCATCCAGAACGACACTTGCTCCATCGGCGATTCATAGAGCTTTCGACCGGTGAGCAGGGGCATGGCGTAGGTGATGATGCCGAGGACGATCATCGCGTAGGCGCCCCAGAAGGCCAGGTGGCCGTGCATGGCGGTGACGAGGGTGCCGTGGGTCCACATGTTGACCTGAGGCAGGGTGTGGGCGAAACCGAGGAAGCCCGCACCGACGAAGGACATCACGGCGCAGCCGAGAGACCAGGATAGGGCACTCTTGTTGGGGTGGCTTCCGCCGCCCTTGCGGGCCATCGCGAGGGCCCAGAGGGCCATGGCGAGGAAGGCCAGGGGTTCGAGGGCACCGAAGATGCCGCCGACCATCAGCCAGTACTTGGGGGCGCCGATGTAGTAGTAGTGGTGGCCGGTACCGAGGATTCCCGAAAGGAAGGTGATCCCGACGATCACGTAGAGCCACTTCTCGATGATCTCGCGGTCGATACCGGTGAGCTTGATCAAGAGATAGGCGAGCATGCCGCCCATGATGAGTTCCCAGACGCCTTCCACCCAGAGGTGGACGACCCACCAGCGGAAGTAGGAGTCGAGGGTCTGGTGATCGAAGGTGATCATGCCGGGCAGGTAAAGGAGAGCCGCCGAGAAGAGACCGCCGTAGAGCACGATGCCGGTGGTCGAGAAGCGCGGGGCCTTCCAGATGGTCATGCCGGTGTTGAAGAGGAACGTCAGGATGTTGACCACGACAAGGTAGTCGAGCGGGCGCGGAATTTCGAGGAACTTCCGGCCTTCCCAGATGTTCATGTGGTAACCGGCGAGGGCGATCACGCCGACGGCCAGGAAGGTGACGAGCTGGATGTAAGCCAGCGGAACCGAGTAAAGCTCTCGGTCGGATTCTTCCGGGATGATGAAGTAAGCCGCGCCCATGAAGCCGAGCAACAACCAGAAGACCAGCAGGTTGGTATGGACCGCGCGGGCGGTGTTGAAGGGGATGAAGTTGTGAAGGCCGTCGTAGCCCATGTGGGCGAAGCCCATGATGAAGCCGTAGACGATCTGCAGGCTGAAGAGCAAGATGGCCGACAGGAAGAACCAGTAGGCGACCTTTTGGGATTCGAATTTAATGGTCATGCGGTCACTCCTAGCGCAGACCGGCCAGGTAACTGGCCAGCTCGGTCTTCACGGGTTCGCTCAGGCCGAGGTTGGGCATGGCGGTGCCGGGCCTCACCTTTTGAGGGTCGCCGATGAAGGTGGCGATCTCGATTTCGGTCATGCGGGATCCCACGCCATCGAGGGCGGGGCCGACGGTACCACCCTGTCCTGCGACCTGGTGGCAGCTCATGCAGACGCCCGAGAACATCGCGGGCTTGGCCGCGGCCTGGGAGGCAGCTGAAATGGGGGCGGCAGCGGCCGGAGGAGCAAGGTCGGGTTTGGCGGGGAAGCCGTTGAGGTCCATCTGGCCAACCCACTTGAAGAAGGCGATCAGATCGTCCATCTCCTCGTCCTTGAAGTTGTACTGGGTCATTTTCCGCTCGCCGGGATACATGGCCTGCGGATCCTTGAGGAAGAGTTTCATCCATTCGGGACCGCGGCGGTCATAGACCTTGGTGAGTTCAGGAGCGTAGTAGCCTCCTTCACCCATGATGGTGTGGCATCCCATGCAGTTGTTCTTGTCGAACAAGTGCTTACCGCGAATGACGTCGGCCGTCATGATTTCGGATTTGGTCTGCTTGGGGATCTGGCGCAAGGTGTCGACGGTCAGCCACAGGAAGATGGCCGAGAACAGGAAGGTTCCGCCGACAAAGAACGCGCGCGCTTGGGATTTGGACAGCATTAATCTGCTCCTTGTTGGGGGGGGCGCATTCGAGTAATAGTCAGGATCTTACTACGAGTAAACAGTTAAGACTATGAGGAAGCTTAGATTCGAGGGTGATGAAGCGCTCAAAAAGCAGAAGGCATGCGGGATTGCTCCCGCATGCCTTCTGCAAAACGAGATACTTACTTGAGCTCGGCCAGGGCCTCGATGATCGCCGCGCGCTTCTTGTCGTTCTTGACCTTGAAGGCCATGGCGGTTCCGGGCTTCACAGCGGCCGGGTCCTTGAGCCAGGTGTCCAGGCTCGTCTTGTCCCACTTGGCAAAGCTGATGCCCTTGCTGGTCGGCTTCGTTTCGTAGAGGCCGAAGAGCGGAGGACCGACGACTTGCTTCTTGGCATCGGTGATGTCGTGGCAGCCGACGCAGGTGATGAGGGCCTTGCCGGGGTTCGCCGAGGCCGGGGCCACGAACGCGCCGAAAACGGCGCCACCCAGAGCAAGGGCCAAGAGGGTTCTGATCATCGCAAACTCCTTTTGCTGATAGCTAGCTATTCCTAAGAGGATCCTCTACCGCCAATCTAGCGGGAGGCCCGCCAAATAGGCATCCGGGTAAACTACGGTAGAGTCTTGAGCCCATTCGTCCTACCATGACGACTATGGACATCTCGTTGAGCCTGCGGACGGGATCCGGCAAGGCCCTATTGCTTATGCCCGAGCAAGCCCCTCGTGGCACCTTGGTCGTCGCCCACGGGGCCGGCAACGACCGGCTGTATTCGTTCGCGCCGTTCTTCGACGCCGCCCTCGCGCGCGGGTTTCAAGTCCTTTCGCTCGACTTGCCGGGCCATGGCCGCGGAAACACGTCCATCCTGGAGGTCGATCGCGCCGTCGAGGACTTCACCGAGGCCGTCGTCCAGGCCCTCTCCCACATGACGACCCGGAACATCCCCTGGTTCCTTCTCGGCAATAGCCTGGGCGGCGCTCTCGCACTCCGTGCGGTTTGCGAGCCTCACGGCGGACTGCTGCCGATGCCGGCGGGAGTCATCGGAGTCGGCATGCCCACCCGGATTCACCGGGGGCTCAGGACCACGCTCGGCGAACTCCCCAACCTGCTGTCACCCGCGATGCGAAGCTACCGTCCCCACGTGAAACGATGGCACGAAGTCTTTCCAGCCTTCGGCTCCTTCCGCCGCGACGAGTTCCCGCTGCGCTCCGATCGACCGAACTACCTCGACGCCGTCGAAGCCCTGCTCAATCGCCCCTGGGAAGGCGTCACTCCCAGCTGCCCGGTTTTGCTGGTCCAGGGCGCGCGAGACGCCGTGGCGCGCAGCGCCGAGACGCAGCGCTGGGTCTCGGCGCTGCGCGAACGCGGCGCCACGGTCAGCTTCGAGATCGTCAAGACCGCGGGCCACCTCGACGTGATGCTGCATGCCGAGGTCCATGAGGCCCTACTCAACTGGGCATGCCGCTTGGCGCCGCAGGACCCGTAGGAATCAGGTCAAAGGCACGGAAATCCCGCGGTAACTTAAGAATTCGTTGAGGGGTTCGAGCCTTCATCCCTCATGCATCCCGGCGGTGCGAGGCTATAATGGCGCACATGCGCGATAACCAGATCCAGATGCCCGACGCCTCGGAAAAGCGATACCAGCTCCACACCGAGTCCCTGAACGCCATCGCGATGGCGATCACCGCGGAATCGGATCTCGAGAAGGTCTTCCAGGTGATCGTCGATGCGGCCCGTACCCTGGTCAACGCCAACGCTGCCATCATTTATCACGTCAGCGACGATCTCACCAGCCTGAAATCCGCCGCCTTCTCGTATCAAGATCCTTCCGATCACCGCCATCCCGGCAACGGCCACTTCATGATCCCGCTGGGTCACGGCCTGATCTCCGATATCTACTTCGGCGGGGTGCCCGTCCGCCTCTCGGATTACCCCGCGTATCCGAGGCGGGCCAAGATTCCGACCCCTCACGTCGCCATCTCGAAGCTCATCGGCGTTCCGTTGTTGGATCGCAGCGGCCGCTCCATCGGGCTCCTGATGGCCAGCGACAAGGGAGACGGCTCGGATTTCACCGACGAGGACGAGAAGATCTTCCTTTCCTTGGCACGCCAGGGGGGAATCGCCGTGGAGAACGCCCGTCTCTACCGGGAACTCATGGACTCCAAGTCCAACCTGGAAGCCCAGGTGGCAGCCCGCACGGCGGAGCTGGAACGGAAGAACCTGGAACTTCAGAACGCCAATCGCCTCAAGAGCGAGTTCCTCGCCAAGATGAGCCACGAGCTGCGCACCCCGCTAAACTCGATCATCGGCTTCTCCGACATGCTGCTCAACCAGTTTTACGGCCCCCTCAACGATCAGCAGCAAGACGGTCTAGAGCGCGTCTTACGAAACGGAAAGCATCTGCTGGCGCTCATCAACGATGTCCTGGACATCTCCCGGATCGAGGCGTCGAAGATGCCCGTTCGCGTCGAGGCTTGCGTGCCACGCGACATCCTGATGCAGGTCTTATTCGCCGTCGAGCCGCTGGCCCGCAAGAAAGGCCATGTGCTGATTCACGACCTGGAGGGCAGCCCCCCCATGGTCAAGAGCGATCCCACCAAGATTCGCCAGATCATCCTGAACCTCCTCACCAACGCCATGAACTTCACGGATCGCGGCGAGGTTCGCCTGGTCTCGCGACGGGTGGCGGATCGCTGGGAGATCTCCATCAGCGACACGGGAATCGGGATCGCTCCGGAGGATCTGACCCGGATCTTCGAGGAGTTCTACCAGGTGGACTCGTCCACCACCCGCAAGGTGGGAGGGACCGGACTCGGTTTGCCGATTTGCCTGCGCATGGCGCGGCTCCTCGGCGGGCAACTTTCGGCCGAGAGCACGCCGGGCGAAGGCTCGGTGTTCACGGTCGTGCTGCCGCTGGAATCGCGCGCGCCGGAGTTCGATTGATGCCCCGGGTTCTGCTGGTCGAAGACGTCGAGGATAACCGGAAGCTCGCAGGTGACCTGCTGCGCTTCGGGGGATGGGACGTGGTCGAGGCGTCCACGGGCGAAGAGGCGATCGCCGAGGCCCGGCGCCATGACTTCGACGTGGTCCTGATGGACCTTTCCCTGCCCGGCGACATCGACGGCTGGGTCGCAGCCCGCATGATCCAGGCGACCAGAGCGATTCCCGTCATCGCCCTGACGGCCCATGCCATGGCGGGGGACGCCGAGCGCGCGCTCGCTGCCGGCTTCGACGGCTACATCACCAAGCCCATCGAGGTCGCGACCTTTCTCGCTCAGATTTCGGAGGCCATGAGCCGTGTCCACTCCTGAACTCCGAGTGCTGGTGGTCGACGATCATGACGACAACCTGGTGCTTTTGAAGATGGTCCTCGAGGCCCGTGGAATCGGCTGCCTGACGGCGACCAACGGACTGAACGGACTGGAAACCGCCCAGACCGAGCGCCCGGACCTGATCCTTCTCGACCTCGAGATGCCCATCATGGACGGCTTCACCATGCTCGAAGCCCTCAAGGCCGACAGCCGAACCCGGGGCATTCCGGTCATCATCCTCACCGCCACCTACTTGCAACCCCTGAGCGTCGAGCGCGGGCTGAGCCTGGGAGCCGACGAGTACCTCACCAAGCCTATCAACACCGAGGAGCTCTTGGTCCGGATCCGCTCGGTGATCCGAACCCGAAAGGCCGAACGCGAGCTTCAGCAACTCCGCAAGGACCTGGCCTCCATGCTGGTCCATGACTTGCGCAGTCCCCTCGAAGGAATCGGCATCGCCCTCAACCTGGTTCTGAACCAGAAACTGCCCGAACAGGATGCCAATCAGCTCGTCGGCATGGCGCGCGACCAAATTCTGGCCCTGTCGAGGATGGTCGAAGAGCTCGTGGAGTTCCACCGGGTCGAGTCCGGAATGGCCGTCATGCCAGAACCCCTGCCGCCCCGGGACCTGGTGGAGGCGATCGTCGCCGAGTACTCCCTGGTGGCCCAGGACAAGGGACTTTCGCTGGTTACCGACTCGTCCGAGGACTTGCCCATGCTTCTGGGCGATCGCCGTATCCTCAAGCGCGTCCTCGCCAACCTCGTCAGCAATGCCCTGAAGTTCACCGCAACCGGCGAAGTCACGCTCCGCGCCTGCCTCCATGAGAACATGGTCAGGTTCGAGGTGGCCGACACCGGCCCCGGCATCCCCGCCGACGAGCTGAACCGGATCTTCGACAAGTACTTCCACATCCGCCGACGCAAGGAACGTCCCGAACATGGCTTCGGCCTGGGGCTGGCCTTCTGCAAGTTCGCCGTTGAAGAACACGGTGGAAAGATCGGGGTAACCAGCGAGTTAGCATGCGGCACCACCTTCTGGGTGATGCTTCCCATCGCCGCGAACGCGGCGACGAGCCCCTCGTTGCACTAGTTCCGTAAATCCTACCGATTAAAGCCTGGCTCAATCGGGCATATAGTGAACCATTGAGCCCAAAACGCATGCGCATCCGCAGGCCCCGTCGCGCTCACAAGCCCTAGAGCCCAACCCTTCACTTCATAGGAGAATGTATGACGAAGACGACGATGATGCTCGCCTCTCTGGCCATGCTCCCTGCCCTGATGACTGCCGGTCCTGCGGCGGCCCAGACTCAGTCATCGGTATCCGGGTTGCTTTACACCGACTTCAGCGCGCCGACGGATGGTCGAGCGGCGTCCTACAACGTGACCCGCGCCTTCCTGACCGGCAAGGCCAAGTTCAGCGACATCTGGTCCGCCGCCATCACCTACAATGCCTACCCTCAGGCCTTCGTCACCGGTGTGACCGGCGGGGTCGCGACGATCGGCCGGGATCCCTACGACGCGCTGCTTCACAATGCCTACTTTCAGGCGACCGGCCTGGTTCCCAACGTCAACCTCCAGATGGGCCTGCTGACCTCGCCGTGGTTCGAGTTCGAGAGCGCCTACTGGGGCTACCGCATGCTGGGGTATCACTATTTCCCCGTCTTCAGCGCCGGCTACATCCCCCCGTTCGACTTCGGTCTGAAGGCCTTCGGCAACGTGGGCCCCGTGGGCTACATGGCTCAGGTGGACAACGGGACGGGCTTCCGCGCGACCGAGAACAACGGCAGCAAGGCCTATACCGCCGGCCTCACCGTGGCCCCGGTTCCAGGCTTGACGCTCGCCGCTCTGGGTTACCGTGGGGACACCATCACCCTGAGCCAGATGGATCGCTATGCGGCTTTCGCCGGCTACCGCACCGGAACGTTCCGGGTGGCCGCCGAAGGGACGCGCATGGTGAACCAGGCCGTGGCAGGCCCGGTGATCACCGGCCAGATCCTCTCCGCCTACACGGTCTTGGGCCTGCCCGTAACCGCGTTGCCGTCACCCGAGCTGATCGCCCGCATGGACGTGATCGACAGCGACGTCAATGCCGGCAGCCAAACCGAAACGATCCAGGGCCTCGTCGGCTTCGCCATCAAGCCGGCGCCGGGCGTCATTTTGGCTCTCGACGACCAGGTCACCCGAAAGACGGCGGCAGGGGTCACGACCACCAGCAACACCGTCGCCATGCATACCCAGTTCGCCTTCTAGTCTTCGTTCCCCGTTCAAGCCGACAAGCCCCCCGCATCTTGGAAGATGCGGGGGGCTTGTCCCTAGGTCGACGGCGACTTCCCGCGCGGAGTGAGGGTCGCCAGCCTGATGACTCTGGTTACTGCTCGGAAGCCATGCGCGACGCCATGATTTCAGGCGGGGCTTCCTCCAGGCGGTTGAGGTCGGTGAGCATCGCATCCAAGGAGGCGTTGGCCTCGACCGCGGCCTGGGCCAGGCTGCGATGCTCGCCACAGCAGGTGTCGATCAGGTAGTGGTTGAGAATGGCAATCGAGCCGGGAAGCTTCTGCATGATCTGACCGACGGTGAGGGCGGCCAAGGGATGAGTCGACATGGGATCTCCTTTCAATCGAGGGTTTTCCAGGCGTTGACAATGAACATGCCCACGGCGACAACCTGAATCGTCCCGAAGAGGGCGAGACTGTAGTTCCCCATGGCTCCCAGGGTGAAGCGCAGGGGGAAGGAAAAAGCCATTCCGACGAGGGCGACGTTGGCCAGAATCAGGTGATAGCGGGCCAACTTGTTGCTGAAGAGTGCCTTGCCCCGGAAGCGGGGAATGACATGATAGGCGACGCCGTATATGAACATGGCCATGAATCCCAGCAGGTTGACATGGGCATGCGTGGGCTTGATGTAGAGCATCCAGTTGGGTTGGATGGCCATCGAGATGCCGAGCAGGACTCCGGTGCCGAGGTAGATCAGGGCGCAGCGGATGAACCAGATGGTTTCAAAACTCATCGTCCGAGCCCCAGGATCTTCTGGCCCTCGGGATCGATGTTCTCGGGGCTCCAGCGGGGCTCCCAGACGAGATCCACCCCGATGCGGCTGACACCGTCCAGCTTGCTCACGGCGTGCTGGATGCCCTCCATGATCACCCGCTCCATGGGGCAACCCGGCGTGGTCAGGGTCATGCGGATGTCGACCGCGCCCTCGTCGGAGACGGTGACGCCGTAGACCATTCCCAAGGTGATGATGTCGAGGCCGAGCTCCGGGTCGATGACCGTTTTCAGGGCCTCTCGGACCGCATTTTCGTCAAACATGAAATGAATCTCCCTCTAGCGTTTCAAGGTTTGGTAAGTCATGGTGGCCGCGGCGAGTGCTCCCAAGGCGAGCAGAACTCCAGCGACTCGGACCAGCAGGCCCGCTCCGGCGAGAACCGATCCCACTCCGATGGCGAGTCCCGCCTGGGCGGCCCAATAGCCGTACCAGGCCAGTTTCTCGTCGTAGATATCCTTGATCAGTGGAACCTTGGTCTTGCCCACCAGGGATGAGTAGCGGTGATACCAGGCGAGGAACGGCATGATCTTGTGGAACTGGCCAATGATGCTGAAGCCGATGAAGCCGATGAAGCCGACGAGAGCGTAGGCGATCGCCCAGCGATCCGGCGTGATCCCCGGCGGAATCCAGCCCCAGGCCAGGGCGAGTCCCATGCCTGCCGCCAGGATCAGCCAGCCGATGGCGGTTGCCACGTAGGTGAGCCCCGGGTCGAGTTTCTTTCGGATGCGACCACGGAACATGGCAGCGGCATCCCAGGCCCAGAGGCAAGCGCTCGCGGCTGCCAGCGTGGCTCCGGCTCGCATGCAGACGGCGGCCTCGAGAAGGCTGCCACCGGTGATCCCGAGGATTCCGGCACCCGCCAGGGCGAGCACGATCCAGCCGCGCCGATCGATTTCGCTGGTGACCGCGAACATCGGGATCAGGCGGTAGGAGACCCCGAAGATGAGCAAGCTGGCGCAACCGAAGGCCGCGAGATGGGCATGCACGGTGAGCGCGTTGGGAATTCGCCATGCGGCGGCCGGATCCAGGTAACCGAAGGCGCGGATCATGCCGAGCGTCACGGCGGCTCCCAGGCAGAGCAGGGCCGTCACCAGGAAGGCCCCCACCATGTTCCAGCGGGCTCCCCGGATCAGGGAAACCAGGATGTTGACGAGGAACGCGGCGATGGCCGTCCCCGCCAGGGTGGCGCCGATGCCGAGCCAAGCGGGCATCGAACCCCAGAAGCCCACGACCATCGCGACGACGCCGGGAAGAAAGACCCAGAAGGACAACTTCCCGAGCCGCTGGTTCCAGATGGGCGCGAGCAGGACGACCGGGACCATCTGGTAAGAGGCTCCCATGATCATCCCGACGATGGCTCCCAGGGTCATGACGTGGGTCAGACCGAGGATCCGGGGATTCCATGGAGAACCGGTGAGGGCCGGACCGACGAAGGCGATCCCGAGCATGGCGACAAAGTAGGCGGCGATCCCGAGACCGAAGAAGCGAAGCGGCAGCGAGAACTCCGGGGATCGCTCGGTGGCGATGCCGCCGGAACGCGCCGGGGGAACAGACTTCTTGGAGGTATCGCGCGCTGGGTTCGCCAAGGTTAGCCTCTCACCGTGATCCGATAGCCGCCTTCCGGCAGTTCTTCGGTTTCGTGGGCCATTCCTAGCTCTTCGATCTTGGGATAGAGGAGCATGGGTCGGCGCTCGTTCAGGGCCTCCATGCGCTGTCCGGGAGCGAGCTGCTGGACGATGGCGAGAATGCGGACCATGGGTTCGGGGGGCTCGAGACCGCGGTTGTCGACGCGGATAAGCTCGGCCGAGACCTCGATGCCCTGGGCCTTGAGGCCTTCGACGTCGCGAACGTCGTAGAGGGGGATGTCCTCGAGGGCGGGGGCCTCGGTGGGAACCGGGCCTCCCATGGCGGCTCGGGCGTTTAGCTCGCGAAGGAAGGCCTCGAGGCGGGCGGCCTCCCAGTGGTGCATGGTCGCGGCGCCCTTGAGGCTCACGAGGTGAGCGAACGTTCGGCGCATCAGGGGGTTTGCGAGAGGCTTGAAGCCATTATTCACGAAGACGTCGAGGGTCTGAGGGAAAAGGTTAAGGATCTCACTGACCTTCATGTCGGCGGAGATGGGAGTCGCCATGGAGACCTCCTTTGAAAGCTCTTGCTGCGATCTTAGGTGTCCCGGGGAATCCGAGCAATGAGGGGCCTCATACTCTGCGGCGAATTACGGAGCCTGGCCAAGACTTCGGGGACTCCCTTGGAGGATATGGCCAATCCCTGAGGGCGCGAGAGGCCCTTAGATGGGTACCGGAAGGGCGCGAGCCATCGCCAGATCAATCGCGCGGTCAACGGGAAAACGAGTCAGGCCGCGAGGGGGACATCGATCGAGATTATCGGGGAAGGGCGGTCATCATGGACTTCCGAAAATACTGGGCCTGGCTCATCGGGGTCATGGTGGCCTCGTTCGCCGTGCTCGGCTACTATGGCTGGGAAATCTACCAGGTGGCGCCTCCCATCCCCGAGCGGGTCATGATCTCCGACGGTCGCCAACTTTTCACGCGACAGGATATCACGCAGGGCCAAAACGTCTGGCAAGCCATGGGCGGCCAGGAAGTCGGATCCGTCTGGGGACATGGCGGCTACATCGCACCGGACTGGACGGCCGACTGGCTGCACCGCGAGGCGGTCTGGCTCCTCGACAACTGGGCCCTCAGCGACTTCGGCCAACCTTACGCCGCGATAGCCCCCGAGCGGCAAGCCGCCCTCCGGACGCGCCTCCAGCTGGAACTGAGAACCAATACCTACAATCCCGAAACCGGAACGCTCACGATCTCACCGATTCGCGCTCAAGCGATTGCCTCCGTCAGCGACCACTACACCCGCCTCTTCGGCAACGACCCCGCCATGGCAGCGCTCCGAGACGCCTACGCCATCCCCGCCAACACCCTCAAGGATCCCGACCGCCAGCGCATGATGAATGCCTTCTTCTTCTGGGCCACCTGGGCCACCGTGACCCAGCGTCCCGGCGAAACCATCTCCTACACGCATAACTGGCCCCCCGAAAGCCTGGTCGGCAACACGGCCACAGGCTCGATGGTGCTCTGGTCGGTCATCAGCTTCGTGCTATTGCTGGCAGGCATCGGGGCGCTCGCATGGTTCTACGCCGCCGACCGCCACCGCGCGAGCGAGGAACCCTGCCACGTTCCGCCCGAAAGCGATCCCCTCATGGGGCTGAACCCCACCCCGTCCATGCGCGCGACCCTCAAGTACTTCCTGGTCGCCGGCGCCCTCTGGGTCGTCCAGGTCGGAATGGGAGTGCTGGTGGCCCACTACGGCGTCGAGGGAGGAGGGCTCTACGGCATCCCCCTCGACAAGTGGCTCCCCGCCTCGGTGGCTCGCAGCTGGCACCTGCAGCTCGGCATCTTCTGGATAGCCACCACCTGGCTCGCAACCGGCTTGTTCATCGCGCCCGCCGTCTCGGGCCACGAACCCAAGTTCCAGCGCCTGGGAGTCGACATCCTCTTCGTTTGCCTGCTCGTCATCGTCGTCGGCAGCCTCTTCGGACAATGGCTGGGCGTCCAACAAGTGCTGAGCTTCGATGCGAACTTCTGGTTCGGGCACATGGGCTACGAGTACGTGGAAATGGGGCGCTTCTGGCAGCTCTTCCTCTGGGTGGGACTCTTCCTCTGGCTGGGACTGATGATGCGCGCCATGGGGCCCGCCTTCAAGAACCCCGCCGAGAATCGGAGCCTCCTGGGACTCTTCCTCTTGGCCTCGGCGGCCATCGCTCTCTTCTGGGGCGCCGGCCTCATGTGGAACCGCGAGACCAACCTCGCCATCGCCGAGTACTGGCGCTGGTGGGTCGTCCACCTCTGGGTGGAGGGCTTCTTCGAAGTCTTCGCCACGGCCGTCATCGCCTTTCTCTTCACCCGCATGAACCTCATCAAGCAGCTTACCGCCACCAAGGCCGTGCTCTTCTCTACCATCATCTTCCTCTTCGGCGGCATCCTCGGAACCTTTCACCACCTCTACTTCAGCGGCACCACCCTCCCGGTCCTCGCGCTGGGAGCCTCCTTCAGCGCGTTGGAGGTCGTCCCGCTCGTGCTGATCGGCTTCGAAGCCTACGAGAACTACGCCCTCTGCAAGACCCGCCCCTGGGTCGCCGCCTACAAGTGGCCCATTTACTTCTTCGTCGCCGTGGCCTTCTGGAACCTCGTGGGCGCAGGCCTATTCGGCTTCTTCATCAACCCACCCATCGCCCTCTACTACATGCAGGGACTCAACACGACTGCGGTTCACGGCCACACCGCCCTCTTCGGCGTCTACGGCATGCTCGGGCTCGGGCTCATGCTCTTCTGCATGAAGGGGCTGGCCATCCGGAACCTCTGGAAAACCCGCATCCTCGCATCCTCCTTCTGGGCCATCAACATCGGACTGGCCCTCATGGTCCTCCTCAGCCTCCTGCCCATCGGGCTGATCCAGACCTGGGCCAGCGTCGAGCACGGCTACTGGTACGCCCGCTCGGCCGCGTTCACCCAGACCGGCTTCATGGACGTGCTGCGCTGGCTGCGGATCATCGGAGACACCCTCTTCGCTCTCGGTGCCCTGGGCCTCGGTTGGTTCGTCATCGGACTCAAGACGGGCTGGTCCGTGAGCAAGGAGGAGGATCCCCTCCTCCGGACTCCCAAGACGCCGGAAGGCCATGATCGGGAAACTACCTAACTATTCTCGAATATGAGAAACCTCAGGGACCAGCCCAGGCTAGTCCGATAGGGTGAGGTAAGATAAAGCCACGCCGCACCCTGAAAGAGGTTCACATGTTCGGAAAACCAGTCATCGCCACCTCCATGTTTCTTGGACTCGCCCTCGTGGGTGCCGCGACCTACACCCTCGCGAAGCCCAGCTTCAAAATGGTTTACGGATCCCCTGAATCCAAGGTGTCGAACGTAGCCTACACGGGAGCCTACACCGAGGGCGGCAGTGTCGTCACCGTGCCTCCCGAGATCAAGCCGGTCCCCCAATCCAAAACCCACCACGTGCGGCTCGACCTGACCCACAAGACCGTGGAAATCGCCGACGGCGTGAAGTTCGAAGGCTGGACCTTCGGCGACAGCATCCCCGGCCCGACCGTTCACGTCCGCCAGGGCGACAAGGTCTTCTTCTCCATGACCAACCGTTCGGGAGACGACGCGGCAGTGACCTTCCCGATGCCGCACTCCATCGACTTCCACTCCGCCATGGTCAACCCCCTGGACAAGTACCGGACCATCGGCGCCGGACAGACCCTCGAATTCGAGTGGGTCGCGAACTATCCGGGCGTCTTCATGTACCACTGCGGTACCCCCATGCTCCTCCACCACATGGTGATGGGCATGTACGGCGCGGTGGTCGTGGATCCGGCCGAGGGCTGGCCCGACAAGGCCGACCGGGAGTACGTCCTCGTCCAGTCGGAGTTCTACACCAAGCCCAAGGATCCCAGCACCCCCAACCTGCTGGTGGCGGACGTGGATTCGGCCATGAAGAAGACCCCTTCTCACGTCACCTTCAACGGCAAGGTGGGACGCCATGTGGATGAACCCCTGAAGGCCTTGCCCGGCGAACGGGTCCGCCTCTACGTCATGAACGTGGGCCCCACCGATACCTCGAGCTTCCACGTGGTCGGCACCATCTTCGACAAGGTTTACCTGGATGGCAACCCGAAGAACCTCCTGCGCGGCATGCAGACCGTCCTGCTCGGCTCGTCCAACGGAGCGGTCGTCGAGTTTGTCGTCCCCGAGGCCGGCAAGTACCCCATCGTGGACCACGAGTTCGCCGATGCCAGCATGGGAGCCTTGGGATTCATCGACGCCACCGACGGCAAGGGCCCCAAGACGCCGGCCGCCCACTAGCCCTTACGATACCCAGGAGGTTTCTCCATGCGCTTCTTGATTCCCACCGCCATCGTCGCGAGCTTGCTGATCCCTGCCGCAGCTCTGGCCTGCCCGAACTGCATCGTTCACGGTACGGTGCAGGAAGATAAGGCTTGGAGCACCATCGTCGGGCGCAAGAACCCCTTGATCCCGCCGGCGGCGACCGCGTCGACCCAGGTAACGGCCAAGCCGGCCAAGCCGGCCAGCAAGGCGAAGGTTGACGTTACGGCCAAGACCTCGAAGTAATCATCCTCTCGGTCGAGAGGGCGCCGGCAGTTGCCGGCGCCCTCTTTCTCATGCTCGGATAGGCAAGAGATGAGATGGCTCATTTTCCGAGGAGAGGGATCTGCTAAGATGAGAATTATTCTCATGAATATCCCTTGTTTGCCCCGACACGCGCTCCCAGCCGGTTGCGCCGGAATAGCAGAATGAAAGAGGCCCTTGATGATCCACACGCATGATTGCCCGATGCCGGGCGCCAACCTGGATATCCAGCGCATGCCAGGCCACTGGCTGCTTGCCCGACTCGGCAAGCGGGTGCTGCGCCCGGGTGGCCTGGAGCTCACGCAGAAGATGCTCGACGGCCTGAACATCCGAAGCCAGGACCGGGTGGTGGAGGTCGCGCCGGGCATGGGCGCCACGGCCGCCCTGACCTTGGCCAAACAGCCCGCCAGCTACGTCGCCATCGACCGCGACGAAGCCGCCGTGGCGCAGGTCAGGCGGATCCTGACGGGAATCTCCCAGCAGGCCGTGCTGGGACAGGCGCATGAGACGGGCCTGAAGGATGGGGAGGCGAGCGTTTTCTACGGGGAGGCCATGCTGACCATGCAGCCGGATCCGATGAAGCGGCGGATCATCGCCGAGGCCTTCCGCTGCCTGGAGAGCGGGGGGCGCTACGGGATTCACGAGCTGAGCCTCTCACCGAACGACCTGTCCGAGACCATCAAGCAAGCGGTTCAGAAGGACCTCTCCGCCTCGATTCACGTGGGAGCCCGTCCCTTGACCGTCGGGGAATGGAGCGCGTTGCTTACCGAGCAGGGGTTCGTGGTGGAGAGCGTCGCCGAGGCTCCGATGCACCTGCTGGAAACAGGTCGTTTCGTGCGGGACGAGGGTCTCGCGGGAACCCTGCGCTTCCTCTGGAACGTGCTGCGGAACCGGCATGCCTTGGCGCGGGTGCTGGATATGCGGGCGGTCTTCCGGCGGCACATGGCGCACATGGGAGCTATCGCCATCGTGGTGCGCAAACCCTGAATTCCGAATCTGAGGTGGCTCAAGGACATGGCTTTGACAATTGATTAACCTGGATAAGGAAGTCCCGTCCACTCAGAAAGGAAGTCTCATGACTCAGTCAACTCCCGTCGTCGTCGACGTCCGTCCTATGATTCCCCGCGAAAAGCACCCCGCCATCTTCAGCGCGTTCGACGGCCTGGCCTCCGGCGAGAAGATGGTGCTCCTCAACGATCATAACCCCGCCCCGCTGAACTATCAGTTCCAGTTCGAGCGGCCCGGTCAGTTCACCTGGACCCCCGTGACCGAGGGTCCCGAGGAGTGGCGGATCGAGATCGGCAAGATCTAGTCCTTTCACCGGAATCAGGCCGAGGGGGCGCCGCGATGCGGCGCCCCCTCGGCTTGTGACGAATGGCAATTCATGGCGGGCATTCTGCCACGCGAGGTTCGGGCCGCGGGAAGCTAGGTGGCGGCGAAGTGGTAGGGACCGACCTCGAGCGGGTTGTAGCTGCCGTCCGGTCGCTTGAGCGGATACTTGGGGTCGAAGGTGAAGTGACGCGTCTCGGGGTCGAAGTCCAGCAGCTTGGGCAGCTCGAGCTGGCGCGCGAGCGCGTAGCCGGGTTGCAGGGCCGCGTAGAAGTCCGAGGTGAAATCGGCGAGCAGGCTGGCGATGAGGGTTCGCTCGGCGACCGGCAGGTAGCAGCGGTTTCCCGAGGCCACCCGGTTCAGGGCGTGGTCGATCTCGTCGAGGTCATGGGCCGTTGCCTTGCCGGTCACGAGGCGCTCCAGGTGCTTGGTGACATAGGCGGTTCCGGTCTTGCAGGAGGGGCACTGGCCGCAGGATTCGTTGGCGAGGAAGCGCGAGTAGAGGTTGGCGATCGCCACCGCGTCCGCCGTCTCGTCATACACGATGTAGCCCCCCGAGCCGAAGCCGGAGCCTGCGGCCTTCATCGAGGGAAGGTCCATGGCCACGTCCAGGTGATCGGCGGTGAGCGCCCCCGAGGAAACCCCCGAGAGCATCATCTTGAAGGCGCGGCCGTCTTTCATTCCGCCGCCATGCTGCTCGAGCAGGGTCCGGAACGAGGTGCCGGTAGGAAGCTCGTAGACGCCGGGACGCTCGACGTCTCCGACCAAGGTGAAGATGCCGGTTCCCGGGTGCGCGGCGCTGCCGATTTCCCGGAAGCCCTCCGGACCGTGGAGCAGGATGCGCGCCGCGTGGCTCAGGGTCTCGGCGTTGTTGACCGAGGTGGGGTTCTCGCCGCCCTCGGTGACGAACATGCCCTGGGGGGCGAAGAGGCCGTGAAGGTAAGGGGGCAAGATGCGGGGGAAGGGGAAGTTCCCCTCGATGGCTTCGAGCAGGCCCTTCTCCTCGCCGAGGAGGTACTCGTCCGCGCCCACAGCGAGGTGAATGGGAATCTCGCCGAGGAGCCCCCCGTCGGTCATCTCCTGGAGGGCGCTTTCGAGGCGGGCGTACTCGCGCTTGAAGGTTTCCTTCATGCCGATGTAGGCGGCCTTGGCGCCGATGGCGAAGGCGGCGATCGCCACGCCCTCGAGCAAGACGTAAGGGTTGGCGCGGATCAAGCTGCGGTCCTTGAACGTCCCCGGCTCGCCCTCCGCCGCGTTGCAGACCAGGTACTTGATGGGACAGGCCTCCGCCCGGATATTCTCCCACTTGGTCGCGGTCGGGAAACCGGCGCCGCCCCGTCCTCGCAGATTGGCGGCCCGCACCTGCGCAATCGTCCCCTCGGGACCTAGCTCCTGCGCCTTGGCGAAGGCCTTCCCCGCTTCGGGGCAATCCCGCAACGCGAGCATGGGGACGTCGGGAAGCAAACGATACGCTGGGTTCATGATGATCCTCACGGAAGCCGAAAGACGAAGGCTGGTAAAATCTCGGAAAACCTGACAAACTTACTCTGATTTGTCTGCTTTATAGGTAAGCGATTCGCTCCGGCTTGTCAAGCCCAAGTTGAGTGAATCTGCGGGATCGGGGTAAACTACGGATCCCCTTGACCGCCAATTAGGTAACATGGTTAATAATCAGAAGGAGATTCCCATGCCCACGTCGATCGATCTCACGAAGCTCGATTTCTTCAAAGGACTCAGCGAGGCTGAACTGCGGCCTTTGACCGAGAACGCCCGCTTTCGGTCGATCCACGCCGCCGAGGTGCTCTTTCACGAAGGGGCTCCGCTCGAACCCGCTCTGAGGCTGCTCATCAGCGGCGGCCTGGAAATCCGGAAGTCCGCCGCCAACGGCAAGGAAACCGTTGTTCGGCTCATCCGGCCCGGCGATGTCTTCGGCATGGCAGCCCTGTTCGACCGAAAGGTCGCTCCCGGTACGGTCGTGGCCGGCGAAAAGAGCGAAATCCTCGAAATTCGTCTCGAAGACATCCATGCCCACATGGCCGAAAACCCCGGCATGGCCCTCAAGCTGTTGATCACGTTCTCCCAGCGGCTGCGCGAGACGCAAGATGCGCTCCATGCGGTGGTTTCCGAACGTGCGAAGACCCGCCTGGCATGCCTGATCATGCGGATCCTGGATCGCGAGGGCGGAATCCCCACCGCGGATGGCCTCACGCTCAAGACCAAGCTCCCCCACGGAACCCTCTCCCGAATGGTCGGAATCACCTACGAAGAGTGCGTCCGACTGATCCGAGAGTGGTGCCATGCGCCGGCCATGTTACGCTACGAGCGCGGAGGAACGATCACGGTCGTCGATCGCGACGCCCTCGACCGCCAGGTTCTCGGCGACTAGAAAAGCCGAAAGGCACCCGATGGTTCAACTCGGGCCGAGCAATCGAGCCTTGCGGTAGGCGAGGCCGACACTCCCCATGAGCCAGAACCATCCGAGCAAGCCCAGGATGCCGGAAAGGGGCAACCACTCGCCGCGACCCGCCAGCAGGACTCCGGTTCCCCAGAGGATGGCGGACTGGAAGAGGACGAACGACGTCCAGGACCAACGCGGGTTCACGACCTCCCCCGGCGCGGTCTCGTCCTCGTCCCCACGTACCATCGTCAGCATCAGCCTTATGCCGATGTGCAACGAGTAGCCGTTTATCGATTGCCCCATCCACCCGACCAGCGCCACGAATGCCAGCGGCGCCTGCCAAGCGGACAATCCCGCGTTCACCCCCGCCCCCAGAACCATGGTCGCCACGAAATAGACGAGCGAGGCCCCGATGAACGCCTGAGGGGGACGATTGGGATTTGGGGCCTTCCAGAGCACCTTGGCGATATCGATCAGGTAAAGCAAGGCCGCGCCACCGGCCAAAAGCAATCCGAGCCAGCGCCAGGCCGTATGTGCCAAGCCCGGCAGGAGCCCCAGCAAGAGCAGGATCAAGCCGCCAAGGAAGCCTGACGAGATGGCCACATGAAACGGTAGCAAGAAGCGCTTGCGGCCGGTGACCGGAAAGATGGTCCGGGCCGAGACGCCCAGGATCAGCAGGCTGAGCCAGCCTCCCCCCGCGAGCAACGCATGAAGGGGAAGAAGCGTCGCCAGCAGATGCGACCAGGGCGCGCCGGCCAGCGCCCAGGCCATGAGGCCTCCCAGGGTGGCCGCGAGCAACAAAGCCGACAGGACCAGGCTGAAGGCGAAGCGGTAGGGCACCTTGGTGCCCTTGGGAACCTGGTAGCGCGCCATGGTGATGAACGCCGGCGTCATGAAGCCCACGATCCCCCCGATCAGCAGCCCCGCTCCCGCCTGGAAGGCCCAAGCGCCGATGCCCAAAAAGCCCGAGACCAGCACCAGAGTCCCCAAACCGAAAGGAAGCAGAGACCAGCGTGCAACGGGTTCGAGCGCCCAGTCCGTATCCAGAAAGCCAGGAATCACGTGCACCATGACCGCCAGCGCCGTCATCGTGAGCCACCCCAAAGCGACCAGATGAATCCACGCCAAAGCCGGAAAAGACAACCCCAGCACGCTGGGCCAAGGCGTGAAAGCCAGTAGCAACCAGGATAAGCCGTGGGCGAGCAGGGCCGAGATGAGGGCAAATGGGGGAATCCAGGGTTTAGTTTCGTTCAAAGCAGCGCTTCCTTCCCTCTGAGAGTGTTGAATCAGCGTACGAGGGCCATACTGCCCGGACTATGGCATTCCGACATGCTCGCGGGCAGGCGGCAAGGACGCCACCCCACCTTGAGGCCCCGAGAATCGAGCGGACCGGCCCGCGGCCCGCGGCGCATCCTCGGAAACCTCCTTGAAAGCCGCGATCGCCACCTGCACATGCTGGGCGCGCTGCCGAAGGTCCCGCGCCGAACGCGCGATGTCGTCGGTCGCCTGCGCGCTCTCCGCGGCCGACTGCCGAATGGCGTCGACGGCCCTCATGACGTCCAGGCCACCCGCCTCCTGATCCTGACTGGATCGCGAGACCTCCGGAATCCGCTGGGTCATCATGCCGACTTCCACCAGAACCTGCTCGGAACGCTGCGCCTGGGTCCGAGTCGCATCCGAAACCTGCTGGGTGAGCTGGTTCATGGAGCCGACGGCAGAGGTGATCTGCGCGGCAGCTCGGGCCTGTTCTTGGGAGGCTTGGGAGATCTGGGTCATCAGATCGGTGACCTGGCCGACCGAATCGACGATCACGCCGAGCACGTCGCCCGCCTTGGTGGCGAGGCGTGTACCGTCCTGAATGGCGTTGCTGCCGTCCTGAGTGCTTCGAACCGCCTGAGAGGTCTCCCGTTGAATCCCTTGAATGAGCGTCGCAATCTCGCCCGTCGCGGTCGACGAGCGCTCGGCTAGCTTGCGCACCTCGTCGGCGACCACCGCGAAGCCCCGCCCGTATTCACCCGCCCGAGCCGCCTCGATCGCGGCGTTGAGCGCCAGAAGATTGGTTTGGTCCGCGATGTCGTCGATCACGGCGATGATCGCGCCTATCTCCTCCGAGCGCTGCCCCAGGCCCTCGATGGCCTTGACGATGGCCGCCATGGCTTCCTTAATCCGCGCCATGCCTGCAATGCTCTGCTCGACCGCCAGGCGGCCATCCTGAGCGGCCTCGGCCGAACGCTCCGAAACATGATTGGCCCGGTCGACGTGAGAGGCCACCTGCTGGATGCTGGCGGCCATCTGCTCGATCGAGGCCGAGGTCTGGCCCACGGCGGCGGCCAGCGAGTCGGTATGGCCCGCAACCTCGCGAATCGCGGAAACCATGTCCGTCACCGAACGCGAAGCGATCTCCGCGTTTTCGGAAAGCGCCTGGGCATTTTGCCCCACCGTGCGGCTGCGCTCGGCCATGACACCCACGCTGCCGGTAGCCTGTTCGATGGATCCGAGTTGCCGATCCGAAGCTCTCGCGGTCTGCTCGGCGCCGGACGAGATCTGGATCACTCCGGCCTCCATCTCGTCGGCGGCCCCATGCACCTCGGCGATGAGGCTCCGGAGGCTACGGGTCATCCGCCCGACGGTCCGCAGCATGGCGGAGGTCTCATCCTTACGATCCGAGGTGGGCACGTCGCGGCTGAGGTCTCCCTCGCTAACCGCCGTGAGATTGTCCATCACGACATGGACGTCCCGGCGAATCGTCAGCAGGGTCCAGAAGTCACCGGCCAGATCGATCACCAGCAGGCCCACGAAAAAGAGGGCGGTCGACAGGCTCATCTGAAAGCCGACGAATAGGTGAAACGACAGGATCAGAGCCCCGATCGAAACGACATGGAAAACGAGTTTCTGCTGGATGGTCATGCTTTACCCCCTTCAGGATAGCCAGTGGTCCACCAACGACGATTTCGACAGGAAAACGGTCTTTGGACCTCGCGAACCCGGTCCCCGTCGAGCTTCACGAAGGTGGCTCGATGCAGGGAGGCCGGGAACTCGGGCGGCAGGAAGGGTGAAGCCGAACCCCATCGGGGGTCGGCCGAGACTGCAAGACGCAACTCGTGCGTCGTTCATCCGCCGAATTCCTTAACCACGTTAAGTCACTCCGGCAACCAAGTAACTGATCTAGCTCAAGGAAGAGAGGGTTAGCGCGCGTAGCGATGCGACCTAGAGGGAGGTCATACGCCTCGGCGACGGCGCATGTCGGCCCCCAGCTGGGCGATCTGAACGGGGTTCAGAAGGGCCATCGCCTTGGGGAGGACGTGCTCGTCTTCCTGGCGAATGTGGCGGTCGTAGTGGACCTTGAGATCCGAAGCCAGAGCGCGCAGGCGTATGATATCCTCGGGTTTGACTCCCTTCTGGAGGCGTTCGCAGAGCTGATCCAGTTCGACGTGCATGGCGTCGATGACCTGGTGATCCGAAAGCAGCACGTCGAGGAGGTCCTGGAGGGCGGCATCCGGCATGGCGCGAAGCATGGGGAAGAGCGTTCGTTCCTCGTCCTGGGTGTGGTTGACGCCGGCGGTGGCGAAGTGGCGTCGAACCTCCTCCAGGACCCGGAGGGCTTCGGCATGGCGTTCGAGGGCGGGCTCTTCGAGCCGGTCGGCGATATGCATGAGTTGATCGAGTCGGCGTTCGATTCGGCGATGGCAAGCCGCCATCATCGCGAGGGGGGTATCGAAGGTGGGGGCGGGGCCCATCAGCTCGATCATCGGCGGAACCATCCTTTCAGGGTCTCGTTCGGTGAGGGAAGCGACTTCGCCAAGGCGCTCGGCCTGCCGGAAAGGCAAGATCAGTGTCCCGAAGGTCATCGAAGCGTATTATCTCATGGCGAGGCCGTGAGCTTGCAGCCTTGCCCGAAATTCTTCTCCACCAAGGGCGGCACTATCCAGTCAGACTATATGTAGGGCGATGCGGGGGGGATAGCGTAGGAAATGCGGATGACGTTCCTCGGTGAATTTGGGAGCATGAGAACGTGAAAAGGAGGTGTCGTATGAAGATTCTCGTTGCGGTCGATGGCTCGGAGTTCTCGCGGCTCGCCGTCGAGCAAGCTGCTGATATCGCTTTGGCCACGAAATCCGAAGTCCTCCTGTTGACGGTCTCCAGCGTCATCAACATGGGGTCCTACGCGGCGGTCGCTTACATGCCGGAGTCCGGCTGGGAAGTCCCCACCAAGGAACAGGCCCTGGAGATCCTGGAGGAGGCCGCGGCCCTCGTGAAAGCAAAGGGGATCACTCCCCGAACGCTTCACCGACTTGGCTCCATCTCTGAAACCATCCTGGATGTGGCCGAACACGAGGCCGTCGACCTCATCGTGGTGGGCTCGCATGGCCGGACCGGACTGACCCGCTTCCTGCTCGGTTCGGTTTCGAACCAGCTGGCCAGCCATGCGCACTGCTCCGTTCTCGTCGCCAAGAAGCCCGTGGCCTTGAAGCGCCAGGCCGAGACCCTCGCCAAGGCGGCGCAAGGCTGAGTGACTAGGAGATGCAGCAGCCAGCTGAGCCGAAAGAGAGCCACCCGACCGCCGGCGTCGACGAGCGGCACCAGCAGTTGCTTCGCCGCTTCATGGTCCTGCAGGAGGACGAGCGCCGGCAAGTGGCCCGCGACCTTCACGAGGGCGCAGGCCAGATGCTCACCTCGCTCCTCTTCGGCATCAAGATGCTGGACGGCGTGGCGAGCCTCGACGAGGTTCAACGCTTCCTGCCTGAGCTGAAAAGCCAGGTCTGGGAAACCCTCGAAACCCTGCGTCAGCTCTCCGTCAACCTCCGCCCCTCCCTCCTGGAGGATCTCGGCCTGGTCTCGACGCTCCGCTCCTACGTGCGAGATTTCGGTTCGCGCCAGCAAATCGAAGTCTTCTTCACGGTCGAGGGAGACGAGGTTCGCCTGGACCCCATGAGCGAGATCACGGTCTTCCGGATCGTCCAGGAAGCGCTCATCAACGCCGGAAAGTACTCGCGCGCCACCCAGGTCACGGTCGCCATGACCTTTTCGGGCGGGGTATTGACCATTAGAATGGAGGACAACGGGATCGGCCGGGATCCCCGGATCCTGACGGAAGGCCCTCACGGCGCTCCCCTGGGCATTTGGGGAATGCAGGAGCGCGCCGCCTTCCTGGGCGGGACCTGCCGCATCGAAACGGCTCCTTCCCGCGGGTTCAGCGTTCACCTCAGCCTGCCACTTCGTTAAGCCCCCCCCCCTTCGACCCGCTCGACCGAGAGGAAAGCTATTACCTGATGACCATCGAATTCACGCAACCCGTCAGGATCCTGCTGGCGGATGACCACGCCATCCTTCGCACGGGCCTTCGCCTCTTGCTTTCCTCCATTCCCAACCTCGAGGTCGTGGGCGAAGCGACCAATGGCCGCGAGGCCCTCGCCAAGGCCGAAGAACTCAAACCCGACGTGGTGATCATGGACATCACCATGCCCGAGATGAACGGCATCGAAGCCACCAGCGAGCTGAAACGGCGCCTCCCCAGGACCAAGGTCCTCTTCCTCACCATGCACGAAAACGAGGAACTCTTGTTCCGTACCGTCCAGGCAGGCGGCGCGGGTTACGTCCTGAAGAAATCAGCCGACAACGAGCTGGTCGAGGCCATTTACCAGGTGACCCGGGGCGAAACCTTCCTGCGGCCGGATCTCGCCAAGCAAGTGGTCCAGGACTACCTCAACCGGGTCGACTCCGGCGAAGAATCCGAGTCCTACGAGGACCTCACCGAGCGCGAGCGCGAAGTGCTCCAGTTCCTCGCCATGGGCCTGACCAACCAGCAAGTCGCCGACAAGCTGACGCTCAGCGTTCGAACGGTCGAAACCCACCGCGCCCGCATCATGGACAAGCTCGGCATCAAGGGCCGAGCGGCCCTGGTGACCTACGCCAAGCGCCGCGGACTGGTGCTCTGAGCGCAGCATCTTCCTTGCCGGAGGCACGGCGTGCTAGTGGTACCAGAGCGGGAACGGAATCCAGCGCTCGGCCCAGCGGGGCGTGATGGGGAGGCTGGTGAGCCAGTCCCGCTCGAAGACCGCCTCGGCGAAGGCCTCGGCGAGCGCCGGATCATCGATACCGAGGCCGAGTTCCCGCGAGAACGCGAAGGACTGGTTGTCGAAGTTCTGAGAGCCCACGTAGATCCACTGCCGGTCGACGCAGAGGAACTTGGTATGGTTCTCCTCGCGCGTTCGACCATTGCTCGAGAAATCCCTCAGCTGAATGTTCCGCCGGATCTTCGGCGGCAGCTGGGTCCAGAAAGCAACGAAGGAGCCGTTGTCGGCGGCATCCAGCTTCGTGGCCAGCCGGTTGTGCTGCAGGAGGGGGATGCAGATGCGGATGGAAACGCCCCGGGAGGCCGCCTCGACGAGCGCTCGCAGTATCAGGTCCGCGTTCAGGGCGGGGGTCTGGATCAGGATTTCCGTTCGCGCCGCGCGCAGGGCCGCCACGAAGGCCTGATTGGAATCGTTGTCCTGATAGTCCTCGCCCCAGAAACGGGCCGAGCCGCGCTTGGTCAGCAAGACCATGGGCACGTCATCCGGTCCATCCCCCACCTCGGGGGGCTCCGGCAAGGGCTCCCGACTGAGCGGGCGGGCGGCATGATCCCAGGCGTCGGCGAAATCCAGCAGCATCGAGCGAACGACCGGACCCGCGACCACCACCATCAGGTCCTTTTCCCGTGGGCTGTCGATGTTGTCCCCCCCCAGGATGCCGAGACGGCCGTCGATGAGGAAGTTCTTGGGATGGTGGCCTCGGCGGCTCCACCACGGCCGCGCGATCGCCACCTGCGCGCGGATGCCGGCCTCGGCGAAGGCCTTCTCCATCCCGGGGCGGTCGATCACGGCCATGACGCGAAAGGCGGGATGCTCCCGCTGCTTCATGACGAGGGTCGCGATGAGGTCCCGACCCGGGGCGCTCGCGGGGTCGAAGAGGTAGGCCTGAAGGCGGACCTCGTGCAGGGCCTCCCGACGGATGAGCTCGCAGGCATGATGAATGGCGAGGTCCACGCCGCTGGTGGGGTTCTGCCAGAGCTCGAGTAGCGAGCCCGAGGTCAGGGCCGTGGCAGGAGAGACCGAACCCTTGGCCGTTCCCCAGACCGCTCGATTCACGGCCGTCCCGATGGCGCTGCGGCCAGGCGGCGCATCCCATCCGTTTCGCTGAATGGCTTGGGAGCGCGCGGTCTCGAAGGCGTCGTCGGCTTGCTGGAGTCGAAGGCGAATCAAGGCCAGGAAGGGGAATACGAGCGGTGCGGTCAACGCCAGCGCCGCGATCTCGCCGGTGGCGGTCAGGATGGCGCGTCGGCCGGACGTCTTGAGCAAGACCCAGGCGCGAGCGGCATTGCGCCATGGATGCATCAGGAGGCTGAAGGAGAGCACCCCCATCAAGGAGAGCGTCCAGGTCGGCCGACGGATGCAGGCTAGCCCTTGCGTCCTGAGGAGGCGAAGCCCCCGTCGCCAGCCGTGAAGGAAAGGGGGGGTCAAGGGGAAACCCCCAGGTCGTTCGGCATGAACGACCTGGCGAAAGGCCGTACGGCCTCGTCGGAAACGGAGGAACCTTTCTTGGCGATCAACAAGCGGCGCATGACGCTCTCCTGAACCGTGTGGGATTCAATCATAGCGCAACTCCCAGCGCGATGGGCGACGTCTGCTGACCATGCATGTCCGGTAGATCCTGCCGAAGCAAAAAGGCGTCGGAGGTGGTAACCTGAGGGTAGCCAAACGAAGGTGAAAGGAGGTACCCCATGGATGCCCCATTCTCCCGAATCCCCTTCTCCGGTGCCCCGCGCGCCGACGCACCCTTGCCCGACGGATTGACGGTCGAGGAGGCGATCGACAGATGGCTGCGAAGCCGCGAAACGCCTGAACCGCCTCCTTGGCATGAGCCGTTGCTCGCGGCCGGAGAGCTTCATGGGGTCATGCCGCAGCCCTGAGGACGCCCGATCCGCGCACTCAGGCGGAATGGTCGTGAAGGGTCCCCACCGAGGGGGGGGACCCTTTCTCGCGTGTCGGCTCGACGTGGATCACGATCTCCATGGCTCCGAAACGCGCGATGAGGTCCTTCTCGAGGTGATCGGCAATCTGGTGAGCCTCGACCACCGAGAGATCCGGCCGGACGTGGATGGTGAGCTCGGTGAAGGCCCAACCTGGCCGACCGCGCGTTCGAACCGTTCCACAGTCCTCCACTCCCGGGCAGGTCATGGCCGCGCGCCAGATCTCGTCAGGATCGAGGAAGGCCTCATCGACCAGGGTCGGCATGTTCACGCGAATGATCCGCAGTCCGCTGAGTACGATGACCCCCGCGATTCCGAGCGTGAGCACGGGATCCAGCCAGGGCAGCCCGCGATCGGCGAGAATGATGCCGCCGACCAAGCTGAGCGTGACCAGGAGGTCGCTACGCGTATGGGAAGCGTCGGCAGCGAGCAGATCGCTGTCGAGCCGCTTGGCTTCGCGCGCCTCGTAGAGCGTGACCCCCAGGTTGACCAGAAAGGTGCTGGCGAGCAGGAGAATGGCGGGAAGACCCGCCTCGATGACATGGGTTCCCGGGCTGAGGAGGCGCTGGATGGCCTGCTGGGTCAGCTCGAACCCGGTGATCAAGAGAAAGCATGCGATGCCGAAGCCCGCCATGGTCTCGAACTTGGCATGGCCATAGGGATGCTCGCGGTCGGGCGGCGAGATGGCAAAATGAATGCCCACGAGCCCGACGACATTGGAGAGACCGTCGGTGGTGGAGTGAAGGGCGTCTCCCATGACGCCGAGCGAGCCGGTCCAGAAGCCGATCAGGGCCTTGACGGCGGCGACGAGCAGGTTGAGCCCGAGGACGATCCAGAGGACTCTGCGGACCTCGCGGGGGCGCTTGAGCACGTCGGCGGGAGGCGTCGTCATGGTTCCAAGGGAAGCCGGAGCATGCGCGCTTGACGGTCGAGGCGCTCGCGCATGCTCAAGAGGCGGCGCGCGAGGGCGCTGAAGAGGCGCGAGCGGTTGCGAAGCTCGGCCTCGGTCCATCGGGCGCGGGCGAAAGCAGCCCAGGCCTTCCCAACCTCGGAATGATCCGGGCTCAGGACGTTGCCCCAGGCTTCGCCGGCGAGTTCGATCAAGATGGAAGCCAGAGCTCTCGGGCCGTGGCAGGCCTCGTGCAGGGTTCCGGCGAGGCGGCTGGCGTCCATCGGCGGCATGACCGGCCCCGAGAGGCCCATCTGGTCGTCCATGCGGATACCGAGGTCCCAGAGGCTGGCGTGATCGCGTTCGCGCGCATGAATGCCTCGCGCCAGCCGGGTCTTCGCGGAGCGGGCGAAGTCGGTGCACGCGAGCGGTCCGAGGATCAAGGCGTTGAGGGCTTGGAGCGCGGGAGCGGCTCCTGCGATGAAGAGGCGAAGCCGCGCGGAAGGCGCTTCGCGGCTCGTCCCCGCGCTTCTCAGGGCTTCGTAGACGACGCTCAGCAGTTCGAAGGCCTTGATGTAGGCCTTCCTGCGAACCTGCAATTCGAGCGTAAGGGAGGCAAAAGGGTCTTCGGCGGCCGGTCGGACGGCGACCACTTCGGACACGGCTCCCACGCGGGCTCTGAGTTGAGGCGCCAAGGCGGGGTACCCCGTGACCGACATGGTCAGTTGCCTGAAGAGGCCCGTGGGCACCGTTTCCATAGCTTCCTCAGCTTCCTCCTCGAGCGCCCGCCCAGTCCCAGGCGTCTCGGGCGTCAAGTCGCGGGACGGTCGCAGGAATGGTCGGCGGCTCATCCGCACCATGCTCTTGCATACCCGGTTTCGAGCGATTCTACCCGGGTTCCGAGCATCCGGGCCGGGCCGAAGGGCGGATCTTCGGTAGTTATTTCGTTGACGACGAATCGCCCAGGCCTCATGGTGAAGGAGATCCGGAAGGAGGCGCTGATGACGTTCAACGTCGAGTTTTTGCACCCCTTGCAGGGCGAGACTCCCCCCCCCTCGCCCGATCAATCCGAACGGCTGGCTGGCTTGCGCGATTGCCTGAGAGCCGCCCGCAACCTCGATGAGGCCTTCGACCTGCTGGCCGCCGATTTCGAAACCGACATTCCCTTCGATCGCCTGGGACTGGCCGAAATCACCGACGGTGGCCATCGGCTGACCGCGCTTCGCGTCGCTTCCACCCACTCCCTCCGCTGGGAGACCGGTGAAAGCCGGCCGTTACTGGGCTCTAGCCTCGAGCCGATGATCCGCGAACATGCCGTCCGGATCATCCACGATCTCAAGCACTACCAGAGCCTTCGTCCCTCGTCCTTGAGCACCAAGAGGCTCATCGAGGAGGGCATGCGCAGCAGTCTGGCGTTGCCTATCTACCGGAACGATTCGCCCATCGGCGTGCTCTTCGTGACCCGCACGGATCCCGATGCCTACCAAGCCAAGCATGCGGGCATTCTCGCGGCGCTGAGCCCGGCGATCGATGAAGCGTTCGGGAGGTTGCTGGCTGAAACCTCGCTGGCTAAGAAGACTTGAACCCAGGGGGTGGGACCAATTGACCGGTGCGCGGGCGGTTGCGCCCGAGGCGCTCATGGGCCTGCACGAAGTGATCGGCGGCAATCGCCGAGTACGTCGAAAGATCCAGGCACATGGCCGTCACCGCCACGATCTCGGCCAGCTTCTTGGCCTTGCCGGTCCCGTAGCAAGCCATCATCTCCAGGCAGGCCCGCTGGCTCGGCAGGCCGGTGCCTCCGCCGACCGTCGCCACCACCACCCCCGGCATCATCACCCCGAAGTACATCCCGTCCGCCTCCAACCTGAAGGACAGCTGCCCCTGCGCCGACTCCGGTACCGACGCGACGTCCTGGCCCGTCGCCGCGAAGATCGCCGCCACCGCGTTCGCGAAGTTCACGTTGCAGCCTATGGAAACCGACGCGATGTTAGGACCCACCCCCGCCACCAGCGCCTCGAAGAGATCCTCCGGGCTCACCCGCAATATCCGATTCATCACGTCCCGCTTCAGATGAACCTCGGCCACGACCCGCTTGCCGCGCAGCGACGTGCTGTAGGTCATCGCGTTGACCTTCTTCTCAGCCCCCATCTGCGAGTCGATATACCAGTCCATCGGCGTGATGCCCGTCTCGCGCGGAAACTCCGTCCGGATGTACTGACAGACCGCCCAAGAGCACTTCATGACCATGTTGGCCCCGTAGGCGTCCCCCGTGAAGTACGAGAGCTGGAGGCAGACGATATCGCCCAGGTTGATCGGAGAGATATCGAGAAGCTTGGCGATTCGTGACTGGCTCTCGGCAACCGACCGGATGTTGGCCTCGTGACGCTCCACCCAGGCGACGAACGCCACGGAGTCTATCAGCGACTCGAACGTGAACATCGGCGCGCGCATCATCTGATCCTTGACCACCCGAACGCTCGCCCCGCCGCTTTCCGTGACCGCCCGCGCCCCGCGCGAGCAACTCGCAACCAGAGCCCCCTCCGTCGTCGCCAACGGAACGTAGAAATGCCCCTGGGCATGCTCCCCCAGGATCAAGATCGGTCCCGCCACCCCGATGGGGATCTGCACGAACCCGATATGCCCCTCGATGTTTCCCTTGAAAATCGCCGCGTCCCCGGGCGTCCGACCATCCAGCGCGGAGAGATCGCGCTGCGTCTTCTCCTCGGTCCAGGCCCGACGGGCGGCCAGCGAATCCTCGGTGTAGGCCTTCTTGTACGGGACCGATGCGGCAAAGGGCTCCCTGGGGTCGGATGGATACATCCCGGCGTCCTCTCTTCTGGGCATGAAGCACTCATCACCTTCGCTTCAGACTCTTCATACCCAGAACGACCGGCCAAGCTCACCCCTCGCGGACGCGCTTAGTCCCTTTCAACGGGGCTGATTTCCCGCCCTTGCTCTCCGGAAGAATCGTTGTTTCGCTATACAGGAACCCGTCCCACCAGGGATAATTCCAGGGTTGGAATGCAAGGGAGGGAGTGTTTTTTGCGGAAAGTCACCGTACTCATCAATCGAGCGGCCCGCAACGGCTGCGATCGCCGACGCCTCGACGCCATCCGGAGCGCCTTCGCCGACTGCCACCTCAACGTCCTCACTCCCGACTCCTACCAGGCCCTCTGCCTGGCCGCCAAAGCCGCCACCACCGACGGCACCGACCTGGTCCTCGTCGTCGGCGGAGACGGCACCGTCAACGCCGTGGTCAATCAACTCGCCCACTCCGCCACGCCCCTCGCCATCATCCCCGCCGGAACCGCCAACGATCTCGCCTCCCACCTGGACATCCCGCTCAATCCCCGCGGGGCCTGCGCCGTGGCTCGCAGAGGCCTGGTCCAGACCATCGACCTCGTCCGCGTCAACGACCGCCTCTTCGCCACCGCCGGCGGCCTGGGCGTCCTCAGCGACGTCGCGGTGGGCGTCAATCGGCTCAAGGCCCGGCAAGGAGCCATCCGGAAAACCGTCAAGATCCTCGGGAGCCCGGTCTACGTCCTCTACAGCTTCATCTTGCTGCTATTCTCCCGCCGAATCGTCAGCGATCTCGCCGTTTCCGCCGATGGGCAAGATCTTGGCCCCATGCGCACGATAGCGCTCTTCGTCAACAACCAGCCTTCCATCGGCAAGATCGTGGTCTCCTACCCCGGTGCCCACATGGCGGACGGTAAACTGGGCCTCTGCGTCATGCGTCAGCGCAACCGCCTGCAATCCATCGTGACGGTCACCCTGATGAGTCTGAAGGGAAGGCACTCCCGCCGCAAGGACGTCATGATGCGCGAAGGGCGCGCATTCACGATCACCGCCTCCGAGGACAAGGTCTTCATCGGGGACGGCGAGGTGCTGGCCACGAGCAAACGCATGGAACTCAGCGTCGTGCCCGGGGCCTTGCGGGTGATCTCGGGCAGACTACTTGTTGATGACGCCTACCTCGAGGTTCGCGTAGAGAAAAGCGCGATCCCGCTCGAGAAGCTCGGCGCCGATCGCTAGCCTCTCGATCTGGGTCACCTCCGCGGGAATGGGCCGCGCGAGCAAGGTATTCCAGTTGGCCATGCGCGCCCCGTTGCGCCCCGTGCGAACAATCTCCTCGTGAAGCCGGATGAAGATCGGCGTCTGGATCCAGTCGAAGAGGTTGGAGACGTTGAAGCGCGTAAAGGTATCGTCCGCAAGACTCACCAGGTACTGCTCGATCTCGCCGGTGACGATCTCGATACGGTCGACCCGTTCGCGCATGAGGTCGAAGTTCGCGCGCGTCAGGTAGGCCGGCAGGGCGTCCTCGTCGAGGTAGTGCCCCAGCAGAATGAGGGCCAGGAAGTAATTGCCGCGAAGGGGAATCCGCGTGAATGCATGCTCGGTGCGAGCCCGGAAGATCTTCCCGAAATCCTGGAAATCCACCAGCCGGAAGTGTTCCTTGTCCTTGGTGCGGCTCATGACCGCCCGGCTGAAGAAGAGGTCGAAAATCACCCGCCAGAGGGGACCGTCGATTTCCTTCTCGTAAAAGGCGCGCTGCGCGTCGAGCGAGTCACAATCGAAGAATCGCCGGATTCGCTTGCCGCCGTATATCGTGCGCATGAGATTGCCGAAGGCCAGCAGGTAGCGCTCCAGGCGGCCTGAAACCATGACGCCGCGCTCCACCAGGACCCGATTCGCTTCCCAGAAATCGCGGGTTTCACCCGGCAGGGCTACCTCGAGCTTGCGGAACAGCGAGCGGCGGCGGGTGGATTCGCGTATCCCTAGCAATTCGAGCATCTCGCCATGCTCGAGGGTCTGGAACGCCGCTATCTTGAGTCGCAACAGGTGATTCTGGTTGGGGTTGAAGTCGAGGGCGACGACGCGAGCCGGGTCATGGCGCAGCAGATCGAGCGTGTTGCAGCCTCCCGAGGTAATAGAGAAGCAGACGTCCCCCGAGCCCACCTGCAGCGCTTCTTGCAGGATCTCCGGGTCTTCCCAGCAGTTGCTGTAGCCGATACTACGGAAGAAAGGGCGATCGGCGACCTCGGAGCGGAGGTTGCGGGTGACTCGCAGGGGTTGTGTCCGGTTTTTCAGGGGAGTTGCGTCTTTCACGTCTTGGCCTCTCACTTTCTCGGTCCAGAAGCCTTGTACCACGGGCAAGCGCGAACATTTCACGTCGCCGGCTGCGCGCGGCCCCGCCCATGGAGCTTTCAATCGGCGCTTACCTGGGGTAAAACTACCTAGTGTCACCCAGAGAGGAGAATCCATTGGCCACCCAATCGGTCGACCTGCCCTTCGCGAAGCGCTTCAAGCTGTACCTCGACGAGCGCTTCCCGCTTGCGACGCACCTGGTGGTGGTCATCGCCTTCTTCTTCAGCAGCTACCTGCTCTCGGAGCGCCTCTTGCGCCCCCGCGAGACCTTGCTGGGGATGCCGGCCATCGCCGGCATGATCACCGTCCTCTTCGCCCTCTTCTTCCTGAGGATCCTCGACGAGTTCAAGGATTACGCCAAGGACGTCGTCGCCCACCCCGACCGGATCGTCTCCCGCGGCATCATGCCCCTCTCCGAGCTGAAAATCGTCGGAGCCGTCGTCATCGCCGTCATGCTGCTGGTCAACGCCCTCGTCGGTCTCCCAGCAGTGGCAGCATGTTTGATTGTCATCGCCTTCGCCATGGTGATGTTCAAGGAGTTCTTCGTCGCGGAGTGGCTGAACCGCCACCTGATCGTCTACGCGCTGACACATCAACTTATCACGCCCTTGCTCTGTCTCTATGTTTACAGCCTGGTGGCCATCCCCACCGGTGGAGGCTGGAACGCCATGTTCTGGCTGCAACTCGGCATGGGCGTCGGCACCGGCCTGGGCTGGGAAATGTCCCGCAAGATCCGCATGCCCGAGGAAGAGCACGACCAAATAGACACCTACTCCAAGCACTTCGGCCCCTCGGGCGCTTCCGTGCTCGCCTTCGCCATCCTGGGCGCCGGCGCCACCTGCGCGGGCGCCCTCGGCGTCTTCCTCGACTTCCCCCCCTACGCCTTCGGGATCCTCCTCGTGGGTGTCATCCTCATGCAGGTCGGCTTCGCCCTCTTCTGGCGCAAGCCCACCGCCAAGGGCGCCCGGAGACTCGGCGACTGGGCCGCCGTCACCATGCTATCGAGCTACCTCGCCATCGCCCTCGGCTCGCTTGCCGGACAAGGCATCCGCCTGAACTTCTAAGGAGAAAACCCATGATCCTCGAGCCTCAGGCCGACCTCGCCGCCCCCCCCCGCGATGACCAGGAACTCGGAGGAAAGGCCGCCAACCTCCACTTCCTGACGGAAAACGGCTTCCCCGTCCCCCGCTTCCTCACCCTGCCCGTCTCCACCTTCCGCGCCTTCATGCGCGGAAACCCCGCCGAGGACTCAAACCTCCTCGACGTCGTCCGCAATCTGCTCGGCACCCTCGACTTCAAGAAACTCGAGGCCGTCCGAGCCGCCAGCCAGACCATCCACGCCCTGATCATGGCCCAAAGCCTCCCCGAGACCCTGCTCGAACCCTTCCGCCTTCAAGTCGCCGAGTCCTTCCCCGACACCTTCGTCGCCGTCCGCTCCTCCGCCCTCGGCGAAGACGGCTCCAAGGACTCCTACGCCGGCCAAATGGACTCCTTCCTCTTCGTGAAGGGTCAAGATGCCATCACCACCTCCATCAAAGCCTGCTGGGCGTCCGCATTTTCCGAACGCGCGCTGAGTTACCGGTTTATGAAGGGCGCAGATGTCCTGGCCATCGACATCGCCGTCATCGTCCAGGAAATGGTGAACCCCCGCGTCTCGGGAGTCATGTTCACCGCCGACCCCCTGAGCGGCGATCGCGACCTCCTCGTCATCAACGGCACCTACGGCACCGGCGAAGGCATCGTCTCCGGCGCCCTCGACACCGACTCCTTCCAGGTCCGCAAGGAATCCGGCGAGCTCGCCACCGAACGCGTCGCCAAGCCCCTCATGATCGCCTTCGACGACCAACGCGGACACGGCACCCGCGAAGTTCCCGTGCCGCTCGAACTCCAGGAAATCGCTTGCCTGACCCCCGAGCAAGCCCAGGAGCTGGCGCGCATGGGCTCGGAAATCGAAAAACGCTACGGAGCGCCCCAGGACATCGAATGGGCCCTGAGCGAAGGCCGGTTCCTGATCCTGCAATCCCGACCCATCACCAACCTCAAGGTCCCCCAGGCCAAGGACGGCCGACAGATCATCTGGGACAACTCCAATATTACCGAGTCCTACTCGGGCGTCACCTCCCCGCTCACCTTCTCCTTCGCCTCCCAGGCCTACAATATCGTCTACAACCAGGTCTGCCGCGCGCTCGGCATCTCGGACGCGGTCATCCGACAAAACGAACAAACCTACCGCAACCTGCTCGGACTCGTCCGCGGCCGCGTCTTCTACAACCTCGGCAACTGGTACCAGATGACCTCCCTCCTCCCCGGCTTCAACTACAACAAGGGCTTCATGGAGCAGATGATGGGGGTCAAGGAAAAAAGCGAACACCAAACGGAAAAGAAAGACTACCGCGAGCTACCAAAGCTCCTCATGGTCGTCTTCAGGCTACTCGACAACTACCGGAAAATCGACCGCAAAGTGGCCCACTTCCAGGCGAACTTCAACGAAACCTACGGGGAGTACAAGGCCACCGACTGGAAAGCCTTGCGCCCCGACGCCATCAAGGTCTGCTACCACGACCTCGAACAACGCCTGCTCTGGAACTGGCAAGCCCCCATCCTCACCGACATCGCCGCCATGGTCTTCTACGGCGTCCTGAAGAAACTCTGCGTCTCCTTCTGCGACGACGATTCAGGCTCCCTGCAAAACGACCTCCTCTGCGGCGAAGGCGAAATCGAATCCACCGAACCCACCAAGGCCATCATGCGCATGGCCATCCGTGCCAAGGCCGACCCCGCCCTCGCGGACTTCTTCCGCCATACCCCCGACTCCGACATCTGGGCCGCCCTCTCCAAAGCCGATCGCTTCCCCGAGATGCGCGACAGCGTCCGGGACTTTCTCGACAAGTACGGCTACCGCTGCATGAACGAGCTGAAACTCGAAGAGAAAAACCTCAAGGAAGATCCGTCCTTCATCTTCGCCATGGTCAAAAACTACCTGAAACTGGAAAAGCTCGACATCGCCGCCATGGAAGAAAACGAACACCGCATCCGCGTGCTCGCCGAGCAACTCGTCAAGCAGAAACTGGCCAGCAATCCCGTCCGGCTGGCCCTCTTCCGCTGGGTCACCTTCAACGCCCGCCGTCACGTCAAGAACCGCGAGAACATGCGCTTCGCCCGAACCAAGATCTTCGGCGTCCTGCGCGACATGTTCCAGTCCATCGGAGCCACCTTCGCCACCTGGGACGTGCTCGACGACTCCCAGGATATTTTCTACCTCAACCTCGACGAGATCTGGGGCTACGTCCAGGGAACCGCCACCTCGACGAATCTCAAGGGGCTCGCGGCCCTGCGCAAGGAGGAATTCGCCCGCTACCGCGCGGAGGATATCGACGACCGCTTCAAGACTTTCGGAACCGTCCACCACGCCAACCACTTCGAGGGCGATCGCTCCAACGAACCCGACGACCCCAACTTGCTCAAGGGAATCAGCTGCTGCCCCGGCACGATCAAGAACGTCGTCCGCGTGATCCGCTCCCCGGAAGACGACATGAGCCTCAACGGCCAGATCCTCGTCGCCGAACGAACCGATCCCGGCTGGGTTCCGCTATACCCCGCGGCCTCCGGCCTGCTCATCGAGCGCGGCAGCATCCTCAGCCACTCGGCCATCGTCGCCCGAGAACTCGGACTTCCCACCATCGTGGGCATCAAGAACCTCACCAAGCGAGTCAAGGACGGCCAACTCGTCGAGATGGACGCCCGACTCGGCATCGTCCGCCTCAACCCGGAACCCTGATGAAGGTCCTGACCTTCGGGCAGGACGCGGGCCTGCTCCGGAAGTTCCTAGACCTGCCCGCCCGGATTCGTCGCGCGGATCCCGCCTGGATCCCGCCCTTCAGACAAGCCGTCCGGGCGGAACTCGACCCCCATGCCCCCTTTCACCGTCACGGCGACATGGCCCACTTCCTGGCCTTCGAGGGCCACGAGGCCATCGCCCGCTGCTCGGCCATGATCAACCGACGCTACGACGACGATCTCGGCTTCATCGGCTACTTCGAAGCCTTCGACCACTACGAGGCCTCCCAGGCCGTCCTGAGCGCGGCCCTCGACTGGCTGCGCGAACGCGGCGTGACCGTCGTTCGAGGCCCCATCAACACCAGCACCTACTTCCCCTATCGCTTCATGACCGAGGGCTTCGAGCACGAACCCTTCTTCATGGAGCCCTACAACCCCAACCACTACCCCGAGCACTGGGAACGGTTCGGCTTCAAGCCCCGCTGCAGCTACAGCTCCACCCGCGTCGACTCCGCCGCCTTCGCCGCCGCCGTCTCGCGCCACCACGACCGAAGCCTCGCGGCCGGCTACCGCTCCCGACCCTTCGACCCCAACCGCTTCGACGCCGAACTGCGGCTCATGTACGACCTCTCCACCGCCATCTTCCAGGACTCCTGGATGTGGCGGCCCATCGACTTCGCCGAGTTCCGGGCCCTCTACGCGGGCATGCGCGGCATCATGGATCCCGACCTCTGCCACTTCCTGTTCCAGGGTGAGACGCCGGTCGGCTTCGTCTTCGGGCTGCCGGATTACGGGCCTGCCATCCGCGCCATGAACGGCAGCCGGAGCCTCTTCGCCAAGGTGCGCTTCCTGACCGAGCGCCGAAATAACCCCGCTGCCCTGCTCAAGACTTTCGGCGTCCTGCCGGATCACCGGAACGGCTCGCTCGCCTTGGCCCTCACCTACCTCATGCACGAAGCGGCCGCCCGAAAGGGCTACGCCCAAACCCTCCACGCCCTCATGCGAGAGGACAACACCAGCCTTCGCATGTCCCATCGCTTCGGAGGAGAAACTCTCAAACGCTACGCCCTCTTCGAGCGGGAGGCCTGAGCCGCATGGAAACCCTGATCACGCACTCGAACGTCATCGGCTACCTCGATCACTGGGCGAAAGCGACTCCCGATCGCCCCGCCATCATCTTCCCGCGCCGCCTGCGGCCCGACGGATCCATCGAGGACGAGACGCTCACCTTCGCGGAACTCGAGGGCCGGGTGAACCGCCTCGCGGCCGCCCTCACAGCCCGCGGCCTCGCGAGCGGCGATCGCGTGGTCGTCATGATTCCCATGAGCCTCGAACTCTACACCCTCCTGCTCGCCCTCCTCAAGCGCGCCGTCATCATCGTCTTCATCGACCCCTGGGTCGGTCTCGCGCAGATCAAACGCTGCATCGCCCTCACCGAACCCAAGGCCTTCGCCGGCATCCCCATGATCCAGCTCATGGCCCGCCTGACCGGAATCCTCGCCCCCATTCCCCTTCGCCTGACCGCCCGGGGACCCGCCATCCTCGGCGAGATCCAACTGGAACGCCTCCTCGACGAGGACCATCCCCCCGCGCCCACCCTCGACGTCGCACCCGATACCACCGCCCTCATCACCTTCACCACCGGCAGCACCGGTACCCCCAAGGGGGCCAATCGCACCCACGGCTTCTTGGTGGCCCAGCACAAGGCCCTTTGCCGAGAAATGGGCCTCCGGCCGGGGGACGTCGACCTCACCACCCTGCCCATCTTCGTGCTCAACAACCTCGCCGCCGGCGTCACCAGCGTCCTCCCCATGAGGGCGAGCCCCTCGGATGTCGACCCCAAGGTCATCCTGCGCCAGATCCGGGACCACCGGATCACGACGGCCGTGGGCTCGCCAGCCTACTGGAAGCCCATCGCGGACCACTGCGTCGACCACGGCCTGAAACTTCCCACCCTGCGCACCCTCTTCACCGGCGGCGGACCCGTTCCCCCGGGACTCCTCGAAATCCTGCGACCCTTGATGCCCAACGGCCAGGCCTTCATCGGCTACGGCTCCACCGAAGCCGAACCCGTGGCCCTCATCTCCGCCCAGGAGGTCTGCGAGGAAACCGGCGAACTCACCCGCCAGGGGCGCGGCAACTGCGTGGGACGGCCCGCCCATGGCATCCGACTCGAGGTGATCCGGATCGTCAACGGGCCCGTCGAAGCCCCCCCCGAAGGACTCGCGACCCTCGCCATGCCCCGCGGCGAAGTCGGCGAACTGATCGTGACCGGCGACCACGTCGGCAAAGACTACTACCGCAACCCGGAGGCCGTGCGCGAAAACAAGATCCGAGACCGTGACGGCACCCTCTGGCACCGACTCGGAGACGTCGGCTACCTGGACTCCGACGGACGCATCTGGCTGCTCGGACGCGTGAACGACCTCATCACGCAAGGCCACCGAACGATTTATCCGCTCCCGGTGGAAGCCGTGGCCCAGCAACTCGACTTCGTGAAAAAGGCCGCCGTCCTGGATCTCGAGGGGAAGGTGGTCGTGGCCCTCGAGCCGCGCAAGTGGAGCTCGCGGCGAAAGCGCGAGGAATGGCGAGCCGCGGCCCACTCGAAGCTGGAACTTAGTGGAATGCCGGCCGATCGCATCTGCTTCGTCCGCAAGATGCCCGTGGATCCCCGCCATAACGTCAAAATCGACTACCCCAAGCTGCGACGCCACTTGAGCCGGATCAGCTAGACCGCAGGCAAAACGAGGAGTTCCCATGCTCAAAGCGCGCTTCACCAGGCTGGGCGCCTGGCTCTACCGCCACCGACTCGCCGTCATCGCCCTCTGGCTCGTCGCCGTAGCCGTCGCCGGCCTGGGAGCCTCTCGCATCACCCAGGTCCTGGCGGGAGGCACCGGAGGCATCGCCGGCAGCCAATCCGAACGCGTCGAGCAAATCCTCGCCCGCGAATTCAATAACCCCTACTCCCAGGTCCTGGTACTGGTGGCCAAGAGCGATCGCCAGACCGTCGACGACCCCGCCTTCCGATCCTTCCTGCAAGAATCCGTCGCGAGTCTCGAGGCCCATGCAGACGTCTCCGACGTCACCGCCTACCCCGCGGCCGACGACGTCCGCCTGCTCTCTCGCGACAAGCGCGAAACCTTCGCCTTCATCGGCCTCAACGCCCGGGACGTGCGCGGAGCCGAAAAAGCCGTTCCCGCCATCCGCCAAGCCATCCAAGCCGCGGGACTCGAAACCCGGAAACAGGATCCCAGCTTCGAGTGGCACGTCACCGGCCGAGGCGCCCTGACCTACGACATCAACCAGTTCAGCACCGAGGATACCAGCAAAGCCGAAACGCGCAGCCTACCCCTCACCATCCTCGTACTGCTGCTGGCCTTCGGCACCCTCGCCGCCGCCGGCATCCCCCTCGTCATGGGAGCATGCGCCATCGTCCTCACCCAGGGACTGCTCTTCCTCGTCGCCGGAACGATCGAACTCACCGCCTTCGCCCAAAGCGTCTCCACCATGCTCGGACTCGCCATGGGCATCGATTACTCGCTCCTGATGGTCAACCGCTTCCGTGACGCCCTCGCCCGCGGACTCGAAACCTCCCAGGCCATCGAGGAAACCGTCTCAACGGCCGGCCTCGCCGTGCTATTCTCCGGGCTTACCGTGCTCATCGGCTTTGCAGGCCTCGCTGCCACCCCCATCCTTGACACCCGATCCATCGGCTGGGGCGGCTTCATCGTGGTGATCGGGTCGGTTACCCTCGCCCTGACCCTGCTACCGGCTCTGCTGGGAGTCCTCGGGCCCCGCGTGGACTCGCCGCGCTGGTTGAAACTACCGACGCTCGCCGCTCAACAACCCGCCTGGCGGCGGTGGGCCAAGCGGATCATGCGACGCCCCATCCCTTTCGGACTCTCGGCCCTCGTCCTGATCGCCGCTCTGTCCTGGCCCGCCGTCGACATCAAACTCGGATTCCCCGACGGACGATGGCTCCCGGAACGACTCGAGTTCCAGCAAGGCCACGACGCCCTCATGGCCATGGGCAAGGGCGGAGTGATCGCCCCCGTCCACCTCGTGCTGAAATCCGATCGAGACGCCCTCAGCCTCGAGACCCTTCCCGCACTCCTCGCCTACTCCCGCGAACTCAAGGCCGACTCCCGCGTCGCCGAAGTCGCCGGCCCCGTCGACCTCCGCGCCGGAATGGGACCCGCCGAGTACTTCATGCTCTACCGCAACCTCGATGCCGCCATCAAACAGTACCCCCTGCTCGGCGATCTCTTCCTCAGCCGCGATCGCCACTCGACCTACATGTACCTCACCCTCCAGGATGGCGTCCCCTTCGAGGAAACCAAACGCCTCGCCGCCGAACTCGGAAAAAAAGCCCCCCCGGGCTTCACCGTTCTCGTCGGAGGACAAGCCTCCTTCTACAACGACTTCGACGCCGCCATGCTCGGCGTCTACCCCTGGGTCATCGGCTTCGTCGTCCTCGCCACCCTGCTCGTCCTGACCCTCGCCTTCCGATCCTTCCTGGTCCCCATCAAAGCCGTCCTCATGAACCTGCTCTCGGTCGGAGCCGCCTACGGAACCATCGTCGCCGTCTTCCAGTACGGCTGGGGCGCCCAGATATTCGGTTTGAGCGCTCCTTCGGGCGCGATTCCCCTGAGCATCCCGTTGATGCTCTTCTGTATCATCTTCGGCCTCTCGATGGACTACGAAGTCTTCCTGCTCCACCGAATCAAGGAAGTCTACGATGAAACCGGCGACAACACCCACGCAACCGTCGAAGGCGTGGCCTCCACCGCCGGCATCATCACCTCCGCCGCGCTCATCATGGTCGTGATCTTCGGCGCCTTCGCCTGGGCCGAAATGGTGATCGTGCAGATGCTGGGACTGGGACTCGCCGTGGCCGTGCTGGTGGATGCCACCATCATCCGGATCCTCCTGGTACCAGCCCTCATGCGCCTTGCGGGGGACTGGAACTGGCGCGGATTCGGAAAGAGTGGTCGCCGTGCCCGCTAAGAGCAAGTCAGGCTGGAAGGTCTGGCTCGAACGCGGGCTCAACGTCGCGGCCATCGGGATGCTCGCCTGGATAGTCGGACGGTACGTCCTGCCCTCTTCAGGCGAGCAAATCGGCGGGCAACCGATCGACTTTCTGACCGGCGGAAAGCCGGTGCTCCTGGAGTTCAGTCAGACGCACTGCCCTTCTTGCATCGTGCTTCGGCCGGTGGTGGACGGGATCCGAAGGGACTACGAGGGGCGCGCGACCGTCAAGATCTACGAGATCGATCGTTTGAACGACTACCCGGAGGGAGACTCCGTGAGAAAACTGAGCGCAAAGTTGGGCGTCCGGGCCACTCCCACCTTCGTGATCCTGGATTCCACGGGACGACCCACGAAGCGTTTCGTGGGCCCGACCTCGGGATTGAGCCTTCGCCAGGCACTCGACCAAGCGCTGGGAAGCTGAGGACGAAACCGAATCGCTCCACCTCTGCTATCATGGAAGTTCAACTTGAGCCTTTCCCCCGCACTCCCCCCTTCGGAGAACCCATATAACGTGAAAACAGTCATTTTTCATAATCCTCGCTGCAGCAAGAGCCGGCAGGCCTTGACGCTGCTCGAGGAGGCCGGCGTCGACGCCACGGTCGTGCGCTACCTTGAAACCCCACCGTCGGCCACCGAGCTCGATCAATTGCTGACCGCGCTCGGGCTGGAGCCCCTCGCCGTCATGCGGACGCAGGACGACCTCTTCAAGGAGCTCGGACTGGTCGGCAAGAGTCTGACGCGCGAGGAAGGCATCCGCTTGCTGGCCGAAAACCCCGCGCTGCTGGAACGGCCCATCGTCGTCCGGGGCGAAAAGGCCATCGTGGCACGCCCGCCCGAGCGGATTCAGGAGATTCTGTGAAGATCCTTTCGGCAGATTTCATCTGCTCGGCCGTCAGGCCCGACCAGTATCCTCGCCAGCGGCTGCCGGGGGTGGCCTTTGCGGGCCGCTCGAACGTCGGCAAGAGTTCGCTCATCAACAAGCTGGTGAACCGAAAAGCGCTGGCAAAAACCTCGTCCACGCCAGGGAAAACGGCGACGCTGAACTTCTTCGTCGTCAACGGCCAAATTCACCTCGTCGACCTGCCGGGCTACGGCTTCGCGAAGGTTTCGAAAACCGAGAAGCAGGCCTGGGGCCAAATGATCGAGCGTTACCTGCACGAGGCCAAAGATCTGAAGGGGCTGGTGCTAATCGTGGATCTGCGGCATTCTCCGACTGCCGACGATGTCCAGATGTATCACTGGGCGAAGGCGGCGGACATCCCGGTCGTGGTGGCCGCCACCAAGTCGGACAAGTTGAAGCGCTCCGAGCTCGATCCCCACCTGGCAAAGGTCTGGGAGACGCTGGGCATGGAGCACTTCCCCGGTGACGAGCTCATTCCGGTCTCGGCCGAGAGCGGGATCAACCGAGAACGGCTCTGGTCGGCTATTTCGCGCATGGCTTCCCTCTAGCCGCCCCCATCCTCTCGCGCCCCGATCACGATTCCTGTCGAGCGAGAGGCCTTTCGAGGAAGAAACGCATGCAAGGTTGGCGTCGCTTTTGGGACGCACTCAGCCTGGGGGCCCGATTCCGGGTCATCTTCCTGCTGGCTTACGTGCCGGTCCTGATCGTCGGCGGCTGGCTGATGGTCTGGCTCTACATAGCGGCCCAGCGGAGCTTCTTCGAACAGGTGGACCGCCAGGCGCAGATCGCCTACGTCAGCCTGGATCGCTGGAGCGACCAGCAAAAGTCCTTCCTGGCGCTGTTGGCGATCAATCCTGACATCCGGTCCGGCCCGACTCCCCAGGCCTATCAGGTGCTGACGCGGATCGACCGGAAGATGGTGGGCTGGCTCGGTCTCTCGATGCTCGACGCCTCCGGGCGCGCCGTGATGTCCTCCTACAGGCCCTACGGGAGTCCGCCGGTCGACTTGGGCAACGAGGCCTACGTCCAGCGCGCCATGCGAACCGGAGAGCCAGCCATGTCGGGCTTCACCACCTTGCCGCTCGACCAGCGCCCGACGCTCACCTTGGTCTATCCGTACGGACAGGGCGCGGCACGGCGCGCCCTGGCGATCCACTTCGATCCGCTCCACATCGCGAACTTTTTCTCGGATCCGGCCTTCCAGCAGCGGGTGGTGGTGTCCATGGTGGACGCCACCGGTCGCCGGCTGGCCCGCCCGCAGCTCCCGGGCCCCCTGGGGGAACGCATCGTCTCGCCGGCCATGACCTACGTCCTCTCGCAACCCCAGGGCACGCTGAGCCTGCGCTGGGCCGACAACATCGAGCGCATCACATCGTTCTACCATCACCCCGCCACCGGCTGGATCGTCATCGCCGGGATCCCCTTCGCCGACTCCGTCGGCATGATCCGGCGCACGCTGCTTGCCATCCTGGGCGTCGGGATCCTGGGCTTCGGGCTGGTCTTCTGGATGCTCCAGCTCGGCATTCGCCAGGCGAGCCGGCCTGTCGCGATCCTGGTCGACCGGACCCGCCGCTTCGGAGAAGGCGACCTGGCAATTCGGGTGCCTCCGCTGCCCACCCGAGAAATGAATGCCCTGGGACGGTCCTTCAACCAGTTGGCCGAAGAGGTCGAGCAATCCCATGTCTCGCTCGAGGCGCAGGTCGAGAACCGGACCCAAGAGCTTCAGCAGGCCCTCGAGAAACTCAAGTCCCTCGATCGCCTGAAGGATCACTTCCTCTCGACCATCTCGCACGAGATGAAGACTCCGCTCTCGCTGATCATCGGTTATACCGAACTGTTGCAAGACAAGTATCCCACCGAGGAACTGCTGAAGGGGCTTCAGGACGGAAGCCGGCGGTTGACCACCCACATCAACAACATGCTCGATTACAGCGCCCTCCTGGGCGGTAGCCTGCCCCTCTACATGACCGAGGTCTCGGTATGCGAGGTCGCTCGCAATGCCCTCGACATCATGGACACCGAGTTCAAGCTGAAGAACCTTCAGGTGGAGACCCACCTGGAACCCGACGTTCCCCCGGTCCGCGGAGACTCGCGGCGGATCACCCAAATGCTCATGGAGCTCCTGGATAACGCGCGGAGGTATACCCCCAGCGGGGGCCGGATCGGAGTGGAGGTTACGTCCCAGGAGGGTTTCGTCCGGATCGTGGTCTGGGATACGGGAATCGGGATGAAGAAGCAGGATTCCGCCCGGATCTGGGAGGCGTTCAATCGGATCGAGACCGGCGAACTCATTCGGACGGGGGGACTGGGACTCGGGCTCACCATCGTCAAGAAGCTGGTGGAGTTGCACCATGGCCGCGTCGAGGTGGAGAGTCGCCCGGATCAGGGCAGCCGCTTCATCCTCTACCTCCCGATCGAAGCCGTCAAGTAAGGCTCAGGCGATCACGCCGCGATAATTCCTTGGTCTTCTCCACCCAACCCTCTCCGCGACCCGACCCCTAAGATGCATGGAGCCCTTCGAGGGAGGATCGCATGGAAGGTTGGCGGGCCTGGTGGGACGAACTCAGCCTGGGGGCCCGGTTCCGGGTCCTCTTTCTGCTGGCCTACGTGCCGATTCTGCTCTTCGGCGGTGGGCTGATGGTCTGGCTCTACCTGGCGGCCAAACAGAGTTACTTCAGACAAGTCGACCGCCAGGCGCAGATTGGGTACACCAGCCTGGATCGCTGGATGGACCAGCAAGAGGCCTTTCTGGCCTTGCTGGCTAGCGCCTCCGAGCTTCGAGCCGGCCCGACACTCCAGGCCTACCGCATGCTGAAGTGGGTCGACGAGGGGACGACAGGCTGGCTCGGTCTCTCGATGCTCGACACCTCCGGGCGCGCCGTGATATCCACCTTCAGGCCCTACGGGAGTCCCCCGGTCGACCTTAGCGGCCAGGCCTTCGTCAAGGATGCGCTGCGAACCGGCGAGCCCACCATGTCCGGCTTCACCACCTTGCCTCTCGACCAGCGTCCGATGCTCACCCTGGTCTATCCGTACGGGCAGGGGGCGGCGCGGCGCGCCCTGGCGATCCACTACGATCCGAATTACATCGCGAACTTTTTCTCGGCTCCTGCCTTCCGGCAGCGGGTGGCGGTGAACATGGTGGATTCCACCGGCCGCCGGCTGGCCCGCTCGCAGATCACGGGCCCCCTGGGAGAACGCATCGTCTCGGCGGCCATGGCCTATATCCTCACGCATCCCCAGGGCACGCTGATCCTGCGCTGGGCCGACCAGATCGAGCGCATCACGGCGTTCTACCATCATCCGGCCACCGGCTGGATCGTCGTCGCGGGAATCCCCGTCGCCGACTCCGTCGGCATGATCCAGCACTTGCTGCTCGCCATCATGGGCATCGGGATCCTCGGCTTCGGGCTGGTCTTCTACTTGGTCCAGCTAGGTATTCGCCAGACAAGCCGCCCGATAGAACTCCTGGTGGAGAAGGCCAAGCGTCTAGGCGAAGGCGAATGGGGGGTACGCGTGCCGCCGCTTCCCACGCAAGAACTCCATGCGCTGGAACTTTCCTTCAACCTGATGGCCAAGGAGCTTGAGCAGTCGAAGGTCTCGCTCGAAGCGCAAGTCGCGGATCGGACGTGTGAACTTCAGCAGGCCCTGGAAAAACTCAAGTCCCTCGATCGCCTGAAGGATACCTTCCTCTCGACCATCTCGCACGAGATGAAGACCCCGCTTTCGCTCATCATCGGCTATACCGAGCTTATCCAGGACAAGTATCCCGACGAGGTCTTGCTGAAGGGACTTCAGGAGGGCAGCCGGCGCCTGAGCGCCCAGATCACGAACATGATCGACTACAGCGCCATGCTGAGTGGCAGCCTGCCCTTGTATAAGACCGAGGTTTCGGTATCCGAGGTCGCGCTCAATGCCCTCGAGGTGATGGCCCTAGAACTCGAGCAGGCGAACATCCAGGTTGAGACTCGCTTCGAGCCCGACCTTCCGACGATCTGCGGCGACTCGCGGAGGATCACCCAGATGCTCCTGGAACTGCTGGAGAACGCCATGAGGTCCACCCCAAGCGGCGGACGCATCGGGGTGGACCTCATGGCTCGCGACGGGCGGGTTCAGATCGTGGTCTGGGATACCGGAAAGGGAATCAAGCCGGAGGATCTGAGTCGGATCTGGGAGGCCTTCAATCAACTCGAAGCCGCGGAGGCCCTCCAAAAGGGCGGGTTGGGGCTGGGACTCACCATCGTCAAGAAGCTGGCCGAGTTGCACCATGGCCGGATCAGCGTGGAAAGCCAGCCCGAAAAAGGCAGCCGCTTCACCATCGACCTGCCGGCCGATGTCGCCGAGTAAGACTCAGGCGATTTCGCAGAGCGTTTCGAAAGGAACCATCGTCGATTCCTTTCCGCTCAACGGCGATAGCCGAACTTCTCGCGCGCTGACGATGGTCACTGCCAGCCGGCAGACCTCGCAGCAATAGCCGTGCCATTTGGACGCCCGCGTGAGTTTCCTCGTGCATTGCGGGCAAGCATAGGTACGCATCATGGAAAGTACCTCCCGAAATAACCCTGTCCAGATCCTGCACTTCATATTCCCATGACATATTACGTCAAGATGGCGCGACCGTCTCCTGATCGTGAACGAGATGCCACCCTCCCGAAGCGTTGATTCGAGGGTAGGGTTGGACGGTCTAGGGGCGAACTTCCAGTCGTTGATCGAGCGGCGCCGAACTGCCGTTGGGCTGCATGGCGGTGAACTGGAAGGCGCCGGGAGTCGTGGGTTTGAAGGAGCCCGTCGCGGTGAAGGGCGCCAGCACGTCGGCGTAGGCTCGGTCCTTCTCGCCGGTGGCGATCGCCTTGACCAGGATGGTCTTACTTTCGGCATGTTCGACGAATTCGAGCCCGCGGAAGGTCAGTCCCGCCTGCGGAAGCGCTCCCGAGACGGAGATGACGATGGACTGACCGACCCTGGCCGACGCGGGAGCATCGAGCCGGTCGATGTACCCGTAAGTGGTGAAGGTCTTGTCCTGGCTAGGGCTCATCCAGCCTCCCATGGCGACGAAGAGGGTCGCGATTGCTGCGGTGACGGGTTTGACAATCATGCCTGGCTCCTTGAGAGACGAGGGCGGGGCCCTCTAATGTTACCTGAAATCCCGAACGCATGGGGGTCGCAGTCGACAGCGGGATCGCCGCATGCTAGGATCCGAGCCCATGACGATACCCGATCCCTCCTTGGTTCCCTTGCGACACGACGCGTTCATGCTTTTGGCTCTCGAAGAGGCGGTAAAAGCCGAGGCGCTTGGAGAGGTGCCCGTTGGCGCCGTCTTGGTCTTCGAGGGGAAGGTGGTCGCGCGCGCTCACAACACCCGCGAGACTCAGCACGATCCGCTCGGACATGCCGAACTCACCGCCCTGCGCGAGGGCGCCCGACAGCTCGGGCGCTGGAGATTGGCGGGCTGCACCCTCTACGTCACGCTGGAGCCTTGCCCCATGTGCGCTCCCGCCCTGGTTCAGGCACGCGTGGATCGGATCGTCTACGGCGCCATGGACCCGAAGCTTGGCGCAGCGGGGACGGTCTTCAACCTGGTCGATCGCCCGGAATTCAACCACCGGCCGGAGGTCATCGGGGGCGTCTGCGAGCGGCAAGCCCAGGGAATCCTGAAGCGCTTCTTCGAGGCGCGGCGCAACGGGATCCGCGACGGAGGAGGCAAATAAGGCCTTGCGCTTAAGTTCGGCTTATGATAGAGTCAACACTTGCGCGGTCAGGTAATGACCCTGCATGGAGGGTATCCGAATGGTGAGGAGGCGCACTCGAAATGCGTTGCCCCGTAAGGGGTTGGGGGTTCGAATCCCCTGCCCTCCGCTCCCACCAGTACCAAATCAAGCCCCTGAGCCGAAATGGCCCAGGGGCTTGATTGTTGAGGCAAGCGGTCCGAGTTGGCGACGGCACCTCAAGAAGCATCCGGGATAGATGCGACGGAATCATGGCATTTCCGGGTAAGAATCCCTTAGCGCTTCCTTTTCCATCCTGTTACGACGGAGGTGATCCATGACGACGCTCAACGGCATCCAGGGCTCAAGCCCCGCCGCTCGCTCCCCGATGCCGACCACGGCCCCGCCGCAGCAAACCGAGCAACTTGCAGCCGATCGACCGGCATCCTCCTCTCGGGGGACTGATAATCTCGCGCTTTCGGGAACGGGCCAGCTTTCGAGCATGTCGCTCTCGGAAACGGTGAGCCGGGCGCGTGCCGCCCAGGGCGGCACGCAGGACTTCGACGTCGATGATACGAGTGAGCGCCTCATCGCCAGCCACGGGGGGAACCTCGACAACGCCTACTTCGAGTCGATCGACATGCGGAACACGACCAAGGAAAAAGGCTATGCCGAGAAGCTCGGCGCCTACAGCGAGAAGCTCGGCATGGCCCGGGATCTGACCCCCGACGAGTTGCGGGACGTCGAGCACTACGTGTTCGCCGCCGCCTCGACCGCCGAGAAGCGGGCGCCTGGCGCGGATGCCAGCTACATGGAGCGCGTGGGCGCCGTGCTGGTGCGCGAACCGTATGCCGTGGGTCTCGCGGCCGCGACCATCGGTTATTCCGCGGCCAAGGCCGTCAACCAAGCACTACCCGAGAACCTCAAGTTCCTCCGTTCACGCACGGCTCCGAGCCTCGACGAGGTCGGCGCGGGCCTGAAGGGTATCTGGCGGGGGATGAAGGACGGGATATAGCGGCTGTTTCGTAGCGCCCGGCCCACCTCCTCTTGGAGGTGGGCCGGACGTCTTTTTGAGGCAGGTTGCCGCCAGCATGCGCGCGGGACCCAGCCGTCGGATTGTCGCGGGCCAGGCGGTTCGTCGACCTCAGCTCGGGGATCTCGAGGGGGGTGACCAAAGTATTACACAGCCGGTACCGAAGGATGACGGGGGCATGACCCAGCGGCCCGGGGGGTTTGCCAAGATGAGCATGCACCCGCCATTCAGCCGAGGAACGACCGAGCGATGACCTTTCGAAACCGCCAAGCCCAGACGCCCGGGGATCGGCCTCGAACCCGTCCGCAGCCATGGGAGGGCGCCCGGGATCCGGTGAACGGATTCATGCACCTCTTGGCGCTGGTGCTCGCCTTGGTCGGGACCGCCGCGCTGCTCTGGGCCTGCCGGGGGGATGCGGATCGAATGATCAGCGCGGCGGTCTACGGCCTGGGAATGATCGGGTGCTTTCTGGCGAGTTCGCTGCACCACCTGGTCCGGGCGAGCCACCGGACCGAGATCCTGCTGCTGAAGCTGGACCACGCGGCCATCTATCCGTTCATCGCGGGCTCCTACACCCCGATCTGCCTCCAGGTGCTGCCACGGCCTTCCGGGCTCCTCCTGCTGGTCTTGGTCTGGGCGGTGGCGCTAGGCGGCGTCGGCTACAAGCTGATCTTCGCGCGCGAGCCGGAGCGCGTCGACGATCCCCCGGAAATGAGCTCGACGCTGCTCTACATCGTCATGGGGTGGCTGATCGTGCTCGTCGGCAGCGGCGGCGACTTCCTGGCCCAGTCCCGGGCCGGCACGTTTCCGCTGGCCCTGGCGGGGGGAATCGCCTACTCGGTGGGGGGAGTCATTCTGAGTCGCCGCTGGTTCGACTTCAAGCCCGGGCGATGGGGGCACCATGAGATCTGGCATGCCTTCGTCATGGTCGGATCCGCCTGCTTCTATGCCTATGTCTGGGCGAATCTCACCTGATCACCGCCATTAGCTCTTGAGAGCGGCCATCGCGAGCAGGACCCAGCCCGCGATGAAGAGCACGCCGCCGATGGGGGTGACGGCTCCGAGCCAGCGCATCCCCGTGAACGCCAGCAGGTAGAGGCTCCCCGAGAAGACGGTGATGCCCAGGAGGAAGCACCAGCCGGCGGCCACGCTCAGGCTGCCTGGGAAACGCTGGACGGCGTAGGCCGTGGCGAGCAACGCGAGGGCGTGGATGAGGTGATAGTGAGCTCCGGTCTCCCAGATCTTGAGCAGATCGGGGGTGACGCGGGCCTTCATGCCGTGGGCCCCGAAGGCGCCCAGGGCGACTCCGAGCGCGCCCATCACGGCGCCGAGGGCAAAGAAGATGCGATCCATGCGGTTTTCCTTTCGCTTCCTCTTCATTTTACCAGCGCCGGGGAGAATTCGGAAAATTAGCGGCGGGGCAACCTCAGCATGGCGCTTTGGAGTCAGGGGCCTCGGACCTATACTGGGGCCGACATGGTTTGATTCGAGGAGGTGCCCCCCATGGACCGTGAAACAAATCGTGAAACGAACCCCGAGATGATCCCCGAGAGCGACCACGACATGTACGGAACTCCGCGGCAAGTCGCCGTCAATCAGCTCAACGAATTCCTGCATGAGACCCTACGCGAGCCCGAGGCGCAGCTCGAGGACGTCCACCTCGAAGACGGACGCTGGCAGAGCCGCGTTCAGGGTAGCAAGCGCCGGATCGCGGCGGTCTTCCTGCTCGAGCACGACGGGGTGCTGGCCCCCGGACACATGACCGAGGATTTCAACTACGACACTCCCAGCAAATGGTAGGCGACGCGTACGATTGCCGAGGCGCCGGTCGGTCTGGTGATCTGCCGCTCCGGCGGCCTTAGGGCTGGCAACGTGGCGGTCTGGTAGAATAGAAGCATGATGCAGCCTGAAACCGAGGTCCTGACCGTTTCGCGGGATCATCCCGAAGCCGCGGCCCTGCAGCGAGCCGCCGCCATCCTTCAGGAGGGCGGACTCGTCGCGATCCCCACGGAGACCGTCTACGGTCTGGGGGCGAACGCGCTGAATCCGCAGGCCGTGGCCCGGATCTTCCAGGCAAAGGGCCGCCCTGCGGATAATCCGCTGATCGTTCACGTCGACAGCCTGGAGATGGCGCGATCGCTGGTGACGGACTGGCCGGAGCTGGCTGGACGGCTGGCGGCGGCCTTCTGGCCAGGCCCCTTGACCCTGGTCCTGCCTCGATCCGAGCGGGTTCCGGACATCGTCACCGCGGGCGGACCGGCCGTCGCCCTGCGCATGCCCGCCCATCCCGTGGCCCTGGCCCTCATTTCCGCCGCCGGAATGCCCCTCGCGGCTCCCAGCGCGAACCGTTCGACCCGACCGTCCCCGACCGATGCCGCTCACGTCCTTGCCGACATGAACGGAAGAATCGACCTCGTGCTCGATGGCGGAAGCGCCACCGTCGGCATCGAGTCCACCGTCCTCTCGCTCCTCACCGATCCGCCGCTGATCCTGCGACCCGGCGGAATCAGCCTCGACCAGCTCCGTGAAATCGACCCCCGCATCGACTACGGCGCCGATCACGGAAAGGCATCGCCCGGCACGCGCTACCGCCACTACGCCCCCAAGGCCCCCCTGCGCCGCATCGCCGAACCGCCGGAACTCATTCGCGAAGCCCTTCGCCTGCTGGACCGAGGCCTCCGAATCGCCGTGATGAGCCATCTTCCGCTGGAGATCGCGGGAGACGGGATCGTGATGAGCACGCTTCCGGGGGATCCGGACGGCTATGCGGCCGAATTCTACCGGGCCGTGCGGGCGCTGGATCTGGAAAGTCCCGATGTCATCCTGCTACTCGATCCTCCCTCGGGTCGCGGCTGGGACGCCATGCGAGACAGGGTGTTGAAGGCTTCGGGGCAGGGCGGTGAAGAGCCGATTACGGTATAATGACTCCCGCTGCCCATGGGAAGTCCCGGTGTTTCCGGTAATTCAAGGATACGGTGATTCAATGGCGAATACCCTCGAAGCCGCAGAGCTCAAGTTTACCCCCCTACACGCCCAGCACGTCGCGCTGAAGGCCCGCATGGTCCCCTTCGGGGGCTGGGAGATGCCGGTTCAGTACGCGGGCATCCTCGACGAGCACCAGGCCGTCCGTCAAGCGGTCGGCATCTTCGACGTCTCCCACATGGGCGAGTTCACGCTGCGCGGAGACGGATCCGCCCGCTTCCTCGCCAGGATGGTTCCCGGCGATATCCTCAACCTTCCCGTCGGCAAGTGCCTTTACACCCAGTTCACCCGCCCCGATGGCGGAGTGGTGGATGACACCATCATCTGCCGGCAGGCGGACCGCTACCTGGTGGTGGTGAACGCCTCCAACATCGACAAGGACTGGGCCTGGCTCAACGAACACCTGCCGGCCGACCTCGAACTTCGGAACCTCTCGGCGGAAACCGCCATGATCGCCGTGCAGGGCCCTCGGGCCGACGCCCTCATGCGAACGCTCGCCACTCCCGAGATCTCCGCCCTTCCCTTCTTCGGCGTCGCCGACGGCGAAGTCCTGGGCGTATCGATGACCGCTTCGCGCACCGGCTACACCGGCGAGGACGGCTTCGAGTTGTACATGCCCAACGATCAGGCCGAAAAGGTCTGGAACGGCCTCCTGGAGGCCGGAAAAACTGTCGGAATTCAGCCCTGTGGTCTCGGCGCTCGCGATACCCTGCGCCTGGAGGCGGGCCTGCCGCTCTATGGCCATGAGCTCGACGACGAGACCAGTCCGGTCGAGTCCGCGCTCGCGTGGACCGTCAAGAGCCAGGCGGATTTCCTGGGCCGCGAGGTCATCGAACGCCACAAGGCCGAAGGCACCCGCAAGAAGCTGGTCGGTCTGAAGCTGCTCGGCAAGCAGATCGCCCGCGAGGGTTACCTGGTCTTCGCCGGAGAGACGCAAGTGGGCAAGGTCGCCAGCGGCGCCCCGTCCCCGACCCTGGGCTACCCCGTGGCCACGGCCTTCGTTGATACCGCCATGGTCAAGGCCGGAGACACGGTCGACGTGGAGATCCGCGGCAAGCGCTTCCCAGCCGAGGTCGTGAAGACCGCCTTCTACCGCCGTTCCAAGTAGTCCCCGATCGAACCCCGTTCTACAACAGCATTTGGAGGAAAACCGCAGCATGATTCCCCAGGATCTGAAGTACGCCAAGTCCCACGAGTACGCCCGGATCGCGGGTGACGAGGCCACCGTCGGCATCACGGAGTACGCCGCCCAGCAGATGGGGGATGTGGTCTTCGTGGAGCTTCCCGAGGTCGGCCGCGAACTCGCCAAGGGCGAGTCGTTCGGAGTGGTCGAGTCGGTCAAGGCCGTCTCCGACCTTTACGTTCCGCTTTCCGGCAAGGTGATCGCGGTCAACGATCGCCTCAACGACGAGGCCTCGCTCATCAACGACGATCCCTTCGGCGAAGGCTGGATCATCAAGATCGCCCCCAGCAACCCCTCGGAGGCCTCCGAGATTCTCGACGCCAGGCAGTACGAAGAGCTGGTCGGCTCCTAGTCCTTCCCAGGATTTGCCCCCGAGGTAACCAACATGAACTTCAACTACCTGCCCCATACCGACGCCGATCGCCTGGAGATGTTCCAGGCGATCGGGGTTCCCGATAGTGACGCGCTCTACCACGCTGTCCCCGCTTCGCTCCGGAACTTCCAGCTGGAAATTCCCGAAGGCCGGAGCGAGTGGGAAGTCCAGGAGCACGTATCCGCCCTGGCTGCCAAGAACCTCTCGACCTCGCAGTTCGCGTCGTTTCTCGGGGCAGGCAGTTACCGGCGCTTCCTGCCGGCGGCGGTGGACTGGATCCTCCACCGCTCGGAGTTCCTGACCGCCTATACTCCGTATCAGCCCGAGGTCAGTCAAGGTACGCTCCAGGCCATCTTCGAGTTTCAGACCATGATCTGCGAGCTCACCGGCATGGACGTGGCCAACGCCTCGATGTATGACGGCTCCACGGCCACCCCCGAGGCCGCCTTCATGGCGTGCCGGGTGACCAAGCGCGAGAAGGTGATCGTGGCCTCCACGGTTCATCCCGAGTACCGCGAAGTGCTGGCGACCTATGCCAAGGGCCCTGGCATCGAGGTGGTCACCGCTCCCCGGAAGGACGGCAAGATCGATCTCGCCACCCTCGCGAGTCTCATCGATACCCAGACGGCCTGCGTCATTCTCCAGATGCCCAACTTCCTGGGCACGCTCGAAGAGGCGCATGCGATCGGGGAACTGATTCACGCGTCGGGCGGGCTGCTCGTCGTCGTGGCCGACCCGATCTCGCTCGGGATCCTGGAGGCTCCGGGCCGTTACGGCGCGGACATCGTCATCGGCGAGGCCCATCAGCTGGGCAACCCCGTGTCGTTCGGCGGGCCCTTCGTCGGCTTCATGGCGTGTCGCGACCAGTTCATCCGCCAGTTGCCCGGCCGAATCGTGGGGCAGACCATCGATGCCAAGGGCCAGCGCGTCTTCACGCTGACGCTTCAGACCCGCGAGCAGCATATCCGCCGCGAGAAGGCCACGAGCAACATCTGCACCAACCAGGCGCTCAATGCCCTGGCGGCCACGGTTTACATGACGGTGGTCGGCAAGCGCGGGCTGTACGAAGTGGCGCATACGAGCTTGCAGCGGGCGCATGCGCTTGCTCGGGCGATCGCCAAGATTCCCGGTTTCCAGGTCCCCTACGGCCCCCACTTCAACGAGTTCGTCGTGAAGAGCCCCTTGCCGGTAGCAGACCTGCTGGAGCGCCTCAAGGCGCAGGGAATCCTGGGTGGAGTGGCCCTCGGCCGCTGGTACCCCGAGCTTTCGGATTGCCTGCTGGTCTCGGTCACCGAGATCAACGCGCCCGCAGAGCTGGAACGCTACGCCCAGGCCCTGGAGGCTTTTGCGAGCGTGCCGCCTTCCGCCGAGCGCCAGTCGGCGACCCGCGCTTAGAGGAGATGACCACCATGGAAGCCTTGATTTTCGAAAAGAGCGTGGAAGGCCGCCGGGGCGTCACCCTGCCCGCATCAGGCGTCGAGGAGCGGCCGCTTTCGGAGCTGCTGCCTTCGGAGCTGCTGCGTAAGGAACTCGCCGAGTTGCCTCAGGTCACCGAGTTGGAGGCCATGCGCCACTTCAACCGGCTCTCTCAGCTCAACTACTCCATCGATACGCAGTTCTACCCCTTGGGCTCGTGCACCATGAAGTACAACCCCAAGGTCAACGAGATGGCCGCCCGCCTGGACGGCTTCGCCAACCTGCATCCCTACCAGCCCGACGAGACCACCCAGGGCGCGCTCGAACTCATGCACACGCTCGAGAAATGGCTCGCCTCCGTCACGGGCATGCACCGCGTCACCCTGCAGCCCGCTGCGGGCGCCCACGGCGAGTTCACCGGCATCCACCTGATCCGCGCCTATCATGAGAGCCGCGCGGAGGGTCACCGAACGAAGATGCTGGTCCCCAACTCGGCTCACGGCACCAACCCCGCCACCGCGGCACTCGCCGGCTACGAGGTGGTGACCGTCGGCAGCAACGACCGCGGCATGGTCGATATCGACTCGCTCAAGGCCAACCTGAGCTCCGACGTCGCCGGCATCATGCTCACCAACCCCAACACCTTGGGCCTCTTCGAGGAGGACATCCTCGAAATTGCCGGGCTGGTTCACGCGGCGGGCGGGTTGCTCTACTACGACGGAGCCAACACCAACGCCATCATGGGCACGGTTCGCCCCGGCGACATGGGCTTCGACGTGGTCCACCTGAACCTCCACAAGACCTTCTCGACCCCTCACGGCGGCGGGGGTCCGGGCTCCGGACCGGTGGGCGTCTCGAAGGCCCTCGAGCCCTTCCTGCCGACTCCCACCGTGGATTATGTCGATGGGCAGTACCGCCTCTCCTTCGACCGCCCCCAGTCGATCGGTCGGGTTCGCGCCTATTTCGGCAACTTCGGGGTGCTGGTACGGGCCTACGCCTACATCGCCTCGATGGGCCGCGACGGCCTCACCCAGGCGAGCAAGGACGCGGTTCTCAACGCCAACTACCTCAAGGCGCGCCTGCAGGACCTCTTCGAGGTGCCCCATGCGCAGCACTGCATGCACGAGTTCGTGATCTCGGGCGATCGCCAGAAAGCCCAGGGCGCCAACACGCTGGCCATGGCCAAGCGCCTCCTGGACTACGGCTACCATGCGCCGACGATCTACTTCCCGCTGATCGTGCACGAGGCCATGATGCTCGAGCCTACCGAGACGGAGAGCAAGGACACGCTCGACGCGTTCGTGGTGGCGATGCGGGCGATCGCCAAGGAAGTCGAGACCACGCCCGAACTGGTCGTCTCGGCGCCGCATTCCACCCCCGTGGCGCGGGTCGACGAGACGACGGCGGCCCGCAAGCCGATTCTGCGCTGGCGCAAGGGCCTCTAACCTTACACGTAGAAGCCCCGGTTCCATTCCCCAGCAAAGGCCCCGCACCTTGAAGTGCGGGGCCTTTGCTCCCATGCGCAAGCCGGCCGTCAAGAAAGGTTACTTGACTCCTGGCTTCGGAGCGAGCATCATGCCGTTGACCACTGGTCAAACCGGCTGTCAAACCACCGGTCCCACGCAGGAAGGCTCCCAGATGCCAAGCGCTCGATACAAACGCATGGACCCCGAAGTTCAACGAAGGATCCTCGATACGGCCCGCGCCGAGTTCCTCCAGCACGGCTACGAGGGCGCCTCGATCAACCGCATCATCCAGGCGGCGGGGATCAACAAGGGCTCGCTCTACTACTACTTCGAGGACAAGGCCGACCTCTTCGTGCGGGTGGTCCAGGACGCCCAGGACGAGATGATCCGCTGCGTCGCGGCGCTCGACTTGGACGAGGTCCTGAAGGATCCCCCCCGGGACTTCTGGGGCTACCTGGAAAATGCCAGCCTGCAAAAGATCGCCTTCGCGATCCACCACCCCGATCTCACGCGTCTCAGCAGCGACTTTCTCTTACAGGCCAGCAAACCCGGGGCTCCCGCCCGCTTCACGGCCTTCATGCGACAGGCTCGCGACCTGCTGGGCACCCTTCTAAAAATGGGACAGGACCAGGGGGCCGTCCGAACGGACCTCCCGCTGGAAATGCTGATTGACCTGGGCATGGCCGTCAGCGCAATCATGAACCGCCCGATCCTGGAAGACATCTCGTTCCTCGAGGGCCTGGGCCCCGAGGACATCCACGGCTATGCCGCGCCTCAGCTCGACATGATGCGCCGCATGCTCCACGTCCCGAAAGGAGAGGCTCTCCAATGAAATTCCCCCACGCCAAACTGATCCTGGGAGGATTCCTCGCCCTGGGCTTTGCGTCGAGCGCCCCGCTCGACGCATGGGCGCGTCCCGACGCCAAGACCCTCATCCGTCAAATCGAAACCCAGTACATGAGCAAAACCTCCCACTCCACCTTCCGAATGAAGGTGGTAACCGCATCCTGGACCCGTGAGATGACGCTCGAATCCTGGGGCCAAGGTCGCGACAAGTCGCTCTCCAAGATCCTCAGCCCCAAGAAGGACGCCGGAATGGCCACCCTCAAGGTGGGCAACGAGATGTGGAACTACCTTCCCAAGATCGATCGCCTCATGAAGATTCCATCGAGCTTGATGGGCGATCGCTGGATGGGCAGCCACCTGACCAACGACGATCTCGTCAAGGAGAACAAGATCGACGAGCTCTACACCTTCAAGGTGGCGCAGGAGACGGCCAAAGAAGCCACCATCGTCTCGACCCCCCGTCCCGATGCGGCGGTCGTCTGGGGCAGCATCGCCTACCGCGTCGATCTCGAACGGCAGATTCCCATCAGCGTCCGGTACTTCGACGAGGACGGGGAGCTCGTCCGGACCCTCGAGTTCGATCAGGTCCGCCAGGTCGGGGGGCGCACGATCCCCATGCGCATGCGCTACGTGCCGGCCGACGAGCCGGGTGAGTACACCGAGATGGTCTACGAGACGCTGGAATTCGATCGCCCGCTATCCGACGGCTTCTTCTCGGTTCGCTCGTTGAGGAGATAACCATGTCCCTCATGATGCGGCTGAGCTTCCGCAACCTCTGGCGCAACAAGCGCCGCACCTTGCTCACGATGTCCGCGATGGCCACGGCGACCGCGCTCCTGATCGTGACCATGGGCCTCACCTCGGGGGCCATGGTGGACTCCATCCACAGCGCGACCGGCCTCTACCACGGTCACGCCAAGATCACCGCCCCAAGCTACCTCGAAGGGCGCGACATCGCGCTCAATCTCGCTGACGACGCCCTGCCCGCCGCCGTCAAAACGGATCGACAGGTGCTCGGCGCCGCCGGCCGGGTGCGAGGCTTCGCCCTCCTCAGCTCCGGAAACGAGGATGACGCTCAAAGCCAGCCGGCAGAGCTGCTGGGCGTCGACCCCGCAGAGGAAGAGCACGTCAGCTCGCTTTCCAAGCGCATCACCTCGGGATCCGTCATCGAGGGTGCGGGAACCACGGGAATGCTGCTCGGCACGACCCTCGCCAAGCGTCTCGGGGCCCAGGTCGGGTCCGAAGTGGTCGCCATGGGCCAGTCGGTGGACGGCTCGGTCGCGGCCGAGATCTTCCAGGTCTCGGGATTGCTCGATTCCGGTGACGTCATGCTGAACGGTTCCCTCGCGCTGGTGGACCGAAAGACGCTGCAACGCATGCTCGGCATGGAGGGACGCATCCATGAGTGGGTGTTGAAGTTGCAATCCCCCTTCCAGGCCCGGGAGTGGACCCGGTCCATGCAAGCAACCGTGGCGGGCATGGAGGTCACCCCATGGCAGCGCATCCTGCCGCAAATCGCCAACATGCTCGACAAGTCGGGCGTGAGCAAGGCCCTCACCGCGATCATCTTCTACTTCGCCGTGATCCTCGTGACCGTCAACACCATGTACATGGCCCAGCTCGAGCGCATGCGCGAATTTGCGGTGATGGGCGCCATCGGACTCAAGCCCCGCCGGCTCATGAGCCTGATCGTGATGGAAGGGGCCATGATGAGCGTGATCGCGGCCCTGGCCGGAGGCCTAGGAGGCGCCCTGCTGAGCCTTCACATGGTGGAGCATCCCCTCGTCATGGCCCAAACCTCGGAGTCCGTCTCCATGGCGGGGACCACCATGAGCACCGCCATGCGGACCCTGCCGACCTGGGACACCATCGTTCTGCCCGTCCTCCTCATGATGCTCCTGGGGGGATTGATCTCGTTCTTCCCCGCATGGAAGCTTGGTCGCCTGCGTCCGGTCGACGCCCTCAGGGAGGTGTAGCAAATGCTTTGGTTCAGAATCGCCTGGCGCAACCTCTGGCGCAACCGGCGGCGCACGGGCATCCAACTCGCCGCCATCGCCGGCAGCATGTTCCTGGCCGTCTTCTTCAACAACATGTCGCTCGGCATGTACACCGGCATGATCGATAACGGCGTCAGCTCGGGCTCCGGCCACATCGGCCTCTACCACGAGCGCTACCTCGATGATCGTCTGGTCGCCGACACCGTTCCCGCCGATGCCCTCATCGGCCCGCTCGAACAGGATCCCGACGTCGTCGCGGTCTATCCCCGGCTCCACGTGCCGGGCCTGCTGCGCTCCAGCCGAGACAGCCGGGCGGCCGGAGCGATGGGTCTCGACTTCGAGCGCGAAGCCGGACACAACCCCCTCCTCGATTCGAAGAGCCTCGTCGAGGGCAGTCTCCCGACCGGGCATAACGGCATCCTGATCGGGGCGACCCTCGCCAAGGAACTAAAGGTCAAGGTCGGCAAAAAAGTCGTCTGGATGGCGCAAGACGCCAACGGAGAGATAGCCAGCCAGCTGTTCAAGGTGTCGGGTATCATCCGCACCAACGTGAAGGCCATCGACGCCGGAACGGTCGTGATCCCTCGCGAGGCCTTGGCCCGGTTGATCGGGCGAGAGGGCAGCGCCCACGAGGTCGCCGTCATCCTCAGAGGCCCTGAAGGAGTTCAAGCGGCCCTGCCGCGCCTCAGCGCCATCGCGTCCGCCGAGGGAGCGACGCGGGCCTATCCCTGGCAAAAAGCCATGCCGAGCCTCTCGACCCTCATCGAGATCGGCAACGCCAAGCAGAAGGCGATCGTCTTCATCCTCTTCGGCCTGGTCGCCATCGGCACCCTCAACACCATGCTCATGAGCGTCATGGAGCGGACCCGCGAGTTCGGGGTGATCCGCGCCATCGGCGTCGGCAAGCACGCCATCCGCCTCATGATCCTCGTCGAAGCCCTGGTGCTGGGCCTGATAGGCTCGGGTGTCGGGGCGGGAGGGGCTCTGCTGCTCGGTATTCACACCTCCACCACCGGAATCGACCTCTCGGCGGCCTACAAGGACATGGACATCGGGGGCATCGCGATCGATCCCATCATCCGAACCGGATGGGATTGGCCGCTCACGTTCGGGCTCTGCGCGGGCATGCTCGTGCTCTCGGTATTGGCTTCGCTCTACCCGGCGCGGCGGGCCCTCAAGATCCGCCCCGCCGACGCGATGAGGACTTATTAATATGCATGCAATCCAACTGACCGGGGTCAAAAAGTTCTACCGGGAAGCCGACAGCATCGTCCGCGCGGTCGACGGCATCGACCTGACGCTGGCCCCAAGCGAGTTCGCTTCCCTGGCGGGAACCTCCGGGAGCGGAAAGACGACTCTCCTGAACCTGATCGGCGGCCTCGATCGCCCGGACGAGGGCACCCTCACCATCGACAACCTCTCCACCGGAGACAAGTCGGACGACGAACTGGCGGAACTTCGCTTGCACCGGATCGGCTTCGTCTTCCAGGCGTACAACCTGATTCCCGTGCTCACCGTCTACGAGAACGTCCAGTTCGTCCTGCAGGCCCAGCGAGTCCCCGAACGAGAACACAAGAACCGCATCATGCCGATCCTCGATGAACTGGGCCTCGCGGCCATGGCCAAGCGGTTCCCGACTCAGCTGAGCGGCGGACAACAGCAACGCGTCGCCGTGGCGCGAGCCATCGTGGGGAACCCCGCCATCGTGCTCGCCGACGAGCCGACCGCCAATCTGGACTCCGAAACGGCGGCATCCCTGCTGGCGATGATGAAGCGCCTGAACCAGGAACGAGGCATCACCTTCCTCTTCAGCTCGCACGACCCCGCCGTGATCGCGATCGCGGATCGCGTCATCCGGATTCGCGACGGCAAGGTACAGTCCGATGATCGCAAGCAGGTTTAAGGCGGGTCTGCTCGCAGCCACGATCGTTCCGGGGATAGCGGCAGCCTGGACGCCAAGCGCCATGGCCGAAACCGAAACGGGGGCCGCCCTGAGGCAGAACGCCCTCACGGTCGGCTGGCCCAACCGACCCGCGGGAGTCCCCCTGCCCGAAGGCAACCCGGGAATGGCCGAAACCCGCATGAGGGCCTGGCTGGGGCATTCATGGCCCGATCTGCCTTGGGGCGAGACCCGAATAAATGGAGCCGTGGAGGTCCAGACGGGCTTCAGCTCCGCGGGATCCGGAGGGCTCGGGCTCATCGGAGGTGGCGCCCCCTCGCAAGCCAGCCCCTACGAGATCCTGGACCTCACATGGGACCAGGGCGGTTCCTCGACCGCGACCACCCGAGCCAAGGTGGAGCGGCTCGACGTGACGTGGAGCGTGGGAGCTGTCGACTTCGACCTCGGACGACAGCCGGTGAGTCTGGGGACCAGCCACTTCGTGGGAGTCCTGGACGTGCTCTCAGCCTTCGCTCCCGGCGCCTTGGATGCCTCGTACAAGCCCGGCATCGATGCCCTGCGCGCCCGCACCGCGCTGGGAGACACCGGCGAGGCCGAGGTGATCCTGGCCGGAGACGATCCCTGGAATCAGGGCGGCTCCCTCGCACGACTGCGAACCTCCCTGGCCGGCATGGACGTCGAATTGCTGGGCGGACGCTTCCGAAACCGGGGTTTCGGCGGCCTGGGCTGGGAAGGAGAGCTCGGTCCGGCCGGAGTTTGGGGGGAAGTCGCCCTCTTCCAGCGCCGACCCGCTATCGAAAAAGTCCGCGCGGGCTGGAGCCGGGCCGCATTCTCGGGCGTCGTCGGAGCCGACTTCAACTTGCCCTTCGAGACCCGCGGGGGGGCGGCCCTGCTGTACCAGGACTTCGGAGCGCGCCGCCCCTCCGATCTCGCCTCGGTCTACACCGACGCTCCCTACAAGGAGAGCTGGGCCTTTCTGGGATCGGCCGGCTACGGGGTGCTCACGGCCTCACGGCAATTGCATCCCTTGATCAATGGCTCACTCGCGGGGATACTGAACGTGGTGGACGGTTCGACCCTGTGGCAGCCCCGCCTGGCCTTCAGCATCAGCGACAACTCCGACCTGGGCGTGTATGGCTGGATAGGGATGGGAGCGCCACCTCGGGTGGAGGGGGAAAACGTCACGCTCGGTTCCGAGTTCGGCATGGCGCCCACGGGCGTGGGAATCTACGCCCGCTGGTTCTTTTGACCGACGGGTTTGGCCTGGATGAGCGTGTGGCATCGCTTTAGCATGGGGTTTCTACCGACCCGATCTCGAACCCCGCCCCGATGTCGAACCCCGCATGGAAAGAATGAAAAAGAATTAAGGTGAAGCATTGAAAGTCGAAATTTACTCCGATATCGCCTGCCCCTGGTGCTACATCGGGAAGACGCGCTTCGATAAGGCCCTCGCGGCCTTCCCGAAGCGCGACGAGGTCGAGGTCGTCTACAAGGCGTACCAGCTCAATCCCGACCTTTCGACCGATCCCGAGCAAGCGATACCGCATGACGCGTACCTGATGGCCCGTTTCGGTCCCGGTTTCAAGCAAATGGCCCAGAACGTCACGGAGATCGCCGCCAAGGAAGGCCTCGACTTCCACACCGACAAGGCCCTGATGGCGAACACCTTCGACGCGCATCGGCTGCTCCGTCTGGCCGATCAGGTCGGCGGCGCCTCCCTCAAACAGCGGCTACTCGGGGTGCTCTTCGCCGCGCAGTTCACCCACGGGGAGAACCTGGCGGATCCGCAAAAGCTCGCGGCGCTGGCGACCGGAATCGGGCTGGATGCTCGGCAGGTCGGAGACTACCTGGCATCGGACGAGGGCGCGACGGCCGTGAGCATGGAAATCGCGGAAGGACGATCGGTCGGCATCACGGGGGTTCCCACCTTCGTCTTCGAGGGAAAATGGAAGATATCCGGAGCGCAGGAGGTAGAGACGTTCCTGTCGATCCTCGAGCAGGTGGCCAGCGAGATCGCGGCGATGCCTCCCGAGGCCGGTGGTCAAGCCTGCCAGGATGAATCCTGCTCCGTCTGATTCAACCGTTCGCTAGTTCACCTTGGGAACCGCTCCGAGCCTGCCGCTCGGGGCGGTCTTCGCTTCGGGGGCGGCCGAGCGGCCCGAGAGCTTGTCGCCGAGTTGCCGGATGATATTCTGCACGCCCAGGGCAATGGCCTTGCCGGTGCCGATGACGGCGCCACCCAGGGCCATGGCGCCCTTGGCGGGGTTGGCGAAGTAGCTCGCCATCTGGCGGTCGGTGTTGGCTTCATTCAGGTCGCGCTTGCGGGTAGCCATCAGGCCGAGTTCCGAGGCGACCCCGAAGGCGGCCGCCGCGGGAATCAGAGCGGCTCCCCCGGTGGCGATGGAAGCTCCGAAGAGGACCGCGCCGCTGGCGACGGATCCCACGACCAGGATCTTGGAGGTCTTGGAGCTGCGGGGGTCGCGCCAGATGTCGATGGCGATGCGGACCGAGTTGGCGAGGGCGGCCAAGTTGAGGAAGGGCAACAGCTTGCCGAGCTTGCGAGCCACGGTGCCGAGCGGCCCCGCGGAGAGAGTGCTGCCGAATCGGCGCAGGCCGTCTATCAGGCCCTTGAAGGCGGGCAACTTGCCCAACCAGCCGAGGATGCCGCGCGAGGCGCCCGCCAGTTGCTGCGAGAGGATGACGCCGTTCTCGGTGTGCTGGGCGAGCTTGAGACCAGACGCCCAGCGATCGCCCGTGGTGGCGGAGGGGGAAACCACGATCCTGGCCTCGTTCTTCACGTCTTGAATGGCAGCTTCGAGCTTCTGGTCGCCGGTGACGATCATGACGGCATCCGCCATGACGCTGAGCTTCGAAAGTCTCGGAGAGTTCTCGAGGAGCGACTTGGCGGTCATGGCGGCGGAGAAGTGGTCCCCGTTGGCGGCCGCGACGGCGCCGGAGACCATGGAGGCGCTCTTGGCGAGGTTGTCGGCCATCACCGGATTTTTGGTCATGGTCTTGGAGGCCACCATGACGGCCTCGAGGGCGGCACCGGTGGCGTCGCCGCTTGCGAAGGCGGTGGAAAGGGTCGTTCCGCCCACCATCCTGCCGACAAAGACGTCCGTCTTGTTGGCGACGCTCGACTTGAGCGCATCCGAGGTCTGATCGGTGGCCGGCTGCTCGGACGGCTCGGCGATCGCGTCGCCCTCCGGATCCTGCGCTTGGCGACTGGATCGGACGAACATGTCATGAATTTGCGATTGTCCGTTGATGCGGGTCATGACAGCGGCTCCGTCGAGAGGGGGATCACGAGTCTTATCCGAGCTTGCGACGCGAAGATGCGTTAAATCCCGCGTAAGTTCCTGCTACTTCCAGAACTCCCACCATTGCTTGCGTTGCTGGCTCGCGAGAACCTGAATGGCGGATGCCAGCTCATCGAGCATTCCCCCCTCGGGATCCGGACGGTCCATCTGAGCGGCGATCGTTCCTTCGAGCTCGAGCAAGCGGCGCTGCAGTCGGCGGATCACCTCGTCCTTACTCGCCTCGGTGAGGGCACTCTGTGCCTGAGTTTCCAGGCCCGTGAGGCGTTCATGCAGCGCATCGAGCTGTTCGGAAGAAGCCGGTGGCTGGGCAAGCAGCCCACCGAACCGTTCATGGGTGGTCAAGAGCTTCTGGTTCTCGCCAATCAGAGACTCGATCTGGGTCTGCTGGACCGCGACAACCTTTTCAAGCTCGTCCTGGCGCCGGACCAGAGCGGTGAGCACCTCGCGGATCTCCGGGCCGATGACGCTGGTCTCGGTGGAAACCAGCTCGACGCCTTCCCGGGGACGCAGCTGATCCTTGATGGCCTCGATCGGCATGCCTTGCTCGCGGAAGGAGCGAATGATCCGAAGATTGGAAAAATCCTGCTCCGTGAGCAGGCAGCGGCCTTGCTCCGTGCGGGCGAAGTTCAGCTCGAACTCCTTTTCGTACCGACGGATCAGCGAGGTGGATACGCCGAGTTGCTTCGCGGCCTCGGCAAGACTATGGGTCACGGTTCTCCTCCCGACTATCTGATTTCCCCATTATAGCTTTCCGAATGCCCCGAATACCATCCTCGAGACCGGGTGGCCGCCTGGGTATAGGAGACAAGGAAACGTTTGCTCCCCGATTTGGAGAAGATGCCGATGTTGAAGCGATTCGCTGGAACCCTCATGGCGCTCTGGTTGACGGCCGCCGCGCCCGCCCAGGCCTTCGGGGGAACCGGCCTGCCGGCCGTCCTGCCCGGCCTCGAGAACGCCCCGCCGTTCACGGCCGACATCTCGATCACGTCCCGCGCCATGCCGACCCCCACCACGTTCCGGATTTCCTACATGCCCCAGCGCGTTCGTCTGGAGTCGCGGGGCGAAGCTGGAATGACCGCCATCATCCGCATGGACGAAGGGGCGGCGTACATGTTTCAGGGCGATCGCAGCTGGCTTCGCCTCAGCCTTTCCTCCCTGGGAACCATGGGACTCAACCCCACGACCCACCATGCCCTCAAGAAGCTGGCGAACCAGACCCTCGAGGGCCGCAACTGCGAGGTCTACCAGTCAACCTCCGACGATGGCACGATCTCCACGAACTACCTCTCGGGGGGCCTGCCGTTCAAGTCGATCGTCCGAGTTCCCGCCAGCGGAGAAACCGTGGTGAGGTACCTGAACGTCTCGCGCGGGGGAGTCCAGGCCTCCCTCTTCACCGTGCCGGCCGATGCCGAGATCATCGACATGGCCAACCTGCTGAACGGTCTCAAAGGCAGCAAGGGGACGGACTTGGGACTGGATGATCTCTAGCGGGACGACGCACGGGTCGTTAAGTTTTCCCTCGACCAGGGAACGAGGAAACTAGGGAGCCCCCGGGGTACCCCTTGCGAAGGAGGACAGGCATGACAACGGGACCACTGGGTCTTTCCTGGGTGAGCCAAACGCCAAACGCACGCCCTCGCGGTGATGCGGCGCCTCCTTCCGCCCCGACCGAAACTCCGACAGCTGCTTCCAGCGCCTCGGCACAAGCCCCAGCCGATCAATCCTCGGTGAGTGGGGGCCAAGCGTTGCTTCTCGATTGGGCCGGCAGCAAGCCGGCAGCGGGATCCGCAGGCACGGCGAGCGGCCTGGGCATGGAGTGGGCCACGACCAGCAAGACGCCAGCTCCCCAGGCCGGTCCCAAGACAGGAGGCGCGCCCTCAGGCGGCTCCGCATCCGCGGGAGGCCTGGGACTCGAATGGCAGGGCGGAAGCGCAAGCAGTCGTCCAACGGGCTCTTCACCGCCGGCTGGTGGATCACCTCCGGCTGGTGGCTCAGCGCCGACCAGCCAAGGCCTCGGCATGGAATGGCAAGGAAGTGGCAAGTCCTCGGTTTCGGCTGGTGGCCAACCCGCCGGGGGCAGTACCGCCAGCCGACCGACGGCCCCCGCCACCAACGGACTCGGCCTGAGCTGGGTGGGCGGCTCGGGTGGATCCAGCACGATCGCTCCGCCCGATCCCGAGGCCCAACGCCTCGCAACTCTCAAGAGCCAGTTGCTCGGCGCCTTGCCGGCGCTGCCCGAGCGGCCCCGGAGTTCGAGCTGGCGCCAAAACGATCTGGTCAACCGAGCGGACCTGATCAAGAGCATTCGCAGCGACGCCGCCCTTCAAAGCGCCTTCTCCGGCTGGGAAAAGCTTCCCGCCGACGTCAAGCTCGCCGCCGGCAACCGCATCGCCGCACTGGAAGGCGCCCTCTACGGCTTCGAGCCGGCGCCCATCCAGGTCGACGCCTTCCTGAAGAAACCCGCCATGGGGTACTATCACCCGACCGAGGACAAGGTCCACCTCTCCCCGGACACCCTGACCGATCTCCGGCAGTTCGTGAACACCCTGACCCACGAACAGGCCCATGCCTACCAGTGGGAAAAGGGAGTCGAAGCGAAGCAGGGACGGATGGATCCGGCCGACCCGCTGGCCGCCACGGCACTCGCCTGGCACGACAACTTCTTCGAATACGCCCAACCCAAAGACGGGTATGAAGCCTATCGCACCCAATCTATCGAAGCCCATGCCTTCGCCACCGGCGACGGCGTCGCGGCGGGAGTCTTCAGCTAATGAGCAACATGACCTTTTACCTCTGGAAACTGGACGCCAGCACCGATTTCATGCCGGAAATCGCCGGCCAGGTAAGCGTCGAGGGCGATCGCATCGACGTCGCCCCCACCTCCGATCCCCAGGTCCAAGCTCTGGTGGAAACCCTGCGCACCAAGCCATCCCTGCCCTTGCGCGCGGAGACCATGGAGGGCCAAGGAGCCGCCATGAAGCTCAAGCTTCGTGAAATCGAGGTCAAGCCCGGCGAATCGGACTGGGGATTTGCCCTGAGCGAAGCCGTCGGTCGCGAGGGAGGCTACTCGGTCACCTTCACCCCGGAACCCGTCTAAGCCGAAGGCCCGCCTAACGGCGGGCCTTCGCTTTGAGTTGGGGCTTCTGGAAGAGCATCACGTACTCGTGCTTGAAGACGTAGTAACCATCCTTCAGGGCGCGGTACTTCCAGAGATTGGCGTTCTTGCCCTTGCCCCGCTCGTTGCCGTTGATGTCCTTGACCACGATGCTCTTGAGCAAGTAGCCCGCCTGCGTGCATTCCTGCATGCACTGGAAGCCCAGCGGCACCCACTCTCCCTTGGCGTACTTGTCCCCGATCACGAGCGCCATGAAGCGCCCCGGGGCGAGCAGGTCGAAGCTGGCCCGCGCCACCTCGCCGAAGCGTTCCACGAACTCTTCGTCGGATTCGACGGTGGAAAGGTCGTCGGGATTCTCGCCGTTGGAGAAGCGGATGATATCCGAGTAAGGCGGATGCAGGAAGACCAGATCCGCCTCGGCCCGGCTGAAGCCTTGCAGCGCCGTGCGGACCTTCCGGTGGGTCTCGGCGTCGGCAGAGCTACCGTTCACCACGACCGTTCGCACGTCGTGAGGGTTCTCGGTGGCCTCGATGCGGGCGTTCGAACGCTCTGCAATTTCAGGCAGCAACTCGATCCCGATGCCGTTGCGGCCGAGTCGCCGGCACTCGATCATGCTCGTTCCCATCCCGAGGAACATATCCAGCACCACATCGCCCGCCTTGGAGTAGCGCAGCAAGATCTGCTGGGCCACCTGGGGGATGAAGTTGCCGTGGTAATCCCCGACATGCGTCCCGGACCTGTCGCGGGACGGAAACTGCCAGAGGCTGTCCGTCATGATGTCGGGATAGTCCTTCCAGTTGGAAAGATTGATATCCGAATAGGCGGGAGATTTGTGTGTGCGCGGGGACATGGTCGATGGAGCCTCAACAGGAGAGCAAGGCTCGCAGGCGCGAGCGATCGCGGGATGGACGCCGCAGAAGCTGCGGAACAACCGAACCATTGTACTATAAGAGGCCCCGCCGCAGCACTACGAGTGATGAAGCGCGAGGGCCTCGAGCGATCGCCTGTCGATCTTGCCGTTCGAGAGCTGAGGCAATGCCTCGATGTAGTGAAAGCTCGCCGGCAGCTTGTAGCGCGCCAGGTGTCCGGCCAGAAAAGCCCGCAGTTCTCGTTCCTCGATGGCTTGCCGAGAGACCACGAAGGCCAGCGGGGCTTGGCCCCAGCGCGGGTGGGGGATGGCCACGACGGCGGCCTCGCGAACGGCGGGGTGGGCCCTCAGCGCGGCTTCGATCTCCGCGGGGTAGACGTTCTCGCCTCCCGAAACGATCAGGTCGTCGCGCCGCGTCAAGACGGTAAGCCGCCCCTCCGCGTCGAGCATGCCGAAGTCGCCGGTCTGGAGCCAGCCATCCGGCAAGGCCCTGTCCGTCGCCTCGGTGTCCAGGTAACCACGCATGACCATGGGTCCCCTCACGGCCAGCATTCCGGGCGAGCCTGCGGGCAGAAGCTCACCTGCCTCCCCCCGGATCTGAAGCTCCACGCGAGCCAGGGGGCGGCCTGCGGTGGCCCGGTCCGCGTCGGACGCCCCGGGAGCGACCAGGGTCACTCCCGAGCAGGTCTCGGTCATGCCGAAGGTGGGAAGGGCCTGGGGACAGCGCTCGATCAGGTCGGGGGGGACCGGACCGCCGCCTATCAAGACGGCTCGGACGCTTTGCGGCAGCGGAGTCGTCCGAGCATCCAGCGTTCGGCTCAGGGTCGCGGCCACGAGCGAGACCACGGTTGCGCCGTCCCGATCGCAGGCGAGGTTGACCTCCGCGGCATCGAAGCGTTCGTGAAGGATGACCGTCGCGCCTGCGAGCGCGCACCGGAAGAGGATGTTCAGGCCGCCCACGTGGAACAGGGGCATGCAATCCAGCCACCGGTCGGCAGGCGTGAGGGGAAGTAAGCTCGCGGAAGCCTCGGCGCTCGCGAGCTGATTGCCCCAGGTCAACACGGCCCCCTTGGGCTTTCCGCTGGTCCCCGACGTGAAGAGGATGGCCTGCTCGGCATCGGGATCCAACGCTTCGGGCAGCGGGCTCGAAGCGGGGGCCACCCGCCAGAACTCGGGGATGTCGCGGGGGGCGGGGCCGGGTTCGAGAGAATCGGTTACAGGAGGGCCGGCAACCCGGGCGGCGGACGCCGAAGGGCCGAGCATGGGATAATCGAGCAAGAAGACGGGAATTTCGGCAGGCAGGATGCTTCGCGCGCGAACGGCTCTTGCGGGATCCCCCAGGAGGGCCGTGACGCCGGATGCCTGGAAGATGAATTCGTGATCGGTCAGGCGCGTGTTGAGCGGGAGCAAGACGGCCCCTACGCGCAGGATGGCGTGCGTCAGCACCGCCCAGTCGGGTGAATTAGGCGCCCAAAGGCCGACTCGGGCTTCCTTTCCGAGGCCCAGGCTGACCAAGCGCTTGGCGGCTTGCTGGATGCGTTCCTCGAAGCGGCGGTAGCTCCAGGCCTCCCCGCGCCAGATCAAGGCGGGATGATCCGGCTGCCGCTCGGCGGCCAGCAGCGTCGGGGGGGAAAGGGGCTCGGGGGGATTCACCTTCGACCTCGGTCGTCGAAGGTGAACGGCGCCAGTAGCACAGCGTGGCCGGGGCCCGCGACGGTGAGTTCGCCCTGTTCGGGCAGGTGACCGACGAAGTGCTCCGCAGCCATGTGGGTGTTCGAGAGCCCGCAAGCCGTCTCCACTCCCAGGGCTGCCGCCAGGTGAAGCGCGCCGGCGGTGCCGATGCCCCGGTCCAGGACCGAGGTCAGCGTCAAGCCGATCCCGGCCCTCTGAGCCTCCCGCGCGAGTTGAGCCGTGTAGACCAAGCCACCGAGAGCCATGGGCTTGAGGATGAGCCAATCGACGGCATGCTCGGCGAGCAACCGGCGAACGGCGACCGGGTCCTGGGCCGACTCGTCGGCAGCGATGGGGATGCAGGCCCGATCGCGAAGAAAGGCCAGGTCGTTCGCGCTCGCGACGGGCTGTTCGAGGTATTGCAAGTCGAACGGCCGGAGTTGTCTGATCGCCTTCACGGCGTCGTCGCGGTCCCAGGCGGCGTTGGCATCGGCGCGGAGGCCCACGTCGGGGCCCACGGCCTCTCGCAGGGCTCTGACGCGGGAGACGTCTCGGGCGATCGCCCCGACTCCGACCTTGAGCTTGAGGGTTTTATAGCCTTCGGCGAGGCGGCGGCGCGCTTCGGCGACCAGTTCGTCAGGCTCGCGGGAGGTCAGAAGCGCGTTGAGGGGGACCCTCTCGAGCGGAACTCCCGTTCCCGATGGCTTTTGCGCGAGCAGGGATGCCAGGGACAGGCCTCGGCGCCGGGCCAGGAGGTCCAGGCATGCGAGTTCCACGCCGGCCGCCGTGGCGGGAGTCGACTCGCGAGACAGTCCCGCGGCGCCGAGCCAGGCTTGGGGGTCCTGGGTCTCGACCGACGCGAGGTCGAACGACAGGGCGGACAGGGCCGCACCGGCGGCCTCGAAGGTCTCGGTACCCCAGGCAGGGAGCGGAGCGACCTCGCCCAGGCCGACATGCCCGGAGTCGTCTTCGGCGAGAACCCAGTACCCCTTGCGGGTGAGAAGCTCGCCGTGGGCCGTCTGAATGGGCCGCCGGTAAGGGACCTCGTAGGGGACGGCCCGGATTCTCAAAGCAGCAGTCCCACGGCGAGCAGGACGCTGAACGCCAGGAGCAACTGGCCGGTACCGGCCAGTACGGCATTGAGGGCGGGCCCCTGCACCGTGAAGACCTTACGGACGAGGGGAACGGCCATCGGGAGGGTCAGGAGCGGCAAGGCCGCCCCCCAGGAAAGCGAACCCGCGCCGATCAGCGCGAGAGGCGCGAGGTAGGCAAGGACGACGAGGACCAGGTACTCGTTACGCGCGAAGCCGCGACCGAACATGACGGCGAGCGTTCGCTTGCCCGCCACCACGTCGGTAGCGATGTCGCGAAGGTTGTTCACCACGATGATGGCGGTCGAGAGCAGGCCCACCGGGACCGCCACCGCCACCGCTATCGGGCTGAGGCTGAGGGCCTGGACGTAGTAAGTCCCGGTCAAGGCCACGAGTCCGAAGAAGACGAAGACGAAGAGGTCTCCCAAGCCGTTATAGCCCAGGGGAAACGGGCCGCCGGTATAGGCGAGCCCGGACAGGATAGACAGCAAGCCAATCGCGACGATCGGCCATCCGCCCACCCAGGTCAGATAGAGGCCGCAGAGGGTGGCGAGCGCGAAGGCGATCGCCGTAGCCGTCTTGATCTGGGACGCCGTGACCAATCCCGACTGCGTGACCCGGAGGGGGCCGAGACGCTCGGCGGTATCGGCCCCGCTCTTGAAGTCGAAGTAATCGTTTGCGAAGTTGGTCCCCACCTGAATCAAGCATGCTCCCAGCAGAGCGGCCAGTGCGGGGCCCCAAGCGAAGACTCCATGGGCGATGGCGAGCGCCGTGCCCACGATAACCGGCGCGACGGCGGCCGGCAAGGTGCGCAGGCGCGACGCCAGCAGCCAGACCTTCACGGGATGGGGAGCGACGGCGGTCTGCATGGTCTACGGCAGGCGGGGGAAGTCCGAGAAGTTCGGCTGACGCTTCTCGAGGTAGGCCTTCTTCCCTTCCTGGGCTTCTTCCGACATGTAGTAGAGCAGGGTGGCGTTGCCGGCGAGCTCCTGGATGCCGGCCTGGCCGTCGAGGTCGGCGTTGAAGGACGACTTCAGGAGGCGCAGAGCCAGGGGGCTGTGCTGGAGCATCTCGCGGCACCACTGGACCGTTTCGGCCTCCAGCTGATCCAGGGGGACGACCTTGTTCACCAGACCCATGTCCAGGGCTTCCTGGGCATCGTACTGGCGGCAGAGGTACCAGATCTCGCGGGCCTTCTTCTGGCCGACCAGCGAGGCCAGGTAGCTCGCGCCGAAGCCGCCGTCGAAGGAGCCGACCTTGGGACCGGTCTGGCCGAAGCGAGCGTTGTCGGCGGCGAGGGTCAGGTCGCAGACCACGTGAAGGACGTGGCCGCCGCCGACGGCGTAACCCGCCACCATGGCGACGACGGGCTTGGGCAGCGAGCGGATCTGCTTCTGAAGATCGAGCACGTTGAGGCGCGGAACGCCGTCGCTGCCGACATAGCCCTTATCGCCGCGGATGCGCTGATCGCCACCCGAGCAGAAGGCATGTGGCCCTTCGCCCGTCAGGATGATCACGCCGACCTCCGAGTCCTCGCGGGCGTCCGTGAAGGCCCAGGATAGCTCGAAAAGGGTCTGGGGACGGAAGGCGTTGCGCACTTCGGGGCGGTTGATGGTGATCTTGGCGATCCCCTCGGCCTTTTCGTAGCGGATGTCCTCGAATTCCTTCACCTTGGCCCAGGCGATAGCGAGCGTATCAGTCATCATCTTGTGAAATCTCCTTGTTTCGGAATCAGCACCTGCGACACATCCGTAAGTTGTCCGGATCGTCAGGGAGAGGCGAGCGAGATGCCAGGGTACGCGTTCCTGAAAGCCCCCAAAAGCGCCACCACCGCGCTGGGGCGATCGACGTGAACCGCATGGCCAGCGTAGGGAACGATGGCGAAGTGGGCGGATGGCAGACGGGGGGCGACGGACTGGGCGATCGCCCGGAACTTGGCGTCGTACTCCCCGGTGATCCAGAGCATGGGCATCGCAAGTTCGCCGAGGCGGTCGTGCAGCGGAGGCTGCGCGCCGGTTCCCATGTGCCGCAAGGCCGCCGCGAGGGCCTGGGGATCGTGAGAGCGGCGAGTTTCGCGGATTCGCTCCCGGGTTTCCGGAGACTGGGTCCGTTGCGTTCCGAAGAGCGGCAGGGCCTCCCAGTCCCCGACGAAACCGTCGAGATCCGTCTCGATGCGAAGGGCGAGTTGCTCATCGACCGAGCGACGGGCCGCGCGGGCTTCTTCATCCGGCAGGCCGGGGCTGGCTCCGATGACCACCAAACCTAGAATGCGCTCGGGCGCATGAACGGCGAGGTGCAGGGCGAGCCGCCCACCCATCGAGTAGCCGATCACCAGGGCCTTGGAGACACCCAGGCGATCGAGCAGGGCGACGAGGTCCCTGGCGACCTCGGGCATGGCGCCCGCGGGCGGATCCGTCTTGCCGTGTCCCGGCAGGTCCGGCGCGATGATGCGCCAGTCGGGAAGCATCTCTGCGAGTTCCTGCCAGCTCCGCCCGCTACCGGTGAAGCCATGAAGCAGCAGCAGCGCGGGAGCCGAGGCCTCGCCCCGGTGATGGACATGCCAGGTGCGGCCGTCGATCTTCAAGGTCTCGCTCAGCATGGGAGCGCCTCCAAGGACTCGACCAGCCGGTCCATGAGGGCGCGATGGTCCCGGACGGTGTCCTCGCGAACCGTCCGCACCTCGATCACGTGAAGGCCACCCTGCGCGAAGGCCAGCTCGACCGTCGCCTGGATGTCTGCACCGTCCTCGCTCCGCTCGTGATGCCAGCCGTAAAGACGCGAGACGAGACTGAGATCCAGGCCATGGGGGGTGCCGAAGAGGGGTTCGAAGACCTCCGGGAATCCCGAGATGGGGAGAAAGTTGAAGATGCCTCCGCCGTCGTTGTTGAGAAGCAGGATGACGACCGGATGGCGAACGTTCCGGGCGGCGGCGAGTCCGCCGAAATCATGCAGGAAGGCCAGGTCCCCGGTCACGAGCAGGGTCGGCCCCTCGGAACCGGTCGCGATGCCCAGGGCGGTGGAGGGAATGCCGTCGATTCCGTTGGCTCCGCGGCTCACATGGACGCGCACTCCGGGAGCGGCTTGACGGCAGAAGGTCTCGCCGTAGCGGATGGGCATGGAGTTGGAGAAGAAGACCGAGCCGCCTGCCGGCAGGGCGCGCAGCGCCGAGACGCTGGCATGGGCTTCGAGGGGGAGTTCCGAATTCGCGAAGACCTCGGCCGTGAGGGCCTCCATCTCCTGGAAGGAACGGGTCCAGCCTACCTCCGGCATCATCTGCGGAAGAAGGTCAAGGAGGCGATCGAAGGTCCAGCCCACTTCCGCCTCGATGGCGGCATGGACGAGGGCCTCCGGGTCGTGACGCAGGCGTTCGGGGCCGATGGCCAGAGTCGGCGACCGATGCCGCGCGAGGAACTCGTTGACGGGCATGGACGTCGGAAGATCGCCAATCCGGAGGACCAGGTCGGGTTTCTTTTCGGCGATCGCCTCGGCCTTCAAGAAGGCATCCGCCCCCGACATGACCATCGGGCTCTCCAGGAAGCGCAGGCCCGACGCGATGTCGGCAAGAATGGGAACCCCGAAACGCTCGGCGAAGCGAATGACGGCAAAGACTTCCGCGGGCCGAACGGCTTGAGGGCCGGCGACGATCAGCGGCCGCTGACTCTTGGCGAGCGCATCGGCCAGTTGCAGCAAGACGGTGCTACCGGGCATGGGGATGGAAGGCGCCACCGGAAAATCCGGGCAGGCAGCCGCTTCCTCGCGAAGCATGGCGGCGAGTTCGGCCATGCGCCCGGAGTCTTGCAAGACCGGCGGGAGCGGATCGCGAAGCGGCACGTTCAAGTGAACCGGGCCTGCTGGGTAGCCGATCGCCCGGGTCACGGCGTGACGCGCGATGGTCTGGAGCGTCCTGAGCAGTGCCAGCTTGGGCTCGGGGACGGGAAGGTCCTGGAAGAAACGGACGGCGTTTCCGAAGAGCTGAAGCTGGTCGATGGTCTGCGCGGCGCCTGCCTGGCGAAGCTCGGGGGGACGATCCGCGGAGAGCACGATAAGCGGCACGCGCGAGAGCGAGGCCTCGATCACGGCGGGATGGTAATTGGCGCTCGCCGTCCCGGAGGTGCAGACCAGGGCGACGGGCTTTCCCTGGGCCTTGGCGAGGCCCAGGGCGAAGAAGGCCGCCGAGCGCTCGTCGAGGTGAACGGAAGTTTTGAGATCGGGATGACCGTAGGCGGCGTTGGCGAGCGGAGTCGAGCGCGAGCCGGGCGAGATGCAAACATGCGCCACGCCCGCGGAGACCAGGGCCTCCATCAGGGTGCCCGCCCAGAGGGCGTTGAGATTGGGAGGCGTCATTCGTGCGTTCCTCTCATGAGCAGGTCGAGCAGAGTGGCGGCTTTTCGCTGCGTTTCATCCCATTCGGCGGCCGGATCGGAGCCTCTCACGATGCCCGCGCCGCCAAAGACGACGGCCCCCTCGGCGTGCAGGACCGCCGAACGAATTCCCACCGAGAAACTGGCATCTTCCATACCGATCCAGCCGATTGCCCCAGCATACCAGCCTCTGGGGCGAACTTCGAGCTCGCTGATGACTTCCAAGGCTGTGTTTCGGGGGGTCCCCCCCACGGCCGGAGTGGGATGCAGGCGGCGGAGGATGCTTCCGAGCGTCACGCCCTCTCGCAGCAGGCCCGAGACCGGGGTATGGAGGTGCTGCAGGGTTGGCAAGACCATGAGGGTGGGCGTCTCGGGAACGTCGAAGTTCCGGCAGAGGGGAGCCAGGGCCTCGGTGACCGCGGCGATCACGTGCTCGTGCTCCCGACGCTCTTTGTCGTCGGCGAGCAGGGCCCAGGCCAGGCGATCGTCCTCTTGCGCGTCGCCGGTGCGGCGGCAGGTGCCCGCCAGGCAATCGCTCCGGACCACGTCGCCGGTAACCGAGACGAGCAGTTCCGGGGTCGCGCCCACGAAGGCGGAATCACCCTCGAACTGAAACCCGAAGACCGTGCCCGAGGTGGCGATCGCCTCGAGTTCACGAATGACCGCCCCCATCGGAAAGGGGGCCTCGGAGCGCAAGGGGACATCCCGAGCGAGCACGATCTTGGTGAAGGCCCCCTCGTCGACGCGATGGAGCGCGGAGGTCACCATGTCGGTCCAGCGCTCGCGGGCCCGCTCCGGTACAACCGGCCAGGCGCGCGGGAACCCCCGGGAGGAATCGACGCTAACCCAGTCCTCGACGACCCGAAGCAGATCCTCGAAGCGCCGAATCAAGTCCTCCCGGGTATCTTCGGGTTGCGCCCAATCCGTGAGGATCAGGGACGCCTCGGCACCCACTTGACGCAAGAGGACGCGCGGCAGGACGAATCTCGCCGGCGAGCCGTCGGGCCAAGCGGGGTAAGGCGCGGCGGCTGGGTCGAAAGCGATTCCGCCGAAGACCCGCAGCCCCGAGCGAACCTCGGGAGCGCAAATGACCGCTTCGAGCAACGCGCGGCAGTCGTCGGGACTCTCCCAGGCCGTCTGCGCGTCGAGCGCGCGCAGGCCGTGAGCGGACGCCAGTCCCAGGAAGCGATAACCCGTGGAAAGTTCGGTCCAGACGAGCTTGGGGGTGGCGGGAGCGTCGAGCAGGCGCTCGCGCAGGTCCTGCCTCACGGGGAGGGTTCCGAGAGCTATCAGAGTCGCTCGCCCCGCTCGGCGAGACCGTTCCAGGGCCAGATCGAGAACCTCTCGCTTGGCATCGAGGGACAGCAAACTCGTCTGCGTGCGCATGGAATCACCTGAAACTAGGGGGTCGGAGGCCAAGGAACGCGTCGCTGCAATCTTGCGGCCCTACGTTACCTGGATTCTACCCCATGTCGTGCCTGCTTTCAAGAAATCTTGAAAGTTCGCAAGGCGCGTGCTAGGATGGCTTCCGACCGCCCATTATCCAGTCAGGGAGCGAGGCCCCCCGCATGACCCCGCCGTCTCAAGAAACCGCATCGAAGACCTTCCGAATCGGCGTCGCGGAGCGCGTATCGACCCGCCATTCGCTTCTGGCCGACGCGTCGAGTCACCTCCTCAAGGCTGCAGGCAAGGGCATCCGCCCGACCTGCGTTCGTCTGGTCGGCGAAGCGGTCAACCCCACGGGCCCGGTCGGCGACGAGTACTCCCGCCTGGGAGACGCCGTCGAACTCCTGCACACCGGCTCGCTCGTCCACGACGATATCCTCGACGAGGCCGATCAGCGCCGCGGCGTTCCCGCCGTCCATGCCAAGTGGGGCGAGAAGGTGGCCGTACTCGCGGGTGACTACCTCCTGAGCCAGGCCTCGATTCTCATGGCATCGCTCGGCATCCCCCACCTCTGCCGCCGGATGGGCGAAGTACTCGCCGGCCTCTGCGAAGGCGAACTCCTTCAAGACGAGCAGCAGCACGACCTCGACGTCACCATTTCCGCCTACCTGGAGCGCGTCGCCAAGAAGACCTCGGGCCCCTTCGAACTGGCCTGCGAGGGGGCGGCGATCCTCGGCGGCGCCTCCGAGCGCGAATCAGAAGCCGCCCGCATGCTGGGATACCACATGGGGCGCCTGTTTCAGATGATCGATGACCTGCTTGACTGGTCGAGCAACGCCGAAACGCTCGGAAAGCCCGCCGGCCAGGACCTCATGGCCGGCAACCTCACGCTGCCGGTGCTCGTCGCCCTCGCCCACGATACCCTGGGCCCCCGCCTCCGCAGCCTGCTCGCTCCCTTCCCGACCGAATTGAGCGACGAACTCAAGGACTTCCTCTTCCAGCCCGACGTCTATCGCCTCACCTTGGAGCAAGTCGAAGCCGAAGTCGCCCTCGCCCGCAAGTGGCTGCACGAGCTGCCCGCGGCGCCCGCCCGCGACGAACTCGAATCCTACCTCGACCAGCTCAGCGAACAGGCCCACCTGCACGGACCGACGCCCTAGATGAGCTTCCAGATGCCTCAGGCCCCCGAGAAGGGCCGCTACGTCCAGGCGATGTTCGACACCATCGCCACCCACTACGACCGCGTCAACGATCTCATGACCGCCGGCGCCCATCGCCAGTGGAAACGTCAGACCGTCGCCCTCGCCGCCATCACTCCCGGCGCCAGGGCCCTCGACCTCGCCACCGGCACCGGAGACATCGCCTTCCTGCTGGCCGACTCGGTCGGCCCCCAGGGCGAAGTCGTCGGACTGGACTTCTCGGAAGGAATGCTCGCGATCGCCCGCCAGCGCAACCTCCAAGGCCGAAACATCACCTGGCTGCAAGGCGACATGACCGCGATAGCCCTACCGGACGCCTCCTTCGACGCCGTCACCGTCGGCTACGGCCTTCGAAACGTCACCAACCTCGACCGGGCCCTCGCCGAGATTCACCGCGTCCTCCGCCCAAACGCCCGTTTCGTCTCCCTCGATCTCGGCAAACCTCGCTTCCGCCTCATCCGCTGGGGCGCCGACATCTATAGCTTCCGAGTGGTGCCCTTGATCGGTGGGATCGTGAGCGGAAATCGCGACGCTTACCAGTACCTGCCCGAATCCAACCAGAGTTTCGTGGATCAGCGCGAACTGGCCAAGCGGTTGCAGGCCTTGGGCTTCACCGAGGTTCAGGTTCACGATCGCGCCATGGGCGCCATGGCAATCGTCTCGGCCAAAAAACCCCGTTCCTGATGCCCTCTCAGCGTCCCTGGCGGCTCCTGCCCGATGCGGCAGGAGATCCCGCCTGGCACATGGCGCTCGACGAGGCCCTGCTCGAATCCCATCGCCTGGGGCTTTCCCCGCCGACCCTGCGCTTTTATTCCTGGGACCCTCCGGCCCTTTCCATCGGTTACGCCCAGGCGGCGTCGGAGGTGAACATGGAGGCCTGCCGAGAAGCCGGCCTCGCCGTGGTCCGGCGATCGACCGGGGGGCGGGCGGTGCTTCACCGCGGCGAGTTCACTTACGCGCTCATCGCCTCCGACGGCTTCCCTCCTAGTATCGTTGGCACCTACCGGCAGATCACCGACATGCTGGCGGAGGCGATCGCCCGCCTCGGTGCCCCGGTAAGCGTCGCCCCCGGAACCTTGAGCCGCAGCGGCTCACCATCTTGCTTTCAGAGCGCAACCCAGGCAGACCTCGTGGCCCTGGGCCGAAAGCTGGTGGGAAGCGCTCAGACCCGACGGGACGGGGCCTTTCTTCAGCACGGCGCGTTGATGCTCACCCAGAAGGCCGACGAGATCCTGCCTTTGCTCAGTCGCCCCGTCTTCGGCGCCGATGCGACCTGCCTCGCGGACGTCATGGGGAGTTTGCCTGCTCGGGCGGCGATCGCCGCGGCCATCGTCCAGTCCGCGATCGCGACCTGGGGCATCCGGCTCGACATCGGCGAACTCTCTTCCTGGGAAATCGAACGTGCGAACGACCGCATGGCCGCCTTGAGACTCCTCTGAGGCGGCCGGTTGAACGCCAAGTAAATGAATAGCCTGGAAATCGGTCAACTAACTGCCCTAACAGGGAAAGATAAAAGAGTTGGTAACATCCTTTTTTTCCAGGAGGTCACAATGCAGCAACGTTCGTTGGGGCGGCTTGCACGGTTTGCGCTCGCGCTCTCGATGCTCACCGCCGGTAACGCCTTCGCCGAACCCGATCGCGTCATCCGGGGCCCCGTCACCCAGACTCAGGAAAATCGGGGCGGAGTCCCCGGCGTTCGCATCAAGTACACCGAGTACACGTACCGGAAGTTCTCGGATCAGGTGATCTCGCTTTTCCCGGGCAACAGCCACGGCCTCACCGTGACCGACATGAACTTCGTCAACGAGATTCTCATGGCGGGCAACGTCAACCCCATGACGGATGCGATGCTCCTGGCGGTCATCAACGCCGTGAAGAACTGGAAGAACTCCATCACCGAGGGACAGAGCAACAACTTCATTTCCTACGGCAACCTCTCGAATGCCATCAACGGGTACTCCAACAGCCTGATGAACGGGATCTTGGCTGCCACCGGCCGAAGCGCCAACTCCTGGAACTCCACCGAATGGGGCAAAGCCCAAGCCATGACCTCCTCGATTTCGAGCGTGCGCGGCTGGTGGTATAGCGACCCGCTGGTATTTGATCTCAACCGTAACGGCAAGATCGACGTCACCGGCATGAGCTCGGCGAAGCTGCGCTCCGAGAAGAACATGCAGTTCGTCTCGGCGGGCTCGGTCCTCTTCGACATCCAGGGCAAGGGCACGCCCGATCGGATCGAGTGGGTCACCGGCGGTGACGGCATCCTGATCGACAACCGCAAGAACAAGGCCAAGCAGTTCATCGCCCAGGGCAAGCCACTCTCGATCCATCACCTGTTCGGCGATTCGGACGGCAACACCGGCGGCTTCATGAAGCTTGCCCGCGAGTTCCATGCCAAGGCGAAAGTAGCCTCCGGCGGATCGAACGTCGCGAAGGGACTGGGGATCCTCAAGGGCCAGGATCTCGCGGACATGATGATGTGGATCGACAATGGCGACGGCAAGGCCGAGCTCACGGAACTTCACACCTTGGCCTCTCTGGGCATCACCGAGATCCGGCTGCCTCATCGCTTCTTGAGCAACCAGGACGGCGAGGTCATCGAGCAAGCGACCTTCGCCCGCAACGGCAAGACCCACCTCGTGGAGGAAGTCTGGTTCGCCCGCGAGGACAACGTCGACTATCGCGCCGGCGAACAAAAGTGAGGGAGGCTGCCATGAATCTGACGAGACTGTCTAGGCTCGTCGCCGGCCTCTTGGCGACGACTATCCTGGTGGTTCCCCTCGCCGCGCAGGCCCTCGATGATCGCGTCGAGAAGAGCACGACGATGGAGCGCGGATCCAGCAACGGGACGAACGGCTACTGGGTCTCGATCACGGAGCGGGTCTTCCGGTGGGTCACCAAGGACGACTACGTCAACCGGATAGCCGATCTTTTTCCGAACGACGCCGGCCTCGCGGCCTTTGAACTCGGTCAACTGGACGTGATGTTCAAGACGATGAACCTTACGGACGCCGAGATCGTCGCGGCGATCAACGCGATCAAGAACTGGAATTCCACGCAGCCTGGCAACAATAGCAACATGGCAACCTTCGCCGCGGGCCATTACAGCTCCATGAAGGATGCCATCAAATCGAAGGCACCCGAGCTCGCCAGCGCGATCTCCGCAGCGATCGGAAACAGACCCATCGCGTCCATGGGGGGGTCGCCGGCTCATGGCCTCGTCTCCCGGTTGGCGGTCACACGTAGTTGGTTCTATAACAGCGACCCGCTAGTCTTCGATCTCAACCGCAACGGCAAGATTGACGTCACGGGCCTGAGTTCGGCCAAAACGCGCGCCGAAAAGAACCAGCGGTTCGTGCGCGAAGGCTCGGTCCTCTTCGATGTTCGCGGCAACGGCACGCCCGACCGGATCGAATGGATCACCGGCGGAGACGGCATCCTGGTCGACAATCGCAAGAAAAAAGCCGAGCAACTCGTGGCCCAAGGCAAGCCCCTATCGATTTTCAACCTCTTCGGCGACAGCGAGGGGAATCCGGGCGGCTTCTTCAAACTGGCGAGCCTATTCGACATCGAGGCCAAGATCGCCTCCGGGGGATCGAACGTCAAGGCCGACAACCTCGGCCTCATCAAGGGAAAAGAACTTGGCGACCTGCTGATGTGGGTTGACAACGGCGACGGCAAGACCGAGCCCAAGGAGCTCCACACCTTGGCCTCGCTCGGTATCACCGAGATCCGACTACCCCATCGGCACCTCAATAACCAGGACGGCGAGCTCATCGAGCAGGCGACCTTCGTCCGCGACGGCAAGACCCACATCGTGCAAGAGGTCTGGTTCAGCCGAGACGAAGAAAAAGCCGCCGAAAACTAGTCCGAGCCCCCTCCGTTCCGCTTAATTGAGGAGAACATCATGAAGATTAGAACGATTAGGCCATGGGGTGCGGTGCTCTTGGCAGGCACGGTGCTGGCATTCACCGTGGCTCCGGCGCATGCCACCTCTCCCGGGACCGAGTGGATGCTGGTCGACCAGCATGAATTCGATACCTGGGCCCCCAACCCGCCAAGTAGCGACTGGATGCTGGTCGACCAGCGGGAAATCGATGACTGGCAGCCCTACCCGGATGCGCTGGGCGAGGGCTACTGGAAGGTCGACAGCATCAAGGACCGCAGGTATTTTCTCGCGGACGGCGCCCACCAGCGCAAGCTCGATTCCTCAACCCAGCAGAGGGCCTCGGATAGCGACGGCGTCAGCGCCCGCATATACGGACCCGACGAAATCACCAAGCGCGTCCCAGGTGAGAAGGGCCGGGACATCAAGGTCCCTTACAAGACCTACATCGAGGGCAGCCTCCGGAGCATCACCAAGCTGGTGCGCTACGACCGCTGGGAGGATCAGGATTACCTCAAACCCTGGTCGAAGCACTTCCGCTTCAAGGATCGGACGCGCGACATGAACGTCTATCGCTTCGAGTGGAAAGATCCCATCACCAACGAGGCCCTCCAGGAAATCGACACCAACGTCGAGTACACGGCTTGGGTTTTCGGTGCTTCCTATAACAAGGGCATCGAGAGCCAGGGCGAAGATCCCGGTTCGCGTCGCGTGACCTTACCCTCCGAGGATCGCGAGGAGCTGTTTCACCGGTTCGCCCTGGGGCTGAGCGCACTGAGCAGCGCCACGTCGGATCGCGCCGGCATCTTCAAGGGAGACGCCGGATCGAGCGGCAAGGCAGAACTGGCGGGATCCAAGCTGCGCGAGAAAATGGGAGCCAACGCCGTGAAGGCCTCCCAGGTCCCGCTCACCCAAGCGGAGCTCGAAGAAGCTCAGAAGAAAGCCGAGGAGGACGCTAAAAAGGAGGATCCGGCAAACGATGCCCCGGGCAGGGACTCCAACTCGCCGGACATTCCCAGCCCGGTCAGGGATATCAACCCGCTGATCACCCTTCCGAAAGCTCTATCGACGGCACAACAGACGACCCAGACCGTCATGATCGGCGGCAAGACCAACGCGATCAACTACTTCAACCCTAACCAGTTGCCCGCCAATATCTCCGGCAAGGCCGCCGGGAAGTTCGCGCTGACAGCCGGAGCCGCCTACACGATCAACGCCGTGGGCACGATCAACAAGGGAGGGGGATCGGTTTCTCCGGCTTCCACCTGGAACTCCAGCCTCACGCGCCTCCAGGTCGTGATCTTCAAGCCGGAGGGTCCTGCTATCCGCTTGAACTACACCGCCAACATGACCCTGAGGGCAGCGGACTACCCGAGAGGCAGCAGCCTTGGATTCGTCTTCTGCGACGGAGATAGCGTCCACGATCTCAACAACAACTCCGGTAGCTTCACGGTGACGGTCACCACGAACTGACGCGCAGGTCCCATGGCAAAACCCGTTGCTACCGGACTGCGAGAGAGAGAAACCAGGGGCTGTCTCAGATCTCTGAGACAGCCCCTATTTTTGCCGTTCGAACATGGCCTCGGCTTGCAGGCCCTCAGCAAGATCACCCGGAACTTAACCTTGAATTAATCCCGACACAACCACTTAACAACTGACTAACGGCGATAGCAGAACCATGCGTCACGGCCATCACGAGCCGGTTCGCAGAAAGGTGGACGGTATGACCTCGCCGAAAAAAGCCCGACATGAACTCCCGGCATCCGGTGCCATGGCGCGGCGCATGCGCGGCAGCGTCGTTCGCCTTTTGCTGCTGGCCCCGCTGGTTTTCGGAGTCGTCGGCTGCGGTTCGGTCCCTACCACGTCGACGCCGAGAACGAAGGCGAAGGCTCCGATCACGGCGGTTCACAACCGGGTCGCGGAGCCCGAGGCTTCTGAAGACATCATGAAGAACCCGTTCGTGAACTGGGTGAAGAACACCTATCCCCGCGAGGCGGCGGGAATCATCAATCACTACCTTTCCACCTACGGCATGGATCGCAACAATCCCACGACCGAGATCGAGCGGAGCAAGCTTCGCACGCAGTTGCTCGACATGGTGTCAGCCGAACTCCTCAAGAACCTCGTCCCCGCCATGCCGAAGGGGATCGCGGTCCGGCGTCAGGGAAGGACGCTGAAGTGCCAGGGAGTGGTGGATTACCAGGGGCACGCCATCGCGGTGAGCTTCGAGTTTGCGGTTTACCTGGATCGCGAGGGCATGGTCTGGATCGATCAGCCGGCGGAGAGCGTGAAGGGGGAGATCTCGGGTTTCGATCCCCTGGCGCGACTCTTCGGGGGCGATATCCGGAAGAAGACGCGCGAGGAGATCGTCCGGTCACTCAATCAGCAAGGGCCCAAGAACGCGGCCAAGACTCCGGGTCTGAGCTACGTGGGAGCGGGTGCCTTCAAGCTCAATCCGGGAGTGGCCTTCGTATCGATGCCGGGCTAGCGCCCTTCGCTACGGGTGCCCAGTTTCTTGAGCTTGAACATGGTCCGGGTGAGTCCGACGCCCAGTCCGACGGAGCGCAGGTCGCGGACGTCGAGGACTCCCAGGTTGATGAACTGATCGAGCAGCTGGTGAGAAAGATCGCCCGCGGCGATCAGATCGTCGAGACGCCCGGATGGGACCTCTCGGTTCAGGACATCACGGGCGGATCGCAGCTCGCCGAGGGTCTGCTGCATCTGGTGCATCTCGCGTTCCCTGAGAACCTTGGCGATAGGGCTCCAGATGTTGGGCTCGGCCTCGTAGTACTCGCGGCGTTCTCCCGGGGTGACGCGCTTGTGGACCACTCCCCAGCGCTCCAAGTCGTTGATGACCATCGAGACCAGGCCGGCGCTGATGCCGAGCCCCTCGCGGATCTGCTGGGCGGAGAGCGGGCGGTCGTTCAGGTAGAGGTAGGCCCAGATCATGCCCATGACACGCTTGAAGCCCCAAACTTCCACCATGGCCCCGATGGCCTCGCAGGAGCGGTAGATGGCGGCGTCGCTGACTTGCCCCATCTCAGGTGGGGTTGAGGATGCGGCCGCGCTCGAAGATCTTGTGCTCGATGAAGACCGTGAGAAGCTCCTGGTCGATATGCTGGTCACGGGCTTCGAAGCGAAGGATGTCGAGGGCCTTGGGGAGCGGAACGGCGCGTTTGTAGGGGCGATCGCTCGCGGTGAGGGCGTCGTAGATATCGGCGATCGCCATCATCTTCGACTGGACCGGAATCGCGTCGGCGGGTAGGCGATTGGGGTAGCCCTTCCCGTTCAGCTTCTCGTGATGCATGTAGGCGATCTCGGGAACCTTCGCGAGGTCCTTGGTCCAGGGGATCTGGCTGAGGAAGCGGAAGGTGTGCGTGACATGGCTCTCGATTTCGAGCCGCTCGTCATTGTCGAGGCTTCCCCGGCGCACCGAGAGCTGGCTCACCTCATGGGGCGTGAGCAGGTCGCACGTATGTCCGCCGATGTCCTGGTAGCTGCGCTTGGCTATCTCGAGGAGCTGCAAGAAGCTTCCCTCCTCCAGCACGGTGGGCTCATTCGCCGCCAGAATGGTCGTCCAGGCATCGTCGACGAGTTCGAGTTCGTTCTGCAGATCGCGGTCGAAAAGCCCCAGCGCCTCGACGTAGCGCTCGCGATCGTTGGCGAGCAGGAAGGCGAGCTTCCTTCCCGTGAACTCGGCTTCCAGGGCCTTCTTCACGAAGTCGAAGCGGGCCCTGAGCAGCTCCTGGGTATGTGGATAGAGCTTCTTGGCTTTAACCAGGACCTGCTCCCGCACTCCGACCTTGCCGAGATCATGCAGCAAGCATGCGTAGCGCAGCTCGCGGATTTGCTCGCGGCTGAAGTGAAGATCCCGGAAAGCGCCGGCGTCGAGGCGGTCGACTTCCTCGGCGAGCGCCACCGTCAAGCTGGCCACCCGGGCGGAGTGACCGGAGGTGGTCGGATCCCGGGACTCGATCGCGGTGACCGAGGCATTCACGAAGCCCTCGAAAAGGCCTTCGATGCTCTGGTAGAGGATATTGTTCTCGATCGAGACCGCGGCCTGGCTCGCCAGCGAGCTTGCAAGCTCCTCCGACATGGGATCGAAGGCGACGACGTAGCTCTCGGCGAGTTCCGCATCATCCAGCCGCAAGTCGCGGCGCCGCTTGCGGTTGATCAGCTGGAGCACGGCGATGGTTTCGTCGTTTCGATTCTTCATGGGGATGATCAGCACCGAGCGCGTGCGATACCCGGTACGCCGGTCGAAGGAGTGATCGAAGCCGTAAGCCTCGTCTCGCGGGATCTCGTAGACATCGGGAAGATTGAGGGTCTTGCCCGTCAGCGCAACGTAGCCCACCAGGCTCGACGGGCGGATGGGCAGCGTGATCTCGGTAAACGCGAAGGGGTAAGTGTCGTTCTGGGTCAGCTTGAAGCGCAGGACCTTGTCATTTCCGGGGGCCGTCTCGACCAAGAAGAGGCTTCCCGCATCGGCGTTGGTGATCTCGCGGCTCTTGGTGAGGATGAGGTCCAGCAGGCGCTCGGGTTCGCGTTCGGAAGACAGCGCGATTCCGATGCGGTTGAGCTCCTGAAGCTTGATTGCGTAGTCCTTGATCTCGGCGCGAGAGCGCTCATTCTCCATCTGCCCGAGGACGAAGAGGAAGGCGTTGTTGACGAACTTGAGAAAGGCGGGACCATGATAGGGCTCCCTGAGGAACCCCCACAGCAGGTCGTCCTGAACGTGGGGCGGTTCGTCGCCTTCGGGGTAGGAGCAGACGATGATGCCTTCGGATCCCCAGTCTTCCTGGAGCGTGCGCAGCTCATCGGGATCGTGGTTCTGGATCAAATGGTGATCCAGAACCAGGATCTTGGGGCCGCGGTTAGGCTCCTCGTGGATATCTCTCAGCCGATCGATGGCTCTCCAAGAGATGCCTCGATCCTCGAGCGAGCGAAGGGTCTCGACGTTGAGGTTGGCCTTGGATGTGAAAAGGTGGTGAGGAACGGTGTCTTTCATCAAAGGACTTATACCCTAATCGAGTCGATAGTGCAGGGTGATCTCTCCCCACTGGGTGACGGGTTCGAGGGAGTCGGGAAGGGGAGCGAAGTTCCACTTCTTCAGGGCCTCCATGGCCCGCCGGTCGAGTTCCGGCGTGCCGGACAACTTGAGAACCTCCACCCGGCTGACCCCTCCGCGGGGATTGACCCAGACGCGCAAGGTGACGTCGGCCTCGATGCCCTGGCGCCTCGCGAAAGGGGGATACTCGGGGTAGACCTTGCCCAGGATGCCCCGCTTGCCAAGTTCGCCGCGCATGCCCTCCCCGGCGTTGACCGAGCCTTCCTGGCGCGGGCCGCCGGATTCCGGCGCCCTGCCGGTACCGACCACCGCGTTCAGGTCGCTGGAGGCCAGTTCGCCCAGGCGCTTGGCTTCTCTATCCTGGCGGTCCTTGAGCCGTTCCTCCAGCAGGGACGCGAGATCGGGCTTGGGCTCGGACTTGGTCGGCGTCATGACCCTGGGAGCCTGAGCGACGGGGGCCGTCTTGGGCGCGTCTATCCGCTGTCGCGGGGCCGGCGCCTCCGGGCGTGGCAGCGCGGGGCTCTGAGGACGAGGCTTGCCGGGAGCGGGGCGCTCGGACTGGCCCGCACCAGGCGCGGACCAGGGCAGGTCGACCAGTTCCACGGGCTCGCTGAGAGGCTCTTCCAGTGGCTTGTTCCAGGTGAAGAGCGCCAGCAACAGCAGGAGGGAATGCAGAAAAACGGACGCCGTCAGGCTAATCGGACGTTCGGTCATGCTAGAACTCCACCGTCGCCCCAACGAGCGCGAGCCCGAATGGAGCGTAGTAGTTGGCACTGGGCTGGCGAGCAGCCAGGGGCAAGTCCTGCAGCTTGGCGTAGAGACCGACGCGATCGCTGAAGCGATAGTTCAAGGAGGCATTGGCCAGGAACTGCCAGCCGGAAGCCACCGAGTTGACCTGGGCGGCACCCAGCTGATCGATGGCGATCGCCGCCCCCGCCTCCATGCTCAGCCGATCCGGGATCAGCGTCCGCTGATGCACCGCCCCCGCCTCCTGAAGCAGCAAGCCCAGCGGCTGCGAGGAGCGGATGCGATAGTGGAAGCGCTGGGATCCAATCGCTCCGATCTGGTAACGGGCCGAAAGTGCCCCCCCCCAGACGTTCTGGGTTTCATTGAGCGCCGCGTTGGCGGGACGCCACAGGGCATCCTGATCGGAATCATCCCAGTAGATGAAGCGATCGATCCGCTGGTAATCAAGCTCCGCCGTCGCGTACCAGAGGTCGGTGAGGCGATGGGAACCACTCAGGCTCGCCACGACGTGCGAACGCTGGGGCAAGAGGCCGCCGTTGCCCGCCGACAAGCGCCGGGACAGGTAGAGCTTCTCGAAAGCGGGAAGGTCGCTGTCGCTCTTGAGACCGAAGCTGATTTCCGTGGGGTCGTCAGGCCGGTAGCTGACTCGCGCCATCGGGTCCAGGACGGGCATTCCCACGTAAAGTCCGCCGCCGATGCCGGCCTCCAGGCTCCACTGGGGATCGAGGGTCCAGTGGTCCCGGGTCTCGAGATAGAAGGTCGCATCCGAGCGGCGATCCGTCTCCCGATGCGCGAGCTTCGCCGCGAACTCCGACACGTGATTCGGATGGAGCTGAGGCTTCCAGAACGCACCCGCCTCGAGCGCGCGCGTCCAGGTTCCCTGATCGAAAACCAGGCCGTTGGAATTGCTGGCGGGTGCGAGCAGGCGTCCGAACTCGAGGGCGCCCACGGTATCGAGGTCATCCCGCTGCCAGTTTCCTGCCAGGTCGAGGCTCTGGACCAGGAGGCGATCGCCGCCCGGCACGTCCTCATGGTAGTGGCGCATGCCCAGTCCCGCGGTGGCGAGGTTCCAGGTGGCATCGATGCCCACCCGGGCACGTAGCCAGGGCAAGGCCGAATCGATGGCAAGCTGGCTTTCGGTCACGGCCGAGGCGACTTCCCGACCGTGGAAGAACCCCAGATCGTAGAGGCTCCCGACACCGAGCCGCAGCTCCGTCCATTCCGTTCGAGGAACGGGCAAGGGCGCATTTTCGGGAACGAGCCTGGGGAGCAGGTTTTCGATGGCCAGTTCTAGGGCGCCAGGCTCCTTGGCGTTGGGCGCGCCGGGAAGCTGCGAGAGCGGAGCCCTCGGATCGAGCGGCGCGAGCTTGACTCCGCCCCTTAGCGGAGCCGCGGACTCGTCTTCCCCTCGGATGGTCACCGAAGGCAGATCCACCGGAAGCTTGTCCGCGGCCTTGCCTGCGGGCGTCTTTTCCGGGCGCTTACCGTCAGGGGCCAGCGCGAAGGCCGGCATCGGAGTCACGAGCGCCAGCACGAGGGAGAGCGAAAGTAATGGCTTCATGGCCGCCTCACGTTGACGTTCTTGGCTATCCAGTCCAGCCGAGCCTGAGCCTCTTTTTTCTCGGAGGCGGGAAGGCCCGCGGCGGCAATCAGCTTTTGGTACACGTTTTCGGCCTCCTTCCAGCGGCGGAGCTGTTCGAGAGCTTCGCCCTGCTTCAGCCATGCGAGTGCCTGCCACTCGAGACCCGCTTCGGGAGTGACGCCGAGGGACTGAAGCTCCCTGACCGCGTCTTCGTAACGCTTCGCTGCCACCATGGTATACCCGAGCCAGTAGCGGGCCTGCACGGCGGGACCGGAGCCCTTCTGGCTGAGGCGTTCGGCCTGGCGATAGGCATGGGCGGCCTCGCTGTGCTTGGCGTGCTTGAGTTGCAGCTGACCGACGCGCATCCAGGCGGCTCGGGCGAGGGGGGTGTCGCCCGCGAATCGCTTGGCGATCAGTTCGTAGGTCGCGAGCGCGGTGGCTTCCTGACCGACCTTCAAGTAGGCCTGGGCCAGGTTCACCTGGGCCTTGGGAGCCAGGGCGTGGTTCGGATGACGCTTCGCGAGATCATCCCAGGCGGACTTGGCCTCGGAAAGGTCGCCACGCTCGGCATGGGCTTCGCCAAGCTCGTAGAGCCAGTTGGGCTGCTGAGGACCCGGCTCCTGGGCAATGGTCTTGAGGAGGGCGAGGGCACCCGGCAGATCGTCGGCGGCCTTGCGGGCCTGGACCAGCAGATAACGTTGCTCGAGGGAGGGTACGGTAATGGCCTCCAGTGCGAGCAGGGCATCCTTTGGATTCCCTTTTTCCAGGAAGGCTTGCCCCACCTTGCCCAGGATATCCCCGCTCCAGAGGGACGCGGAGGCCTCTTGAGTGGCGAGTAGACGGGCTTCCACCAGGTTGCCGCGCGCGAACTCCGCCTGCGCCAAGGGTTGAAGGATCTGAGCCCGGATCTCCGCGCTCGCCGAGGCGTCCTGAAGAAGGGCCCGATAAGTGGTGATGGCACGGTCGAGGTTGCCGCCGTTGAAGCTGGCGGCGCCGATGCGGGAGCGGGCGTCCAGTAGAGCTTCCGGGGTGGCGTGGGGGTCCAGGAGGACGCCCTGGAAGGCGGCGACGGAGAGCTCGAACTTCCCGAGCCGGAAGAGAGCCTGCCCCAAGGTCGATCGGGCGCTCGCCGACCTAGGATGCTTGGGATGGCGAACGAGGAAGTCCTCCAGGCCCATGACCGCTTCTTCCAGGCGACCGATGCGATAATCGGCATAGGTGACCTGGAAGCGGGCCTCGGCTTCTTGCTCGGAATCGGGTTTCAGGGCCAGTAACTGCTTGAAGGCGCTCTGGGCGCCGGACCAGTCATGGGTGTTGGAGCAAAGGACCCCGACGCGGTAGAGGGCGTCTTGCCTGAGGGAGACGATCTCGGCGTCCTTACTCGTCAGCAAGGAGGCGGCCCGGGTGAATGCCGATCGAGCAACAGCCCACTTTTCCAGGCGATAGGCGGACCAGGCTGCGCCGTAGGCGGCTGCGCCCGCTCGTTCGGACTTCGGAAAGCGCTTCAGGAAGCCCTCGTAGGCATCGCGGGCCTCTTCGACGTTCCCCGAGCGGTAAAGGCTTTCCGCCATCCAGAAGCTGGCTTCCTCGCCGTATCGGGGGCTGCCGGCAACCTGCGCGAGGTAGCCGACGGCCGCGGGGTAATCCCCGGCACGCACGTGAGCCAGCCCGAGACGGAAGGTGACGGAGTCGCCCTTGGCATCGAGGAAGCTCAGGTCGGCGACTTCCTTTGCGAGGGTGGCGTAGGCGGCGATGGCGGCGTCGAACTTCTTCAGGGCCAGCAGGCACTCGGCCGAGATCCAGCGAGCGGGGCCCAGGAAACGGCCTTCGGGGTACTTTGCGAGCAGGACCTGGGTGAGGTTCAGTGCCTCCGAGTGCTGGCCCCGATTGAAGTGAAGGCGAGCGCCTTGGTAAAGCGCGGCTTCCGCCCAGGAGCTCTGGGCGCCGCCGGCAGCTTGGGCGAAAGACTTGGCGGCATCATCCAGCCTGCCGGCATCCTCGTGGATGCGCCCCAGGGCATAGAGGGCGGCAGAGCGATTGGCGCTCTGGGGGGTCTTGGCGAGCCAGGTTTCGAGGTCCTTGGCTGCCCGCAGGGGATCACCCGCTTGCCAGCGGGCGTAGGCGAGGCCGTAGGCGGCGTCGTCGCTGAACTTGGTGCCGGCGGGGACCTGGGCGTAGGCGGCGATCGCCATCTTCCAGTTCCCGCCTTGGGCGTAGCCCTCGCCCGCGAGATACTCGGCGCGGGCCTTCACGTCGCCCGTGAAGCGCTCCGGCGGAAAGCCGCGGAGAACGTCGGAGGCCAGCAGCGGCTTCCCGAGCTTGACGTACTGGTTGGCGAGCGTCGCGCGCGCCGAATCCGCATGAGAGCTCTTGGGAAAGAGACGCAACGCCTCCTTCCAGCTCCAGATGGCTCGGGCCGGATTATCCAGCCGATCGTAGGCCCAACCGAGGGCATAGGAAGCGTGTTCGCGCCGCGAGGCGGATAGGCTGCGGGCGGCGAGTTCGCGATAGGGATCGATGGCCTCGAAGGTTCTGCCCTCGGCGAAAAGGAGGTCGGCATAGGTCTGCCGAACGGATTCCTGTTGATCTCCGGTGAGCTCCGCAATCAGGCCCTTGAGAACGGCCAGGCCTTCCGGGATCCGCTTCTCGGCGATCAGAAGGTGAGCCAGCTCGAGGCGAGCCTTGGGGTACCAGAGGCTGCGGGGATAGACCGCGGCGAGGGCAGCTTCGGCTTCGACGGGATGACCGAGTCGGCGCTCGGTGTAGCCCAACCAGTAGCGGGCAGCCTGTAGATCCTCGCCTCGGAGGGCATTGAGGCGGGTAGCGAGTTCGAGGCGCGCCACCGAGAAGGCGCGCGCGTCGATCAATTGCTCGATGCGTCTCCAGGAGAGTTCCGCGGCATGAGCCGGAGCGGCGGGGACGCTCCAGAGGGCGAAGGAGAGCGCCAGAGACAAGGACAGGGACTTGAGGGGAAAGCTATTCGTGGCGGTGGTAAACAACAGACCCATCCTCGTTTTGCGGTTCACGGGACGCCAACACTGGCAGCCTCATTATACGGGGGGCATGGAGGGGGAGTAAAGGCGAGAGGCCCGGCCAATGGCCGGGCCTCTCGCAGGATTGGAAAATCCTTACTTGATCGAGACCTTGGCGCCAGCGGCTTCGAGCTTGGCCTTGATGGCTTCGGCATCGTCCTTCTTGGTCTTCTCCTTGACGGCCTTGGGGGCGCCGTCAACGAGATCCTTGGCTTCCTTGAGGCCGAGGCCGGTGATTTCCCGGACGGTCTTGAGGACTTCGATCTTCTTCTCGCCGGCCGATTCGAGGATGACGTCGAACTCGGTCTGCTCTTCAACGGCGGCAGCCGCGGCGGGGGCCATCATCATGGCGCCCATGGCGGGAGCGGCCGAGACGCCGAAGGCATCTTCGATGAGCTTGACGAGCTCGCTCACTTCGAGAAGCGACTTCTCTTTGATGGCATCGACGATCTGGTCGTTGGTCAACGTAGCCATTGATTCAATCTCCTTTTTTCAAAACCGGTTGAACCGGTCAAATGATGTTGCAGACGGGTCCCAGGTAAGGCCGGGACGTGGCGCTAGGCGCCTTCCTTTTGACGACGAACGGCGTCGATCGCATAGACCAGATTCCTGGAGACGGCCGAAAGGACGGAAGCCAGGTTCTGGGGGGGAGCCTGGAGGCTGCCCAGCATGCGGCTCAGGAGCTGTTCCTTCGAGGGGAGGTTGGCGAGGTTCGTGACACCCTCGATGGTGAGGGGCTTGCCCTCGAGAACGCCACCCCGGATGGAAATCTGAACCTTCCGCTTCTCCTTGGCGAAGTCCGTGAGGACCTTCATGGGAGTGACGGGGTCATCGAAGCCGATCGCCAGGGCGGTGGGGCCCTTCAGGAACTGCTCGAGTTCCTTCCAGTTCTCCTGGTCCTTGGCGACGAGCCTGATCAGCGTATTCTTGGCGACCGTGAATTCGCCTCCAGCATTCTGGATGCGACGACGCAGGTCGGTGATCTCAGCGACGGTGAGACCGCGGTAGTCGGCGACGACGGCAACGGAAGCCTTGTTGAAGGATTCGCGCAGTTCGACGACGCTGGTCTCTTTCTGAGTTTTAGTCGGCATAGTGTTTTTCACCTCCTTGCCATTGGGATAGGTCCGCAACACGAAGGGCTCCCGCCAGGAGGTGGCGAGAGCCCAGTCGGATTTCACGAGGAAATCGAAAAATGGCTCATCCGCTGCCTCGGTAGGGGGACGGGGGTCCTTTAAGACTTCAGTGATGAAGTCCCCTACGGTCTCTGGTGACGGGGAAGTCTTCGGTTTTGGGGCTGCTCGCCATGACGGCGAGCAGATAAGCTTTACTAAAGGCTAGTTTAACATCTAGCCCAGCTTTTGACTAGGCCTGAGCGGCGGCGAGTTCGCCGAGCTTGGCGGTGTCGACCTTGATGCCGGGACCCATCGTCGAGGTGACGTAGACGCTCTTGACGTAGGTACCCTTGGCAGCGGCGGGCTTGGCCTTGTTGATGGCGTCAACGAGGGCGCCGAAGTTCTCAGCGAGCTGCTCGGGGGTGAAGGAAGCGCGGCCGATGGGCACGTGGACGATACCCTGCTTGTCGGCACGGAATTCGACCTTACCTGCCTTGAACTCGGCGACGGCCTTGCCCACGTCGAAGGTGACGGTGCCGGCCTTGGGGGAGGGCATCAGGCCACGGGGGCCGAGGACCTTACCCACGCGCCCGAGGGCGCCCATGATGTCCGGGGTGGCGATGAGAAGGTCGAAGTCCATCCAGCCTTCCTGGATGCGGGGGATGAGCTCCTCGGAGCCGACGACGTCGGCGCCGGCGGCCTCGGCCTCCTTGACCTTGTCGCCCTTGGCGATGACGGCCACGCGGACGGTCTTACCGGTTCCGGCGGGCAACGCCACGGTCGAGCGGACCTGCTGGTCGGCGTGCTTGACGTTGATACCGAGGCGCATGTGCGCTTCGACGGTCTCGTCGAACTTCGCGTTGGCGTTCTTCTTGACGAGCGCCAGGCTCTCGGTGGGGGTGTAGGCCTTCTGGAGGTCGAGACCTTCCAGGAGCGCCTTTTGACGCTTGCTAAGCTTTGACATTATTTCCTCCTGTGGTCCAACGGGGCGCGAGCCCCTCCCACATGGTGAGTGAATCGGTGACGGGGATGCCGTTAATCGTTGACGATGACGCCCATGGAACGGGCGGTGCCGGCGATCTGCAGCATGGCGGACTCGATGCTGACCGAGTTGAGGTCGGGCATCTTGGTCTCGGCGATTTCGCGGACCTGAGCCATCGTGATCGAGCCCACCTTCTCGGCGTTGGGCTTGCCTGAACCACTGGTGACTCCAGCAGCCTTCTTGATCAGCTCGGCAGCGGGCGGGGTCTTGAGGATGAACGTGAACGAGCGATCCTCGTAAACCGTGATTTCGACCGGGATGACCTGACCGGCCTTCTCGGTGGTCTGCGCATTGTACTGCTTGCAGAACTCCATGATGTTGACGCCGTGTTGACCCAGTGCTGGGCCGACCGGGGGCGCGGGGTTTGCTTTGCCGCCGACGAGTGCCAGCTTGATGAGCGCGGTAACCTTCTTAGCCATGACGGATTCTCACCTCCTTCGTTGGGGATTAGACTTTTTGAACCTGGGCGAACTCGAGTTCCACCGGGGTGGAACGACCGAAGATCGACACGGAAACCTTGAGCTTGCCCTTCTCGGGATTGATTTCGATGATGTCGCCCGAGAAATCGGCGAAAGGACCGCCGATGACCTTGACGTGCTCGCCGACGTGAAGGTCGACGGCGACGCGGGTCTTGGTCGCGGCGCGCTTGAAGATCTTGCGCACTTCGCGATCAGACAGCGGGGTAGGCTTGGTGGCGGATCCGACGAACGAGGTGACACCCGGAGTGTTTCGCACCACGTGCCAGGAATCCTCATCCATCTCCATCTCGACGAGCACGTAGCCCGGGAAGACCTTGCGGGGTTTCTCGAACCGCTTGCCTTCCTTGATCTCGACCACCGTCTCCTCGGGGACCTCGACGTGGAAGATTTTATCGGTCAGTCCCATCGACTCGGCGCGGCGAAGGATATTCTCCTTGACCTTGCTCTCGTACCCGGAGTAGGTGTTGACGACGTACCATTTTCTGCTCATGGCTACCTGCTATGTTGTTTCAATGAAGAACGGGCCCTAGACGAAAAAGCGGTTGGATACCTGGGTGAAGACCCAGTCCAGTCCCGTGACGAGAACCGTGAGGAACGCAACCACGAGCAGAACCACGACGGTCTCGGTCAAAACCTGCCGACGCGTGGGCCAGCTGATTTTCTTGAACTCGGCGCGAACCTCGCTCAAGAATACCTGAGTTCCGGCGAAGGCGCCGAATTTCAAACGCATGCCGCCCTTAAGCGACAGCGTGCTGTCTCGCTCGTCTTGCTCTTGATCCGCCGCCGGATCCTCGCGATTCGGGTTGGAGGCGGAAATTTTCTCGCTCAATCGGGACCTCTTCCGGCTGAACCGGACCCTCTAAATCAACGGTCCACCCCTGGAGCCGACCCACGTTCCAGTGGGGCTGGCGGGGAGGTGGACCGTTTCGTTACAAAATGGCGCGGCCTGTAGGACTCGAACCTACGACATGCGGTTTTGGAGACCGCCGTTCTACCAACTGAACTAAGGCCGCAAAGCCAAAAAACTACTTGGTCTCGCGGTGACCGCGAACCGCCTTGCACCGACGGCAGAACTTCTTCAACTCAAGACGATCGGGATCGTTCTTCTTGTTCTTGTTGGTGACGTAGTTCCGCTCCTTGCATTCGGTGCAAGCCAACGTGATGATGATACGCATGGGGATCTCGCTTCCTTTCCTTGCCCAGTGGCCCGCGTGGGAATAGTGAAGCGTCCCGGGGCCTGAAAGCTTCTTAAACGGTTGATAACCGTCTCGCAACAATAGAAACTATCATAGCGCGGCGCCCGTGTCAACACGCTTGTAAGCTTTTCTTGGGCGCTGTTTCCAGTAGTATACCTCATGAGCCACCAGCTTGCATGCCAAATTTCCGAACACCGAGCTCTTGAAAGGCCGCAGACACCTGACTCGCCGCGCCTACTTGCCTTCCGGCGGCCTTCTACGGTAGGATCGACCCGCATCCCCCGCCACTTTGCGGCCCGGTCGATTGCAGCGAGCCTCCTCCTGGATGCGCGTTCGGCCGGGTCCCTGGGAACGCCTGCTTTAGGATCGCCATGACTCCCAAGCTTTCGGTGGTCGTCACCACTTACAACCGCGCGGTCATTCTCGCCAAGTGCCTCGACGCCCTCCTTCACCAGGAGGGTGAGCCTTCCTACGAGGTCCTGGTCGTCGACGACGGCTCCACCGATGAGACGCCCGCCATGCTCGCGGGCCTCATGACCGAGCATGCTCGGCTGAGGGTTCACCGCCAGCCCAATGGGGGGCGCGCCTCCGCTCGCAACGCCGGCATCCGGGAGGCCCGCGGGGAGTACCTCTGTTACGTCGACTCCGACGTCTTCGTCGCCCCCGCTTTCGTCAAGGCCCACCTCGAGGCGCATGCCGCGTTTCACGCTTCGGCGGGCGCGGAGCGGAACTGCTTCGTCCAGGGGCTCTCGGTGAACATCGACGACCTGGAAGATGCCTTCCGGGTCGCTATCCCCCCCTTCGATCCTTCGCGCGCCTTCTTCGACACCAAGAACGTCTCCCTGCGCCGCGCGCTTCTGCATGACGTCGGGGGGTTCGACACCGGCTTCATCGAGTACGGCTGGGAGGACCTGGAACTGGGTCTACGCTTGAAGGATCGCGGGGTGGCCATCGTGCGATCGCGAGCAGCCCACGGTTACCACTTCCATCCTGCCTTCAGCGTGGCCGACTTGCCCAAGCTCCGGCGCATCGAAGAGGAACGCGGGCGGATGGCTGCCCGCTTCTATCGCATGCGTCCGACCTGGGAGGTCCGGCTGATGATCCAGCTCACTCCGCTCCACGACGGGCTCAACGCGATCGCCACCTGGGGGGGGCTTCTCGACGAGACCAACATGCGCGGCATCTTCGCCTGGCTGGAGCGCCGCGGCAAGGCCTGGTGGGCCGGACAGTGGGCCCAGATCATCCTCAACCGCTACAACGTCAAGGAGCTGCACCGAGCCCTGCGCGGCGGCTGAATCGAGATCCGCGGACGGGCGAGCCCCGTCCTCCCGCCGGGATGGCGCGGGCAGGACCTCCGCCCGCTTGATGTGGCGGTGAAGTTTTTGCGCTTTCACCCTGGGATCCCCCGCCCGCTGAAGCTACCTTCTTCCATGAGCCACCCTGCCGCGTCGCCGATCGATACCCCCTCGCCAACAGGAAGGCGGGGCGTGCGAGGCGCTCCCGGCAGACCCTTTTTTCACGAGGAGGTAGCTGCATGCTCCGGAAGGGACGCCGCGCAGTCTCGTCGGCAGTCGCGCTCATGCTTCTTGCAGGTTGCGGCTCCGATCTCTTCAACCGCAAGGTGGATTTTCGGGCCCCGTCGGGGGGAAAGACGACCGATCTCGGCTTCGAGGATGCCCACGATCTTCAGAACTTCGACAACCCCGCCGTCAAGGAACCCGCGGGATTCACTCCCGGGGAGTGGAAGATCGAGGGGGGGGCCCTCAAGCAGACGATGGGCATGATCGACAACACGGCCAACCATCTTCGCTACAAGGGGGACGCGTTCGGTCGTCCCGGGGGTCAGGCCGGCCTCCGCTACCGCGTGGACGTGGACGCCTCGGCCTATCAAGCCGCCGATCACCAGCAGGTTCACGGCTACCCCACGGGGGTGCTCAACCTGATGCCCTACTACCAGGATCCCACCCATTACGTCATGCTCGTGGCCAAGAAGCAGACCATCGAGGCCTGGGTGGCCGACGGCCAGCGACCCGCTTCGATGGCATGGCCCGACACCAACAAGCTCTGGGGCATGTGGCTCAAGGAGCCCATCCAGGTCGGCCAAACCTGGCGGCTCGGCGCCGAGGTCGATGTCGAGGCCAAGAAGCTTCGCATCTACATCAATGACGAGCTCAAGGCCGAGCGGGAGGTCCCCATGATGAGCGCCGGCACACCGCGCTGGGTGGCGCTGGGATCCAACGGCAACTATGCCCAGTACGACAACCTAAAGATCCAATGGCTGAAGTAGCTCCCGCGGCCGATCTCCCTCTCTCGCCGTCCAGCGGAAACGATTTTTCAGGAGGCCTGCGTTGAGCAAAGAGAGAACGCTTTTGCCCCTCGCTCTGGGGCTCATGGTTGGCTGCACGTCTGCCGGGGGCGGCGGTGGGGGTCCCGGGGTGGGCCCCACCCCCGCCGCGAGCCCGGTGGAATACCAGGGCGATCCCACGGACTTCCCTCCGGGTCCCGCCGTGGGGAACGCCCAGCTGATCGCGACGATCGACTTCGATGAGGGCGCTCCCTTCGGGGATCCCATTCCCGAGGAAGCCCGGGTCAATAATTTCGTCCCGGGGGACTGGCAGGCCGTGGGCGGCCGCTATCAGCAGTCGGCCGAGGCCTCCAGCACGACCCTCTCGATCCGCAAGTACAACGGCAATGCCTTCAGTCCCGGAGGTCGCTTGCCCTCGAAGTACCGCGTCGAGACCGTGGCGTGGCAATACCGGTGGGTAGGGGCCGACCAGGCGAAGAACCCGGGCAAGCTCTTCTTGATTCCGTACTGGCGGGACGAGCAATCGTACGTCATCTTTTCGAGCTCTCCCACGGTCGCGGAGGGCTGGATCGCCAGCGGGGTCTATCCCGGCAAGCCCTGGCCCAACGAGCTGAAGCTCTGGCGCACGGAGTGGAAGGATCCGCGATTGGTGGGGCAGGCCGTAAACCTGGCGGCGGACATCGATGCCGATGCCGGGACGATCGTGCCTTACCTCAACGGCGAGGCGCAAGGGACGTTCCAGCGCAGCTTCATCACCAACGCTCCGCATTCCTTCGCGCTGGCCTCGAACGGCAACCAGGTCCGCTACGACTGGGTGAAGCTCTATCGGCTGCCGGGCGCGTCGGACGCCCCTGTCGGCACGCCGGCCGAGTAGTGTTATCATGGGAAAAAACCGTCCGAGAGAGGAAGCCTCATGAGCGCCATCTTCGAGAACCTGGCCCAGCGCTATCGCGAGGGAACGCTGACAGCCGACACCAACCGCTTCGCATCCGGGGTGGCTAGCCCGCGCCCGGGAGACGTCGCGCGCTTTCCCGAACCGGAAACTCCGGCCTATCAGGAACTCCAGCGCCTGGGCATGGAGGCGCTGGAGCGCGGCGAACTCGGCGCGGTCATCCTTTCGGGAGGCATGGCGACCCGCTTCAACTACGAGCACCCCAAGGGGTGCTACCCCATCTTCGAAGGCATGAGCTTCCTGGAGCTCAAGGTTCGCTGGATCCGGAAGGTCGCCCCCCGGATGCCCATTTTCGTGATGACCTCCTTCGCCACCGATGACGCGGTGAGGCGTCACTTCGCGGAACATGCCGACTTCGGCTGCTCCGACGATCAGGTCAAGTTCTTCACGCAGTACCGCTTCCCGCGGCTACGCCCCGACGGCAGCCGCTACCAGTCCCCGGAGGGTTCGGAAGACTTCGCCGCACCGGGACACGGGGATTTCCCCTCGGCGATCGCCGAGTCCGGCATCCTGGACGACTTCCTTGCCCAGGGCGGCAAGTACCTTCTCTTCTCCAACGTCGACAACCTCGGCGCCACGGTCGATCTCGCCATCGTCGGCTGGCATGTCCAGCAAGGCCATGAGATGACCGTCGAGGTCGCCGCCAAGGCATCAGGCGACAAAGGCGGCGCTCCGGCCCGCGTGAACGGCAAGCTGCAACTGGTGGAGGGCTTCGCCTTCCCCGAGGACTTCGATCAAGACGCCATCCCGGTCTTCAACACCGCGACCTACGTCTTTTCCGCCGAGGCCCTCGCGCGCCCATGCGACCTGCCCTGGTACGTGGTCGACAAAAAGGTCGACGGAGAGCCCGTAATCCAGTTCGAACACCTCGCGGGAGATCTCTCCTGCCACCTCGCCAGCGGCTACCTGGAAATCGATCGGGACGAGCGCTTCATCCCGGTCAAGAGCCAAGCCGAGGTTCCGGCAGCTCAGGCCAAGATCCGCCAGAAGCTCGGTCGGATGTCCACGGTTTAACCCGCTCGCAGCCAGAAGGCCGCCTCCCTTGGGGAGGCGGCCTTCTGGCTGATGTCGCTTACAGGGCAAGCTCCAGCGGCACGGCGGTCCGTACCAGCTCCCCTCTCAGGGTAAAAGGACGCACCTCGGTGATCTCCACCTTGACGAGCTGACCCTGGAGGTCGGGGCTGCCGGGAAAAAAGCACTGCTTGTTGCCGCGGGTGCGGCCCATGAGAACCTCCGGGTTCTTGGCGGAGGGCCCTTCGACCAGAAGCTCCTGAACGGTTCCCACCAACCGGCGGTTGCGGCGGAAGGCCACCTCGGTGGTCAGCTGGTTGAGCCGGCGCAGCCGATCGGCCTTCACGTCCTCGCTGAGCTGATCCTCGCGCTTGCCGGCGGGGGTCCAGGGACGGATCGAGTAGGAGGCGGTATTGTTGGAGTCGAAATCGATTTCGTCCACGATGGCCAGGGTCGCGGCGAAATCCTCCTCGGTTTCACCCGGAAAACCGACGATGATATCGCCGGAAATGGTGGCGTCGGGGAGGTAGCGACGGATCATGGCGACCTTCTCGCGGTACTGATCCACCGTGTAGAGGCGCTTCATCTCGCCGAGTACCTTGTCGGAGCCCGCCTGAATGGGGAAGTGGAAGTACTCCATGACGTTGCTTAGCTCTGCGACCGTGGCCACCAGTTCCTCGGTCATGTCGAGAGGATGGGACGTGAGGAAGCGAACGCGCTCCACGCCGGGTAGGGCCGCGACCAGGCGGAGCAAGGCGGCGAGGGTGGTCTTGTCACCCTCGGGAAGATCGAGGCCGTACTTGTCGACGGTCTGGCCGAGCAACGTGAACTCTTTGAAGCCTTCGGCGGTGAGATCTGCGATTTCCCGGGCGATCGCCTCGGGCTGACGGCTCTGATACGGTCCCCGGGTGTAAGGAACGATGCAGTAGGTGCAAAAGTAAGAGCAGCCGTAGATGATGGGCACCCAGGCGTGATACTTGCCCTCGCGCATGGTGGGAAGATCGTCGGGAATCGGAGCCTTGAGGTTGCCTATCCGCGTGATGGGAGAGCCCGTTTGGGCCACCTCGTCGAGCAGATCGGGAAGATCGTGGAAGTTATGAGTACCTATCACCAAATCGACGTAAGGCGCGCGCTTACGTACATGGTCCTTCTCCTGCTGAGCCACGCAGCCCGTCACGCCGATCAGGATGCTGGGCTTCTTGGCCTTGAGCTGGTTCCACTGACCCAGGAGGCTGAAGAGCTTTTCTTCAGCGCGTTCACGGACTGAACAGGTATTGACGAGCAGGACGTCAGCCTCCAGTTCGTCATCGGTGAGCTGGTAGCCCTTGGCAGCCATGAGTCCGACCATCTTCTCGGAGTCGGACAAGTTCATCTGGCAGCCGTAGGTCTTAACGTAAAGGCGCTTGGTCATCCTATTACCTTCTTAGAATTTGCGGTGATCGTTGGGCCTATCTTATCACGAGCGGGAGGGGCGAAAAATCCCGCCCGTCAGACCGAGGAATCCGAGAGGCTCGTGATCTGCTGGATGGCGCGGTCGAAAGGCGCGCGAAGGATGCCTCGTTCGGTGATGATTCCCTTGATGAGGCGATTCGGGGTGACATCGAAGGAGGGGTTGGCGACCTTCACGCCTGCCGGAGCGAGGGCGACGCCCGCGATGTGAGTGACCTCGGCGCTGTCGCGCTCCTCGATGGGGATCTGCTCTCCGGTGGGGATCTCCGGGTCGATGGTCGAGAGCGGGGCGGCAATGTAGAAAGGGATGCCGTGGGCATGCGCCAGAACGGCGAGGCCGTAGGTGCCGATCTTGTTGGCCGTGTCGCCGTTGGCGGCAATCCGATCGGCGCCGGTGATGACGAGATCGACGGCCCCCTGCTGCATGAAGTGGGCCGCCATGTTGTCGGTGATGAGGGTGAAGGGAATCCCCAGTTGCTGAAGTTCCCACGCGTTGAGGCGGGCCCCCTGGAGGCGGGGGCGGGTCTCATCGACCCAGACGTGGAGGCGTTTTCCCGAGGCGTGCGCCGAACGAAGGACGCCGACGGCGGTGCCCCAGTCGACCGTGGCGAGGGCGCCGGTCGAGCAATGCGTGAGGACGTTGGCTCCGTCATGGATCAGGCTGGCGCCGTTCTGTCCGATCGCCTGGTTGATCTCGACGTCCTCGCGGGCCATGATCTGCGCTTCGAGTTCGAGGTAACGCACGAGGTCATCCTTGGAGAGGCGGGAGCGCGAATTGGCCGACTCCAGCATCCGGTCGACGGCCCAGGCCAGATTGACGGCGGTGGGGCGGGTGGACTTGAGGGCCTCGCCGATGCGTTGAAGGTCTTCGATCAGATCCGGGCTGGAAATAGCCGCGGAGCCGCGGGCACCCAGGGCCATGCCCATGGCGGCGGCAACCCCGATCGCGGGGGCTCCTCGCACCTTCATGGTGACGATCGCATCGGCGACGCTTTCCCAGGTCTCGCAAACGAGGGTCTCCAGGACCTCCGGAAGCCGGGTCTGGTCAATCATTTCGACCGCCCCATCGTTCCACTGCACGGTTTTCATGCTCGCTCCTCACTACTTGCTGCTTGGCTACCCCCATTCTACCAAACGCCAGAGTTCTGCGGCGCGTTGCCCCATGGCCTTGAAACCCTTTGGGCATTATTCGCGTACCATGACTAGGCACGTCGTCGCGCGGCATGCGCGGGGCAGCTCGGTAGACCGCATGGCGAGCCTGCGAGAAGAGAAGAGGAAGTCACGTGAATAAACGACGCATTGCGCTTCTGCTGGGCTTCGTCCTGCTGGTCGGCGGATCCGCGGCGGGCTGGTTCTTGTTGCGGCGTGAGGCAGCGCCGACCTACCAGACCGTCAAAGCAGATCGTGGGGCGATCTCCGCCAAGGTAACCGCGACCGGAACCCTCTCCGCTCTGGTCACCGTCCAGGTGGGTAGCCAGGTTTCCGGGCGAATCCAGGAGATCGACGTGGATTTCAACTCCCGGGTCAAGAAGGGGCAAGTACTGGCCAAGCTAGATCCCGAGCTCGTCGAGGCCTCCGTCAATCAGGCCCGCGCCAACCATGTCGAGACCAAGAGCGCGTATCAGCGGGCTCAGGTCCAGGCGACGCTCGCCAAGCGACGGTTTGAGCGGACCCGGCAACTGGCCGAACAGCAACTGATCGCCATGGCCGACCTCGATACGGCCCAGGCCGACATGGACGTGGCCGCAACCCAGGTCGACGGTGCGAGGGGCAGCATGCAGCGGGCGCAGGCCGCATTGAACCAGGCGGAAGTGAACCTCGCCTACACGACGATTACCTCGCCGATCAACGGAGTGGTCATCTCGCGAGACGTGGCCGTCGGCCAGACCGTGGCAGCCTCGTTGCAAGCGCCTACCCTCTTCGTCATCGCCCAGGACCTCAAGCAAATCCAGGTAGACGCCAGCATCGCAGAGGCCGACATGGGGAAGGTCCGCGCGGGCATGAAGGCGGAGTTCAGTGTCGACGCCTACCCGGAGGAAACCTTCCGGGGCAAGGTGCGTCAGGTTCGAAACTCAGCCCTGACGGTCCAGAACGTGGTGACCTACAGCGCCATCATCGACGTGGAGAATCCCGAACTCAAGCTCAAGCCCGGGATGACGGCAAACGTCTCGCTGATCCACGATGAGCGCCGGAACGCCGTGAGGCTTCCCAATGCCGCACTGCGTTTCCGGCCGGCATCCGGCACGTACGAACGGCCGAACCGGCGCTCTGGAAGCCCGCATGCCCAAGGTGAGCGGACCGGTCAAGCGGTTGAAAAAACGGGCGCGGCAGGGCGGAGAGCGGCCGTTCCATCGGGCCGAGACGATAACGCCGACCGGCGCACGATCTGGATCCTGGTCGAGGGAAAACCACTCCCCGTTCGCATCGAGACCGGGCTCTCGGATGGCAACGTGACCGAGGTGATTGGCGGAAACCTGAGCGACGGTGCCGACGTGATCGTTGACTCCTCGACCGGGGCAGCTGCCAGCAACGCGCGCAGCGGCTCCAACCGCCGTTCCGGCCAGAGCCGGAACCCAAGAATGTTCTAGGTGAAGCCATGAGCGCGAACCTCTCGATGGAGACCAAGCAAGCATGACCTTCCTGCAGACCATCCGAACGGCCCTCAAGGCCCTGCTCATCAACAAACTGCGCTCGATCCTCACGGCTCTCGGTATCGTGATCGGAGTGGCGGCAGTGGTGGCCATGATGGCCATCGGCGAGGGAGCCAAGGCCCAGTTGCAGGCAAGCTTCGATGCGATGGGAACCAACATGCTCTACGTCATGCCCGGGTCGAGCAATAACGGCGGATCCCGCGGCGGAGCGGGCTCCCGCTACACGCTGACCTGGAGCGATCTTCGCGCCATCCGCGACTCGATTCCCACGGTCTCCCATGCCGCCGCGCAGCTACGCTCCAGCGCCCAGATCATGAGTTCGGATCAGAACTGGGCCACGACTATCGTCGGCACCTCGCCGGATTACTTCGCCATCCGAAACTGGAGAGCCGAAACCGGCAGCCTTCTCACGGATCAGGACGTGGCGAGCGGAAACAAGGTCGCCGTGCTCGGAATGACCGTGGCCGACATGCTCTTCGGCCCCGACGTCGATCCGGTGGGGCAAACCCTTCGGATCCGCAACGTCCCGTTTCAGGTCGTGGGCCTCCTGGAGAAAAAGGGGCAGACGGGCATGGGGCAGGATAACGATGACACGGTGATCATTCCGGAAAGCACCTTCCGCACCAAGATCCAGGGGGGCCTCAACCAGTATGTGCAGGGCTCGCTGATGGTCACAGCGATCTCGTCCGAGGCGCTGCCCCGGGCTCAAAGTCAGATCAGCGACCTGCTACGCGAGCGTCACCGGCTGGGAACCGATGCCGAAGACGATTTCTCCCTGCGCAACATGGCCGAGGTCGCGAACGCCCGGCAGGAGGGAACCCGGACCCTGACCATGCTGCTGGCGAGCATCGCGGCGGTTTCGCTCCTGGTGGGCGGCATAGGGGTAATGAACATCATGCTCGTCAGCGTGACCGAGCGAACACGGGAAATCGGCCTGCGGATGGCCGTCGGCGCGAAGGCTCATCATATCCTTTCGCAGTTCCTGGTGGAAGCGATCATGCTCGCGATGATCGGGGGATTCCTGGGCATCGGAATCGGGGGCTTCGCGGCTCACGCGGTAGGGGGACAGCTAGGCTGGCCCATCCTCTTCCACCCGGGGGTAGCCGTCATGGCGGTTGTCTTCAGTGCCTTGGTCGGGGTCGGTTTCGGCCTGTACCCCGCCCGAAAGGCTTCGCTGCTACACCCAATCGAGGCGCTGAGGTTCGAGTGAACGGGAACCAGAGGAAAAGGCCGGAACCCGTGGGTTCCGGCCTTTTCCCATTCAGGGGAATACGACGCAATCGGTCTAGGGGTAGAGGCCCCGAACCTTGAGGGCCTCGGCGATCCGACCGACGCCGATCGAGTAGGCAGCCATGCGGAAGGAAAGGTCCCGGGTGGTGACGAGGTTGGCGACCTGGCTGAAGGAACGGGTCATGATCCGGCGGAGGCGGTCGTTGACCTCCTCTTCGCTCCAGAAGAGCTGGCTCATGCCCTGGACCCACTCGAAGTAGCTGACCACGACGCCGCCCGCGTTGGCGAGGATGTCGGGGACGACGATGATGCCCTTCTTTTCGAGGATGGCATCGGCGGCGGGAGTGATGGGGCCGTTGGCGCCTTCGACGACGAAATCGGCCTTGATCCGGTCGGCATTCTGATCGGTGATGACGGCTTCGAGGGCGGCGGGGACCAGGACGTCGACCTTCAGGAGGAGGAGGTCCTCGTTCGAGATGGTTTCGGCGTCCGGGAAGCCGGCGAGCGAGCCATTGGCCTTGGAGTAGAGCATCGCCGCGGGGATGTCGATGCCGGCGGGGTTGTAAATGCCGCCGAAGACATCCGAGACCGCGACGATCTTGGCGCCCTGCTGGTGGCCGAGCATTGCGGCGGTGGATCCGACGTTGCCGAAGCCTTGGATGGCCATGGTGGTTCCGACCATCTGGCGGCCCTTGAAGCGAAGAAGCTCGTCGGTCATGGTGATGACGCCGCGACCGGTGGCCTCGAAGCGACCAAGCGAGCCGCCGATGGCGATCGGCTTGCCGGTGACGACGCCGGGAGCGGCGTAGCCCTTGTTCACGCTCCAGGTATCCATGATCCAGGCCATCTCGCGCGGGCTGGTGTTGACATCGGGCGCGGGGATGTCCTTCTGGGGATCAAAGATCAAGATCATGTCCGCGGTGAAGCGGCGGGTCAGGCGCTCTAGTTCGGAGACCGAAATCTGGCGGGGATCGACGGTGATGCCGCCCTTGGCGCCACCGTACGGCAAGCCGACCAGCGAGCACTTCCAGCTCATGAGCATGGCGAGCGCGGTGACTTCGTCGATGTCGACCGAGGGGTGGAAACGCAGACCGCCCTTGTAGGGCCCAAGCGCGTTGTTATGCTGAACACGGTAGCCCGAGAACATCTTGGTGGAGCCATTGTCCATGCGGACCGGGCTGTTGACCTGAACCACCCGATCGGGGTAGGCGAGGCGCTCGTGGACGCCCGGGTCGATGCCAAGAATGTCGATGCATTTCGCCAATTGCTGGCGCGCCGACGTCAACGGCGACGTGTGGACGGGTTCGGTGATAATCATCGTATTCACATCCTAAAGCGGAAGGGGGTCAGACGGAGTGAGGCAAGGCTTAGCCTCGCTTTGGCTTTGCGCCGTCGTGCGTTCAATCGACCTCCTCGTCGAATGGCTGGAGTGACCCCAGTGTCACTCTCGCAAGTGACCCCATTCTAAGCAATGGCCTCTTGCCTGTCAAATGAGGCTACGCCTTGTTGCCAGCCCCGTAAAGCGGCTCGGTGGAAATGAAGCGTCCCGCCCTCACGTCCTCTCCGTAGCGCTGCAAGGCGGTTACGAGGGTTTCGTGGAGATCCGCGTACCGACGCGCATGCTTGGGACGATGATCGACGTGAAGGCCCACGAGGTCATGGAAGACCTGGATCTGCCCGTCGCAGGCCTCGCCAGCTCCGATCCCGATGGTCGGAATCGCCAAGGACTCCGTGATGTGCTGGGCCACGTCCGCCGGAACGAGCTCCAGGACCACGGCGCAAGCGCCATTCGCCTCGAGTTCCTGGGCTTGGCGCAACAGCTCCGCCGCCGCCGACTCGGTCTTGCCCTGGATCCGAAAGCCCCCGAGCTGGTGAAGGTGCTGAGGCGTGAAGCCCAGGTGCCCCACCACCGGAATCCCATGCTGGGTCAGCGTTCGAACCGCAGCGATCTGAGGAGCGTGACCTCCTTCGAGCTTAACGGCCGAGGCGCCTGCTTCCTTCAGGAAGCGCCCGCCGTTCCGGACGGCGTCTTCGAGCGTGGCATCCGCCATGAAGGGCATGTCGGCGACCACGAAGGCCCGCTTGACACCGCGCGTGACCGCCTTGGTGTGGTGGATCATCTCGTCCATGGTCACGGGAAGGGTGTTGTCGTAGCCCAAGACGACGGAGGCCAGGGAATCCCCGACCAAGATGACGTCGACTCCCGCCTGATCGACCGCCACGGCGGTCGGATAGTCATAGGTGGTCAAGGCCACGATGCGCTCCCGAGCGACCTTCATTTGAAGCAGGGAATGGATGGTGATTCGCTTGGACACGAACATGCTCCTCTCGATGCGGCACTCGAGCATGGTACCACTTACGAGACGGAGGTGCCGCGACCCATCGCCCAGAGCCCCCCATCGAAGGACGGAAAGACACAAAGCCCCATGCCCACTCCCGGGGTGCTCATGATCGGGCCTGCCGTGGTGAGCCCGTCCACGAACTCTCCGGTTCGCTTGTCCAGCATGTACAGACTTCCGTCCATACTGCCGACGGCGACGTAATCTCCGAACAGGGCGGCCCCGCCAACGATCGGCCCCCCGGTGGTGGCCATCCACCTCACCTCGCCGCTGGCGCGATCCAAGGCCACCAGGCGCGAAGAGCTGCCACCCGCGATCACGAGATCATCCACGACGAGCGGCCGGACCTGAAGGCGCCTTCCAAGCTGCCGCTTCCATAAAATCGCCCCCGTCTCGGCGTCCAGGGCATAGAGGAAGCCATCGAACGATCCGACGAAGCAGCGTCCCTGGCCGTCGAGAATCGGATCTCCCTTGACCTCCCCGCCCGTGACCACCTTCCAGCGCAGACCGCCGTCCGTGGCGTCCGCGGCGTAGATGGCATGGTCGTTCGCCCCGACGATGACCTGTCGCCGGTCCCTATCGAAGCAGGGGGCAGAGTGGATGTAATGCCGCGCCCGCAGCTCCCAGATCTTTCGCCCCGTCTCGGCGTCGAGAGCCAGCAGGCTGCCGCCGGCTTCGCCATACTCGACCCCGATGAAGAGGCGATCGCTCTCGGGATCCACCGCGGGCGAGGACCCCACCCACTGTCCCATCCGGCCGTCCCAGACCAGCTTCCCGCTCGCCGCGTCGACGCAGTAGACGAAGCCGTCGTACGCTCCGAAGTAGAGGCGCCCCCGGTGCAAGAGCGGAGTCGAGTGAATGCCCCGCTCCCGATCCCGCACCCTGATCCTCCATCGTTCCGCCCCTTCCAGGGTGAGCGCGACCAGAAAGCCGGCGTCGCTACCGACGTAGATGCCGTCCGGAGTGACGAGCGGACTCGATTTTGGCGCGGAGTAGCGCCCATGGTTGAGGGGGCCCCACTTCCAGGCCTGGCGGTGGGTTCCCGGAGCACTGGAGAATTCTCTCGCGAGGCCCAGCTCTCGAAGGGTGAAGAGGCCCTCCAGCGGAATGCCTTGATCGTGCAGCCAGTTCGCTCCCGCGCGTTCGAGATCGATCACGGCGCCCACCGCGACGACTTCCGGACGAAAAGGTTCCAGAATCGACAAGGCGCGGCGCTGAGTATCGCCCGAGTTCACCATGTCGTCGAGCAGGACGACGCGCGTGCCAGGCTTGAGAGGTGGGCCCTCCACCCATTTCTGAAGACCGTTGCTCTTGGGTTCCTTGCGAATGATGAAACCTTCGAGCGGATAGCCATCCGCCCTGCTCTCGTAGAGCAGGGCGATGGTGAGCGGATTCGCCGCGAGGGTCATCCCGCCGACCGCCTCCGGGCGGTAAGGCTTCAGGCGCTCCCAGAGCAAGCGCGCGGCGTGATGCAGGGAGGTCGGTTCGAGCAGGACCTCCCGGCAATCGACCATCCAATCATAGGGCTGGCCTGACTCGGAGACGCCTTGGCCCAGCTTGGCCCCGCGATCGAGCAGGGCCTGCCGAAGTTCCTGACGGTACCGTTCCAAGGGGGTCTCAGCGATCACTTGCCCCAGTCCTTGACCCCGAACCAAACATCCTCCGTCATGTGAGACTTGCCGTCCTGGACGAAGCTCGATCGCTCGAGAGTCTCGCCCTTCACGTTCTTCTCGTGGTGCATCTGAACCGAGATCTCGGTGATGCCGAGTTCCCGCAGGCTCTTGAGCTCGCCGCCCTCCAGCTTGGCGTCGCCGTCGTCGACCCAGACCTTGAGGCCGTCGAGTTCCTCGCCGGTGAGCTTGCCGTCGCCGTCCTTGTCGAAGCTCTTGAGTTTTTCGTAGCCATTGAAGTACTTGCCGCGCTCGTCCCCGAAGAGGCGCTTACCATCGATCTCGCCGTCGGTGAGCATGGCCCCGGTCGCCCCGCCGTCACGGTCGTCGACCAGCATGCCGTCGCCGTCGCCCATCATCCACTCGATCTGGTCCTTCTTGCCGTCCCCATCGAGATCGAAGTCGACCGTTCGGCCGAGCGTTCCCCGGTCACCGTCGCGCGCGGTGGTCTGTCCCGTGACCCCGATCTTGCCATCGTGGTTGAGGTCGAGAGCCAAGGGGTCGCCACCGCCGCCGCCGCCATCGCCACCGCCGCCGCCGCTGAAGATAGGGGGCGGGGGCGGAGGCGGAGCCGGCGCCCGGAAGACCTCGCCCATCTCCATCCAGGGAATTCCCTGCGGGACGCGGTCCTTCCAGGGATCCGGCATGACCACTTCGTAATCGTCGGCCCAGTTCCTGCTCGGAACTGCCGGAGCGGCGTCACCGGGCAGATCGACGGCATCCCCCCAGGTGGTCCTAGGCGGAGTTACCGGAGTCTCGGCCGCGGGAATGGTGACGGCTTCCGCCCAGTTGCTGGTGATGGGAGTGTCATCCGGTAGCGTGATGGTGTCGGTTCGGGGCGTGTAGATTAGTTCCGCCCACTGGTTAGTACCGCCTCCGTTAATCGGGCTGCTCATCATTTCCTCCTATTTCGTTGCAAACCAAACGTCTTCCGAGACCTTGGTTTCGCCATCCTTAACGAAGCTCGAGCGCATCAGATCTTCCCCGCGGGCATTCTGCTCCAGCTTCATGACCACCGAGATCTCGGTGATGCCGAGTTCCCGCAGGGTCTTGAGCTCTCCGCCCTCCAGGGTGGCGTCTCCGTCGTCGACCCAGACCTTGAGGCCATCGAGTTCCTCGCCGGCGACCTTCCCGTCGCCATCCTTATCCAGAGCCTTGAGTTTTTCGAAGCCGTTGGCAAACTTGCCTCCCTGATCTCCGAAAAGTCGCTTACCATCGATCTCGCCATCGGTGAGCATGGCGCCGGTTGCTCCTCCGTCGCGGTCGTCGACCAACATGCCGTCGCCGTCGCCGCTCATCCACTCGGTCTCATCCTTCTCGCCGTCACCGTCGATATCGAAGGAGACGGTGCGGCCCACCTGATCGTCGATGCGATCCTTGGCGGTCGAGACCCCGGTGGTTCCGAGCTTCCCGTCGTTATTGAGGTCCAGCATGATGGGACTCTTGTGCATGCGGCCAACGTCGTAGCAGCGGCGCGCCTCCTCGAGGTCGCCGCGCTGCAAGGCCCTGTAAGCGGCTCGCAGGTTCGCGGTGGTGTGCTTGCCCCAGGCCTGGGTCTGGAAGGCAGACTGGCTCCCGACGCCTCTTTGCGAGGAAATGGGCATGAAGCCAGAGTCGTCATTCAGCAGAACATTGCGCTTGTTCCCCCGGTACTTTCCGACGCCCAGCGCACCCTCCAGGGCCAGGGTCAGATCGCGCCAGGTCGGGTTGTCCGGCAGGTCGCTTCTCGGGGTCGCAGCCGGGGCAGCCGGGGGAGCAGAAGCAGCCGGAGCGGCGGGAGCGGCTGCGACCGTGGTGATCGTCGGCTTGTAATCCGGCAGCTTGATCTCGAGCGCGTCCGACCAGACCCCGGTCTTGGGGACGTCGGCCGGCAGCCCGAGCGTGTCGAACTTCTCGGTGAGGACCGCTTCCGCCCAGAGATCGGTCGCGCCCCCCAGCTGAGACGCAGGACCGTTGCCCGCTCCCAGGGCCGAATTGTCCTGGGCCATGGGGGTGGCCGGCTGGCCGGCTGCCGGGGCGGGAGCCGCCGTGGGGGACGCGCCTCTCGACGCCGAAGCGGGAGCTTGAGGTGGAAGTATCGAAGGTCCTGCATTCAGGGGCGTCGTCATGGGCATCCTCCATCCGTGGAAAAAAACCGTGTACCTAGTCTCTTATGCCGCAAAAATGGATGCCCATGCGGATCTTTACGCAGACTTGTCTCAACTAATCAGAGATTTAACAAAAGGCTCCCCCGCGCGGGGGAGCCCCATGCCTACCAGAGGCGAAAGCTCGCGATGGATTTCCAAGTGTTCGAAGCCGCTTCCCCAAGGGCGCCGGCCGCCCCCTGAACCGCATGACCCACCTCCGCGGCGATCTGCTGAACCGCGTGCCCGGTCGATTGACCCACGTCCTGCAACGTGCTCAGGACGGCAGCGGTCCCCACGGCGACACCGTCCGCGATCACGCGCACGGGCTGGGTCACCCAATCCAGGAAGTCGAAGTCCGGCTCGCTCGCAACCGCCGAAACGTCGGCGCCATCGGAAAAGTGAGAGCGCATGGTTTCCATTAGCAGCTCCAGAAGCACCGGATCCGATAGGGTGGAGGGAGCCATTCCCCCGGTGTTCATGGCGACGGCGGGCATTTCATCCCATGACCACGCCGCCGTCTCGATCGGGGGAATGCTTGGGGAAGTCGGGAAGGCGAAGTCATTCGACCAGAGCGAGGTTTGGGCCGCGATTTCGAGATGGGACTGGCCGGATTTGAACGCGGCGGTATCGGTCGCGGCGGCTCCCAGGGGACTCGGCGCGGGGGGTGCCATCGGCGGTGAGGGGAGCTGCGAGGCCGAGGGGACATGAGGGAGGGGACCGGTGGCCGAGATCGGGGAGATTGATGCCATTGAGAACCTCCTTGATACAATAATCATATATCGTCACCAGCGCATGATCATTGTTCCGCCGATCCGGAGAAAGCTAAACGGATTAATGGAGATTTAATGCGACCTCGGAGTCGAGCTCCCCGAAAAAGGGCATGGCAAAAAAGCAAAACGCCCGGGCGCTTGCCCGGACGTCTAGACGGCGTTTCTGGGAGACTAGATCCGTTCGATGGCGAAGATCTGCACGCGTCCGTTACCGCGGTCGGTGACGTAGAGGCGATCTTCGGGGCCCATCGCCAGACCTTCGGGCCCGTTGAACTCGCCGGGAGCGTTCCCCTTCTTGCCGAAGGCGAGCAGGAACTTGCCCTCGGCGTCGAAGACCTGGATCCGGTGGTTGAGGGTATCGGCGACGAAGTAGTGGCCGAAGCGATCGAGACAGATCTCCCGGGGGACCGAGAATTCGCCGGGGCCGTTGCCCCGCTTACCGAAGGTGGTGATCGGTTGCAGTTTTCGGTCGAAAACATGCACCATCATCGTGCCGAAATCGAGGACGCAAAGCTGTCCCTTGTTGTCGAGCACCATTCCGCCGGGCGATTGCAAGCCTTGATCGCGCCCGATCGAGCCAATCAGCTTCTCGTTGGCATCGTGGACGAGAATGCGGTGGTTATTGGGTTCCGAGAGATACATGTAACCACTGGGGCTGATCATGAGGCGTCCCGGAATGGAGGGGTTTTCCTCCTGGACGCGGGGGCGCTTCCAGATAGCGAGTTGGCGTCCGGAGGAATCGTACTTGTAGATTCTGAAGTCCAGGTCATCGGTGATGTAGGCAATGCCGAGGGAATTGAGGGCGATCGCCCGAGGGAAGCGAAAGCTCTCCTGGGCTCCTGTCGGCTTGACCTGCTTTACGAATTTCCCGGCGAGGTCGAAGATCTGGATCCGGCCGTTCTCGGTATCGGCGATGTAGAGGTGGCGGTTGGCATCGATGGCGATGCCGCGAGGCTGCTGGAACTCGCCCTGGCCAAACCCTTGCTTGCCGAACTGATCCAAGAACTGGAGGCCCACGACCTTGATGGGAACGGACTTGCCCCCCCTGAACTCGGTGGGATGGGCGGAAGCGGAGAGCGAGCGGCTCATCGCGTTGGGTGGGTGAGCGGGCGCGTTGGCATTCGGATTAACGGAAGCCGTCGGCACGCCCGGCTTCACGCCTGGCATGGCGGCTGGCTTGAGAGGCGGCATGCTGGGCGGCGATCCCACCGGAACGCCGGCTGGCGATCCAGCTGGCGTTCCGGCTGGTGCCGCGGCGCCGCGAGGCTGGACGGTGGGCATCTGAGGCACCCGAGACTGGGGCATGGGAGGGGGTGAGACTCCGGGACGTGCGGACGACTGAGGCATCGCGAAGGAGAGCGGAGCCGTCTCGGATCGGCCACAGTTCGGGCATACCCGGCTGCCGGGGGGCATGGGCTTGGCGCAGTGACGACAAGGCGACGGCTGGAAGGCATGCACGCCATTGAGTTCGCCGGCGTGCGCGGAGGCGCCAACGGTGCCGTCGACGATTTTTGGCGCCGGCGGGCGTTCCGCATCGCGAAGGGCGGCCGTCAACGCGTGGCCCATCTCGGCGGCGCGGCTGAAGCGATCCTCGGGGTTCTTCTTGAGGGCGCGCATGACGACGGCTTCGAGCTTGGGAGGGACGTTGGGATTGACCTCTCCGATGGCCTGAGGGGGCATGCTCATGATGTTGATGATGGTGCCCCCGAGGTTTCCGGCATCGAAGGGGGTCTTGAAGGTGAGCATCTCGTAGAGGAGAGCTCCGAGCGAGAAGAGGTCCGAACGACCGTCAACCAGGCGCGAGTCCGTGAGTTGCTCGGGCGAAATGTAGGCGATGGTCCCCAGGGTGGTTCCGGTCTGGGTCATGCTGGGGAGATCGGATTTCACCCGGGCGACCCCGAAGTCGGTGAGCTTCACGATGCCGTTGGAGTTCATCATGATGTTATCGGGTTTGATGTCGCGGTGGACGATGCCCGAGAGGTGGGCGTAATCCAGGGCGGAGCAGATCTGGGAGCCGATGTCGGCGATCTGCTGCATGGAGAACATGGTTTTTTTGTCGAGGTAGTCGCCGAGGTTCTTGCCCTCGAGCAGCTCCATGACCATGTAGGGGCGATCGCCCTCTTGGCCGAAATCATAGACCGTGATGATGTTGGGATGCGAGAGGCGTGCCGCCGCCATGGCCTCCCGGCGGAAGCGTTCGACGGTGTCTTGACGCTCGACGTCGGAAACCTGGTGGGTGACGAGGAGTTCCTTGACGGCTACCTGTCGGCCGAGCTTGAGGTCCGAGGCGCGGTAAACCACGCCCATGCCACCGCGGCCCAGTTCATCGAGAATTTCGTAGTTGCCGAGACGGTCTCCCATGGGTACGGCTTACGATTCCTTGGTCAGGATAACGACCGTGATGTTGTCGTAGCCGCCGCGTTCCATGGCGAGGGCGACCAGACGGTCACAGGCTTCCTGGGGCTCGGGGGATTCGTTGGCGATCTGACCCATCTCCTCATCGGAGACCAGGCCCGAGAGGCCATCCGAGCAGAGCAGGATCTGGTCGCCGGGGATCCAGTCCACTTCGAAGGTATCCGCCTCGACCTCCATCTGCATGCCGAGGCAGCGGGTGATGACGTTGCGATAGGGATGCCGCTGAGCCTCGGCGGGGGTGATGGCCCGGGCGCGCAGGAGCTGGGCGACGACCGAGTGGTCCTCGGTGATCTGGTTGATCTCCTCGCCGCGGATGTGGTAGGCCCGGGAATCGCCGATATGCCCGACGTAGACCTTGTCGGAAACCGTGACGGCCAGGGTGGCGGTGGTCCCCATGCCGCGCATGGAAGAGTCCTGGAGGGAGGCCTGGACGATTTCGCGGTTGGCGACCTGGAGCGCTTCCTGGATCAGGTCGATCAAGGTTCCGTCGGCCTCGGCGATCGCCTCGGCGGAGAGGGAGCGGGTGATGGCTTCAACCGCTCCCTGGGAGGCTTTTTCGCCCGCCAGATGGCCGCCCATGCCGTCGGCAACGATGAAGAGGCCATGAGCGGGATGCGTGGCGAGGTAGTCTTGGTTGATTTCCCGAACCTTGCCTACGTCCGTCAGGCTACCGACGCGCAGGCTTCCGATGGATGCATGCAAGGGGGTTTCTCCGTCGAGGGCTTCCTTCAGGGAAGCCGGTTCATGCGTATTTGCCACAGATCACCTTATAGTGCGCTTCTGCCGTCGCGTCGCGCCACCGGCGCGGGAAGTCCGTCCGAAACGGTCATGATACCGAGGAGTGGTACCGCCCATTAGCCCGCTTGTCGCCACGCGACGCAGGGTTCAGACCGGCGGAGCGCCTAACCATACTGGGGACGGTTGCGCAGGGCGCCCAGGACCTGATCCTGAGTGGCCATACCGCTCTCCAGGAGGACCTGAACCAACGGTACTTGCTGCTCGACTTGGGTGCCCACGGCCTGAGAGAGTTGCTCTTCGGTCAGGACTCCCATCTCCACGAGAATCATGCCCAAGGTCGGTCGGTTGTTAACCGCCTGGGGCTGAACCAGTTCCTGGGGAACCTCAAAGCCATAGGAAGTCTGGAAGGGATCGAAGTTGAAGTCCACCTTACTCCTCCCCGGTCTCGTTGCTGACGGGACTGACGTCCCCGGTTTCGGGACTGGCGTCCCCGCTGTCGATGCTGCCGTCCGGTACAGCGACACTGGTGTCCAAGAGGTCGATACTGGTGTCCGAAACGACGTCGGCCACGACCAAGGCGACGGCAGCGACGCGGTCGTTCTCGTCCATGCGCTGGAGGCGCACGCCCTGGGTCATCCGGCCCAGCTTGGGGATGGAAGCGACCTTCTGGCGAATGACGATGCCGTTGGTGGTGACGAGCACGACCTCATCGGTTTCCTTGACGATCATGATGGTGGAGACCTTGCCGTTGCGGTTGGCATTGAGCTTCATGTTGATGAGACCCAGGCCGCCGCGGCCTTGCTGGCGGTATTCCTCGATGGCGGTGCACTTTCCGTAGCCGTCGGTGGTCACGGAGAGGAGGGTGCCTTCAGCATCTCCGAGGGTCATGCCGATCACCTTGTCGCCGTCGCGCAGGGTGATGGCGCGAACGCCGCGGGCAGGGCGGCCGAGGGGACGTAGTTCCTCCTCGGGGAAGTGGATGGCCATGCCTTCGGCGGTGGCGATGATGACCGAGCGGTTGCCGTCGGTGTGACTGACCCAGCCGAGCTCGTCCCCGTCGTCGAGGGCGATGGCGATGATTCCCGAGCGGCGAATGCTGGAGAAGGACGTGAGGTCGGTTTTCTTGATGGTGCCCTCATGGGTCAGCATGATCAGGAAGTCGCCTTCCTTGAACTCGGAAACCGGCAAGACGGCCGTGATGCGTTCCTCGGGGCCGAGGGGAAGCAGGTTGACGATATTGAGGCCCTTGGCCTGCCGGCTCGCCTCGGGGATCTCGTAGACCTTGAGGGAGTAGGCGATGCCGCGGTTCGAGAAGAAGAGCACCTGCGAGTGGGCCGTTCCCACGAAGAAGTGGCGGATGAAGTCGTCCTCGCGGGTGGAGATTCCCGCGATGCCTCGGCCGCCGCGGCGTTGCTTCTCGAAGGTGTCGATGTTGAGCCGCTTGATGTAGCCCTGATCCGTGATGAAGATGGCCATGGGATCATCGGCGATCAGGTCTTCCTGGCGGATCTCGCCGGGATCGTGCATGAGCTGGGTCTTGCGGTCGTCGCCGTAGCGGTCCTTCACGGCGAGCAGTTCGGCGCGGATGATGGCGTAGACGCGATCCTTGTCGGCGAGGATGGAGGCGAGCTCTTCGAGCCGGAGGAGCAGTTCGCGCTCCTCGTTTTCGAGCTTGCCGACCTCGAGGGCGGTCAAGCGGCGCAGTTGCATCTCGAGGATGGCGTTGGCCTGGACTTCGGAGAGCGCGAACTTGCTCATGAGCCCCTGGCGGGCGGCTTCGGTGTTTTCGGCCGCGCGGATCAGGTGGACGACTTGGTCGATGTTGCGCTGAGCGACGATCAAGCCCTGCACGATGTGCATGCGGGCTTGGGCCTTCTTTTGCTCGTAGAGGGTTCGGCGGGTGACGACCTCGACGCGGTGGTCCAGGTAGTAGCCGAGCATCTCGGAAAGCTTGAGGACTCGGGGCTGGCCATCGACCAGGGCGAGGTTGATGATGCCGAAGGTGGTTTGAAGGGCGGTTGCCTTGTAGAGGTGGTTGAGAACGACCTGGGGAACGGCATCGCGCTTGAGCTCGATGACCATTCGCATGCCCTGTCGGTCGGATTCGTCGCGAAGGTCGGAGATGCCCTCGATCTTCTTGTCCTTGACGAGGTCGGCGATGTTCTCGATGAGGCGGGCCTTGTTGACCTGATAGGGTAGCTCGGTGACGATGATGGCGTGCTTGCCGCGGGCCATCTCCTCGATCTCGGCGACGGCGCGGATGGTGACGGAGCCGCGTCCGGTGGCGTAGGCGTCCTGGATTCCCTTTTCGCCGAGGATCATGGCGCCGGTCGGGAAGTCAGGTCCCTTGACGTACTGCATGAGGTCGCCGGTGGAGAGGCCGGGGGAGTCGATCAGAGCGACCAGGGCGTTCACGACCTCGGAGAGGTTATGCGGGGGGATGTTGGTGGCCATGCCGACGGCGATTCCCGCCGAGCCGTTGACCAGGAGGTTGGGGATGCGACAGGGGAGGACGGTGGGTTCCTCGGTGGTGGCGTCGTAGTTTTCGACGAAGTTGACCGTTTCCGAGTCGATGTCGGCCAGCAGTTCGGCGGCGATGCGCGAGAGGCGGGCTTCGGTGTACCGATAGGCCGCTGCCGGGTCGCCGTCCACCGAGCCGAAGTTCCCGTGGCCGTCGACCAGGGTGTAGCGGATGGAGAAGTTTTGTGCGAGGCGGACCATGGCGTCGTAAACCGACGAGTCACCGTGGGGGTGGTACTTACCGAGCACGTCTCCGACCACCGTGGCCGACTTGCGGTGCTTGCGGTCTGCGGTGAGGTTATTTTCATGCATCGAGAAGAGGATGCGTCGGTGAACCGGCTTCAAGCCGTCACGAACGTCGGGAAGCGCGCGACCGACGATCACGCTCATGGCGTAATCGAGGTAGGACTGCTTCATCTCTTCGCGCAGCGAGCGGGGGACAACGCGGGACTTGGGGGTAGGGGTTTCTTGCACAGGTACTCCTCCGGTTAGATCCCCCCTCACCGGAACGCGTGGCGGTCGAAAAGGGCACGCGATCCCCGTCGTGACGTCAAGGGAGACTCAGCCAGTATAACATGGTCGACCGCGACCTCGGTAGCGGGGGCATGGGTTCGCATGGGTTCCGCCGGGGCCCGGGAGTTTGCTTCCGAAGAAAACTTGCAGAAAAAGGGGTTGACGGGTCTCGGGGGACTTTGCTAGAGTTAATCTTGTTCAAGAGAAACTTGTTCATTGTTCCCCGTTCGTTCAATGGTAGGACACCTGGTTCTGGTTCAGGTGATTGAGGTTCGAGTCCTTGACGGGGAGCCTAGCGTCCATCTGGTTTTTCCAGATGGACGCTTTCTTTTTCTCCGTGTCGAGGAGGACGCATGGCCACCTATCTTCTCAAGACCGAGCCCGCAACCTACGCGTATGACGACCTGGAAAACGATGGGTCCACGACCTGGGACGGCGTCCGAAATGCGCTCGCACAGCGGCATTTGCGGGCGATAGCACCTGGCGACGAGCTCTTCATCTACCATTCCGGCAAAGCGCGAAGCATCGTGGGCGTTGCCAAGGCGCTTTCGGGCCCGTTGCCCGATCAAACCGATCCGGCGGGCAAGTTCTTCACGGTCGAAATAGCTCCCGTTAGGCGCCTGCCGAAGCCGGTGACCCTTGCCCAGTTCAAGGAAGCGGGCTGGACGGGCTTCGATCTGGTCCGCATGAGTCGGCTGTCGGTCATGCGGGTTCCCGAGGACGTCAGGGAATGGATCCTGGCGCAGGTCTGATCGGTGGATTGAGGGGGCGGAAGTCATGAACGTGACGCTGATGGGATTCATGGGTTCGGGCAAGACGACGGTCGGCCGAATTCTCGCGAGCCGCCTGGACTGGGACTTCATTGACACGGATCATCTGATTGAAGCCCGCATGGGTCGGACGGTTCCCGAGCTATTTTCCGAGCGGGGGGAAGGCGCTTTTCGGGAGCTGGAGGCGGCCGTCATCCAGGAGGTTTCTCGGGGCGATCGCCAGGTCATCGCCACCGGCGGAGGCGCCGTCATGGATCCGGCAAACCGCCTCGCCCTGCGACTTGGCGGCATCGTCGTCCACCTCAAGGCCTCGCCCGAGGTGCTCTGGAAGCGGGTTTCCGGAAGCGATCGCCCCCTGGCCCAGGACCCCCTGGCCTTCCGGGAACGCTTTCAAGAGCGTCTGTCACACTACCAGCAAATCCCTTTGCAAATCGCCTCCAGCGGCTCGGCATCCCGGGTTGCCGAGCGCATCCTCGAAGCCATTCGCGCCGAGCCTCGCCGGATCTCCGTTCCTCTCGCCGGCCGGGAATACCCGATCATCCTGGAGCCCAATGCCATCGCCCAGCTTGGGTCCCTGATGGCAGACCACCTCGAACCCGGTCGCTGCCTGCTCGTCACCAACCCTCACCTCGAAGCCCGCTACGGGGAAGTGGCGCGCGCCTCGCTCGCGGCAGCCGGCTGGGATCCTCACATGGCCGTGATCCCCGCAGGCGAGCGCTTCAAGCGCATGCAGAGTGCCATGCAGCTGTACGATCGAGCCATCGACGTCCGGCTCGAACGCCAGAATCCAGTGGTAGCCTTGGGGGGCGGCGTGATCGGAGATCTCGCGGGCTTCGTGGCGGCCACCTTCAATCGCGGCGTTCCCTTCGTTCAGGTTCCCACGTCGCTTCTCGCTCAGATAGATTCCTCGGTGGGCGGCAAGGTCGCGGTGAACCACCCGCGGGGGAAGAACCTGATCGGCGCGTTCCATCAGCCCAAGCTGGTGATCGCCGATCCGCTCATGCTTCACACGCTCCCCCGTCGCGAGCTGGTGGCGGGCCTCGCCGAGATGATCAAGTACGGGATCATTCTCGACGCGCCTTTCTTCGAGCGTCTCGAAGACGAGCTGCCGGGTCTCCTGGAGCGGCGATTGGATGCGCTCATCCCCGCCATCGCGCGCTGCTGCGAGCTGAAAGCGCAGGTGGTGCTGGAGGATGAACGGGAGTCGGGTCTGCGCGCCATCCTCAACTTCGGGCATACGCTCGGGCATGCGGTAGAAGCGGAGACGAAGTATCAGAGCTATCTTCACGGGGAGGCGGTCGCATTGGGGATGGTGGCTGCTGGGGCCATCGCCCGCGAGCTCGGCTTCTTCTCCGACATCGAACAGACCCGCCTGACGAGCCTCCTCCACCGAGCCGGCCTTCCCACCACCCTGGGCGCCCTCTCCGCCGAACGCCTCGTCGCGGCCATGGGCCATGACAAGAAGGTTCAATCGGGGCGCCTTCGCTGGGTTCTTCCCGGTGCCCTCGGCCAGGCTCGCCTCCACTCCGACGTCCCGACACCCCTCGTCTCCAAGATCCTGCACAGCCTGGGAGCCCTGTAGGCCCCTCTTTCTCAGCGGTAGTAGCGATAATCGATGTTCGGGAAGATGTTGTCGAGGTACTCCACCTTGGCGAGGAAGTCGACGTCCACCTGGCCCTCTTTGAGATCCTCGTAGATCTTGTTGAAGCGCCTGAGGTGGGACTGGGTGCGCTTCACGGCGTACTCCACCATGGTCCCGGTCCTCATGATGAAGGCCCAATCCGAACTCTGCGCGAGGAGAAGCTCTCGGGCTGCCTGGTTCAGGGCGCGCTCTCGGGCCTCGTCCCCGCGCGCGGGGTAGTTGTTGGCGAGTTCGACCATGCGATCCGCCGCCTCGTGAAGGTGCGGGTAAACCCAGGCATTGGTTTCGTTCAGCCAGAATTCGGCGTAACCTTTGTCTCCCCAGCTGGAATACGACGGCATGGCAATCTGCTGGGTCGGGTGATTCGCCAGGTACTCGGCGGGCGTGGTGAGCTTGTAGACGTCTTGATCGTAGGCGGATTTTCTCAGGAGGTAGTTGAGGAACATCGGTCCCTCGTACCACCAGTGTCCGAAGAGTTCGGCGTCGTAGGGCGAGACCACGATGGGCTCGCGCCCCATGACTCCGAAGAGGTGTTCGATTTGCTTTCCGCGGTTGATCATGAAGTTTTCCGCGTGGGAGGCGGCCTTCTGATCAGCCCAGTAGGGATCGTAGGGTTGCTTTTGATCGGTCTTGCCGGTGATGCGGTAGTACTTGATGCCGGTGTTCTTGCGCGTGCCGTCGGGCTGGATGTAGGGGGCGATGTAGTCGAGGTCGAGATCGTAGCCGATGTCCCGGTAGAACTCGCGGTAGTCGAGATCGCCGGGATAGCCTTCGATCGAGCTCCAGACTTGCTTTGACGATTCCTGATCGCGAGCGAACGCCGCCACGCCGGTATTGGGGGTGTAGATGGGGGCGTAGGCGCCGTAGCGCGGGCGGGGTGTGGCGTTGAGGATGCCGTGGGTATCGGTGAAGAAGTAGCGGATGCCCGCTTCTTTGAGGACCTGATCGACGCCCGGATAGTAGCCGCACTCGGCGAGCCAGATACCTCGCGGCCTGCAGCCGAAGTGTTCCTCGTAGGATTCCGCGGCCACCATGATCTGGGCCCGGACCGCCTGTGGGGTCACGCGCATGAGCGGCAGGAAACCGTGAGTGGCGGTGCAGGTCACGATCTCGAGGACGCCCAGGTCCTGGAACTTCTTGAAGGCCGTGATCAGGTTGCCCTTGTACTTGTCGACGAAGGTGTTGCGGGTTTTCCGGTAGAGATCGAGGTAGTAGCGCGCGAGGTAGTTGAAGTGACCGTCGAAGCGCGTGCGTTCGATCTCCTTGGTCGCTAGTTCGATGAGCTCGTCGAGGTGATGGACGTAACGGCTCTGCAGGAAGGGATCGGCCAGCATGGAGACCAGGGGAGGCGTCATGGTCATGGTCATGCGGAAGTCGATGCCGTCGGCAATCAGACCATCGTAGACGTTGATGAGCGGGACGTAGGTCTCGGTGATCGCCTCGTAGAGCCAGTCTTCCTCGAGGAAGTAGGAGTACTCCGGGTGGCGCACGAAGGGCAAGTGGGCATGCAGCACCATCGCCAGATAGCCTTTGGCCATGTTGAATCCTCTTCTGGGGTCTGAGCGGCCCCTCTTCGCCGACGGCACTTGGGCTCCTGACGGTCAACAAGGCGGGCTTCGAGGGCGAGGAGGCGTCGAAAAGCGTCAGTGTCGGTTTGGATGCGGTCGACCCCGTCGCGGGATGGCGACGGGGTCGGGGCGTTTAGGGCTGCGTGTCGCGGCTGACGGTGATCGTGATGGAGCGTTCCATGTCTCCGTCCGCGTTGACGGCGCGAATGGGAATGGGGTGCAGGCCGTCCGGGAAGGCGAAGCGAATCGAGAAGGTGCCATCCGGGCGCAACTCGACTTTTTGTCCTCTCAGGGTGACGCTGGCATCCGCTTCGGTCGCGCCGTAGACGATGAGTTCGCAGTTCGCGACCAGCCAGAAATCCTTGTCCTGGGCATGAGGTTGGGCCGGCGGGGTCGGGGGGGCGGCGAAGGAGCTCACGGCATGCGAGCCCATGCGATGCGACCCCATAGCCGAGCCCATGGCTGCCTCCATGCTATCCCAGGTCAGTTCGCCCTCGCGCGGAGTGTCGGCGGACCAGTGGCCACGCCCGCGGGTGGAGAGGTGGAACATGGTTTCGGGCAGAGAAACGTTCTGGCTTGGATCGATCGGGGGGGCGGGGGGGGCGAGCTCGTCGCTGGAAACGAAGGGCGCCTCGGGGGTTTCGATCTCGGGGGGGGTCTCCTCGACACACTCCGGGGCCGGGTAGAAGGGCAACTCGACGAACTTGTCGGCGATCAGCGGGGACGGTCGGCCGATGGGGACATCGACGACGTTCGAGCGCATTACCGGGAGAAAGCGGCCGTCTGCCATGGCCCAGCCCAGCGCTATTAGGTAGTTTCGGCCATCCTGGGGGACTTGGATGTTCCAGCTGCGGGCATATTCGGGGGCGGGAATCTCGAACCAGGAATGGGCGTTCTGACCGTCGAAGACCAGGTCGGTCACGTCGTAGACGCGCAAGGCCATCCGGGTCCCGCCCTTGGCATGGGCCTTGGCGATGGTTTCGGCGCTCAGATCCCAGTAGGCATGGACCCAGAAGGGATCCCGCACCATGGCGATCATCCGCTCGTCTCCGTAGGTTTCGGGGAGCGAGGGAAGGCTATCGTCGATCAGAAGTTCCTGGCGAATCCAGGTCTTTTTGAAGGCGGGCTGAGCGGCCTCAGGGAGATCGGCAGCTACAGGCGTCTCGGTTTCCGTCGCCGCTTCGGCAGGGGGAGCTTCAACGGTCGCGTCGACCACCGATTCGAGTTGAGCGGCGGGGGTGCTGCTCGCCGTCGTCGGCGTCTTCGCTAGGGGGGGGGTCGTCGTCTCTATATCTGCCTGCTCGGGCATGTCGGTCGATGCGCTGAGCGCATCGACCAGATCGGTCTTGGTCATCGTCGAATAGCCTCTCAACCCACGCTGACGCGCCATCAGCGTCAGATCTTCCAGTGTCATCAGTGCCAGGTCGCGTTCCACAGGGGAGGTCTCCAAAGGGGTCACCATGGGGGGGTTCCGCGGGTATCCTGGTTGGCACTTGGCACCAGGACGATATTTAATCAACCTTAATATATTATCATGAATCAGGAACCCTTTCAGGCCCCCAGAAAGCAAAAAACGGCAGAGGAAGCCCCCGCCGTTGGTCGCTGATGGCAGTCTACCACCCCCCCATTCTGTTAAGCAAGTTTTAGAGGGCGTCCCTCCCTTCTGGTGGCGCGCCATCCGGCCCGATGCGCTCCCGGGGGGTTCCGACGCCCTTTCGCGCGCGTGAATCCGTCCTTTTCGGCCCGTGAAACGGACCGAATCCTTGGTATACTAGATTCCCATGGAACATGACGCGAAACTACCAGGCAACCGGATTAAGCCGATGGAAGAGACTCCGCGAGGACGGCCCCTCGAGGCAGCCCCACCTTACGACCCATCCGCGATCGACGCGCTACGACGGAAGCACCCGTGGCGGGTGGCCTGGCACCTCCTGCGAATCGCTCGGCTGGTCGTGGCCTTCGCCTTCGAACACTGGCTAGGTACCCTGAGTTGGTTGCCCAGCTCGGGGGGCCCCGAGGCGCGCCAACGGCGCCATGCGGTGCGACTCCGCGATCGTCTCGTCCGGATGGGCCCCACCTACATCAAAATTGGCCAGTTGCTCTCCACGCGACATGACCTCCTGCCCCTAGCGTACGTTCGGGTGCTGGAGAGCCTTCAGGATCACGTCCCCGCCTTCGACTCCGAAAAGGCCCTCGCCATCCTGCGCCAAGAACTCGGCAGCGAACCTCATGAATGCTTTGCCGAATTCGAGCGGGAGCCCATGTCCGCCGCCTCCATCGGTCAGGTCCATCGCGCCAGGCTCCACACCGGCGAAGAAGTCGTCGTCAAGATCCAGCGTCCCGGACTCGCCGATCGCTTCAAGCGCGACCTCGCCGTCCTTCGCTGGCTGATGGGACACCTTTCCTCGGTTTCCGGCCTCCGGCAGTTCCCCCTGCTCAAAAGCATCGACTATCTTCCCGTGCTCGATCGCTTCGGTGCCGACCTCTATGCCCAGATCGACTTCATCCAGGAAGCCGACAACATGGAACGCTTCCGGCGCAACTTCGAGGACTTCGACGGCGTCATTGCCCCTCGCCCCTACTGGGAACTCACCACCCGGCGCGTCCTGACCCAGGAATTCGTCCCCGGCGTCAAGTTCAACGATTACCGGGCCATCTCCGCGATGGGCGTCGACTTCGACGCCGTCGCCCGAGTCGGAGTGCGCGCGTTCATCAAGCAAATCCTCGAAGACGGCTTCTTCCACGCCGATACCCACCCCGGCAACATCCTCATCAAAGCCGACGGCGTCGTCGCCTACATCGACTTCGGCATGGTCGACACCTTCGAACCCGAACTTCGCGATGCCATGGCCGCCCTGTTCGTTCATCTCCTTCACGAAGACTTCCACTCCTTCGTCACCGACCTCATCCAACTGGGGCTACTCCCAGCAGAGGTCGATTATGACCTGGTTCTGCCGATTATTGCGGACATCTACCACGCCCAGATGGGCAACAAGGACACGCGCTACACCTTGACCGAAGTGGTCGAGCAACTTGGCGCCGTCATGTTCCTTTACGACTTCACCATGCCCGAAAAGTTCGCCTTCCTCATGCGGGCCATGAGTTCCATGGAAGGCATCGTCCTGCAGGTAGACCCCGACTTCAAATTCCTCGAAGTCGCCCTTCCCTTCGCGGCCAAGATCCTCCTCAGCGACGGCCAGCGGTCGGTCCGCAATCGGCTGATCCACGAACTCATGCCCGATGGACAGCTGAGACTCGGACGGCTGGTCGAGATCCTCGATCAGGCCTCCCAGGAGCCCTCCTTCCAGGTCGGCGAGTTCGCCAAGATGGGTGTCGACTACCTTCTCTCCGACGAGGCGTGCGACCTTCGCCGGGCGTTGACCGCCACGCTCGCCGCCGAGGCGTCGAGCCTCGGCGGCATCATGGGCCGGATCGCCGCCGATCCCTCGGTCGATCCCTGGGAGGTTACCGCGCCGGTCCTGCGGTTCCTTCCGACCCCGGAAGGAGCGGAATGGCTGGACCTGCTGGGCCCTCACCTCGACACCATGGGGGATCCCCAGCTGACGCGGGCCTTTGGAACGTTTATCGATCGGCTCTTCGAGCAGGTCGGCCCCGAGCGGCTGCTGCGCGAGTTGCTTCCCACGGCCAGGATGCTGCTCAGCGATCGCTCGATGGACATGCAGCCCTTGATTGCCGCCGCGGCTAATTTGCTGGAGGCTCCCGACGCCCAGATCTTGCTGGATCAGTTTGCTATCCGGCTCGAAGACCTCTCTAGCTCGGCCATCAACGAGGCCCTCTTCGTCTTTGCGTTGGCCTTCGACCGAAAGGATCTCGACCTCAGCCCGCTGATTCAGGCGGGCGGCACGTACCTGTCGCGGCCGGAGGCCGAGCCCTGGCGGCAAACGCTTCTTGACGCCCTCGCCACGAATGACCACGACGGCGCCCTCCTCGGGCTCGCCCGACGGATTCTGCTCCGGTCCGAACTTCATCGCGGCACCTTGGCTGCCCTGAATCCTCTAATGCGCTTCCTACTGACGCATGAGGCCTCCGATACTCGGCAGGCGCTCGCATCCCTGTTCTTCAAACGGCTGAGGAGCGGCTGGCCTTTCGAGAGCTGGCTTCCTCGCGCCAAAACGGCAAAGCTTTACCTTCCTCACCAGGAGTCCCTTCATGACTGAACTCACGCTCGACATTCCCCAGATTCGCATTCTCACGGATGCCTTGATCGCGCTCAAGCCGGAGAACTCGGCACTGCCTTCCGGCGAGGAGCGGCTTCCCGTGGAAGAGATGGATCCTCTGATTCATCGGCTCCTGAGCCAGGCGGAAACCCAGATCGGGGGAACGAGCTTCACGTTGCGGTTGAATCCGGCAGATGCCGAGGCGATTAGCGAGGCCTTGTCGGTCTTCCTGGAAGTGGCGGCTCAGGGAGGCGATATCTTCCTGGCGGCGGAGGTCGATGCCCTCCTCGGCCAGTTCGATCTCGGCTAATTTGAGGGACGATGAAAGGGATGTTTGAGGTCACGATCATGATCGGGGACTCAGCCAGCACCTTTCAGGTCGCAGCGGGGTCCAATCTCCTCCAGGCCGCCATCGAGGCGGGGGAAAGCCTCGAGTACGTTTGCAAGCAGGGGCGATGCTGCACGTGCAAGGTGAAGGTCCTCCAAGGCGAGAAGAACCTCTCGCCGCCGACGGCCAGCGAGGCGCAGCGTCTCGGTCGCGACAAGATCAAGCGTCAATGGCGCCTGGCATGTCAGAGTCGGGTCAACGGACCGATCACGGTTTCGCACCGCGTTTTTCTGGGCGGCCAGGGCGAGTCGTCGGTGTGACAGTCTGCCTTGTGGGCCGTATAATGAAGGACCCCGGAGGGGCAAAAGCATTGGAGCGCACGATGGAACCAGCCACCCCCCAGAACGCGCTGTCGGAGTTTCTTCGTCAGTACCGCGAAGACAATGGCCTAACGGTGCAGGACCTGGCCCAGCGCTGTCAGATTCCGATGGCGAAGGTCATCGGGCTCGAGTATGGCGATCGCCCGATGGACGAGGATCTCGAAGCCTTGGCGCGCGGCCTGGACATGACGCTCAGCACCGTCCGCCGCGCTTCTCTGGGAGAACCGGTTCCCGGGAGCCGCGCCGAGCTGGCGTCCAAGGCGGATCGCCCCGCGACCCTCGGCGAGGCCATTCAGGACCTGACGCCGTCCCAGATCGAAAAAACCAAGGATTTCATCCAGTTCCTTCGCTGGTCCGATCGCCGCCCCTCCCAAGACTAGATGCGGACCATCAGGGCTCTGAGTCCCGCATGAAACCGTTCGGGCTCCTCCCATTGGGGGGCATGAACGCTGAGGTCGAAGGCCAAGAGTTCGGCACCGGGGATCGTTCGGGCCATGTACTCTCCCGCGGCGAACGACGCGAGGAAGTCCGTCCGACCGTGGAAGACGGTGACCGGCAGGCGAATCTGGTCCAATCCCTCGCGCAGGTCCAGCCTTCCACCGTCCACGAACGATTCCAGCGCGCAAGGCAGCGAGGCTTCGAGGGCGGTCTGGAAAGCCAGGTCCTTGACCGCTTGCGGCATGCGGGCGTGAAAGATCCCGTCGGTGAGAAGCCTCGCATAGACGGGCCGAGACTTGCCCACCTCGGCGAGGATCCGGTGATGCATCTCGGGAGTCATGCCGTAGGCCCATCCGGCGTCGCGATCGCGGACCAGCTTCGGGCTACCGGCGACCAGGGCGAGCGCCGCCAGCCGATGAGCGCCAAAGCGTCGGTGGTAGAGCATGCTCACTCCACAGCCCATCGACCAGCCGACCAGGACAACGCCGTCGAGGTCGAGGAGGTCGATGACCTCCTTGAGGTCTTCGGCATAGCGGTCGTAGGTGTAGGGTGAGAGAGGGCGATCCGAGCGGCCGTGTCCGCGGAGATCGAGGGCGATCACGTCGTGATCCTCGCTCAGATCCGCGAAAGTCGGCTCCCAGAGGCGATGCGAGCCCATCCAACCGTGTACCAGCAGGACGGGCCTGCCCTTACCCCGGCGTTCGTAAAAAAGACTGCAGCCATCGCTCAAGGTCAACGTCGCCATGGTACCCTCCTTTGCATCCATCCATCATAGAGCAAAGCTCGTTACGGCGTCCTCTCGCTGCCTGAATAAACAGCCGCCGGCGCTAATCAACAGCCGCTGGCGCCAATCAACAGCCGCTGGCGCTAGCCGGTTCCACGCTTCTTGAACGCATGAAAGGAAAAAACCTTGACGGAAACGCCTGAGAATTTGCTCGATGCTCGCAACGCCCGACTCGAAGAACGCTTCGTGGCCTCGCGGCTCTACGATCCGACTTTGGAGAAGAAGATCAAGCCAAGTACGCACGTGGTGCTGATTCCCGACCATGATGCCGAGCTCGAAGCCCATAATCGGGCCTATGCCAAGGCTCTCATGGCGGCGGGCACGCCGATCCAGTTCATCATGGAGGCCGACCTCATGACCAAAGAAGCTATCGGTCAGCGGCAGCAAGCAAGGCGGCAGGTTTACCTCGACGCGCTGTCAGGACTCAAGGAACGTCTGGAAGGAAATTCGGGAAGCTAGCGGCTGCCAGAGGAGCTTGATTAAGAATCGCGAACTTTCCCGCCCCCTGGCAAGCAGCAGGCCTTGGCATGGGATATTATGTCAAGAGACCCCCCGAATCTTCCGAAAAATCAGGACCTTCATGCTCACTTTCTTGCCTCCTCGCCGCCGCTTTCCATTCTTCTCCGCCATCCTGCTCGGGAGCCTCCTGGGATTCGGCTCGGGAGCCATGAGCGGCCTCTGGGCCTCCAGCGTCGCTCCGCAGGAGGCCTTCGCGCCGGCCATTTCTCGCTGGATCCCGAGCCTGCAGGCGGCGACCTCGAGCCCGCAGGATCTCACCCTGCTGGTGATGGGAACCGACAACAGCGCGGCTCGCGCCTCGATGCGCGGCAACACCGACACCATGCTCCTGGTCCATCTGAGCCCCGAGAGCCAGAAAGTCAGCGTGCTTTCGATTCCCCGGGACACCCGCATGGCCATTCCGGGGCACCGCACCTTCAAGGTCAACGCAGCGAACCCGTGGGGCGGCCCGGATCTGGCGGTAGAAACCGTGAGCCGCTTCCTGAAGGTCAGGATTGACCGCTACTTGCTCGTTGACCTTGGCGCCATTTCCGAGCTTGTCGACGCGCTGGGCGGCATCGACGTCGAGGTTCCCAAGCGCATGGCTTACGTCGACCGCGCCGGCGGACTGGCCATCGACCTCGAGGAAGGCCCGCACCGCCTGGACGGCAGCCAAATGGAATCCTTCCTGCGCTTCCGCCACGACGGCATGGGCGACATCGGACGGGTCTCTCGCCAGCAGGACCTCTTGCGCGAGGCCATGCCGCAAGTCCTGCATCCCCTGAAATGGGCGAAGTTCCCGCGACTCTGGGCCATCGTCAAGGCCCGTTCCCGGACCGACCTGACCACCAGCGATATTCTCGCGGTCACGGGTTGGGTCAATCACATGGATCCCTCGACGGACGTCTCGGTCGAGACCCTACCGGGTCGCACGGCGACCATCGATGGTCTTAGCTACTGGGTCGCCGAACGCGGCGCGGCGCGGCAGGCGGCCAGGCGCATGACGCAGCCTCCGCAGATATCGGCCGTCCGGGGCCGTTCCTGATCGCGGTCACGTCGAAACGAATTCCCATGGCAAACAACTGAAGGAGGGCCCTCTAGGCAGAGGGCCCTCCTTCAGTTGCGCCTGCGGCTGTTCAGTAGAAGGGTCGCGAAATCAGAAGCCGGGCAGTACCAGCTGGTTGGGATCGCGGCGCATGGTGTCGATCATGTCGAGGATGTAGCCGAAGTCATGGTAGGAGTTCACGAAGTCGAGATCGTCCGCCGGCAGGACCAGCTTGGGGGAGAGGTCGAAACCGCGGATGAAGTCCTCGTAGAGGTCGTTGAGCTGGGCGAGGTACTCGCGGGGGATGGCCTGCTCGTACTCGCGGCCGCGCAGGCGAATGCGGCGGGTGAGGGTGGGGACCGAGGCCTGCAGGTAGATGATCAGATCCGGCGGGGTCATCGAAGGCAGGATCGATTCGTAGATGCGCAGGTAGGTCTGGTAGTCGCGCTCGTTCATGATGCCGGTGAGGTAGGAGTTGCGGGCGAAGATGGCCGCGTCCTCGAAGATGGATCGGTCGAGGATGGAGGGCCTTCCGGAGGTCATGACCCGGCGGTAGGTGTCGATGCGGGTGGAGAGGAAGTAGGTCTGGAGATGGAAGGCCCACTTGGGCATGTCGTCGTAGAAGTCGGCGAGGTAGGGGTTGTCATCGACCGACTCGAACCAGGGCTCGAAGCCGAGTTTCTCGGAGAGCCAGCGGGAGAGGGAGGATTTACCGGACCCGATGTTGCCGGCAACCGCCACGATCAAGGGCTTGTTTGATAAATACATCGTCAAATCGGCATGAAAAGGCCCGTTCGGGAAGGACCCGAACGGGCTCGAGGGGCAGTCGGCTAACTAGATCTGGGTCTTGCGCTTGCGGGGCATGCGGGTGTTCATGCCGCCGTGGAACTCACCCGCGCCGAACATCTCCCAGTTCTTTTCGACCCTGGGGGCGGTCTTGGTGGGGTTGCTGGCTTTCCATTGGGCCAAGAGATGCTCGACCGTAAGGGTTGCCGGAATGGACTCGGTAATCGGGCTCATGAATGCCTCCTCAAGCGTCACACGGCCTGCTCAACAATGATTGTAAGCAGCAACGTTCCCTGGACTCCTAGTGTAACACGGTCGGTCGCCCTCTGAGAAGCTTCGATTTCATGCGTTCGGGTGAAAAACGCTCGAAGGCTTTAAGAAAGCACGACCTCCATTTAACTCATCGTTAAATTCCCACTCAAACTTGCGTCCGATCGTTTAATTGCCTTGGCACCGAGCGTTCAGGCTGATACAATCGCCCTATGGCTGATAGTAACTGGCAGTGGACCCTATCCCGGATACAGGCCCCACGGGCTTGGCGCTTCACGACGGGAGATCCGTCGGTGGTCGTGGCGGTACTCGACACCGGGGTGGACTACGGTCACCCCGAACTGGCGGGAAAAGTGCTGCGCGGGATCAATCTTCTCGAGCCGATTCGAGCTCCCCATGACGACAACGGACACGGCACGGCGGTGGCCTGCATCGCCGTGGGTGCGGGCGCGGGGCTGCGTCGTCGTTTTCGCGGGGTGGCTCCGGACTGCCGCGTTCTTCCGATCAAGGTCAATCACCCCCACAGCGGGCATGTCCGGGCGCAGCAGATCACCGAGGGGGTTTGGCGGGCGCTCGACATGGGCGCCGACGTCATCAACATGAGCGTGGGCTGTAACGTGGGAGAGCCGGGTTTCACGCACGAGTGGATGGCGCGGCTCGCTGCGGCCATTCGCGAGGCCCTGGGCCGCGGCATTCCGGTCATTTGCGCGGGTGGCCCCCGGGAGATCCATACCTACCCCGCAGCCTGGGCGACGTTGCCGGAGTACAAGGGGCTGATAGCGGTGGGTTCCGTCGATCGGCGCGACCGCCCGCATAGCTGGAGCCCGCGTTGGCCCTACGTGACGTTGGTGGCTCCGGCGGACGGGGTCACGGGGTTCCCGTCTTATCATCCGCGTGCCTACGGCCGTTTCGGCGGCACCTCGGCCTCGAGCCCTCACGTGGCGGGAGTCGTGGCCCTCATGCGGACCCTGCGTCCCGATCTGACGCCCGCTCAGCTCGCCCAGGTCCTGCTGGAAACGGCCGACCCCGTCGGCGGGGGCCGATTCCGACGCGTGAACGCCTACCAGGCCATGCGGGCAATCGCCCCGCGCTCAGGCAAGAAGCGCTACACCCGGGGTGCACGCAAGGCAGCGGATAGCAAAAAGTTTCGTCCCCAAGGCCAAACCGTATAGAAAAGTTACAGAATCCGCGATACCATAGGGATGATGTCCTCAACCCCCGTTTGCTAGAGAGGCACTCCGTGATAAACCAAGCGATCGACCGGTACCACGCCCTCGTCGGAGCGGCCAACCTCACGCCCGCCGATTTCCAGGACTACTCTTCCCGCTTTCGCGCCGCCAAGGTCATGTTCGGAGACCGGGTCTCGGTCGAATACCTGCGCGCCCAGTTCCTCTCGCCCCAGCAGCACGAGATGGTCAAGCATGCGTGCCGGACCATCTGGTCGGCCCTGGACAAGCTCAGCGACATCATCCCGGCTCGCCCGGATCTGGTCGATCTCCTGGGTCTCACGGAGCGCGAGCGCGAGCTCGTCGCCGCCGATCCCCACTACCCCGGCTTCAGCACCATGGCGCGCTTCGACTCCTTCCTGACGGGTGACACCCTTCAGTTCGTCGAGTTGAACGCCGAGTGCCCCGCGGGTCCTGCCTACACCGAGGTCATGAGTGACGTCTTCCGTCAGCTCCCGATGATGCAGGAGTTCGAGCGCGAATACGAGGTCCAGGGCTTCGATACCCGCCAGAAGCTCCTCGACACCCTGATGGAGACCTACGCCGTCTGGCGCGCCAACACGGGGCTCTACGGCGCGAAGCCGGTCATCGCGATCGTGGACTACGAGGGCCTTCCCACCGTTCCCGAGTTCGAGCTGATCCAGGCTTTCTTCGAAAGCCGGGGCGTCCAGACCCTGATCCGGGATCCGCGCAAGCTGGAATACCGTGACGGTCGCCTCTGGGCCGGCGAGACGGCCATCGATCTCGTCTACCGCCGGGTGCTCACCAACGAGTTCATCGAGAAGTGGGACGAAGTCCAGCCGCTCTGGGAGGCGTACCGCGACGGCAAGGTCTGCGTCGTCAACAACTTCCGCTCCAAGTACCTTCACAAGAAGATGATCTTCGGCCTGCTTACCGACGGCACATTGCAAGCGCTCTTCAGCTCCGAGGAGCAGGAGACCATCCGCCGGCACATTCCGTGGACCCGCAAGGTTCAGCCCGGAGCGACCGATTACCAGGGTAAGCCGATCGATCTCCTCGCGTTCCTGCGCGAGAACCGCAACCGTCTGGTGCTGAAGCCCAACGACGATTACGGGGGTCATGGGATCTTCATCGGCTGGGATACCAGCGATTCCGAGTGGGAGAATGCCATCACGACCGCCATGGACGCCGACTACGTCGTTCAGGAAAAAGTCGTCGTCTCGTCGGCAGACTTCCCCACCGTGCGCGACGGCCTGGTCTACGACCACCTCAACGTGGATCTGGACCCCTTCGTCTGGCGCGGAGAGGTGGAGGGCTTCCTCTGCCGCCTCTCGGGAAGCGCCTTATGCAATGTCACGTCCGGAGGCGGGATCATCCCGACCTACCTGATCGAGCGGAGGGCCCACTCATGACGCTACTCCCCTTCACCCTGGGGATCGAAGAAGAGTTCCAGATCGTCCATCCCGAGACGCGTGAGCTGAAGAGCCACATCTCGACCATCCTCGAGGAAGACGGCATGGTGCTCGGCGAGCGCGTCAAGCCCGAGATGCACCAGTCGGTCGTCGAGGTCGGGACGGGAATCTGCAAGAATATCCAGGAAGCGCGTCGCGACGTCACCGAGCTGCGCGCGACCGTCAACAAGCTGGCCCTCAAGCACGATCTCCGGATCGTGGCGGCCGGCACCCACCCCTTCTCGGACTGGAAGACCCAGGATATCACCCCCAACGAGCGCTACCACGTGCTCGTTGAGGATCTGCAGGACGTCGCTCGCGGCAACCTGATCTTCGGGCTCCACGTCCACGTGGGCATCACCGACAAGGATCTCGCCGTCGAGCTGATGAACCAGGCCCGCTACTTCCTGCCTCACCTGCTGGCCCTCTCCACCAACTCCCCGTTCTGGTTGGGCCGGCCCTCGGGCATGAAGAGCACCCGCGCCAACATCTTCAAGAACTTCCCCCGGACCGGCATCCCGGATCACTTCGAGTCATGGGCGGCTTTCGACGCTTATGTCAGCACGCTGGTCAAGACCAACAGCGCGGACAACGGCAAGCGAATCTGGTGGGACGTCCGGCCGCATGTCTTCTACGACACCATCGAGTTCCGGGTCTGCGACATCACCACCGACGTCAACACCACCATCGCGCTGGCGGCGCTCATCCAGGCGATCGTGGCCAAGCTCTACATCCTGCGCCAGCAGAACATGCAGTTCCGGGAGTACAACCGGGCCCTGATCGAGGAGAACAAGTGGCGGGCCTACCGCTACGGCCTGGACGGCAAGTTGATCGATTTCGGCAAGGGCGAGGAGGTCCACGCCCGCACGCTGATAGGCGAGCTCCTCGAGTTCGTCGACGAGGTGGTGGACGAACTGGGTTCCCGCGAGGAGCTCAAGCACATCGAGACCATCCTCGACCGGGGCACCGGCGCCGATCGCCAGATCAAGGTCTTCCAGGAGACCGGCGACATGAAGGCCGTGGTGGATGACCTGATCGAGCGGACCATGCAGGGCGTGGACGAGTCGAGCGCGCTCATCATTCCGCAAGCCAAGAAGGAGATCGTGGTTGGCGCGCCTTAAAACTGACCTGCGACAGATTCCGTTCCCCGCCGAGTTCGCCGAGGGTGCTTCGAACGCGATTCGCAAGTGCATTCGCGCCCGGGCGGGCGAGCGGATCTGCGTGATCACCGACCGGGCCACCCAGCACATCGGCGCGGCGCTGGTGGCGGAAATCGACGCGGTCGGGGCGATCGTGGTGGACTTCGTCGTCGAGGACTACACCGAGCGCCCCATCGCCGACATGCCCTGGGAGATCCTCAACGGGGTGGCGCATTCCGCGGCCACCCTCTACGCCGTGAACCCGTGGCCCGGAGAGGTTCCCTCCCGGGCCCAGGTCATCAGCCTCGCCACCCAGAAGAAGGTCCGCTACGGCCACATGGTCGGCATCACCGACGTCATCATGAACTCGGGAATGCGCGCGGACTTCGACCAGATCAACCGCCTGAGTCTGGGGCTTCGCACCATCTTGCAGCAAGCCCGCAGGATCCACGTCACCACGCCCGCCGGCACCGACATCGAGATCGAGCACGAGCCCACGGAGTTCAAATGGATCAAGACCTCCGGCTTGATCTCGCGCGACGCCTGGGGTAATCTGCCGGGCGGAGAGATCTTCACCACCCCCAAGCGGATCAATGGCATCTGGGTGGCCGATGGTCCCATCGGCGACTACTTCTCGCCCAAGTACGGCGACCTGAAGGATTCCCCCGTCTCGGTGGAAATCTCCGACGGGTACCTCCAGCGCGTGAGCTGTCCCAACGACGCGATCGCCAAGGAGTTCTGGGATTACTGCCACGCGACCGAGAACGCCAACCGCATCGGGGAAGTGGCCGTGGGAACCAACCTGGGAGTCACGGAGTTCACGGGAAACTTGCTCCAGGACGAGAAGATCCCGGGCTTCCACATCGCCTTCGGCGAACCCTGCGGTAGCCTGACCGGCGCCGACTGGTGCTGCCGAGCGCACGTCGACATGCTCGCTCGCGAGTGCTCAATTTGGGTGGATGGGCAGGCCATCATGCTTCACGGCCGCTTCGTTCACCTTTGACCGTCCCCATGACCAGCGACCACCCTCACCGCCAGGAGCTGAGCTGCGCAAACCGGCGGTGAGTCTTATTAACGAGAGGGAGAAAGAAAACCGTGACCGAGAAAGCAAAGCGGATCCCCGGCGCCCCCAAGAAGGTCGGACTCCTCGTCGGCTGGGAGGACACGTTCCCCCAGGCCTTCATCAAGCGCGTGAACGAGAAGGGCGAAGGCAAGGTCGTCGCTGAGTTCGCCAAGGTTCATGCTCCCAAGATGGGCGAGGACACCGGTTACGACGTCCTGGTGGACCGCATCTCGCACGAAATCGAGATCTACAAGCCCTACCTCAAGAACGCCGTCGTCAATGGCTCCTATGTCATCAACGACCCCTTCTGGTGGATCTCGGACGACAAGTTCTTCGATAACTCGATGATCGAGCGTCTCGGCGTCGCCGTCCCCAAGACCGTCGTCCTGCCCCCCGTGCAGGCCAACCCCTCGACGCGCCCCGAGTCGCACCGGAACCTGATGCTCTCCAAGTGGAAGGAAATCTTCGACTACATCAAGTTCCCCGCCTTCCTCAAGCCCTACGACGGCGGCGGCTGGAAGAACGTCTACAAGGTCAACTCCCCCGAGGAATTCTTCCACTACTACCACCAGACCGGGCGCCTCATCATGGTGCTCCAGGAGTTCATCGACTTCGACCTCTACATCCGCTGCATCACGGTCGGCAAGGACAACATCATGCCGATCAAGTACGACCCCAAGAATCGCTGCTACGTGCTCGATCACAACTTCATGTCCGCGGAGCTCGGCGCCAAGGTCGTCCGTGACGCCCGGGTGATCAACCATGCCCTCGGCTACGACATGAACTCGGTCGAGTTCGCCGTCCGCGACGGCATCCCTTACGCGATCGACTTCATGAACCCCGCCCCCGACATGGACTACTACTCCATCACCCCCCACTACTTCCAGTGGGTCGTGGAGGCCATGTCCGACTTCGTGGTCAAGGTCGCGACCGAGGACCGCAAGATGGCCGAGCACTACCCCTGGGCCAAGATGCTCAAGGGCCTCTCGACGCCCGTGCCCGAGATGACCGCCGCGCAGTTCGCCGAGGCGGATGCCAAGACCGCTAAGGCCGAGAAGCCCGCGGTTGAGACCGGCGCGGCCGACGCGCGAGAACCCGTGCTCGCCGGCAAGGCCAACGGCAAGAAGTCCAAGAAGAAGTAGGCGACCGGGCGAAAAACGCGCCCCAGCTGACGCAAACACCGCGGGATCGGTCGGTATGACCGGTCCCGCGGTGTTTTTTGCTGCCCTGGGGGAGGAGGGTTCCCGGGCGTTCATGCTGCCCGAAGATATTTGGTCAGTTTGACCAGGGTGCGCGACCTCCTCGATCCCTAGAATACGCTAACCCCCCGTCGGCTCTTGGGCGATCGAAGCAACATCGAAGCAACCAGGATCAAACCAGGATCAGTTGAAACGCCAGGGAAGGAGACGTCGCCATCATGATAAACGCCAACCAGAACCTCCCGAAATGGTATTGCTGCAAGTGCAACGTTTTCGCCGACTACGCAGAAGCTTGCTTTGATTGCGGGTACCAGCCGAGGCTGAGCCGATACAACGAACAGTCCGCCTCTCCCAGCGAGGAGGCCCTTTCCGTCGCGCCGCATGATCGGCTCGCCGCGCTGAAGGCGCTGGTGTTGCGGGTCGAAAAGGAAATCGCCGAGCTGGCGCATGCCCACCCGCGAGAAAATGCGCTCGCCTAAGAGCCGGCAGGGCACCCGTGATTCGGCACGAGAACAGCGGAACACGGCGACTCTCCGGGCGAGCCCGAGGGGTCCAGGGACACGGATGGGGTCACCGCCGGCAAGGCCTCACTCCATGGCACCCGTGGGAACCATCAAGCGCAAGGCCCGGGGATGAACCGAGATGGTCACCGGGGTATGGCCGACGTAGTCCCCGTCGAGTTGGTAGGGGAGACGCCGTGAAGAGGTGATATCCACGCTGCGCACCTGCATGGCCTCGATCCGGGCGAAGCGTTTGCCTCGACCGAAGAAGACCCGGGTCAAGCCGAAGATGACGTGGTACCAGCGTCGCGATCGGAAGAGCGTCAGGTCCAGCAAGCCGTCTCGGGTATCTGCCAGCTCGTTGACGGTCCGTCCCGGCCCGCCGTAGAGGCGGGTGTTGCTCACCACCAGGAGGTAGCCCAGGCGGCGCAGCCGGCGGCCTCCGTCGATGCGGAGGCGCAGACGGCTGGCGCGATGGGTGAAGAAGTTCTGGACGCCCGACGCCACGTAGGCAAGCTGGCCGGCGATTTTCTTGAGCATCGGCCACATGGCGTAGGTCACCATGGCGTCGTAGCCGATGCCGAGCATCATGGTGAAGTAGCGGCCATTGGCCCGCCCCAAGTCGATACTGACGCAATCGCCCCCGACCGCGATCCGGGCCGCCGCTTGGTAGTCGGTCGGGATCCCGAATTCATTGGCGAGCACGTTGACGGTACCGGCAGGGATGATGCCGAGGACCGTCCGGGTGTGCGCGATCGCCTGGACCACCTCATTGAGGGTCCCGTCTCCCCCGACGACCAGAATGCGCTCCACGCCGGCGGCCACGGCCTCGGCGGCCAAGCGACGGGCCTCGCCGGGCGCCTGGGTCAGCCGGATCTCGGTCTGGAAGCCGGCATCGGCAAACATGGCCTCGAGCCATTCCCAGCCCTCCGCTTTCGGACGCGTCGGACCGGCGACCGGATTGATCAGAATCAGGACCTTGGGTTGCGGCATGATCTCCTCGACGTTGCTACACTGGTCCCATTCTACCGGGGGCGGCAAGCTGCGTCGAGCCGTCGGGAGCCGATGTGCGGCTGGCGACAAGCCGGAAAGTGAGCTATAATGCAGCCGAGAAAGCGAGGCTCCCGTTGTCAACCCAGCAACGACGCTCATGAGAATCCGACCCGATCGCGAAGCGTACCTCCGTCTCTCGGGTGAGTACGACCTGGTCCCCATCCAGACCGAGCTTTCGGCAGACCTCGAAACCCCCGTTTCCGCATTCCTCAAGGTCTGTGCGGGGCGTCAACCCTCCTTCCTGCTCGAGAGCGTCGAGCAAGGAGACCAGATAGGACGCTACTCCTGGCTTGGCTGCGAGCCTTCCGAGACCCTGATCTGGGACTCGGAAGACTCATGTGAAGCCAATCCATGGGAGGGCCTTGCCGCGCGTCTGCGCGAGATCCGCGTGGCCCCGCTTCCCGACGTCCCGTTTCCCGGCGGAGCCGTCGGCTACTGGGGTTACGAGACCATTCGGCACCTGGAACCTCGGGTGCCACGGGCCGCCGTCAAGGATCTCCCGCTACCCGAGGCGGCCTTCATGATGACCCGAGGAGTGATCGCCTTCGACCACGTGCGCCGTACGCTCCGGATCATCGCCTTCGCCGGCGGCGAAAACGGCTACGACGAAGCCCAGGCACTGATCGAGGACTGGGCCGCCAGGCTGCGAGCGCCTTTGACGGCAGCCCCCCTGGAGCTAGGCCACCCCGAGAAGCCGCTCGCCATCGAATCCAACCGCAGCCGGGAAGACTTCGAAGCCGCCGTGAAGACGGCCCAAGATCACATCCTCGCCGGAGACATCTTCCAGGTGGTGCTGTCACAGCGGCTGAGCGCGCCCCATGACGGCGATCCCTTCTCGCTTTACCGCGTGCTCCGGGCCATCAACCCGTCTCCCTACATGTTTTACCAGGACTGGGGGACGTTCCAGCTGGTGGGTTCGAGTCCCGAGGTCATGGTGCGGCTGGATGGCCGGAAGGCCACCTTGCGCCCGATTGCGGGCACCCGGCGGCGGGGCGAGGTCCCGGATGCCGAACTTGCCGAAGACCTCCTCAACGACCCCAAGGAACGCGCCGAGCACCTCATGCTGGTGGACCTGGGTCGCAACGATCTGGGGCGCGTCTGCGTGCCCGGAACGGTCAAAGTCGACACGTTGATGCAAATCGAGCGCTACTCGCATGTTCTCCACATCGTCTCCAACGTTCAAGGTGAACTCGCACCTGGAAAGACGGGGCTGGATCTACTGGCCGCGTGTTTTCCGGCCGGAACCGTCTCCGGTTCTCCCAAGATTCGAGCGATGGAGCTCATCTCCAAGCTGGAGCCAACCCGTCGTGGGCCCTATTCGGGGGCCGTGGGTTTGCTTGGCTTCGACGGCACCATCAACACCGGCATCACCATCCGCACCATGGTCGTTGCGGAAGGGCGTGTGTACGTCCAGGTGGGGGCGGGCATCGTCGCCGACTCCACGCCTGCCGGAGAGTATCAGGAAACCCTATCCAAGGCGCAAGCGCTGTTGCAAGCACTGCAGAACGCGCCCCCCGCGGCCCATGCGCCCCAAGCCGCATTCGAAGGAGCCTAACGCCCCATGAGACTGATCCCCCGCGAAGAGTCGTTCTTTGACCTCCTGGAGGCCTCCTCCAAGAACGTGCTCGATACCGCACGCCTGCTTCGCGACATGGTCGAGGACTACCGCGAACTCCCCGCCCGCTTCCAGAAGATCCGGGATTCCGAACATGCCGGCGATCGCATCACCCATCAGCTGATGGACAAATTGAACCGCACGTTCGTCACCCCGATCGACCGGGAGGACATCCATGCGCTCGCCTTCGATCTCGACGACATCGTGGACTCGATCGAACTGGTGGCCGACAGGCTCTTGCTCTACAAGATCGAGAAGCCGACGGCCATGACCCTCAGCCTGGTGCGCATCTTGGTGCGCTGCTGCGAGGAGATCAACACGGCCGTTCCGCTGATGCGCAATCCCAAGCGCATGAAGGAGATCCTCGAGAACTGCATCGAGATCAACCGCCTGGAGAACGAAGGGGACCAAATCGGCCGAGCAGCCCTCGAGAAGATCTTCGACAAGCCGGTCACCGAGGCCCAGGAAGTCCTCAACATCATGAAGTGGCATGACGTCTACGACGTGCTCGAGGATGCCATCGACTTCTGCGAGGACGTCGCCGACCGCCTTCATGGAGTGGTGATCAAAAATGCCTGAGGTCCTGTTCCTGCTGATCGTCATCGTCATCTTGGCGCTGGGCTTCGACTACATCAACGGGTTCCACGACACGGCCAACGCCATCGCCGCCTCGGTTTCGACCGGGGTGCTGAGCGCGCGCAACGCCATCATGCTGGCGGCCGCCATGAACCTGGCGGGCGCATTGACCAGTACCAAGGTGGCGGCCACCATCGGCAAGGGGATCATCGATCCGGCGTACGCGACTAGCTGGCTGGTGATCGCGGCGCTGCTCTCGGCGATCGCCTGGAATCTCCTGACCTGGTACTGGGGTTTGCCTTCGAGCTCCTCCCATGCCCTGATCGGAGGAGTGATGGGAGCGGGGTTCGCCAGTCACGGCTGGAGCGTGCTCCAGCTCAAGGGAATCAGTCGCATGATCGAAGCGCTGCTCGTGAGCCCGGTGATCGGTTTCGTCCTGGCTTTCATGTTCATGATTTCGCTCTACTGGATCTTCCGGGGCTGGCTTCCTCATAACGTGAAGGCCTTGTTCCGTCCTCTGCAGATCTTGGCTGCGGCGTTCATCGCTTTCAGTCACGGGGCGAACGACGCACAGAAGTCGATGGGAATCATCCTGCTCGCGATGATCGGCGCGGGTGCGCTGCCATCGGATGCGGGGGTGCCGCTCTGGGTGATGGTCGCATGCGCCTTGGCGATGGCTGCGGGCACGGCCTCTGGCGGCTGGAAGATCATCAAGACGATGGGCACCAAGATCGTGAAGCTGCAGCCGATCAATGGCTTCGCTTCGGATTTCGTCTCGGCGACGGTGATCCTGGGGGCCACCCAGCTGGGCCTGCCGGTATCGACGACGCACGTGGCGTCCAGCGCGATCATGGGCGTGGGCTCGACGAAGCGCTTCAGCGCGGTGCGCTGGGGGGTGGCGGGTAACATGATGATTGCGTGGGTGGTGACGATTCCCATCACGTTCGCTCTGGCGATGGGCCTGTACTGGGCGCTCCAGTACGTGTTTCACTTCAGGTAGCCTTGATTCCCATTCGTTCAACCGTAGCGCCTGAGTAAGGGCCAGATCATTCGAAGCCCGAGGCGGGGAAAGACCCTGGCCTCGGGCTTCGAGGCGTGGTGGCTCGTAGCGAGCGAGCAGATTCCCATGGGAACCCGCTGTCGGAACTGACGAAACCATGGCCGGTCATGCTTGTCGGGTGTGGCCAATGGCATGGTCAGGGCCTCGTCGACCATGACGAAGTTGGTCGGTCATGCAAAATAGGAGGCGATGAAGCTTTACATCGGCACCCGAGCGTGATAGGGTGAGTTCACAAAAGTTAACAAGGTTGGCCTCAAGGCAGCCTCGCCAGGCCCCACGTGAAAACACCGACTTGCTAAGAAGCCCGAACCTAGAACTGCCGCAGCACGCCGAGGCCCCCCCTGGCAGGGAAAGGAGAGTGCTTGCATGGTTGGAAATAAGCCGGGCCCCGCGAAGGGCGATCCTCGGATGGTAGAAGCCGGTCGCCGAGGTGGCCAGACGGTCAAGGAGGAGCGCGGTCGCGAGTTCTTCCAGCAAATCGGTCAAAAAGGTGGGCAAGCCACCAAGGCGAAGTACGGTCCCGAGTTCTTCTCTTCGATTGGAAGAAAAGGTGGCGAGGCCGTGAAAAAGGAGCGGGGCGTCGAGTTCTACTCCTCGATCGGACGCAAGGGAGGGGCCACCTCTCGCGCGGGTCGAAAGAAAAATACCCCGCCCCCCGTCAAGTAGCCTCATCAGACGACATGGGCCCCGCTTCGGCGGGGCCCTTCCCCTATCGCCCCGTTCCCGCTACGATGAACCCTTAGATGGGCGGCTACGGTCACGGAGGGCACATGGGGGCGATGAATCGATTTAATACTTGGCGGGGGGCGATCGCCCTCCTGATCGTGGGGCTCCTGACCCCTCTCCCCGCGCACGCCGGAATGGGCGCCGAAATCCTCGACTGGCAGGGTCGCCACATCGCCTTCATCCGCGGCACCGCCAAGCAAAAAGACCTCGCCCTGCGCGAGATCCCCCTCGCCACTCGCCAAGCGGTGGTCGCCATCGAGGACTCGCGCTTCTACTCCCACTTCGGAGTCGACCTCCGCGGCACCGCCCGCGCCCTCTTCACCAACCTGCAAGAAGGCCGCGCCGCCGAAGGCGGAAGCACCATCACCCAGCAGGTCGCCCGCATCCTCTACCTCAGCCAGGAAAAAACCCTCCAACGCAAGGTCAACGAGGCCATGTTCGCCCTCAAGCTCGAACGCGAGTACAGCAAGGACCAGATCCTCGAGATCTACCTCAACCGCGCCTACTGGGGACACGGGGCCGAAGGCATCGAAGCCGCCGCCCAAACCTACTTCGGAAAGTCCTGCCGGCGACTCACCCTCCCCGAAAGCGCCATGCTCGCCGGCCTCCTACAACGACCCGAGGGCCTCACCCCCCTGCGAAACCCCGCGGCCGCAAAAAATCGCCAGCACGTCGTCCTCGACCGCATGGCCGAACTCGAGATCATCACCAAGACCGACGCCGCCAGGGCCAAGCGCACCAAGCTCCGCCTCGCCCCTAGCCCCGACAAATCCCACAAGGCATCCTACTTCACCGCCTACCTGGCCTCACAGCTCACCAATCGCTTCGGAGACGACGCCGTTCTTCGCGGCGACCTCAAGGTCTGGACCACCCTCGACCTCGGCATGCAAACTCACGCCGAGAAACTCATCGCCGACCTCGTGAAGAAACAAGGCGCCCGCTATAAATTCGATCAGGCAGCCTTGGTCGCCATCGACCCCCGCTCCGGCTACATCCGAGCCATGGTCGGCGGAGCCGATTACCAGAAGAGCCAGTTCAACCGCGTCACCCAAGCCAAGCGCCAGCCCGGTTCGACCTTCAAACCCTTCGTCTACCTCTCGGCATTCGCCCAAGGGCTCTCGCCCGAGGCGACGGCCTCGGGCGCCGTCGTCAGCTACCCCCTGTCCGGGGGGAAACGCTGGACCCCCCGAAATTACGACAACGAAAAGCTCGGCGTCACCACCTATCGAAAGGCACTCGAGCATTCGAACAACGTCATCACCGTCAAACTGCTCAAGGAGATCGGCACGGGAGCGGTAATCGACAACGCCCACCGCTTCGGCATCTCGACCCCCCTCACCACGGATCTCTCGCTCGCCCTGGGCACCTCGGAGGTCACGCCGCTGGAACTGACCGCCGCCTATGGAGCCCTCGCTGCCGATGGCTTGAGGGCAGAACCCATGGCCTACTTCAAGGTCACCGACGGCAAGGGGCGCGTCATCGAGGAAAAAATCCCCGCGCCCTACCGGGTCATGGCCGAAACCCCGGTACGCATGCTCAATGACGTCCTGCAAGGGGTGGTCACCCGCGGAACCGCCCAACGGGCCGCAATTGGTCGCCCAGCAGCAGGGAAGACCGGCACCACCAGCGATTACCGCGACGCCTGGTTCGTGGGCTACGTCCCTCAGCTGGTCACGAGCGTCTGGCTCGGTAACGACAACAACTCGGTGACGAAACGAGCGACGGGAGGAGCGCTCGGCGCTCCCGTCTGGGCCGCCTTCATGAAGGCGGCACTGAAGACCGAGCCACCGGTGCCCTTCCCTTTGCCGGCACCCGCGACCGAGCTGAGCCCCGACCTGCTCGAGGCGAGCCCTTCCGAAGCGTCTCAATCGGAAGCGTCTGACGTCCCGAAGGTTCCGCTAAGCGAGTAGCGCCGCGGTTTCCGGACGAGGTCTGGGGGGGTGGCTCAGTGGTTCTCGACCGATCCCAGGGCTGGGAGGTTGAGTTCGGGCCGCAGTACGCGCAGGCGCTCGTAGGCGTTGGGAGAGCGGGGGAAGAGCTGCTGGACCAGTTCCGGACGCGCCAGCCGCGGGGTCAGGAGCGCATCGAGCCGAGGCGTTTCGTTGCGTAGCGCTTCCAGGACCTGAACCAACGGGTCGAACGCTCCCTTTCCGAGATCCCGCTCGACGAGTGTCTGGGAACCCGCGCGGAGGCGCCAGCCGAAGGCCGGAGCCTCCGCGCTCTGGCAAAGCCCGAGATGCGGCAAGAGCAGACCTTCGTGGGCCATCAGGACCCGCAGGAGGTGAAGTTCCGGGGTGAGTCGATCGGCAAAGGGCATAGGCTCCAGGGTCTGCTTCAACGACAGGCAAAGCGCCAACTCACAGCCTAGCTCGAGCTGCAATCCACGGCTCTCCGGGGTCTCGGGCAAGTGAGCGATGTCCTGCGTGCCGAGGATCCGCATGGATGCCAGCATGCGGTCGAACGAGGGGGATATCTCGGCGAGGCGCTCATGAGGCAGGCGATAACCCATCACCCATGGAAGACCTCCCGCATTGCCGAAGCGGTAACGCCCACGTTCGATCCGCGGGCGCTCGGCGCTCCATGCGTCGCTGGCGGTCGCGGTGGCGTCGAAGACGATCTCGTCCCAGGCTCCCGAGCGCAGCGCGACGGCATGGCGTTCCAACAACGGCACGAATTTGTGATAGTCGAGTCGGGCCTTCTGGGCAAACTCGGCCATCGTCTGGGGTTGTCCCCAGCGGACGAAGAACGATCCGCCCTCGGAAAGATCGACCGTGCAGGAGCCTTCGTTGCCGGTGACGTCGGGAACCACGTTCCAATCGGAGGGGTGGTTGAAGGCGAACTCCTGGACGGATGCCATGTAGCGGTGATGGCGCCAGGCGGGCTCGCTGGGGTTCTGACCGTTCAGGAAGTGAAAGCGCCTGAGGATATTTTCGGCGGTCGGGCGGCGGCGGGCGCCGGCGGTGCCGTTAAGGCGATAAGCGATGCGCCAGATGGTTCCGCCGCGCTGGGTGAAGCGGGCGCAAAGGCGGTCAGGCTGCGGCGTGCGAGCGTCCTTCCAGGCCTGGTAGATCACTTCGGACCAGGCGATTCCCTCGCAGCTCACCCGTTGATGCTGCAGGATCTCGTGGCGGGAATAGCGCGAGGCAAGGTTATCCAGTTCCCCCTGCGGCGACAACGCGGGTCCCCACTCGATCGTGACCGAGCCGCCCAGATCCTCGGTTGAAAGTTCGATGTACCCTTGGTTGGGCTTGGCATGGGAATTGTCGAGAAGCCAATCCGAAGGATACTCGATCGAAAAACAAGGCAGCGTGGCGCGGCACTCGTAGCTAAGCAGCGACAATCTCAGGTCTCTCCCAAAGCAGCGGGGACATGGTCCTATTTAACCCTGGTTTGCCTGTTGGCAAACCGGTTTGACTGAACTGCCCGGGAAGTAACGGTGGTTTGGGTCGGGCAAAGCGCTAGAATGAAAAGGTCGTTGACGAACCAAGGAGTCCGCATGCCCTATCACCCGATCCTCGCCACGCTCGCCTACGTCATGTCTCCCGATGGACAGGACGTCTTGTTGATCCACCGCAACGCACGGCTTGACGACCCGCACTACGGCAAGTACAACGGCTTGGGCGGCAAGCTGGATGCCGGAGAATCCCTCACGGACGGCCTCCGACGCGAGATTCGCGAAGAGGCGGGAATCGAGACCCGGGAGATCCGCTTCCGGGGAAGTATCATCTGGCCGGGATTCGGCAAGAACGGGGAGGCCTGGATGGGCTTCATCTTTCGGGTCGAGGCCTTCGAGGGGACGCCAATCGCGCGAAACCCCGAGGGGGAGCTGGAATGGGTGCCGCTGTCACGGTTGCTCGGTGGCGACCTGAACCTCTGGGAGGGCGATCGCCACTTCCTCCCCCTGGTCTTCGACTCGGATTCCCGCAGTTTTCACGGCCTCATGCCCTACCAGAACGGCCGTCCGGTATCATGGTCCTACACCCGCGTCGATTAACTCAGGAGGTACCCATGCGTTCCGGAAATCCCGCGCTTTCAAATTCGACCTTTCAGGGCCTATCCAAGGCCGGTCGGCAGTCCACGAGTCCCGCCATGGGAGGACCGACCATTCGACCTTTCGGCGCCGACGGCGTGATGACCCTTTCGGGCACCGTGAACAAGACGCTCATCATGCTGCTCCTACTCGTCGCCGCGGCCTTCTTCACCTGGAATCAGGCGCTCATCCAGGAAAACAACGCGCTGGTTCCCATCCTCATGATCGGTGGCTTCATCGGAGGTTTCGTGGTCGCGCTCGTCACGATCTTCAAGAAGGAATGGTCCCCCGTGACCGCTCCGATCTACGCGGTCCTCGAGGGGCTCGCCCTGGGGGGGCTGTCGAGCATGTTAGACGCCGCCTACCCCGGAATCGTCATCCAGGCGGTGGGCCTGACGTTTGGCGTGCTCCTCAGCCTGCTTCTGGTCTTCCGTTCAGGCCTCATCAAGGTGACCGATAACTTCCGGATGGGTTTGGTGGCCGCCACCGGGGGAATCTTCGTGGTCTACCTCGCGAACATGGTGATGGGCTTCTTCGGGACGCGAATTCCCTTCATCCACGAGGGGGGCATGTTCGGGATCGGCTTCAGCCTTTTCGTAGTGGCTATCGCCGCGCTCAACCTGGTCCTCGACTTCGACTTCATCGAGCAAGGAGCCGCCGCTGGCGCCCCCAAGTACATGGAATGGTACGGCTCCTTCGGCCTGATGGTCACCTTGGTCTGGCTCTACATCGAGATCCTCAACCTACTCACCAAGTTGCAGCGCCGTGACTGAGCCTGCTCGCTCCCCAGAGAACAAGACGGCGCTAAGGTTTTCTGAGTGCTAAACTGAACATGCGCCGCCCCTACCTCATGGAGACCGGTCGATGCCTTCGAGGGGACGCCAATCGCGCGAAACCCCGAGGGGGATCTGGAGCGGCCGACCGGTATCCTGGTCCTTCACCCGCGTCGATTAACTCAGGAGGCACCCATGCGTTTCGTCGGCAATCCTGCGCTTTCAAAATCGACCTTCCAGGGCTTTTCCTGGGCGGGCCTGCCGTCCACGAACCCCGCCACGGGCGAACCTGACTCTCGACCTTTCGGCGCCGCCGGCCCGATGACCCTTTCGGGCACCATGAACAAGACGCTCATCATGCTGCTCTTGCTCGTCGCAGCGGCCATCTTCGCCTGGAACGTGGCGCGCACCCAGGAAAACAACGTCCTGGTTCTCATCCTCTCGGTCGTAGGCTTCATCGGCGGCATGCAGGTCGCACTCGTCACGATCTTCAATAAGGAGTCGTCCCACGTGACTGCTCCAATCTTCGCGGTTCTCAAGGGCTTCTTTCTGGGGGGGGTATCGAGCGTGTTCGCCCACCCCGGAATCTTCATCCAGGCGGCGGGTCTGACGTATGGCGTACTCTTCAGCCTGCTTCTGGTTTACCGGCCAGGCCCCAGAAAGGTGACCGATGGCATGCTGACGGGCATCGCGGCCGCCCTCGGGGGAATCATCGTGGTCTACCTCGCGACCATGGTGATGGGCTCCTTCGGCTGGCCATATCCCTTCATCCACGAGGGGGGCATGCTCGGGATCGGCCTGAGCCTCACCGTGGCGGCCATCGCCGCGTTCTGCCTGGTCCTCGACTTCAACTCCGTCAAGGAGGGCGCCGCCGCCGGCGCCCCCAAGTACATGGAGTGGTACGGCTCCTTCGGCCTGATGTTCACCCTGGTCTGGCTCTGCATCGGGATCTTCTATATTCTCGCAGGCATTGCCGGATCGGACAGCGATTACCTGCGCGCTCCCCAGAGAACAAGACAGCGCTAAGGTTTTCTTAGTGCTAAACTGAACATGTGCCGCCCCTACCTCATGGAGACCACCCGTGGAACGTCAAAAGACCATTCTCTGCCTCGCCTGCGTCAAGGTGGGCCGCCCTTTCATGATCTATGCCAAGCAGATGGGCGCTCGCGTCATCCTGCTGACTGCCGATAGCTGCCGTGACGAAGAGTGGCCCAAGGAGGTCGACCGGATCGTCACCATCAAGAACATCCTCGACCCCAAGGCCATCCGGGAGGCCGTCGACAAGCTCATCACCCAGGACGAGGAGATCATCGACCGCGTGGTGGCCCTCGCCGACCAGGATGTCGAGAACGGCGCCATGCTGCGCGATCACCTGCGCCTGCCCGGCATGAAGGAATCCGAAGCCCGCTACTTCCGCGACAAGCTCGCGATGCGCATGCGGGCCAAGGAAGGCGGCATCCCCGTGCCCCCCTTCACCCACGCGATCCACCGCGGCCAGGTCTTCGGCTTCATGCAGGAAGTCGCCCCCCCCTACATGCTCAAAGTCCGGGACGGCGTCGCCGCCATCGGCGTCTCCAAGGTCGAGACCCGCGAGGCCATGTGGCCCGCTCTCGATAAGCTAGGCGCCAAGGTCTCGCATTACCTCGTCGAGAAGTACACGGCCGGCGACGTCTATCACGTCGACTCGATCGTTTCGGACGGCAAGGTGGTCTTCGCGGTGCCTAACCGTTACGGCGTGCCCATCTTCGACATCCAGAAGGGCGGCAGCTACATCAGCATGATGCTCGACCGCAAGAGCAAGATGCACAAGCGCCTGCTCGAACTCAACGAGAAGCTGCTCCCCGTTCTCGGCATCCAGAACGGCGTGACCCATGTCGAGTACATCCATGGCAAGGACGACGACGTGATCTACTTCCTCGAAGCCGCTGCGCGCGTGGGAGCCTCCAAGATCCCCGACGTCATCAACCAGGCCACGGGCATCTGCCTCTGGCACGAATGGGCCAAGCTCGAACTGGGCGGCAAGTACACCCTGCCCAAGGCCACCAAGAAGGACTACGCGGGCGTGATCTTCACCGTCTCGAAGCATCACGACTCCGACCTCACGCCATTCGACGCTCCCGAAGTCGTCTGGAAGTCCAAGAAGCCGGGCCTCGCAGGCCTGATGGTCCACTCCTCCCAGCCGAAGCGCGTCGAAGAACTGCTAGCGCAGTACGATCCCGCCTTCGCGAAGTTCCGGTAAGGGATGCGCAAACGTCCCCCCCGGACCCCGGAGCAGATCCCCGCTGCCAAGTCCTCCCGCCAACCGAAAGGTCGCGGGGGGGACCCTCGCCATGAGGCCCCCGTCGAAACCGAAAAGGTCGCAAAGGCTCCGCGCGAGTACCCGTTGATCCAGTGGTTCCCGGGCCATATCGCCAAGGCCCAGCGGGTGCTGAAGGAGCGGCTGACGCTGGTGGATTTCGTGCTGGAACTCGTCGATGCGCGCATTCCGCTGAGCAGTCGCTTCGAGGAGACGCGCCAGCTCATCTCGCAGAAGCCGTCGATCTTGGTGCTCACCAAGACCGATCTGGCCGAGCCGGGCAAGACGCAGGCGTGGCTTGATTTCTTCAGGGCCCAGGGCATGAAGGCGGTGGCGCTGAACGCCCAGAAGGGTCAGGGCTTCGAGGCGCTACACGCGGCGATCGCCGAGCGAACCGAGATCGTCCATGCCAAGATGCGCGCCCGCGGCCGCAACCCTCGGGCTGCCCGCGCCATGGTGGTGGGCCTGCCCAACGTGGGCAAGAGTTCGCTCATCAACCGCCTGGCCAAGCGGCGCGCGGCAGTTGCCGGCGACAAACCCGGCGTAACCCGCGTTCCTAGCTGGATTCGGTTGGGGAAGAACATCGAGTTGATGGATACGCCGGGAATCATCCCGCCCAAGCTCGAGGATCCGATTGGCGCGTTGAGGCTCGCCATGACGGGCTCGGTGAGTAGCGAGGCCTACGATCCCATCGAGGTGGCCCGCTACGCCATTCCCATGCTAAAAGTGGTTTCGCCTGGCGTGCTCGCCAAGTTCGGCGGACAAGAAGCCACCCTCGAAGCGTTCGCCCGCCTGCGGGGTCTGATCCGGGAAGGTGACCAGCCCGATATCGAGCGAGCGGCCCGGACGTTCCTCCACGACCTTCGCGGCGGCGGCTTGGGTCGCGTCACAATGGACCCGGTTCCCGAAGCGCTCGAGGTCGTCGAGCTGGAAGCGGATTCCCCGGTGGCGGACGAGGTCGTCGAGCTGGAAGCGGATTTCGCGGAGCCGCTCGAGATCGAGGACGAAGAGGCAGAAGGACCGCCCGACGGCGAATGACCCGTTCGGGCTACCGTGTCTCGCGGCGGAGCGGTATACTGGACGGATTGTCACCCGGTTCTGAAACGTCTTGAAAAGAGGCTCTCCTTGCGCATCGCAGTTGGCTCCGATCACGCGGGTTACCCGTTAAAGGCCGCCCTGACGGGTTGGCTGAAGGAGCTGGGCCACGAGGTCCTGGATCTCGGCGCCCATTCCACCGACTCCGTGGATTACCCGCTCATCGGCTTCGAGGTCGCCTCGCGGGTGGCCCAAGGCGAAGCCTCGCGCGGCGTGTTGATTTGCGGCTCGGGGATCGGCGTGAGCATCGCCGCCAACCGGGTTGAGGGAGCCCGAGCCGCTCTGGTCAACTAGCCCCTTTCGGCCCGTCTCGCGCGCGAGCACAATGACGCCAACATCATCTGCATGGGCTCCCGCCTGATCGGCGAGGAGATGGCCCGCACGATCCTGAGCATTTTTCTCGACACCCCGTTCGAAGGGGGACGCCATCAACGCCGCATCGACCAACTCGACCAGCGCTCGCTGGCCGTCGCCCCCGAGGAGAGGTAACGTGAACGAATTCCCGCATCTGCGCATGGCCGACCCCGAAATCGCCGACCTGATCGACGCCGAGCTCGTTCGTCAGCGCGACCACCTGGAACTGATAGCCTCCGAGAACTTCACCAGCCGCGCCGTCATGGAAGCGATGGGAACCGTTCCCACCAACAAGTATGCCGAAGGCTACCCCGGAAAGCGTTATTACGGCGGTTGCGAAGTCGTCGACGGGCTCGAGCAGCTTGCCATCGACCGTGCCAAGAAGCTCTTCGGCGCCGAGCACGCCAACGTTCAGCCTCATTCGGGGGCGAACGCCAACACCGCGGTCTTCCTGGCCGCACTCAAGCCCGGAGACACCGTGCTGGGGATGAACCTGTCCCATGGGGGTCACCTCACGCACGGTTCGCCCGTCAACTTCTCGGGCCTCTACTACAACATCATCCCCTACGGCGTGGATGCCACGTCCGAGCGGCTGGACTACGAGGAGCTTCATCAGCTCGCCGTTCAGCACAAGCCCAAGCTGATCATCGCGGGAGCCTCGGCGTACAGCCGGGAGCTGGACTTCGCGCGTTTCCGGGCGATCGCCGACGAGGTCGGCGCCCTCCTGATGGTCGACATGGCCCACATCGCGGGCCTGGTCGCGGCGGGACTTCACCCCTCGCCGGTGCCGCATGCCCACTTCGTCACCACCACCACCCACAAGACGCTTCGCGGTCCCCGCGGCGGCATGATCCTCTGCACCTCGGAATGGGCCAAGGCCGTCGACAAGGCGGTCTTCCCGGGCTCCCAGGGCGGCCCGCTCATGCACGTCATCGCGGCCAAGGCCGTCGCCCTCAAGGAAGCCCTCGATCCGTCCTTCGTCGATTACCAGAAGCAGGTGATCGCCAACGCCAAGGCGCTCGCCGACGTCCTTTCCCGCGAAGGGCTGCGAATCGTCTCGGGCGGCACCGACAACCACCTCATGATGGTGGACGTGCGGGCGGTGAACCTCACCGGCAAGGAAGCGAGCGCTCTGCTGGACGAGTTGGGAATCACCGTCAACAAGAACACCATCCCCAACGATCCCGCGAGCCCCTTCGTCACCAGCGGCGTGCGCATCGGCACTCCGGCCATGACCACCCGCGGCATGAAGGAGCCCGAGATGAGGAAGATTGGCGAGGCGATCGCCGGCATCCTTCGCGATCCCCAGTCCCCGGTCGTCCGCACCCAGGTCGAGCGCACCGTCGCTCAGCTCTGCCAGGCCTTCCCGCTCTACTCGGATGCCGCTGCCGGCATTCCGGTCTCCACGAAAGGCTAAGACGTGCCCGAGTTCTGGCCGCTCATCATGGCCGTCGCCATGATGAGCTCCTGGTTGACCGCGGATATCCTCATCCCCTGGGTGGTGCGCTTCGCTCACCGGATCGGAAACGTCGACAAGCCCGACGCCCGCAAGGTCCACAAGGAACCCATCGCCCGCCTGGGCGGAATCGCCATCTTCGCGGGCTTCCTCGTCTCCCTGGCAGCACTCGAATTCCTGGTTCCCGGCCCCCTGTTCGTGCTCGACGGCCCTCTGGGCGGGGTGCTGGCGGGGGCCTCCGTCATGTTCCTCATCGGGGTGGCCGACGACCTGAAGCCCCTACCCGCCAAGCTCAAGCTCGCCCTCCAGATCGGCGCCGCCTGCCTCGCATTCTGGCTGGGAATCCGCATCGAGTTCCTGTCCAACCCTCTTTCGAACGGCATCTGGGTGCTTCCCACCGCACTATCGGTGGGCCTCACCGTGTTCTGGCTGGTGGGGATCACCAACACCATCAACCTGATCGATGGACTCGACGGCCTGGCCGGCGGCGTGAGCCTGATAGCCGCGGGCACCATGACCCTCATCGCCCTCCAAACCAATCAGCCGGTGGCCGCCCTCCTCACGCTGGCTTTGTCCGGCGGCATCATCGGTTTCCTTCGCTACAACTTCAACCCCGCCAAGATCTTCATGGGAGACTCGGGAAGCCTCTTTCTGGGCTTCACCCTCGCGGCCATCTCGGTCATGGGCGTGCTCAAGCTGATCGCCACCGTCGCCCTCGCCCTGCCCCTGCTCATCCTGGGCGTGCCCATCCTGGATACCGCCTTCGCCATCCTGAGGCGTGCATGGAACCGCCAGCCCATCTTCTCGCCCGACCGCGGCCACCTGCATCACCGCCTGCTCAACGCCGGTCTCTCTCAGCGTAAGGCAGTCGTGGTGATCTACGGCATCAGCCTGCTCCTAGGCGGCGCCGCCCTCACCCTGCTCGGCATCGGTGGCGGCCCCACCATGATCATCGTCGCCTGCCTCTTCATCGCCTGGGGCGGCTGGACCGTCATGCGCACCCGGCTCGCCGCGCGCCCCCCTGAAAGTTAACTAGGAGTATCACGTGAAACCCCTCGTGCTCTGCGTCTTCGGCACCCGCCCCGAAGCGGTCAAGATGGCGCCCGTCGTCAAAGCGCTGCAACAGGCCCCGGATCTGACCGTCAAGGTCTGCGTGACCGCCCAGCACCGCCAGATGCTGGACCAGGTGCTCGACCTTTTCGGCATCGTGCCGGAGCACGATCTCGACCTCATGCAGCCCGGCCAGACCCTTGCCGAGCTCACCAGCCGGGTTCTCACTCAGCTCACTCCGGTGCTGCAAGCCGAGAAGCCCGCGCTCGTGCTGGTGCACGGCGACACCTCCACCACCTTCTCCGCGAGCCTCGCGGCCTTCTATCAGCAGATTCCGGTGGGCCACGTCGAAGCCGGCCTGCGCACCGACGACATGTACAATCCCTTCCCCGAGGAAATGAACCGCCGTCTCACCACCCAGCTTTCCTCCCTGCACTTCGCCCCCACCCCGATGTCGGTGGCGAACCTGAAAGAAGACGGCGTGAGCGAGGGAATCTTCCTCACGGGCAACACGGTCATCGACGCCCTGCTGGAGACAGCCGCCAAGATCACCCCCGAGCCCCAGGGGGGCCGGACGATTCTCGTCACCGCCCACCGGCGCGAGAACTGGGGAGAACCCCTGCGCGACATCTGCCTGGCCGTGCGGGATCTCGTCGAACGCAATCCGGACGTCCGGGCCGTCTTCCCGGTCCACCTGAATCCCCTGGTCCAGAACACTGCGCGGGAGATCCTCGGCGACCTCGACCGCGTGTCGCTGATAGCCCCCTTGGACTACGCTCCGTTCGTCAAGGCGATGAAGGAAGCGACGCTGATCCTCACCGATTCGGGCGGCGTGCAGGAAGAAGGGCCGAGCCTGGGCAAGCCGGTGCTGGTCATGCGGACGACCACCGAGCGTCCCGAGGCCGTATCGGCGGGCACCGTTCGGCTGGTCGGGGTCAAGCGAGAGGACATCTTCCGCCATGCGCAGGAACTGCTGGATGATGCGGAGGCCTACGGTCGGATGGCCAATGCGGTGAACCCTTACGGGGACGGACAAGCCGCCAAGCGGCACGTCGAGGCCATCCGCTACTTCCTCGGCCTGCGCGGCGACAAGCCCATGGACCAGTTCGAGCCGGAGCCATCGCCCGCATCCCGCTGAGGATCCGGCAAACAAGCCTTCATCTCGCGATGTTTCGCGTCACATAACCCCATAAACGAGATTACGTTTCGTAAACCCGCCGAGCAGGCGGGCTTTACTGGTTGTCCCTCGGGCGACGGGTTGTTATAATTCCACCTACCAATGGACACGATCACATCATGTAAACACTGATCCATGTGTACGCCCGCAGAGGGCAAGGAGGAGTTCTTTGACCCAGAAGGACACGCCGGCGGCCAACACGCTCGCATTCCTCCAGCGCGTCTCGATATTCAGCGGCGTGGCGACGGAAAGCCTGCAGCGGATTGCCGGTATCACGGGCGAGAAGTCCTATCCCAAGAAGGGCATCATCTTCCATGAGGGGGACGGCGGGGACACGCTTTACATCATCAAGACGGGGCGCGTGAAGATCTCCAAGATCACCGAGGACGGACGCGAAAAGACCCTCACCATCATGAAGAGCGGCGACTTCTTCGGGGAGATGGCGATCTTCGACGACCTCCCGCGTTCGGCCACCGCCGAGGTGATCGATGATGCCGCCACGGTCTACACCGTGAGCAAGCGCGACTTCGAGCGCATCATCCTCGATCATCCGCCCATCGCGCTTCAGATCATGCGCGACCTGACCCGCCGCATCCGCCAGGTCAACCAGCAGGTCGAGGATCTCGCCTTCAAGGACGTCCATGAGCGGGTCGCCAGCACCCTCTGCAACCTCTCCAAGATCGAGGGTCGCCAGATCGGCAGCAAGGTGATGATCAACCTCAAGATGACTCACCAGGACCTCGCCAACATGGTCGGCTCCAGCCGGGAAACCGTCACCCGGGCCCTGAATCGCCTGCAGGACGAGGGAATCATCTCGATCGCCCATCAGCAGATCACCATCAACATGCCCACCGCCCTGGCCATGTGGCACTAGCGCCAGCGGCTGTTTCGTAAGGCAGCGAGAGAACGCTGTCGAGCTTTGCTCTAGGAATAGTCCTGCCGCGTGGCGCAAAAACGGCCTCGGGGTATAAAACCCTTGGATTCCGAGCAGTCGACAAGTAGGAGCATGTGATGAGACGTATCAGCCTGGCATTGATCGGCGGCGTCACCCTGCTTTCCTTGCTCGCGGGCTGTCAGGAAGCGCTCACCGGCGCTTCCTCTCCGAATAAGAAACCCACGGATACCACTCCCTCCCCTCAGCCCGTCGCATCGCCCACCGTATCGGCGCGTCCCGTGAGGACGCTGGCGGGCGGAGCGGCAGGCAATCAAGACGGATCGGGTGACGAGGCGCGCTTCCGATGGCCGTTCGGCATTGCCGTATCGGACGATCAGGTCCTCTACGTCGCCGATCGCTTGAACCACCGCATCCGTCGCGTCACGGGCACCGGGGAAGTCAGTTCCCTGGCGGGAAGTACCGCGGGAACTTCGGGCTTCGCGGACGGCGTCGGGGACGCCGCCCGCTTCGACGACCCTCAAGGTCTCGCCGTCGACGCCAGCGGCAGCGTTTACGTGGCGGATAGCAGCAACCACCGCATCCGCAAGATACTGGCGGACGGAAGCGTCGAAACCCTTGCCGGCAGTACGCAGGGCTCGGCGGATGGAGTCGGGGGGAACGCGAAGTTCAGCTTTCCCGCCGGCCTTGCACTCGATGATCGGGGCAACCTGTTGGTGGCCGATCGGGACAACCACCGAATCCGAAGGGTGACTCCCCTCGGAGAGGTCGACACCCTGACCGGGGAAGATGCCGGTTACGTGGATGGCCCCCGATCCGCGGCTCGGTTCAACCATCCCCAGGGAATCTACATGGGGCGGGACGGCTTCACCTACGTCGCGGACAGCAACAATCACTGCATCCGGAAGGTGACCCCTTCCGGCGAGGTGACCACGCTCGCGGGAAACGGGACTCCCGGATTTGCCGATGGGACCGGGAACCTGGCGCTTTTTCGCCACCCCATCGGGCTGACCGGTGATGGCGCGGGCCATCTCTATGTCGCTGACTGGGGAAATAACCGTATTCGCCGGATCTCGACTTCCGGCGGGATCGTGACCACGCTCGCCGGCACGGGTTCGGCAGGCTACCTGGACGGCACCCTTGCAACCGCGCAGTTCAACATGCCCGCCGGGCTCGCGAGAACGAGCAGCGGCAGCCTCGCGATCGCGGACTACGGCAATCATCGGATCAGACTGCTCACTCCCTGATAACCCTTCGATAGCGCGGGCGAGGACTTGCCGCCTGCCAGGCATTTTTGCCTCCGGCCCGCCGCGCGCTATACTAGTGAAGATCGTGCCCCCTCGTTGAAGGAGACTCCCGTGTTAGACATCAAGCTGATCCGCACCGAACCCGAGCGCGTGAAGCGCGGCCTGGAGCGCCGCGGCATGGACTTCGACCTCGACCGGCTCATCGCGCTGGACCTTCGCTTCCGCGAGATCCAGACCCGGCTCGACGCCCTGCGCCAGGAGCGAAACACGATCAGCCAGTCCGTTCCGCGCCTCAAGAAGGACGGCCAGGACGTCTCCGAGCTGATCGCCACCTCCGGCAAGATCGCCGCCGAGATCAAGGGCCTCGATGCCGAGATGAGCGAGAACGAGGCCGAACGCCAGGCTCTCATGTACCAGATCCCCAACCTCGTCGACGAGTCGGTTCCCGAGGGCCTCAGCGAGGACCAGAACCTCGAGGTTCGCCGTTGGGGCGATCCCGCAACGTTCGGATACGAGCCCAAAGCCCACTGGGAACTCGGCGAGACGCTCGGGATTCTAGACTTCGAGCGGGCAACCAAGCTTGCGGGTGCCCGCTTCGTGCTGATGCGCGGGGCCGGCGCTCAGCTCGAGCGAGCACTCATCAACTTCATGCTCGACCTTCACACCCGCGAGCACGGCTACACCGAGATCCTGCCTCCCTTCGTGGCCAACGAGGAAACCCTGCTCGCCAACGGCAACCTTCCCAAGTTCGCCGACCAGCTCTTCCATCTCACCGACACCAAGTACTACCTGATCCCGACGGCCGAGGTGCCCCTGACCAACCTCTACCGCGACGAGATCATCACCGAGGACATGCTGCCCCAGTATTTCACGGCCTATACCCCCTGCTTCCGCTCGGAGGCGGGTGCGGCGGGCCGCGATTCCAAGGGTCTGATCCGAGTCCACCAGTTCGACAAGGTGGAGATGGTCAAGATCGTGAACCCCGAGACCTCCTTCGACGAACTCGAGAAGATGGTCGGCAACGCCGAACGCATCCTGCAACTGCTGGGGCTGCCTCACCGGACGTTGCTGCTCTGCGCGGGCGACACCGGCTTCAGCGCGACCAAGACCTACGACCTCGAGGTCTGGTTCCCGGCGCAGGGCAAGTACCGGGAAATCTCGAGCTGCTCGAACTGCACGGACTTCCAGGCGCGCCGGGGCAATCTGCGGTACCGGGTCAAGGACGGCAAGGCCCTGGCCAACCCGCATACCCTCAACGGCTCGGGACTCGCGGTGGGCCGCACGGTGGCGGCGATCATGGAGAATTTCCAGCAGGAAGACGGATCGATCGTCATCCCCGAGGCCCTGCGGTCCTACATGGGCGGCCGCGAGCGGATCGAAGCGCCCCGCACCACCGTTCGCGCCTGACGAAGCCAAAAGACCGCGTAGCCCTCCGAAAGGGGGGCTACGGTCTTTTGGGGGCTCCTCGGGCTTGAGAGAGCTCCGGCGGCCGGCGAGGTGTTTGACCGAGGGGCAGGCGGGTACAATATCCGCAGCATTTCGGTGCAGTCTCGCCCGCCGAACCTGGCTTGCAAGCAGGCCCATGGGCGTCGGACAAGGCGAGACCCGAGTCAGTTTGACGGTCGTCGTGGGCCCGCAAGGGCGAAATATCGAGAGGTCGCAACGTGAGCGCAAGCAACCCCGTTCCCGCCCAGCATGCAGCCGCCGCGGCGGCCCCGCAGGCCCCGGGGCAGGCCACTGGAGCGCAAGCTCCAATGTTCAACCATCCGCGCCTGCAGGAGCTTCTCAAGAAGGCTTCCGCCGTTCCCGGCGTGGGATCGATCGTCATCCAGACCCTCTACGACCTGGTGCATCCCCAGGACAGGATCCTCGTCTGCTATTACCAGTTCGAGGCCACGGTTCCCAAGAGCCCGACCGAGATCGTCAACAACTTCTACTCGTGCGAGGTGAGCCTGGTGACCTCGGCCTACTTCATCAACATCATGATCTTCCCCAAGGCCCATACCTACCGCAAGAAGAAGATCCACACCGTCGGCGAGGTCTCGGTCAAGTACGACCCCCCGTCGATGGAGGAGATCAAGGGCGTTCAGGTCGGCAAGTTCGTGCCCAACAACCTCACGATGTCGGTGGTGCTTCACGACGAGAAGGGCAACACCGTCGATACCTGGCAGGTCGAGACCTCCCATCCCGACGCCGTTCGCAACCTCCTGGAAAGCTCCCGCATGCTGAACAAGTGCATCGGTTATCCGCTCAGCCAGATAGCCTCGCAGGCAGCCGCCCCCCAGGCCAGCGCGTAACTCCATGAATATCATCGACTTCCTGCGGACCGCCGTCCAGAAGACCGCCTCCGACATCCACGTGAAGGTGGGCAACCCGCCGATTCTGCGGATCGACGGGCGCATCGTCCCGACCGAGTACAAGTCGCTCACTCCGGCCGACACCCGTCAGGCGCTCTACAGCCTGATGAACACCGAGCAACGCCAATCGTTCGAGCAGAATCGCGAGGTCGACATCGCGTTGACCATCGACGGGCTGGCGCGCTTCCGCGTGAACGTCTACTTCGAGCAGGGAAACATCGGGGCGGCCTTCCGCGTCATCCCGCTCAAGCCCCCTCAGATCGACGGCATGACCCTGCCTCCGGTCATCAAGAAGCTCGCCCTCGAGCGCCAGGGCCTGGTGCTGGTCACCGGTCCCACCGGCTCGGGCAAATCCACCACCCTCGCCTCCATGGTCGAGTTCATCAACACGTCCAAGGACGTCCACGTCCTCACCATCGAGGATCCGGTCGAGTTCCTCTACACCAACAAGAAGTCGGTCATCACCCAGCGCGAGCTCGGCACCGATACGTTGAACTATCCCAACGCGGTCAAGTACGCGCTGCGTCAGGATCCCGACGTGATCCTGATCGGTGAGATGCGCGACCAGGAGACGATCATCGCGGCCGTGAAGGCCGCCGAAACCGGACACCTGGTGCTCTCCACCCTTCACACGACCGACTCGGTTCAGACCATCTCGCGGATCATCAACACCTTTCCCCCCCATGATCAGGACGGCATCCGGCAGCAGTTGTCGGCCATTCTGCGGGGCTCGATCGCGCAGCGCCTGATCCCGCACTCCAACGGGCGGGGCCGCCGCGCGGCGGTCGAGGTGCTGGTCTCCACCCCCACGGTGGCCGATCTCATCTTCAAGAACGAGATCGATCAGCTCTACCACGTCATCCAGCAGGGGGGCATGGACGGCATGCAGAGCATGAACATGGCTCTCTTCAACCTCTTCCAGGAGGACATCATCACGCTCGACGATGCGCTCTCCTACTCGGAAAACCCCAACGAGCTGCAACGGATGATGCGTGGGGCCTTCCACGGCTCCGGCACCATGTAGCTCGCGCCGCGGCAAAGGAAAAGGAGAAACTGGGTGAAAAGGCTACTGGGAATGGGTCTCGCCCTCGGCTTGATGACTCCCGTGACGAGCTGTGGCATGTACACCAACGTCCCCGCGCAGATCCACGTGAAGTCGGTGTTGCCGGCCTCCATCACGGTCAATTACAAGGAGCCCGCGGTCGGCGCCAAGGCCACCTACGAGGCGGCCATCTCGGATGCCGTCCTGACGCTCGCCGGCGAACCGGGCTCCATCGGGGCGACCTTTTACTCGGTGAACGTGACGTTCACCGATGGGACGACTCAGAAAGATGGCAATCCGGTGGCGGCCGCGGGACTGACCAAGCAGGCGATCGACATGTCGCTGCGGGTGGAGAGCTCGGTCTTTCGCGAGGATCCGCGCAAGGACGAGCTGAGCGACAAGAACTGGGAAGACGGCAAGCTCATCATCGGGACCGGCCAGATGTCGCTAGGCGCCTTCGTCAACCGTGAGGTCCTGGATTACGGCTTCAAGAGCACGAGCAACGTCGTCACCGCCCTCATCACGCTGAGCGGTTACGATGACGCCAGATTTCCCACCTCCCTCACCGTGAATCTGCCGATCGTCTTCACGGGCCACAGGCAGTAGCGTCATGGTCCGGCGGCTCTGGGAGGACGAAAGCGGCCAGGCCATGGTCGAGTACGCCCTGATCGCGGGCGCCGTCTGCATCGGGCTGATGACCTCGATCAAGATCCTGGAGCTGGCCTTCTCGGGTCAATACGCCAACCAGCACAAGGGTCTTCAAAGAGCGCGCTAGCGCTCGGGAAACGTCCGGGCGAACCAGAGCGGGATCAGCTGCTTGGGCTCGTCCTGGCAGAGGTCGGCCACTTTCTGATACAGCGGGCTGAAGCTCGGCAATCGGAGCTTCGGCCCGTCGGCTTGATCGGGTGCGCCCTTCAGGGCCTCGCGCTGCGAGCCGCAGGCGAAGATCTCCGCAAACCCCTCCCGTTGCAAGTTGAAGAGCCCGTAACCGCGACAGATGGCGGGCCGGATCGGATAAACCGAGCAAGAGCCCGAAGTATCGAGCAGGGGGCATGCGATCGGCAGATCGGCGGGTTGGGGTTGGGGGCGATCGCCCCGGTCCAGCATGGCCTGGAACTGCTCCAAGAGCGGCAAGTAGGCGGGAAAGCGCGTCCAGAAGTCCCGCACGAGCCGATCGAGCGCTTCTTCGCTCAGCGTGGCGACCAGGTAGTCATGGACCACGTCCCACTCCGAGCGGTAGACGCGGATGAGCGCTCGGTGCAACTCGCAGCAGCGGCCGCAGCCGGCCCCGCAGAGCGATCGCGGGAAATCGGCCTCCACCGCCTCCGTCACGCGATCGATCAGGACGTAAACGTTGGCCTCGTCCGAGCTTCGCCCCAGGTTGGAGGCGAGCGGCAAGGCATGACGGACCTCGTGCATGGCCTGCGGCAACCGCGGCTTGTCGCCCTCGGGCTCGACGATCGGAAAGAATCGGGTCATGCCCCCATCGTAGCAGTTCGGGCAAGCCGTGCGGGTCACATGGGGCGAACCTCGCCGGTTTCGGGATCGACCGCGATCCGCGGGTCGGTGGAATCGACCTCGACGGGCGCATGGTCGCGTTCCCCGAACTCGCCGATGAACTGCTCTCGCTCGGGTTTCAGGCCGCTATCGCCGGATTCGGGAGGAATGAAGCCACGATCCATCGGTTACCTCCTCGGTGGTGCTGGGGGGCGTTCACCGCGATCCTAGGCGTTCACGCGGGGCGCCGCAAGGCGCGGCTGCCGGTCATCCCTCGCTATTTTCTTGCCCGACAGGGGGACGGCGTGGGAAGATGTGGGGTAACAAAGGGATTTTGCCATGACGACACCTTGGTTCCAGGATAACAGCCACGACCCCGACTCGCCCTCGCGGCCCTCGCCCGGACCCGATCCGAGCGCCGAGGCCTGCCGCGTGCTGGAAGACCGTTACTGCTCGCTCATGCTCGCCACCGCGCAGATCGCCTGGCTAACCGACCCCCAAGGTGAGGTCGCGACCGATATGCCCATGTGGCGCGGCTACACCGGCCAGCTTCCGGACGAAATCAAGGGGAGTGGCTGGCTGCAAGCCCTCCACCCGGATGACCGCGAGCGAACGGCCCGGGTTTGGGCCCAGGCCGTCGAAGCCAGAAGCACTTACGACACCCAGTACCGCATTCGCCGGCATGACGGCGCCCATCGGTGGTTTGCCGTCCGGGGCGTGCCCATCCTGGACGAGGACGGACAGATCCGGGAGTGGATGGGGTCGTGCCGGGACATCGACGACCAGAGGCGGGCCGAGGAGCAGCTAAAAGCCAACCTGCACCGCATCGAGAGCCTCAACGAAGTCTCCCTCGCCATCGAGCAGACCCTGGATCTCGAGGTGATGATCCAGAAGGTCGTCACCAAGATCCTCACCCTCTTCGAGGCGGACCGCGCGTGGCTCCTTTACCCCTGCGACCCCGCCGCGGAGGTGATGCGGGTGCCCTTCGAGGTTGCCCGTCCCGAATGGCCGGGGGCCTTCGCCACCAACACGGACATGCCGATCGATGTGACCGCCAGGGAGGTCATGGAAAGCGCGTTGGCCTCGAAGGATCCGGTTGCCTACACCGAGCTTCCCGGTACCCCCGAGTGGAAGAGACGCTTCGGCATTCGCTCTCAACTGGACATCGCCATCCGCCCACGCCAGGGAAATGCATGGCTGCTTGGATTGCACCAGTGCTCCCATGTCCGCGAATGGACGGACGACGAGAGGCGGCTTTTCCATGACATCGCCCTGCGGATGGCGGATGCCTTCAGCAACGTGCTTCTGCACCAAGAGCTGAAGAAGTCGGAGGAGCGATACCGTTCGGTGGTCGACAGCATCCGAGAGGTCGTCCTGCAAACCGACGAGACCGGGCGGCTCACCTTCCTCAACCAGGCCTGGACCGAACTCACCGGGTTTCCCGTCGACACCAGCCTGAACGGTCTCCTCTGGGACATGCTAGTCCCGGCGGACCGCATGTTGGCTCAAAGGGCCTTCCGATCGCTCATGACCGGCCGAACGACGGAAAACAGCTTCGAAGCCCGCTGCCCGACCCGGAACGGAGATGTCCGCTGGGTCGAGTTCCACCTCCGCCCCTCGCATCTCGATCAAAAAGAGGGGATCGGAGTCGCCGGCACCTTGATCGACATCACCGAGCGCAAGCAGTCCGAGGAAGAACGATCCTCGCTCATCATGCAGGAGCAAGCCGCCAGAGCGGACGCCGAGTCGATTCGCAAGCTCGACAAGCTCAAGGGGGACTTCGTCAATTCCGTCTCCCACGAACTGCGCACGCCCCTGACCGCGATCCGGGGCTACGCCGAGTTCCTGGAAGACGAGATCGGCGGCCCGCTCTCCATGTCCCAGCAGGAGTACGTCCAGCGCATCATGCAGGGTACCGATCGCCTTCAGCGGCTGGTCGACGACCTGCTCGATTTCGCCCGGATGGACGCGGGAACCTTCACCCTCAGGTGCCAGGAAGCCGATCTCGGCAGGCAGGTCCGAGAGATCGTCGAGAGCCTGCGTCCGCAGGCCCAGGAGGCCCAGGTCAGCGTGGAAGCCGTCCTGCCGGACTTGCCCTTGGCGGCACCGATGGATCCGCAGCGAATCACTCAAGTGCTCGCAAACATGGTCAGCAACGCCCTCAAGTTCACTCCCCAGGAAGGCCGAATCGTGGTGAGCGCTTTTGCGGAAGGCGACCACCTGCGCTGCGAGGTGGCGGACACCGGCATCGGGATCACCCCCGAGGACGTTCCCCGGCTCTTTCAGCGCTTCAGTCAGATGGATGCCGGTTCCCGGAAGATCGGGGGGACCGGACTAGGCCTCTCCATCTCCAAGGCCCTGGTCGAGGCCCATGGGGGAGCCATCGGGGTTCGCAGCGAGGTCGGCAAGGGCAGCACCTTCTGGTTCACCTTGCCGCTTGAACCCATGGAAACCCTGGAACCCATGGGAACCTAGAGCCGAGTTCGAGGATCGTCCGGCTTGCTAAATCAGGGTGTTGGTCAGCAGTTCGATGACGTTGGACTTGAGCCGCTCCCACGCTCTCAACGGCTTGATGGGCTCGGAGTGACGGGTGAAATCCTCCCGGAAGGCCGCCTGGACGTCAGCTCCGACGCCCTTGCCGAAAAACAACACTCCGACCTCATGGTTGAACTCATAGGCTCCCTTGATGGCGTTGACGGTGCCGCCGATCACCCGGCGGGACTCATGAGGCTGACCCGCGTCCTTGGTGAAGAGCCAGACCTTGGCGTGAAGCTTCGCGATGCCCGCCGGCGGGACGTAGGCGCGAACCTCGATCCCGCGGTCCTGAAGGCGGCGGATACCGGGAAGATCGGGGATGCCGCCGGCGATCGCCTTCGCCAGCGTATCCGCCGACCGGCCCGAAGCGAAAGGCACCTTCAGGTCGATCAGCGCCCGGATCTTCACCCCGCGCGATTGAGCAGCCTCCAGCGCGTCGAGAACCTCGGCATCGGCCAGGTCCATCATCCAGATGTCGACCGCGTCTCCGCGGTTCACCCGCGCGAGTTCGCTCAAGACCTGGTCGCGGGTGGAACGCTCCCGGGGGCCCGTCTGCGAGACCCCCACCCAGACGTCTCCCTTGGATTGGATGGCTCCCGCGGCCGGAAGCAGCTTGCCGCCGGCGTTCGTCCAGCCCTCCTCGAAGGTGCCTTGCAGGCGGCGAACGGCGGGTCCCTCGATCCGGGTCATCATGTCGCGATTGATCTCGGCGTCGAAGTTGACGCCCCCCACCCAGACGAGCTGGTCGTCGATCACGAGCAGCTTGGAGTGATCGACCGCGTAGGGCCCTGGCATGGACCTGGGGTCGAAGTACCTGACGTCGACTCCTGCGGCTCGCAGCTTCGTGACCAGGCGCTCCCGGTCGAGCATCTGGGCCTTCCCGTCGAGCAAGACCTGGACCTGGACGCCCTCGTCGTGCCTGGCTATCAGCGCGTCGGCGATCGCCTGACCGTGATCCCCGCTGAAAAGAAAGCTCTCGAACTGGATCTTCCGCTCGGCCTTGCCCAGATCCCCGAGGATCCCCTTCAGCGCGGCCTCATCCGTGAAGACGCTGGAAACCCGGTTGCCACCCACCGGCCTCGTCAGCGGGGGACTCACGCCCCGACGGCTTTTCACCTGAGCCATAGAGAGAGTTCCTCCTCAAGTACGCTTCGAGTACTCGAAGGTTATCCATGCGTTCGAACCATTTCTTGCTCAGAAAAAACAAGATCGCAAAAATATCAATAAAAATCAGAGGGGATCAATACCCGAGCGGAAAGGCGGAACCCCGCCGCATGAGGGTCAGGAGCGCCGGCAAGCCGTTGCGATCGGCGTAGGCCTTGGCCCGGCGGTACCCGCGCCCGTAGTGCTCGTCGGGGTCGTCCTTCATGCTCGAAAGGTTGCGCGCGGCGTCGGGAGTTCCGCTCTGGGCGTGAAGCAGCGAGCGCACGTAGTTGCAGGCCCCTTCCTCGAGGGTCGGATGAAGCTTCTTGGTGGCGTTGAGGTTGATCCAGACGTGCGTCAGCTCATGGGCCACGGTCCCCATGAAGTCCTCGCGGGGCATGCCGTTGAGGACGTAGACCGCGATCTCACGCTTGGTCACCTGCCCTCCTTGCGTTTCGCTGAGCACCGAGGTGAAGCCCTGGATGTTCTGGCCGTGAAGCCCTCCGCGGCGCATGAGCTGCTTCAACCGGTTCAGATCGACCAGTTTCAGGGGAGCGGCCGTCTGCGGGACGGATAGGCCCCAGGTCTCGAGCTTGGCGCGGACCTCCTCGATGGCCGCCGCCACCTCGCGATCGCTCCGGATCACCTGCGGGTAGCACATGCCGCAGACGCTCCGGCCATCCCCGTAGGTGTAGCCACCCTGGGAGGTTTTCGGGGAAACCGCCCGGCGGCAGTAGGTGCAAAGCGGGATCCGATGCTCCGCATGGTAGCGGTTGCCCATCGGATCGACCAGGTAGCGTCCGAGTATGCCGGCATCGCAGACGTCGCACCGCGGCGCGACGTTGGCCTGGAAGCAGGCCGGATGATAGGCCTGGCCCTCGTGCTTCATGAACTTGCCGGAAATGGGGCGATCGCACTGGGCGCAGCGCTCGCCGAAGCGCTCGGCGTAGCAGGCGGCATGATAGGGCTTGCCCTGATGCGGGACGTAATTGCCGGCAATGGGCCGCGCGCAGCCCGCGCAGGCGAAGTGCTGAGGATGGAAAGCCTGTTGGCCCCAGCGGATGAAGGTTCCTTCGATGGGTTGACGGCAATCGGTGCAGACCATCTCCGCGCGAACTCCCTCCCCTGCCAGTGTCCAGACCAGCAGCAGGGCCAAGAGGAAGGGAAATCTACTCAAGCTGCCCCCTTCCGCGTCGCCGTGTGCCTACAAGTTAATTACCCGCGATCGCGAGGGAAATCCTGCCAGACCCAGAGCGGGATCAGCCTGGCCTTGAAGCTCAGGAATCGCACCAGCGCCAGCCGAATCGGGTTCACGCTGGGAGGCATGATCCGGGGCCCCTCCTTCGAAAGCGCCTCGTTCAGCGTCACGGCCTGCTTCTCGCAGGCGTAGAGATGAGATTCCTTGCGTCCGGAGCGCAGCACGCTGTAGAGGCCGAAGGTCCGGCAAACGATGGGCCGCGCCGCGTAGACCGAACAGCGGTCGTCCTTCAGGAAGGGGCATGCCAGGGGCAGGCCCTCCGGCCTGGACGTGACCGGCAGGGGAAAGGTCATCAGGGCGTCGAGGATCCGGAGCTTCAAGCGGTAGGGGCCGAAGTCCCGCTCGAAGCGTTCGAGAAACTCCGAGCGTTCCCGAGGTGTCCATGCTTCCCGGATATGGCGGCGAATCACCTCCCACTCCGCCCGGTCGATGTCGAAGAGCCCCACCGGGTACTGGCAGCAAGCCGAGCAACCCGCCCCGCAGAGGCTCTCGGGAAAGGCCTGCTGGATCGCGGCCGAGAGGCGGTCGGTCACGGCGAAGAGGTCGCGCGCGTCGCCGGTGACGCCCATGTTGTCGACCCGCGGGAGGTCCGTTCGAGCCGCCTCCATGGCGTCGCCGAGAGGATGCGGCTCCTGGACCAGGTTGGCGAGAACGCCTTCGAAGGGAAGGGGGGCCTCGCGTGGCGGCAGCTCCCGCGGCAGCGGGGGCGGTTTCAGGCGGTCATGCCGTTTCAGTCGGCCGAACATCGTTGGCGGCAGGCTCCTTGCGACGCGAGGGATCCGAGGCAGTTTAACACGGGGGAAGGACTAACGGGGGGACTCGCCAAACGCTTCACATCACCTTACAATCATGAAGTTGCGTCATGTTCGTCACGAGGAGGTGGGTCCGATGTCCCAGGGATTCGACGTCACTCAAGGCATTTACACGCTGGCGACCAGCAGCGAGGACGAGTTCATCATCGCTCGCGACACCGAAGGAGTGCCCGTGGCGCTCTTCTTCACCAGCCAGGACAAGGCCGAGAAGTACCTGGCCTCGATGAAGCAGCCCCACGCCAAGGTTCTCCACCTGGAAGGCCGCGACGGCGTTCTGGAGCTCACCGAGGATCTGCTCGAGGGCGGCGTGAAGGAGGCGTTTCTCGATCGGACGCCGCGAACGACCAAGCCGACCGTGCTGAACCTGGAGGACTGGCTCTCGAAGCAGCCCGAGTACCAGGAGAGCTAGAACAGGAGGCTCTCGGCTTCCAGTCGGCCCGAGCGCGGGGCCGGCAGGCTCTCGCCCAGGCGAAACAGGCAGGAAACCAGGAAGTCGCCTTCGACGCCCAGGCGTTCGTGGACGAGTTCGCGGCCGGCGGGGGTGTAGAGCGCGGAGGGAGTGGGGTGAGTCACCAGGCCGTGGCGGGCCGCATGCAGCCAGACGCGGCTCAAGGCCCTACCTGCCTGGACCCATCCTTTCCATTCCCGGGAGTTGGTCGCCAGCATGCAAACGGCGGGCGTACTCTGGATGAGCGCGCGCTGCTGGGAGGCGAGAGCCCACTGGGCCAGTTTCAGGCGCGTCATGCGCGAAGGCGGCAGGACGCTCTTCCAGAGGCTGCCCCAGGGGCCAGCCAGATCGAGGGAGGGGATGTCCAGGCCGTCCGCCGCGGAAAGGGGGCGCAGCCAGCGATAGAACTCGGCGTAGCGCTCGGGTTCGCCGAACTGGGCCATCGTGCCGCGGGCGGCTTCGGCGGCGATCGTGGCGATCGCCGCGCGATCCGTCGTGTGATACAGCCAGCATCCCGCCGACGCCGCCGCCGCCTGCAACTCGTCCAGCACCCCGGGAGGCAGGGGTTCGGTGCGGTAGGGTTTTCGGCTGGTCTGGCGAGACGCCAGGAAAGGCAAGAGCGGGCTGGGCTCTCCAGTCCGCTCGACGAAGAGAAGCTTGCCCACGATGAAACCCAGGTTGGGCTGCGTGCCCCGGAAGTCGGGGGGAGTGAACTGCACGTCCAGACCATGAGCGCTGGCCGCCACGGCGAGGTACTCGATCACCGCCCCCAGGTTCATCATCAGCGCCACCCGCTGCGGATCAGCGACCGGCAGCTCGCATTCCGGGTCCCAGCGGACCTCCCATGCGTCCGCCGTCGGCCTGAACCGCCACGGCTGGGTGTTATAGAGGCTCGGAGCCCAGCGGGCGGCCTCGAGCAGGGCTTCGGTGGGTAGTTTGGCTGGCATGGCTGCAAGATACCCGAGCGAGCGTTTTTGAAACCCTACTTCCGGTGCGAGGCGCGTTCCACTTCCTCGGGAGACATGGTGACGCGCAGCCGGGCTTTTTCCAGCGGCTCCTCCTCGATCCCGATCCGATGCCGGTAGACCAGCTCGCCGCCGAGCCAGCCGGAATACAGCAACGCCGCGTTTCCCAGGACGGTCAGGGCCAGGGCGAACCACCAGCCGGCTCCCGAAGAGGGGGTGGCGAAGAGCCTGATCGCCAAGTTGACGGCGAAGGTGGCCACGATGCCCAGGTTGAGGATCATGTGCATGGTGGCGGGGCGCTTGGCCTGCCGGGACACGACGGTGAAGTAATCGGCCAGGCCGGGCAGGGCGGCCAGCAGCCCCCCGATGATGCCGAATCCCATGGTCCACGCCGAGAAGAGGTACCAGAAGGGGTTCGCGGTGACCGTGAAGGCCAGATCGCCAATCAGCGCCAAGAGGAAGCAAGCGATCGGAATGGGGACGATCATGGGATGCAGGGGGTGCTTCGCAACGACGACCGAGCTTTTCATCAGGAGGCCCTCCTATCGATAGCCCGCAAGCACGCGACGCCTCCGGGCGTGGCACCCCCGGGGGGTTCATCCGGGGGTGTTCCACGTCCCGGGGGCCTCGGGCCCATCCTAGGAGAAGGCGGGGCGAACCACAACGCATGCTCTGGCGGAGGGCGCCGCGAGGCTTTAGGATGTGAGAGCGCCCATCCCGAGGAGGCTCCATGGATCCCAACCGCCGCCCGAAATCATCCCCGCAGACCCCGCCCGCCGCCAACGCCACCGAGCAAGCGGTCGAATTCGTCCGCCGCGAGGAGCGCCGGCGCTGCGCCGAGCAACTGCGGGAAATCGAGAAGCACTCCTACTTCGAAGGCAAGGAAGAGGGCTACCACGAAGGCTACAAGGCCGGTTTCCGAAAGGGCTGGTCCGAGGCCAGCGGGGATCCCCGCCTCGCCGAGTTCTACGGACAAGCTCCCGGCGATCGCGCCTGGGCGCTCGGCGTCCTCCACCTCCCCACCAACGCGGGGGCCGACGAGGTCCAGAAGGCCTACAAGGATCTCGCGCGCTGGCTACATCCCGACATCAACCCCAAGCTGGGCGATCGCTACTTCCAGGACCTCTCGCGCGCCAAAGCCCTCCTGCTCGGCGAAGGCTAGCGCAAACTAAGAATCGTTCTGGGCCGCGTCTTCGACCGCCGGCATCTCAAGTCCGGCCCCCCAGACGTTGCCGCTCCCGTTGTCCCCGAAGAGGCCCCAGGAGTCGAACGTCGGAACCTTTGAGCGCACGCCGCGAACGACGACCGCCTTGGTCGAGCCCGAGTGACGGAAGGTCACGTTCTCGACGAGAGGCTTGGCGTTGTAGAGATACAGCAAGGCGCTGTCGTTGGTGTTTCCGCCTCCCCCGTGCTCGATGACCGCATGCTGGATCACGGTCGTGTTCACGCTGAGTTCGGCCCCGGCCACCGTGCCCTCGCCCATCGAGATCCCGGCCCAGGAACCGGGTTCGGTGCTGACCCCCCTGAAGGTGATGGGGGCCTCGGCGGTCCCGATGGCGTAGAGAGCTCCCTGGGTGCCCGAGCCGTGTGCGACCTTCAGGGCAGCCTCTGGGCCGAATTCCAGGGTGGCACCGGGCTTGATCGCGAGCACCGGCGCGATAGTTTCGTGCTGGACGTAGGTCGTGCCATGCAAGCGATAGGGAACGCCTTGGGGAAGCCAGCTCGTGCTCCGGGAGACGGTCCCCGCGTCGACGTGGATCGCTTGCACGCCATTCTCCTCGAAGCGGTTGCCGGATCCGAGGGAACCGGCCTCGTTGGCGCCCAGCCGGATGGGATTCGAGGCCGACGTCTTGACGACGTTGTTCTCGAAAGCCACGAAGTAGGCGTCGGCGCTGAGTTTGATCCCGAGGGACGCGCTCTGTTCGATCGTGCAGTTCATGACGGCGGGCTTGTTGCCGGCTCCCTCCACGATCAGGGCAGCCTCGCTGCCCCCGCCCCCGTGGGAGATCGTGCAGTGGCTCATCATCGAGGATGCCGCGCCGTTGCCCAGGTAAACGGCGGCCCAGTCGCCCTTGGCGGGGCTCGAGGCCGCCGAAGCGAAGACGATCGGCTGCTCGACGGTTCCCTGGGCGTCCAGAACTCCCCTCTTGCCGCTTTCGTAGCCGAAGTAAAGACCGGCCCCCAGCTCGAAGCGGACCTGGGCGCCCGCCTCGATGGTCAGGGTCGCCCCCTGCTCGGATTGCACGTAAACCTTGCCGCGCACGACATGAGGACCGCCGGCCTTGGTCCAGGTCTCGCTCGCGCTGATCGTCCCCTCGTGGATCGTGGCGGTCGAAGTTTGCTCGTCGCCCTGCTGCTGTTGCTGCTTGTTGTCTTCCACCAGGGCCGTCCCGGTCGGCTCGCAGCCGGCCAGGCTCAAGGCCAGAACGCTTGCGGTCAGGGCGGGGATCAAGAATCTGGGAGTCGGGTTCATCGGGGCGGCCTCCATGTCGAAAAAAGTACGCTTGCTTGTATATCAGTTTCGCCGTAAAACCCCTTGCTTCAGCCTTGGGGAAATAAGGCGAGACAGGTGAGGGGCTCGATGCCCCGAGCTTGTACTTCGTTCAGGATGCCTAGAACATCCAAACCGATTCCGAAGTAGAATCCCGGCATGAGAAAGAGCTTCCGTTACCGAATCTATCCTACCCCAAAACAGGAGGCTGTTCTCGATGAGCAGCTTCGGCTCTGCCGCCTCGTCTACAACGCCGCTCTTGAACAGCGGATCTGGTTCTGGAAGAAGCGGAAGCTGAATCTCAATTACTATTCCCAGGCCAATGAACTTCCCGCGGCGAAGCAGGAGCATCCGGAGCTGAAGCTCGTGAACTCTCAGGTTCTCCAAGGAGTGCTCCAGAGGCTGGATCAAGCCTACCTGCGATTTTTCTCCGGAGCCGGATTCCCGAGGTTCAAGAGCCGGGATCGGTTCCGGTCCATGACCTTCACCCAGACCGGATACAGGCTCCTGGAGCGCAAGCTCAAGCTCGCCCGTGTGGGCGAGGTCAAGATCAAGCTATCCAGACCCGTGGAAGGCGAGATCAAGACCTTGACCATAACCCGGAACAGCTCCGGGCACTGGTACGCGAGCTTCAGCTGTGATCTGGGTCCGAGTCAGGTTCCCATGCGCCCGGTCGAAGTCGAGGTAGGGATCGACCTCGGACTCGAGAAGTTCCTGACCTGCTCGGACGGATCCATGGTTCCGAACCCCAGGCACTTCCGGGAATCCAAAGCCAAGCTAGCCGAGAGGCAACGGAAGCTGGCGTCGAAGCCGAAGCAGAAGCGAACCCGGAATCGAGAGAAGGCCAAGCTGCTCGTGGCCAAGGCCCACGAGAAGGTCCGGAACCAGCGAAGGGACTTCCACTTCAAGCTGTCCACTCACTTGAATAAATCCTATGACCGGATCGTCCACGAGAACTTGAACATCCGGAACATGTCCAAGTCGGCTTCCGGAACCCTCGAAGCCCCGGGCACTCAAGTGGCTCAGAAGTCTGGGCTGAACCGCTCCATTCTCGACGCCGGGTGGCGTCAATTCCTGGGAATCCTGAGATTCAAGGCTGAGAGCGCCGGAGTCGAGGTGATCGGAGTCGACCCCCGAAACACGAGCCAAGCGTGTTCAGGGTGTGGCTCCCACACCAGAAAAGGATTGCGAGAACGCGAACATCGCTGCGGCTGCGGACTCGAGATCGATCGAGACTGGAACGCGGCGAGGAACATTCTCAGGCTCGGGCAGAGCCTTGGTTAGAGCCAGAATTCCCCGCCTTTAGGCGTGGAGAGTGTCAAATCATAAGGCAGCGCGGCCGGGTATCCGCCCGAATCCCGCCGGGACGCCCCATCCCCCTCGAAGCAGCCTGGCGAGCGGATTGCATCCTGTCCGGGTGCGCAGTAGGATGCCATCCACGAGTCACCCGCGGGAGGTCGCTCCGGGAATACCGAGTGAGAAGGGGTGTCGGCATGAAAGTATCCTTGAAGGCGCTTCTGGGCTTGGGTGGGGCGATCGCCCTGCAGCAGGCTCTCCACCGACGGATCTGGACCGAGCCCGATCCCCTGGTGAGCGAGCTGGGAGGTAGCGAGGGGTGGCACGAAACCCCCTACGGAGGCCTTTTCTATACGGTCCAGGGGCGAGGACCGAGCCTGCTTCTGCTTCATGGCATCCATATCGGCGCCGGCTCCTTCGAGTGGAAATCCACCTTCTCCGCGCTCTCCCAGCGCTTCCGGGTCTACGCGGTCGACCTGCTCGGGTTCGGAAAGTCGGACAAGCCCGAAGGCGCCTATTCCCCGGAACGGATGGAAGCCGTGATCGAGGACTTCGTCAGGCACGTGCCGGGCTGCGGCACCCTGGTCATCGCCTCGTCGCTCAGCGCGGCGTGGAGCGTTCACCTGGCCGCCTATCATCCTGAGCTCTTCGGCGGGATGGTGCTGGTGAACCCCACCGGCATCCTCACCCTGGCCGAGGACCCGGGGCCTGCCGCGTATCGGCGTCATCGGCTCACCAGCGCCCCGATCGTCCGGGATGCCCTCTACGATGCGCTGGCCTCCCGGTGGTCGATCACGCGGTACCTCACGGACCGAAGCTACTTCAATCCCCGCCGGGTCGACGACGCGATGGTTCGCCACTACTGGACCAGCGCGCACCAGCCCGGAGCCCAGGACGCCGCCCTGTCGTTCGTGTCCGGGCTGCTCAGCCGCAGCATCCGCAACGAACTGCCCCTGTTGCGAACGTCCCTGGGCATCGTCTGGGGGGAATGGAACGGTTACCAGGACATCGCGAGCGAGGCCGCAGCCTTCGCCCAACTCGCCCCCAGGGCGCTGAGCCGGGTCCTCGATGCGACCGGCGCCTTGCCGCACGACGAGGATGCCGCGGCCTTCAATCGGTTCGTACTCGACTTCTTCGAAGCCATCCCCGCCATCGCCCTGGCCGAAACCGGGACCACGGAATGGGAGGAGCACCAGCTTTAATTTCAAGTTAACGCCCAAGCAAGTTTATGTGAAAATTCCCGACAATCGCATCGGTATCCCAGAAAGGAGCCCCGATGCGATTCGTCCGTCTTCTCCCGATATCCCTCGCCGCCCTGATGCTGGCCGGTTGCGGCCTGACCATGCCCGGCATGCAGCAAGACGCCACCCAAACGCTTTCCGCCAAATCAACCGAAGGCCCGCGCGTCCGGCTCTTCTACCGGAACAAAGCCCAGTTGGATCGCCTCGTGGGGCTGGGGATGGACATCCATACCGTGAGAAGCGGCTATGTGGAAGGGTTCCTCGACGATAAGTCCCGGATCTACGCGGCAGGCCAGGGCCTGAATCACATCACGCTTCCCGGCTCCCTGATCGAGAGCCTTCCCGCGGGCTATCAGACCTATGCCGATCTCACGCAGAACCTGAAGGGCCTCGCCCAGACCTATCCCAACCTCGCGACCCTCGAAGACGCGGGCGATTCGTGGGAAACCCAGCAGGGGAAGGCCAAGCGGGATATCTGGGCGCTGAAGATCACGGCTCGCCCGAACCAAGAACAGCCAGCAGCGCTCTTCACCGGCGGCCACCATGCTCGCGAACTGGCCCCGGTCGAGGTTTCCTACCGGCTGGCCAAGAGCTTGCTCGAGGGTTACGGCAAGGATCCTCGCATCACCGCCATGCTCGATAGCCGGGAAGTCTGGATCGTGCCCATGGTGAACCCTGACGGGCGCTCGCGGGTCGAGGACGGCGAAATCTTCTGGCGCAAGAACGTGCATGCCTTCAGCGCCGGCGTGGGCGTCGACATCAACCGCAACTACGATGCTTACTGGGAAAAGGGCGAAGCCTACCCGCCCAAGGAGACGTTCCGAGGCGAGGCTGCCTTCTCGGAGCCCGAGACCCAGGCAATCCGCAACCTCTTCGCCAAGCGGAAGTTCGGCTCCTGGATGGATTACCATGCCTACGGCAACGCGGTCATCTGGCCCCCCGGCTACTCCCGGGATCTCTCGCCCGATGATGCCAAGTTCCGGGAACTGGGCCAGCAGATCGTCGCCAAGAACGGTTACGACGCCGACACCATCGCCCGTCGCTTCTACCTCTCCTACGGCTCCGGAGCGGACTGGGCCTACACCCGATTCGGTACGCTCGCCTACGGCTGCGAGATGGGGTCGAGCTTCCATCCGACCTTCCAGGAAGTCGATAAGCTCTTCGACGAACAAAAGGACGGCGCCTTCGTCCTGATCGAGGCTGCGAACCGCCGCCTCAAATAGCGGGCGACTTCCCCCAAAGCGTTCAAGGGTCTCCGAGCTTGCTCGGGGACCCTTGCCTCGCGCACGGCCCGAGGATCGGCTCGTGGCCCCGGCGAGCGAGCGCAATTGTAACGATTGTCCTGTTTTCGTGGTGCTTGCTCCGGAAAAGTGATAAATTTAAACGTGATTTAATCCCCGCGCCCGCGTTTTAACGCCGCCAGTACTTTGAAAGGAGACTTGTCGAGCTCGATGGGCATCCTGACGCGCAACTACTTCCTAATGCGGAAGTTACACCAACTCACCGGGGTCATGCCCCTGGGCGTCTACCTGATCGTTCACCTGCTGGTGAACTCGTACGCCATGCAAGGGCAAGAAGCTTTCATGGCCAAGGTGGAACTGCTCGAAACCCTGCCGTTCCTGCCGGTGATCGAGTTCAGCCTGATCTGGGCTCCCTTGATCTATCACTCGATCTTCGGGATCTGGGTGGGCTGGATTGCCAAGAGCAACCCCCTGCGCTACCCCTACGCCCGGAACTGGAACTTCATGCTCCAGCGCTGGACCGGCTTCTTCATGCTGTTCTTCGTCTTCTATCATGGGATCACCCAGCGTTTCCTGATGGGCGATCCGGCGCATGAGGCCTTCAACAACATCGTGCACGTGGTCCAAAGCCCGCTCCTTTATGCCTTCTACCTCGTGGGCATCGTGGCGACCACCTACCACTTCGCCAACGGGCTCTGGGAGTTCTGCATCGACTGGGGAGTCACGGTCTCCATGCGCTCGCAGTACGCCGTAGGAGTCCTCTCGGTCGTCGTCTTCATCGCCCTCACGGCGCTGGGCTACTTCGCCCTCAACGCCTTCCGGATCGACGAAATCGCCACCAAGCATGAGATTTCTCAGGCGCATGTCGCGCCCGCGCCGCATCAGGCGCCCGTAGTTCAAGACATGAGGGAAGGGATCACCCATGGACGCTAACCGGATCATCGTCGTCGGCGGTGGCCTCGCGGGCCTCATGACGGTCATCAAGGCCGCCGAGGCGGGGGTCAACGTCGATCTTTTCTCCGTCGTTCCCGTCAAGCGCTCGCACTCGGTTTGCGCGCAGGGCGGCATCAACGGCGCCGTCAACACCCGGGGCGAGGGGGACTCGACCTGGGAGCACTTCGACGACTCCATCTACGGAGGCGACTTCCTCGCCAACCAACCCCCCGTCAAGGCCATGTGCGAAGCGGCCCCCGGGATCATCTACCTCTTCGACCGCATGGGCGTGCCCTTCAACCGCACTCCCGAAGGCCTGCTCGACTTCCGGCGCTTCGGCGGAACCAAGCATCACCGCACCGCCTTCGCCGGCGCCACCACCGGACAGCAGCTCCTCTACGCCCTCGACGAACAAGTTCGCCGCTGGGAAGTGGCCGGCAAGGTCACCAAGTACGAAGGCTGGGAATTCCTCGAATCGATCCTCGATGACCAAGGCACCTGCCGCGGCATCGTCGCCCAGAACCTCCGCACCATGGAGATCAAGCCCTTCACGGCGGGAGCCACCGTGCTCGCCACCGGCGGCAACGGCATGGTCTTCGGCAAGTCCACCAACTCCTTGATCAACACCGGCTCGGCCCAGGCCGCGGTTTACCAGCAAGGCGCCAAGTGGGCGAACGGCGAGTTCATCCAGGTCCACCCCACCTCCATTCCCGCCGCCGACAAGCTCCGCCTCATGTCCGAGTCGATCCGCGGCGAGGGCGGCCGGGTCTGGGTTCCCAAGGACGGTAAGCCCTGGTACTTCCTCGAAGAGTGGTACCCCGCCTACGGCAACCTGGTGCCCCGCGACATCGCCACCCGCGCGATCTTCAAGGTCTGCGTCGAGCTCAAGATGGGCGTCGGCGGCGAAAACGTCGTCTACCTCGACGTCAGCCACCTCGACCCCAAGATGCTCGAGCGTAAGCTCGGCGGCGTGCTCGAGATCTACGAGGAGTTCGTCGGAGACGACCCCAAGAAGCTCCCGATGAAGATCTTCCCCGGCATGCACTACACCATGGGCGGCCTCTGGGTCGACTACGACCAGATGACCAACATCCCCGGCCTCTTCGCCGTCGGCGAGTGCGAGTACCAGTACCACGGCGCCAACCGCCTGGGTGCAAACTCCCTGCTCTCGACCGTTTACGGTGGCATGGTCGCCGGCCCCAAGGCCTCGGCCTGGATGAAGGCCCAAGCCAAGGTCGAGGTCAAGCCCGCCCTCGTGGAAGCCGCTCGCAAGCGCGCTCAGGAGCGCTACGACAGCCTGCTCCGGATGCGCGGCACCGAGAACCCCTACGTCCTCCACAAGGAACTCGGCGAGCTGATGACCAACAACGTGACGGTCGTTCGCTACAACAAGAACCTCGAAGAGACCCTGGTCAAGCTCGACGTGCTCTCCGAGCGCTGGAAGCAGATCAACATCGACGATGCCGGCCCCTACTCCAATCAGGCCGTGCCCTTCACCCGGCACCTCTGGAACATGCTGGAGCAGGCCAAGGTCATCGCCAAGGGAGCCCTCCTTCGCAACGAGAGCCGCGGCGCCCACTACAAGCCGGACTTCCCGGAACGCGACGATGCGAACTTCCTCAAGACCACCATCGCCGAGTGGACGCCCGACGGCCCCCGCATCTCCTACGTGCCGGTCGATACCAGCCTGATCAAGCCCCGTCCTCGCAAGTACGACGTGGACAAGCAGGCAACGACCGCAGCAACGCCCGGTTCGCTCGAGCAGAAGCTCGATGCGATCTCCGCCGTGTCCGAGGACCGCAAGACCAAGGAGGAGTGCCAGTAATGTCCAAGACCGTCACCCTCCGCATCCGCCGGCAGGATAGCCCCAGCCAGGAATCCCGCTGGGAGGAGTTCAAGATTCCTCACCAGCCCGGCCTGAACCTCATCGCGGCGTTGATGGAAATTCAGCGCAACCCGGTGAACGCCACCGGCGAAAAGACCACTCCGGTGGTCTGGGAGGCCTCGTGCCTCGAAAAGGTCTGCGGCGCCTGCTCCATGGTCGTCAACGGCCAGGCCATGCAGGCCTGCGCCACCCTGGTCGATCGGGTCGCCCCCAACGGCGAAACCATCACCCTCGAACCCATGAGCAAGGCCTTCCCGATGGTCCGCGACCTCATCGTCGACCGCGCGAAGCACTTCGACCAGCTCAAGGAGATCCGCGGCTGGATCGACGTCGACGGTTCTCATGACCTGGGCCCCGGCCCGCGCATGAGCCCCGAGGACGCCGAGGTCATGTACGAGCTCTCCAAGTGCATGAGCTGCGGCGTCTGCTACGAAGCCTGCCCCAACGTCAATGAACGGTCGCCCTTCATGGGCCCCGCCATCATGAGCTGGGTGCGCCGCTTCAACATGCATCCCACCGGCAAGCACTTCTCGACCGAGCGCCTCGAAGCCCTCATGGGCGTCGGCGGCGTCAACGATTGCGGCAACTCGCAGAACTGCGTGAAGGCCTGCCCGAAGGGCATTCCGCTCACCACCTCGATTGCTGCAATGAAGCGCGACACCACGCTCCACGGCCTGCTCGGCTTCCTTCAGAAGCCCTAGCGCCCGCGGCTGTTTCGGAAGGCAGCGAAGCTGTCCTGAAGAAACGACCTAGGTTACCAACCTCGAAGGGGCGCGCCGAAAGGCGCGCCCTTTCTGGTATCATGGGCTCATGAAAGCTAAAGCCATCCTACCCAACTCCTTGATGCTGGTGGGCATCGCCCACATGCCCTACGCCTTCTACCTCGGCATGACCCAGGGGATGGGGCCGGAAATGAAGTACTTCACCATCGGCTTCTTCCTCTTCTGGTCCGGCTTCTTCCTCAAGAAGATCCTGAAAGCCTGATCGCCCTGTCATGAGCTCCCCGCGCGCCTACCTGTCGATCCTCCTTCTCGCCGTGGCCGCCATGACGACGAGCGTTCGCCCCGCCCATGCCACCCCTTACCGCGCCACCCCCTCCCCGGAGGAGTGGCGCCGCATTCATGCCGGCGAGGTGCTCAGCTCGCACCGGATCCTGCCCGGCAGCAGCGTGATCGAATTCACCGCGATCGGCCAGGTGAAGGCCCCCGCCGAAAACCTGCTTGCCTTCTACTTCGAGCCCACCACCCTGCGCCGTTTCCAAAGCGCCATCCGCGAGCACCGGGTGATTTCGAGCCAATTCCAGCGCATGCAGGTTCGCTATGACGTAGGCTTGCCCTGGCCACTGGGAAGCCGAAACTTCACGCTCGATATCCACTCCGTCCCCACCGAGCAAGCCGTCGAATGGCGCCTGCTGGAAGGGAACGTCAAGGAGAACCGCGGCTCGTACGCCGTGACCCCCATGACGAACGGCCAGTCGCTCGTCACCTACCGGATTCAGGCCGACCTCGACACCTGGCTCCCCCCCTTCCTGATCGCCTGGGTCCAGGGAGGCATGCTACCCAAGGTGATCCTGGAAGCCCGCCAGGAACTGGAGACCATGTAGCACCGAGGGAACGATAATTGGCGCAGCCACCCGTTAATCCGCCCCCCTCGCTCTGGCGCAGCCTACCTGGGCCCGCAGGCCCAATGGGGGGCTACGGGGGGTGAGCGCCCGCGGCTAAAGGCTATGAAATGCGGCTAAAGGCTATGAAATGCGGCTAAAGGCTATGAACGGCGAAGCCATGGCCCCTCATCTTCCGTTAATCCGCCCCCCTCGATGGGGGGCTACGGGGGGTGTTCGCCGGCGAAGCCATGGCCCCTCATCTTCCGTTAATCCGCCCCCCTCGATGGGGGGCTACGGGGGGTGTTCGCCGGCGAAGCCATGGCGTTCCTTATGTTTCTCGCCGTCGGCTGAGCAAACACAAGGGGGGCGCGATACGGAAGTGGTCCTCTCGGTGCCTGTGGCTCGTTCGCTGNTGTGGCTCGTTCGCTGCGATTCTGGGGGCCCGCCGCTACGCGGCCCTCAGAATCGAACGCTTTCTCGCTCACAGCCCCCTTCGAGTCCCAATCATGGGGTTTGGCGCCCCCCGATGCTCCTTGCCATCTCAACTTCCGCTAACCCATCCCCCGTTGGGCCTGCGAGACCATGTACGACGGGGGGAGCGCCTGCGGCTAACGGGCTATGCATGGGGGGGAGCGCCCGCGGCTAAAGGCAATAAAATGCGGATAAAGGCAATAAAATGCGGCTAAAGGCTATGTACGGCGAAGCCATGGCGTTCATAATAATAGACAGCTACCCATGCGCTGTGCCAGCAATTACCAGCGCGTCGAATTGCATCCACGCGGTAGAATCCTGTCGATTGCCCCCAGCAATCGCGCTTGCTATGATGGGCTAAACCCTCAGTAAGGAGATAATCTTGGCCAGCCCAATCACCGCCCAACGCGGGACGCACGACGTCCTGCCCCCCGAATCCACGCTTTGGCAGCACATCGAAGAGAGATCCCGCCACTTCTTCGAGAACTACCGCTACCAGGAAATCCGCACGCCGATCTTCGAGGCGACGGAACTCTTCACTCGCGGCGTGGGCGAAGCCACCGATATCGTCTCCAAGGAGATGTACACCTTCACCGATCGGGGCGAGCGCTCCCTGACGCTCCGCCCCGAAGGCACTGCCGGCGTCGTCCGCGCCTACCTCCAAGGCAAGCTCGGAAGCTCCCGCCCCCTGCCCGTGAAGCTCTGGTACGGCGGAGCCATGTTCCGCTACGAGCGTCCGCAGGCCGGCCGCCAGCGCCAGTTTCATCAGATTGGGGTCGAGGCGCTGGGATCCGCTGAGCCCAAGCTCGATGCCGAAGTGATCACCCTCGCCATCGACCTCTTCCACGACCTGGGCGTCGAAGGCCTTGAGGTCCAGCTCAACAGCCTCGGCTGCTCTGAGTGCCGCCCTCTCTACCGCGAGAAGCTGGTCGAGTTCTTCGAGAGCCGCAAAAGCGGCTATTGCGAAACCTGCCTGGACCGCATGGCCGGCAACCCCTTGCGCGTTCTCGACTGCAAAGTGCCCGCGTGCCGGGAAATCAATGCCGGTGCTCCCAGCCTCCAGGACGTGCTTTGCGAAGGCTGCCACGAACACCAGGGCGCCGTCCTGGGCTACCTCGACGCGGTCGGCATCCGGTATTCCCTCAACCCGCGGCTGGTCCGGGGACTCGACTACTACACCCGCACCGTCTTCGAGATCGTCGCCACCGAGAAACTGGGCTCCCAGAACACGGTCTGCGCCGGCGGACGCTACGATGGCCTCGTCGAAGAGCTCGGAGGCCCTCCAACTCCCGCTGTCGGCTGGGCATTCGGCATGGAGCGCCTGGCAATCCTTCTGGCCGACAGTGTTGCAGAGACTGCGGTCGACTTGTATCTCGTCACCATGGGAGCCGAGGCCGATAGAGCGGGCTTCAAGCTGGCGCACGACCTGCGTAGGGAAGGATTGAGCGTCGAGCTCAGCTACGCCAAGCGCAAGCTCGACAAGCAGTTCGCCCAGGCCGAGCGGCTCAAGGCAAGCCATATCGGGATTCTGGGCGACTCGGAACTCGCCGAGGGGCAGATCCGGATCAAGAACCTGTCAAACCGTTCCGAGAAGCTGGTTCCCCTCAGCGCAGAGGGCGTGCGCTCCGGCATGCAACTAACGGAAGCCGGCGGTGCACACCTATCGAACCCGGCTGAGGAATCAGGATTGCAACCCCCCCCTGTCGTCCACCGAGGCGACATGTAGGATTGCAAAAGCCCGCCGCGTTCGACTCGGCGGGCTTTTGTGTGTCAGTCACTGCCACTCGCAAAAGCAGTGCTATAATAGGGCCACTTAAACTTTGGCGCCAGGACCGGTTTTGAGACGATTCCGAGGGCCCGTATGCCGCTGCTAGTACCCGAAACCAAAAAACGCTTCCCCAAGCCCGAGCCCTGGAGGCTCGCGGGCCGGGAGTTCGACTGGGGTGCGCGCACCTACGTGATGGGGATCCTCAACGTCACCCCCGACTCCTTCTCGGACGGGGGACGGCTGGATCCCGAGGCGGCGATCGCCCACGCCCTGCGCATGATCGCCGACGGAGCCGACCTCATCGACGTCGGCGGCGAATCCACCCGACCCGGCTGCGAAGGCGTCACCGCCCAGGTCGAACTGGAACGAATCCTTCCCGTGGTTCGCGCCCTCGCCGACAAGGGGATCGTTCTCTCGGTTGATACCTTCAAGCCGGAAGTCGCCGATCGCGCCCTCCACGCGGGAGCGGCACTCATCAACGACATCAGCGGGTTACGCGATCCCGAGATGCTCGCGGTGGCCAAGCGCCACCAAGCCCCCGTCATCGCCATGCACATGCAAGGCACGCCGCAGACCATGCAGCGCGATCCCCGCTACGCGGACGTCGTGAGCGAGGTCCGCGAGGCACTCGAAGCGGCCGCCCGCCACGCTCGGGACATGGGCGTGCAAGTCATGGTCGACCCGGGAATCGGCTTCGGCAAGACCCAGGAACACAACCTCGCGCTGCTGCGGCACCTGAATCGGCTTCACGTCGCAGGATGCCCGATGCTACTCGGCACCTCGCGGAAGGGCTTCATCGGAAACCTCCTGGGCCTGCCCGTGAACGAGCGGGTGGAAGGCACCATGGCCACCGTGGCTCTGGCCGTCAGCCAGGGCGTGGACGTGGTGAGGGTGCACGACGTGAAGGAAGCGTCGCGCACCGTCCGGGTGGCCGATGCCATCGTGCGGGGGAAACAATGACGGACCGGATTCACGTCGAGGGGATCGAGGCCTACGGCTACCACGGCATGATCGCCGAGGAGCGCGTGCTGGGTCAGACGCTCGTGGTGGACCTGTCGGTGGACTGCGACTTGCGCCGGGTGGGTCTGAGCGACCGGATGGAAGACAGCATCAGCTACGTCGAGCTGGAAGCGATCGCCCGAGCGGTGGTGGAGGACACTCCCTGCCAGCTCATCGAGGCGGTGGCCGAGGCGATCGCCGAACGGATCTTGAAGTTGCCGCTGGCCCAGGGGGTCAGGGTGAAAGTGGCGAAGCCACGGGTGCCGCACCCGGGCGTTCGCGGGCGGGTCTCGGTCGAGATCACGCGTCAGAAAGGATGAGGGGAATGCCTACCGTCTACCTAGGACTCGGATCGAACGTCGGCGATCGCGAGGACTACCTGAAGCGGTCCATCGAACTCCTCGACAAGCACCCGCTGATCGAGGTCAAGAAGGTTTCCAGCTTCTACGAAACCGAACCCCTGGAGTATCCGGACCAGAGTTGGTTCGTGAACGCGGCCGTCGAGATGGAGACGGCCCTGCTGCCGATGCCTCTCCTCGACGCCCTTCAAGGGATGGAAAAGCAGTTGCAGCGCGAACGCACCATGCGCTGGGGTCCCCGGACCATCGACCTCGACATCCTGTTCTACGGCGAGGAACTGATCTCGGAAACCCGCCTGCAAATTCCGCATATCCGCATGCATGACCGGACCTTCGTGCTGGTTCCCCTCGCGGAGATCGCGCCCGACCTGGTTCACCCGGTCCTGGGTCAGTCGATGGCGGACCTCCTCGAGACCCAACCGAACAAGACGGCTTTCCGGCCGATGGTTGCGGAAGGCCAGACGTAAGCAAGCTCATTCGCAAGAAGCCCCGCGGTAGTTTCCGCGGGGCTTCTTGCTATGCGAGAGCTTGGCGAGCGTCTGGGGCAGCGTCGGACGGGAGAAAGCCGAGTACCGCCTCGAGCAGTTCACGTCGCGTGAAGGGCTTGGAGAGATAGCCGTTGCAACCGACCGACAGGGCCTCCTGGCGATCCGACTCAAAGGCCAGGGCCGTCAGGGCGACGACCGGGATCTGCCGGGTTCGAGGATCGGCCTTGAGGTGACGGGTCGCCTCGTGACCGTTCATGATGGGCATGAGGACGTCAATCAAGATGAGGTCGGGTTCCTCGGCCTGCGCCTTCGAAACGGCGTCTCGCCCATTCTCCGCGAACGTCAGCGCGTAGCCTTGACTCGAGAGCATCAGCTCGATGATCTTGCGTGAATTCGGGTCATCGTCGACCACTAAGATCCGCGGCATAGGCGCTCCTCCTGTCACCCAAGGAACGGCGGGAAACCCTCTCTCGCTCCTTGAGGGGAAGTATAAGATTTATTAATAAAATTGTCAATTTTATTTGCAAACTTTTATTCCGGAAGAGTTAGCCGGCGCGCGCTTCTCCTTGTCAACAGTGAGAAAGAAACCCCGGATCAACAAAGCTGCAAGTCACTTTGACCACTGCGCGCCGGCCGAGGGGCGACGAACTCCCCTCTAGCACCAGTCTACCCGGGCCTACACGAATCGTAACAATCGGGGTCGGGGTTCTTGAAGCTTTGTGACTCGAATTCAGACTCCCAGGCGCGAACCGACGCGCATGCTGCGCCAGCCGCGAGCGACCTCTGCCGCCGGTTGGGGCTTCTTGCCGGGGACCTGCACCGACGTAACGAGCAGGACGCCCTCGCCGGTGGCGACATGCCAGCCCTCGGGGGTCAGGGCCAGCACCGTGCCGGGCTCCGCCCCTTGCGCCGACTCCGACGTCACGTGGGCGTTTCCGATCTTGAGCATCTGCCCGTCGAGAAGGGTGCTGGTTCCGGGCCAAGGCTGCAGGGCGCGGATCTGGTTATGCAGCGATCGCGCATCCTTTTGCCAGTCCAGGATGCCCATTTCCTTCTTGATCATGGGAGCGTAAACCGAGCCATCCGCCTGTGGACGAGGCGTGATGTCGCCTTCCACCCAGCGGGGGATGGTTTCGAGCAGGAGGCGGGCTCCCGCCTCGGAGAGGCGGCGCGTGAGGGACTCGCTGGTTTCGTCTTCCGGGATGGGCACTCTGGTCTCCAGGAGGATGGGGCCGGTGTCCAGACCTTCTTCCATGAGCATGGTATCGACCCCGGTCTCGGAGTCGCCGTTGAGCAGGGCCCATTGAATGGGGGCGGCCCCCCGGTAACGCGGCAGCAGCGACGCGTGGACGTTGATCGCGCCATGGCGCGGGATGTCGAGCACCTCGCGCGGGAGGATTTGCCCGAAGGCGACCACGACGATGAGATCCGGGGCGAGGTCGCGAAGTTGGGCGATCATCTCGGCGTTTCCGCGGAGGCGCTCCGGCTGCATGACCGGGATGCCGTGTTCGAGGGCCAGGGCCTTCACGGGCGGCATGGCGAGTTTCTGGCCGCGCCCGACCGGCCGGTCGGGTTGGGTGAAGACGGCGGGAATCGGGTAGCCGGCTTCGAGGAGGGCTTTCAGGGTGGGGACGGCGAAGTCCGGGGTGCCCATGTAAACGATGGTGGGTTTCGGCATGCGACGGTTTCTTTCGGGGTGTCATTCCCCAGCGCCCGCGGCTGGCTTTGAAATGCGGCTGGATAAGCAATGCGGCGCTGCGGGGCAATGGGGGTAGGGGGGCAACGGGGAATTCGTATCACGTTCTCCATGGTAGCAAAAATAAGGGGCCCGTAACCTGCAATCGGTTACGAGCCTTGCTGAGGAGAGAGCTATCCCTCTAGGCGTTGATTATCGGAAACGGGTCTTCAGGGCTTCGGCTTGCGAATGAGGGCTTTGATTCGTTCGATGGGATCCAGAGGGGGCGGGGTTTGGTCGAAATCGGGGGTTTTGATGGGGCGGCGCTCGTCGAGGAGCCTATCCACCAAACCGGATAGATCGCCGGTACCCACTGAGGGACGCTTGGGCAGTAGAGAATTCATAAATTACACCGCCATCTGAAAGGCCGCCCACTCTTCGTCGAGGGCGGATTCCACGCACTGCTTGTATTCGATCAGTAGACCGCGCGACTCGGGGGAATCGGCGTGCGCGATCGCCGTATCAATCAATTGAAGGTAAACGACGAGACTCATCGGAAACACCTCCTGGGCTCTGGGCCACAAGACCATTTTAGTCCCTCCAAGAGCAAGCTTGCCTGAAATTTACATTAGTTTAGTGGGTTAACCCGGTTGCAGTCGCGAAGTTGTGGCCGTAGCATGACCAGAGGAGGTGCCCATGTCCCCATGGATTTTCGACTTGCTCGCCCCGGTCTACAACCGTTTCAGCCATCCTTGGCTCGTCAATCCCGCCCGGATCGTCCCGCTGTTGGGGCTCGAGGGCAAAGAGCACATCCTGGACGTGGCGGGGGGAACCGGGGCGGTGGCCCATGCCATCGTGCAGGCCAGCCGAGCGCACTTGACGGTACTGGACGCCTCCCAGGCGATGCTGAATCAGGTCCCCTCCCATTCGCGCCTCCGGACCATTCACGGTCCCGCCAATAGCCTGCCGTTTCCGGCCGAGAGCTTCGATATCGTGCTCTGCACCGACTCCCTGCACCAGCTCGATCCTCAAAACATCGTACTGGCGGCCATGCGCCGGGTCCTGAAACCAGGTGGACGGCTCGTGCTGGTGGACTTCGATCCCGATGGCCTCGCGGGTCCCGCCTTGTCCTGGGGGGAAAACCTGTTCAAGCAGGGACACCGCTTCCTCCCCCGGACCGAACTCGGTCCCATGCTCCAGGAAGCGGGGTTCACCGGGCGATTCGCCCCCTTCTCCCTCATCCAGTACGCCTTCATCGGGACCAAGGCGACCTGAGCGGCCCGACCTAGTCGCGCGCCGCCGTGTCTCGCCGCCCATGGGCCTGGGCGTATACCACGTAGTTCTCGGCGGTCTGGCGGATGATGCGCCCGAGTTCCGCGGGAACCTGCTTCGCCACCTTCGCCGGAATGCCCACCACCAGGGAGTTCGGCGGAACGATCATCTTCTCCGGAACGACCGCCCCCGCACCTACGACCGAACCCTTGCCGATCACCGCCCCGTTCAGAATGGTCGCCCGCATGCCGATCAGACAATCATCCTCGACCGTGGCGCCGTGAACCACGGCTCCATGCCCCAGGCTCACCCGATCCCCCAGGATGCAGGGATCCTCGGACCCCACGTGCAGGATGCAACCATCCTGAATGTTGGTCTGGGCGCCTATCCGGATGGGAGCGATGTCTCCTCGCAAAACCGACTGATAGAAAACGGAGGACCCGGGCCCGATCGTGACCGCGCCTATCACGGTGGCGTTGGGAGCCACCCAGGCACTGGGATCGATCCGAAGATCGTCGAGAAGCTGAAAGGTGGCGGGATCGACTCTTTCCATGGGGATCCTCCTGGCGGGCCCTATTGGGGGGCGAGGTGAAAACGGCGGGTCGCAACCCTCGTCCCCGCGATGCGATCGCTCGAACGACGCCAACCCGGCTAGCATGGGTATAATAGCCCAAAGCCTTGCCTCCCGCGGAGAAACTGCCATGAAACGTCCTGAATTCGAACTCAAGTCCCTGCCCAAGACGCCCCTCACGGGCCTGGCATGGGAAGGGCTGGCCCCGCACGGAGTCCGCTCCGTCTATCAGCCCTTGATGGGCTCCGGCAGCTCACTCTATGAGTTCAAGCGCCTCGGAATTCGCGTCTTGGGCTCCGAATGGCTCAAAGGCGCCTTCTCGAGATCCAAGGCCCTCATCGAAAACAACTCCCTCCACCTCACCGACGTCCAGATGTCCCGCTTCACCCCGGAGCAAGCCCCCAACCTGGCCCATCATCCGCGCTTCGCCGCCTGGGTGGAGCGCGGCTTCTTCGACGAGAAACAGGCTGCCTGGCTCGGCTTCTGGCGCGACCAGCTCGACGCGCTACCCGCCCCCGCTTCGGAACTGATCCTCCTGGCGGTCAGCTGGGTCATGAACAACTGGCTGGACCGAGCCGAGACGGGACAGACGCCCCTGCTCGGAGGGACCGCCGTCAGTCTCTTCATGAAGCGCGTCAACCAGTGGATCTGGGACAACCAGCAGGAAAACCTCCTCTGGCTGGGAGACTCGGTCGATCATGCCCGAACGGTCGACGCCGACGCTTGCTACCTCTACCTGCCCCGCCCGCGGGTCGCCATCGAGATGCGCGACTGGCTCCTGGAAGCATGGTGGCAGGGCTCGTCGGTCGCCGATCTCAAGGCCTTCTACGATGAGAACCCCTTCTACGGCACGACCGAAGATTACCAAGCTGCGGTCATCGCGCTCTTCGACCACCTCGAACCGATCCCCCTCTGGGTCGTCCAGTACCGCCGCGACGAGCTGGATCCGCTCTGGGGAAGCCCTCCCGCCTGGCTGGCGAACCGAGGACGGATCGCCCATCCCCACCCCAGTGTGGGCGAAGGGGGCTCCGAAGAATGCCTGCTTTTCGTCGCGCGCGACCCGCAAGCTTAAGGCCAGCTAGTATCGAGGTTAAGGCCCGACGCAAGAATTAATTGTCTGTTAAAAAAGGCAACCCTCCATTAAATGCTTGCGATAACCCCAGTAACTGAGCCCGATTGCCGGGCATAAGATCACCCGCATCGCCGCCGATTAGGAGGTCCCCATGGCCGACATGAATGTGAATACCCCTCGCCCGATGACCGGGCCACTTCGCCAGACGGCCCCACTCGGCACCTCGCCGCTCGATCCCTCGGCCGTGAACCTGCCCGCAGAGCGCCCGCGCGGCACCCGGGACCTCCTGGAAGCCTCCCTGCCCACTGCCACGCCGCCCGGAGCCGCCGTCCTCAGCGATCGCGCCCAGGCCAAGCTTTCCGGACTCTCTTCCGGCGTCCGCCAACTGGTTCTCTCCGAAGGCATCACCGACGTCATGCCGACCGAAGCCAAGCAAGAGCAGATCCGCACGAACCTCAAGCGCGAAATCAGCTCCTTGGTGCCCGGAGGCGTGAAAATCGCCGATGCCGGCGCCAAGTGGTCGGCCTCCGACCTCGCCTCCCTCCACGCGGTCATCAAGGCCATGCCGCCCGCCGACCGCCAAGCCCTCTCGGGAATGGCCTTCGAACGCGAGGGGAATCTCGCGATGAAGAGCGGAGACTACCACTCGAACGTCAAGAGCCTCTTCAAGGGCGAGGACCTCACCTCCGGCTCCATCGGAGGCGGCGCGTACTTCGGCAACCAGGCCGCCGACGCGACGGCTCAGTCGGGTGAAAAAACCGGGGGTCTCCGCGGCATGTTCTCGAAGATCCGCGATTTCTTCCGGGGACTGGGCGTCAAGCTCTTCAAGCCGCTGATGAACGAGAACCAGATTGCCCAGTTCAAGAGCCAGGCCTCCGAAGGCAAGATCGTCCTCACCAACTCCGGATCGATGGTGGCCCAGGACCTGCTCGCCCACGAAATCGGCCACATGGTCCAGATGAACGGCGGCCGCTGGGATCCCGCGAAGATCAAGGATTTCTCCCAGCTTTCGGGCTGGACCGAGCAGTACCAGGACGGCACCAAGGAAATCGCCGACGGCATCGACAACCGCTCGGGCGAGATGCTCAAGTACGAATCGGGCATCGTCAAGCCGACCCGGAACGACAACTTCGTCTCCCAGTACGCCAAGGCCGATCCCATCGATGACTTCGCCGAGAGCTACCGGGTCTACCTCAACGATCCTCAGAGCCTGATGAAGGCCGCCCCCGAGAAGGCGCTCTTCATCAACGCGCAGTCAGGCAAGTACACCCAGGCGGAAGTCGCTCAATTCGCCCAAGCCGCCGGCGTCGACCTGCAGGACGTTTTCACCAACCTGGTCCTCGACGGCAAGCTCCAGCAGGAAACCCTCAACGCGATCGCCGACATGAACGGAGTGAAAGCCGACAAGCGCCGAATCTCCAGCGGCTCGGAAGTCCCCGCCGGTGACGCGCTCGCCGAGGCGACCGCCACGATTACCGCCAAGGCCATCGTGGGGGATTCGACCTTCGTCAACCAGCTTCTCTCGAACCCCCAGGCAGCCCTGGGCTCGGAACTATGGGACAAGCTGTCCGCCGACGAGCAGGACATGCTCGGCGATCGCGACTTCGTCCGGAGCATCGTCTCGGACCTGGGCGCCGGCCGCGCCAGCGCCGCCTCGGCGGGTCTGAGCATCAAGGTCGAGATCGCCCGCGAAGGCGTCCGCGATACCTTCAGCCTCCTCGGCGGCAGCGACGGGAAGGCCCAGCAGTTCCGCAGCGCCCTGGCGACCGATCCCGAAGCCGCGCTCAAGAGCGCCGGACTCTGGGACAAACTCCCCGACGAAATTCGCAAGCCCTTCGTCGCTCCCTCGAACCGTCCGGCCGTCCAGCAACTCGCGCAGGCCATCTCGTCCAGCCAGCCGTCCGGCAAGATGGGCTGGCTGCTCAAGGTCGGCAACCAGTCGGTCTCTCCCGAGGCTGCCGCCAAGAACCTCGAGGGCTACGTGAAACAGTTGCAGCCCGAACACTTCAAGGCCTTCGCCGAGCGGCTCAACGATCCGGAGTTCCCCGGCAAGTCGGCTCAGATGCTTCAGGCCGTCATCAAGACGGGCCAGCCTCCTGCTTGGGTCGCGGGGGATCCGGGCGGCGGGTTCTAGTGCTCCCGACTCCCTCATCGGTCGTCACGAGCACCGAGGCCGTCATCGACGGCCTCGGTGCTCCCTTCTCCATGCGCCGCCTGCTTGCCTATCCCCTGCGGAAGGCCTCTGCCCAGCTAGAACGGAATCCCCGATGGCCTGTCCTTCACTTGCCCCTGAGCCTGGGCGCAGAATTCGGCCTTTCCTCCACGCTTTCAGCGGGCCTGGCGAGCGCTTGCTTGCTACTCTACGGCTTCGCAGACCTGACCGATGATGCGCAAGACGGAGATCTTCAAGGGGACTGGGGCTGGGAACGGGCGGTAAACGCTGGCTTCACCTTGTCCTTTCTCGGCCAAGAGGTCCTACTGGGCCTCGACGTCCCTCTGCCCCAGCAGGTTCGGCTCGGCCGGGGGTTTGCGGAGGCGGGAAGGCGGATGACTTTTGGCCAGGAGGGAGATTTGCGGGCGGCCTTCCCTGACGTGCCTTCGGTCGAGGAGTACCTCGCGACGATCACGGGGAAGACCGGGGCATCGGTGGCGTACTTCGCGGGGATCGCGGCTATCGCCGCGCGTCGGCCCGAAGAGACTATCCGGCGATTGATGACCTACGGGGAATCGCTGGGAGCCTACCACCAGATCATGAGTGACCTGGCCGACATCCGAGCGCCCTGGGGCAGCGGGTCGGACGTGAGAAACCGGAAGCTCACGCTACCCATCCTCTATGGGCTCTCCCAGGATCCGAGCGGCCGGGTTCGGGCATGGCTGGAAGGGAATGAACCCGACCTCGCCGTCGCCGAGGAGCTCGAACGCCTCGGGGCGCCCATCTACTGCCGAATGAAGGCCCAGATCTTCCGCCGCAAGGCCTTGGCTCAACTGGACGGATTGGGGCTGTCATCCGGGGTGGCAACCGACCTTCGGGGCTACCTGAGCGCTCAGGGACCGGCGAGCATGCTGGAGCTCTAATCAATTGCCTGCTTCTCGGGTATGCTGAAGCTATGATTCGCTCGTTACCCCGCCCTAGCGCGAAACAGAACTCTCCATGGATCCTGCCGCTACGGTTGGTGGCCGTCTTGGCGCTGCTGATCGGTCTCGTGGCCAGCATCGGCAGCCTCAGGCTGGTCGGTCAACCCTTCGCCGGCTTCCGGTACGAACCGACCCTCACGATTTCGGCCCAGAACGACACCAACTGGAACGGTCCTCGTCAGGGCCTCGCCACCTATGACAGGCTCCTGAGCGCGAACGGGGAGGCTCTCGAAACACCTGAGGAGCTGACGAAACTCGTCCGGCTGCTTCCGGTCGGAACTCCGATCACGTACGAGTTCTTGCGGGAAGGGAAGCCACAGACGGCGGTCGTCGAGACTCAGCGCTTCACGTTCAAGGACTTCTTCAACTCGTTCCTGCCGATGATCCTGGCGGGAGTGCTTTACCTGGTGGTCGGCGGCGCCGCCTTCTGGATGAGGCCGGCCAATCCGGCAGCGCAAGCCCATCTGGGAATGACGGTCGCGGTGGGCTTATTCCTGACGCTGACCAGCGACTTCGATACGACGCAGTGGTTCACGCGCGGCTATCTCGTGGTGCTCTGGCTGATGGGCAGCAGCTTCATCCACCTTGCGCTGGTCTTCCCAGAGCCCAAGCGATTCCTGTTCAAGCGTCCATGGCTCGCCTACGCGGCGTACCTGCCGGCGTTGGTCGGGGCGATCGCCTGGAACATGAGCTTCCGGCATGCGGGACATGCGGCGAGCCCCGAGGGGGTGGACGCCTACCTCGCGGGAATCGACATGATGGCCGTCTGGCTCCTCTTGGGGCTGCTCTGGCTGATAGTCGGCATCATTCATACCTCGTTGAAGGGGCGAACGGCATTGGCTCGCGTGCAGTCGAAAACCGCCCTATTCGGAGCGGCGACGGCTTTCCTGCCGGGCGCGCTCGTCTTCGTCATTCCCTTGATGGCCGGTCAGGTCTCTCAGACATCGAACCTGCTCATCAACCTCTCGTTCCTTTGCTTCGTCATCTTCCCCCTGTCGATCGCCTACGCCATCGTCAAGCACAAGATGTTCGACATCGACCTCGTCATCAAGCGGACGATGGTCTACGCGACCGTCTTGGCCGCCCTCGCGGGCGTCTACTTCCTCACCATCGCCCTGGTTCGAGGGGGAATCGAGCTACTGTTCGGGGCCTCGGGATCGACCGTCGGCAACATCTTTGCCACGGCCGTGGTCGCCATGGCGTTCGTTCCGGTCCGTAACCGGATCCAGTTCGGGATCGATCGAATCTTCTTCCGGAACCGCTACGATTTCCGTTCGGTACTGAGCGCCTACACCCGGTTCACCAAGGAGAATCCCGAGCTCGAGGCGGTTGTCAAACAGTACCTGGAACTCGCCAACCAGACCCTGCACCCGCGCCACCTGTCCGTGATGGTCCGCGACCCCAAGAGCCGGGCCCTCCAGGTCTACCAGACGAGCGGAATCAACCTCTTTCCCGAAGGGTTCGCCATCCCCGCCGACACCCCCGAAATCGGCGAACTCTTGCAGGCTCGGCGAACCGGCATGAAACCTTCGAAAGCCACCACTCGCCAACTATCCCACATGGACGCCCTGGGCATCACCTTCTGCGTGCCACTCGAGATCAAGGGCGAGATCCTCGGCATGATCAACTTCGGCCCCAAGCTCTCGGAACTGGACTACTCGACCGAGGACCAGCAGCTCCTCGTCAACATGGGCCAGCAACTCGCAAGCGTCATCCGAATCGCCGAGATGACCAAGGCCGAGGTCAGCCGAGCCCGCCTCGATGCGGAACTCGACACGGCTCGTCACATCCAGGCGTCGCTGCTTCCAGCGGCCGCGCCCGCGCCCGAGGGCCTCGATGTCTTCGGTTCCTCGGTCTCGGCCTACGAGTTCGGCGGCGACTACTTCGACCTGGTCACCCTCCACGACGGCCTGCTGCGGGTGGTCGTCGGCGACGTCGCCGGCAAGGGGGTTCAGGCCGCCATGGTCATGGCCATGGCCAAGAGCTGCTTCTTCAACCAGGTCCGCAGCAACCCCGACCTTCCCACCGTCATGACGGCCATCAACCGCATGATCGTCGAAACCATCGACGACAAGAAACACCGCAAGACCACCTTGATCTACGGCGTGATCGATCCCGAGGCGAAGACCCTGCGCTACTCGTGTGCCGGCCACCAGGCGCCCCACTACTTCAACGCGGCGACGGGTCGGGTCGAGGACCTCCCCATCCCCGGCTCCTTCCCCTTTGGGGCCTCGAAGCTCGCCAAGTACCAAGAAGTCGAGGTCGCGCTGAATTCGGGCGACGTGCTGGTCTTCTACACCGACGGCGTGACCGAAGCCGCGCGCCCCGATGGCGAGATGTTCTACGAGATCAAAGAGGGTCCCGACGGCTCAGACCTCGTGATTGACCAGCTCGAGGACGTGATCTTGGCGAACCACGCGAACAGCGCCAAGGCGCTCCACGACGCCATCGTCCGGGAAGTCGAACGCTGGGTCGACGGCGGCCCCCAGGGCGACGACATCACCCTGGTGGTGGTGAAAATCCTATAAACCAATCTTTCCCGACGCTTAACGTCACATGGGGGAAGTATCCGGCCATAACATCTTCAGGAGGACGTTATGCGCTTGGGAAGACTGATTGGATTGCTGCTGGTGGCTGGCCTGATGTCGGGTTGCGAAGTGGCTCGCGCGGGGCTGTTCGCCGCCACCGTCTCGCACTACCACGGCGAGACCCGAGCCGAGGAGGCTCCGAAGTCTCAGACCGTCCCTTTGCCGCCGCGCGTGACGCCCAAATAAGTTTCATAGCTTCGATCATTGAAGGGGAGGGTGCTTTCGCACCCTCCCCTTCAATGCTGCCGGGCGTATCAAGACTTGCTTGCGGGGAAGATCTGCGGGGAGATTCCGGCAGTCAAAAGCGAAGGCCTCCCGAAGGAGGCCTTTGAAACGGGATGGAGAAAGCGCGCTTAGTTGAGCCGGCGGATGACGCCGATGACCTTGCCCTGGATGATGAGCTGATCGGGGCGCACGTAGATGGGTTCCATTTCGGAGTTGGCGGGTTGGAGTCGGAAGCGGTCGGCCTCGCGGTAGAGGCGCTTCAGGGTGGCATCGTGTCCATCGATCAGCGCGACGACGATCTCTCCATCGTGCGCGTTGGCCTGAGGCTTGACGATGACGAGATCGCCGGAGGCGATGTGGTCGTCGATCATGCTTTGGCCCTTCACTTCGAGGACGAAGTTCCCCCCCTGAGCCCATAGCCCCGCGAGGTCGAGGGTTTCGCGTCCGTCTCCGAGGGCTTCGATGGGGGATCCCGCGGCGATTCGACCGAGGATAGGGAGCTCTCCGGGGGCTTGAACCGGCTCGTCGAGGAGCTGGATGGCGCGGTTCTTGCCTTTTTCCCAGCGGATGAGGCCGCGTTCGGCGAGTCCCGTGAGGTGGTGGTGGATAGTGGAGGTGGACTGCAGACCGAGGGCGGCGGCGATTTCGCGGATCGACGGGACGTAGCCCTGCTCACGTAGCGCGCTACGGAGGAAGTCCATGACCTCGAGTTGTCGGGCGGGGAGCTTGGGAGTCATTGGGTTAACCCCTTCATCGGACGATTCGGGAGAGACGGAAACCATTGAAACATGTGTTCGATTCTACTTCGTTCGCGGCGTATCGGTCAAGAAGGTCAGGCGGGACTCCGGGCGGGGTGGGGGCTGGAGGAAGCGGGGCGAGCAGGTTTTATTGGGGGCAATTCCGGGTCGAGGGGGCGAGATGAAGGGGAAAGAAAAAAAGTCTTCGGCCTCTTGCCAACGGCGAGGGCATGTTTTACGATGGCGGTTGTTAGCACTCACGTCTGTCGAGTGCTAACAGATTTGCAGTTTGTTACTTTAGGAGGTTTTCACAGCATGAGTACCGCTAGCGCAACGCGGATCCGTCCCCTTGGCGATCGGGTCGTCGTGAAGGCTCTGAAGCAGGAGAAGTCGGCTGGCGGCATCGTTCTGCCCGACACGGCCCAGGAAAAGCCCCAGATGGGCGAAGTCATCTCCGTGGGTCCCGGCCGGATCCTCGACAACGGTGAGCGTTCCAAGATGGACGTCGTCGCCGGCAACAAGATTCTATTCGCGAAGTACTCGGGCACCGAGGTCAAGTTCGAGGGCGCCGAGTACTTGCTCATCAACGAGAAGGACATCCTCGGCATCGTCGAGTAGTCGTTCCACCCCCCTGTTGAACCCACCGCTTTAGGAGGAATACCCCGCAATGGCCAAGCAGATTCTGTTCGACGAAGCCGCCCGCCGCGCTCTTGAAAAGGGCGTCAATGCCGTCGCCGACGCCGTCAAGGTGACCCTCGGTCCCAAGGGCCGCAACGTCGTGCTCGAGAAGAAGTTCGGCGCTCCCCAGATCGTCAACGACGGCGTGACCATCGCCCGGGAGATCGAGCTGGAGGATCCCATCGAGAACACCGGCGCTCAGCTGGTCAAGGAAGTCGCTTCCAAGACCAATGACCTGGCTGGTGACGGCACCACCACCTCGACCGTTCTGGCCCAGGCGATGATTCGCGAAGGCCTCAAGAACGTCGCCGCCGGCGCCAACGGCATCCTGATCCGCAACGGCATGCACAAGGCCATCGAGGTCGCCGTCACCGAGATCAAGAAGATGGCCACCAAGGTCGAGACCAAGGGCGCCATCGCGCAGGTCGCCACCATCTCCGCTCAGGATGCCGAAATCGGCAACTTGATCGCCGAAGCGATGGAAAAAGTCGGCAAGGACGGCGTCATCACCGTCGAAGAGTCGAAGACCATGGGCACCACGCTCGAGACCGTCGAAGGCATGCAGTTCGATAAGGGCTACATCTCGGCCTACATGGTCACTGACGCCGACAAGATGGAAGCCGTCCTCGACGAGCCTTTCGTCCTGGTCACCGACAAGAAGGTCAACGTCGTTGCCGACCTCGTTCCCGTGCTCGAGAAGATCGCTCGCGCCGGCCGTCCGCTGGTCATCATCGCCGAGGACGTCGAGGGTGAGGCGCTTTCGACGCTGGTCGTCAACAAGCTCCGCGGGATCCTCAACGCCGTGGCCGTCAAGGCTCCCGGCTTCGGCGATCGCCGCAAGGCCATGCTCGAGGACATCGCGATCCTCACCGGCGGTCGCGTGATCTCCGAGGACGTCGGCCTGCGTCTCGAGAACGTCACCATCGAGATGCTCGGCAAGGCTCGCCAGGTCCGCATCTCCCGCGACAAGACCACCATCGTCTCCATCAAGGACGAAGAGACCACCAAGCAAGTCGAGTCCCGCGTCGGCCAGATCCGCAAGCAGATCGAGGATACCGAATCGGAGTTCGACCGCGAGAAGCTCCAGGAGCGCCTCGCCAAGCTGGCCGGCGGCGTTGCCGTCATCCAGGTGGGCGCCGTGACCGAGACCGAACTCAAGGATCGCAAGCTCCGGATCGAGGATGCTCTCGCCGCCACCAAGGCTGCGGTCGAGGAAGGAATCGTCCCCGGCGGCGGCACCGCGCTGATCCGTCTCGTCAAGCCCCTGCGCGAGCTTCAGAGCACGCTCGTGGGCGATGAGCGCACCGGCGTCGAGATCATCATGCGCGCCCTGGAGGCCCCCCTCCGCCAGATCGCCGACAACGCCGGCATCGAAGGCGCCGTGATCGCCGACCAGGTCAAGACCCACCCCAAGGGCTTCGGCTACAACGCCATGACCAACGAGTACGTCGACATGGTCGAGGCCGGCATCGTCGACCCCGCCAAGGTCACCCGTTCGGCCCTCGAGAACGCCGTCTCGATCGCGTCGATGCTCCTCACCACCGAGGCGCTCGTCGTCGACAAGCCCGAGCGCAAGGGCGCCGGCGGCGGCATGCCCGGCGGCATGCCCGACATGGGAATGATGTAAGCATCCTTCGGGATTCTTCGGGGAGGCGGCTTTGCCGCCTCCCTTTCTTCATGGGCGGGCGACGAAACGCCGCGCGCCAACCCTCGCCCCCTTGATGGGGGGCGGCGGCGATAGACGCCCCCCGCGCGCGGGGCTATAATGGTGACGATCGTCACGCGGCCGAAGCCGCCAAGAAGCACACGGCAGCAGCCGCATAAGAGGTGGACATGTTCGGAATTGGACCTGGTGAACTGGCGGTCATCGCCGGAGTGGCTTTGCTCGTGGTGGGACCCAAGAAGCTCCCCGAATTGGCCCGCGCCTTCGGCAAGAGCATCACGGAGTTCAAGAAGGGCACCCATGAGGTCACCGAGTCCGTCAAGCGCGAGCTCGACGCGGCCGAGGCCGCTAGCCGCGCGGACGCCGCGGCTCAAGCAGGCGCCGCAGCTCAAAATAGCGCCGCGGCTCCAACAAAAGATCAGCTCCCCGAGGTCACCCCGCCCGAAGCGAGGTAGGTCTTGCTCGACACCCGTTTCGACCTCGTAGCCCCCTATCCGCCGGCGGGCGACCAACCCCGGGCGATCGCCCAGTTGATCGACGGCCTATCGAGCAATCTTGACGCCCAGACCCTGCTCGGCATCACCGGATCGGGAAAGACCTACGCGATCGCCAACGTGATCCAGCAAGTCCAGCGCCCCACCCTCGTCATGGCCCATAACAAGACCCTGGCAGCCCAGCTCTGCAACGAGTTGCGGGAGTTCTTCCCCCATAACCGGGTCGAGTACTTCATCTCCTACTACGACTACTACCAACCCGAAGCCTACATTCCCCGCACCGACACCTACATCGAGAAGAGCGCCAGCATCAACGACGAAATCGACCGCTTGCGCCACTCGGCCACCCGCTCCCTGCTCGAACGCCGCGACGTGATCGTCGTCGGCTCCGTCTCCTGCATCTACGGTCTCGGCCAACCCCAGGAGTACCTCAAGGCCAGCATGACCCTCAGAGTCGGCGGGGAGATCTCCCGCGACGAACTGCTCATGCGACTCATCGAGATCCAGTACGAGCGCAACGACATCGATCTCACCCGCGGCCGCTTCCGCGTCCGGGGCGACACCCTCGAAATCGTCCCCGCCTACGAGGACAACGTCTTCCGCATCGAACTCTTCGGGGACGAGATCGACCGGATCTCCGAGATCGACCCGCTCACCGGCGAGGTGCTCAGCCTCAGGCCCGAGTTCATCGTCTGGCCCGCCAAGCACTTCGTCACCTCCCCCGATGCCCTTCAGCGCGCCCTCATCACCATCGAGGCCGAGGCCGACGCGCGCGTCAAGCAGCTTTCAGACCAAGGCAAGTTGCTGGAAGCCCAGCGGATCGAGCAGCGAACGCGTTATGACCTGGAGATGTTGAGGGAAATCGGCTATTGCCAGGGAATCGAGAACTACTCCCGCCACTTCACCGGGCTCGAGCCTGGCGCTCCGCCGCCGACCCTCATGGAGTATTTCCCCGAGGACTTCCTCCTCATCATGGATGAGAGCCACATCACCATTCCTCAAGTTCAGGGCATGTACAACGGGGATCGGGCCCGCAAGGAGACCCTGGTCGAGCACGGCTTCCGTTTGCCTTCGGCCATGGACAACCGCCCGCTCAAGATCGCCGAGTTCTGGGAGAAGGTGGGCCAGAAGATCTTCGTCTCGGCGACCCCCGGCCCCTACGAGCTCGGCATCTCCGAGCGCAAGGTCGAGATGATCATCCGGCCCACCGGGCTCATCGATCCCGAGGTTTTCGTCCGGCCCATTCAGGGGCAAATCGACGATCTCCTGGCTGAGGTCCGAGATCGGGTCGCGCGTAACGAGCGGGTGCTCGTCACGACGCTCACCAAGCGCATGGCCGAGGATCTCTCCGAATACATGCTGGAGGTCGGCATCCGCGTCCGATACCTGCACTCGGACATCAAGTCGCTCGACCGGATCGCCATCCTGCGCGACCTGCGCGAGGGGGCGTTCGACGTGCTGATTGGCGTCAACCTGCTTCGCGAAGGACTCGACCTCCCCGAGGTCTCCCTGGTCGCCATCCTGGACGCCGACAAGGAAGGCTTCCTGCGCTCCGATCGCTCGCTCATCCAGATGATCGGCCGGGCCGCCCGTCATCCGCGCGGCCAGGTTCTGATGTACGCCGACAAGTTCACCGACTCCATGGCCCGAGCCCTCGACGAAACCGAGCGCCGCCGGGTCATTCAGCTCGCCCACAACGAGAAGCACGGCATCGTCCCCACAGCCATCACGAAGTCCACCCGAAACCTCCTCCTCGAGAGCCTCTCGGGCCAATCCATCGGAGCTCCGGTGCCCGCTCCCTCCGTGGCCGATCCCCGCGACCTCCCGGCCCTCATCAAGGATCTGGAATACCAGATGAAGCAGGCCGCGAGCATCCTGGACTTCGAGACCGCGGCGGTCCTCCGCGATCAGCTTCAGGCCCTGCGCGAGCAGCAAGAAGCCGCGCGAACGGGCAAAGACCCCGCCGAAACCAAGCCGCGCCGCCGCGCGTCCCGCTAAGCCCGACGTTAGCCAGAAATGATTATCCAGTGACGATCACCCCATGAACGAACGCCTCATCAACCAGTACCGGCTGACCTCCGAGCTCGAACGCTCCGAGGGGCACGCGGTCTACCTCGCCGAGGATACCCTCAAGCACCGCATGGTGCTCCTCCATGAACTCAAGCTCGACCCGACCGATGGCCCCGACGCCCTCGACACGGCCCGCCAGTCCCTCATTCGCGAGGCCAAGCTCACGATGGAACTCGACCATCCCAACGTGCTAAGGGTAGAGCACCTGATCCCCCGCGAGGACGAATGCTTCGTGGTCTGCGAATGGGTCGAGGGGGCTCGGACCCTGCGCGAAGCGCTGCGTTCGGGTTCCATGGCTCCGGAACGGGCGGTCGCCATCGCCTTGGCGGCCCTCGATGCGCTTCACCATGCCCATGAACACCGGATCGTCCACCGCAACGTTCGCCCCGAACACCTCCTGCTCTTCGAAGGGGGAGTGAAGCTCACCTCCTTCGCCATGGCCAAGAAGTCGGATCTCGCCACCCGCTCCTCGTTCGACCTGCGCCAGATGATCGCCGAAAACCCCTACGCCGCCCCCGAGTTCCGGCTGGGGCAATCCGCCCACCACAAGGTGGATGCCCGCGCCGACGTCTTCGCGGCGGGCGCGGTCCTCTACGAGATGCTGACGGGCAAACCGCCCTCGCACGTCGACGAGAAAGTCTGGGAAGCGCCCAGCCGCTTCAATTCAGCCGTCGGTCCGGCGCTGGACGAGGCGATCGCACGCTCCTTGCGCTTCGATCCGGCCCAGCGGCTGCCCTCCGCGGCAAGTTTCAAGGCAAGGCTCCTGGAAGCGATGGGCGGCGCCAAGGCCAACCCGACCGATCACGGCTCGCGCTACGTCGAGCGCCGCCTCCTGCGCCGCACCCGCAACAGCCTGATCTTTCAGGCCCAGGACGCTCACCTCGATCGCCCGGTTGCCCTCAAGAAGGTCCTGCTGGAGCCCTCCTTCACGCCAAGTGAGCGGCAAGCGGCGCTGAGGAGCCGCATGCAGGAGGAACGCGCCGCGAGTTCCTTGGTACATCCGCATATCATCGCCATCCTCGATCAGTTCGTCGAGGACGAGGATCCTTACCTCGTCACGGAATGGCTGGAAGGCTCGGACCTTCGCGAGGTCCTGGACGGCAAGCGGCAATCGCTGAGCCACGACGAGATCCTGGGCGTCATCCGGCAGGTGGGGGAGGCGATCGCCTACGCCCATCACCACGGGGTGATCCACCGGGACCTCAAGCCTGAAAACCTCATGCTCCATCAGGGGCACGTCACGGTCCTCGACTTCGGGCTGGCGGGTCCGTTCGATCCCAGCATGATGAAAACGGGGGGGACGGCTCGTTACCTGGCTCCCGAGGCCATCAAGGGCGAGCCTGCCAATTTCCAGTCGGATGTCTACTCCCTTGCGGTCGTGGCCTACGAGCTTCTGACCGGCACCTACCCCTACCGCCCCGAAGCGCTCATGGCGGGCTTCGCCACCGGCGAACTCATCGAAAACCCGGTTCCGCCCAGCCAATTGAGGCTGGAGGTGACGGCGGACGTGGACGTCGTGCTGCTCAAGGCGCTTGCCGTTCATCCAAGCGAGCGTTACGGGGCGATGACGGACTTCCTCGATGCGCTCAACCGCGCCGTGGAGGACCCGGTCGAAGTCGCCGACGAGGTTCCCTGGAAGGCCCTGATCCTCACGGCCGTGGGGGCCTTGCTGCTGGCCGCTCTCGTGCTGGGCGGCTTCTTCGCCAGTCCCATCATCCGCACGTGGCTGGATCCCCTGCCGGCACCGGCTCCCGTCGTGAGCCCCGATGCGGAGCTCACCGAGTATCCGGAGCATCTGGATGACGTGCAGCCGACGGAGCCGGTGCAGCCGCTCGTGACGCCCCGCCCGGATCCCACGCCCGAGCCCGTCACCACGGCCCCCCCGGCTCCCAGCAAGGCGCTCATGTGGGCCAGCCGCCCGTCGACCCGCGACGGCGTCACCCTGGAGGTCACGAGCATCCGGATCGAGGGGGATCAGACCCTGGTGCGGATTCGAGTGGCCAACGACTCGCCCGAAGCGATTTCCTTCCTGGGTCGAAACGACCAGCCCGACCTCGTGAGCGTCAGCGACGACGAAGGCGGGGACTACTCCGCGAGCCTGGACATGCTCTCCGTCTCGGCGGGGCTCGTCAGGATCGAGGCGGGCAGCATTTCGGACGGCTCCTTCATCCTCAACGAGAGGATCAGTCCGACGGCCAACCTGGTCACGGTCTCGCTGAGGGAGTACGCGGGAGCCGAGCGGCACTTCATCCTTCGCGCTCACCGCATCCTCGACAAGCCCTGATCTTCCCCTGCCGGGGAATGGGGTCAGGTCCGCTACGTCTTTGCAGGACGAACCGATTCGGGCCGAGTACTGCGGTTCGTGTGGACGCCCCGAGGGGAGAAGATCCGGCCGATAACGGCCCACGAAGCCCGAAAGCTTCGTAACTTGTTTGGGAGGTAGACCATGGCGAAGAGACAGCTCCCCAAGTTTGCAAGTGAAGCGGAAGAAGCCCGCTTCTATGACGAACACACCGATGACCTGGAAGACTACTTCGAGCCAATCACGCCGGAGCAAGCAGCGGTTGCTAACGCCATGCTCGCCAAACTCCCTCCCAAAGCGGAATCCGTGCGACAAGCCATGGCAGCGTCTGAGAAGTTCGGCCCTTCCAAGGCCATCAGCCTCCGCCTGTTACACGAAGACATCGAGCGAGCCAAGGCCCTGGCCAATCAGAAGGGGCTAGGCTACCAGACCCTATTGAAACGCGTGATCCATGAAGGTCTCCTGCGTGAAGAGGAACGGCTCGCTCAGGGTGAAGAATTTCACTCGGCAACGGATCGCCTCAGCTGAAACGCTCCGCCATGTTCCGGATCATCCGCCCGACCTCTTGCTTGAGTTCGGGCGGATTTTCGATAGCGAGCAGGTGGGAACCGAAAACCAGGACGCGCTGACGGGCGCGGAGCAGGCTGATCTCCTGGATCCGCACTCGCAGGGTTCCGTCAGGAAGCTGATCGACTTGTTGAACGATTCGGCCCTCCGCGTCATGGAGGGTTTCAAGGCGCCCCGCCAGTTCGGAATCCAGCAAGAACGAGCAGTCGAGCGTCGGAAGCTCGGCGAGACTCACGGGCTCGGAGCTGACCTCGACTTCCCGGATGCGATCGAGACGATACTCACGAAGGTGCGCGTACTGGGGGCGATCCGGGAACTGCTCGGCACGATCGGGACAATAAGCGCAGAGGTAGAAGGCGCCGGTGAGCCACACCAGGCGAGCGCGATCGAGGCGTCGCCATTGGGGATCGAGATCGTGGGGTCGCTGATAACGAATGCGTAGCTGCCTTCCTTGAGAGATGGCGTCTTGCAGTTGATTGTAGCACCGGGGTGAGAGAGGGAGCTACAACTTGACAGTGAGTACTCAGTGTGTATCATAGGCATATGGCAAACATCTATACCAGCAAGGAGCTGATCAAGCTGGTCGAAGCAGATGGCTGGTATCTGGTGAACATCGCAGGAAGCCATCACCAGTTCAAGCATCCGACAAAGAAAGGGCGAGTGACCATAACCCACCCGAAGAAAGAGATCCCAAGAGGAACCGCGAATCAAATCCTCAAACAGGCCGGGCTCAAGTAGCCCGCCCCATCCCCTCAAAAGGAGCCCTTATGCCAAATTACATCGCGATCGTCCACAAGGATCCAGATTCCAGTTTCGGCGTGTCGTTTCCTGACTTCCCCGGCTGCATTACCGCAGGCGACACGCTCGACGAGGCGTTTCGTCTCGCTCATGAGGTCTTGCCTTTCCACATCAGAGGAATGGCGGAAGACGGCGATCTCATCCCCGAGCCATCCGAGTTGGAATCCATCATGAAAAATCCCGATTTCTCTGATGGCACGCCGATGCTGGTTCACGTCCCCGAACTCCCCGGCAAGAGTGTGCGGCTCAACATCACCATGGATGAGCGCCTCTTGAAGCGCGTTGATGACTTCGCGAAGAGGCACGGTCGTACCCGCTCGGCATTCCTCGCCGAAGCCGCTCAAGTAGTGATGAAGCAGGGCGGCGCGTATTAGTCGCCGCTATATTTTGGCATTCCGGGGTGAAAGAGGGAGCTACACCTATCGAAACGGACGGATCGCCTTCGCGGAGCCGGTTACTGGCGACCCGAGATTGTAAAGAAGCGCGTTACACACCGCATTCAGCTTGCCGCTCTACCCGCCGACGCGTAAAATACTAGAACTGACGTTCGACACTCGGTTGGAAGGTTTCTGCATGAATCACGATCCCGACGTGCTCCGGATCCGCGGCGCCCGCGAGCACAATCTCAAGAACATCGACCTCACCATCCCCCGCAACCAGCTGGTGGTCTTCACCGGCGTCTCCGGCTCGGGCAAGAGCTCCCTGGCGTTCGACACCATCTTCGCCGAAGGCCAGCGCCGCTACGTCGAGAGCCTCAGCGCCTACGCCCGCCAGTTCCTCGGACAAATGGACAAGCCCGACGTCGATTACATCGAAGGCCTGAGCCCCGCGGTCTCCATCGACCAGAAGTCGACCTCCCATAATCCACGCTCCACCGTCGGCACCGTCACCGAGATCTACGACTACCTGCGCCTGCTCTTCGCGCGAATCGGCAAACCCCACTGCCCCCAATGCCGCAAGGCCATCATCCCTCAGACCGTCGAGCAAATCGTCGACCGGGTCATGGAACTCGGCGAAGGCGTGCGCTTCCAGGTGCTGGCCCCCCTGGTCCGCGGACGCAAGGGCGAGTTCAAGAACCTCCTCGAAGAAGCCCGCAAGGACGGCTTCGTCCGCGCCCGCATCGACGGCGAGGTTCGCGACCTCGCCGAAGACATCGAACTCTCCAAGCAGAAGAAACACGACCTCGCCATCGTCATCGACCGACTGGTCGTGAAGGACGACATCGCCTCCCGGCTCGCCGACTCGGTGGCTACCGCCCTCAAAAAGGCCGAAGGCCTCGTCCTGATCCAGGTGCTGGGCACGCGCGAAGCCCCAAAGGACGAAGACATCCTGTTCTCCGAGCACTTCGCCTGCTCGGACTGCGGCGTCTCGCTCGAAGAAATCACCCCCCGCCTCTTCTCGTTCAACAGCCCCTTCGGCGCCTGCTCGCATTGCCACGGCCTGGGCTTCAAGGCGGAGTTCGACCCGGAGCGAATCGTGCCGGATCCCCGCAAGCGGCTGAGAGACGGGGCGATCGCCCCCTGGAGCCGGACCACCAACCCCTACTACCTCCAGCTCCTCGCCGCCCTCGCCAAGATCCGCGACTTCAACCTGGACGACCGCTGGGAGGACCTGAGCGAGCCGATCCGCCAGATTCTGCTCCACGGTTCCGAAGACCGCATCCGGATCGAGCAGGAATCCTGGTTCAAGGCCGGCGACTTCGGCTACACCACGCGCTTCGAAGGGGTCATTCCGCAGTTGCAGCGCCGCTACAGCGATTCCACCTCCGACAAGTTCAAGGAGGACCTGGAAGTCTACATGACCCAGAAGGCCTGCGACTCCTGCACCGGCCAGCGCCTGCGCCCCGAAGCCCTCGCCGTGACCATCGGCGATCGCAACATCGTCGAGATCACCGCCATGTCGATCCGTCAGGCCGTCGAGGTCGTGAGCGGCCTCGACCTGACCGCGCGCGAGGCCCTCATCGCCCACCAGGTCCTCAAGGAAGTCAATGCCCGCCTCCAGTTCCTCCTGGACGTGGGTCTCGACTACCTCACGCTCTCTCGAACCGCCAATACCCTGTCAGGCGGCGAAGCGCAGCGCATCCGGCTGGCGACGCAGATAGGCTCCGGCCTGACGGGCGTCCTCTACGTGCTCGACGAGCCCTCCATCGGCCTTCACCAGCGTGACAACGAGCGGCTACTCGCCACGCTCGAGCATCTGCGCAACCTCGGCAATACCCTGATCGTGGTGGAGCACGACGAGGACACCATCCGCGCGGCCAACCACGTCGTCGACGTGGGACCCGGCGCCGGCGTCCACGGGGGCTACATCGTGGCCCAGGGAACTCCCGACGAGGTGGCCTCGAATCCGGAATCGCTGACGGGCCAGTACCTTTCCGGCGCGCGCCGGATCGAGGTTCCCGCCAAGCGCCGGGAAGGCAACGGCAAGGAGCTGAGGCTGGTCGACGCCCACCTCAACAACCTCAAGAACCTGGACGTGAGCATCCCGCTGGGCAGCTTCGTCTGCGTGACCGGCGTTTCGGGCTCCGGGAAGTCCACCCTCATCAACGAGGTGCTCCAGACCGCACTCGCCCACCACCTCTCGGGCGGACGCCGAGCAGCCGGCTTGCGCGAGCTGAAGGGCTGGGAAAACCTCGACAAGGTGATCGTCATCGACCAGTCCCCCATCGGGCGGACGCCACGATCGAACCCCGCCACCTACGCGGGACTCTTCGACATCATCCGGGACACCTACGCGACCACCAACGAGGCCAAGGCGCGGGGCTACCTGCCCGGACGCTTCTCGTTCAACGTCAAGGGCGGCCGCTGCGAGGCCTGCCGCGGAGATGGCATGAACGTCATCGAGATGCACTTCCTGCCCGACGTCTACGTCCCCTGCGACGTCTGCAAGGGCAAGCGCTACAACCGCGAGACCCTCGAAGTCAAGTACAAGGGAAAGTCCATCGCCGACGTGCTCGCCATGACGGTCGCCGAGGCGCTGGAATTCTTCCACGCCATCCCCCGCGCCAAGACCAAGCTCCAGACCCTCTCGGACGTCGGCCTCGAGTACGTCAAGCTGGGGCAACCCGCTACGACGCTCTCGGGGGGCGAGGCACAGCGGGTCAAGCTGGCTACGGAGCTCTCGCGCCGCTCGACGGGCCGGACGTTGTACCTGCTGGACGAACCCACCACCGGACTGCACTTCTACGACGTGGAGAAACTGCTCGGCGTGCTGACGCGGCTGGTGGAGGGCGGAAACACGGTCCTCTGCATCGAGCATAACCTGGACGTCATCAAGACCGCCGACTGGCTGATCGACCTGGGACCGGAGGGGGGCGATCGCGGCGGCATGCTGGTCGTCGCCGGCCAGCCCGAAGCGGTGGCGGCGCACGCCGGATCCCACACCGGACGGTTCCTCTCCAGGATCCTCGAAGCGACGGCCATCGTCCCGGAACTCGCCGTACCGGGACCCGCGCCCAAGCGGCGAGGACGACCGCCCAAGCACGCCGTCAGCTGAGCCCATCCCGCCGAGAGGAGTCCCCTTTGGGGGGCTCCTTGTCGTTTGGACGAGAGCATGGGAACATGCGAGCGTTCGACCGTTTCAGGGAGGGTTTTCATGCTTCGCAGTCGCCCCGGCATTTTCCGGATTCTTGCCCTGGCGTCCTTGACGCTCGCGACGGTGTCGCTCACCGCTTGCCCCTTCCCGGGCGCGACGTCAGGACCCGGCAGCCCCGCGGGCGGCACTCCCGGAGCCAGCGGCTCGCTCGACAAGAGTTTCGGCCAGGACGGGATCGTCACGACCGACTTCGCGGACGAAAACAGCGACGTCGCCTACGGCGTTGCACTCCAGGAGAACGGCCGGATCGTGGCCGCGGGAGTCAGTACCGACGGCGGAACCGGACTGTTCGCGCTCGTCAGGTACATGCCCAACGGGGATCCCGATACCGGCTTCGGCACGGAGGGACGGGTCTTCACGGCCCGCGGCATGACCACTCAGGGCAAGGACGTCGCCGTGACGGCCGACGGCAAGATCGTGACCGGAGGCTGGTTTCAAAGCTTCAGCTCGGCGATGGACCTCATGCTGAGTCGGCACCTGCCCGATGGACAACTTGACGAGTCTTTCGGTGACGGGGGGCATGCGATTGCCGGCTACGGAAGCGCTATCGGTAACAAGCTTGCGCTTCAAAGCGACGGCAAGATCCTGCTGACAGGCTACAACGGCATGCTGGAGTACAAACCCGTCTTGCTGCGGTACACGGCCGACGGCAAGCCTGATTCGAGCTTCGGAACCGACGGAAAGGTGCAACTCGACTGGGGAACGGACGAGGACAAAGCCTACGCGATCGCCGAGGCGGGGGGCAAGATCGTCATTGCCGGCTCGGCGAAAGCGGACGGCTTCGCGCTCTCGCGGCTCAACGCCGACGGCAGCCTGGACACGGGCTTCGGAACCGGCGGGACCGTCAAGGTCGAGACGGGGGAGAACGTCGCTCAGGGCCTGGCCGTCGCGAGCGACGGGCGGATCGTCGTGGCGGGAGATGCGCGCGTCATGCGCTTCAACGCCGATGGGGGAATCGATTCGAGCTTCGGGACGGGCGGCGCGGTCGAGCTTGCGGAGCAGAGCTTGCATGCGGTCGTCTTGCAGCCCGACGGGAAGCTCCTGCTGGCGGGGGGCCAAGCGGGCAAGGTCAGTCTGGTTCGCCTGAAGGCCGACGGCAAGCTCGACGAGACCTTTGCGGATCAGGGAGTCGCGCGAGTCGCGGCGCCGGATGCGGCGAGCGAGGCGTACGATCTGGTGCTGCAACCCGACGGTCGAATCGTGCTGGCTGGAAAGGCCTATCAAAGCGAGGGAGGACACGACGACTTCCTGGTGATGCGTTTCTGGCCGTGACGGCGACGCAGATGGCCTGTGCGGTGCATCTGGCGCGGGCGCTTCGTCAGTCGATAATAAGTTTCACTAAGCATCTCTCGTAATAGGCAGGCTAGGGTATAGAATGGTGCCGATGCCCCTTTCCAGCCGCACGCGCGGCTGTCGCGTCCAGGAGACCAGGTTCCTTGAAACTCGAGTTGCGCCACCCCCACCGCTGGGAGCTTGCCCCCTACGAGGCCCAGCAGGTTCAGGCCGAACTGCAGGCCGAAGTCCTGACCCAGGATGCCATGGATGACATCCGCGTCATTGCCGGCGTGGCGATCGCCCACAGCCGCTTCAACGACACAATGACCATCGCCGTGGCTGCGCTGAGCTATCCCGATCTCGCCGTGATCGATCGCCATGTGCTCGAGCACCAGACCAAGTTCCCCTTCATCCCCGATCTCCTGAGCTTCCGCGAGGTTCCCGGCATCGTCGCCGCCCTCGAAGCGCTCTCGGTCAGACCCGACCTGATCGTGGTCGACGGGCCCGGCATCACGCATCCAAAAGGGCTCGGCGTGGCCTCCCATGTCGGCGTCGTCCTGGACATCCCGACCATCGGCTGCAGCAAGTCCTCGCCGGTGGGCACGTACATCGAGCCCGAGGTCAACGCCGGCTCCGAGTCCGCCCTGGTCTGGCAATCCGAGATCATCGGGACGGTCTTCCGTTCCAAGAATCGCGTCGCCCCCCTCTTCGTCTCGACCGGCCACCGCGTCAGCCGCGAGACCGCGACTGCCGTCATCCGCCAGTCGTGCCAGGGCTACCGCCTTCCCGAGCCGCTCCGAATCGCCACCGCCCAGCTCACCGAGTCGAAACAGGTCGCAAGGGCGACAGCGGCACGATAACGGGCGACGACCCTCGGTTTGCCGCGGACCCGCCAATCCGGTAGAATGGACGCGACACAACGACTCTCGGGCGTCGATTCGCGGCCGTGATCCAGAAGAGATCCGACCCGCGATCGTCTCTCGTCATCGAGCGAAAAATCCCCCGAGTACCAAGTGGGAGGCCATTTAATGGGTTCACGACGTTGGCAAACGGCCATGGTGGCTGGAGCCTTGATGCTTACCGGATGCTCCGGCAACAACCCCGCGACCCCCGGGTCCGTTAACCCGCCGCTGGGCGCAGCCGCCAATCCCACCGCGGACTCTGCGGCCTCGCGCCAGGCCTCCGAGAAGGTGACGGTTCACGGCTCGGTCGCGGACGCGCGCACCGGTGACGGCGTCCCCAAGGCAACCATCCTTTTGCAGGCCTTGCCCGAGGCTGCCGACGCCGTTCCGCTCGCCGTGCCGGTCGAATCATCCGGTTCGGCCGCGGCGCCCGCCGAGGGATCTTCGGTTCCGCCCTCCGTGACGGATCCCACGGCAGCGCCAGCCACCGCATCGACCCCGCCGAAGGCCGCGAGCGAACTCGCCAAGCCCATCAAGCTGGGCGTGGACGACAAGGGCCAGTTCGAGGTCAAGGATCTGCTCCCCGGCCAGTACCAGGTCACCGCCTACGCTCCTGGCTACCAGCCGATCACCATCGTCGGCGTTCGCCCCGCCCAGCTCCACTTCGAGCTTTCGCCGCTTTCGCCCAAGGCCGGTCACGCGATGACCGGCATGGTCAACACGGCCGCCGACAAACCCGCCGCCGGCGCCCGCGTCGTCACGGGCTTCACCCCGGGCAAGACGCTCGGAGACGCCATGACCGTCTCCGCTGACGGCAAGTTCGACTTCAAGGATCTGCGCAGCGGCAAGCTTCCCATCGCCGCCTACCTTTCGGAAGGCTCGGACATCACCGCCTGGGCCCTCCAGCGCGAGATTCCCGTCGCCCTCGGCAAGGAAAAGCTCACCCCCAGCCCCACGCTCACCCTGCGGGCCGTGAGCTCGCCGCTGATCCTCAGCGGAAAGGTCACCTCCCCCACCAAGGAGCTGAAGCCTCGCCAGGTTCACGCCATGCTGGTGGAGGGCGACTCCGAGATTCCGCTGATCACGCGGAACCCCGACAAGGACGGTTACTTCCGTTTCTCGCTTCCCCCGCTCGAAGAGGGGCAGTTCTACCACCTGGTCGCCATGGGCCTCGATGAAAAAGGCAACACCGCCTACACGCACCTTCACCAGCTTGACGACTCCGACCTGAAGATCGAACTTGCGCTCCCGGATCTTCCCGCCATGCCCCAGTTCCAGCCCGAGGAACTGGCATTCGGCGCCTCGTGGTCCGGCTCTGCCAATGCTTCGGTCTACCGCCTGCGGGTGGAATCCCTCGGAGAAGATGCCCAGACGGTCTGGGAAGGTTGGACCAGCGGCACCGTGGTCGGCATGCCGACTTTCGAGACCGTCCCGATCCTCACGAAGGGCAAGAAATACCGGGCATCCTTCTCGGCCGTCAAGGTCGCCGGGGGAACCCCGTACGAGCTGACCTCCGTGCCCCGCGCGCCCTGGGCGACAGCGGCATCGCTGGCCCCCATCGAGTTCAAGGCGGGAGAGCCCATGGCGGCTCCTGACCAGAAGGTCGATTCCGGCGCCAAGGCAGGGGCAACCAAAATCGAGGAAGATAAGCCTCAGGTGAAGCCCGCGGACGGCAAGTCCCAAGTGAAGCCCGCGGACGGCAAGTCCCAAGTGAAGCCCGAAGAGAGTAAATCTCAGGTGAAGCCCAAGGACGGTAAGCCTCTGGTGAAGCCCGAGAATGGCAAGCCCAAGGTGAAGCCCGAATCGAAGCCTGCTCCTGCGAAGCCCAAGGGCCAGGTCCTCTAGGCATGCTGCCGGCGGAAAGCCACGTTCCGGAGAATCCGCTCTTCGGGACCTTCATCGTGCTCGATCTCGAAACCACCGGGCTCGACTACAAGCTCGATCGGATCCTCGAAATCGGCGCCGTGAAGCTTGTCGACGGCATTCCCCAGGAAACCTTCCAGACCCTCGTCGACCCCGAGACGCCGTTGCGGGCAGAGAACATCGCCATCCACGGGATCACGTCCCACATGATAGCGGAAGCTCCGCCCATCGCCGACGTGCTTCCGCGCTTCCTCGCCTGGGCCGGCGACGCCCCCTGGGTAGCCCACAACGCCACCTTCGACTACAACTTCATCAACGAGAACGCCCTCCAGCTCGACCTCGCCCCGCTATCGGTCGAACTCATCGATACGCTGGCCATCAGCAAGGAAGTTTTTCCCACCGAACGCAAGCCCAGCCTCGAACGCCTGCTTGAACTGCTGGAAGAGCCCGCGAGGGATCTTCATCGGGCCTTGGTCGACGCTCAAGCGCTTGCAAGCATCTTCCCCGGGCTCTGGGAGCTTCGAAGGCAGAAGCGCGCCTGGCATCGGGCTCAGTTCGAGCGGATTACCCAGGTCGGCATGCGCTATCGGCAACTCGAGGCCCTCATGACCGGCCTCCAAGAGGAATCGCGCGGCCTGCGCCGGACACTGGAGATGTACTTCGAAGAGTCTGGGGCTGCAGTTCTGCCGCTTCCCGACGGGAGCATCGCGGCCCACCGCCGGGAATCCTGGGAGTTTCACTCCGAGGAGGTGAGGGGGGCGCTCGCGAAGCTCGGTCTCCTCGATCGGGTGCTCCGGGTGGATCGGGAGAAAGTGGACCGCTGGCTGAAATCTGACCGCCTGACCCCCGAAGAACGGGACTCCTTGCTTGAAACGCGGCGGTTTCTCGGGTTCAAGTTGAGCATTTCGGTGGAGTCCCGGACCGGACATGGGTTAGAATAGGGTCATCACCACCCCTGCACCCCCCAACAGGGAGGACGATCGTGACAACCGAAGAATATACTCACCTCCGCGAGCGGGGTCTCACCCAGGAAGCCGCCTTCCGAGGCCAGCTGGTCAAGGTCCGCGTCGACACCGTGGCGCTTCCGAACGGCGAGACGGCTCAGCGGGAGATCGTGGAACATCCCGGCGCCGTCGCCGTGGTCCCGATCACGGCGGATGGCCGGATCCTCTTGGTCCGTCAGTTCCGCTATCCCATCAACCAGTTCACCCTGGAACTTCCCGCGGGCAAGCTCGAACTGGGCGAAAAGCCCGAGGAGACCTGCCTGCGAGAACTCGCCGAGGAAACCGGTTTCACCGCCTCGAACCTCGAAAGACTCACCGAGTTCGTGGTGACGCCCGGCTATTCGACCGAGCGCATCACCCTGTTCAAGGCCACGGGCCTGGCTTCGTCGCCGGCGCCGCGCGACCCCGATGAATTCATCGAGAGCGTGGAAGTAACCGTCGAAGAGGCGCTCGCCATGGTCCGGGACGGCCGAATCGTCGACGCCAAGACCATCATCGGGCTCCTGTGGCTCGAGCGAAACTCCTAGGGGGAAGCATGGCTCGAATTCTGGTCACTGACGATGCAGCCTTCATGCGCACCATGCTCCGGGATACCCTGACCGGAGCGGGACACGAAGTCGTTGCCGAGGCAAGCAACGGTCGCGAGGCCGTTAGCCGCTTCGCCGAGCATCTGCCGGATCTCATCACCCTGGACGTGACCATGCCCGAGATGGACGGACGGGCGGCGCTCGCGGCGATCCTCGAAGCCCACCCGGGCTCCAAGGCCATCATGTGCTCGGCCGTCGGTCAGGAAGCCACCATCAAGGAGTGCCTGCTGGGCGGCGCTCGGGACTACCTGATCAAGCCCTTCGAGAGCTCCCAGGTGCTCGCGACGGTGAGCCGGGCTCTTCTTCACAAGGAAACAAACCCCGCGACGGTCCTTCAAGAGATCGTGGCCTGGTTCGATCTCGGGGAGATCGCGGTTCGCCAAGGCCTACTCAGCTACTCGGCACTGCAGGATGCTCGCGCGGCTATCGCCGAGCGCAAGGATCGCAACCTCGTCCAGGAACTCCTCGATCGCGGCGTGGCCTCGGACGAGGAACTCGACTCCTTCCTCGCCATGGGGCATCGGGACGTCTCGATGGCCTACTTCCTGCTCAAGTCCAAGACCATCACCGTCGAACAACTTCGCTGCGCCCTGGTGCTGATGCGTAAATCCGGCCGACTGCTGGGCTTCACCCTCAGCGAGCATGGCTTCTGCACCTCGCAGCAAATCGCCGAACTGGTCAAGAAGATCCCCCCCTTCAAGAGCCAGAACCAGACCATCCGGATCTGATGCGCATCTCGCGTCCCGGCGGCTCCGACGACCGGCGGCCCCGCCCCGTCGCCGGCCGGACCGCGAGCCAGACGGCGACCCTTTTCGCCGCCCTGCGCGAGGCCGCGGGAGATCGCGGCTGGCTCCCCTTCTCCACCTACATGGACCTCGCCCTCTTCCACCCCGAGGCCGGCTACTACGCCCGCCTCGAAGCCGTCGGTGCCGCCGGCGACTTCGCCACCAGCCCCAGCCTGAGCCCTTCCTTCGGCAAACTCTTCGCCAGGCAGTTCCACCAGATCTGGCGCCACATGGGCCATCCCTCCCGCTTCGACCTGATCGAACTCGGTCCCGGCGCGGGCCAGTTCGCCGCCAGCGTCCTCGCGGAAGTCGAGCAGCTTCCACGGTTCAAGCGAGCCCTGTGCTACGGGCTCGTCGAGCGAAGCGCCAGCCTTCGCACGACCCAGGCCAAGCGCCTCGAACGCTGGAGCAAGCTCACCCGCTGGGGCGAGACGCTGGCTGAAGTGGCTCCCTCCGGCGTGAACGGCGTGATCGTCAGCAACGAGTTCTTCGATGCCCTGCCGTGCCACCGCTTGGTCCAGACGCGCGAGGGCCTCCGGGAGATCGCCGTGAGGGTCGTGGGCGAGCGCCTGGAGGAAATCGTCGTTCCCCTCGGCACGGAGCGGCTGGCCGCTGAACTGGCCGCCGAAGGCCTGGCCCTGAAGCTCGGTCAGCGGATCGAGATCTCGCTGGCTTCGCTCGACGCGATGGCCGAAATAGGCGCGCGGCTGCGTCAGGGCGCCGTGATCACGGTGGACTACGGCGACGTGGCGCGCGAGGTTTACTCGCCCCGCCGCATGGGGGGCTCCGTGAGGGGCTTCTACCGTCACCTGGCCGTCAGCGATCCCTACGCGCGGCCCGGCGAGCAGGATCTGACCTACGACGTGAACTTCACCGCGCTCGCGCGCCGGGGGGAACGCGCGGAGCTCGCGACCCTGGGCCTCTTGCCGCAGGGAGACGTCCTGAGCAACCTGGGTTTCGATCGGGAGATTGCGGAGCTACGACGAGGGAAGTCCCGGCTGGAAGCAGATCAGGCGAGCGCTGCCTTGGAGAAGCTGGTGCACCCTCAGGGGATGGGGGGGGCCTTCAAGGTGCTCTTCCAGGGCAAGGGCCTCGGGAAGGCGGATCTCGCGGGCCTGGGCGGCCAGCCGTTGCCGACGTTCCTGTGGCCGTGGGAGCGGTAGGGAGGGCGTCCTGACGCCACCTGAGAATGATTCCCAACACCCACCCAAAAGTTAACCAAAGTTCACCTAATTCCTTTCCCATGCTTCGGCAAAAGGCCGGGATGGCGGGGGCCTTGTGATAGAATGAGCGGGATGTTAGAGGATCCGAGCCATCTTGAGGCCCCAAACGGCTTGGAAAACTCATAGACCACCGCCAAGCGGAGCCGCAAAAAGGAGGAGACCGCCCACGCCCGCGGGAATAGGGGCCAAACCCCGGGGTGAAAGCGTGAACACTATGATCGACACAAACACCACCATCGCCCTCATGGTCGTTCTGGGCATCGCCATGCTGGTGCCGGCGCTCGTCCTTTTCCTGTCGCCGATGCTGGGTCCAAACAAGCCGCTGGAGACCAAGCTGGAGCCCTACGAGTCCGGCGTTCCGAGTAAGTTCACGGTCGGAACGGCCCGCGAGCGATTCTCGATCAAGTTCTACCTGATCGCCATCATGTTCGTCATCTTCGATATCGAGGCCGTCTTCCTGTATCCCTGGGCCGTGAATTTCAAGTTCCTGGGCCTTTTCGGCCTGATCGAGATGATGGTCTTCCTCGGCATCCTGTTTTCCGGATACATCTACATCGTGAAGAGAGGGGCCCTGAAATGGGAGTAGAAGCAGCGCTTGGCGACTCGGCCATCACCACGTCGATCGACGCGGTCCTCAACTGGGGACGCAAGCACTCGCTTTGGCCGTTCACCTACGGGACCGCTTGCTGCGGGATCGAGGTGATGGGCCTGATGTCCAGCGCATTCGACTTGTCCCGCTTCGGAGCGGAAATGGTCCGTTTCAGCCCGCGTCAGGCGGATCTGCTGCTCGTGGCCGGCACCATCACCTACAAGCAAGGCCAGATCCTCAAGCAGATCTACGACCAGATGCCGGAACCCAAGTGGGTGATCGCGATGGGCGCCTGCGCGAGTTCCGGCGGTTTCTACGACGACTACTGCACGATCCAGGGGATCGACGAGCTCATCCCGGTCGACGTCTACGTCGCCGGCTGCCCTCCGCGGCCCGAGGCCGTCATCGAGGCGGTCATCAAGCTCCAGAACGACATCATCGGCAAAGAATCGGTTTTAGAGAGAGCGTAAACAGGCATGTCTGAATTGAGCCCCCTCCTCGCCAAGATCAAGCAGCGCTTTCCGAGCGACGTCGTCTCCACCTCCTCGTGGAGGGGCGACGACACCGCCGTCATCAAGCGGGCTGCCATATATCGGGTCCTGGAATTCTGCCGGAACGACCCGGATCTCGCCTTCAACTTCCTGATGGACCTTTCGGGGGTCGATTACATGACCCACCCGAAGGCCCAGCCTGCCCGTTTCGCGGTGGCCTACCACCTCTACTCGCTCTCGAAGAACCACCGCGTCAGGCTCAAGGTCTTCGTCAACGCCAACGAGGCCATCGACACGGCTTGCCCGCTCTGGAAGTCCGCCAACTGGATGGAACGCGAGGTCTTCGACCAGTTCGGACTCCAGTTCAAGAACCACCCTAACCTCAAGCGCATCCTCAACCACCAGGAATTCGTCGGCCATCCGCTTCGCAAGGATTACCCCATGCGCAAGCGCCAGCCCGTAGGCTCGGTCGACACCCTCATGGACGAGATGGAACAGCGTTTGAAGGCCAAGGGCCTGCGCTAGAGAGAGAACGCATGAAAGCTGCTGACGAAATCAAGAAGCCGGCCACGGTCGAGTCCGAACTGACGATTACGGTTCCGGGCCCCGAGGACTTCTATCAGGACCTCCACACCGAGCTGATGTTCCTCAACTTCGGCCCGTCCCATCCCTCCACTCACGGCACCCTGCGCTCGCTCATGGCCCTCGACGGCGAGACCATCCGGGCGGCGATCGGCGAGATCGGCTACCTGCACCGCGGCTTCGAGAAGTCCGTGGAGCACAAGACCTACAACAAGGTCATCCCCTATACCGACCGCCTGAACTACTGCTCGGCGATCCTCAACAACATCGGCTATTGCAAGGCCGTCGAGCGCATGCTCGACATCGAGATCCCCGATCGCAACAAGTTCATCCGGGTGATCGTGGGCGAGCTCTCCCGCATGATGGACCACCTGGTCTGCATCGGCCCCAACCTGGTCGACCTCGGGGCGCTGACCAACCTCTGGTACGTCTTCAACCAGCGCGAGAAGGCCTACGACGTCCTCGACAAGCTGACCGGCGCGCGCCTCACCAACTCCTACACCCGCGTCGGCGGCCTCTACCGCGACTTCTACGACGGCTGCGAGAAGGACATCCTTCACGTCGTCAAGGAGATCGAGGACGCGGTCGGCGAGGTCGAGAAGCTGATCGTCAAGAACCAGATCTTCATCGACCGGACCGCGGGAATCTGCCCGGTATCGACCGAGGACGCTATCTCCTGGGGCTTCACCGGCCCCACCGCCCGCGCTTCGGGCGTCAACCTCGACATCCGCAAGCAGGAGCCCTATTACTACTACGACACCTTCGACTGGGAAGTTCCCCTGGGCACCAGCGGCGACACCTGGGACCGGATCATGATCCGATTCTACGAGATCCGCGAGTCCGCCAAGATCATCCGCCAGGCCATCAAGAACCTGCCGGGCGGTCCCATCTGGACCGAGGACAAGCGCGTCAAGCTGCCCGAGAAACAGGAGACCTACCAGAACATCGAAGGTCTCATCAACCACTTCAAGTTGATCTTCGAGGGCACCCGCGTTCCCGCCGGCGAGATCTACGACGCCACCGAGGCGGCCAACGGCGAACTCGGCTTCTACATCACCTCGGACGGCTCCGGCTACCCCTACCGGATCCGGGTGCGCCCCCCCTGCTTCATGAACTTCGCGGCCTTCCCCGAGATGATCGAGGGCTGGATGATCGCCGACGCGGTCGCCACCCTCGGCTCCATCAACATCATCGCCGGCGAACTCGACCGCTAGAGGATACGAACCAAATGGTTGAATTCTGTGAAAAAACCGAGGCGCAGTTCCAGCAACTCGTCTCCCGATACCCCGCAGACCAGCGCAAAGCGGCGCTCCTGCCCACTCTCTGGCTCGCCCAGGAGGAGTGGGGTTGGCTCTCGCCCGAGGTGATGCGCTACGTGGCCGAGCGAATCGGCTGCACGCCCGCGCATGTCTTCGGCGTGGCCACCTTCTACACCATGTTCCTCACGACCAAGCCCGGCGAGCACCTGCTGGAGGTTTGCACCTCGGTCAGCTGCTGCATGACCGGAGGTCGCGAGACCCTTGCCGCGCTCTGCGACAAGCTCGGCATCGAGCCCGGAGAGACCACCCCCGACGGCAAGTTCACCGTCCGCGCCGCCGAGTGTCTCGGCTCCTGCGATACCAGCCCGATGATGCAGGTCGATAACGACGTCTACGTCGAAAACCTCACCGACGGCAAGCTCGACTCCCTGATTTCCGAGCTCCGGGACAAGCCCTGGGGCCAGCGGACCCAACTCGCGAGCTTCACCGCCGCGGGCGAGAGGAGGCTGTAACATGGCGTTCCAGAAGGTCGTTTCCCGCCTCTTCGACGTCCCCGACTCCCATGACATCTCGGTCTACGAGCAAAACGGCGGATACCAGGCTGCCCGCAAGGCGCTTGGCATGGAGCCCGCCGTCATCATCGAGGAAGTCAAGACCTCCGGCCTGCGCGGCCGCGGCGGCGCAGGCTTCCCCGCCGGCATGAAGTGGGGCTTCATTCCCAAGGACTCCCCCAAGCCCAAGTACCTGGTCATCAACTGCGACGAGTCCGAGCCCGGCACCTTCAAGGACCGCAAGATCATCGAGCGCGATCCCCACAGCCTGGTCGAAGGCATCATCATCGCCTCCTTCGCCATCGACTCGCACCAGGCCTACATCTACCTCCGCGGCGAGTTCAACCAGCAGCGGATTCACCTCGACGACGCCATCGCGCAGGCCTACGCCAAGGGCTACCTGGGCGACAACGTCATGGGCACCGGCTACGCGCTCCACCTCAGCACCCACCGGGGGGCCGGAGCCTACATCTGCGGCGAGGAAACCGCCCTCCTGGAATCTCTCGAGGGCAAGAAGGGCCAGCCCCGCTTGAAGCCCCCCTTCCCCGCTACCCACGGCCTCTTCCAGTGCCCGACGGTGGTCAACAACGTCGAGACCATCGCGACCGTTCCCTGGATCATCGCCCACGGAGCGTCCACCTACGCGAGCATGGGCACCGAGAAGAGCAAGGGCACCCGCCTGATGAGCGTCTCGGGCCACTGCGTCAAGCCCGGCGTCTACGAGATCGAGATGGGAATGCCCTTCAAGGACTTCCTGGCCGAGAACCTCGGCGGCGTCCGCATGGGCCGCGGTCTCAAGGCCGTGATCCCCGGCGGCTCGTCCTGCCCGATCCTGACGGCAGAGGAGGCCATGGGCCTGACCCTGGACCCCGAGGCCATCGCCGCCATCGGTTCCATGGCCGGCTCCGGCGGCATGATGATCATCGACGAGGAAACCTGCATGGTCGACCTGCTCGAGGATCTCACGCACTTCTACGCCCACGAATCCTGCGGCCAGTGCACCCCCTGCCGCGAGGGCACCGACTGGCTCTACAAGATGGTCCAGCGGATCGAGGCGGGCCGAGGGACCCCCGAGGACCTCGACACCATCCTCGACATCGCCGACAACATGGAAGGCAAGACCATCTGCGCCCTGGCCGCCGCCGCCACCATGCCGACCCGGTCCTTCATCAAGAAGTTCCGCCAGGAGTTCGTCGCCCACTTCGAGCACCGGGGTTGCCCCAAGAAGCAGGCCAAAGTTCCGGCCGGCGCCGGCGCCTAGCAAGGAATGATACGCAATGCCTAAGATCACCTTGAATGGACAAGAGGTCGAGGTCGCCGACGGCCTCAACCTCATCCAGGCCGCGGAATCGGTCGGGGTCACCATCCCCCACTACTGCTACCACCCCGGCCTCCCCATCGACGGCAACTGCCGCATGTGCCTCACCGAGGTCGAGGGAGCCCGTGGACCCCAGATCGCCTGCAACACCTTCGTCAAGGAAGGGATGGTCGTTCACACCGACACCCCCGCCGTGGAGAAGATGCGCAAGGGCGTGCAGGAATTCCTCCTGCTCAATCACCCCATCGACTGCCCGGTCTGCGACCAGGCAGGCGAATGCAAGCTCCAGGACTACTACATGGAGTACGGCCAGTACGATAACCGCTCCATGGTATCGAAGGTCGAAAAGAAGAAGGTCGTCGACCTCGGCCCCACCGTCGTCCTCGACCAGGAACGCTGCATCCTCTGCTCGCGCTGCGTCCGCTTCTGCGAGTCCGTCACCGAGACCGGCGAGCTCGTCATCGCCAACCGCGGCGACCACTCCGCCATCGAAGCCTTCCCCGGCATGGAGCTGGACAACCCTTACTCGGTCAACGTCGTCGACCTCTGCCCCGTCGGAGCCCTGACCTCCAAGGACTTCCGCTTCAAGCAGCGCGTCTGGTTCCTGCAGTCGACCAAGTCCGTCTGCACCGGCTGCGCCAAGGGCTGCGCCATCAACGCCGACCACAAGGAAGGCGTCGTCTACCGCTATCGCCCGCGTCACAACCCGCAGGTCAACAGCTACTGGATGTGCGACGAGGGCCGATTCTCCTACAAGGCCATCAACGAGAACCGCCTCCGCTCCGCCCTGATCGAGGGCCGCGAGGTCCCGTTCGGCACCGCCCTCGACGCCGTCGTCACCAAGCTCAAGAGCATCGTCGAGATCTACGGCGCCGAGTCCATCGCCGTCGTGGGCTCGCCTCACTCGACGGTCGAGGACAACTTCCTCCTCGACCGCCTCGCCAAGGACGTGCTCGCGACCCCCAACTTCTGGGCGGTCGCGCTCACCCCGGACGGCAGCCACGACGACTTCCTCCGCCGCGCCGACAAGACCCCCAACCGGAACGGCATTCGCTTCCTCGGCTACAACGACGATGCCGAGAGCCTCAAGGCCGCCCTCGCGAGCGGCAAGGTCCGGATGCTCATCATGATGAACACCGACCTCCTCACCGAGGGCGACCCGTCCTGGCAAGAAGCCCTCGCCAAGGTGCCCACGACCGTCATGTTCGCCACCCACGGCACCCCGGGCGCCCGCAAGGTCGGAATCACCCTGCCCGTGGCCATGCACGCCGAGAAGTTCGGCTCCTTCGTCCAGGAGAACGGCGTGCTCCAGAAGATCATGCGCGCCTACGATCCTTCCGGCGACGTGCTCCCCGAGTGGGAAGCCATCGGCATGCTGGCCGGTCGCCTCGGCAAGAGCCTCGGCTACGACGACATGGAACAGATCTGGGACGATCTGCAAAAAGCCTACCCCGCCCTCGCCGGTCAGACCTTCTACGGCCTGCCCGAGCATGGGCTATCGCTCCCGACCCGGGCCAGTGCCGCCCCCGTCGCGGCCGCTCCCTAGGAGGACATGATGACCGGCAACACGGCACTCGACATCACCATCATCGTTCTTCGCGCCGTCGTCGCGCTCCTGGTCATCCTCGGCCCCGTGCCGGTGATGATCTACATGGAGCGCAAGGTCGCAGCCCTCATCCAGGACCGCACCGGCCCGAACCGCGCCAACATCGGCCCCTTCCGACTCGCCGGAATGGTCTTCTTCCTCGCCGACGCCATCAAGCTCTTCTTCAAGGAAGACATCACCCCCGCGAAGGCCAACAAGTTCTACTTCTACCTGGCGCCGTTCATCATCGTGACCGTCGCCTTCTCGACCTTCGCCATCGTGCCCTGGGCCGACACCCTTCGAATCGGCAGCGCCACCATCCCCATGCAGGCCCTGAGCCTCAACGCCGGAATCCTCTGGTTCCTCGCGCTGACCTCCCTTTCGGTCTACGGCATCGTGCTCGCCGGCTGGGCCAGCAACACCAAGTACTCGCTGCTCGGCTCCATCCGCGCCACGTCCCAGATGATCTCCTACGAGATCCCCATGGGCCTCTCGCTGATCGGCGTCCTCATGACGTTCGGGACCCTGCAGCTCAACGAGATGGTGATCCAGCAGGGTCGGATGCTCGAGGTCCTCGGCGTCACCCTGCCCATCCCCGCGTGGGGCATCTTCCTCCAGCCCATCGGCTTCATCATCTTCCTGGTTTCGGCCTTCGCCGAAACCAACCGTAACCCCTTCGACCTCGCCGAGAGCGAGGCCGAACTGGTCGCGGGCTTCCACACCGAGTACTCCTCGATGAAGTTCGCCCTGATCTTCCTCGGCGAGTACGCGGCCATCCTGGTCTCGTCCGCCGTGATCGCCACCCTCTTCCTGGGCGGCTGGCAGGTCCCCTATCTGGACACGGCAGCCCTCATCGCTCATGCCCCGTTGCTCATCAAGATTTCGCTCGGCTTCATGACGTTGCTGCTCGCCATCACCACCCTCCGGCTCCACAAGTGGTATCGCGGCATGCAGGGTCAGTTCGGGGACATCCGGGATCAAGAGGGGCTCTGGCTGGCCGTCATCACCGGCGGTCTGGCCGTGCTCGCCGCGGCCGGAGTCGGCTTCTTCATGGCGGTCCCGCTACCCGACTGGGGAGGCGCGGTCTTCGCGCTCTTGGCCCAGTTCGGCATCTTCTTCACCAAAATGATGTTGATCGGCTTCGTCTTCATCTGGGTTCGCTGGACGCTTCCGCGCTTCCGGTACGACCAGCTGATGAATCTTGGCTGGAAAACGCTACTGCCCCTGGCCCTCGCCAACATCCTGGTCACCGGGATCGGCCTGGTCCTCGTGCAGAGCCTGTAAGGGGGCCTCATGAAAATCGCTCGTCCAAACCGCGATTGGGCCGAAAAGGTCTACCTGATCGCGATTCTCCAGGGGATGGGAATCACCATCCGCCACTTCCTGGCCAACCTCGTCCGGCCCAGCCGGATGGAGACGCTCCAGTACCCGGAAGAGACCAAGGACATGCCCGCGGGCTACCGCGGCAAGCACCGCCTCACCAAGCGTGAGGACGGATCGGTTCGCTGCGTCGCCTGCTTCATGTGCGCGACCGCCTGCCCCGCCGATTGCATCAGCATCGTCGCCGAAGACGTCGGAGAAATCACCGACAAGACCGTCGAGAAGGCACCCGCCAGCTTCGACATCGACCTCCTGAAGTGCGTCTTCTGCGGCATGTGCGTCGAAGCATGCCCCGTGGACGCCATCCGCATGGATTCGGGTCAATACACCATCACCGACTTCACCCGCAAGGACTTCGTCATCAACAAGCAAGAGCTGATGGCCGTTGAACCCGCCTTGCCGAAGCCGAACCAGCAGAAGTAGGAGCCCCGACGCATGGAACCCACCCCCTTTCAAATTGGCCTCCAGGCCGTGCTCTTCGGCATCCTCGCTTCGGTTGCCGTCATCGGCGCGCTGGTGACCATCACCCGCCGGCATCCCCTGCCGGCGGCCCTGTCCCTCATCGTCACCTTCTTCGGCCTGGCTGGGCTCTACGCCCTGCTGTCGGCCCCGCTGCTGGCCATTCTCCAGATCCTGGTCTACGCGGGCGCCATCATGGCCCTGGTGGTCTTCGTCATCATGCTGCTCAACGTCCAGGACTCCGACCTGCCGGTCAATGAAAACGTCGGCAAGTCGGTCTCCCTGGCCCTAGCGGCGATCGCCCCGGTTCTCCTGATCTTCCTCGCCGTCATCGGCAAGCTGCCCGGAGAATCGACCCTCGCCAACACCCCCGTCCCCGCCGACTTCGGCACCATCGAAGTCATCGGCAAGTTCCTCTACACGAACTACCTCTTCGCTTTCGAGTCCGTCGCCGTCCTCCTGACCGTCGCTCTGGTCGGAGTGGTGATCCTCGCAAAGCGCCGGATCTAGGAGGCCCCATGCTCACCATGTCCCATTTCCTCTCCGTGAGCGCCGTCCTCTTCGCCATCGGCGTCGCGGGCGTCCTGAGCCGGAAAAACCTGTTCATCGTCTTCCTGTCGATCGAGTTGATCCTCAACGCGGTCAACCTGAGCTTCGTGACCTTCGCGCGCTACCTCGGGCAACTGGACGGCCAGATCTTCACCTTCCTGGTGATGGCCGTCGCCGCCGCTGAGGCCGCCATCGGGCTGGCCATCGTGATCCTCCTGTTCAAGACCAAGGAGTCGTTGAACGTCGACGACTTCAAGCTGATGAAGGAATAGACCGCGCCATGGAAACTACGTCGCCTTTGATCGGTCTCATCCCGCTCTTCCCACTGCTCACCGCGGTGCTGATCGGCCTGATGACCCTCTTCTTCGCCCATAAAGGCCAGGGCCCCAGCAAGAAACTCGTCTCGACGCTCGCCGTCGCGGGCCCGCTCGCCTCATTCGTGGTCTCGGGCATCCTCTTCTTCCAGCTTCAGGCGCTGCCCGCAGCTGAAAGAACGATCACCCAGATCGTCTTCCCATGGATCCACGTCGGCTCCTTGAGCATCGACGCAGGCTTCCTGCTCGATCCGCTGTCCGCCGTCATGATCCTCATGGTCACCGGCATCGGGACCCTCATCCACGTCTACTCCATCGGCTACATGAGCCATGACCGCGGGTTCAGCCGCTACTTCGCCTACCTGAACCTCTTCATGTTCTCGATGCTCGTGCTGGTGCTCGGCTCCAGCCTTCCGCTCATGTTCGTGGGCTGGGAAGGCGTCGGCCTCTGCTCCTACTTGTTGATCGGCTTCTGGTTCACCGACATCGCCAAGGCGAACGCCGGGAACAAGGCCTTCATCGCCAACCGTGTCGGAGACTTCGGCTTCCTGCTCGGCATGTTCTTCATCTTCTTCTTCCTGACCAGCCACGGGACCCCCACCCTCGACTTCCTCGCCATGAGAGAGCAAGCAGTCGCCTTCACCCCCTACGCGGCGACCGCGGCAGCCTTGCTGCTCTTCGTCGGTGCGATGGGTAAATCGGCGCAGGTCCCCCTGCACGTCTGGCTTGCAGACGCCATGGCGGGCCCCACCCCGGTCTCGGCCCTGATCCACGCGGCGACCATGGTCACCGCCGGCGTCTACATGGTCGCTCGCATGGGCTTCCTCTTCGCCATGAGCCCCACGGCCGGCCTGGTCGTCGCCTCGGTAGGCACCGTCACGGCCCTCTTCGCCGCCACCATCGCCGTCACCCAGTCGGACATCAAGAAGGTGCTCGCCTACTCGACCGTCTCCCAGCTCGGCTACATGTTCATCGGCGTCGGCCTCGGCGCCTACTTCGAGAACATCGCCGCCGGCGCCGGAGCGGCGGTCTTCGCCGCGGGCATGTTCCACGTCCTGACTCACGCCTTCTTCAAGGCCCTGCTCTTCCTCGGTTCCGGCTCGGTCATCCACGCCTGCCACGAAGAACAGGATATCTGGAAGATGGGCGGCCTGAAGTCCAAGCTGCCCATCACCTGGATCACCATGGGCATCGGCACCCTGGCTATCGCCGGTCTTCCCCCGCTCGCAGGCTTCTTCTCCAAGGAAGCCATCCTCCTCAACGCCTACATCGCCGGCGGCACCCAGACCTGGCTCTACGGCATCTACGCCGTCGCCCTCGTCACCTCGGGCCTCACCGCCTTCTACATGTTCCGGATGTTCTTCCTCACTTTCCACGGAAAGCCCCGGGACTTCAAGATCTACGATCATGCCCACGAATCCCCCCTCACCATGACCCTGCCCTTGCAGGTCCTGGCGCTCGGAACCGTGCTGGTCGGCTTCCTGGGAGTCCCGAAGCTCCTCAGCCTCGGCTTCCTCCCCGTCGACCTCTTCGGCACGTGGCTCGCGCCCTCCTTGACCTTCGCCGCCCACGGCGCCGATCACGGTGCGCACCTGCCTCACCCCTCGGCCGCCGTGGACTTCGCCCTCATGGGCCTCGCCATCGGCATCGCCCTCGTCGGCATCGCCTACGCCTACGTGCGCTACGCCAAGCCGACGCCAGCCACCGAGCCCACCAAGAGCCTCTGGTGGGAAATCCTCTGGGACAAGTACTACGTCGATGAGATGATCCAGGCTCTCTTCATCGAGCCCCTGCTCAAGCTTTCACGCCGCTTCCTCTGGAAAGGCGTGGACGAGGGCGGACTCGATCGCCTGGTGAACAGCACGCCCAAGGCCTACGCCGGACTCTCCAACGCCGTCCGCGTGATCCAGACCGGCATGGTCCGCTCCTACGCGTACCTGATGGTCGCGGGCATGTTCGTGATTCTCCTCTACTACTTCCTCCTCCTCGCGAAGTAAGGATGCACCGATGAGCCACCTTCTCTCGATCCTCATCCTGCTTCCGGCCCTGGCGAGCTTGGGCATGCTGCTCATCCCGTCCGACCGGAAACAGGTGATCAAAACCTGGGCCCTCGGCGCCAGCCTTCTCAACCTGGCACTGGGGCTCGGCCTCTGGTTCGGTTTCCAGCCCGAAGCCGGCTTCCAGTTCTCCGAAATGGCGACCTGGCTGCCTGCCCTGGGCATCTCCTACCACGTCGGCGTCGACGGGCTCTCCGTCCTGATCGCCATGCTCACCCTCGCCCTCACCCCGGTGGCCATCCTTGCCTCCTGGAACCGGATCAAACACCAGCTGCGCGGCTATTACGCCTGCATGCTGCTGCTCTCCAGCGGCATGCTCGGCGCCGTCGTCGCCCGCGACCTCTTCCTCTTCTACATCTTCTGGGAAATCATGCTCCTGCCGATGTTCTTCATGATCGGCATCTGGGGCGGCGAACGCCGGGTCTTCGCCACGGTCAAGTTCGTGGTCTACACCCTCGTCGGATCCCTGTTCATGTTCCTCGCCATCCTCTACGTCACCTTCAAGCACCACGCCCTGAACGGAACCTGGACCTTCGACATCGCCTCGCTCTACGGCCTGAGCTACACGCCGACCGAGATGTGGCTGCTCTTCGGCGCGTTCTTCCTGGCCTTCGCCATCAAGACGCCCGTCTGGCCCTTCCATTCCTGGCTGCCCGATGCCTACACCCAGGCGCCCGCCCCCGCGACCTTCATGCTCTCGGCGGTCATGGCCAAGATCGGCGCCTACGGCTTCCTCCGCTTCCTGATCCCGATGTTCCCGGAAGCCACCCGGACCGCGGCCCCCTGGATCATGGGGCTCGCCGTGATCGGCCTGATCTACGGCGCATGGATAGCCCTCGTGCAGACCGACGCCAAGCGCCTCATCGCCTACTCGTCGCTCTCCCACATGTCGATCATCGTGCTGGGGATCTTCGCCCTCAACGCTTACGGCGTCTCCGGCGCGGTCTTCTACTTCATGGCCCACGCCCTGGCGACCGGCGCCCTGTTCCTGCTCGTCATGATGCTCGCCGAGCGTCACGGCAACCGCGAGATCGCCGGCTTCGGCGGCATCGCGAAGGCCGCGCCCTGGCTGGCAGCCACCTTCGTCTTCGTCACGATGGCGTCGGTGGGTCTGCCCGGACTCAACGGCTTCATCGGGGAGTTCCTGATGATGATCGGCGCCTACGGCGCCAACAACGTGCTCGGCGTCATCGCCACCACCGGCGTCATCTGGAGCGCTTGCTACATGCTCTGGATGGTCTCGCGGATCTTCTTCGGCGACGTCACGCGTCCCGAAAACAAGAACTTCAAGGATCTGACCTTCCGCGAAGCCGCCGTCATCCTACCGCTCGCGGCCGTCATCCTCTGGACCGGTTTCTACCCCCAGTCGGTGCTGTCCAAGGTCGAACCCTCGGTGCAGGCCTACTTGCAACAGATAGGCGTCGCCCCGGCCAAGGCCGCCATCAGCGACGCCCATACCCCCGCAGGATCCGAGAACGCCACCCACGACCAAGGGCATGCCGCCCCTGGCGCGGCTGTTTCTCAGGATCACTAGGGAGGAGAAGCCATGTCATTCGATCCCAACCAACTCATCCAGATCCTGCCCCTCCTGATGACCGTCGTCTTCGGGCTCTTCCTGCCCCTCTTGGCAGCCTTCGTGCCCGCCGAGAAGAAGAACGCCATCATGGGCTGGACCTCGCTTGCCGCCATCGGCGCCACCGCGGGGGTGGCCACCGCCCAGTTGATGGGCAACCCCTCGAGCGAAAGCATCTTCAGCGGCCTCTTCGCCATGGATTCCTACGCGCTCTTCTTCACCCTGCTCTTCCTCGCATGCGGAGCCATCACCACCCTGGTCGCCATCTACTACCTTCCCCGCGAACAGATGGCCCACGAGGAATTCTACGCCCTCATGTTCTTCGCCATCTCCGGCATGATCGTCCTCGCCGGCGGCACCAACCTCATCTCCCTCTTCCTGGGAGTCGAGATCATGTCCATGGCGGTCTATGCCCTCGCAGGCTTCCGCCGCTGGTCGCTGCGCTCCAACGAAGCGGTGCTCAAGTACTTCTTCCTCGGCGCCTTCTCCAGTGGAATCCTGCTCTACGGCATCGCGCTCATCTACGGAGCCACGGGAACCACCTCCCTCGCCGGCATCGCCGAGTGGCTCGGTCAGTCCGGCAACCCCATGCGCCCGCTCTTCTTGATCGGCATGGGCCTCTCCCTCATCGGCATGGGCTTCAAGGTCGCTGCGGCCCCCTTCCATTCCTGGACTCCCGACGTCTACGAAGGAGCCCCCGCACCGGTCACCGGCTTCATGTCCACCGCCGTCAAGGCCGCGTCCTTCGCCTTCTTCCTGCGCGTCCTGCAGGTGGGCTTCATGCCCGCCAAGATGGAGTGGGTCCACGTGATCGCCGGCCTCGCCGTCCTGACCATGTTCACCGGCAACATCCTGGCCTTCGTCCAAACCAACATCAAGCGCATGCTGGCCTACTCCAGCATCGCCCACACCGGCTACCTGCTCATGGGCCTCGCGGCCCTCTCGTCGAACCCCGAAAACAACGCCGGTACCGCCGTTCTCTACTACCTGGTCGCCTACTCGCTCACCAACCTCGGCCTCTTCGCCTGCATCGCCTTCCTTTCCAAGCAAGGCGAGAAGCTCACGAACATCGAGGACTACGCGGGCGTCGCCCGGAAGTACCCCGTGCTGGCCCTCGCCATCATGGTCTGCATGTTCTCGCTGATAGGCCTGCCCCCCACCGCTGGATTCTTCGGCAAGTACTACCTCTTCACCGCCGTCATCCAGCAAGGCTTCGCCTGGCTCGCCATCATCGGCATCATCAACTCGATCCTGAGCGTCTACTACTACCTCCGGGTCGTCGTGGTGATGTACATGAAGGAACCCCAGAACGACTGGACCGGCGTCTCGGGGCTCAAGCTAACCTGGGCCGCCTCCACCCTCTGCGTGGTCGCCATCCTCTGGGCGGGCATCGGCTCGTTCAACCTGCTCGCGGTCTTCCCCGGTGCGGAACCCCTCCTGAGCGCCGCAAGGAACTCGGTGGGCGTGCTCTTCTAGCCCGCAAAAACCCAGAACGTCCTGTTAGCGAGCCCTCCACCCTGTCGTGGAGGGCTCGCTGCGTAGGAAGATCACCCGGCCTGCACGGGGTTCGACGTCGAAAGCTGCTCGCATGGCAAGAGTATGAGCTAGCTCATACCAAACCGGCAATGATTCAACGTAATCTGGTTAAATTAACGTTAAAATTTGCTGTCGGGAGGTTTTAAATTGAATATCCCTCAAAAGCTCATGTTCCACTTCGCGTCGGTCGGCATGCTGGTCGCGCTCTTCCACTTCGCGGTCGGCTTTCAGATGAACCTCGCCACGGCGATTTTCCTCGTGGCGCTGCTCATCATCGACGTGGCCGGAGATACCTGGACCCTTCTCGGCATCAAGCGGGACACCGAGGCGACGATTGCGTGCATGAACGCCATCAGCGAAGGGGATCTCTCCTACCGTGTCACGGTCAGCGGCAAAGGTGAATTCGCGGACCTCCAGAAGTCCCTTCAGCGCATGCTCACCTACTTGAACGAAATCGCCGTGGTCGCCCGAGGCGTCAGCGAAGGCAACCTCGATCAGTCCCTGCGCGCCAAGAGCGAGCGCGACCAGCTGGGAATCGCCATAACCCGCATGGTGGAAAAACTCCGGGTGATCGCGGGGCAGGTACGCAGTTCTTCCCATGCGGTCGCCGCCGCGGCAGATCAGACGAGCCTCACCGTCATTCAAGCGGGGGAATCCGTCGAGAAGATGGCCGCCAGCGCGCAGGAGGCGGCCGTCAACGCCCGCTCCCTCGCCCGAGGAGCCGGCGAAACTTCTAGCGCCGTCTCCGTCGAGGAGCTGGCAGCCAGCATCCAGCAGGTCTCCGCCACGGCGATTTCCCTGTCGAGCGCCGTGGAGGACACCTCCCATGGCATCGAGGCGATCGCCACCAGCATCCGACGCGTCACCGAGAACGTGGCCGAAGCCAACCAAGCGGCTGAAGCGACGACGGAAGTGGCCGAAGAAGGCCGTCAGGCCGTGAACCGCAGCATCGTCGGCATGGGCCAGATCACCCAGGCCATGAACCAGGTCGTCACGGTCATCGAAAGCCTGGGCAAGAGCTCGGAGGAAATCGGCGCCATCATCGCGGTGATCGACGACATCGCCGAACAAACCAACCTCCTGGCGCTCAATGCGGCCATCGAGGCGGCGCGAGCCGGTGAGCACGGCCGAGGCTTCGCCGTGGTCGCCGACGAAGTGCGCAAGCTCGCCGAGCGCTCCGCCAAGGCCACCGGCGAAATCGCGACGCTCATCAAGGGCATCCAGCGGGAAACCGTCCACGCCGTCAAGAGTACCCAGCAAGGCGAGGCCGCCATCGAGGAGGGAACCCGCCTCACCCAGCAAGCCGGGAACTCCCTGGGGGAAATCGTCAGGTCGGTCGACCAGGTTTCAAGCCTCATGAGGCAAATCGCCCTGGCCTCCGAAGAGCAGAACCGGGCCGCCGCCCAGATCGACACCACCGTTCGGAGCATGGGCGACCTCAGCCGCCAGGTCTCGGGCGCCACCCTGGAGCAGTCGAAGGGGTCCGAGCAGATCATTCAGGCGGTGGAAGCCATGAACCAAATGACCCTGGAGGCTAGCCACTCGGCCGAGGAGCAGAAGGAACGCTCGAATCAGGCCGTGAAGGCCCTGCATCATATTGGCCAATCCTCCGACAAGCTCCATGAGGAAGCCAAGACTCTCGCCGAGGTCATCGGGTTCTTCAAGGAGCCGCGGGAGCTGTCACTGGTCGTCCCTCAGGCTGCGAGCACGGCGAGCGCGATTCCCGCGGGCAGACAACTAGCCCTGGCGGGGCGTCCCTAGCCTCGATTCGGCACGCGTTCGCTCGTCTTCCCAGTAAATCAGGAGAGGGCCGTCAGCCAATCGGGATTCTGGACGGTCCCATCGTGAGCGCTGGTGGTCTTGTACGTCTCGCCGCGGCCCTCCTTTGCGAGGTCCGCGGTCTTCCTCATGAAGAAGTCGGCCTCGTCGGGCTCCAAGGGAACGAAGTCCTCGAGGACCTTCAAGGCCAGGGCGAGGTCGGCCATCGAGGCGATTTCGGTGACGACCGTCGACGTCGGAAGCGTCAAGACGTAACGCAGGCAGTCTGCGATCGTGACGGCTCTGCCGGTTGCAAGCGTTCCGCCGGCCAACGGCTTCATGCCGAGCACGCCGATACCGCGTTCGACGAGCAAGGGAAGCACCTGCTTTTCGAACGAACTGAACTGCGCGTCGAGAAGGTTCAAGGGCATCTGGACGGCATCGAACTCGAACCCCATGTCCAGCATCTTCAGGTGAATTGCCGGATCCTTGTGGCCCGAGAAGCCGATGAAGCGGATCTTGCCGGCCCTCTTGGCCTCCACCAGGGCCTCCAGGGCCCCGTCGGGAGCGAAGATACGCATGGGGTCCTCGGGGCGAATGATCTCGTTGAGCAGGAGCAGGTCGAGGTTTTCGACGCGGAGACGCTTGAGAGACTGATCCAGCTGGGAGATCGCCGCCCGCCGGGTCTGCCCATCGATCTTGCCGGTCAAGAAGACCTTGTCCCGGTAGCCGCCGCGCAGCGCCTCGCCCATCATGCGCTCGGACTCCCCCTGGTGGTAATCCCAGGCGACCTCCATGAAGGTGATGCCCTCCTCGATGGCCGCGTGGATCATGCGACAGGTTTCACGGGGCTCCCTTGAAAGCCCCAGGGCGTATCCCCCCATGCCCAGGGGACTGAGGTGCTCTTGGGTACTTCCGAGGGGTCGTAGGGGGATCAACGGAAGATCCGGGCGAGTTCGGCGGCGATCCGCGAGAGCGGAAGAACCTTGTCGACCACTCCCGTCTCGAAGACCGCGCGCGGCATGCCGTAGACCACGCAGGTTTCCTCGTCTTGCGCCCAGATGGTCGATCCGCAGCGCTTCATGGCGCCTGCGCCGGCCGTTCCGTCGTTGCCCATGCCGGTCATGATGAGCCCGAGGGCGCGGGCGCCATGGGTCTGGGCCACCGAGGCCATCAACACGTCCACCGAGGGCTTGTGCCAGGTCTTGGAATCCGACGAATCGATCAGGTGAACGAACGAGCCGCGCGTGTCCGACTTCAGGGTGAGATGCCAGCCGGCCGGTGCAATGTAGACCGATCCGGCCTCCAGCTTCTCTCCTTGTTCCGCTTCCTTGACACGAATGGCGGAGAGCTTGTCGAGTCTATCGGCGAGGGACTTGGTGAAGCCGGGGGGCATGTGCTGGACCACCAGGATCGGCACCGGGAAATCCGCGGGAAGCTGGGGCAAAACGGCCTGGAGGGCCGGTGGTCCACCGGTGGAGATGCCGATGGCGATCAGATCGATCGTCTGATTAAGGCGGGGGGCGCCGATTGCGGGCGGGGGGGTCGTCGGCAAGGGAAGGGGCGGGAGCGGACCGGTGCGGCGAGGGCGACTCGCCTCCTTGATCTTGGCGACGAGTTCGTGCTGGACGTTGAAGACGTCGAGCATGGAGGACTCGGGCTTGGGAACGAAGTCGAAGGCTCCGAGCTCCAGGGCCTGAAGGGCGGACGAGGAGCCGGCCTGGGTGAGGGTGCTCATCATGATGATGGGCACGGGACGTTCGGCCATGATGCGCTTCAGGGCGGACAGGCCGTCCATCACCGGCATCTCGATGTCCATGGTCACCACGTCGGGGCGCAGCTCGGCAATCATGGAAATCGCATCCAGGCCGTTGGTCGCATGCCCGACGATCTTGATGCCGGGATCCGAGGCGATCATCCGGGTGATCGCCCGCCGCATGAACGGCGAATCGTCGACGACCAGGACCTTGACGGGGTTAGACATTACGGAGCGATCCCGAGGTCGTTTGCGCCTCGTAGTAGATGGCTTGCTTGTTAGATTTCAGCATGAAGTCCACCTCCATGGACAAGAGTGACTCCGAATGGCCGATGAGAAGGTAGCCTCCCGGGACCATCGCCTTGTGAAAGACCTCGATCAGCCGTTTCTGGGTCGCTTTGTCGAAGTAAATCAGCAAGTTCCGGCAGAAGATCACGTCGAAGGCCGAGAAACCCGGCCACCTCGCCATCTCGAAGAGATTCCCGTGCTTGAACTTTACCCGCCCCGCGAGGCGGTTACCCGCCCGGTAGAAGTCCCCCTCCTGGGTGAAGTACTTCGAGAGGTACTTGCCGTCGGTGGCGCGAAACGCTGATCGCGGGTACAGCGCGGTCTGGGCCTTCTGGATCACCGGCCCGTCGATGTCCACTCCCCAGATCTCCACGGTCCATCCGGCCAGCGAAACCGACGCCTCGTCGAGCAACATGGCGATCGTATATGGTTCCTCTCCCGAAGAGCAAGGGGCGCTGAGAATTCGAAGCGTCCGATTGGCCTTGCGCTTGACGATTTCCGGAACCAGCTCGTTGCGGAAGAGCTCCAGCTGGTTGAGTTCCCGGAAGAAGTAGGTCTCGTTGATGGTTACCAACGGTAGAAGATCGTTCCAGGCCTTGGGCGTGCCGAAGGCCATCTCCCTGAGCAGCATCTGGCTGAAGGAGGACATCGTCGTGGCCCCGTGGGCTCGCGCCACGGGAATCAAGCGATCCTTCAGGAACTCGAGCTTGCTCTCCTCAAGACGGATGCCGCAATAGCCTTGGACGACGTCCCTCAACTGCAGCAACTCACCGCGCGAGATATCCATGGCGTCACTCCTTAATCGGTCGCCGGTAGAGCACGGCTCCGGCAACTGGATGGGTCTCGAACGAATGAGAAACCAGATGAAGGGTCTCGCCCTCCCCGACGAACAGGACTCCCCCGGGAGCCATCACCTCGTAAAGCCGCTGCAAAAGCTCGGCCCGGAAGGCATTGTCGAAGTAAATCAGGACGTTGCGGCAGAAAATGACATCCCACGGGCCCGGCGGTGGAAGGGCCTTCAGGTTGTGCGGTCGGAACTGAACGAGATCCCGGACAACGGGTTTGACCCGGATCCCCTGCGCCGCAGGCTCGAAGAACGCGTCCCGGTAGCCCGGCGGCAGGTTCTCCAGCCGCCAATCACTGTAACAGCCGTTGCGAGCCTTCGCCACCGCTTGCTGACAAAGGTCGGTGGCCAGGATCTCCGCCGAAAACTGTTGCCCCTTCTGCGCCAGAATGGTCATCGCGATGGAGTAGGGCTCCTCGCCGGTGGCACACGCGGCGCTCCAGATTCTCACCCGAGGACGATCCAGGATCCCCGTCTTCCGCCTGGAAGAAAACTCTGCCAGCAGGCTTCCCAGGGCCTGGAAGTGAGCCGGCATCCGAAAGAAGCTGGTTTCGTTGATGGTCAGCGCGTCGATCACGCTGGCCTTCACAGCCGGCGAACTCAGGCACTTGCTCCATAGATCGCCCAGACTCTGAGCGCCCCACTCCTGGACGAGATCCGCGAGTCGGCGCTCCAGGAAGGAGCGCTTACTCTCGGGGTAGGCCAGGGCAGTCTCCCGGTAGAGCCAGTCTCTTATCGTCTGAAAAGCCGCATCAGACGACGTGGTACGCTCCAGACTCATGCCTCTCCTTGCCCTCTCCCTCGTCGATGAGGGTGGCGATATCCAAGATCAGGGCCACGCGTCCATCACCCAGGATGGTCGCGCCTGCGACCCCGCGGATCTCACCCAGGTAATCCCCCATGGACTTGATGACCACGTCCTGTTCACCCTCGAGCGAATCGACGACCAGGCCGATTTGCTTGTTCTCGCCGCCGACGATGACCACGGGAGAGTAGCGGCCGGTCCGAGCCTGCGGCTGAAGCCCGAAGGCAGTGTTCAAGCGGAACAAGGGCACCACCCGGTCGCGAAGCTGGATCACTTCCCGCTGGTTGATGGTCTTGATCTCCGCGTTGGAGACCCGAATCGACTCCTTGACCGCGTCGAGCGGAATGGCGAAAAAGTCGCCTCCCGCCTTGATCAACAAGGCCTTGGTGATGGCCAGGGTCAAGGGCAGCTTGATGATGAACTTGGAACCCTCGCCGACCTTGGAGACCACCTGGATGGATCCCTTGATCTTCCGGATGTTCTGGTTGACCACGTCCATGCCCACGCCGCGTCCCGAAACGTCGGTCACCTTCTCGGCCGTACTGAAGCCCGGATGGAAGATGAACTGGAGGGCATCCGTGTCGGAATACACTCCGTCCGCCGTCGCGATGCCCATCTTGCGGGCCTTCGCCAAGATCTTCTCCGGATCGATCCCCCCCCCGTCATCCTGGATGCTGATGACGATGCGGTTGCCTTCCCGGTGCGCGCCAAGCCGAATGACACCGAGGCGGGGCTTTCCATGGGCCTCTCGGACGCCAGGGGCTTCGATGCCGTGATCGGCGGCGTTGCGCAGCAGGTGAACCAAGGGATCCTCGAGCTCCTCGACGACCGTCTTGTCGAGCTCGGTATCCTGACCGAAGATATCCAGCTTGATTTCCTTGTCCATGGTCTTGGCGAGATCCCGGATCAAGCGGGGGAACTTGCTGAAGACCCGTTCGACCGGAATCATCCGCACGCGCATGACCGTGAGCTGAAGCTCGCTCATGAGCCTTCCGACCTGCCCGAGGGTCTCGTTGAGGGTTCCGACCAAAGGCTCGCGATCGTAGCGGTGCTCGAGCTCGGTGCCGAGCTGAGCGAGGCGGGTATTGCCGATGACCAGCTCTCCGACCACTTCCATGAGCAGATCGAGACGCTCGACGTCGACGCGGATGTTCTGGCTCGCGGCGGCTTGCTTCTTGGTGGCAGTCGGCTCCTTGGCCGCAGGGACTTTGCTCGCGACCGTCTGAACCGGGGCGGAAGCAGCTGGGACGGGCTGCGACGCCGTAGGTTGCGAGGCGACGGGTTCCGGGACGACGGGTTCCGGGGCGGGCATGGCTCCCGGAGCGTGCAGCACGATGATCTGATCGCTGCTGAAGGGGAGCAGGATGCCGAGAATGGCGGGTTCGGCCGTGGTCACGAACAAGGCCGAACCGGAGACAGGGAAGGGTCCCGCCCCGGGAGCATGGGGAGGTATCGGGGGGTCCGACAGGATGCCCACGACCTCACCGAGAGAATAGAGCTTTTCCATGACGGCATGGTCGAGCACGTCGTCACCCCAGCGGCACTCCGGCAAGTCCAGGGCGAACTCGTAAAGGAACCGTCCTTCGGCGTCCAGACGACCGAGCAGGGATCGGTGCTTCGCGGTCATGTCCGTCATATAGGCGGCATCGAAGGGGTAGGGCGGTGCCTCCGTCGGGTCGTGAGCGGGATCGAGTTCTCCGTCGAGAATCTCCTTGAGCGCCTGAACGGTCGGAGTGATGTCGAGTCCCTTGCCGACGATACCGCCCCCGAGTTCGACCAGCAGGGTCCCCAGGGCATCCACCGCTTCGAAGAGGACTTCGACTCCGCGGGACGTCAGAGTGTGCTTACCCGCACGAACGGCGCCGAGAAGATTCTCCATCTGGTGGGTGAGGGCCGACACGGTCTTGAGACCGAGCATGCCTGCCGCTCCCTTGATGGAGTGCGCGCCTCGGAACATCTCGTTGAGCAGTTCGATGTCCATGGTCTGACCGACCATGTCCTCGAGGGCGAGCAGGCCCTGCTCGAGCGTGTCGAGGTGGCTGCGAGCCTCTTCGAGAAAGGCCTGGAAATCTTCGGCGTCGAACTCGAGACTCACTTGGCCATGGCTCCTTCTATGGCGGCGATGACCCGATCCTTCTGGAAGGGCTTGACGATGAAGTCCTTGGCTCCAGAGCGGACCGCCTCGACGATCATGTCTTGCTGGCCGACGGCAGAACACATCACGACCCGGGCCTTGGGATCGGAGCTCACGATGGCCTTGACCGCCGTGATGCCGTCCATCTCCGGCATGGTGATGTCCATGGTGACGACGTCGGGCCTGAGAGAAGCGAACTGAGCGATGGCCTCCTTGCCGTTACCCGCCTCGCCGGCGACCTCCCAGCCTCGCTCAGCGATGATCTTGGCGAGGTTCTTTCTCATGAAGGGAGCGTCGTCGACAATGAGGACACGGATGCTCATTACTTGGTCTCCTTTACGCGAATGCCGACGGTCAGATGGATGGTTCCCGCCCCCAAGACGAGCGGGATGCTCATGGCACGAATATGCGACCAGGTGCCGGAGATCGAGGCCCCCATGAGGACCGACGGGGGGGTGATGTCCGAGAAGCCGGCCAGCTGATTGAGGAAGGTTCGGGCGTTGCCCGCGATCATGTTGGCGAGCTCCGAAAGGGCCGAGAGGGCCATCTCGTCGAGTTCATGGATCTCTTCCATCATCATGGTGCCCGCGAGAGCCAGAGCGGTCGTCATGTCCATCCCGAAGTTGACGTGCCCCGTCAGGTTGCCCGTGACGCCCACCTGGACATTAACCTCCTGCAGGGGGATGGTCGGCCCAATTTGGAAGGTCGGCGCACCGCGCGTAGGGGACTCGCCCAGCACTTCTTGCAGGACCTGCTCGGAGGCCTGCCCGAAGGCGCGGATGATATCCAGACCAGTGGAAGTCGACATTGGCTATCCTTTCATTTCTTGCCACCCGCCCCGGCTGGCATCGAGGCGTCCCGCCCCGGATTCGAGCCACGGGCTTCGCGGTTCGTGTCTCTCTAAGAATACCCGATTGCTCGGCACTTTCACCGCTCCCGGCGCACGAGCCGCCCCAATTTTTCGCAATTAGGGACCTCCTGCCAGCTCGGCCCTGGCGATCACCTGGGCGATCGTCTGCACGAGCGCGGGGTTCCGATCGAGATCGTTGTGATTTCGTGCTCCCAAGCTCTTGCCGACCATGGCCATGATCGCGGCGCGCTCGTCGGTCTTGGCATAGGCAATCGCCAGCTCGTCCAGCTTCGTCCAGGATCCCTGGAAGTTCTGGATGGCCGTCTTGTAGCGCTGGATCCCCGCGCGGCCCGAAAAACTCGCCAGGAGGCGCAGGATGTCGGCGGTCGTGCAATCGCCCTGCCTTCCCCACTCCGCCAGAAGTTCCACCAGACAGGCCAGCGAGAGCTCTTCGTCGAGGACCGCGGCGAAGGCGAGATCTTCGAAATCCGCCTGGGGGATCTGGCTGAAATCGTCCAGCAGCTTGCGCAACCGGAAGTATCGGTAAATATGAGTGACCTCGGGACAGCGCTCTCGGATATGGAACAACTCGAGGCGCTCGACAGCTCGTTCGTTCTCGACGCTGTTGCGCACGAAGGCTTCCAGCCAGATGGCGTCGTCGGTGGTGCGGCAGAACTCGGGGGCGAGCACTTCGATGTCGGCAGGTCGAAGACCGGCCTCCCGCAAGAGATGAACCGCCTGCTCATAGCGTTTCACCGCGGCACGCTCCGGGAGCGCCCCGAAGAGCCTCTCCGCCTTTTCCAGCGTGAGTTTCCCCTCGAACAAGCGGCTGCCAAGTTCACCAATCAGCGAAGCCACGGCAGCCTCGGCCTCGGACGCCATGTGAGGCAAAAGGAAGCGATCCACATGCTCCGGCGTCAAACCCGAGTCGACGAAGGCGCGCATGCCGCGGACGTAGCGCTTGAGGGCAGCGGTGGTCGGGGCCCACTCACGGAGCTGGACCAAGGTCAGGCGCGTGATGCCTCGCCCGGCGTCCTGAAAGCCCTGGACAGCCTCGGTCAACCACTCGATATCCTCGGAGTGTCGCGCAAAGGAGGTCACGAAGGAATCGAACTCGTCGAAGCGGATCTGCCGCTCGTCGAGAATCTTGAAAGCCTGGAGATAGCGTTTGACCGCAGTCCGCGTGGCCAGTTCGCCGAAAATGAAGCCCAAATCGGCGGCCCGATAACCCTGACGATCCCGGTGGGCCAAGAGCGCGCCGATCTCCCCGATGGTGGCGGCAGACTCCTCGTTCGTGGCAAACTTCACGACCACCGCGTCGAGTTCGTCCCAGGAAAGCTGGTCGCTGGCACGAAAAGCCCGGATGGCCTGGAGAAAGCAATCGATGGCTTGTGTGCTGTGCAAGCTCTGGGACAAGATCTCCAGGGAGGCAAGGGAGAGCATGCGCTTCATGGTAGCCAGACCATCGGCGAGCTGAAAGATCCGATCGAAGGCGGGCCGGCCCCAGTTGGATTGCAGCAAGGTGAAAAGGCGCACCCAATCCATTTCGTTCCGGACGGCGAGGAGGTCGAGGAGTTGCTCCAGGGAGGCGAGGAGACGGCCCGACACAGCCATCGAGCCCCAGCCCACCAGCATGTCGGCAGATAACGGGCAGCCCTTGCGACTCAGGAGCGCGAGAAGATCGGAGAGAACCTGGAAGCGCTGGGGAGTGGCTGCCAGCGGCAGGAGGGTATCGATCGAGAGACCGTAGGGCAGGCGACCGCCGAAGTACTTGGCGATGAGTTGCTGCAGGGCGGCTGCGCGCTGGTTCGGGTCGCCCAGATCGGCGTCGGGGCCATTGGGTGAGCTGGTCCGGGCGGCGTCATGAAAGACCGGCGCCTGTTTCCGGCCGCCACGAGGGGGCTCCGTGCCGGAAGGCTGGTCGGCAGGCCGGCCATCCTCCAACCAGTTCGAGGCGCTCTTGAGCGCCTCGTTGATGTGCTCAGGAACGTTGGAAAGCCAGTCGCCGAGACCTTTGCGCATGGTGTGACTCCCTGAAAAGACCTGGATCGCGACTCGCCCACTGCCGATTTGGCACCTTCTCGAGGGTCCCGAGCGGGACAGGCGTTTCCTTCTCGTACCCAAAAACCACACCAATACAAACCCGGCGACCGAACTGCCAGCGCCTGATCGGCCCTTTCTGGACCGCGAAGGCACTGAGAGGGCCGATCACCGTCGGAAAATCGCCGTCGCCACCCTACCTTAGGACGCTCGGGGGATTGTAGCCACCGTAGTTCCTCGGGATATTTCAGCCCTCACTCCCGATCGAGCTCTAGGCCCTCGGTGTGAACGCGACATACCAGCATGAGGCCATAGACCTCTCGCTCGTCCATCCAGCATGCACGCGTCACGAAACCCTGCCGAGCCAGCCAAGAGGCAAGCTCATCGGGATCGAACTTCCGGGAAATTTCGGTGAGGATGCTCTCGCCCGCCTTGTAGAAAAAAAGCTGCCCCGCGACCCGAACGGCTTGATCCGTCGTACTTTCCAGCACCATCTCGATCTGATGCTCGGCGGCATTGTAAAAAGCGCGGTGCTGCCAGCACGCCAGTCGGAAATCGGCCTCCAGCTCCCGGTTGAGGCGCGTCAAGAGGTTCAAGTTGAACTGCGCCGTCACTCCATGGGCGTCGTTGTAGGCCGCATGGATGACCGAGGCCGGTTTTCCGGGATGCGCGCGGCGATCGAAACCCAGAAGCAGATGGTTTCCAGGTCGCATGGCCCGGCGAAGTCCCGCGAAGAAAGCGTCTTGGCGAAGGGGGGTAAAGTTGCCGAGTGTTCCGCCGAGAAAGAGTACGAGCCGATCGTCGCTGAGTGGAAGGAGGTCGAGTGCGTCGTCGAACTGGGCCGCCAATCCCAGCACGCGCATGCCGGGGTAGGCCTCGACCAGTTGTCCCGCGATGTCGCGGAGCATGCCGCGACTGACATCGATGGGGACGTAGGTTAGGGGGCTTTCACCCGCATGAAACGCGTCCAGCAACAACCGGGTCTTCGCCGAGGACCCGCTCCCAAGCTCGACCATTTGCCTTGCGGGAATGCTATCGGCCAGGCGGGGAGCTATCTGCCGGAGCAGACTCGCCTCGGTTCGGGTGGGGTAGTACTCGGGAAGCGCCGTGATCTGCTCGTAGAGTTCCGAGCCCGTCTGGTCGTAGAAATAGGTCGAGGGGATTCCGCTCCGGAAGGGATCGCCCAGGCCCGCCAGGACCTCTCGGCGCATCCGCTCCCGAAGATCCGCGCCGAGCGCCTCGATGATCCTGAGCGCAGGGGTTTCGGCGGAGAGGAAGTCCCGAACGGTGGCGCGAAGTGCGGCCTCGGTGGTCCCTGATGCTGGCATGATTCCTCCTTGCAAGGCATTACGGGGGGGCGATGGCAAGCTCCTTTCTCAGTGAGGCAGCAGGGATTCGACGAGATCTCCCAGCCGATTGAAGAAACCCGCCGAGAGGTGATTGGACGGGGGCTGACGCAGCACGTGCGGGTTTCCCCTGGACTCGAGGATCCGGTAATCGGTCTCTCCCGAGGAGTCGCGCCAGAAGTGAAGGCTCACGCGCGAGTTTCCGATCGCTATCTCCGCCAGCTTCAGTTCGGGCAGCCATTCGGGAAGGTCGGGGTCGATCAAGACGGCGTTGAGCGGGGCGTAGACCCGGATGCCGAGGAAGGCCTGGATCAAGAGGGTGACGGCGCTGGAAGACCAGGCCTGGGGCGCGTTGGACTGGGGGTAGATTCCGGGATGGGGGTGCAGGCGATCGCGAGGATGTCCTCCTATCGCCTCGGGCAAGCGGTTCTCAGCGAAGATCGCGGTCGCATCGAAAAGGCCGCGGGCCAGATCGTGCACCAGTCCGTCAAGGCCATAGCGCTTGAAGCCGAAGGCGATGGAGCCATTCTCCGAGGGCCAGACCGATCCCAGGTGGTAGGCGAAGGGGTTGTAGGCGGGGTGAAGGCTCGACAACGTGCGGATGCCCCAGCCGCTGAACATGTCGGGAGCCATCAAGCGGCCGGCCACGGAGGCCGCCTTGTCCTGATCGACGATGCCGCAGGCGAGGCAATGGCCCATGTTGGAGGCCACGGTGGCAACCGGACGTTTCTCCGGATCCAGGGCCATGGCCAGGTATCCCTCCTCCAGCCAGAAAGCCTGGTTGAAGCGATGCTTCAGGTCCTCTGCCTGGCGGATGAGGTCGATACCGCGCGCCACCTCTCCCAGGGCCAGGAAGGTTTGCCCGATGAGTTGCTTGGCGACGAAGTAGTAGCCCTGGATCTCGACGGAGGCGATGGGGTTGGGGACGCAGGCCCCGTCGGGGTAGAGGACGGATTGAGGGGAGTCCTTCCAGCCTTGGTTCTTGGTTCCCCAGTCTCCGGCCCGGGTCTCGTACTCGTAGAAGCCGTCTCCGTCGCGATCGCCCTCGCGGTCCATCCAGTCGAGCACGCGGAGGGCAGGCTCCTTCATGCTCCGCAGGAAATCCCGATCCCCCGTGAGCATGAAGTACCAGCCCAGGCCGATCAGGAAGAGGCCCGGCCCCGCGTAATCCCCGTAATAGCGCAGAAACGGGGTCTTGCCCAGGAGGGCGAGCGGGCTGAGCTGGTGCTGGTGGATGACGCGGCCAGGCTGCTCGTCATGGCGATCGTCTTTTTTCTTGCCGAGCCAGATGGCGAGGGTCTCCAGGGTGCCCCGCATCATGAGGGGGCTCACCAGGCCGGCCTGCCAAACGGTGGTCAGGGTGTCACGGCCGAACAGGGCTTGGTAGAGCGGAATGCCGGCGGCGGGGGTGAAGACTTGCGGGCCTCGGCCGTCGAAAAGCGGCAAGGATCCCAGGTCCGAGATGGCGCGATCCCAGGCGTCCTGGACCATGGCCGAGGGGGTGAGCAAGCGTGGGATCTCCCGCTGCCAGGTGTCGCGGCTGCGGTCCCATTCGGTGTCCTTCGAGCGGAAGGAGTCGCAATCGTAGATAGGGTCGTGCCGCTCGCCGCAGAAGATCGGGTGAAGGGACATGCAGAAGCGCAAGGGAACTTGAGGATCCAGGCGCAAGCGGTAGCAGATCTTGCCGTCTTTCCAGGTCGGCGAGCCCTGGATCACCGGAAACCTCAGGAGCGCTTCGTGTGCCAGATCAGGGTGCAGATAGCGAAAGCTCAGCTCGCGCGGGCCGTCCCCGTCGTGCCAGGTAGGCGAAACCGGGGCGTCCTGGCTACGCCGCCCCTCAATGGCCTCGCTCAGATCCGCGAAGTCCGCTCCCAGGCCCCAGCGCAGGGTGATCTCGGTGGGGATCAAGGCGTGATTGGTCAGGTGCACGTCGACGTGGAGGCCATTGCCGACGAAGCCGTTGAGCTGAATCTCGATCGCCTTGTCGACGATTTCCCCGCCGCCGTCCGGCGGGGGTCCGGCTCTGGGGCCCGCGGGAGTGGGGACCAGAAAGTACGAGATGTAGGAATAGGGGTCTACGGGGTTCGCCGAGACGAATGCCGGATGCATGCCGTCCACCTCGAGATCCATGTGCTGGAGGAAGCGGGTCTGGTGGTGGTAAAAGCCCTCGATTCCCTGCCGGATCTGGCCGTGGACGCCGGTGATCAAGAGCGAGTGTCCCTGATACGCTATCAGGACCTCCGGGAACATCTTGAAGCGATTGACGTCTTTGAACATTCCCGCTCCTTCCCGCAAGCTGGCCCAGAGACAAGCCGCCCTTGCGCCACCCGGTAAATTATTAACACATGTTAAGCGATCCTGGGAAGCCATGGCGGTATCAAGCGTCTGGCAAGGGACCCGGGCCTTGCAATTTGGGAGGAATCACCATGAACAAGGCACTGGCCGTGCTCGCGGGGCTAGCATTCGGATCGGGGCTCACCTACCTGGTCGATCCGGATCGGGGAAAGCGCCGGCGGGCCCTCCTCCGCGACAAGGCGGTTCATTATTCTCGCGTGAGCCGGGAGGGAGTGGCCGTCGCGCAGCGGGACCTCAGCAACCGGGCCTCGGGATGGGTGGCCATGACCTCGAACCGGTTGCGCGGGGAAGCGCTCGACGACGAGATCCTGGTGGCCCGGGTCCGCGCCAAGCTGGGTCGCCACTGCTCGCATCCCCATGCGATCGAGGTCTCCGCCCGGAAAGGACGGGTGACGCTCAGCGGCCCCGTGCTCACGGCGGAGGCTGGGAGCATGCTCGGTGCGATCCGGCGGATGCACGAAGTGGACGCCATCGAGGACCGGCTGGAGCGGCATGAGCTAGCGGACATGCCGATCTTGGAGGGCGGAAACGTGCTGACGCCCGAAGAACGGGAGTTCCGGCAGCGGTACTGGACGCCGGCCTATCGGCTGGTGACGGGCCTCGGGGGAAGCGGGTTGGTCCTTTGGGGACTGGCCAAGCGAGGCCTGTCGGGAACGGGACTGGGCATCCTGGGCTTGGGAATCCTGGGACGGGCGCTGTCCAACCGTGAACTGCGCAGCCTGATCGGTATGGGGACGGCGGATCGCGGGCTCGCGGTCCAGAAGACCATGACGATCGACGCGTCCGTCGAGCAGGTTTACGCGTTTTGGATCCGGCCGGAGAATTTCCCGCGCTTCATGCGGCACATCCGCGAGGTCCGGAACCTGGGGGCGGGGCGATCGCACTGGGTGGTGAGCGGGCCCGCGGGCATGGCGGTGGAGTGGGACGCCGTGACCACGCGGAAGGTCGAGAATGCGCTGATCAGCTGGCGCAGCGTGCCGGGTTCGACGGTCGCCAATACCGGGACCGTCCAGCTCCAGGCGAACCCGGACGGAAGCACCCGCCTGCACATCCAGATGTGCTACCACCCGCCGATAGGCATGGTCGGCCATGCGGTGGCGACGCTCTTCGGGGCGGATCCCAAGCACGCGATGGACGACGATCTCGCCCGGATGAAGCTGCTCATCGAGTCGGAGGCTCGGGTTCCGGCGACCCCGGTCCGGCACTGAGGCGAAAGGCGTTCGAGGCGAGCCGCTGACGCTTTCGGCCCAAGTTTTTTGGTCGCCCCGAAACCACTCTCGCTAGCCGGCTCGGCGAGGGACGCGTCGTTCGGCAAGCCGGGCCGGGCCGACAGGGGTTGAACCCCACCGTGCGGCGGGCGTCCCAGCCAGCAGAGGGAGCATTGTCGGCGTCCCGAGGGAGCGGTAAGTTATGCACCATAGCCGATGGCCCGCCAAGACGGCAAACCACTGGGATTGGCCGCAACGGCGGGAAAGAAGAGGAGGTCACTCCGCATGAAAGCGACACGGTTTTTGAGCCTGGCCTTGACCACGGGACTCATGGGTACCATGGGCTGCGCCCAGAGCGTACCGAGCCTCAGCCCCGCGCCGGCCCCCGCCATCCCGCAGCTGCAGGCCACGGCCGGCGGCAGCGTCGCCCCTGACCAGCTCCTGGTGGGCGATCAGCAGACCATGGTCAACGGGCAGGCCATGTCCGTCGACCAGATTCGCAAGCTGCTTCCCGCCCGGATTTCGGCAGCCGATGCCGCCAAGATGCTCGTCAAGATCGACATGGATCAGGTGGTCCAGACCGGTGAGTACGATACGCAGCAGCGCTTCGGCCGCGGCTTCGGCGGGCGGGGCTTCGGCCGCGGCTTCGGTGGACGCCGCTTCTTCGGCCGGGGCTTCTTCGGCGGATCGCGCTTCCGCAGCCGCTTCTTCGGCCGGGGCTTCGGCGGCCTGTCGTACTTCCCGTACTCCAGCTACTACTTCCCGTACTCCTACAGCGCCGGGTACTACTACCCGTACACCTACAACTACGCCAACACCCTCTGCTCGCCCTACCTCTACGGCTACGGCGGCAGCTACTACCCCTACACCTACGGCTGGGGCATGTAAGTCCATCGCCGGGGCCGCGGGAATGCCCGCGGCCCTTTCGCTGTGCCCCCGCTCGCGGTAAACTGGGTGATCCCAGTGAAAGGGGGCGTCTCTAAATGGCCAAGCGCGTGGCGATGGCCCTCTCCGGGGGAGTGGACTCCGGGGTGGCCGCATATCTTCTTCAAGCCCAAGGGTACGACCTGGTGGGAGTCACCTCCCTCAACTTCCCCGAGTCCCGCTGCTGCGACATGAAGTCCGTCTTCGACGCCGCCCGCATCGCCAAGCAACTCGGCTTCCCCTACCACACCATCGACGTCCTCCAGTCCTTCAAGGAAAAGGTGATCGACGCCTTCACCGAAGGCTACAAGCAGGGAATCACGCCCAACGTCTGCACCCTCTGCAACTCCGAGGTCCGCTTCGAGGAACTTTTCGAGGAAGCCGCCTGGCGCTACGACGTCGACGCCATGGCCTCCGGCCACTACGCCCGGAACCGCTTCGACCCCGAGACCCGCCGCTGGCAGCTGCTGCGAGGCCTCGATCCCACCAAGGATCAATCCTACATGCTCTACCGCCTGCGCCAGGAACAACTCGAGCGCTGCCTCTTTCCCCTCGGCGACAAAACCAAGGAGCAAGTCCGGGCGATCGCCCAGGCCATCCCCCTCGAAGTCTCCCGGAAACCCGACAGCCAGGACATCTGCTTCGCCGCCGGCGATACCCGCAAGTTCCTACAAGAGCGCATCGGATCCGAGGTCCAGCCCGGAAGCATCGTCGACGTCTCCGGCAAGAAGCTCGGCAGCCACCAAGGAATCGCCTACTACACGGTCGGCCAGCGGCGCGGTCTCGGAATCGCGCATGCCCACCCCCTCTACGTCGTGAAGATCGAACCCGCGACCAACACCGTGATCGTGGGCCCGCTCGAAGCGGCTCACGAGGACAAAGCCACCGTCCGGGACGTCCGCTGGACCTCCATCGCGCAGCCTCCCGGACCCCTGAGAGTCGAAGCGCAAGTGCGCTACCGCTCCAAGGCTGTTCCGGCCTTGCTCGTCCCGCAGGAGAACGGAAACGTCCACCTGGAGTTCGAAGAGCCACTCTTCGCCGTCACGCCAGGACAAGTCGCCGCCTTCTATCGGGGAGACCTGCTCTTGGGGGGAGGAGTCTTGTCGGTTTGAGGCTTTCGCCCGCGGGGCGTTCAGGCCTGGGGCGCGGAGCCCTGCGAAACCTGATCGGGCGAGCTCGGCGGCTGTGGCGAATCGACCTGGGGCATGGCCCCGAGCGCCCGGATCATCTCGGCGCCCTGCTCGACGGTCTCTCGCTCGGACCGGTAGGTGAGGACCTTGAGGGCCTCGTCGAGCGGCCACCAGCGAGCTTCGTCCACCTCCCACGACTCGTTGGAGGTCTCTCCTTGGAGATGGCGAATCAGGTAGAAGTGGACCGTCTTGTGGATCTTGACGCCCTCTTCCTTGGCGTAGAACCAGTACGAAATCTCGCCGATGCGCTGGAGAACCTCGCCGATCAGCCCGGTTTCCTCCATGACCTCGCGGCAAGCCGCCTGCTCGAGGCTCTCGCCCTCTTCGAGGCGACCCTTCGGCAAAGCCCAGATGCGCCCTCCGCGAAGGGCGATGAGACCGATTTCGACTTTGGCGTCGTGACGGCGGAAGATGACTCCACCGGATGAGACCTGATGCTTGACCTTGGACACGGGTCCTCCACTCTTTCTCCCATCTTAGCACCCCGCAGCGAATTCGAGCATCCCATCGACGCTTCCGCGGCTCGAATAAGTGGAAAAGGCCAAGCGAACGCCCCTCTTAGCGACGGGTTCGTTTGACGGCCCCCGGGATCTTTGCTAGGGTGATGACGCATTTTCGGCCCGCGCCATCGAGCGGATCTGGCGTCCGCGGCGCGATTCCCCCGATCCCCCCGCGATCCCTAGCGCCAGCGGCTGTTTCGTAAGGCAGCGAGAGAACGCCGTAACGAGCTTTGCTCTAGGAGTACCCGTGTCACGCAAGCCGCTTTTCGTCCTTTTCATCGCGATCTTCACCGTGATGATGGGCTTCGGCGTGGTCATCCCCGCCATGCCCTATTACGCCCTCACGCTCCATGGAGACGCCGTCTTCATCGGGGCCATGATGGCCTCCTACTCCCTCGCGCAATTCCTGGCCGCCCCCTTCTGGGGACGCCTCTCCGATCGCCATGGCCGCAAGCCCTTCCTCATCATCGGGCTGCTCGGATTCGCCGTCTCCTTCCTCTGGTTCGGCCTTGCCAACAGCCTCGGCGGCCTCATGGCCGCCCGGACGCTCGGCGGATTGCTCTCGGCGGCCGCCCTGCCGACCGCCTTCGCGATGGTCTCCGACCTGACCACCGAGGAGAACCGGGCCAAGGGAATGGGAGTCGTGGGCGCCGCGATGGGACTCGGCATGGTCTTCGGACCCGCCCTCGGGGGATGGCTCGGACACTACGGACTTTCCTTGCCCTTCTTCGTGGCGGCGGGAATCGCCCTCGCCGCCGCCACCCTCGCCTTCGTGACGCTCCCCGAATCCCTCTCCAAGGACGCACCCCCGGCCGAGCGTAAAGGCTTCCTCCGGAACCTCCGGGAAACGCCCACCACCGCCTGGGGGCTCCTCGCCGTCACCTTCCTCTCCACCTTCGCCTTCGCGGGCTTCGAGACGGTCTTCGCCCTTTTCGTCCATGATCGCCTGCGACTCGACACCCTATCGAGCGCCCGAACGGTCGGCATGCTGCTCGCCACCATGGGCCTGGTCTCGGCGCTGGTTCAGGGCGGTCTCGTCGGCCGCCTCATCAATCGGCTCGGAGAGCGCGTCGTTCTGGCGCTGGGCATGGCCCTCATGGCCCTCACCATGGTCTCGGTCGCCGCGACCGCCGCATCGGCCTTCGCCTTCGCATGCATCCTCGCTGTCATGGGCATCGCCCACGGAGTCCAGCGCCCAGCCCTGTCCAGCGGCATCTCCAAGGGAGCCGGAGCCGCTCAGGGTGCGGCCCTGGGCATGATGAGCTCGTTCGACAGCTTGGCGCGGGTGCTCGGACCGACGCTCGCAGGCTTCCTCTACGTCATGCAAGTCTCATTCCCCTTCTACGCCTCGGCCCTGGTCCTGGTCGCAGGAGTCGTCGTGGTCCTCATGCTCGTGACCCAACCGAAACCAAAGACAAGCCCCGCCACGACAAGCGCCCCCGAAGCCGGCCGCTGACAACACCCCCCCGTTCCCTTTTCATCCCCCTCGGGAGTCCCGAGGGGGATGATCGCTTCTCCCCCTCCGAAAAAAATCCGAAACAATCATCGGTTAGCCTGGATACGGCGGCAGGTCCCACCTCGGCGGAACATGCCTCCAGAGCAAAGCTCGTTACGGCGTTCTCTCGCTGCCTTACGAAACAGCCGCTGGCGCCAAGGGCTTCCCCCTGGGCTTCCAGCGGAGCGGAGGCTTGACGCTTTCCCCCAGCAATGCTAGCGTTAGCAAGTCTAAACCTCCACTTTAACTTTAGGTTCCATGAAGAAGAAATCATTTTCCATCGGCGAGGTCGTTCGCCACCTCCTACCGGACTGCGAGGTCTCGGAATCCAGCCTGCGCTTCTGGGAGCGGATGGGGCTGCTCTGTTCGCGGCGTACTCCCGGCGGGCACCGGGTCTACACCGAGGAAGACCTGAAGCGCATCCGGATCATCAAACGGCTGCAAACCCGCCTTTACATGCCGCTCTCGCAGATCCTCAAGCTCTGCCAGTCCAGCCAGTCCACCCAGGAGCTCGCCGTGCTCGCGGAGTTCCAGGAGCACTTCAACCGCCCGCTGGGATACGACCCCAGTTTCCAGCCCCTGAGCTTGACCGACGTCTCCGAACGAACCGGCCTCGCCCCCGACACCCTGCACGCCCTGCAGGATGCCGGCGCCATCCGCTCCGTATCGACCGAGGGAGAAGCTCGCTACGACGAGGACGGCCTGCGCGTCGCCGAGATCTTCACGGAACTCGCCCGCTTCGGAATCGAACCCGACAGCCTCCGCGAGACCTGCGAGTTGACCTCGCGCCTGGTGGAAGCGCAGTACCAGTACTTCCTCGACAAGGTTTCCCCGGCCCTCCCCGACCCTCAGTCCACAGACACGCTCAAGCTCCTCAACGATCTGGGCCAGGAACTGACCCGCATCATCTACCACCAGACCTACGTCTCCGTCGGGGCCCGCCTCTCGCGAGACGGAAAATTCCACCAGGCAGAAGCCGAGTCCATCCAGAAAGCGAAGCATCCATGAGCCGAATTCGTCACCTTCCAGGCGCCATTCGCAAAGGCCTGGCCCCTCATGATCCGGTCGTCGCCATCGGCGCCCTCCTCTGCGCGGGAATCCTGGCAGGCTGCGCGTCCCAGTCCTCGCTGACCATCAACCCAGCGTCCGCAGGAACCGTTCCGGCCGCCACGGCCCGCTATCAAGCCGGTCTCAGCGGCGGGACCCTTTTCTTCCCCCTCGCCGACATGCCGCAATCCCTGCAGCAGGCAAAGAGCCTGAAAATCGTCCTCGGAAGCTACGCCATCCCCATGACCATGGCCTCGGCCACCGAATCGATGGCTCCCGTTCCCGCCACGACTCCGCTGGATCCCGATCTCGACGGCAAGCAACGCTTCGTCTTCGTCCTCGACCGTTCCAAGAGCGAACTGGTCGAAGTCACTATCCGTTAACGCGGGCTCAGTAAGGACAACAACGCATGCACGGAAACCGCTACCTCCTCCCCACCCTCATCCTCTCGGCCCTCGCAAGCCCGCTCCTCGTCCAGGAAAGCGCCGCTGCGCAGACCCGGATCTCGGGAAGCGTCGTCGGCGAAAAGGGGCAGTCCCTGTCCCAGGTCTTCGTTCAGCAGCAGGGCTCCCTGGCCACGGCCTTCACCGATGATCAGGGCCGCTTCACCCTCGCGGTCGACCCCAAAGGCCGCCGCTCGGTCGAACTCAGCGCGGTAGGCTACCTTTCCAAGGTCGTCACGCTCGACGCGCTCTCGGCGCGCCCCGTCACGCTGGAAGTGCTCCCCACCTACCAGCCCACCTACGCGCCCATCCTGGCGGAACGGATCCCGGTCCAGCCTCCCCTCATGGACACCCAGGTCGGCATTGCCTACGACCTTCGCAACATGCGCCTGAGCCACCGGGGGCAGAAAGTCGAAGGCTGGATCGACAACGAACTCTCCGGCCACGGGCAACTTCGCCTGGGCAACGTCCTGATTGGCCTCGAGGGATCCCGCTACCAGGTCCCGACGCTTCTCCCCAACACGACCGCCACGACACCGGTAGCCAACCCCGAGGTCACCGACATGAAGCTTCAGGGCGGCATGGTCTTCGGCAACGCCAGCTGGGAAGTCGCTCCGAGCCTTTCGGTCATCCAGGAGAACGTCACTTCCGGCAACGGCGGCATTCCCTACTCCGGAACGCTGAACGACTTCACCCAGACCCGCCGGGGCGTCGGCCTCGCGGTTCCGGGGATCATCACGCGGGGCCGTTTCGATCTCCTCGGCGAGGTGGCCTGGTACCCCTGGACCGGCATCACCCTGACGGGAGCGCCCTACACGGTCGGAGCCTCCAACCGCCTCGACCTCAAGGTCGGCGTGGGTTTCCGCGTCATGCCCACCGTTCGCGCCGAACTGACCTACGCCAACCACGCGTGGCGCGGCGGCTTCACGGAGACCTCGGACGTCTGGGGCCTCGGGGTCACCTATCGGCCCGAGCGACCGGAGGAGCGGCAATGAACCTACGCAGCCTCATCGCGGGCCTCACGGCCCTCAGCTTGAGCCCGATGATCCTCGTGCTCGGCCCCACTGGGCCCGCGGCGGCGAACGATCGCCTCACCCTCGTCGAAGCCATCCGGATCGCCGAGCGCAACGCCCCCAGCGTCCGCTCGGCCGAGGCCGGCCTCGAAGGGGCTGAGGCCCGGGTCGAGGAACTCGTGGGCGGCGCCTTTCCTCAGGTCAGTCTCAGCACCAGCGCCTACTCGATCCAGATGCTCGGAAGCGGATCCGGCGCCGGCTCGCTGAGCATGGGAGGCCTGGGAGGCCTGGGAGGCCTCGGCGGCGGCCTGGGTTCCTTGGGAGGCCTCGGGGGTCTGGGAGGCCTCGGCGGCGGCGGAAGCACGATGGCCCAGGTTCAGCTGAGTGCCAACCAGGTCTTGTTCGATGCCTTCCGGACCCGCGACGGCCTTAAGATGGCCGACATCAGCCGGGACCTGGCGCGGGTGGAGATCGTCAACGTGCGCCGGCGGGCCCAGTTCGAGGCCGCCAACGCCTACGTGGGCGTCCTGCGGGCACAGAGCTTGCTCGATGTCTCCCGAGTGGCCCTCGAACAGGCTCAGGCCCACGTCGAACAGGCCACGATCCGGGAACGGAGCGGGGTCGGGACCCGCTTCGAGGTGCTGCAAGCGCAGACCCAGCTGGCGAACATCCAGGGACAATACTCCCGGGCGCAGGCCGGAGTCGAGATGGCCCGCCTCTCGCTGGGGACATCGCTCGGCGTCTCGGTCATGGGCGTTTCGCTGGAGCAGAGCTTGGCGTTGCCGACGGTTCGGGTGAGTGCCGACACGTATGACACGGCGATCGCGAACCGCCTGGAGGTCCAGCAAATCAGCCTGAAGCAGGCGATGGACGAGACCAGCGTGACCTTGCAAGGGAGAGCCTACCTGCCCACGGTGGCGGGGCTCGGGCAGTACTCGTACCAGCCCGGCGGATCCAATTACTACCTGCTGGGGACTTCGATCAGCTGGACCTTGCTAAACGGCAACCAGACCGAGGCCAAGATCAATCAGGCCAAGGTGGAAGTCGCCAAGGATCTTCAGCAACTGGAAGCGATTCGCCGGCAGGTGGCGCTGGACATCCAGAACGCGATGTCCGCGCGATCCGAGGCCGTCGATCGGGTGGCGATCGCCCAATTGGGGGTAGCCTCGGCCGCCGAAGGCTACCGTCTCGCCCAGGTCCGGTTTCAGGCCGGAGTGGGCACCGGGCTCGAGGTGATCGATGCCCAGACCTCGCTCGCCCAGGCGCAAAGCAATCTCGTACAAGCAAAGTATGATGTCCAAGCCGCGGAATTGCGGGTGACTCAGGCCCTCGGTCTGGAACTCCAAACCGTGTTAGCCAAGAAAGGAAGCGCGTCGTGAAGCGTATCGCTTGGGGTCTCGTCCCGTTGCTGGTGACCGGCGTCGTCGGTTGCCAGAAGGGCGAGCCTAAACAATCGGACGCCGAAAAGGCCCAAGGCCAGGCCATTTCGGTCTCCGTCGCCACTGCCGAGGAGGGCGATGTCTCGATTCCGCTGGTGGTCGAAGGCAATATCGCCGCCCGTTCCGAGGTGAAGATTCTCCCCAAGCTCGCGGGGCGGATCCTCTCGGTGAAGGTCGAAGAGGGGTCTTCCGTGACGTCCGGCCAGACGCTCGCCATGATCGAGAGCCCCGAGATGGAGTGGCAGATGCAGCAGCAGAAGGCCTCGCTGCAGACCGCCCAGGCGAACCTCGAGAACGCCAGGAGCAACCTGGATCGCATGCGGACCCTGGTGGATCAGGGCGCGGTGAGCCAGCAGCAGTACGAGACCGCCCTCACGCAACTCAAAGTCGCAGAGGCTCAAGCCAAGCAGATCAAGGCGTCCATCCGGCTGCTCGAGACGCAGCGCGAGAACGCCACCGTCACCTCGCCCATCTCGGGCGTCGTGATCGACCGGACGGCCGAAGTCGGCGTCATGGCCATGCCGAGCAACCCGCTGTTCACGATCGCCGAAGCGGGTCCGCTCGAGCTTCAGGTCAACGTCCCCGAGCAGGAGATGTCGCACCTGAAGCTCGGAGCTCCGGTCCGGGTCGAGTCCGCCGCCTTCCCCGGCGAGGTCTTCATCGGCAAGATCCGCGAGGTCAGTCCTTCGGTCGACCCCCAGACCCGCCAGATCAAGGCCAAGATCGACCTGGGACGAGGCAGCACGCTGAAGATCGGCATGTTCGTCCGGGGGACCATCGAGACCCGGAAACGCCAGAGCATGGTCGTTCCGACGGCAGCCGTGATGACCGAAGGCGAAGAGGCCTTCGTCTATCTGGACGAGGGTGGCAAGGCCAAGCGGATCACCGTCAAGACCGGTATCCGCGAGGGTTCCCGGGTCGAAGTCCTTTCGGGCCTTTCGACCGGCATGCCGGTCGTGGTCGAAGGGGGCGCCTTCCTGAAGGACGGCTCCTCGATCGTGCGGAGATAGCCCATGAACTTCTCCGAGATCTTCATTCGCCGCCCCGTCACCACCACCATGCTGATGGCCATCCTCATCATCCTCGGCGGGATGGGGCTGAGCCGGCTCAACATGAACCTCTTCCCCGACGTGGAGTTCCCGGTGGTCGTGGTCACTACGGCCTATCCGGGAGCCGCCCCCGCCGAGGTCGAGGAGCTGATCAGCAAGCCTGTCGAAGAGGCCATCTCCGCCATCAACGGGCTCGACACGATCCAGTCCTACTCGAGCGAGAGCTTGTCGACCGTCGTCGCCCAGTTCAAGCTGGAAGTCGACAACAAGGTCGCCTCGCAGGATGTTCGCGAGAAGATTTCCATGATCCGGGCCACCCTGCCAAAGGACATCATGGAGCCGACCATCCTGCTCTTCGACCCCACCAGCAAGCCCATCGCGAGCTACGCCATCAACGGGCCGCAGTCGACCCAGCAGCTCACCGACTACGTCGACGACGTGCTCAAGCCCAAGCTCGAGCGCATCGACGGCGTGGGCTCGGTGGATCTGCTGGGAGGCCACGTCAAGGAGATCCACGTCGACCTGGATCCCACCCGTCTCAAGACCTACGGGCTTTCCGTCGCGGGCCTCTACCAGACGCTCAAATCGGACGGCATGAACCTTCCCGGCGGGCGCATCACCGAACATGGACAGGAGCTCTCGCTGCGCGCGATGGGCAAGTTCCAATCGGTCGAGGATATCTCCCGCTTCCAGGTTTCCACCCCTTCGGGAGCCAGGGTTCGAATCGGCGATCTCGGGCGCGTCTGGCAGAGCATCGAGGAGCCGCGCTCCTTGAGCTTCGTCAACAACGAGCCCGCGATCATGTTCACGCTCTTCAAGCAATCGGGCGCCAACACCGTCAAGGTGGCCGACAACGTCCAGGCGCAATTCGCCAAGCTGAAGCAGACCCTACCTCCCGGCGCGACGATAACCACCGTCCAGGACTCCTCGGAGTACATTCGCGACTCCAACATGTCGGTCTGGGAGCACCTCTTCATCGGGGGCGGCCTGGCCGTCTTGATCCTCTTCCTCTTCCTGCGTAACTGGCGCGCCACCCTCATCGGCGGCATGGCCATCCCCATCTCGCTAATCGCGACGTTCTGGGCGATGGACCTGATGGGCTTCTCGTTCAACATGCTCACCACCTTGGCACTCACCCTGGTGGTCGGCATCGTGGTGGACGACGCGGTCGTCGACCTCGAGAACATCTACCGGCACATGGAGCGCGGAGAAAAGCCGCTGCAAGCCGCCATCAACGCCACCGGCGAGATCCAGCTGGCCGTGACGGCCAGCACCCTGACCATCGTGGCGGTCTTCGTTCCCGTCGCCTTCATGACGGGCATGATCGGCCAGTTCTTCCGGGAATTCGGCCTCACCGTCGCGTTCGCGGTGCTCTTCTCGCTCCTGGTCGCTCGGACCATCACCCCGATGATCTCCGCGCGCTTCCTCAAGGTTGCCCACGGCAAGGGCGGCATGAGCGCGGACGCCGAGACCTCCTTCCCGCTGGCCAAGCCCTACCGGAAGATCCTCGAATGGTCCTTGAAGCATCGCTGGAAGGTGATGGCGCTCGCCGTGGCCTCCTTCGTCTTCGGCATCGCCCTGGTGCCCTTCATCCCGAAGAGCTTCATGACCAACGCCGACCGCGCCGAATTCAACCTCCATGTTCAGCTCCCCAAGGGCTCGGTCCTGACGGACACGGGCGAGATGTCCAAGCGGGTCGTCGCCATGGTCATGGCGCATCCCGAGGTCGAGCACGTCTTCACCACCATCGGGGGACGCGACGCGATCGACTTCGCCACCCTGGGCGTCCAGCTCGTGGAGAAGCATGAACGTCAGATCTCGGACAAGGAGCTCGCCGAGAAGATCCGGCGCGAGGTCGCCGCCATCCCGGGAGCCCGGACCAAGATCCAGATCGTCGGCATGGTGGGCGGCGGCAGCGAAATGAACACTCCGATCAACATCGCCATGAAGGGCGAGGATCTCGACGAACTGCGGAATTACGGCGAGAAAATGGCCGACATGCTTCGCAGCCGCTCGGATCTCTTCACCGACGTGGATACCTCCCTTTCGTTGACCCGTCCGGAGATCCAGCTCCAAGTCGACCGCGCCCGCGCGGCGGCCGAGGGAGTTTCGGTCGCGAGCCTGGCCCATACCCTGCGGCTCGCCACCACGGGGGATCTCGTGGGAACCATGATCCAGGGCAACGACGAGCTCGACATCCGCATGCAAGTCACCCCCGAGGCTCGCGAGACCCTCTCGGCGATCAAGGCGCTCACCGTGCCGGGATCGCACGGTCTGGTCCCGGTCTCGGCCGTCGTCAGCGAACAGGTGGGTTCCGGAGTCTCGTCGATTCGTCGCGAGGATCGCACCCGCGTGGTCAACATCCTCGCCAACTTGATGCCGGGAGTCTCGACCGGCGAGGCCTCCAAGGTCGCTGCGGAACTCCAGCGGGAGTTGAAGCTGCCCGACGCGATCGAAGTCGTCCAAGGCGGTGACGCCGAGCAGATGCAGGAAAGCTTCACGGGACTCCTCGGAGCCCTGGGACTCGCCATCGTCTTCGTCTACATCATCCTGGCGGTGCAGTTCGAGAGCTTCATCCACCCCTTCACGATCATGTTCAGCCTTCCCTTGTCGATCGTGGGAGCCTTCCTCGCGTTGATGATGACTCAGACGGAACTCGGCATGATGGCGATGATCGGCGTGATCATGCTGATGGGCATCGTCACCAAGAACGCCATCCTGGTGGTGGACTACACCCTGACCCTCAAGGACAAGGGCTACGGCACCATCGAGGCCCTGCTGGAGGCGGGCCCGGTCCGGCTGCGGCCCATCCTCATGACCACGGCCGCCATGGTCATGGGCATGGCTCCCATGGCTGCCAAGCTGGGTGCGGGTTCGGAGTTCCGCTACCCCATGGCGATCGTCGTGATCGGCGGACTCATCACCTCGACCCTGCTGACGCTCGTCGTGGTTCCGGTCGGCTTCTCGATCATGGATGACTTCGGAACCTGGTTCCGCAAGAAGTTCCTCCACAGCGCGGGGCCCAAGACCCGCACCGCGGTGGTAGAAACCGTCGAAGTGGGCTAAGCCCGGACCTAGTCGAATCCCCCCCGAGACGGCGGCGCCGTCCCGGGGGGGATTTCTTCTTTCAGGACGAACGCAGCCTCTCGCGATGAATTCGCGCTGGATCGCGCCGGCAAAATGCTCTAGCATGAAGACACGATGCGCTACGTGATGATATCCAAGCCCTACGGCGTCCAGTCTCAGTTTTCGGGGGACGATCCCACCCAAACCCTGAAGGGCTACGTGCCGATACCGGGAGTGTATCCGGTCGGACGACTCGATCAGGACTCCGAGGGCCTTCTGCTCCTGACCGACGACGGGCCGCTATCCCACCGCCTGACCGATCCGCGGTACGAGCATCCCAAGACCTACCTGGTGCAAGTCGAGCGCGTTCCCGCCGAGGAAGCCCTGGAGCGCCTGCGCTCGGGAGTGGAAATCCAGGGAGTGAGGACCCTTCCTGCCGAGATCCGACGGCTCGATGCCGAGCCGGACCTGCCCGAACGACCGGTTCCGGTGAGGTTTCGCAAGAACGTGCCGACCGCCTGGCTCGAGGTGAAGCTGCGAGAGGGCCGGAACCGCCAGATTCGGCGCATGACCGCGGCGGTGGGCCACCCCACCCTCCGGATCTACCGCATCGCCTTGGGGCCGGTCTCACTAGGCGACCTGCAGCCGGGGCAGTGGCGGAACCTGACCGCCGCTGAGGTCCGGGCCCTGTCCCAGCTGTCCGGCAGCCCGCGCCGGAAGCGCTAGGCCTGGGGGGAGATGACGGCATCCCCTTTGAAGTCGGGCTCCGCATCGGAATCCGGCGGGGCGAGGCCCGCGTCGGCGATCGCGCTCCGCAACGACTGCGGAAGCGGAACGGGCCGCCCCTCCCGGTTGACCACCACGTGAGCGGTCCAGCCCGAGGCGATGGTCGTCTCCGAATCCCCCGTGCCCCGCGTCACCCGGTACGCGAAGCGCATGCTTCGCGTGCGGACCTCGTCCAGCCGAGTATGAACCACGAGTTCGTCGTCGTAGCGGGCGGGCGCGTGGTAGCGCACGTTGGCCTCGACCACCACCACGAAGGCTCCGGAAGCCTCCATGGCGTTGTAGTCCACGCCCGCTGCGCGCAGGAAGTCCCCACGCCCCACCTCGAAGTAGACCAGGTAGTTGGAGTGATAGACGACGCGCTGGGCATCGGTCTCGGCGTAACGCACCCGCAGGGGAGATTGGACGTCTTTCGGCATGGCAGGATTCCTTTCAGCCTCCATGCTCGCAGGCCCTTCTCGAGAAGGCAAGAGGCCGCGGAGCCCTGACTTGAGGGCTAGAACTTGGATTCGATCGAAATGCCCACCTGGTAGTCATCGTTGCGGTAACGGGCATTCGCCCTCGCTTCGACGTTCTTGGAGATGGCATAGGACGCGGAGGCCTCGGCTTCCCACTGCTGGTCCCGGCTGTAGCGCGCACCGACCTCGGTCCTGAGCCGCCCGTCCTGGTAAACCACCGAGCTTCCCGCTCCGGCGGCCCGCATGAAGCGATCATCCCCCGTGAGCTCCGCACCGACCTTGGCGCGAAGCGACCACGGTCCATGCTCCATCACGGTGGTATCCAGGACGTCGAACTTGAGAGGGTCACCCGTGCGGCTCACGTAGTGGTGCGCCGCGGCGACGGCACCGGTCGCCGCCAGCAGGGTGAGGCTCCCCCAGAGGATCGGATCCTCGCTGATTTTGTCCTTGAGGGCCTCGCGAAGCAGCACCGAAGCCGATTGGCCGTCCCTGTAAAAACTGCGGATCTTCAAGGTGCCGTCCTGCGAGACCGTAAAGTCGACCGCATATCGTCCGCTGTTGAGGCGAAGATCGACCCGGCTCACCGGCACGGCCGTGCCGGAAGCCTGGGCGGGCAACGCCAAACTCAACTGACCTGCCGACAAGGGAAGCGTCACGCCGTCAGGCGAATCCGCCAGCTGAATCCCCTTGAGTTCCAGCGCCACTTCCGAGATCAAGGCTGCGATCTTCTGGGCCTCCGCCTCGGGGCCCGACGAGCGAACAAAGACGTCGCTCCCGAGATCGGCGTGGCGCATGGCGGTAGGCGTATCCGCGACTCTCGGGAAAGCGATCTTCGCCTCGGATGTTTTCGGATTGAGCGTCACACCATCCATCATGCCTACTCCCTTCAGAATCCCGTCCTCGGAATTATCGCCGGATCGATCCCATTTCCGGTAAAAATCAGAAAAAGGACGGATTAAGCTCTGGATTTTTCTGGCAAGCGAGCCAATAGGTTGCTGAAAAAATACCGAAACAATCATTGGTTAGCCTGGATGCAGCCGCAGGCCCCCGGTGAAAGAAGGTGGTGACAGCCTCGAAATCGGCTTCCAGGAACTTGACCAAGGCGTTCAAGCGTGGGATCGTGAGAGGATGCAAAGGGCTGTTATCCTGTCAGGAGTTAGGTTTGAGCAAGAACCAGCCTCCACTGAGGATCAATCCTTTTCCGATCCCGGCGATTTCATGTCCGCTCGCGATTCGCCCCCGTATGCGAGCCCCGCGCGTCGGGGTCGAAAACCCGGCGGCGACGTCGGAAAGAAGCGATCCGGCTGGCGGATTGCTTGGAACTCCGACTTTTGCCGGGGGTTACGTGATCGTTGCCGTTATCGCCTAACCCCCATAATCCGATCAATCATCCGCCCCAATTGAAAGGAAAACCAACCATGGAAAACCTGGGACTGCTCAAAACTCTGGCGCTTAGCGGAGGAACCTGGGTACTCTACTTCCTGATCGCTTGCTCGGTGCTATCCCTCGCCGTGATCTTCGAACGCTGCGTCTATTTCTGGCGGCAACGCGGCCACGACCAGCGCCTCCAGGATCAGGTCCTGGCCTCACTATCCAACGGACACTGGGATCATGCCGTCGCCTATGCCGACGAGGCCAAGACCCCCGTGGCCCGTACCTTCTTGGCCGGGCTTGCCCAAGAGACCGCGGGGATCCCGGTCCGGGAACGCGCCATGGAAAACCAGGTCCTCACGGAGCGGATCGCCGCCGAACGCAACCTCGTCATTCTGGGAACGCTCGGCAACAACGCACCGTTCATCGGACTCTTCGGCACCGTGCTCGGCATCATCAAGGCCTTCAACGACCTCGGCATCGGGGGAACGGCCGGACCGAAGCTCGTCATGGCCGGCATCTCCGAAGCCCTGATCGCGACGGCGGTCGGCCTCATGGTCGCCATCCCCGCCGTGATCGCCTACAACCTGTTTCTTCGCTTGATCAAGATCCAGGTGGCCCGCATGGAAAATGCCAGCCGCCTGCTCATCACGGGCGTCGAGAACATGCCCGGACGCGGGGCCCTCACCCATGGCCGGTAAGTCACAACTCGACGAGGCAGGCATCACCGACATCAACGTCACTCCCCTGGTCGACGTCTCCCTGGTGCTCCTGATCATCTTCATGGTCACGTCCTACGTGATCGCGCAGCCCAACATGAGCGTCTCCCTGCCGAAAGCCTCGAATACCGAAGCGACCCAGTCCCAGACCCTCGGAATCACCCTGGGAAAGGATCGGGTGATCTACCTCAACGATCGCCCCATTCAAGAACATGACCTCCAGAAAACCCTCGCAAACAAGGCGGCGTCCCAGCCGGATCTTCAGGTGGTGCTCAGCGCCGACAAAGCCGTCGATCACGGATCCGTGATCCACCTGCTCGACTTGGTGCGGGGATCCGGCGTCAGCAAGATCGCCTTCTCCGTCGAGGCGCCATGAGTGGTCGCGCTCTGCTCATCACGCTGGCGGTCTCGGCGGGCGGGCATGCCCTCTTCTTCGTGGCAGGCAGCCACATGCCCACAGAGGCTCCGGCCAAACGCCTGATCGACATCGCCGTGGTCCAAAAACCCAAACCCCCCGCGCTCCCCCCAACGCCTCCCCCCAAACCGCCGAAGCCTCTCGAACAGGCCAAGAAGCCCCTCGCCAGAACGTCCCAGGCCAAGCCCGCGCCTCCCCGGATCGCGCCTCCTCGGATATTCGGAGTGGACAAGAGCAACACCGTCGGCGACATGGCCGTTCAGGAAGGCAACAGCTTGATGGCCGATCCCCAAGCCATCCCGTCCCCTGAGCCAACCGCTCCTCCCCCGAGAGAAGAGGAACAGACGTTTTTGCCCACGGGTGAAGCCGACTTCGCCCCCGTTCCGAAGTCGAAAATCCAGGCGATCTATCCTGAGTTTGCCAAGATCGGACACATCGAAGGCAAGGTCATCCTGGAGCTCGACGTGGACGCCAACGGCAAGGTCGTCGAGATCCGGGTCCTCAAGAGCGCCCATCCCAGCCTGAGCGAAGCCGCCATTGCCGCGATCCGCGGCACCCGCTTCACGCCGGCGATCAAGGACGACGAACGCGTCGCGGTCACCATGCGCTACCCCTTCACCTTTAGCCTCAGCGAACCCACTACTGAAGGAACCGAAAAATGAACCCCAGAAGCCGTAACATTCTCGCACTGGCCGCAGCTTTCTCGCTTTGCAGCATGACCCAACTGCCGGCGCTGGCCGCGACCGTGACAGGCAAGGTCATCGACAAGGACACCGAAGAAGGTCTGTCCAAAGTCACCCTCACCGTGCTCGGAGCGTCAAGGCGCCAAGAAACGTCCGGCAAGGGCGGAACCTTCAACCTGGGAGACTTGCCGCCCGGAACCTACAGCCTTCTGGTCGAACGCTCGGGGTACTCCCCTCAGAAACTGACCCTGACCGTCGGAGAGGCCGCCAAGAAGCTGGAAATCGGACTCACCTCCAAGGTCTATGAAGGAGCGGAAGTCAAGGTCAGCTCCCAGGCCCCCACCCTCAAGCGCCCCAACGTCAGCCAGACGACCATCGGGCGCGAGGAGCTCAAGCAGATCCCCGGAGCCATGCGCGACCCCCTCAAGGCCGCCACGAACATGCCCGGAGTGACCCCCGCCGGGCCCATGAGCAGCGCACCGACCGTGCGCGGCGGAGGCCCCAGCGACAACGCGTTCTACCTCGATCGCTTCGAGATCGGAAACCCTTTCCACTTCGGCGGCATCACCAGTGCCCTCAGCAGCGACGTGGTCGAGAACTTCAACCTCTACACGGGGGCTTTTCCCGCCCGGTACGGCAACGCCACGGCCGGGATCTTCGAGCTGGAAAGCCGCCCCCCGAGGACCGATCGCATCGGGGGGACACTCGACACCAACCTGATGTGGAGCAGCCTGTTCCTCGAAGGCCCCCTCGCGGACAACCTGAGCTTCAGCCTCAACGGACGTCGCTCCTATATCGACCTCTTGATCGGGAAGATGCTGCCGGACTTCACCGCCTTCCCACGCTTCCACGACTACATGGGAAGAGTCCAGTGGCGACCGGATCAGCGCAACACGATCACGGCCTTGGCCTTCGGACTGGACGACTTCATGGATGTCAAGCTTCCAGCTTCCGCTTCGGCCGATTCCGGTATCGACACCTTCCGCACCGGACAGGACTCGAGCATCCAGGGCGTCTCCTGGAAATCCAGCATGGCCGATTGGATCGCGAGCGAGCTGACGATCGCACGAAATACCTATGGCACCCACATCGGCATCGTTCCCCAGTCCAATCTCGACATCGACACGAGCATCCTCAACGTCCGGGAAGACCTTTCCCTGCGCGTGGCCGAGGGGCATGAGATGGGGCTTGGCGTCCGCTACCAGTCGGCGAACGTGAAGATCGCCTCCGACTTCCCCGCGCCCCCCAATCCGCCGGATGCCTATGCCGGCATGAAGTGGAGCGACATCCCGCGGATCAAGGTCGACGACGCCTACGACCTCGGCATGCTGTCGTATTACGTGGAAGACAAGTGGCAAGCCATCGATCCGCTGACCTTGACCCTTGGCCTGCGACAAGACCGCATGACCAAGACAGGGAAGTCCGCCCTCTCGCCAAGGCTCGGTCTTGCCTATCAAGCGGATGACCGCACGACGCTGCGACTGGGTTGGGGGCAATACTACGGCTTCCTGTTCAACGAAAAGTCGTCATCGGGCTTCGGCAACCCAAAGCTCGACTATGAGCACGCCATGCACAGCGTGGCGGGCATCGAGCGCCAGTTCGGCGATCACCTCATGGGCAAACTCGAGATCTACCACAAACAGCTCGATCAGCTGGCCGCCCCTGATCCGGTCGCGAATTACCTGAACACCGGCGCCGGCTATACACGTGGAGTCGAGATCTCTTCCAACTTCAAGCCCGCGGGCTTCGATCTCCCCGTGCTCGGACGCATCGAGGGGGTCTCAGGTCAGCTATCGTATTCAGTCAGTCAGTCCAAGCGCTGGGACGCCCCAGGAGCGCCAATTTACAACTATGAGTACTCCCAGCCTCATGTCGCGACGTTGCTGGTGGACTATCCCTTGCCGATGGGCTGGAAAGGCGGGTTGAAGTGGCGCTACATGAGCGGCACTCCCTATACCCCCTATGTCGGCAGAACCCAAAATCCGACGACCTTGGACTGGCTCCCCGTTCGCGGCGTGCGCAATTCCAAGCGGCTACCGGACACGAACCAGCTCGACCTTCGCTTTGAGCACAAGGGCGCGTTCTTCTGGCGCGAAGCCAACTACTACGTCGACGTGCTCAACGCGCTGAACCAAAAGCAGGTGATAGGCTACGCGTACGAAACGGACTACTCGAATTTCAACGCTCCCACGGAACAAGCCGGATTGCCCTTCATCCCCTTCGTCGGAGTCGAGTACACCTTCTAGCCCCGACCTATTGCCCCCTCTGGGGCGGTTCTTCGCGGATCCGTCCGCGCACGGCGATCGATAGCCTGGCCCCGACATGCCTTCGGAGCCAGGCTATCGAGGCAAGGCAGAGAGTTGAAGCCGCGCGCAAGTGGATAGGTCATCCAAAAACATGGGTATAGCTGGCTTGGTGAATCCAGAACCCTCTGATCACCCGGTGAATCCGGCAAGCTTAGAAAGCTTGCCGTGCGTTCGCCAAAGGCGACCAAGAAGTTTTCCGGCTTGCTCCGGACCCGCCGGGTAGAAACCTGATGTGCAGCCCTTCCGTATTGTCGGACTTTACCATGGACACCGTCCAAGGGGCCTCCCGAGAGAGCGCCATCGGCAACACGTCATGGCCTCGCGCCTGCCAGGTCACCGTACTCGAGTCATCCCCGCCAATCTAACCGACCGATGGCATTCGACGCACGATCATGAGGAGAACGCTATTGTTCCCCGCGATGCAAGGTCCCATTCTGTTAGAAAGGAAGTGACTTTACCATGGACTTTCAGAAGGTCGCAGACATCGTCAAAGCCCAGAAGGGCGCCATTGCGCTGCAACGTCTATCCCTGAAGCTTGGAAAGGACATCAACAAGCTGATTGCCGACAGGGTGTCGGATGCCGCCCTGGCGGCGCGAGCCGTGTTAATTGCCCGGGAACTCGGAGTGACCATCTAGGATTTTCGGAGGATTGCATGCCCTTGCTAGATTTTAAAGTTGATTTCGATCTCGAGATGGCGGTTGCGCAAGTCTACGGTCAGCCGATGGTCTTCCACTGCCATCACTACAACACCTTTCTTCAGCAGACGATCGAAGACCCTTCCTACGTCGATTCCACGGCCATTCTGACCGATGCCGCCGCCGAGGTCGCCTTCGAGCAGATGACCGAGTATTACCTGGCCCATCCCGAGGTCGTCGCTCCTCAGCAGCGCCTCGCCATCGCCGCGGAGATGTTCAAGACCTGCGGCTTCGGCACCGTGGACCTGGCTCAGCTTGGTGACCAGGGCGGAACCGCGGTGGCTCCGCATTCTCACTACGCGCTGGGATGGACTTCCAAGTTTGGCCCGCGAGAGACCCCCGGATGCTACTTCGTGGCGGGTTACATCGCCGGTGCGCTCGCCGCCGCCTACGGACGGCCCCTGGACATGTACCGCAGCACGGAAACGTCCTGCGCGGCAGCTGGCGCAGACTGCTGTAACTTCAGCGTGGAGGTAAAGTAATGGCGAGCTTTGCGACCCGGGTGGACGAGAACGCGATCATCGCCGCGGTTGCCACCCTTCCCCTCAACGGCAATGAACAGGGTTTCATTCCGGCCTTCGGCGTCGTCTTGACGCGCATGTACGCGGACTACTACAACAAGATCTCCTACCGTTTCGAACGGGCCCTGCAGAAGGCGATCGGGGACGATTCCAGCGATATTGCGGCCCCGTTGCTGGTCGAAGCCGGGCATGTCTGCGCGTTCAACACCTTCGGCGGCATCATGCAGTCGGATGAATGGGGCGCCGTCGTGCAGCCCATGCTCGATACCCGGGAGGACTGGGTTCCCGGAATCGTGGCCGTCATCAACGCGCTGGGCTGGGGCAAGTGGAAGGTCCATGAGCTGCAGGCCAACGCAAAGCTCGTCATCGACATCCATGGGTCCTACGAGTCGGTGGGACACCTCAAGGAATTCGGAATCGCTGACCGGTGCAAGTGCTACCTGGCCCGCGGCGGGGTCGCAGGCATCATGAACCTGATCTACCACATCGACATCGCCAAGAAGCCCGCCCTGACCCAAGAGTTCTACGAGACCTCCTTCAACGCTCCCGGATGCTTCGGCGCGGAAGAGATCATGTGCGCCGCCAAGGGGGACCCCCACTGCCGGATCGTGGCCTCTCGGGACCTTCTGTCTATCCACACGCAATAGATGGAGAGCTGGTTCGACCTCGCCCTAAAGCGGGACTGTCAAAAACGGTTGATTTACCAGTTCGAGGCGGACCAGCCGCTCCCCCGCACCCTGCGTCACTTCATGCGCCCCTTCGGGGAAGTCCGGTACTTTCCGGACTTCCCCCGTCCGCTGATCAAAATGGACATCCCTGGTCGCTTCTATGCCTCCGGCATCGAGGGGGACTACGTCTTCAAGCTCACGATGAGAGACGCGTCCGATCGCGTCCTGCCCGACCTCGTTCACAAGGCTTTGAACCTGGCTTTCGATTGCGACGGATGCGGAGTTTGCCGCGATCATTGCCCTGAAAAAGCCATCTCCCTGGAAGCGGGGTTCAGCGTCGACTCGGCTCGCTGCACCGCTTGCCTCGAATGCCTCGAAGTCTGCCCCATGTCGGTCCCGCCGATTGAGGAGGTTCCCCCATCCCCATGATCTACCTCGATCATCAGGCGTCCACGCCTACGGATTCGCGGGTCGTGCAAGCCATGCTCCCCTTCTTCACCGAGCACTGCGGAAATCCGGCCAGTCGCCACCATTCCCCCGGATCCTTCGCGAGCGAGGCCGTAGAGACCGCACGCCGTCAGGTGGCCAACCTGATTGGCGCCCGGAGCCCACGCGAGATCCTCTTCACGTCGGGGGCCACCGAGGCCATCAACCTGGCCCTCAAGGGAATCGCCAAGGCGAACGCTTCCGGAGGCCGTCACCTGATCACCTCGATGATCGAGCACAAGGCGACGCTCGATGCCTGCGCACGTCTCGAAGCCCAGGGCTTCGAGGTTACCCGCCTGCCGGTCGATTGCCTAGGCAGGGTCAGCCCCCAGGACGTGGAGTCGGCGATCCGCCCGGATACCCTTTTGGTGTCACTCTTGCATGGTCACAACGAGGTCGGTACCCTTCAGCCCGTCGGGGAAATCGGCGCGATCTGCCGGGGACGCGGAGTCCTGTTTCACGTGGACGCCGCTCAAACCGCCGGAAAGGTTCCCTTGGACGTCGAAGCGGCGAAGATAGACCTTTGCTCGATCTCGGCCCATAAGTTCCATGGTCCGAAGGGCGTGGGGGCGCTGTACGTCAGGCTTCGCCCGCGCATCGCGATCGAACCGCTCCTCGATGGGGGCGGTCAGGAACGGGGGCTGCGTTCGGGGACCCTCAACGTCCCGGGCATCGTCGGCCTCGGGGTGGCATGCGAGTTGGCGCTTCATGACATGGATCAGGAGGGAGAGCGCCTGACCCTTCTTCGCAATCGACTTTTCGAGCGCCTCAGCGAGGCCGTGGCGGGACTGACCCTTAGCGGCCATCCGAGCGAGCGCCTGCCCGGAAACCTCAACGTCAGCTTCCCCATCGAGGACAGCTACGACCTCATGATGAGGCTCCCCGATCTGGCCGTTTCGGCCGGATCCGCGTGCTCCTCGGGATCCATGGAGCCCTCCCATTCCTTCCGGGCGATGGGAATCCCCGACTCCATCGCCCGCTCGGCGATCCGCTTCGGCCTCGGTCGGTTCACCACTCCCGATGACATCGAACGGGCTGCGGACATGGTGATTCGCGCGGTCCTGCGGTTGCCTGTTTCGGGCTCGATAGGCTGAGTCCCTCTGGAGATCGCGTCGCGTTTCTCGGCAACCTGCTTGCACGTGCCGATGCCTGACGGGTACCATGGCGTGCGCGCCTTCCGGCAACCGGAAGGTTTGGCAAAATCACGCTGGCCCCTCAGGCTAGGCAAGTAACCAGAAACTGAATCCCCCCCCGAACCTACGCACTCGCCGCGGGCGCGGCGGGAGACGGATCCCCGGAGGTAACGCCCGATGGATACGACGACGAACCCGACCCAGGCCAAACGCGACATTCCCATCAACCTCTTCCGGCCTCAGGCCCCGCTCGCCATGACCCTCGTCTCGACAAAGCGCCTCACCCCCGAGGACCATCCCAGCGACGTTCGCCACCTGGTCCTCGAGTACACCGAGGGCGCTTTCCGCTACCTGGAAGGCCAAAGCATCGGAGTGATCCCGCCCGGCACGAGCGAGGCCGGCAAGCCTCACCAGCTCCGCCTCTACTCCGTGGCCTCCAAGCGAGCAGGCGACGACGGGCAGGGACATTCCGTCTCGTTCTGCGTCAAGCGCGTGCGGTACACCGACCCCGAGTCCGGCGAAGAACGGTTGGGCATCACCACGAACTACCTCTGCGATCTGGAGCCCGGGGCGGAAATCGCGACCACCGGACCGGTGGGCCGCACCTTTCTCCTCCCCGAGGACCCCACGATCCCGCTCGTCATGATCGCCACGGGCACCGGCGTGGCGCCCTTCCGGGCCTTCTGGGAGCAGCTCGCGGCAACTCCCTCGCAGGCACCGCGGGACGTCTGGCTCTTCTTCGGCGTCCCCACCTCCGCCGAGATCCTCTACCACGATGAGATTCGCCACTTGGTCGACTCCGGCGCCCTGAAGCTGAGCCTCGCGATCAGCCGGGAACAGCAAACGGCCGACGGCAAGCGGGTCTATGTCCAGCACCGGCTGGCCGAGCACGCGGACGCCATCTGGCCGCTCGTCGCCGAACGCCAAGCCATCGTGTACTTATGCGGCATCAAGGGCATGGAAAAAGGTGTCGAGGAGGCGTTCGCGGACATGGCCCATCGGCATGGAGCTGACTGGGAGGCCATGTTGCCGGCTCTCAAGAAAGCCCACCGCTGGCACGCCGAGACCTACTGAAACCGAGGACCCGATGATGGCTGAGTGACAATGACGCGCTCGCAGGACTTCGCCTGGGAGCGCGCCATGGTCACTTTGAGCTACGAAGGTCGCCTCGAATCGAAGGTTCAAGGCCCTGAACGAGAGCCCTATCTAGTCCTGCTCGTCGCGCCCGCCTCGCCGGCCTTCACCGCGCTTGCCGTCCTGAGCGGCATGCCGTTTTCGCTCGCCACGGGAGGCCTGCTGCTCGCCGTGGCGCTCACGGATCTCGCCTCGCTCGCCGGCAGCATGCCGGCCCTTTCCTCGGTATTCCTCGCCCCGGTGCTGCTTGGATTCTCCCGTCCGGACCGGCCGCTCCCGACGTTCCGGGCGCTGAACGTCGGGCCGCTCGCCGTCGCCATGTCGCCCTTTCCATTCGGAACCGTCCTGGCCCCGACTCGGACGTTCACCTTTTTCAACGCGGGGGCGATCGGCTCGGGGATGCTCCCCCTGACCCATGTTCGGGAGATCGCCATGGGGGCGTTCTCCATGACCCATGTTCGGGCGATCGCCGTGGGGCCGTTCTCCAGGACCCATGTTCGGACGACCCCCATGGGGCTGGTCTTTCCGATTCGAGCGGAACCGCTCGCGCCAGCCATCGCTCGCTCGATCCCGACGCCGTTCCGTGAGCCAGCCCCGGAAGTTTCCAGAGTTCCAGTTCCGCCGGTAGGACCGGAAATCATCCTGGTAGCGACGGTGCGAATAGCGCGAGCGGTAGCTCGGCCAGTAGTACTCCCAGTCCAGGTAGCCGTAACGGTAGCGCGACGACAGGAAGGTGTAGGGATAGCAGTAGTTGCCGTAGCCGTAGAATAACGGGTAGGCGTAAAGGCCTCTCAGGGCGTCATCGTAGTAGGGCGAGTAGGCATACGGGAAGTAGGCGTTGCCGACCAGGAAATAGGGCACGTAGAAGTTCTGATAGCGGAAGTAGAGACAGCGCGCCAGAGCGTTGTAGGTCAGAAGGTCGGGAATGGCGCCGGGAAAGGCCCCGTAGCCGTCAGGCCCCAAGGGGCCCGGAGCCCCCGTCAGAGGCTGCCCGAATCCCTGCGGAACCGCTCCCGGCATGGGAGCGAGCCACTGCGAGGCCTCGTCCTGGGGAATCGAGGGCGGGAGATCCTGATAGAGCCTGTCCATCGTGAGGCTTTCGCCGGAGGGCAAGACGAGCCCCTGATCCTTGACGGTGACCGGCGGCTGAGGGGCCGAAGGCGCGGTCTGAAGCGGCTGTACGTCCGAGGGGAACGCAGGATCGACGTCCTCCTCACCTGCAGCCGGCTGCAGCAGGTCTTGCATGGCAGGATTGCCGGGGGAAGGGCTCGGCGGGACGGTCGCCGCCGGGACACAGGCGGCTATCATGATCGTCGCGGCCAGCCCGAGAGAGCCGAATCGCAGCACCTTTTGCATGATCATTCCTCCTCAGCAGGGGAGCCCGACGGATGGGTAGCGGGCGCTCGGCCAGCTTTCCAAGGGCTCGCTCTTGCTCTGCTGCCAGGAGTCTATTCAGTCGGCCGAAAGTTGGCAATCGTCGCTCCATTGCTCCAAACCTCGCTCGGACGCCACAACCCTCCCCTGAACGTCAAACCCGATCGGCTCCCCCAGGGGATCCGATCGGGTCAATCAAGCATTAGCCGCCACATGCGGAGAAGAAATTACTCGCTCGCCGTCCTGACGACGGAGTACCCCTGACGCCACAGCTCCCGGTAGGATTCCAGCCAGGATGCCACCTCGGATCCCTTGACCTCTCGCGGCATGCCGTAGCGATCCTTGATCTTGACCGTCAGGTCCCGGATGGCGTCCAGCCGCTCCGCGGAGACGATCTCCAAAGCGCGCTCGGGGCTGCAGAGGTCCGCGGGGTCGAGCTCGTCGAGCGAATCGACGACCGGCACGTAGGCCTCCATGTTGATGCCGAACTCCAGGCGCAAGACCTCGGCCAGGTCCCATGCGTTGAGGGTGTCCTCGGCGAGCTCGCCCGCGCCCACGGGGATGCCGGCCACCAGTTCCTTGAACCAAACGACTCGATGCTTCATGAGGGATCCTTCTCTACTTCATCTCAACCGTGGCGGGGGGGGATGCCACCACCCCCCAGGCCCTTCCAGAACGGCAAGTCTTGAACTTCGGCCACCACGGAGGTATCGCCGACCCGCACCTTCCGGCCCGCCGTGGCCCAGTCCGCCTTGACGAAGCCCAGCGCCCTGGGGTGAAGCGCGTCCGGTGCCGTGGCCACGCTGGTGAGGAGGCCGATGGTCTTGCCGTTCTCGTCGACCAGCGAAAGGCCCGCTTCCGCCGGCCCCGTCAGACTCAACCCTACCAGATGGCGCTGCACCTTCCGGTAGTTGGCGAGCCGTGCAATGACCTCTTGACCCAGGTAACAGCCCTTGTTCATCGAAACGGAATCCGCGAGCCTCACCTCCCAGGGATTGCGCTCCTGGTTGATTTCCTGCGGGAAGGTCGGGATGCCTGCCTCGATCCTCAGGAGATCGAACGCCTCCGAGCCGATGAAGCCCGTCTGCTGCGCCGCGGCCGCCGAACGAACGGCCTCGAAAGCCGGCAGAGCCTGGTCCGAGGGAATCAGGACCATGAAGCCGTCTCCCCCCAGCGGCCAGGTCCGGGCCACCATGCCGTCGGCACCGTCGAGCGCGACCAGGCGGGAGGCATGCATCGGCAAGTCCGCGAGCGGCTCGCCGGCGGCCGCTTCCATGATCGAGGCGGCCTGGGGACCGAAGACGTAGAGCATGCCGCGCTCCTCGGTGAGGTCGGCAATCTCCACGTCCACTCCGAAGAGGTACTTTTCAAGCGCGCCCTGAATCGCCGGCGCCGTTTCCGGGTGGCCGATCAGGCGCAGGCCGTCCTCGAGCCGGTAGACGAAGACGTGGTCGATCATCGTCCCTTTCCAGGTGGTCACGGCCGTCTGGACGCCTTCGCCCTCGCGCAGGGACTTGATATCCTGGGTGGTGTAGTTGTGAAGGAAGGCGGCGGCGTCCGCTCCGCTGAGCTTGAGCTTGCTCCAGTTCGAGAGATCGACGATGCCGCCGTGCTGTCGGGCGTTTTCCACCTCGGTCGCCAGGGAGGCGAAACGTCGGGGCATCTGCCAGCCGGCGACCGCGTCGAAGGTGGCCCCGAGGGTCGCTTCGGCATCATGGAAGGGGGTGCGGGGCATGGCGAATCCTTTCGGTCAGGGGCGGGATTCAGCGGGCGGGCTCGAGGGGCATGCCCTGTCGGACCTTGCGAACCTGCGCGATGACGATTTCCAGGGCCCGATCGATCTCGGCTTCGGTCGTGCCGCGGCCGATTCCGAAGCGGATCGAGCCATGGATCAGGGCGGCGGGGATGCCCATGGCCGTGAGCACGTGGGAAGGTTGAAGGCTGGCGGAGGTGCAGGCCGATCCGGAGGAGACGGCTATCTCGACGAAGCCGCTCATGAGGTTCTCGCCGGCGACTCCCTCGAAGGCGACGTTGAGGTTTCCGGGCAGGCGTTCCTGGGGATGACCGATGAGCGCGACGCCGGGCAGGGCGGCCAGGAGGCCGTGGTAGAGGCGATCGCGGAGGGCCGAGACGCGCGCGGCTTCCTCGTCCATCTCGGCCATGGCCACCTCGCAGGCCTTCCCGAGGCCGACGATGCCGGGGACGTTGAGGGTTCCCGAGCGCAGGCCGCGCTCGTGGCCCCCGCCGTGAATCTGGGGGGCGAGGCGAACGCGCGGATTCTTGCGACGGACGTAGAGGGCGCCGACGCCCTTGGGGGCGTAGAGCTTGTGGCCGGAAACCGAGAGCAAATCGATGGCCATCGCATCGGCGTCGATGGGGACCTTTCCGAAAGTTTGGGCGGCGTCCACGTGGAAGAGCACTCCCCGCGATCGGCAGATCGCGCCGAGCGGCGCGAGGTCGTGAAGGGTGCCGACCTCGTTGTTGCCATGAATCAAGGAAAAGAGGATCGTCTCGGGGGTCAGGGCCTCAGCGAGTTCCTCGGGGCGGATCCGGCCGTGCGCGTCGACTCCGAGCACGGTGACGCGGTAGCCGAGGGTTTCGAGGTGGGCGCAGGTGTCGAGGGTGGCCTTGTGTTCGACGGCGGTGGTGACGAGATGCCGGCCCTTGGGGCCGTAGATGTCGGCGGCTCCCTTGAGGGCGAGGTTGATGGATTCGGTGGCGCCGGAGGTGAAGACGATCTCCTTGGCGGTGACGCCCATCAACCGCGCAACCCGGCTTCGCGCCTGCTCCACGGCTTCCTCGGCGGCCCAGCCGAAGGCGTGGTTGCGGCTGGCGGCGTTGCCGAAGTGGGTCGAGAACATGGGGAGCATCGCGTCGAGGACCCGAGGGTCGACGGGGGTGGTGGCGTGATGGTCGAGGTAAATCATTAAAGCGGTAAACCCGACAAGAAAGGTCTGATTTGACCCTTTCACTCTAAGCCAACCCCCAACGCTTGTCAACGCGGCTCAAAGCCGCTTGCCGAGCCGGTTCAAAAAAAATCAAAAAATTGAATCGATCCCACGATATTTCGGGATCCCTGGGTATATGATTCTTGGAGAGAAACGACGCGGAGCGAGCCAAATAAGCCGCTCAGAGAACAGGCCCCTCGAAGTGGCCGATGTTTCTTCCCTGTTATCAGTATTTTTCCGTGATAATCCGGAAAGGAGGACCTTTTTTAGACTGCTTTCGGTTCTATCGAATAGAAAGGTGGCTCTTTAAAAGGATATGACGTACTGATTGAAAGCGTAAGCCTACCCGGTGAGGACTTAAGTACAATTGCCGAGAGCAACTGATCTCTGGCTCAATCATCCGATGGTCCAAAACCCCGGTAGCATTGCAGGCCCCTCGCGATGAGGGGCCTGCCTCTTTTTGCGGGCGATCGCATTGCCCTGAAAGCCCGGGGAGATATAATGCTCGGGTTGGGCCCCGGGCCCCGCAGGCAAGATTTTCGAGGAGGGGGCCCGTTGGCTGGCAAGGCAGAATCGACACCGCGCTCCCAGGCCATCGCCGATCGCTGGGACGTCGTCGTGATAGGCGGCGGTCACGCTGGTTGCGAGGCGGCCTTGGCGGCTGCTCGGCTCGGCTGCCGCACGCTCATGGTCACGGGGTCGCGCGAAACCATCGCCTCGATGCCATGCAATCCCGCCATCGGCGGTCCCGCCAAGGGAAACCTCGTGCGCGAAATCGACGCGCTCGGCGGCGAGATGGCGAGAATCGCCGACCGGACCGCCATCCAGATCAAGATCCTCAACTCCTCGAAGGGCCCCGCGGTCCAGGCCCTGCGCGCGCAATCCGACAAGAAACAGTACGCCCTCGCCATGCAAGCCGTGCTGGAACGCCAGGCCGGCTTGACCCTCCACGAGGCCCTGGTGACGGCGATGCAAGGCACCGAGGACGGCGGGATGCGCCTTGGCTTCGCCGACGGAACCGAGATCCTCGCCCGATCCGCCGTGCTCACCACCGGGACCTTCCTGCGCGGCAAGCTCTTCACCGGCCTGTCATGCACGCCGGGCGGGCGCGTAGGCGAGGCCCCCGCGCTGACCCTCACCGATAGCCTGCTCGCCATGGGCTTCGAGACCGGACGCCTCAAGACCGGAACTCCCGCCCGGATCGACGGCAAGAGCATCGCCTTCGACGAGGTCACCCTGGCACCGGGCGAGGATCGCGACCTCCACTTCTCCTTCATGCCGCCCGAGAAGCCGATTCCGCAAGTGCCCTGCTACCTCACCCAGACCAATCCCGAAACCCACGCCGTGATCCGCGGCGGCATGGACCGCTCCCCCATGTTCACCGGCATGATCGAAGGCCTCGGACCCCGCTACTGCCCCAGCATCGAGGACAAGGTCGCGAGATTCCCAGACAAGGATTCCCATCAGGTCTTCCTGGAGCCCGAGGGGCTCGATACCGATCAATGGTACGTTCAGGGCATGTCGAGCAGCCTGCCCGAGGACGTGCAACTCGCCATGCTTCGCACCATGCGGGGCCTTCGAAACGTCACCATGATCCGGGCGGGCTACGCCGTCGAGTACGACTACCTGCCGGCCACGCAGCTTCACCCGACGCTCCAGACCAAGAAGGTTCCCGGCCTCTTCACCGCCGGTCAGATCAACGGCACCTCGGGCTACGAGGAAGCGGCCGCCCAGGGGCTGGTCGCGGGAATCAACTCGGCGCGTCGCGCCTTGGGCCGCGAGATGGTGATCTTCGCCCGCCGGGACTCGTACATCGGCACCCTGATCGACGACCTGGTCACCAAGGAGATCAACGAACCCTACCGCATGCTGACCTCGCGCTCCGAGCACCGCCTCACCTTGCGTCACGGCAACGCCGACCAGCGCCTGACCCCGCTCGGCCGCGAGATCGGTCTGGTCGACGATGCCCGCTGGGCGAGCTTCACGTTGAAGTCGGAGGCGATGAAGGCCGCGATGGCCTGGCTGGAGACCACCAAGGTCCAGCCTACCGAGGAAACGAACCGACTGCTGACCGAGGCCGGATGCGAGCCCATAGACCGGACGCACTTCCTGATCGACCTGCTGCGCCGCCCGCCCGTTCCCCACCATCTCGTCTGGACGCTGGGGAACCGCTCCGAGGCCCCGGAGGTGATGGAACAGCAGGCGATCGCCGTGAAGTACGCAGGCTACATCGCGCGCCAGCAGGATCAGATCGACCGCCTGAAGCGTTTCGAAGAGAAGGCCTTGCCCGCGGACCTCGACTATCACGCCCTGACGGGGTTGTCGCGGGAGTCCCAGGACAAGTTGACTCGCGTTCGACCGCTGACGCTCGGGCAAGCCGCCCGCATCGGGGGAGTCACCCCCGCGGACGTCTCGTTGCTGCTGGTACACCTGGAAGCTCGCAGGCGGCAACCCGTCTCCTGATGCCCCGCGTTTGTCCATCCCTCGGGGAAACCTCATGACGTCCACGACGGACCAATCGATCGAAATCCCGGGAGATAGAGGCATGCTGATAAGTGAAGTCCCGGCCGATAACGTTATCCCCCTGCGTAGCAGCATGTTGAGGCCCGATCGGCCGATCGAAGAGTCCCACTACTCCATGACGAAGTGGCCGTGCGAGGCGCGGCCACTTCGTCCTTTGTGCTAGTTTGGCGGTGTTTCCGGTTACTTCGTGCCGGCGATATTCACCATCCACGTCACGCCGAACTTGTCGACGCACATGCCGAAGGAGGCTCCCCACGGGGCCTGGTTGAGCGGCATGACATCGGTGCCGCCTGCCGACAGCTTGTCGAAGTAGCCCGTGAGTTCTTCGGTATTGTCGCCGCTGAGCGTCATGCTGATACGGGCACCGGGATTGTATTCCATGCGGTTAGGAGTGTCGGCGGCCATGAAGCTGATGCCGTTGTCGGCTTGGAGCATGGAGTGCATGATCTTGTCGTCCTCGGAGGGATCCTCCGAGGCATGAAATTCCTTGAAGGTCTTGAATTCGACCTTGCCGCCAAATACGGTCTGGTAGAATTCCATGGCCTCGCGGGCATCGTCCTTGAAGCTGATGTAAGGGTTCAGAACTGATTGCATTGCGACATCTCCTGACTTCGGTTCTTGAAACTTGCATGGCGACGGGCGCATCGCTGCGCTCCCCTTATTCTAGGCGTCGAACCGGTATTCAGCCAGCGTGAGCCGATGGGTTCGCCGAAGGGTATCAGGGACGAACGGAAGTCCCCACGATCAGCCGAGATCCAGGCGGTAGCCGACCCCATGGATGGTCTTGAGGAAAGAAGGCGACCGCGGGTCCCCCTCGATCACCGCCCGGATCCGCCCGACCAGGTTGTTCAGCGTCCGCTCGTTGAGGAATTCATCCGCACCCCAGACGGCATCCATCAGGTCGTTGCGGTTGACCGCCTTTCCGGGCGTGCGTGCCAGAGCCCGCAGGATGTCAAAGGCCTTGGCCGGCATCTCGGCGTCCGGAGCGCCCGACACCGCATAGCGTTCGAGGTCGACCTCGACCGGACCGAAACGCAGGACCGAGGCGTCCTGCGGCTTCTTCTCCACGGGTCGTGCCCGCTTCAGCACGGCGGCGACCCGGCCGAGCAGCTCCATGGGGCTGAAGGGCTTTGTGACGTAGTCGTCCACCCCCAGTTCGAAGCCCAGCACCCGATCCATCTCGTCGCCCCGCGCCGTCAGCAGGATGACCGGCACCTCGCAATCCTGCTCGCGCAACCGCTTGAGGACGTCGAAGCCGCTCAGGCCAGGCAGCATCACGTCGAGCAGCACGAGGTCGAAATCGCCCTGCATCGCCTTTTCCAGGCCCTCATCACCACGAGCGGACGTCTCGACCTGGTACCGGCGGGTGCGCAGCAGCGCCTCCAGGCCCGTGAGCAGGACCGGCTCATCCTCGACGATCAAAAGCTTCGCGTTCAAGCGCGTCTCCTTCCGTGACCCCCACCAGCGACAACCGGAACACGCTGCCGCCCCCGGGGCGATCCATGACCTCCACCGAGCCCCTCAGAGCCTCGGCGTACGCCTTCACCAGCGCGAGCCCGAGGCCCGTGCCCTGGCTGGTGCGCGTCTCCTCATTCTCCAGCCGCACGTAGGGGGCGAAGATGCGCTCGCGGTGCTCCGGCGCGATGCCGGGGCCGCGATCGCGCACCTCGACCACCACCCGCTCGCCCGCCGCGATGGCCTCCACGTCGACCTCCGGCAGGCTTCCGCCATACTTCAGCGCATTGTGGACCAGGTTGGCCAGGGCCTGGGTGGCCGCGTCCCGATCCACCAGGACCCGCGATCCCGAAGGGGGCGGCACGATTCGGACCGAGCCGGCTCCGAAATTCCCGGACTGCGCGCGCTCCACCGCCTCGCAGAGCAGGACGTCCAGGGGCATGGGCTCCAGCGCGAAGCGGCGATTCCCCGACTCAACCTTGCCGAGTTCGAGGAGGTTCTCGATGAGGCGCTGGAGGCGCACGGCCTCGCTCGCGATCGTCCCCACGAACTCCTTCGACTCCTTCTCATCGGTAATCAGGCCGTCGCGCAGCATTTCCGCGTACATCCGGATGGCCGTGACGGGAGTCTTCAATTCATGGCTGACCATCGCCGTGAAGTTGGCCTTGGCGCGCGAGAGCGCCAGGTCCTGCACGATCTTGCGCTGGACGGTCCGCAGCGAGAAGACCAGCGCGGTCACCAGGATGCCGATCGCGACGAGCAACAACGCAAACGTTCGCAGGGTGGCCGCCAGGATGGGCCACTTGGGAACGGTCACGAGCAGGAACGGGGAGGCCTCTGACGGTGGCCCCATCCCCGGGCCGAAACCCCGCCCGTCCAGGTGCGGCGGCGGACCGTCGGGAAGGAAGGGGGATCCCGGCGGTGGCCCGTCATGCGGCATGAAACGCCCACCAGATGGCGGTCCTGGCTCCGAGAGGAAACGCGTCATGGCCAGGAACTCCCAATGATCCCGCTCGGACCGGATTGCCATGAAGTCCGGCGGCCCGGGAGGAGAGGAGGTACCGCGGTCCGACCAGGACCTGGCATCCTCCGGCGACAGCAGTTGATAGCCGGCGCCCGGACCGAAGAGCAGCGCCTCGAAGCGGGACTTCAGGTAAGGGCCTAGCAATACCCGGCGATTGGCCTCGAGGATAAGGGCGGATCCATCCTCGCGCAGCAGGACGGTGAAGGTGCGCCAGTTCCCCTGTTCATCCCGTACCGAGTGCTTCATGCGGCGTCCGACCGGGCCCTCCGGCGTTTCGTCCGGCAGGAAAGCCGGGACATGGGCTTGGTCGGTGACAAGCACGGAGAACCAGGGCGCCAGCTCGCGATTCAAGCGGGCGATATCGTTAGGCGCGAGCTGATTGGCCAGGAAGCTCGGCACCAGATCCCCCAGGGCCTCCCGCTCGCGCAGCGACGCGTCCATCAGGCTCGTCTCGAGCTGACGCCGGCGATGGTGGAGTTCGACCTCCTCGCTCCTGAGGGTGTACTGATAGGAGGCGGCCAGGCCCACGGCCCAGAGCGCCACGAGCAAGACGGCCGCACCGATGCTCCAGGCGCGGTGCACCTGGCGCAGATGATCCAGGTTGAACGAGGCGTTGGCCATGGGGGGTTCCCTGCGATGAAAACTCGAGGAACTTCGATCGGGTCGCCCCGACCCCCATGAGGCCTGACGGCGTCGAGGCGCTGCGCGCGGGGTCGGGGCTTTCTTGCTTAGAGAGGGGCGATCGCTCTTTCAGCTTACCCCTGGGGAACTTCCGCTTAACCCTGGAGGACTTCCTCCGGGTGCCGGGGACCGGGGCCCTTCTTGAACTCGTCGAGCGAGACCTTGCCGTCCTCGTCCGTGTCCAGGTGAGCGACGATGTCCGCGGGCTCCGGCATCGGGCGATCGCCCCGATGACGACGACGACCCTCGGGCGGCTTCGCCGCGGCGAACTCCTCGGCCGTCAGGGAACCGTCCGAATCCGCGTCGATCTGCTTGAAGATCGTCTCGATGTCGGGGCGCTCACCGCCCTGGCGATCGCCCGCCTCGGGTGCGCCGGCTTCGAACTCGGCCAGCGAAATCTTGCCGTCCTTGTCCGTGTCCAGAGTCTCGATCATCTCGGTAGGTTCGGGCATGGGGCCGCCGCCGCGGGGGCCGCGACGGCGCTGACCTTGCATGCCTTCGGGGCGATCGCTCTCGGCCGGCTTAGCTGACTCGAGCTCCTCGAGCGCGAGGAAGCCATCCGAATCGGCGTCGAGTTCGGCGAAGCGCTCGGCGGGCGAGGGACGCTGGCGATCGCCGTCGCGTTCATTCAAGGCCTGGGCCGACCAGCTCGTGGAGTCCGCCTCCAAGAGCGACGCGGTGGTCGAGGTGATGCCGGTACCGCAGCCGGAAAGCATGACCAGAGAGGCAGTGAGGGAGAGGATGCGCTTCATCGTGGGACCTCCTTCGGAAGGGTGACTTGCAAGAACCATCCTAGGGAGTTGCGAGGCTCGGTTCGTCCCTGCCTTGTCATGGACTCTGCATATTTTTGACATGCCGGCGAAACGCGGTCCGGATCGCTCCGGAAGAGGTCCATGAGGCCGAAACGGCCTTCATCCGACGGTGCAACGAGAATCGGCGGGTCGCGAAGGATCGCGCTACTGGCCCACCGCGAAAGCCGACGAAAGCTTGTGTCCCGGAAACCGGATACGGTACAATTCGATCTCACGGCTTTCTAATGATAGATATTCATTGCATCAACCCCACAACACTCCGCGAAAGAGGTCCTTCATGTCAGTTCGTTTATCCTTACGCCGAGCCATCGGCGAAAGTTGGAGAGCCGGCAGGCAGAACTACTCGCTCTTTCTTGGCCTGTACTTAGCTCTGACTTTGTTGGGAGTTGGGATAAATAGCATCGATCGGCTGCCGGTAGTTGGCCCCGCGCTTGAACTACTTCTACAGACGATCATTGGAGTCATCGGCGGAATCCTCATCACCAGCGCGGCCCTACGCGCGTTTGACTCGGCGACGGTCTCGTTCGCGTCCGTGTGGTCAAAGCTCAATTGGCGCGTTTTCGGATGGATGCTCCTGGCGAACATCCTTTTCGCCGCTGGCGTGATGATTGGAAGCCTCCTGCTATTCGTGCCCGGCATCATTTTCGCCGTTTCGGCGGGCCTATTCCAAATGGTGCTAATCAACGAAGACGCGACCGCGCTGCAAGCTCTGAGGCGCTCATTCCTCCTCACGAGAGGCCACCGTGGAGAAATCTTCAGCGCTTGGTTTGCTTTGAGCGTTCCGTTGATTATCGTTGCTACCAGCATCTATGTCTTCGCCTTAAGCAGCAGCAGCGGGATCGAATCACCGACCTACCAGTTGGCCGTGGACCTCGTATTCATCCCCTTCTCGCTGATACTCACCTTGGTCTCCACCCACTTCTATCGCGAACTCCACCATGCGAAGACGATGCAGGCGGCCAGGTAGGTAAGGTCGCTCAAAACCTGCAAGGCACCCTGGATAGCGGTGGAAAAGCACCTGATTGGCCCTACGGACCAGAGCGAGAATGTTCCACCAATTCGGCCGGTGGACGGAATCGGCGGATAAGGCTGGGGCCTAGACTAGGGATCCCGACGAGACAGCGCGCGTTCGACTTCGGCATCGATAGCTTTCCGCTGATCACTCGACAGGTGGCCCTTGATCCTATTTGAGAGGTCGGAGTCCAGCGTGAACCCCTCGGCATCGGCCATGCTGGCCCAGTAGTAAGCGCGTGCCCGATCCTGGGGAACGCCAAGGGCGGCGTTCAGCATGCCTGCATAGAAGTAGGCGGCCCGAACGTGACCGGAACCGGCCGCCTTGCCGAGCCAGTGGGCAATCAGCGGATAATCACGCGGAGGAACCGTATGGCGCTCGAGCGCCAGCGCGAAATCAAACTGGGCCTCGGCATCGCCGAGTTCAGCGGCGCGCCGGTACCACTCGAAGGCCGCGGGGATCGATCTCGGGACGCCGTAGCCTTCGAGATAAAGCTCGCCGAGGCGGCGAAGCACGGCCACGTAGCCCCACTGGTGGCGGTTCTTGGGGTTTGCAGCCCGGAGATACCATTTCGCGGCTTCCTCGGGACGCTCCGGAACGAAGCTATCGGTCGTACCATAGGCCTTTGCCAGGATCATCTGGGCCTCCGCCTCACCTCGCTCCGCGCGCCGGAGGTAATCGGCGACGACCTCGGGATGTCCCGGACTGATGATGGCTTCCGGCATGTCGGGATTGACAACGCTACCATAGAAATAGCTGACATCGAAGATCGCCCGTGCCGCGCGATCCTCATGGTTGACGGTCAGCAGCCGATCCAGGTCGGGCCGCGGGAGCCCGTGCGCGGAAGCCCAGGAGAGCGCCCGAAACTTGCCAATCTGCGCGAAAAGTCCGGGCGAGTCCGGGCGGGTGGCCGCCAGCAAGAGCCGCGCGTCCGGATGACCGTTGGCCGCGGCCAATAGCAACCACATCCACACTTCCGTCGGATCATGGATGCCGCGCAGCCCGTAGTTTTCGGCCAATCCCAGCAGATATTGGTCAGTTGGGTCGGTCTCGTCGGCCTCCCGGGTCACCCGGATCACCTCCAGAAATTCCTTGGCGCTGTGAATCTCGTGCTGGGCTGCCAGACGCAGCCACTTCTCGGCCTCAATCACGTCCAGCTTGCCAAACGTCGAGACGAGGTGCATGGTGCCGACCGACAGTTGAGCTCCGGGGGATCCCGCCTGGGCCTTGATTAGTTCCTCTCGAAGGCTTGCCTCGAGCATCTCGCGATAAAACGAATAGCCTGCGATTCCGGCCCCCAAGCCCAGCAAGGCCAAGAGCACGAGGATTGATTTAATGACGGATTTGAATGTCATTCGGTCGGACTCCCTTGGAGTGTCGGCAGGTGAATTGATTCTACTACGATAAGTCGGTTCGAAACCATGCCCGCATGAGTTCCATCGAGCGGAGGTCATGGCTGGCGACTGCTTGGTATCTCGGGTCCAATCGATGGATTCTGCTCGGACGGGCGGCCAGTTCTTCGGCGGAACCTGGCTGAACATCGAGATGCTCGCTTCCGATGAGGATGCCTACCGCCAGATACAGGCGGCGCACCAGGGTGGCCCAGCACCGCTCGATCTTGGGTATTCCGAGTTCAAGTCCCTGTTGCGTAGCCCGCAGCGCAAGGTAGGTCATGCGGGGGGCACCGAGAAGCATGTGGCCCGTGCGATTGAGATAGCCAGGGTTCGGGAATAGTGCACCCGAGCTAGCCCTTGGTCCTTCGCAACCCATGCGCCGGGTCGTAAGCCTTTCCCGGCAGCGAGCCCCGCCACGAAAGGAGCATGCCGGAATGTCCACCCCCCTCGCAGAGCCCCTTCTATCCGATCACCCGGATCCCCAGGTCCTCTTGGGAAGCATGTTCGACTTTGCCAACCCGACGGGGCCGGACCTGCTGACGCGCACCGAGGGGTTCGAGGCGTGGCGGCGGGCGCGATCGGCGGCGGGCGTGTGGCCCTTTTCACGGGTGCTCCACGCGGCTCCCGGCCCCGAGATGGAGATCTCGGATGAACGGGGGCTTGGCGGGCTCGGCGTGAGCCTCGCATGTCAGGATTATCTCGGCCTCACCGCGCATCCGGCCATCCGGGAGGCCGCCGTCAAGGCCCTGCATGATTTCGGTCCCCACAGCGCCGGTTCGCCCGCGTTGGCCGGCAACACCGTCCTGTCCCTCGAACTCGAACGGGCTATCGGCGAGGCCCTCGGCTTCGAGCATGTGGCCCTTTTCCCGACCGGCTGGGCCGCCGGCTACGCCAGCATCGCGGGCCTGATCCGCCCGGACGATCACATCGTGATGGATCAGCTCTCCCATGCCTGCCTGCAGCAGGGCGCCCTCGCGTCCACCCGCAACATCCACCGGCATGCCCACCTCAACGCGGCGGCGGTTCGCGAACTCCTTCAGAAGATCCGCCGACAGGACGCCCGGAACGGCATCCTCGTGATCACCGAGGGGCTGTTCTCGATGGACTCCGACGTGCCCGATCTGCAGGCGCTTCAGGCCGCCTGCAGAGAGTTTGGAGCCACCCTTCTGGTCGACGTCGCCCACGATTTCGGTTCGATGGGGCCGGGCGGCGGCGGATCGCTGGCGCTCCAAGATCTAGTGGGTCAGGTTGATCTGGTCATGGGCTCATTCTCCAAGACGTTCTGCTCGAACGGCGGCTTCCTGGCGACGCGATCCGAGGCGGTGCGGCAGTACATGAAGTTCTACGGCAGTCCGCAGACCTTTTCGAATGCGCTCTCGCCCATTCAGACAGCGGTGGTGCTGGAAGCGCTGCGGATCGTCCGATCCAACGAAGGGAACGTCCTCAGGGCGGCCCTGCTGAGGAACGCGGAGATCCTCCGCGAGGCGCTCGGGACGGAGGGCATCCGGTGCATCGGAATGCCTTCCGCGATCGTGCCCGCTCATATCGGCGACGAGGCCGTCGGACGTATCGCATGGTCGCGCGCCCACACGCGCGGCGTCCACGTCAACCTGGTCGAGTTCCCGGCCGTCGCGGACGGTTCGGCCCGCTTCCGGATGCAGGTGATGGCCAGCCACAAACCGGAGCAGTTGCTCCACGCCGTGAAGGTCGTCGCCGAGACGCTGGCCGAAGCCCGCGAGGAGGTGGCTCGCCTGGACCTTCCAAAGCGAAGCCGCTTTCGCCAATCCCCGGCGGTCCAGGAGGTCGGAACCACGGCCCGAGCCCTGCCGGCCTTGCTGCCCGACGACCTGCCGAAACTCCTGCGGTTTGCCCGCCTCGCCAAGCATCTCGCCGGCGAGACGGTGATCCGGGCGGGTGAGAGCCTGGACGCACTCTACGTGCTGCAGAAGGGAGAGGTCCGGATCGAACTCGAGCAACTCGGCCAGGCCGTACCGGTGGCCTTGTGCGGGGCGGGCGAGATCCTCGGAGAGATGTCGATGCTGGACGGCAAGGGAGCCAGCGCGTCGGTGGTCGCCGAGACCGACGTCGAATTGGCATGCATCGACCACGCGGTCTTGGCCCGGCTGGGCGAGACCGATCCGGCACTCGGGATGCGCCTCTACCGGTCCCTGGCGCTCGTCCTGGACGAGCGGCTGCGCGCGCGCAACGCACCGATCTCGCCGTTCGAGTTCATCGGCTGATCGGCCCGATCGGCTCCCAGAACTGCGGGAAATGCCCGGTGCCACCCTTCAATTGGCCGCCCGAGCCGTTTAGAGGACGATCCTGACGCCGGGAGCGGGATCCGGCTGAGTTCCTAATGCTCGGCCGTCCGAGAGAGGTAGCCAAGCGCGCTACCCGTCGGCACCCATCAGGGATTCGTCCTCCTGCCGTTCCGGCGAGGTCGAGGCCCTCTCCTCGATTGGAAGCGTGAAGCTGAAGACGCTGCCTTTGCCCGTGCCTGGGCTCATGGCGCTGATGGTACCGCCATGAGCCTCGACCAAGGCCTTGGCGATGCTCAGCCCCAGCCCGGTTCCGCCGGCGGTTCGGGTCGTGCTCATGTCCAGTTGCCGAAAGCGGGTGAAGAGCTTGGACATGTCCTCCTCGGAGATCCCGATGCCTGAGTCACTGACCTCCGTCACCAGCTCATGATCATGCCGATAGACGTTGACCCGGACCGAGCCCCCTTCCGGGGTGAACTTGATCGCGTTGCTCACGATGTTGTTCAGCGCATGGACGATGCGGGGGCCGTCGATCTCGATGACGATCGGCGGGTGCATCTCGGCAGCCAGGGAGAGACACTTCTGGCTGGCAAGCGGCTTGAGGGCCGTGAGCACTTTATTGACGACCTCTTCGTAGTGGACGGGGACGGGGTGAAGCTCGAACTTTCCCGCCTGCATCGTGGCAACATCGAGCAGATCGTTGACCAGCAGCAGGATGCTGTCGGAGCCGTCGAGGATCTTCCGCATGTAGTCGTGCTGCTGGGCATTGAGCGGCCCGATGACTTCATCATCCATCATCTCGCTGAAGCCCATGATTAAGTTGATCGGGGTTCGCAACTCGTGGCTGATCACCGAGAGGAATTCGTCCTTGTACCGCTCGTTCTCTCTGAGTTGTCGATTGGCGCGCTCCAGCTCCGCGGCATGACGGAGGATGGCTTCTTCCGCTCGCTTTCGTTCGGTGATGTCCGTGAAGGTGACGACGGCTCCGATGATCTGGCGCCCTCGTTGGAGAGGAGTGCAGGTAAAATCCACTGGGCAAGCGCTCCTATCCTTGCGCCGGAAGGTCGTGTTGGTGATGCGCTGGGGTTTCCCCTCGCGGAGGGTGCGAAGGATGGGGCAGTCCTTAGTCCCTGACGCATGGGCGTGGCGCAGGGTGGCATGGATGGGGCGCGCGATGAGTTCGTCGACCTGAAAACCTAGCACTCCGGCGCCGGCAGGGTTAATGAAGATGATGGCGCCATGGCTTCCCTCTGATCCTCGGGAGGGGTGGCGGTCGCTTCGGGAGGAGCGAAGCTCACGTGGGAGGGGGCGTAGAACAGCTGGTCGAACTCGTGCGTCTTCACCTTGGAATCCGGACCCGGATAGGTCTGCGGCAAGTACAGCGTGAAGGCGCTGCCCCGGCCCGGCTCGCTCTCGACCTGGATCTCGCCGCCCAGGAGCTTGGCTATCTCCCGGCTGATGGTGAGGCCTAGACCCGTGCCGCCGTATTTACGACTGGTCGTGCCGTCGGCCTGCTGGAACGCTTCGAAGATCACCTTCTGCTTTTCCTGGGGAATCCCGATGCCCGTGTCCGTGACCGTGAAGGCCAGCACCCGATCCGTCTTGCCCAAGTCCTCGCTTTCGAACTCGACTCCGGGCTGGGCCATGCCGATCTCGAGGTTCACCTTGCCATGGTCGGTGAACTTGATGGCATTCGAGAGCAGGTTTCGCAGCACCTGCTGCAAGCGTTCGCCATCGGTGAAGATGGAAGCCGGAAGCTCGGGGGACACGTCGATCTCAAAGTCCAGGCCCTTCTGCTGGGCGATCGGGCTGAAAGTTCGCTCTAAGTAATCGCTCAGCTCGGAGAGTGGGATAAGACGAGCGTTCATAGTCATCTTGCCGGATTCGACTTTCGAGAGGTCGAGGATCTCGTCGATGAGCGACAGCAAGTCGACGCCAGCCGAGTAGATGGTGGTGGTGAACTCGACTTGTTTCGGGCTGAGGTTGCCGTCTTTGTTCTCGCTCAGCAGCTTGGCGAGGATCATGAGGCTGTTGAGCGGGGTGCGCAGCTCATGCGACATGTTGGCCAAGAAGTCGGACTTGTACTTCGAGATGAGAGCAAGCTGCTCGGCCCTTTCTTCCAGGGAGACGGCGGCGAGCTCCACTTCCTTATTCTTGACTCCAAGCAGGCTGGCCTTCTCCTCGAGCTCTTCGGCTTGGGCCCCCAACTCGGCGTTGGACTTCTTGAGCTCCTGCAGCAGCTCTTCAGTGCGCATGTTGGTGGTGATCATGTTGAGCACGACGCCCAGGCTCTCCATCAATTGTTCGAGGAAGTTCAGGTGAATCGGGCTGAACTTCTGGAACGAGGCCAACTCGATGACCGCCTTGACCTCGCTCTCGAAGAGGACCGGCATGACGATGATGTTTAGCGGCGGAGCTTCCCCGAGCCCTGACGAGATCCGGATGTAGTCACTCGGCACCTGGGTGAGCAGGATGGGCTTTTTCTCGAGGGCACACTGACCGATCAGGCCTTCGCCCACCATGAACTTGTTGGAGACGGACTTGCGTTCTTGGTAGGCGTAGGATCCGATCTGCTTGAGCATCGGCGCGTGTTTCTCGGAGTCCATGAGGAAGAAGGCCCCATGCTGGGCCGAGACCAGCGGGGTCAGCTCGCTCATCACGAGACGGGAGACCGAGCCCAGGTTCTTCTGGCCTTGGAGCATTCTGGAGAACGTGGCGAGGTTGGTCTTCAGCCAGTCCTGCTCCATGTTCTTCTGGGTGGTTTCCTTCAGGTTGGCGATCATCTGGTTGATGTTGTTCTTGAGTTCGGAAACCTCGCCCTGCGCCTCGACCGTGATCTCCCGCGTCAGGTCGCCTTTGGTGACGGCCGTCGATACTTCGGCGATCGCGCGTACCTGCGTGGTCAGGTTGCCGGCGAGAAGGTTGACGTTGTCGGTCAGGTCCTTCCAGGTGCCCGACACGCCCTTGACCTGCGCCTGCCCCCCCAGCTTGCCTTCGCTGCCCACCTCGCGGGCTACCCGGGTGACTTCGTCAGCGAAGCGCGAGAGTTGGTCGACCATCGTGTTGACCGTGGTACCGATTCGAAGGAACTAGCCCTTGATGGGACGGCCGTTGATCTCGAGGCTCATCTTCTGTGTGAGGTCGCCTCCTGCAACCGCCGTAATAACGCGAGCCACCTCGGTGGAAGGCTGAACCAGATCGCCGACGAGGGCGTTCAGGGAGTCGATGCTGGTTTCCCACACGCCGCTGACCGCGCCCAAAGAGGCCCGTTCCGTTAGGCGGCCTTCCTGGCCGACGACCCGCCCGATCCGGCCAATCTCGCCGGCCATGCGCTCACTGAGCGTCACCACGTCGTTGAAGTCGCGGTAGGTGTCTCCGACGACTCCCTTCAGGTTGGCCGGAAGGCGAACCGAGAAGTCGCCGTGCTTTACCTGACGGAGAGCGGTTTGAAGCGACTCGATCGACGGGGTCTCCGTCGTGAGGCGCGTCTCCTCGGGTGGCTGAATGCCCGTCATGGCGCGTAGTTCCATGAGACGGTTGAAAGCGAGCGCGATGTCGCTCATGATCCCGGCTCCCTCATGAGCGAGCCGGACCGAGAAATCCCCTTCGCCGGCGCCCCGGAGAGCTGCAAGCACTGCTTCCAGGCGTTGCGCTTCGTCGGGGGCGGCTGAAGCTATTGTCTCGGGTCGTTTCTTCACGTGGAGTCCTTCCCGGTCACCAGCCATTCATGACGGAGGGTCGTCGCTCACCAGGCTTTGCAGGGTCTTGCTTCAGGGCCGAGTTGCGGGGCTGCTTAATACTCAGCCCAACTTCTTCATTTTCCTTAAACAAAGGCCGAAGGCAACGGACGCTTTCTCCCTCGATGCTCGCGATCCGCCTTGGGCACCGTCTGAGCCCAGAGTACCAGGCCAGGGTCCGTCCACAACCAATCTAGGCTCTCAAGGCGGCGCTGCGGCAAGGTGAGCCGCGGTCAGCAAGCAAGGAGCTTGACAAACTTACAGTGTAAGTATATTACTTGAGTATCAAGCAATACCCAAGATGGGCTCGTACACTCGCAAAAAGGATCCAACAAGTGGTCCAACTAAAGGGCAGTCACACCCCCTTCCTGCTCGACGGGCTCAAAGGATGATACCGCCGCGCATCAGGCGCCGTTATCGGGTGCGGTCCAGTTCCCCGGGATCGGATGCCCGACGGCGCTGTAGCAGGGAAAATAGGAGCGTCGACACCTGTGGCGTCGGCGAGAGGAGGAACCGGAAATGCCAGAAATGAACGCGAAAACGACCATGACAACGGCGAGGGTTGTCGGAGTGCTGTTCCTGGTGGCGACGGCCTCGTATATCGCCGGCACTCAACTCATCGAGTCGGTGCTCAGCGCGCCGGACTACCTGGCCGGAGTCCATGCCGATCGGATCCGTGTCGTGGCGGGAGCGCTGCTCGTGCTGGTCGATGCCGCTGCGGTCGTCGGAATCGCCGTCGCCATGTTTCCGATTCTCAAACGACGGCACGAAAGCTTCGCGCTCGGGTATGTCGGGTTCAGGGTCATCGAGGCCGCGCTCCTCGTCGTCGGCGTGCTCGGCCCGCTGTCGTTGATCGCCTTGAGTCAGGACTACCTTGCCGCGGGAGCTCCAGCGGCCTCCTACTTCGTGACGCTCGGCGCCATGGCGGCGAAGATCAACTACTGGGCGTACCAGATGGCCATGGTCCTGCTCGGCGTCTGCGGCCTGATATTCTGCTATCTGCTGAGCCAGTCGAAGCTCGTGCCCCGATCGCTCGCGATCCTGGGCCTGGTCGGATATCCCTTGCTCTCGATGGGCGCCGTGCTGGACATGATCGGCCAGGTGGACACGCTCCAGGGAACCGGCATGCTTCTCCTCGTCCCCGGGGGCCTGTTTGAACTCCTGCTTCCTCTTTGGCTCATCGCCAAGGGATTCGATTCGTCCGCCATCGCGCCCAAGGACGCCATCGGCCTGGAAGCGCGCGTCAACTGACGCGCGATGGAGGCGAACCACCACGATGACCCTATCGAAGCGAAAAAGCCCCCCGGGCAGGACGCCCGCTCAAAACGCCGCCCCCCGCGTTCCCCTGAACCGGGATCGGGTCCTGCGCGCCGCCATCCACCTGGCCGACGAGAGCGGCATCGAGTCGCTTTCCATGCGCAAGCTCGCCCAGGATCTCCAGGTGGAGGCCATGTCGCTCTACAACCACGTCGCCAACAAGGAGGACGTGCTCGACGGCATGGTCGACCTCGTCGTCGGCGAGATCGAGGTGCCCGCGATCGGCGACGACTGGAAGTCGGCCATGCGTAAGCGGGCGACCTCCGCCCACGCGGTTTTGCGACGTCACCCCTGGGCGTCCATGCTCGTCGTCGCCCGGGTCAACGTCGGTCCGGCGATGTTGCGCTACGTGGACGCCACGATCGGCTGTCTGCGCGAAGCGGGCTTCTCGTACGAGCTGGCCGATCGCGCCTGGAACGCCATCGACAGTCATATTTACGGGTTCACGCTCCAGGCGTTGAACTTCCCGTTCGACCCCTCGGAGTATGCGGACGCGGCGAAGCACTTCCTTCCCCTGATCCCCGCGGACCGATACCCCTACATGAACGCGCTGTCCCAGCAGGTCATCTCCGGCATGCACCGCGGCGTTCACGACCTCGGGTTCGGGCTGGAGCTGATCCTCGACGGCCTCGAGAGGCTCAGGGACTCGAACCCGCGACCCTGAGGTTGACGATCAGGCCTCGACCCCCGCGGGAACGAGGCTACCGAGCACGTTCTCGAGCGCGGCCGGAACCGAAGCGGGCCAGCGCGGGTCGAGGCCCCGGCGCGCAGCGTCCAGGATGGCGCGAAGGTAGGCCTCCAGGCCGCGAGGATCGTCGATGAGCAGGTTGACCCTGGCGAGGATGGCCGCGACGTCGAGCCGGCCGATCTTGAGCGGGCGCTTGGCCTCGAACGACCGATCCGGTTCTCTCAGGCCCAATTCCAGGGTTTTGACTCCGAAGAAAAAGCTATAGGCCAGAAAGAGCCGGTACTCGCGCTCGGGAAGCGGGATCAGCGCGAGGTACTGCCAGGCAACGGCGACATGGCCGAGGACGTCGAGGATGACGGGGGCGATCGCCCCGACCCTGAGCTCCGGCGGGGCGTTCAGGAGGTCCTCGGGAGCGATTCCCTGCGCGGCGATGGCGGAGCGGGGAATGAAGCACCAGCCCGCGGCGTGGTCGCCCGGGATGTCCTTGAGGATGTTGATCTTCTGGAGATACTGACCGAAGGCCTCGGAGCGGCTCAGGAGGGCGCGATGCCGCTCCGGGTCGAGGGCATCCGAGTTGAGCTGGAGCAGCTCGGTGAGCAGGCCTCCGACGATACCCGCGACGAAGTGGCAGTAGCGTTCGAGGCTGTCCATGCGGGGCAGGACGCGGAGGCGCGCCGGAACGGACCCGGCGAGGGACTGGTCGAGCAGGACCTGCATCTCGATCATGCCGGTGGCCATCTCTTGGAAGCAGCGGTCGATGGCCTGGCGATCGCGCATGGGCAGGCTATCGAGCGCCGCGAGCACGGAGTCCAGGCATTCCAGCAGTTCCAGATCGGCGCCGTCGGCGCGTCCGGCGAGTTCCGCGGCGGCGCGGCGGCCCCAGGCGGGGTCTGGTCGGGCGGTGCCGGCGACGAAGGCTTGGAGGTCGTTGATGTAGGTGGATTTGCGCGGGGTCGGGAGGTCGGCGGCGTCCTCGAAGGTGTCGAGCAGGCGGCAGAGGAGGTAGGCCAGGCAGACGGAGTGTCGCATGGGGCTTTTGAGTTGGGCGATGGAGAGGGCGAAGGTACGGGAGACCTTGGGGAGCAGGGAGAAGCAGAGGCGCCACTGCTCTCCATGCTGGGCGTTGTCGGGCTGCATGAGCGTCCAATCTATCGACGTGACGAGGCCAGAGTCGGATCCATGCTAGCAGACCCTTGGCGGCTTGGCGACCTGACGATGCACCTTGGGCGTTCCGCCGACGTCATGCCTCGACTTCCCGGCTAGACTGGGGATCGATCACGAAGGGGGGCGACGATGCGCTTGGTAGGGCAGGACGTGGTATGCATCTCGGTCATGGACTGGGATCATCCGTTTCAGTCGAGTCGCCACCATTTGATGCGGGAGCTGTCGCGGCGCAACCGCTTGCTTTTCGTGGATGCGTCGAGCAATCCCGTCGACGCCTACCGGGGGCGTCGGGAGGGGCGCTTTCAGCGGAAACTGGGGGCCTGGCGCGGGCATGACAACCCTCGGCAAGTGGAGGGGAAGATCTGGGTCTGGACGCCTCCCCCGGTGCTGCCCATGGGTCGGCTCGGGCCGGCTTGGCTCTTCGAGGGCGCGTACCGCTTCAACCACTGGGCCTTTCGTCGGGGGCTCATGCGGGTGGCCCGTCAGCTGGCCTTCAATGAGCCCATCCTCTGGATATCCTTCGACGTGCTCATGAGCGAAGGGGCGATCGGCGCGCTGGACGAGCGCCTGGTGGTTTATCACTGCACCGACGAGATCACGGCGCTGCCGGGCATTTCGCCGCATGCGGGCCGGATCGAGCGGCGCTTGCTCGCCCGGGCCGATCTGACGTTCGTTTCCAGCCCCGCTCTCCACGCCGGCAAGGCGCCCCATGCCCCGCGCTGCGTGATGGTTCCCAACGGGGTGGACTTCGACCTCTTCAACCGGGCGGTTCACCCGGGGACCTCGGTTCCCGCCGACGTCGCGGGTCTGCCCAAGCCCATCGTGGGCTTCATCGGCAACATCGAGGAGCGCTTCGACGCGGAGCTCTGGGGCTGGCTCGCCCGCCAGCGCCCCCACTGGTCCTTCGTGGCCATCGGTCCCGTCGCGAGCAGCCGGCAAGCCGACATCGACGCCATCCGCCTCCCCAATACCCACTTCCTGGGCTTGCGGCCGCGAGAGCACCTGCCGGCCTACCTCAAGGCCTTCGACATCGCCACCATCCCCTTCGTCCACAGCGAGCAGACCCGTCACATCTACCCCCTCAAGGTCAACGAGTACCTGGCCGCCGGCAAGCCCGTGGTCATGACCGACTTCGCCCCCCTCGCCGACCTGGAGGGCATGGCGCAAGCTGCCCGCGACCGCCATGCCTTTCTCGCGGCCCTCGATCATGCCCTCAAACCCTCGCTACGCGACTCCGTCGAGCGGATCCAGCGCGCGCAAGCCCACTCCTGGGAAGCCCGCTGCCAGCTCATGGAAGCGGAAATCCTCGCCATGCTCGCCTCCAAGGCCCGACCCTCGCGCATCCCGCTCGGAGCCGAGCGGATCATCCGCCGCGGTAGCTGAGCATCGCCAAGACTTCTCTGGCAGCATGCCCGAAGTCCCGAAAGCGCCAAAGCCTTACACTGAGGAGATTCCGAACGGTCGAAAAACAAAGGGGGCGGGCCGCTGGAGCCCGCCCCTGTTCTTCTCCCGACCGCCGTCGGCGGGGCGGAACCCGCATGCACGGACAAAGGGAAGCCTTTCAACGGTGCTCCCAGGTTCCGTCGATCGCAAACCCGCATGGTAAGATAGGGCGTCCCAACTAGAGAGGCTCCCATGGCTGTCGTCAAACCGTTTCGCGCCCTTCGCTACGCGCACTCCCGCGCCCCTCGCCTCAACGAGGTGCTCTGCCCCCCCTATGACTCCCTCGATACCGAGCTCCAGCTCCGTCTTCACCTGAGAAATCCCCTGAACGCCGTCCGACTGGAGTTCGGCCAGGAACAACCCGAGGACGATGCCGTCGAAAACGGCAACGTCCGAGCCGGCGATTTCTTGCGCGGCTGGCGTGACCAGGGCGTCTTGCGGCGCGACTCGGTCAGCGCCTTCTACCTCTTCGAGCAGGCCCAAGGCACCGGCGCGCTCCGGGGCATCTTCGCCGCGGTTCGCCTGGAAGACCGCGAGGCCAAGGTCATTCTGCCCCACCTGGAGACCCGCCCGGAGGCCGTCAAGGACCGCCTTGCGCTCCTGCGCGCAGCCGAGGCCAACACCAGCCCGATCGTGGCACTCTACCAGGATGCCCACCAGTTCCTCGCCGAGCTCTTCTTCGACCTCACCGACGCCACCATGCCCCTCCTGGACTTCAAGGACGAAACGGAAGCGGAGATGCGCCTCTGGTACATCAACGACCCCGAGGCGATCGCCCAGGTCCAAGACGAACTCGCCGAGAGCCCGCTGGTCATCGCCGACGGGCATCATCGCTACGAGGCCGCGCTGGCCTACCGCGACGAGATGCGCTCCCGGACCCCGGGCTGGACCGGCGAAGAAGCCTGGAACTACACCCTCATGCTGCTCGTCGACATCGAGGATCCCGGCCTCCGGTTCCAACCCCAGCACGTCCTCGCCCATCCGGGCAAACTTCCCGCCAACTTCCTGAGCCGCCTGGAAGAATCCTTCATCGTCGGCGAGAAGGCCCTCCCAAGCGCCCTCCCCGAGGTCGCCCAGGTCGAGGAAGGCCTCTACGACCTCTCCGAAGCTGCCGAGCGCAAGACCCGGATCGGCATGCTGATCACGGGCGAACCGCATTTCCACATCCTCACCATGCACGAGGCCGTCCCCGTCAACGGCCCGCTTTCCGATGCGAGGAAGCGACTCGACGCCTCCCGTCTCCAGGGCCTGATCCTGGACCGGATCCTGGGCATGCGTGGGCCGGACCTCGGCAATCACGAGAAAGTCGCCACGACCTCGGACGTCCGCGACGTCCTGATGGGTCTCGGATCCGGGCGCTTCCCGCTGGCTTTCTTCCTCAACCCGACGCCTCCCGAACAGATCTGGAATCTCGCCGAGGCCGGCGATCTCTTGCCCCCCAAGGCCACCCGCTTCACCCCCATGGTTCCCACGGGAATCCTTTTCAACTCCCTGGAGGGAACACTTTGAAGACGCTCGTCCTGAAACCCACCCGAACCCAGCGAATCCGGGGGGGCCACCCGTGGGTCTTCGCGGGCGAAGTCCAGAAGATCTCGGGCGAAGAGCAACCCGGCGAGGTCGTCCAGGTCAAGGACGCCAAGGGCAAGTTCGTGGGTCTGGGCACCGTCAACCCGAATTCCAACATCCTGGTTCGCCTGCTCACCCGCATGGAAGAAACCATCGATGACGATTTCTGGCGCCGGCGCATCGAGGAAGCCCTGAAAGTTCGCGGCGACTACCTCACGGGTACCGACGCCTACCGGCTCATCCACTCCGAGGCCGACGGCCTGCCGGGCCTGGTGGTGGATCGTTACGGGCCCTACCTGTCGGTGCAGATCCTGGCGATGGGGATCGAAGTGCGACGGGACCTGATCATCCAGACCCTGATCGACCTGGTCAAGCCGCGGGGAATCTTCGAGCGCTCGGACGTTTCGGTTCGCCGCCTGGAGGGTCTCGAGGAGCGCAAGGGTCCGATCTGGGGCCAGACGCCGCCCAAGAGCCTCATCATCAACGAGGGGCCTTACCAGATTGGCGTGGACATCCAGAACGGCCAAAAGACCGGTTTCTTCCTCGATCAGCGTCCCAACCGCCTGAGGGTTGGCGAGCTTGCCAAGGGGCGGCGGGTGCTCAACGCCTTCAGCTACTCGGGCGGTTTCACCATGGCCGCCGCCCTCGGCGGAGCCACCGAAGTGGTCAGCGTGGACATCTCCGCCGAAGCGATCGCCCTTGGCGAGGCCAACGCCCAGATGAACGGGGTTTCGGAACGCTGTTCGTGGGTCACTGCCAACGCCTTCGACTTCTTGCGCGAGCAGGAAAAGGCCAAGGAACTCTACGACATGATCATCCTGGATCCTCCGGCTTTCACCAAGAGCAAGGATTCGATTCCCGGCGCCATCCGCGGGTACAAGGAGATCAATCTTCGCGCGATCCGGATGCTCCGGCCCGGCGGGATGCTCGTGAGCGCCTCCTGTTCGCACCACATGGACGCCCAGACCTTCGTCTCGGTCATCCAGGACGCCGCCAACGATTCGGGACGCCGCCTGAGGCAGCTCGATCTTCGCGGGGCGGGCATCGACCACCCGGTCCTTCCCGCGGCGCCCGAGACCAACTACCTGAAATGCTTCTACGGCACGGTGAACTGAGCGAATCACGACCTCGTCGACGAGGACGCGATCCGCGAGAATAACGCTTAGCGCCTGAAGAATCGTTTTTGTCTCTAGAGAAAGGTCGGCCGTGAGCTTGAAACGCCTGCTGTGTCTTGCCCTCACCCTCGCGATCGGCGGCTGCGCCCACACGGCCAGAGCCCAGGACGCCACCTACTCCGCCCTGCGGGACGCGCTTCCCGCGGCGGACTGGCAAGGCCTCCAGGGGCGGCGAATCGTGCTCGACGCGGGCCACGGCGGCAAGGAGCCCGGGGCGGTCGGCCCAGGCGGTCTCAAGGAAAAAGACGTCAATCTCGCCGTCACCCTGGAGCTCGCGAAGCTGCTGCGCTCGGCCGGCGCCGAGGTCCTGCTCACCCGCGAAAAAGACCAGGACATGTCCCTCCCGGAAAGGGTCACCTTCTCCAACGGCAAGGCCCCCGACCTCTTCCTGTCCATCCACCATAACGCGACCCTCGAGCCGAAGAACCAGCTGGACGAAACCCAGACCTACTACAAGATGGATGATGCCGGCCCCTCCTACGAGGCCGGCATGGCCATCCACCGTCGCCTCGTCCGAAATCTCGCCATGCCCAAGGAACGGCTCGCCCCCGGCAACTACTTCGTCCTGCGCTTCTCGAAGGCCCCCGCCATCCTGGGCGAAGCCTCGTACATCAGCAACCCGGACGTCGAACGCAAGCTCGGCACCCAAGCAGCCACCAAGCTCGAAGCGCAGTCCTACTTCCTGGGCATCAGCGAGTACTTCGCCAAGGGCCTGCCCAAAGTGAACGGCTTCGCGAAGCAGGACGGGGCCGATCCCGCCCGCCCCGTGATCGTGGCCCAGTTGGACGGTGGCGGCGCGCCGGTGGCCCCCGCATCGATCCTCATGACCATCGGCGGCGTCAAGGTACCCGTCAGCTATGATGCCCGGGCCCATACGGTCATCCATCAGCCCCGAGACCCCCTCGCCAACGCCGGCCACGTCGTCAACCTCAGCTTCAAGAACGTCCTGGGCAACTCCTCGGCCAACGCCGAGGCCCTGGTCACCGTCAACAATCCCGCGACCCGCAGCGTGCTCACCAACCCTCTGGGCGTTCCCCCCAAGAGCGGCCGGATGCCCTTCGTCGTCCGCTTCGAGGACGTGAACGGCAAGGCCGTCACCGATGGCACCCCGGTGACTTGGCTCACGACCTCCGGAACTCTGCACAAGGCCGAGAGCGAAACCGTTGACGGCATGTCCGTCAACTACCTGGACGACGTGGACCCCAAGAAGACCAAGACCACCACGGTCACCGCCCGGGCTGGGGCAGTCTCGGCGTCGGTCACCTTCGACTCCGCCGCCAAGCCCGCCTTGATGGGCTACGTCTCGTCCAAGGACGGCAAGACTCTCCCCGATGCCATGGTCGTGGCCGTCGGGCAGGAGCGCCAATTCACCGCCGTCTCCAACGCGGACGGTTACTTCTGGTTCGCGGAAGTCCCGCCCAAGCTGACCGAACTCCGGGTCGAACGCCCCGGATACAAGCCACTGAACTATGGGCTCAAGCAAAAGGCCTTCATCGATCTGCAGATGGAGCCCCTTCTAGAGGGAGCCTTCCACGACCAGGTCATCGTGCTCAATCCCGCCGGTGGCGGGGACGAGCGCGGGGCGGTCTCGGATCGCGCCTACCTCGCCTCCATGCTGAACTGGCAGGTCGCCGACGCGTTGCGGGAGTACCTGGAAGACGCGGGAGCGAAGGTCCTGCTCACGCGCGATCGCGACGACGCGGCGAGCGACATCCAGCGGGTCCGTCTCGCCAACGAGGCCGAAGCCACCCTCTTCTTGACCATCGCCCACAACGCCGAGGGCGAGGATGACCTCCGGACCGAACACTACCCCACCAGCACCAAAGGCAAGCAATTTTCCGAGGCCATCCGTGAAGCGCTCGAACGCTCAACCGGCGCCAAGGGACATACCAAACCCTACTCCAGCTACACGCTCATCCATCCCGCCTGCCCCTCCATCACCATCGTTCCCGGCCCGCTGGGGCGCTACGACTGGGTTTCCCAGCAGGCGAGCGCTAGGCGGGCCGCTTATGCTATCTTTCAGGGGCTTCAACCGGCCAAGGTGGGCGCTGCACGCTTGAGCGTCAAGCTGCGCTACCGATCGGGAGATGTGGTCTCGAACGGCACGGCCACCCTGGGCGCCCAGACCACCGGGCTCACGGATGCTGGCGGCCTCTGGGCCTTCGAGAACCTAGCCGTCGGCCAGCACTACCTGACGGTCTCGGACGGCATCCACACCCGCTCGCTCTGGGTGGTGGACTTGACGAAGGACGAGCACCGCGAACTCGAGGTGATCCTCGATCAGCCCGAGCTTCCCGACAACGCGGGCTAAGCGTTTACAGCGCGCAGCGCGTCACTCCTGCAAGGGAAGCGGGCCCAAGGCCTCGGCCAGATACGCCTGAGTCTCGGCGAAGTGGCGGTTCAGGATCACGAGTTCATCGGCCATGAGGGTGTTGAGTTCGATGACGACGTCGAGCTTGGCCAAGGGATTCGGCGAAGCGCGTTCGGGGATCCGGGCGCGCCGACGCGCGATGCCGTCCATCTGGGCTTGAGTTCTTCGGGAACGGGAGAGAAGCTCCTGCTTCAGGATTTGCTGACGCCGGGCAGCCTGAGCGGACGCTTCGCGAGCCAAAGCCTGCGTGCGATCCGCCTCTGCGCTCAGCTTCTGGGTCGACTTGCGGGTCGCAACCAGTTCCTGGCGCATCTCCCGGACCATGCCCAGGATCTCGGGAGCGTGGCGCATCGCGAAGAAGCCTCCGACGCCCAGACCGATCACCAGCATGGCCAGCAAGACGGTCATGGCGGTCAGGAGAGCGATCGTGAGACGGTTGGGTGCGGGCTCGGTGGCCATGTCGGACTCCGGATAAGATGGTGGGGAGGGGCCTTTCGGGGGCCCTCCCCACCGCTGTTCGTGGAGAAACTCGCCTAGTTACGGAACTGGGCGGCCTCCGTGGAACCCACGAGGGCCCCGGTGGAGGCTTGTCCTGCCGTGATGGCCATGAGCACCTGATCGAAGTAGGAGGTGCCCACCTCGCGCTGGTGTCGAACCGCCGTGTAGCCATTGGGCTCCGCCGCGAACTCCCGCTCTTGGAGGTCGACGTAAGCCGACATGCCCTTCTGGCGGTAGGCCTGCGCGAGCTCGAAGGTATGCAGGTTGATGAGGTGCCAGCCCGCGAGGGTGATGAACTGGAACTTGTAGCCCATCGCGGCGAGATCGTCCTGGAAGCGGGCGATTTGCTTGGCGTCGAGGTGCTGCTTCCAGTTGAAGGAAGGCGAGCAGTTGTAAGCCAAGAGCTTACCTGGGAACTGGGCGTGGATGGCGTCGGCGAAGACCTTGGCCTCCGCCATGTCGGGCTTGCTGGTTTCGAACCAGAGCACGTCGGCGTAGGGGGCGTAGGCGAGGGACCGGGTGATGGCCGCTTCCAGGCCGTCCTTGATCCGGTAGAAACCCTCGGAGGTTCGCTCGCCGGTGAGGACGGAGCGATCGCGCGGGTCGACGTCGCTGGTGATCAATTTGGCGCCAAGGGCGTCCGTTCGCGCGATGATGACGGTGCTCACGCCGAGCACGTCTGCCGCGAGTCGGGCTCCCTGGAGGGTCCGGATGAATTGCGAGGTGGGAACCAGGACCTTGCCTCCCAGGTGACCGCATTTCTTCTCGCTGGCCAGTTGATCCTCGAAGTGGACGCCGCCGGCGCCCGCCTCGATCATACTCTTCATGAGTTCGAAGGCGTGAAGCGGTCCGCCGAAGCCCGCCTCGGCGTCCGCGATGATGGGGGCGTACCAGTGGGTCTCCGTGTTGCCCTCGAGGCGATTGATCTGATCCGCCCGCATCAAGGCGTTGTTGAGTCGGCGCACCACCGCCGGCACCGAGTTGGAGGGGTAGAGGCTCTGGTCGGGGTAGGTTTGAGCGGCCAGATTGTTGTCCGCGGCCACCTGCCAGCCGCTCAGGTAGATGGACTGAAGGCCACCCTTCACCATCTGGACTGCCTGGGCTCCGGTCATCGCGCCGAAGGTGCTCACGTGGCTCTGGGTGTTGAGGAGCTTCCAGAGTCGCTCCGCCGCCAGTCGCGCCAAGGTTTGCTCGACCAGGATCGACGGGCGCAGCTTGAGAACGTCCTCGGGCGTGTAGTCCCGCTGAATTCCTTTCCAGCGGGCATCCTGAGCCCAAGCTTGCGATAATGCGGTCATCGGGGATTTGCTGTCATTGGCCATGAGCCTGTCACTCCTTCGCAATAGGGGGGAACGCGAGACGATACGGGATGCCGGTCAGCCGTTAAGCAATTCGTAGGCGGGTAGGGTGAGGAAATCGATGAAGGTCTCCGCTTCGATGAGGCGATCCAAGAGGGCCACGGCCTCCTGGAGATACGGGGTGGGAGTGAGCTTGCTCAGTTCCTCGTCCCGCAACTGGCGGTAGAGCTCGGGGGTGATGCTCCTTCCGTCTTCGAGCTTGGTGCCATGTCGGATCCACTGCCAGATCTGGGACCTGGCGATTTCGGCCGTGGCGGCGTCCTCCATCAGGTGGAAGATGGCGACGGCGCCGGTGCCGCCCAGCCATGCCGAGAGGTACTGGAGAATGATGCTGAGGTCGCTGCTGAGGCCCTTCTCCGTCACTTTTCCTCCGGGAATGGAGAGGTCGAGGAGGTTTCGGGCCGAAACCGCCACGTCCTGGCGCAGGTTTTGTTTCTGGTGGGGGTTCTTGCCCAGGACCTTGTCGAACTCGTACATGGCCACTGGCACCAGGTCGGGATGCGCCACCCAGGTGCCGTCGAAGCCCAGGCGGGCCTCGCGAACCTTGTCTGCGCGCACCTGGGTAATGGCTTGGTCGTTGATCCTGGCATCCTTGCGGCTCGGGATGAAGGCCGCCATCCCACCGATCGCATGGGCGCCGCGCTTGTGGCAGGTCTTGACCAGGAGGTCCGAATAGGAGGCGAGGAAGGGGACGGTCATGGTCACCTGGGCTCGATCCGGCAAGACGAAGTCGCTGCGGTGCGAGAACTTCTTGATCAAGCTGAAGATGTAGTCCCAGCGTCCGGCGTTGAGACCGGAAGCATGTTCTTTCAGCTCGTAGAGGATCTCATCCATCTCGAAGGCCGCGAGGATCGTCTCGATCAGGACGGTTGTGCGGATCGTGCCCCGGGGAATGCCCAGTTCGTCCTGGGCCATGTTGAAGACGTCGTTCCAGAGGCGCGCTTCGAGGTGGCTCTCAAGCTTGGGCAGGTAGAAGTAGGGCCCCGAGCCACGCCGGATGAGTTCCTGGGCGTTATGGAAGAAATAGAGGCCGAAGTCGAAGAGGCTGGCCGAGACGGGGACGCCCTCGATCAGGAGGTGCTTCTCGACCAGATGCCAGCCGCGGGGACGAACCACCAGGGTCGCTATCTCAGGCGCCAGCGTGTAGGTTTTGCCCGGCGTCTCCAACGTCAGGCTGCGGCGAACGGCCTGCATCAAGTTGCGCTGCCCCTCGATGATGTTGCGCCAGGTTGGGGAGGTCGCGTCCTCGAGATCCGCCATGAAGACCTTGGCGCCGGAGTTCAGCGCGTTGATCATCATCTTTCGATCCGTGGGACCGGTGATTTCCACCCTTCGATCGAGAAGGTCCTTTGGTACCTCGGCAACTTTCCACTCGGCCTGGCGGACATCGGCCGTTTCGGGAAGGAATCCCGGGAACTCACCGGAGCGTAACCAAGCCTGGCGGCGATTCCGGGCCTCGAGCAAAGCCTTTCGGTCCTCCTCGAAACGAAGTGCCAGGCGATGAACGAAGGACAAGGCCTCGGGGGTCAGGACGTCCTCGTCTCCCGGGCGAGCGGGCCCCTGGAGCGTCAAGCCTTTGATCTGAATCACGGGGAGTTCCTCCTCCGCAGCCGACTTTGCTGCCGTGGGGTTCCGTCCCGAAGTCGACCCGGAACCCATCCATTGCCTATCACCGTCACATGACGATCACTGTCACATGACGATCACTGTCACAAGACCTATCACCGTGACATGTCGACTCGGGAAGCCCTCCTCGGCGGACCACTTCACAAGCCGTCGTTACGAATCATTAATCGAATCCCTACCAACTTACCTCAACTTGGCTGAACGCTCAAGTGAGGTTAGGCTGATCTTGGTAATCTAGCGATAGATTTTTCGAGTGATGAACCGATCGATTCCCAGAGCCGACGCCGAAAGCATGGCCAAGCTCAGCAAGGACCCCCAGAACCAGGGATCCGACGGCTGGGTGATCCGATCTCCGAGCAGGGCGTACAGGACGGTTCCCGGAAAGCCCCCGAGGCCGGTCCCGACCAGATAGAGCCCGAACGGGATCCTCACGATCCCCGCGAGGTAGCTCACCAAGTAAGACGGCAGCACCGGAATCATCCGGATGCCCATCAATCCCCAAACCCCCCGTCTCAGCAAAAGGGTCTCGGCGAGGATCAGGCGCTCGTTCCCAACCACTTTACGGGTGATGGTGCGGCCCCAGCGGGTCCCCAAGCCGTACAACACGGCCGCGGAGAGGATGATGCCCAGCATCGACCAGATGGCGCCCCAGGGCATGCCGAAGAGCAGGCCGGCCAAGGCTACCAAGAGGAAGCTGGGGAAGACCGGCAGCAGCTGTTGAAAGACGAAAAGCGCGACCAGCCCGAGCGGAGCCCACGGCCCCAGGGCGGATAGCACGCTGCGCAGGCCGTCGAGGTCGATCATCCCTCCATGCCTCCATCCCTCCATGCCTCCGCGTCGCGCATTCCGTAACGCCGTCGTAACGCCGTCGTAACGGCCTCGCCTTACACTGACCCCGTCAAGAGACGCTCTCGATAAGGATACCGCCATGGCCACCGCTCCCGCATCGTCCACTCTGCTCACGCACAAGCACCACGTCCGACTCGGACGGCTCCCGCTCCGCTCCGGCGCCATCCTCGACGACGTCACGCTCGGCTACGAAACCTACGGCCAGCTCAACGACGCCGGCGACAACGCCGTGCTCATCTGCCATTACTTCTCGGGCAACTCCCATGCCGCCGGCCGCTACGACTCCGCCGAGCCCGTACCCGGCTGGTGGGATGCCATCATCGGCCCAGGCAAGCCCATCGACACCGATCGCTACTTCGTCATCTCCAGCGACGCCCTCGGCTGCGTCCGGACGGATGCCCCCCACGGCCTGACCACCGGCCCCGCGAGCCTCGACCCCGCCACCGGAAAAGCCTACGGCCCCGACTTCCCCGCCCTCGACGTCCGTGATTCCGTCCTGGCCCAGCGCTTGCTCATGGAGCAACTCGGTGTCACTCGACTCGCCGCCGTCGCCGGCCCCTCGTTCGGCGGAATCCAGGCCCTCTGCTGGGCCGCCGTCTACCCGACCATGGTCGAACGCTGCATCGTGGCCATCGGGCTGGCCGAGTTCCGCGCCCGCGAAATCGGCCTCTACCACGCCATGGAGCGAGCCGTTCGGCTGGATCCCAAGTTCCTCGCGGGACGCTACGACCCGCAAGAGCCCCCGCTCGACGGGCTCGCCCTCGCCGTCGAGCTGATGATGGTCGCCGCCAGCGGCGCCGAAGACCTGCATTCCCGCTTCGGCCGCCACCCCGCCCCAACGGGCACCGGCGAATGGGCCATCGAGAACTGGCTCGACACCGAACCCCGCATCCGCGCCCGGAACTGCGACGCCAACGCCTGGCTCGCCATGCTCCGCACCAACATGCGCTGGGACCTCGCCCTCGGCCAACCCTCCATGGAGGCGGCCCTCGCGCGCATTCAGGCGCGAATCCTGCTCATCCCGGGAACGGGCGACCAGTTGCTCGACGGCACGAGCTACCATGACCCGATGGTCGACGCGCTCCGGAACGCGGGCTCCACGTTCTCGGTGCAAAGCCTTTCCGCGGAGGGCGGCCACCTCGCGGGGCTCTCGCGGATCGCCGAGGCCGGCGACGCCATCCGCACCTGCCTGAATACCCCCATGAGGACCTAACACGTGGACGTCGTCGTCATCCTGATCGCCCTGGGCATCCTGATCCTGGCCGCTTACCGGGGCTACAGCGTCATCCTCTTCGCCCCCATCGCCGCCCTCCTGGCCGTCCTCATGACCCACCCCGCCCACGTCATGCCCCTCTACTCCGAAGTCTTCATGGGCAAGATGGTCGGCTTCATCAAGCTCTACTTCCCCGTCTTCCTCCTCGGCGCCCTCTTCGGCAAGGTCATCGAGCTCTCCGGCTTCTCCAAGAGCATCATCCAGGCCGTCATCCGCCTGGTTGGCGTCAAGCACGCCATGCTCACGATCGTCCTCGTCTGCGCCCTCTTGACCTATGGCGGCGTCTCCCTCTTCGTCGTCTCCTTCGCCGTCTATCCCTTCGCCGCCGAGATGTTCAAGCAGCTCGACATCCCCAAGCGCCTCATCCCCGGAACCATCGCCCTGGGCGCCTTCACGTTCACCATGGACGCCCTGCCCGGCACCCCGCAAATCCAGAACCTCATCCCCACCACCTTCTTCAACACCACCTCCTGGGCGGCGCCCCGCATGGGCCTGCTGGGGGCCCTGTTCGTGCTGGTTTGCGGGCTGACCTACCTGGAATGGCGCCGCAAGCAGGCGAAACGCGCCGGCGAGGGCTACGGAGTAAAACACATCAACGAGCCCGAGGCCGTCGAATCCGCCTCGCTTCCCCACCCCGCCCTGGCCATCCTGCCGCTGGTCGTCGTGGCTGCCCTCAACAAGGGCCTCACCGATGCGATGCCCAACCTCTTCCCCGGCACTATCGACCTCTCTGTCATGGGAATCGCGGGCGCAAGCATCGAATTGTCGAAGGTTAGCGCCCTCTGGTCGGTGGAGATCGCCTTGGTGGCAGCCATCGTCCTGGTGCTGGCCCTGTCCTTCCAGCGGGTGAAGGCGAAACTCAGCCTCGGCATCAACGCGGCGGTCGCCGGCGCCATGCTGGCCTCACTCAACACCGCCTCGGAGTACGGCTTCGGGGCCATCATCGCCGCCCTGCCCGGCTTCAAGACCCTCAGCGCGGCCCTCGGCTCGACGTTCAGCCATCCCCTGGTGAACGAGGCCGTCACCACCACGACGCTCGCGGGCGTGACGGGCTCGGCCTCGGGCGGCATGAGCATCGCCCTGGCCGCCATGAGCCAGACGTATTTACAGCAAGCCTCGGCCATGGGCATCCCCCCGGAGGTCCTCCACCGGGTCGCCTCGATGGCCAGCGGCGGCATGGACACGCTGCCCCACAACGGCGCGGTGATCACGCTGCTCGCGGTGACGGGGCTGACCCACCGGCAAGCCTACGGCGACATCTTCGCTATGACCCTCATCAAGACCGCGGCCGTCTTCGTGGCGATCGCCGCCTACGTCGTCTTCGGACTCTACTGATCCCTTTCACGAGGAGAATTACGTATGTACGGATATCAGGATCGCGTCGTCTTCATCACCGGTGGTGCCAGCGGCATCGGCAAGGCGATCGCCGAGAGTTTCGCCGCCCAGGGGGCTTCGCTCGCCATCGCGGACCTCGATCGAACCAAGGCGCAGGAATTTGCCTCCGAACTCCAGGCCAAGGGCAAGCGGGCCCTGGGGTTCGGCTGCGACGTCTCCGACGAAGCGCAGCTTCAGGCGGCCATCGAAGGCACGGTGAGCGAGTTCGGTCGGCTCGACGTGCTGATCAACAACGCCGGCCTCCAGTTCGTCTCGCCCATCGAGGACTTCCCGACCGAGAAGTTCGAGCAGATGATCAAGGTCTTGCTGGTGGCGCCGTTCACCGCCATCAAGCATGCCTTCCCGGTGATGAAGCAGCAAGGCTACGGCCGCATACTGAATGTCGCCTCCATCAACGGTCTGGTGGGCTTCGCCGGCAAGGCCGCCTATAACAGCGCCAAGCATGGGGTCATCGGCCTGACCAAGGTGGCGGCCCTCGAGGGAGCCGCTCATGGCATCACGGTCAACGCGCTCTGTCCCGGCTACGTCGACACTCCCCTGGTCCGAAACCAGCTCGAGGATCTCTCGCGAACCCGCAACATTCCTTTGGAAAAAGTCATCGAAGAGGTCATCTATCCGCTCGTGCCCCAGCAGCGGCTCCTGGATGTCCAGGAAATCGCCGACTATGCGCTCTTCTTGGGCAGCGCCAAGGCGGGAGGCGTGACCGGTCAGGCCGTCGTGGTGGATGGCGGCTACACCGCCCAGTAACCCGGGGCTATGCGGGGACGGTCTTCGGCAGCGAGAACCGGAAGGTCGTTCCCACTCCCGGAGTGGAATCGACCGACAGGTTTCCTCCAAGCGCCTCGACCAGGCTCTTGGAAATCGAGAGCCCCAGACCGGTCCCTCCGGCCTTGATTCCGGCTTCGGTCTGGTAGAAGCGTTCGAAGAGATGGGGCAGGGCCTCCGGGGGGATGCCCATTCCCGAATCCGTGACTTCGGTCGTGACGAGGCGTTCATTCGCGAAGGCCCTCAGGCGAACTTCGCCGCCCTCGGGCGTGAACTTGACGGCGTTGCTCAGGAGGTTGCTGACGATCTGAATGACCCGGTCCGGATCCGCCCAGACCGCCGGCATGCGCTCCTCCAGGTCCAGGACGAGGCGCAGCCCTTTCTTCTCGGCGGCAGGCCGGAAGTTGGCAGCCGCCCCGCGCAGGATCTCCGCGAGATCGGTCTCGCGCAGCTCGACGTTTAGCTTCCCCGCCTCGACCCGGGCAAAATCGAGTAGATCGTTGAGCAGGCGCGTCATGCGCGTTGCTGCCTGCTGAATCTCCCGCGCGAACGCTCGCTGTTGCTCCGTCAAGGTCCCGCCGATCTCGTCTTCGAGGAACTCCGCGTAGCCGGTGATGCCCGTGAGCGGGATGCGAAGATCATGGGAGATGGCGTTGACGAACGTCCCCTTCAGGTGGTCGAGCTTGCGGAGATCCTCGATCGCTTGTCCCAGCTTCTCATTGGACACCATGAGCCGATCCCGCTCTTGGGCGAGTTCGTCCGTTCGGTCCTGGACCCGCCGTTCCAGGTCTTCCTTCAGGTGGTAGAGCTCCGTGATGTCCCGGTAGACGGTGACGGCCTGAACGACCCGTCCCGCGGCATCCAGCACGGGAACGCTGGTGATGGAGACGATCCGCTCCTCCTCGCCGAGCCTACCGATACGGGCCGTCAGATGGGCCGTTTCCCCCGCGAGGGCTCGGATGGAAGGCATCTCATCCATCGAGACGCTCTGACCTGCGAGGTTCCTCGCGGAAAGCTGCTGGACGAGGGTGGTCAGGTCGCGCCCCCGAAGATCTTCCGAAACGGGGAAGTTGCCCAGCCGCAGGAAAGCCGGATTGATCAGTCTGATTCTCCGCTGAGGGTCGAAGACGATAACGGCATCCGCGAGGTTGGTGAGGGTCGTTGCCAGTTGCTGTCGCAACAGCTCCTCCTCCTCGCGGTGTCGGGCCTCGGACAACGAGATGGCCAGTTCGTTGGCAATCGACTGCAAGACGTTCCGGAGGCTGGGAGAGACGGCGAGCGAGGTCGTCGTCATGCCGCAGATGAGGATCCCCAGATCGTTGCGGCCGGAGACGATCGGCACGTAGATCAGCGTCTTGGTTCCTTCCAAGGTGAGGATCGGATCCATGCCATCGCCTTCCGACACCACGTAGATCTGGCGCTGGCGCAGAGCTTCCGCCATGAACGAGCCCTCCGCGACGGTGAAAGGTCCCTCCACGAAGTGCTGAAAACCCCTGAGGCAGCAAAGACGGTTTTCGCCCTGCTCGACGAGCAGGACGCCAACTCGCTCGAAGTGAAGCATCTCCCCGAGTTCGCCAATCGCGCCTTCGAGAACCTGATGTTGGTCTCGGGCCACCACGAGCCGCTCGGTGATGGCGTTGAGCACCGAGAGTTCCCTGAGGCGGCTCGCCAGGTCTTCCCGGCTGGTTTCCAGCATCGACTCCAGCTTCTGATAGGCCTCCAGCGCATCCGGCACGGGCGACTCCGAGACGGGGAATTCCTTGTCGATGATGTCGGCCGCCACGCTGGATCCGAGCGGCCCGCTCAAGGCCCGCTGGATCGCGTTGCGGGCCACCAGCAACCTGGATTCCGACGACAAGTCGATCTTGGCGAGATCCCCCCGGATCCGCTCCAAATGCTCCCTAGCTTGTGCTTCGCCCAGGTACTTCACCAGGACGGTTTCCATTTCGGGGAAGGAGAGCTTGCGCATGAAGCGGTGGTAAAGCAGCGTGAACGAAGGTTTTCCCTGGAAAAGCGCCTCGGCCTGCTCGATTTCATGAACCGCGGGCGGCTTGAAGAGGGTGTAGAGGGCGATCGCCGCCAGGTTGACCGCCATACTCCAGAAGAACGCGTGGACGTAAGGATCCAGCCCCTGCATCCCCAGCAGGGAGTAGGGCTTGAGAAGGCCCCAGCCGAAGGGGCCCTGGTCGATCCAGCGCAATAGTACCGGAGCCTTTCCCGCGAAGCTCGGCAACAACGCGGTGTAAAACCAGGTCACTGCCGCCAGGGAGAGGCCCCATAGCACGGCTCCCCGCTGTAGCCGCGTCCAGGTCAAGCCCAGGAAAAAGGCTGGCGCGAACTGAGCGGCGGCGATGAAGGAGACCAACCCGTATTGGCTGAGGAAGGCGACATCGGTCCGGGCCCAGACCTCGAAGGAGAGCCAGGCGACCCCCAGGAGGATCAGCCAACGCAAGGGAAGTAATGTCGGTCCCAGTCGGGTCGTCATGCGGCTGAGCACGGGCAGGACCAGGTCTGCGGTGATAAGGTTGGTCAGGGCGACCAAGGTAGCGATTGCCATCCCGGCGGCGGCGGCGATTCCCCCCAGATAGGCGACCAGCAGCATGATCGGCTGATTCGCCACCATGGGAATCATGAGGATCGAGGCCTGGTTTTCGGCTCCTTCCAGTCCGAGCGCCAGGCCCGCGAGGGCGATGAGAATCACCAGCAAATGGAAAAGCCACGCGTAGATCGGCAAGGCTGCGCGAACGTCGGCAACCTGCTGATCGTCGACGCTTTCGACCACGAGGAGGTGGTACATGTGCGGAAGGATAGCCACCGCCCCCATGCTGAGAAAGAGATAGCCGAGCCAGTTGGCAAAAGTATTGCGGGGAGTGCTTTCCAGGAGCAAGTGAGGCCAGGCCTCAGGACTGGCGAGCATGGAGGGCAGCTGCGGCTGGCTCCAAAGGACGAAACCGGCCACCGCCATCACGGCAACCAACTTCACGATGCCGTCAATCGCCAAGGAAACCGTCATTCCGGGGTGCCGCTGGGTCGGATCGGCCCGACGCACGCCGAAGGCAATTGCGAACAGGGCGAGCGTGAGGGTAAGCGCCAGCACCACGCCATGTCCTTCTCGCAACTCGATGACGGACGAATCCTTCACCAGGTGTTGTAGGGCAAAGGCGAGTGCGCTGATTTGCAGGGCGAGATAGGGAAGGGTCCCAACGACGAGCAGCGTGGCCACCAGGCTCGTCAGCAGGCGCGAATTGCCGAAGCGAACCGATAAGAGCCCCGGCAAGGTGGTGACCCGATGCAGCTTGGCGATCCGGACGGCTCGCTTGAGGATAGGCCATCCGAAGAGAAAGGTGAGGCTGGCTCCGATCTGGATCGCCAGAAACGTCAACCCCTCGTTAATGATCGAGCTGCCGGCGCTGAAGTAGCTCCATCCGGTGAAGAAGACCGTCAGGGAGAGCGCGTAGACCCATGGATGGGTGGGCAGGGCGGCGAGCCATCCCCCATGCTTCTCCACCCGGTACGCGACGAGGAAGAGGAAGATCAGGTACGCGAAGAACGCTCCGACGAGCAGGACGAGGATGGGCATGCGGGCTATTCTCGCGGGCGGTACAGGGTGGATGCCAGGATCAACCCACCCCAGACGCCGAACAGATAGAGCAGGATCAGCGGAACCCCGACGATCACGGTCCGATGATTGAAGAGCGCGAGCATGGGATAGCTCAGCAGGCCGAGCGCCAGGAGCAGCATCAGGCCCCAGGGCATCGCATCCGGATCAGGCATGGTGGCTATCTCCTCGCTGTCGGCAAGACACCCCCATCATACATTCTTTCGAGCGTTACCTGGTCAATCGCGTGGTTGCCACTTTTTCTTCCGACATCGAGGCTCACCTCGCCCGCGCAATCAGGGGGATGCCACCTCGATGTCGAGCGCTCCCTTTGGCTCCGGCTCGCCCGGAGCCGCGTAGCCCGGATTGTACCCCTGGGCCGTGACCCGATAGGTGCCGGTCGATGCGGGGGTGAAGGAGGCCGTTTTGCTGGTCCAGCCATAATCGTCCGTGCAGGGAATCGGCGGATCGGCCTGCGCTGTCAGCCGAGTTGCCCGGACCGTGACCGTCCTGGCGGTGTCATCCACGTCGACCAGCACCTCGCCGACCCGGTTGCAACTGCTGCTGCCGATCACGATCTGGACGGTCAGCTCGACCGGCGTTCCCGCCTGGGCCGTGGCCGGCCCGCGCAGGTCCAGGATCTCGGTGCTTTCCGAGACCCACCTCACAGCCGGATCGCTCTGCCTCGGCCGCTGGGCGGTCAAGAACCCCGACAGCTCCTGACAGCCGACCAAAGCCAGGCCGAATACCGCCAAAAGCAGAATCGCTGGGCTTTTCTTTATGATGCGTTGCTTCACGGCGCCTCTCCTCCGGGGGTCATGCGGGGTCCTCTCCCCATGGTAGGCCGAAAACGGCAATGAAGCGAGCCCATCTTGCACGGCCCGAATCCGCGATCCTGACGAACATCGAAACTGTAATGCCCCCAAAAATTGCGAGCGGAAGGCGGCTGAGAACGAGGCGGACAAGTCAGCTCTTTATCAGCAGATCGGCCAGCTCAAAGTCGAGCTTGACTGGTTGAAAAAAAATCTGGCTCTGTCCGTTGAGCAGAAGCGCCGCTTGATCGAGAAGGATCACGCTGAAGTGCCTGTCGCGCGCCAATGTGAGCTGCTGGGCCTTGCCCGGTCGAGCTACTACCACGAGCCTGCCGGGGAAAGCGCCTCAAACCTCGCGCTCATGCGCATGATCGACAAAATCTACACCGAGCACCCGTATTTCAGGATCCGGCGGATGGTGGTCTGGCTGCATAAGTTGGGGCGTAACATCAACAAGAAATGCGTCTCCCGGCTCATGCAGCGGATGGGCTTACAGGCGATCTACCCGAAGCCGCGTCTCAGCGACCCCAACAAGCAGCATAAGAAATACCCTTACTTGCTGCGGGGAGTGGAGATCGAGCGGACGGACCAGGTCTGGAGCACGGACATCACGTACATCCGGCTGGAGAAGGGGTTCGTGTACCTGACGGCGGTCATTGCGCTGCGGCGCGAGCGACTGGCACAGCCGCTACGTGCTCTCGTGGTCGGTGTCCATCAGCATGGAGGCGGACTTCTGCGTGGAGGCCCTGAAAGCCGCGCTTAACAAGGGGCAGCCCGAGATCTTCAACACGGACCAGGGTTCGCAGTTCACGTCGGGCGACTTCACCGGCTGCCTCCTGGCAGAGGGCATCGCGATCAGCATGGACGGAAAAGGCCGAGCCATCGACAACGTCTTCGTCGAAAGACTTTGGCGGTCGATCAAATATGAGGAGGTTTTTCTCAGAGACTACAAGACGGTAAGAGAGGCCAAGAATGGCTTGGCTCGGTACTTTGAGTTCTACAACAACGAGAGACCGCATCAGGCGCTTGGCTACAGGACACCCCGAGAGGTATACTTCTCTCGGACGGTCGAGCATTCGGATATCAGGACGCTCCCGATCCCGGCGTAGAGATCACCTTAACTATGCCCATTTCTTGTCCAACCATTGTGGAACACCTCACCGTAAGGCTAAATTAGGATTAAGGGCGACTGCTTGGTAAATGGATTATAATGAATCTCTAACAGAGGAGAGATCGCCATGCCGCTTCAGACATTATTGCAATCATCAACCTTAGCTACCCTGAACCACCCATATGATGCCCAGGCGCTCTGGCATGACCTTTCCACAAGGTCTCCGCTGTTAGACCCGAGGAAGCGGCCTGTGTATACCTTTAATGATCGCTACAAGCACGTTCTCGAGCACCCTCCAGGTGATGCTCGAAGACGGCTTCAACGAGTAGGATGGGTAGAGCCAACCCTCGTCGAGCCAGGAGAGATCCGGAAGAATCCTAGGTGCTCTGGATTAGTCTACCTAAAGTGCTTTCATGGTTACCTTCCGCAGGATACCCTTAAAAGGCAATTCTTTGCGGTTATCGTAGATGATAGAGACCACCGACTGAAGCAGTCAGTGGTGACTATCATTCCGCTCTCCAGAGAGAAGGACGTGGAAAACTTGAGAAAGGAAGGTAGGTTATGGCCATGAAAACAGAGCTTGCCTTGATGTACAACAGAGATTCCGACATTCTTATGGCTGTTGTTCCCAAGCACAAGGATACCCCATCTACGGCGATTCTCCCGTTTTCTCAAGAGGTTGGAATACCCGCTTCATCGTTTATTGTTTACGTAGGTATAGATCCTGAAACTGAAGAGATTACTGGTGAGTTTACCGGGTTTGAAATGCCCTTCTTCAAGGAAACTTTTCCGCACATTAAGGAAAGTATTCTAGTTAGATTTAATACCGCGATTCCTGCAATTGTAATGGGCCCGCAGGCTTTACGGTTCGATCCTTCATTGGTGAACTTCTCCTACATTGACGAGGATATATTGCCCGAGAAGGATACGGTGGCTATCTTTGCAAGCCTATACAACGTGCTTAGTGACGTGTTTAAAGACGTTAGCGACCCAAGGTCAGTTATTGCTAAGAAGTGCATAAGTACTCCGAAAGTTTCTGCGAACTTGGCTGTTTGCTAAACGCATGAGCTAAAGCCCTCCCCACCGTGGTAGCCTTATCGCGTGGTTAAGTCTTTTTAATGGCGCAGGAAAACTGGCTCTCCTCAGGGTTGTGTGGGTCGATTGCCTTCGGTCGGTTAGAATGGTTGGGATGACTTGAGTATGGAGACCTCAACCTTGCAAGACTACGACCTGATGCAGATGGCCCCCTCGCTGGAGTCCCCTTGGACGGTATCCTCGGTGAGGTTCGACAAGGAGGAAAGCCGGATCCATCTGGGTGTGGCTACTCCAAGTTGAAGCGGTCATACGACCATTGGCAGGCTTGAACGCAGACCGTAGAGGCGTTCAAGCTCTCGCTTGATTCGGAACTTCGTGAACTCATCCATTTCGCCGTTCTCCCAGACGCAGTGGAGGTCAAGCACCGCTTGAGCACCCGACACCTTCCACTTCATACCCGCTCGCTCCATCCGGTCCTCGACCAGGTGGCGGCACGCGCCCTCGACCGATCCCGTGGCGATCAGGTAGCCCGCCGCGTACCATTCCTGGTACGGGATGCGGTGCCGAACCCCATGAAGGTAGCCGATCACCGACTTCAGCGTCTCCTTCTGGCTCGGCCTCAGCCTCGCGCCCTTGGTCAAGCTTTGGCGCAGCCCTCGCAGCACCGTCGAGACGTCGTTCGTCATCAGCCGGGTTTCTCGCTCCTTGACCCAGGCCCTCGCCTCTGTGCTGCCTTCGGGATGGAAGACATACGCCGCCTTCCACAGGTACTCCACGACATGGATCCAGTCCACGCAGGACTCGGCCAGGGGGAAGATCTCGGCTTGCAGCATCACCAGGTCCGGATCTCCGTCCGCAAGGAAGAGGGTCTTGAGGCGGCCGTAACCCCGCTTCTCGGCCTCGGCCTTGAACGCCTCGAAGGCGGCGCGCTTCGTACCCAAGTAGGTATAGACCTTGCGGGCAATCGGACCCGGCGCGCACTCAGCCACGGGGTTCATCGTGTAGACCGTGAGGACAGTCGCCATTTTCTTCCTGTTGCGCTTCTCGCCCTTCTTCCAACGCATCTTGGGGCCTGGCTCATCCACCTTCGGCTTGACCATGCGGATACCCTTGCCATCGTCCTGGATCACCAGCACCCTGCCTTCTTCGATGGGCGGCGGGAGGTCTACCCTGAAGGAGGTCGCGTCTGGGGCCGCCTCGGCGATCAGCGCCTCCGCCATCCCGGTAGTAGTAAGCGCGCCGAATGGCGACCCGCCCGAAGATGGACCGGTAGGTCGACGAGCGAATCGCATGCCGTTTGCGCGTCGCACCCTCGCCGTCGGCGTGGATGTCGCCGACGTCTCCTGTTCCGACCTGACTCACATACGCGCTCAAGGCGGCTCGCCCGGCAGCCAGGGCCATGGCGAACCGTTCCGACGCCACCTTGTGGATCGGCCTGGCAAACGTATTTTGGGCCAGGTATTCCCGCATGACCTTGATACTCGCCTCGAACTCCGTCAAACTACCCGTGGACTGGGATACCGGTTCTCGCCTCCTTTTGGATTCTGTTTGGGCTTCTCATCCTCAGATCCAATCAGGAGGCGACTTTATGCCACAAGGGCCGCTTCCTCGTTTATCACTCGCCTACACGCTACGCAAAGTAGCCACACCCTATTAATATTCAAGGAATTACAATTGGGAACTAACTCAAGGCAGGTCTGTTCGGCCCTCCGCTCACGATTGCATATTGGAAATGAAAAATGACTAAACGCACTCCCACTACGAAGGATATCGGATTACTATGGCAATTATTCAAAGATGGGCAACTGGATTTAGCACCTGAGTTCCAGCGTAACGCTATTTGGCCAACCCCTGCCAAGGCTTACTTAATTGATACTATTTTAAGCGACAGACCGATCCCTCTACTTTTCATACAAAAGGGACGTTCCCTTCAGACTGGTCGAACTCTATACTCCGTTATCGATGGCCAACAGAGACTTAGGGCTATATTTGACTTCTTGGGCGACAGATTTAAATTAAAAGAATCGCGTGACCCCGCATTCTATGGAAAATACTTCTCCCAGCTTCGAGTAGCTGAACAAGAGCGAATCCTTAACTACGATCTAATGGTCGATGAATTATCGGGATATTCAGATGAAGACATTAGAGACGTATTTGTCCGAATGAATCGTTTTGTAGTAAAGCTCTCACCGCAGGAACTTCGAAACGCAATGAGAGACGGAGCATTCCATGATTTTTGCGAAAAAATCGGACAAAAGGACTTCTGGCGAGACAATAATGTCTTCACGCGAACCCAACGTCAACGGATGAAAGCTACTGAGTTTGCTGCCGAATTGGCAATCCTTTTGGCAGAAGGACCTCAAGATAAAAAATCTGCCATTGATCTCTATTATATGAGATATCAAGAAAAATTTGATTTTGCCAAGACGATCGAGTCAAAACTAGAAACATACCTAAAATGGATAGCTCAATCAGTCCCTGACTTGCAAGGCTCATTTATAAGAAAGCCAGTCCACCTCTATTCGTTAATCTCGGCAATAGATCGACTAGTGACCGGCGGCAGCAAGCTGAGCGGATTGGATACAAAAAACTTCTCTGTAAGTCTATATAAGCTTGATTTTGACATGCGCTCAGACAATCCTTCAGCGCTTGCGACCCGATACAATGTAGCATCTGGACGTCAAACGGACAATATTGGCCCTCGCACCGCTAGGATGGAAGTGATGTGCGTGCTGCTTCTTGGCAGGTACTAGAAACATGCCTCGATTGAGTTCGAAAGCAATAGCTTTCTTGGCCGCTTATGAACGAACATCCGCGAATAACCACAAGATTACTGAAAAGGTAAAAGACTTGGTGCAGGAGATTGTGAACGGCACCAATATCGACATACATACCGTTACCGCACGAGCAAAAACGGTTGATTCACTCAGAAAAAAGCTACGAGACAAGGGATACACAACCCCTGAAAACGATGTAACCGATTTAATTGGGGCTCGTGTAATAGCTATATTTAGTAGAGACGTTGATAAGATTGCTGACGTGCTCAAAACTGAGTTTCACGTAGATGAGAATAGATCTATAGATAAGCGAATCAGTTTGGAAATAAGCCAGTTCGGCTATAGATCGGTTCACCTGATTGTCAAGCTGAAAGAACCACGCGCTTCCGTATTAGAATATAAACATCTTAAAGACAAATGGTTTGAAATACAGGTTAGGGGCATCCTCGAGCACTCTTGGGCAGAAATTGAACACGAAGTAGTATACAAATCCGGAATACGTTACAGTTCGGAATTTCGCAGGCGGTTTGCTGCAATTGCCGGCGCAATCGAGATTCTAGACCGTGAATACACGGCGCTCTCAAAGGAAAAGTTTTCCCTAATTTCGGGATTCAAAGAGGCCTATACTTCAGGGAATAACTGGGGTGAGCCCTTAGATGCAGCACGACTATGCGGTCTTCTTGAAGCCGTACGTCCGAAAGGCGAGGGATGGCTATTATCGAAGGCACGAGGGCTGGAAGCTGCCTGTGTGGATGCGCTTAAGGAGGTTGAAATAAAGACAGACGACGACCTAAGAAATGCCCTCTTAGGTGAATCGTTCAGACGATCAGAGGCCATATACGCAGAGTCGCAGGGCATACCCGCGGAGGAAATATCACATCCTGCGTTGATTGGGATCCTGGTTGGTAGCATAGACATATCTGTCCTAAAGGACGTGCTGCCCGTTTTTCAAGAAGACTTCCATCTCGTGGAAGCGATTCAATCTGGAGAGAGTTAAGCATACTTTACTGCACTAGACCTCTAAATCATTCTTTAGGATATAGTCAAACCGTAGCTCTTTCCTTACATCAGAAATAGGAATATCACATAGAAGAAGCCCGTTAATGTGTATAACAGCGAGATTCTTCTATGCATCTACATTGATACCAGTTCTTTTCAAAATCAACAACATTAACAGAAAAACTCACAAGAAACTAATCATATATATCCATTGAAATTAATTCAGTCTTATACTTACCTCTGTATTCCATAGATCGAGTTGTCCGGTAGACTACTCGCTGCGAGCGAGCAGCGACAACTGGCTCGGTACGTACTAAAACCTTTGTTCCATCACCATTAGAGCCTACGATCGAAATCAGGAGCGATTCATATACTGCAAGGGACTTGATTCGCACAGGATTTGTATACGGGTTCCTCACAACTAAATCTGCAAGACCAAACCAAACGGTGGCATCGCATCCAGGTGGAACCGATCGTACTAGTCGTGAATGCGGATGACGTTCGATTATGTCAAGACCTGAGAGGACTGCTGCGTTATAGAATGTTGAAGATACCTGACAAATCCCACCACCTACGCTTGCCACTAGATCCCGTTCCATATATGAAGGTGCCTTGAGGTATCCGCGTTCCGGGGAGCGAGGACCGACCACCTGATTGAAGGAAAGGATCCCCGCTGGCTCGATAACCACTCCATCTAGCGTCATGGCCGCTTGTCGGATGTTATGGCGCTGGGCGTCGGTACGGCTGGCCAAGCTCGTTCGGTACGAGCCTACCTCAGCCTGAAATGGCCGGCTGAACCAGAGCAGGCCGCCTAGAGCGAGCGTGACGCTCGCCCCCACGGCGATCGCCACCCCCTCCTTCACGCGCCCCGTCATTCCCGAATCTCCAGGCGGGTCTCGGCGCCGCGTGCCCGCACCTCGGGAGCGTACATCCCCTCGATCACCGGCGGCAGGACGTGGTACCGTCCCGGAATCTGAGGCCGCATCACGTAGTAGAACGGCACGGATCCCGTCGCCATCTCGCGCTGGAAGAAGACCATCTTCTCATCCCGCACGGTCTGCGAACTCCAGGCGTAGGCCCATCCGCCGCTCGGCCCGTCGAGGACTTCAGCGCCTGCCGGCAGCGGATCCTCCAGCACCAAGTAACGCACGGGCTCCTTGACGTCCACCGTCAGCCTCACCAGGACCTTCTGGCCGGATTTCACGTCCCCGCCCACCTTCTTCAGGCCCGCAACCACCTTGGGATCGAAGTAGCGGTTGAAACCGCCCCCCTCGGCCTTCGACTCGGCAAAGAGCTTCTCATCGAGCAAGAAGTACTCCCGCTGGAGGGAGAGCTCCTTGGATGCCTGCGCCTGGATGTCCTCGCGTGCCGCCACGAAAGACAGCACGCCCGAGACAGGCAGCTCACCCATTCCCTGGGCACGCACGGTCAGCGTATGCCGCCCCGGCTTGAGGACGTCCCCTGTCAGGGTCACCTGGCCACCTAAGAAGCGGGCGTCACCCTGGAGGTCGAGACGGTCGATGGGTTTACCGTCGAGCAACACCTCCGCTCCGGTCGGGATGCCCGTCTCCGAGGCATGGCGCAGGGCATCGGCCAGGGCCATCACGATCGCCCCGGTATCCTTGGTGCTCTGCCAGCGCTCTCCCTGACGGTTCACCACCAGCCAGCGAACCGCCCCCGTGACCTCGGCGGCGTTCGGCTCCACCTGGAGGCCCGCCCGGACCGCGTAGGCCGTCGTCTCGGTCGCCATGTCGTACCAGGAGAACCGCTGCGCCCGGCTCTCCCAGTGGACCAGGGTTCCGGTCCGGGTAGCCTGCTGCTTCAGCATGTCCCAGGTCGCCTTGGCCTTTTGCAGATCACCCGACTGGTTGAAGGCAATGGTCGCCAGCGCCAGCCCGTAGTTTGAGAGGTCCTGCCGCTCGCGCCAGAGCTTGTTGCGAAGGCCGGCATCCGTCTCGCCGAAGTGGCTCAACGCCCATGCGATGGAGGCCAGGCTATCGGGGCCCGCTCCGCGACGCACTTCGGTCGGCGTGACCAGGTCCTTGCCGATCCGGGATCCGGCGCTCTTCAGGAAGCGAATCGCCGAGCGGACCGACGATTCCGGCACCATGAAGCCGGCCTGCCGGGTCTCGTAGAGACCGTAGAGCACGTAGGAGGTCAGGTCGACTTCGCTGGTGTCCGCGGCGAACCAGCCCCAGCCGCCATCGGCGTGCTGGAAGCCCAGGATCTTTTTAAGACCGTCCGCCATGAGCTGGGGCATCTCGGCGACGACGGCCTGACGGGGAAGCCCCATGGCCGTCACCGTCTGGTAGGCCCGGATCTCGGGCACGAAGCGGCTCGTCGTCTGCTCGATGCAGCCGTAAGGGTAGCGGCGCAGGTAATCGAGCGCTCCGAGCATCGCCGCCGCTGGGGTCGGATCCAGCGAGAGCTTCAGGGAGACGGTCTCGGCGATCGCCTCCTTGGGCAGCTCCACCTGGAACTCCACCGGCTGCGCCTCGCTCGCCTGACCCGCGAAGGCCGTGCGCTCGGGAGTGCCATGCGCCAGCACCGGCAAGGACAATTCCAGGGCATCACTAGTCTCTGAGCCGCGGGCGCTAGCCCCCGTGCCTCGGTTTGTAGCCTCTGAGCCGCGGTTCGTAACCGCTGAGCCGCGGGCGCTAACCGTGATGCTCGCCGAGCCCACGGTCAGGGGCTCGACCCAGGTATCGATCCGGTAGACGCCGTTCGAAGGCACCCTGATGGTCCGACGGGCCTCCCCCTCTAGGCGGAGGTTCTGCGCCGAGGTATCCAGACGGACTTCCTGCTCCTGCTTGGTGTAGTTATGAACCAGGGTCGCGATCGCCAGGCGATCGCCCATCACCATGAAGCGCGGCATCGCCAGCCGAACCAGCAGATCCTTGGTGGCCAGGAAATTCGCCCGCGCGGCTCCCACCTGGGTCTCCGCGTTATGCGCCCGCGCCGTCACCACCCAGGTGGTCAGGTTGTCGGGAAGCATGAAGCGAACCGTGGCCGTCCCGCTGGGCCCCGTCTGAACATCGGGGAACCAGGCCGCCGTATCCTTGAAGTTCTTGCGGACGCGCGGCTCCTCGGAATCCTTGCCGGGCCCGCCCGAATAGTCCTCGACGAACGAGTAGCTGGTCGAGACCCGGTTCCAGCGCGGCCCGTGGAAGATGCCGCGGATATCCGGCGTCTCATCCGGCGCCAGCGCGTAGATGGCCTCGTCCACCACACCCAGGGAAACCTCGGCAGGCACGGGTTTTCCGGCCGCCGTCCGGGTCGTGACGGTCAGCATGGCCTCCTCGCCGGGCAGGTAACGCTGCTTGCCGGGCGTGATCCGGACGTCCAGGAAGCGATCCGAGGGAGTCACGTTCAGCGACTTCTCGGCAAGGTGGAAGGACTTGCCATCCACCACCGAGGCCACGACGAAGACGTTAGGCTCGTAATCCTTCGTCACCGGAACTTCGACGATCCGGCTCCGCTGACCGGCTCCAAGCACCTGAGCGCCGTAGAGTCGCTGCCCCTCGATGGTGATCAGGGGGCTGACCTCCGCGTTCGGAAGCTGCAAGAGCACCTTGGCGACGTCGCCCGGCGCATAGCGCTTTTTGTCGAAGGTCAGCTGCACCAGGCCGTACATCTGCGTGCCGCCTTCCCAGTTCTCATCGGCCACCCAGAGCCAGGCCGACTCCGCGATCTCCCGGCCGCCCTGATCCCGAGCCTTCACCCGGAGGCGGAACTCTCCCCCCTCCTCAGGAATCGCAAATCCCAAGGAGGCCCGCCCCTGGGCATCCGTCCTGGCGTTCCAGCTCCCAGCGGGATGCGTCTTGGTCTCGAACTGAGTGATGCCGCCGACTTCACGCGTGATCGTCTCGGTGCGCAGCAGTTCGATCTCGACGTCGGTTGAGATCGGCTTGCCGTCGTAGTCCTGCGCCTTGACGGTGACGTTGCCCGAGTCCCCCGGCTTGTAGACGTAGCGGTCGGGGTTGACCTCCAGGGTGAAGGCACCCCGGGTCACCAGGAAGCTTCCCTTGCCCTTCACCACCTGACGACTGGCATCCACCCCTTCCAGCTCCACGATATAGCGCTGGTCGGTGGCCTCTCCCTGCATGTCCTTCGGGATCTCGGTGGGGATGTTCAAGGTGACGTGGCCCGCCTCGTCGGTCGTGGCCTCGCCCTGCATCACCACGTTGCTGTATCCCCAGTCGTAGTCGTCGTTGCCGCCGAAGCCCGCGTAGAAAGCGTCGTCAGCCGTGGCCCAAGGGTAGTAGGGACGCGCGTAAACCGTGTAGTTGACCTTGGCTCCGCTCACGGGCGCGCCGAAGTAGTAGTTGGCCGAGACGACGGCCTGCGCCGCCTCCCCCGAGAGGTAGCGCTCCTGCGGGGTCTGGACCTCGAGCTTGAACTCGGGCTTGCGGTACTCCTGCACCTTGAAGGTACTCTCATAGCGCTCGCCCGCAACCAACGCGACCAGGCGGTAGTCTCCCAGCGGTGGCTCGGCGCCCAGGGTGAGGCTGCCGTTGAAGGAGCCCACGGAATTGGTCCGGGTATGGATCTCGTAGACCATGTTCTCCTGGGGATCGAGCACCTGGACCGTCAAAGGCAGGTTCGAAGGAGTCACGTTCTTGCCGAGCTGATTCTGGCGGAGGATCCCCTTGTAGAAGACCTCCTGCTCGGGGCGATAAATGGGGCGCTCGGTGTAGAGCAAGGCCCGGTAGCGCTGGAATCCCGAGTAATAGTAAGACTGGGCATGGGCCGGCGAGGAGCCGAGCTTGCCGACCAGCAGCAGGGAATCCGCACCCTGGTAGGCGCGCCGGATCAGCCCGTCCTTGTCGGTGGTCGCGCTCCAGCGCAGGCCGCGATCGTCGAAGGCCCGCACCTGCACGCTGGGGAGCGGCTTCTTGGTGAGGAAGTCCACGGCGTAGACCAGCGCCTCATTGCCCGAACGCTTGGCCACCATCCCCACCTGGGTCACCTCGAACCAGTAGGAATCCGCGGCGGTATGGGGCATGCCGGGGCGACGAAGGTCGCTGACCCCGTCCATTTGCAGCATGTAGGCGCCGGGCGCGAGATCCTTCACCTCGATGGCCCGATAGAACCAGTCGTCCTCGTCGGCGGCCTGTCGTCCGACCTCGCGGCCCCATTCGCGGATGAGCACGGCGCGATCGCCCAGCTCCTCGGGGTTGCGGTCGCTGAGTCCCATCAAGGAGTTGGAGTTCTTGACGATGCCTTCGAAGTCGAGCTGATAGAGCTTGAAGGAGAGGCGGTCGATGAGGGTGCCCCGGACGCCGATCCGCACCTTCTCGGCGGGAGTAAAGACGCGCTGGACCTGCGCCGCCGAGAGGCTGGGAGCCCGCGGCGAGAGGCTGAACTTCAGGCCTGATAGAGTCTTTCCCTCCTCGACCAAGATGGGCGGGCTGCTCCACTGGGCTTCGTAGCCCCGGGCGCGGGCCTGGACGTTGTAACGCCCGATGGGGAGACGATCCATGCGGAACGTGCCGTCGTCCATGGTCTTGGCCGTCCGGGTGATGTTGCCCATGAAGTGAACCGAGGCGTTCACGATGGCCTTCCCCTCGCTGTCGAGAACGATACCCGCCACCGAGCCGGTCGGTTTCTCGGCGGCCAGGATGCCGGCCCCCGTGAAGCCCGTCAACAAGACGATGAGGATGACCAGCCAAATCATGGCGGGGTTACGCGAGGCGTTGGCGTTCAGCATCAAATGACATCCTCAGGACCGTAGACGACGGTGGGAAAGCGAAACAGCATGGCGGGCTCGTCGGGTTTCAGGCCGGCCTTGCGGCGGCACTCGGCCACCTGCCAGCGGGCGGTCTTGGCCTCTCCCGGCAACAAGACCCCACCCCGGCTCCCGCTGGTGACGAAGAGGCCGTCGTACTTGGGACGAATGGAGGCCGCATTGCTAACGGGCTCCAGGGGACCGACCAGGGAGACGTAGAACTCGAGCTTGGGCCATTCATGGCGAGAAATGGGGCGGTGGCGGGTGTCGACCGTCAGGGCCTTGACCGCGGCGACGGCTATCTCTTGCGCGAGAAAGGGCCGCTGCGGATGAACCGTACCCCAGCAGCCGCGGGTCTTGCCGTCGAGGGTGATGGTGACGAAGGCTCCCCCGGGGACTTTCAGGCGGCGGTCGATGCCGGCCGGCTGGCCCTTGGGCTTCTTTCCCTCGAAGAGATAGGCCTTGGCGGCCTGAACGGCAATGGCGTGAGCCTCCCGGGCGAGATCCCGGTCTTGCTGGTAGGCGTGCAAGGGCAGGGCCGAAGCCGGGGAAGACGCCAGTCCCGACAGCAGCATGACGCCCATGAGAAGCCAGCGAAACGCCATTTCCCCTCCTTGCTTTCAGGCTATCATTATCCCCCGCAACCCGACCTCGTCGTCAAGTCAGGACATGGCGGGCCGATCCACCTCAAAGGACCGGATGGCGAAGGAGGGGGGCAATTCATGAGCTGGGTCGTGAGGTCAGGGCCGGAGGAAGAACTCCCGGATCCGGGTGTTGACGGGCTCGGGATGCTCGGTATTGACCAGGTGGCCGGACTCCGGAAAGACCTCGACTTCGACCGAAGGGATCAAGCGCTGGGCCCGCTCCGAGGCGGCACGGGCATCGCCGATGGGGTTGTCCTTGCCGCCCAGGAAGATGAGCACGGGAGCGGAGAGACGGCGCAGTTGGTCGTCGGAGAGGTCTCCGGGGGTTCCGAGCTTGCTGCGGCAATTCAAGGCGGTGTTCATGTACTCCGCGTAGGCCGTGCGCACGACGGGGTTTTCCCCCAGGACCCAGTTGGTCAGGCCTTCCTTGTTTTCGCGGGTGGGGAACAAGAGCAACCCCATCAGGCGGAAGAGGACGTCCTTCGAGGAGTTGATGCCTAGAGGGCCAAGCAAAGCGAGGCTACGGACGCGCTGCGGGTGCTCGATGGCGAAGTTCATGGTGATCCAGCCGCCCATCGAGGCCGCCACGATGTGCGCCTTGTCAATCCCGAGCTGATCCATGACGTCGGACAGCCAGAGACCGTAGGCGCGACCGTCACCCGGATAGTGGTCCAGGGCATCGAGCTTGCTGCGGCCCAGGTCCCCGATCGTGTCGATGGCATAGGTACGGAAGTCCTGGCTCAAGGCGGCGACGTTGGGCTCCCACATGGTGGCCGTGATGCCCATGGCGTGAATCAGCAATACCGGCGGAGCGTCCTTGGGGCCGCTCGCCAGCACATGGGTCTGCCCATAGCGGGTCGGAAGCGATAGCGCGTCATGAGCGGTCGGCCAAGTGGCGAGCCGGGCATCGTACAGGGCCATGATCTTGGCCTCGTTCTCGGGGGTCACGTAGATGGAGCCGTGCTTGTCTTCCCGGCAGGCAGGAAGGACGAGGAGAACGGTGAGCAGGCTGGCGACGAGCAAGGGCTTCTTCATTGGGAGGCTCCTTTGAGATGATGATCGAGGAGCGAGGCCATCCCAGCGATGTGCTCGGAGGTCCGCCGCTTGATCTCGCGGGTATCCATGCCGTGATGGTTGATGAGGCTGTACTGGGCGACGAGGGCATGCAGGGCATACTGGTAGGCGATCGCAAGAGGCCTCGCCGCATGCTGGGCGTCGTCATCGGCCAGCGCACCGAAGAGCGCCGACACCTGGGCCAGCGGGAATTCGAAGAGCGCCAGCATGAGGTCGCGAGCGCGAGGGTCGCGGAACTGCTCGACCGTCAGGATCCGATAGATGCGGGCCATGGTCGGGGTGTCGGCCACGTCGAGGAAGCGCTGGAAGCTCCTCTCGAGCAAAAGGCCGGTGGGAATGCTCCCGATGAGAGCGCCCAGGTTCTCGGGAGGCTTCACCTTGGCCAATTCCTCCTGGAAATGCCGATAGATGGCTGCCAGGATCTGGTCCTTGCTTGCGAAGTGATTGTAGAGCGAACTTTCCTTGATGCCGACCTCGCGGGTCAGATCGCGAACCGACACGGCGCTGTAGCCGTCGCGGGAGAACAACTCGACGGCGACGTCGAAGATACGCTGCTTGGTCGGAGTTTCACCCTTGGGATGGGCTGGAGGCATGGCGGTTTCTCGCTTCATCGTCGAGGGAGGAAGGGATCGCTCCCACTGCTCGACTATAAGCTAACGAACGTTAGTTTTGTATCCGTGGAAACCCGCAGGATTCCGTGGAAACCCGCAAGACTCCGCGGAAAGCACTGGGGATCAGCGGTGGACGATCGTCGTCCCTGGGTAATACGACCCCAGGATCCGCGCGTGCGGAATCCCCTTGTCGGCCTGCCCCTTGGCGCCCCACTGACAAAGCCCGACCCCGTGGCCCAGGCCCTTGCCTTCAAAGACATAGGCGTTATCTTCATGGCGAACGTTAAAGCGCATGCTCTTGAGGACACCCCATCCGAGTTGCTTCCCGACAGCTTGCCAGAAGCGATAGCCGGTCATCGGGAAGCCATCGCGCGAGATGCGGGCGACCCAGCCGCCTTGGCTCTGCTCGATCACCTCGAGGCGTTTCAGCTGATCCACGTCGAGGGCATGCGCCAGTTCGGATTCGAGCACCCTGACGCTCCAGCCGGCCGCGTGAGGTGAGCCGTCGCAGTAGGGGTCGGTCCCTTCCTGAAGATACGGTAGGGCGGCGCCGCCGAAAATCGTCGCATTCGAGGCCCGCTCCCCCCCGCATGTCGAGTGAAAGAGGGGTTGAATCAAGGCCCCTCGGTAAGTCAGGACCTGACCGCGCGTTTCCTGGGCCACATGAACCGCGTCCGAGTTGCGATCGCCCGCGTAGACCTGGCAATGGGTCAGATCGCAGAGCCGACCGCCCGGGTGATCGCCCCCCTTGAGGGCCAGGGTTCGCGCCAGCACGGCCTGCGCCCTCAGGGCGGGCAGAGGCCAGCTTTCCGGCATCTCGGCGCTCACGACCCCGCTGACGTAGGTTTCCAGTGGCAACACGTTGAGCAAGACGAGCTGGTCGCTCTCGGCTCGAACTCTCAGCATGCCGGGGTACTTGCGCTTGCGGCCTTTCCAATGGATCTCGAAGGTGCTGGAATCGACCGGTCGACCGATGTGCAGTTCGGGACCCAAAACAAGGTTGCCGTTGAGGAGAAGCTGGCTTTCGCTGGCCTTGATAAGCAGACGCCCGTTACCGGCGAAACCCGGCTGGACGCTCGTGCCTGCGGGGATCCGAACTTCCACGGTTCGGTCGACCCAGCGCTCCAGGATTCGGACCTCGACAGGGCGACCCTGGGCTTGTACAGGAAACCCGAACTTCAGGGCAACCGACAAAATCAGGAGAGCGAGAAACACACCCCGTTTCGTACCGTTGTTCAGTGCCATGCGGCGAAGACCTCGCGAGCGATGGGAGCGGCATCCGCGTAGCCGCTCCCATCCTTGACGAAGACCACCACGACCAGTTCCCCGGCAAAACCCGCAAACCAACCGTGGTGCCGGTTCCTATTTTCGGAGTCGCGGGCGCCAGCCCTTAATTGGGTGGAGGTTCCGGTCTTGCCGTAGACCGAGAGCCCGGGGAAGTCGGCCTTGTTGGCCGAGCCCTCCAGGACGGCGCGACGCATGCCCGTTTGGATGTTGGCGATCGCCGCCGCTCCGCTAAGCAGCCCCAGTACCTGGGGGGACTTCGAGCCCAGGTGCGGGCGGTAGCGGGTGCCGCCGTTGGCGATAGCCCCCATCCAAGCCGCCACCTGCAAGGGTGTCGCCTGCAGGGCGGGCGTGTCTCCGTAGGCGAGTTCGGTGAGTTCGGCGCGGTTCCGGGCGGGAGTAAACGTGCCGGCGGCTTCCGCGGGGAGGTCGCTCCCGGTGCTGCGGCCGAAGCCCGCCCGGGTGAACGCTTGGTTCAGGCGTCGGGCGCCCAGCTCACGGCCGGCGGCGAAGAAAAAGCTGGAGCAAGAGTGGGCGATCGCCTCTTCGAGCGTCTGATTTCCGTGAATCTGCCAGCACTTCCATCTCTCGAAGCGGCCCTTGCATGGGAAGGTTCGGGCCCCGTCGATGGCCCTGGCCTCCAGGGCGGCCATGCCCGTCACGAGCTTGGCCAAGGATCCGATGGGATACGCCCCCCCCGCGGCTACCCGTGGGTTGATCACGGCCAGGAGGCGGCCGTCCTTGGCGTTCAGAGCCACGATGGTTCCTGGGCGATTGCCCAAGGCCGCTTGAGCGACTCGCTGCAGGGGGAGATCGGTGGCATGCGCTGGATTCCCGCTCATGGCGAGGGCCATGGCGAGGGGCAGGACCATGGCCGGCAAGGCTCGGTGGCGCAAGGGAATCGCCCTAGAGGGCTTCGGCCGGTTTGGTGGGGGTTTGCCGCACCAAGGCGATCAGGTAGGCCAGGACGAGGAGGATCAGGCAAGAAAAGACGATCAGGCGATCTTTTCGAGGGGCGTTGAGGACGGTGATGAGCCATGGGGCGGCCAGCAAGCTGGTTGCTGCCGCGGAAAGCAGCAGAGGCGGCATCAAGGGGGCGAAGCGGTAGGTGGTTAGGCCTTCTTCGGCGAGGATCCCCAGCACGTAGAGGGTGACCAGTAGGCCTGCGAGGTAGCTTGCCAGGGGATCGACGTGGATGAAGTAGCCCATCAAGGCGGGGAGGATGAGGACGGCCAGGGCCTCGATGCCGAGTAGCGCACCCGTCGGGGCGAGGGTCCGGCGCAGGGCCGCGAGGGCGAAGGGGATGAAGAAGGCGGCGATCAGCCCGAAAGAGGTGTAGGTATGGGTGAGGTCCACGCCGTACTGGTTGAGGTAGGTTCGGTCGAGGAAGAGCTGTAGGAAGGTGCGGCCGGCGAAGCCCGAGACCAGGATGCCCGTGAGCAGGGGGGCACGGCCGCCGGCGAGCAGAAGAACCGACAGGCCGATGCCCGTGAGGCTCACGCCCACCATGCCGAAGAGGCGGTTGGCGAGCAGCAGGCATCCACCGGCGACCAGGACCAGGGCCAAGGCGGGTAGTGGATTCGAGCGTTCGGGGTCGGTTCGTTCGCTGAGGAGCAGCAAGAGCGAGAGTGCGATGGCGAGAGCGAGGCCCATGAGGGAAGGCAGGACAACGTTGGGACCGAGCCGGAAACCCCAGAGTCCCAGGGGAGCGGCGAGGGCCATGACGAAGCTGGCAGCGAGGAAGGGAGCGGCGGTGCGAGGAAGCCAGGTCGAGGCGTAGCCGATGCCAAGCACGAGGGCGGCCAGGCCCATCGACCATGCCGAGCCGATCGAGACGTCAGCAAAAGCGCGATCGCCCCATACCAGGCCGGCTCCAGCCACGGCGACGAGCCCCAGCGTGGTGCTAAGGCCTGCGGCGCGGGCGTGACCGGCGAGAGCGAGCGGCAGGGCCGTGCAGCTCATGCCGAGCAGGCCGCCCAGGACCACGTAGCTGCCGAGGAGCGGCTCAGGGAGCATGGCATCGGCCATGACGAGGAGGATCAGGCCTGTGGCCCAGCGGGCCAGGAGATCTCGGGAGGGCTCATCGCGCCAGAAGAGCCATGTCGGGCCCATGCCGAGGCCCCAGCCGAGCGCCCCGCCGCTGATGATGCCGGCGATCGCCAATATTCCCTTCTCTGAACTAGGCGCCAGGGCGAGAGTGCCCGCGGCCATCAGCAATATAAGCAAGGGGGGTATCCAGCGCAGGGCGCCGAGGGGCGGTGTTATTTCGGACTCAGGGGTGCGGAGATTGCGGAAGAGGGCGAAGCCGATGACGGCTGCGGCAATCAGTGCGGCGAGGAGCCAGAGCAACGGGGGAAGATCGCGAATCGGCACAGGGCGGCTCCTCTCAGGTCTCGGAAACGCTCGATTGTAGCTTTGTCGTCCGGCATTCCGCAAGTTCTCCGAGTGGAGCGCGGGGGCGAAAGCGGGCACGCGGGGGATGGGTCGCGCAGCGCATGGGCCGGGATCTACCTTTAAGGAACGCCATGGCTACGCCGGCGAACACCCCCCGTAGCCCCCCATCGAGGGGGGCCATGTTAGAGGAAGATTAGGGGCCATGGCTACGCCGGCGAACACCCCCCGTAGCCCCCCATCGAGGGGGGCCATGTTAGAGGAAGATTAGAGGCCATGGCTTCGCCGGCGAACACCCCCCGTAGCCCCCCGTCGAGGGGGGCGGATTAGCGGAAGATTGGGGGGGCGGGCGCGCGGGGGATGGGCTGGAATCGAAGTAGGGAGCGGCCTCGACATGTGAGCGGTCACGTGATCGCAGACATGTAAGGTGAGATTCATCGCAAGGAAGGAGACCCTCAATGAAGAACCACGTGATGAAGAAAACCATGACCTTCGGGCTGCTCTCGGGGATGCTGATCACGGGCGCCGCCCTGCCGGCTGCGGCAGGAACGGGGCCACGCGCCGATTTGAATTCGGGCAACATCGGCGTCGGATTCGATCCGGGCGCCTTCTCGGTCGACCTGGGCATCGGCCCGAACCTGAGCATCGGGGTGGACGGCCGGGAATCCGGCGCGAGCACCGCCTGGGGTGGATTAGGCGCTCGCGCGACCCTTCGCGTACTGGGCAAGGCCGACAGCTGCAACTTCGGGGTTGGCGGTCGCCTCAGCTTGCCGGGCGGCAACTACGGCGCGATCAACGACTTCAGCTTGAGGGACGTTCCCTCATCCTTCAAGAACACCGGGGCGGCCTCGGCCTTCATGCTGGTGTCGATGCCGATCACGCCTTGGTTTATCTTGCGCTACCCCATCGGGATGACCTTCTTCGTGGGTCCCGGTCAAAATGGCGGGCAAGCCTGGACCTTCGGGGGAGCGAACTGGTCGCCCGAGGATTCGCGGACGCTCTCCTTGTCAGCCGGAGACAAGAACTTCTACCTCCCGCTCCTTCAATTCTTGCCTGAAGCCGCGTTCAAGTTCGGTGGGTTCGAGGCCACCTTGTTCGGCTCCTCCCTCGCGGGATTCCGGAGGACCTACTAGCAGCCTGAGTGACGGCGGGGTCGGCCGTTCGAGCCGAGGGAGCCGAGGGCTCGGCAGTGACATGGGAAGCGAATTGAGCTATCATGCATCAAGCAGCGCTTCTCCGCTTGATGCGATTCCGGAGCGCCTTATTTCAGGAGGAAGGGCATCCCGATGATGGAAGATTTCATCTCCAGGATCCAGGGCGACCTGGAGCTTCAGAATCCCTTTCATGCCGAGCGCCTGGCAGCGGCGACGCTGTCGACCCTGCGCGAGACCATTTCGAGCGCCCAGGCGGCAGCCATCGAGCTGCGGCTGCCCAAGTCGCTCCAGCCGTTTTGGGTGGGCGATCCGTTCAAGACCGCGTACCGCAGCCAGCAGCGCGATGAGATCTGGCGCGAGGATCAATTCTTCGAGCGTATTGGTCGGCTCGCCGAACTGCGGGACAAGAAGCTGATCGAGGACGTCGTTCGGGTGGTCTTCAACCGATTCCAGGAAGTGCTCGACGATCAGGACGTGGACTTCTTCGCCACGCGTCTTCCCCAGAGCATCCGGATGCTCTGGGTGGAAGGGGCGCCCGCTCTCCGCTAAGTATCGAGTAGCTGATCGAGATCGCCCGGCACGAAGGTTCGCCCGAAAACGGCAGCCAGGTGCCGGGTGATCTCGTCCTTGATGTCGGGCATGGGGATGGTTCGTCCGGCCAAGATTTCCAGGGAGCTCATGATGTCGGAGCTGAGCCCGCAGGGGTTGATGAGCTCGAAGTAAGTCAGGTCCGTGCTGACGTTCAGGCCGAAGCCGTGGTAGGTGACCCATCGACGAACGGCGACCCCGATGGATGCCAGTTTCTTGCCCTGGCACCAGACTCCCGTGTAGCCGGGCTTGCGATCGCCAAGCAGGCCGTAAGCGGCGATCGCCCGGATCAGCGCCTCTTCCTGGTTGCGTAGGAAGCGGTGAAGGTCACGCTCCCCCTCTTGCAACTTGAAGATCGGGTAACCGACGAGTTGACCAGGCCCATGATAAGTCGCCTCGCCCCCTCGCTCGATTTCATAGACCGGAGCGCGGGCTCCGGGACCCTCTCGCGGAAAAAGAAGGTCCTTGGCCGCGCCGGGTTTACGCCCCAGCGTGACGACGTGCGGATGCTCGACGTAAAGCAGGACGTCGGGGATCCGATCGTCGGCTCTTAGTTCGAGCAGGCGCTTCTGGAGGCTCCAGGCCTCCAGGTAGTCGCGCGTGCCGAGATCAACGATGAGCGCTGGCGGGGATACTGCTGTTCGAGCCACTGGCGTCACCTTCCGAGCCACGGACGCCCTTGTCCTTGCGAGGATTGATGGCGTGGATAGCTTCTCCGAGCGCCGCCTTGGCAGCCTCCATGAGGCCTTCGGCGAGGGTGGGGTGGGCGTGAACCGTGAGGCTCAGGTCGTCGACGAAGGCTCCCATCTCGATGGCGAGCGCTCCCTCGGCGATGAGATCCGAAGCTCCCGGACCCACGATGTGGATGCCCAGGATCTCCTGGGAGCCCTTGTCAGCGACGACCTTGACGAAGCCCTCGGTCTCGCCGGTGGTCATGGCGCGCCCCAGGGCGGCGAAGGGGAACTTGCCGACGATGATGTCGAAGCCCTGCGCCTTGGCCTCGGCCTCCGAGAGCCCGGCCGAACCGATTTCCGGGTCGGTGAAGACCACGGCGGGAATGACCTTGGCATCCTGCACCGAGGGATGGCCGGCGATCACCTCGGCAGCGACCTCGCCGTCCTTGGAGGCCTTGTGGGCGAGCATGGGCTGGCCGCAGACGTCTCCGATGGCGTACACGCCGGGAACGTTGGTCTTGAGCTGGTTGTTCACCTTGATGAAGCCCTGGGCATCGCGTTCGACGCCGATGACGTCCAGGCCGAAGCCCTCGGTGTTGGGCTTTCGGCCCACGGTGACCAGGATCTTGTCGGCATCGAGGTCCATGAGCTGGCCGTTCTTCTCGATGTGGACCTTGGCACAGAGCGGACCGTCTTCCCAGCCCTTGGCGGCCGCGTTCAGGATCACGTTCACGTTGAGCTTCTTCAGCTGGCGGGCGATGACCTGGACAATCTCGGGATCGAAGCCGGGGAGAACTTGATCCATGCGTTCGACGACCGTGACGCTGGAACCGAGCTTAGCGTACATGATGCCGAGTTCGAGGCCGATGTAGCCGCCGCCGATGACGAGGATGCGGTTAGGTAGCGCGCTAAGGGAGAGCGCCTCGGACGAGCTGATGACCCTGCGGCCGTCGAACTTGAAGCCGGGGATCTCGATGGGGCGCGAGCCGGTGGCGATGATGACGTTCTCGGCCTCGATCAGGACCGGGCCGTCGGGAGTGTCGACCTCGATCTCGCGAGGGGAGAGGAACTTGGCGGTCCCCATGAGGATCTCGCCGCCGTTGCCCTTGACCAGCGAGCCGATGCCGCCGGTAAGCTTGGAAACGATGCCGTCCTTCCAGGAAATCAGCTTGGGGAAGTCGACCACGAGGTCGCCCACGATGATGCCCATCTGATCGGCCTTGCGGATCTTGTCGACGGTCTTGGCGGCGGTGATGAGAGCCTTGGAAGGGATGCAGCCCACGTTGAGGCAGACGCCCCCCAGAGCGTTCTTCTCCACCAGCAGGACCTTCTTACCGAGCTGGGCGAGCCGAATGGCGGCCACGTAACCCCCGGGGCCGGCTCCAATCACCAGCGCGTCTACGTTTTTCTTCTGCATTGCGCAGTCAACTCCTTCTCGACGGGTGACTCAAAAAACAGGTCCCCCCTGGACGGGGGGACCAAAGGGGAGTGCTTTGATTAGGTTCCTGAATGAGGAACGAAGTCTGACACTCCGCCTGAAGAGTCCCCCGTCGAAGGGAGAGGCGCTTAGGCCATCAGTAGCAGGGTGGGATTTTCGAGCAGCTGGATGATCCGGTTGCAGAACTTCACCCCGTCCGCCCCATCGACCACGCGGTGATCGAAGGAGAGGGAGAGATAAAGCATGTCGCGGGCCACGATCTCGTCGTTGCGGACGACAGGCCGCTTCTGGATCTTGGTGACCGCCAGGATGCCGACCTCGGGGTAGTTGATGACCGGGGTGGCGATGAGGCCGCCGATGTTCCCGATGGAGGAAACCGTGAAGGTTCCGCCCTGCAGTTCGTTCAGGTTGCTCTTGCTCGTGCGGGCGCGCTCGGCGACTTCCTCGACCTCGCGAGCGACCTGGAAGAGGCTCTTCTTGTCCACGTCGCGAACGACCGGAACGATCAGGCCCGCATCGGCGGAGACCGCCAGGCCCACGTGGTAGTACTTCTTGAGGACGAGCTCCTGGGAGGCCTCGTCGAGAGAAGCGTTGAGGGTGGGGAATTCCTTGAGGGCGATCGCCACGGCCTTCATGATGAAGGGCACGTAGGTGAGCTTCACGCCGTTGGCGGCGGCCGCGTCCTTGTTGGCGGCGCGCAGCTTGACCAGCTCGGTCATGTCGGCCTCGTCCACGACCGTGAAGTGAGCCGCGGTATGAACCGACTGGGCCATCTTCTCGGCGATCTTCTTGCGCAGGCCGCGCAGCGGGATCCGCTCCTCGAGGTCGGGAGCGTGCGAGACGACGACCGGAGCCGCGGGCTTGGCCACGCTTGCCGGCGCGGACGCGACGGAAGCGGCCTGGACGGTGGCCATGACGGCGGGCGTCACCGCAGGAACATTCACGGGGCCGCCCTCGGCGACCCGGCGGACGTCCTCCTTGGTGATCCGGCCCTTGGGGCCGGTTCCGGGGACCACTTGAAGCTCGACGCCCAGCTCCCTGGCCGTTTTGCGGGTGGCGGGGGTGGCCAGGATCCGGCCGAAGGCGTTCACCGCGTGCTCGGGCTCGAGCGACTCGGGGAGGTTTCCGACCGGAGCGCAGACGGCAGCCGGCTCGGCCGTCAGCACCTCGGCAGGCTGGCCCTCGGCGGCATGCTGCCCGTGCATGACGGGAGCGCTGGCCCCCGCCTCCATCTCGATCACGACGACCACGTCGCCGACGTTGATGATCTGGCCGACCTCGCCGAAGGTCTTGACGACCTTACCCTTGCGGGGGGAAGGAATCTCGACGGTGGCCTTGTCGGTCATGACTTCGAACATGGCCTGATCTTCGCTCACGTCGTCGCCGGTCTTGACCAGCCACGCCATGAGTTCGCCCTCGACCACGCCTTCGCCGATGTCGGGAAGGCGGAATTCCAGGAGGTTCTGTGTTTGCGTTGCCATACTATCCTCCTAGAACCTGATGACCTTTTGCATGGCCTCGACGATCCGTTCCGCGCTGGGAAGGTACTCGAGGTCGAGCGTGTAGGGGAACGGGGTGTCCCAGCCGGTAACCCGGACCATGGGGGCTTCGAGCGAGAGCAGGGCCTTCTCGTTGATGAGGGCCATGAGCTCGGCGGCATAGCCACCGGTCTTGGGGGCCTCCTGGACGATCACCACCCGGCCGGTCTTCTCGACCGACTTGATGATGGTGTCGATGTCGAGGGGGACGATCGAGCGCAGGTCGATGACTTCGGGGTCCATGCCGAGGGCCTCGGCCTTCTTGGCGGCGTCGAGGGCGGTGTGGGTCATCGAGCCGTAGGCGATGACGGTCACCTGGGAGCCGGGACGGACCACCTTGGCCTTGCCGAGTTCGATGGTGTAGTCTCCGGTGGAAACGTCACCCTTGGCCGCGCGGTAGACCCGCTTGGGCTCCATGAAGATGACCGGGTCATCCTGGCGCATGGCGGAGAGCAGCAGTCCCTTGGCATCCTCGGGGGTGGCGGGGATGACGACCTTGAGGCCGGGGGTGTGGGCCCAGAAGGTTTCGTTGGATTGCGAGTGGTAGTGGCCGCCACGGATGCCGCCGCCGTAGGGGGTGCGGATGACGACCGGGCAGGGGTACTGGCCGCCGGAGCGGTAGCGGTACTTGGCCAACTCGTTGACGATGTGATCGAAGGCGGGGTAGATGAAGTCGGCGAACTGGATCTCGGGCACCGGGCGCATGCCGTAGAGGGCCATGCCGATGGAGGTTCCGATGATGCCGGCTTCGGAGAGGGGGGTGTCGATGACGCGGTCCTTGCCGAACTCGGCCTGCAGGCCGGTGGTGGCGCGGAAGACGCCGCCGAACTTGCCCACGTCCTCGCCCAGGATGACCATGCGATCGTCCTGGCTCATCTGGATCCGGAGGGCGTCATTGACCGCCTGGATGATGTTCATCGTGGGCATTAGTGGTTCTCCTTAGCGACTGTGCCGCCGGCGCCGGAGTTCGAGCCGGCGCTTTTGAGGCCTTCGAGGTGGGTCAGGAGTTCTTCGCGCTGTTCCTGGAGGTGCCAGGGGATGTCGGAGAAGACGTCCTCGAAGATGGTCTCCGGGGTGGGAGCCGGAGCCTTTTCGGCGATCTCGATGGCGGTCATGATCTCGAGCTTGAGTTCTTCCTGGAGCTTGTCCTCGAAGTTCTGGTTCCAGAGGCCGACCTTGGAGAGGTAGCGGCGGAAGCGCTCGATGGGGTCCTTCTTTTCCCAGGCCTTGACGTCTTCCTCGTTGCGGTAGCCCGAGGGATCGTCGGAGGTGGAGTGGGGGCCGACGCGGTAGGTGACGGCCTCGATCATGGTCGGGCCACCGCCGTTGCGGGCCTTCTCGACGGCGCGGCGGGTGACCTCGATGACGGCGAAGATGTCGTTTCCGTCGACCAGGACGCCCTCGACGCCATAGGCCTGGGCCTTCTGGGCGAAGGTTTCGCTGGCGGTCTGGATCTCGCGGGGGGTGGAGATGGCCCAGCCGTTGTTGCGGCAGAAGAAGATGGTGGCGACGTTCCAGACGCCGGCGAAGTTGAGGCCGACGTGGAAGTCGCCCTCGGAGGTCGAGCCTTCACCGAAGTAGGTCAGGACGACGGTGTCTTCCTTCTTGAGCTTGGCGGCGTAGGCGGCGCCCACGGCCTGGGGCAACTGGGTGGCAAGGGGGCTCGAGATGGAGACGATATTCTTGTGGCGGAAGGAGTAGTGCACCGGCATCTGGCGGCCCTTGGTGCCATCGAGGGCGTTGCCGTAGCACTGGTTGGTCATCTCCTGGATGGTGATTCCCCGCCAGATGTAGGCGCCCTGCTCGCGGTAGCAGGGGAAGATCCAGTCGGATTCGCGCAGGGCGAACGCGGAGCCCACGGTCGCGGCTTCTTCGCCGGTGGAGCCGAGGTAGAAGCCGAGGCGGCCCTGGCGCTGCAGGGTGATCATGCGCTGGTCGTAGGCACGGGTCTTGACCATGGCGCGGTAGAGCTTGAGCAAATCCTCCCGGGGGATGTTGGGCATCCGGTCCAGGTTGGCGCTGCCATCATCATTGAGCACGGAGTAGGGTTCGCCCGACATGGGTACGACCTTTCCGACCTTAACGTCTACAAAGCTCACTGGGATCTCCTTCATGTATTAGCTTTTAGCTATTAGCTATTAGCGCTCGTGGTTAAGCGGCCTTGTTTCTCCAGGATGCCTTTGATGAAGAACTCGCCGGCACGGTACGAAGAGCGGACCAAGGGGCCGCTCGCGACGTAGAGGAAGCCCTCGGCCTCGGCCAAGATTTTGTACTCCTCGAAGACATCGGGATGAACGAACTCGACCACCTTGAGGTGGCGCTGAGTGGGCTGCAGATACTGCCCGAAGGTGAGGATGTCGCAGCCCGCTTCGCGAAGGTCGTGCATGGCCTGGATGATCTCCTCGCGGGTCTCGCCCAGCCCGAGCATGATCGAGCTCTTGGTGAAGGTCTGCGGGCTCATGGCCTTGATATCGGCCAGGACCTTGAGGGACTGCCGGTAGGTGGCTCGGCGATCGCGCACCTTGGGGGTCAGGCTCTCGACGGTTTCGATGTTGTGAGCCACCACCTCGGCGCCGGCATCGACGACGTTTCGGAGCTGGTCGACGTTGCCCTGAAAGTCCGGGATGAGGACCTCGGTGATCACCTTGGGGGTCCGGCGCTTGATGGCGCGGATGGTCTCGGCGAAGTGGTTGGATCCCCCGTCCTCGAGGTCGTCGCGGTCCACCGAGGTGAGGACGACGTACTCGAGTTTCATGGTCTCGACGGTTCCCGAGACGTTTTCGGGCTCGTGGGGGTCGAGGGGATTCGGGTTCTTGGCGGTCTTGATGTGGCAGAAACGGCAGCCGCGGGTGCAGGTGTCTCCCATGAGCATGAGGGTGGCGGTTCCGCCCCCCCAGCACTCGCCGATGTTCGGGCAGGAAGCCTCCTGACAGACGGTATGCAGCTTGAGCTCGGTGACTCGCTCCTTGATGGAGAGGTAGGTGTCGCCGGACGGCGGGCGGATCTTCAACCACTCCGGCTTGCGCCGGGGGTCCTGCTGAGGTTCGCTCATGGCAATCATTCCCGGCCCACTCGAGGCGCGGGATCCTTTATATCGAAGGGGGCCGAACGCCCCTCAAACGGCTCCAGAAGCCTATAAGGGCCCCCCTCAGCGTACCGGGAGGGGAGTCGATCTGTCAACGGAACCCCAGCAAGGGGGGTGGGCGCGGCTCGAGGCGCCGAATCATGGTTGTACAGCGCATGGGGGGCGATCTTCTGATAAGGAACGCCATGGCTGCGCCGGCGCCCCCCTATACCCCCCCTCGATGGGGGGGCGGGGGGGGGGTTACTGATCCCAGGTTCATTAACTCGCCCCATGGTGAGTCAGAAGAAATAAGGAACGCCATGGCTTCGCCGGCGAACACCCCCCGTAGCCCCCCATCGAGGGGGGCGGATTAGCGGAAGATTAGGGGCCATGGCTTCGCCGGCGAACACCCCCCCGTAGCCCCCCCATCGAGGGGGGACATGTTAGCGGAAGATGAGGGGCCATGGCTTCGCCGGCGAACACCCCCCCGTAGCCCCCCCATTGGGCCTGTGGGCCCAGGTAGGCTGCGCCTGAGCGAGGGGGGGCAAGTTAGAGGAAGACTAGGTTGAAAGGCGTTTCATCACGGGTATATGGGGATAGCTTGCCCTGTATGCGGAGGAGCCCTCGATGCCGCTGTTCGACCTTCAGCTCGTTTTCCCGGATCAACTGGCGGAAGCCGAGGATCTCATCACCGAGTTCCTCTCGGCCGGTCGCGAACTGGCTGCATCCGAGGGCATGCCCCAGCTGGTGGTGCTCAAGAAATTCCTCGACGAAAACAACTTTCACCTGGTGCTCCTCGACGATCTCGACCCCGAACTGGTCAGCTACCAGGGGCGCGGCTACGAGATGAGCTGGATGCGCATGACCGACGAGGTTCCGCCCCCGCCGGAAGGCGTCGCTCCCGGGGGGGAAAGCGCTTACTCCCAGCGGCCTCAGAGTGTCTCGGACGCCGCCAGCCGGGCCCGCCACCAGCAAAGCACCCGGACCAGCGAAGCCTAGCGCCAGCGGCTGTTTCGTAAGGCAGCGAGAGAGCGCCGTAACGAGCTTTGCTCTAATGAAAAGGCGGGATCACCACCTTGGGATCCGGGGGGGCCTCGCCTCTCCCGTCGAGGATCACCGGCACCTGAAACTCCTTTTCCAGTAGCTCCAGCTTGCGCCGTTGCTCCCGGTCCAGGCGCGCTTCCTCGGGATTGGTCAACAAGAGCGCGACACCTTCCAGCACGTCTCGCGTCCCGACCGCCGGATCCACCCGCCGGTACCGGTCCAGCAGCTCCAGCAACCGAAACCGCTCGGCAAGCCCGATGGCGGGATCCATCGCCAGGACCACAAGTTGCTGCATCGCACGCCGGTACTCCGTTCCGCCGATTCCCGCGCGCAGCGCCTGCACCAATAGGCGCCTGCCACGCTGCACCCAGACGCCATCGGCTGGGTCGGCAACCGGTGCCTCGACCTCCGTCAGGGCGTGACGCGTCAGGCGCTCCGTGATATAGACCGCCTCGGGCCTCGTGATCAGCAAATCGTCCGAAAGCGCAAGCAGTACCAACTGCTCCGCGTCCGAGGCGTCGAAATAGCCGTCGATCGTCAGGGATCGGTAGGCCGTTTCCATGCGCTCCGGCGACACCGCCGCCGCGGGCCGGTAAAAATCGATCGAGAGCCCCGCCGAGACCAGCAGCGCGATAAGCAAACCCGCCCGCCAACGCATCCCCACCTCCCTGTGAACCCGTAAACCTTGGTTTAAGCTTGAGCACATGTACGAAAGGCTCGCGACTCCCTCCCGATAATTCTAGAGCAAGGAGACGCGAGGTGACCATGAGCCAGGCAACGAATTCAGCGTTGAACCCGCTGATCCCCTTCAACCGCATCTCCCCCGACACGGCCGTCCGCTCCGTCGACGACCGCATCCTTCGGGCCGTTCAAAATCTCGACGCTCAGCTTTCGACCCAGCAGAAGGCCCGCGAGCAGGAACGGAAGACCTACCAGCAGGACGTCTTCACGCGTTCCCGCGAGCTCGACGCGTTGCTCGCCAGCCGCTCGATCACCTGATTAGCTCTAGACATCCTCTCCCAGCTTCAGCCGTGGGGGGATACCAAGGGACATTCGGCAAGAATCCGCCGATTACTTGGCTTTGGCGTCCGCCGTCATGCCGAGCTGAAAGGGCGTCACCTGGTTGCGGCCGTTTCGCTTTGAATGATAGAGCGCGGCGTCCGCCGCCTCGATGAGGTCGGACGCCGTCATGCCGTGATCCGGGGCCGTGGCGACCCCCCCGCTGACCTTGACCCGCAAGATCGAGCCATCACTATGCGGCAACGCGGCCCCCTCGATGGCCGCGCGAACGCGCTCGGCCAGGACCGCCGCACCTTCGATGCCGGTATCGGGCATCAAGACCAGCATCTCCTCGCCGCCGAAGCGGGCGGGAATGTCGATGTCCTCGCGAATCGTCTTGCGGATGACGTCCGCCACCAGCTTCAACACCAGGTCCCCGACGGCATGGCCGTAGGTATCGTTGAACTTCTTGAAGTGGTCGACGTCCAGCATCAGTACCGATACCGGCTCACCGAACCGCTGGGAACGAATCAACTCCTGGCTCAGGCGCTGTTCGAAGAAGGAGCGGACGTAGAGGCGCGTGAGACCGTCCACGGTCGCTCGCTCGTAGAGCTGGGCGTTGGTGATGGCGATCGAGGCCTGGCTCGCGATCGCCGTCAGCAAATCGAGTTCCTGCGTCCCGAAGGCCCCCATGACCTCCTTGGAGTCCACGTAGAGCACGCCCATGGACTGCTCCCGGGTCAGCAGAGGCACGCAGAGGATCGTCCGCAGATCCAGCGCCATGATGCTGCGCTGTGCCTGCAAGTGGGCATTGGCCTGGGTATCCAGGTCGCAGAAAGGCTCGCCCGTCGCCAGGACTTGATGGCCTACCGTCTGGGAGAAGGAGACGGTTTCGGGATCCAGCATGCCGTCGCGATCGCAGGCCGTCCGGCAGAGGAGGTCGTCGTCGCCGCGCATGAGGATCATGGCGCGGTCCGCGCCGGAGAGTTCGAGCGCCGCCCGGCCGATCTTGGAGAGGACCTCGGAGAGGACCAAGGAGACCGAGACCGAGCGTGCGAGCTGGTTGAGCATCTCCATCTGGCGGGCCTTCTTGCGGGTCTCGGCGAGCAGGCGGGCATTGTCCAGGCTCTGGGCGGCCTGGAGAGCGATAGCCTCCACCAGCCTGCGATCGTCCTCCGAGAAGCCGTGATGAACCGTCTGACGGTCGACGTAGATGACTCCCAGCACGCGATCCTGCACGCGCAGGGGAACCGAGAGGGCCGCGCGGATCTGCAGATCCATGACGCTCCGCTGCGTCGAGAAGTCCGAGCCCCCCAGCGCGTCCGCGATGAAGGTGGTGGTTCCCGAGCGGAAGCTCGCCTCGGCGATGCTCCGGCTGAAGGCCAGGGCCTTTCCGGGCTCGAGGTTGTAGGTGGAGCGGATCTTCAGCTCGCCATGATCGTCGGGCAGCAACAAGAGACCCGAATCGGCTTCCAGCAAGGATGCCACGAGCGCCACCATGCGCTCCAGCAAACAGTCGTAATCGGTGATGCCCTGGGTTTCCGAGGTGAAGCGATTGAGAATTTCCAGTCGACGCTTGGCCGCGCCCAGCGTTTCGAGTTCGGCCTGCAAGTCCCGCTCGCGCTGGAGCGACTCCAGGTAGCGGCGTTCCGAAACGCCCTTTTCGGGGGCCGTTTCTTCGTGGTGCAGGGAATCGAAGTCACCCTGCTGGATTCGCCAGGGCTCTTCCAGACAGAGGAGGTTTTCGCGAGCTCGCGCGCTCAGGCGATCCAGCAAGGTCTGCAGGGCCGTGCGCACCTTTCGCAAGGCCGCGTAGCCCTCCTGATTTCGCCCGATGCAGGCCGCGAGCCCGAAGGTCGCATGGCAAGCCAGGAGCGCGGCGCCGCATTCGCGGGCCATGCTGGCGGCTTCCTCGAAGTGAATCCGCGCGCCGGAAATGTCCCCGCGCGAGAAGGCCACCTCCCCGAGCAAGAGGCGGGTTCGCACGATCAGGCGCTCGGCATGGCGATCGGTGGCTTCCAGGAAGGCCTCGGCTCCGAGGCGGTCGGCCTCGGTGAGGTGGCCTTGACGCAGGGCGATCGCCGCCATCAGGAAGCGTGCGTGAGGGCTCTCCAGTCCCGCCAGGACCGTCCGCGCCGAGTCGAACTCCCCCAGACGCAAGTACGCCTCGGAGAGCACCAGAGACGCTCGCTCGTCGAACTCGGGATTGCCGGACTTCTTCCCGTCCTCGAGCGCCAGTTCCGCCCAGAGGCAGGCCTCGAGAAGGTCGCCGGCATAAAGCTGGACCTCGGCGCCGAAGGCGCGCCACATGGTCTTGAGATAGGCATTGGGCTCGCGTTCGAGGCGGGCACCGACGTCATCCAGCAAGCCGAAGGCCGCGTCGAGTTCGGTGTCGGCCGCCTTGGCCGCCGCCAGCAGCACGGTGGCGATGCCATGGTAGACGGTATTCCCGATGGCATCCGCCTCTTCGCGGGCCTGCTCGGCTTCCATCGCCTCGGTCCCAGCTCGGCCGCGCTCATGGGCCGCCAGGGCGAGGTTGATGTGAGCCGCCGTCAGCTCTCCGCGCGCGCCGGTTTCACGGCTCAAGCTCAACGTCCGGGCAAAGGCCGCCTCGGCCCCCAGGATATCCCCGCAGGCCAACTGGGCGTTGCCCAGAAGGTTGAGGGTATCGTTGAGACCGACCTTGTCGCCCAGGGGTTCGGAGACTTCCAGGGCTTCGAGGAGGAGCGTGACGCCCTCATGAGGGCGGTTGGCCGCGAGCGCATAGAGCATGCCGAGGAAGCCCAGGACGCCGCTCAGTCGCAGAGGATTGGCCAGCGCCCGAGCGCGGGGAAGGGCCTCTTCGCAGTCCACGATGGCCTTGTCGGTCTCGCCGATGAAGTAGTGGTTGCGCGCCTGGAACATGACGCACCGAAGCCACTCGGCGGGCGCTTCCTCGAGAAAGGGGCGGGCTTCGGCCAGTCGCGACAGCGCCAAGGCATGGTTGGAGCGGATCTGGGCGCAGACCGCGAAGTTGGTGCGGATCACTCCCTCGCCGAGGGGGGGTGGGTTCATAGCCAGGGCTTCCTGGTAGAGCCGTTCGGCCTCGTCGAGCTCCGAAGAGAAGCGGGCGACATCGCCGAGCATGCGTAGGGTCGCGAGCTTCTGCTCAGGCTCCGACAGGTGGGGAAGGACGGCTTCGAGGAGCTGACGCGCCTCGACCAAGGCGAAGAGCGAGAGGTTCTTGCGGGCAGCCGACAATGCGGGAGCCACGCCGACCTCGGGGGTTTCGCCGTTCAAGGCGTGGCGAGCCAGGTCGTTGAGGCTTTCGAGGTCGTCCTCGGCGACGCCCTCGCGCAGGATAACCTCCGCCAGGGCGGTATGAAGCGCGCGGCGCTCGGCTTGCGAGGTCAGGCGGGTGATGACTTCGGCTTGCTGGCCGCTGACGAACCAGAGGCGATCGCCCTTGCGGGTCAGCACGGCCCCGCGCTCGAGTTCGGCAATCGCCGCGAAGACCCCGCTCTCCTCCGCTCCCAGGACCGCCATGACCTGACCCAATCTAAACGGTCGTCCGAGCACGGCGACGAGTTCCGCCATGCGCCTCGCTCCGGGGGAGAGCTCGGCGACTTGCTCCTCGAAGAGCGCCTGGGCGTCGTTGGCCCGAGCAAGCAGCTCCGTGGCCTCGGCAAGCACCGTCCAGCAGCCCGCTTCGTAGCGAAGGCCGCCATGGCCCGCCAGGTAGCGGATGGCGCTCTCGACCGCCAACGGCAGCCCCGACGTGGCCTCGCGAAGCCGCTCCAAGAAGCGGCCGTCGAGCGTCGCCTCGCCAAGCAAAGCGCCGGCAATCTCGGCGACCTCCGAAGCCCCGAAAGGCGCCAGAAACACGGCATCCACTTCCTCTGCTGGCGCGCGATCGGCTCCTAGAACGAGTAAGGGGCTATCGCTGATCAAGCGCGAAAGGGCCTTGAGCAGTTCCCGGCTGGATGCGTCCGCCCACTGCCAGTCATCCAGCAGCAGAACGACGGGGCGGGTCTCCAGCAAGGCCGCGAAAACGTCGACCACGGCGTTCTGAAGGCGCGCCTTCTCCTTTTGCGGATCGAACGACAGGTCCCCCTCGCGATGCCATTCCGGCAGGAGGGTTCCTAGCGCCGAACGCGAGCTTTCGATGCGCCGCGGCTCGATGGCGCTCAAGGCCGCCCGGATGGGCTCCAGCAAAGGACCGAAGGGGACCCCCTGCTCGGTGGCCACGCCCGTCAGCACCAAGGCGCCCTCCAGTTGGGCCCGCAAGCGAATCTCCTCGAGCAGACGGCTCTTACCGATGCCCGCGGGTCCCGATATCCAGTGACTTCCGCCTCGCCCATCCGCGAGGAGGCTCAGGGCATGCGTCAAGGCCTCCAGCGCCCGGGCGCGACCCACGAAATGACTGGCGAGCAGGGACGGGGGCCCGGAATCGTCGACCTTGGCTCCCAGCACGCGCAGCAGCTCGGAAGCCGAAGAGAAGCGCCGCAAGGGATCCTTCGCGAGCAGCTTGAGCAAGATGCGCTCGATCTCCAAGGCGAGGTCCGGATTGAAAGCGGTCGGGGGCAGCGGCTCCCGGTCGAGATGAGAGCGCATGACGGCCAGGGCGTCGTCGTCACCGAAGACCGGTCGGGCAGTCGCGAGGTGGTAGGCCAGGGCGCCTAGCGAGTACAGGTCGGTGCGGGCGTCGAGGCGGGCTCCCCGAACGGACTCGGGCGCCATGTAGGCGGGGGTGCCTCGGGGAGATCCGGCGGCTTGCCCCAGTGGCGACATCAGGCCGAAGTCGATGAGCTTCAAGGTGCCATCGGCCAGGCGACGCACGTTGGCGGGCCCGACGTCGGCATGCACGTAGCCGCGGGAATGGATGAAGGCCAGAACTTCGGCCAACTGAACCAGGACGGCATGGAGATCGGCGGGGGAAAGCGGGCCAGCCGGCAGATCCTCGCCCTCGATGAGTTCCATGGTGTAGAAGGGAGTGCCGTCGTCGCTCGTCCCGTAGTCGAAGACCTCGACCAGGCGCGGATGACGCAGCTGGGCCATGAGACGGAATTCCTGCTTGAAGCGCAGGATGCCGTCAGGGTTGCGAAGTGAAGGCGCGAGGAGCTTCATCGCCAGACGGCGCCCCCGAATCTGGTCTTCGACCAGAAGGACCTTACCACCGCCCCCTTCTCCAAGGGTGCCGAGGACCTGATACCGGTTCGCCAGCGTCCGAGTCATCATCCGTTGCTCCGCCCATGCCCCCACCGGCCTGATCGGCCAAGCGCTCTAACCGCATGATAAGGGCGACAGGGCGAAAATGCAAACGCCTGCACGGTTAGAGGCCGAACCGGGTGGAGACCTTCCGAATCTTGTGGCTCCGGGACTCGGCGATGAGCAGGTCGCCATTGGCGTCGAGGCAGAGGTCATGAGGCTGGGTCAGCTTCAGCATGGGGCCGTCTCCATCGGTGGCGAGCGTGCCGCCGCCCACCAAGGTGCGAAGGGTTCCGTCCGCGAGGACCGCGCGGACCTTTTCGGTGCCCCGTTCGCCGATGTAGACCACGCCGCCGCTACCGATCGCCACTCCGTAAGGCTGATTCAGCTGGGACGCCTTTGCCTGGGCGCCATCGCCGATCGTGCTTCCTCCCCCTGCCAGGGTCTGGATGGGCGAGAGGGAATTGGTGCGCAGGTCCTGGAGGTCTATCACGCGAATCCGGTGAGTCGAGGAGTCTTTTTCGCTTCCGACCTCGCCGATGAAGAGGCGATCTTGGGCATCGACGGCGATCTGGTTGGGGTAGTTGAGGCGAGCGTCCACCGCCGGCGTTCCGTCCGAGCTGAAGCCGACGCTCGCCACGGTTGTCGTGGAGACCTGGCCCGCAATCGTCGAGATGATTCCCTGAGGCGTGATCTTCCGGATGAAGTGCCAGCTCTCGGACTGATCTCCGCCGGGCAGCGGCCAGCCGTAGCCTTCCGAGAAGTAGAGGTTGCCGAGCGAGTCGAAAGCGATGCTGCGAGGCCCCGCGAGCCTGGCGGCGGTGGCCGGCCCGCCGTCACCGGAATGCCCGTTCGGGTTGACCCCGTTCCCCACGTTAGGGTCAGGGATACCGGCGATGGTGTAGATGTTGCCGGCGGTCATCTGGACGCCGTAAAAGACGCCGGTGGTCCGAGGGACGACCCGGATGGCCATGTTGTAGACATCGCCTATCACCACGTTGCCGTCCGCGTCCAGCGCGACCGCGCGGGGGGTGTTGAGCATCGCGGCGGTGGCGGGTCCGCCCTCCCCCGAGAAGCCCCGGGTTCCGTTGCCGGCGACCGTCGTGATTTTTCCGTCGGGAGCGATTCGCCGAACCCGGTGACCGCCTTCCTCGACGATGTAGGTATTTCCGTCCTTGTCGGCCGCGAGGCCCTTGGGCAGATCCAGCGCGGAGGTGAGCGCGGCAGTTCCATCGCTGGAAGTGCCCGCGGCGCCCGTTCCGGCAACCGTGGAAACCGCCATCACGCGGCGGCCCAGGATCCCAGCCCAGGCCTCGCCGAGTCCGAAGGAGTCGGCGCCGATGAGGGTCGCGTAGGTCATGTTCATGGCGGCGATGTCCGAGATCTTCAGGGAGGGCTGAGGCAAGAGGCCGGCGGCCATCGCCTGGTTGGTGCGGTCGGTGAGGTCCGAAAGCTTGGACAGCGGGTAAGCGGCCATCGTGCGGCCGTCCATGGTGGCGCTGTGGCGGAGGAACTCGGTGACGTAGTTGGTCGCGAGCGAGACGTTGACGGTGTTTTTGCCGGCCGTGGGTACGGTGAAGCCCACTTCGCGGCGGTTCTCGCTGAGGATCACGTTCACGATGACCGGTTGGTTGATCGGGACCTCGCGCGGGATCTCGTAACGTCCGGTGCCATCGGTGGTCGCGCTCAGGGGCTTGCCGTTGGATCCTTCGAAGAAGCGGTCGAGCGCGTCGGTCAGGTAGATGACCGCGCGGGGCAGCGGGATCTCGGGTTCGATGGCGGCAATCCGGAAACCTGCCGAGTTGTTGGCGATGAGGCCCGAGGAATTATTGGCGACGAGGCCGGCAGAGTTGTTGGCGACCAGGGAGGCAGGCCCCATGGCGATGCCCTCGAGGCTCGCCGCGTCGGCGAATTCGGCATTCGTTCGAATGGGGGCCAGTTGCAGAGGGGTGCAGGCCGTCAAAGCGACGACACCGGCCAGAAGTACAGAAGCCTGCCAACGAACGATCCGCATGTGAGATTCTCCCTATTGGGAAATCTCCGGGCATCGAGCCGAAAATCCCCTTCGTACGATCAGAGGACCGCATACCTATCTTATAGGCAGGTAGAGGCCGGCTCTAGCTTAAGGACTCATTAAATGTTTATTTGCGACTCAAAAACGGAAGTCCCCGGAGTCCAAGGACTCCGGGGACCGAACCGGCTTCAGCCGCTGGGAAACTCGGGGACGCGCTAGTCTTCCGCGGTTCGCAGGCGGCTCAAGACGGCGGAGTCCTCGAGGGCGGTGGTGTCGCCGGCAGCCTCGCGGCCGGCGGCCACGTCTCGCAGCAAGCGACGCATGATCTTGCCCGAGCGGGTTTTGGGGAGGGCGTCGGTGAAGCGAATATCGTCAGGCCGGGCGATCGCCCCGATTTCCTTGACCACGTGCGCCATCAACTCCTGCTTCAGGGCCTCGGTAGGTGAGGTTCCTTGCTGCAGGGTGACGAAAGCCGCCACTCCCGTCCCCTTGATCGGGTCGGGACGGCCCACCACGGCGGCCTCGGCGACCAGGGGGTGGCTCACCAGGGCGCTCTCGACCTCCATGGTCCCCAGGCGGTGGCCCGCGACGTTGATGACGTCGTCCACCCGCCCCATGATCCAGAAGTACCCTTCCGAGTCTCGGCGCGCTCCGTCGCCGGCGAAGTACATCCCCGGGATCTCGGACCAATAGGTCTGCTTGAAGCGTTCGGGATCCTTGTAGATCGTTCGCATCATCGAGGGCCAGGGGCGTTTCACCACCAGATACCCGCCGGTGTTAACCGGGACCGATTGGCCCGCCTTGTCCACCACGTCGACCATGATGCCCGGGAAAGGCAGGGTGGCGGTTCCCGGCTTGGTGGGGGTGGCTCCCGGCAGCGGGGTGATCATGATGGATCCCGTTTCGGTCTGCCACCAGGTATCGACGATGGGGCAGCGTCCCTTGCCGATGATGTGGTGGTACCACATCCAGGCTTCCGGGTTGATGGGCTCGCCCACCGTTCCGAGCAGCCTCAGGCTATCCAGCTTGTGTCGGAGGGCCCACTGCTCACCTGCCTGGATGAAGGCGCGGATGGCTGTGGGTGCGGTGTAGAGGATCGAGATCTTGTACTTGTCGATCAGTTGCCAGAAGCGATCCGGCTGCGGGGTCATGGGCGCGCCTTCGTACATGAAGACGGTCGCTCCAGCGGACAACGGCCCGTAGACGACATATGAGTGCCCGGTGACCCAGCCGATGTCGGCGGTGCACCAGTATACGTCCTCGTCCTTGAGGTCGAAGACCCATTTGCTGGTGAGGGTGGTGCCGAGCATGTAGCCGGCGGTGGTGTGGACGACGCCCTTGGGCTTTCCGGTGGTTCCGGAGGTGTAGAGGATGAAGAGCGGGTGCTCGGAGTCGACGGGCACGGCGGGCACGTCGAGGCAGGCGAATTCCCCGAGTTCATGCCACCAGTGGTCGCGTCCGGGCTTCATCGTGACGTCGTTATTGCAGCGATTGAGGACGACCACGTGTTCGACCGAGGGAGTGTTTTCGAGGGCGCCATCCACGTTGGCCTTGAGGGGGATCACTTTCCCGCGGCGCCAGCCGCCGTCGGCGGTCACGATCACCTTGGCCTGGGCGTCGTTGATGCGGTCCTTGAGGGCTTCCGAGGAGAAGCCGCCGAAGATCACGGAGTGGGGGGCACCGATGCGCGCGCAGGCGAGCATGGCGATCGCCGCCTCGGGAACCATCGGCAGGTAGATGATGACGCGGTCGCCCAGCTTCACGCCGAGGTTCTGGAGGACCGAGGCGAAGCGCGAGACCTCGCAGTAAAGTTGCTGATAGGTCAGGGTCCGCTGGTCGCCGGGTTCCCCTTCCCAGATGAGGGCGGCCTTGTTACGGCGCCAAGATGCGAGGTGGCGATCCAGGCACTGGTAGGAGGCATTGAGTTGCCCGCCCGAGAACCACTTGGCGAACGGCTCCTCCCACTCCAGGACCGTGTCCCATTTCCGATGCCAGTGGAGCTCCCGATCGGCCTGGCGGGCCCAGTAACCTTCATAGTCGGTTTCCGCTTCCTGCGCCAGCGCCCGGTACTCGTCCATGCTTCGGATGTGAGCGTGTCGCGCGAAATCGGGAGGAGGTGGGAACATCCGTTCCTCGTGCAGCAGCGATTCGATCTCCGAGGCGACGGGCTCCAACATGGGACCTCCTTATCAGCGCATGGGCAGAATTCACTCAGATTATTTCAACCGCTATTATTCTACCACCGTCGGCAGGCCTTCTCGTTGCAGCCGTGCGACGACCGGCACGTCAGCAGCCGAAAAGTCGAATTCTCCGAGCTCTTGGGCCCTCGCCCAGCGCCAATCGTGGCATTGAAGGGGTTTCGGCAGGCCCGAGACGATCCACGCGAGGTAGCAGTCCAGGTGGATGAGAGGACCGTCCGGGTACCGGTGCAACACCGCCTGAAAATGGCGTCCCACGGCGATTTCGAGGCCCAGTTCCTCGGAAATCTCGCGGGCGAGGCTGAGTTCCGGGGACTCGCCGGGCTCGATCTTGCCGCCGGGGAACTCCCATTTGAGGGCCTGCGATTTCCCCGCGGGCCTTTGAGCGATGAGCACCCGATCGTCTCTCAGGATCAGGGCTCCGACCACGTTGATGCTTTTCATGAAAAGAACCATAACATGCCCCAGGCGGGACCATGTGGTAGCATTTAGGCGCTCCCACGCTCGGAAAGGACCAATTCGTGCGCCGATTCGCCCTGATCTTCGTCTCCGTGAGCAGTCTGGCCTGCACGCCCCACATCCGCGCCGCCGAATCCCCCCGAATCCTCCTGGTTTCGCTGGATGGCGGGGGAGAACGCCTCATCGAGCGGATGGTGGAGCGGGGCGTCATGCCGAACCTGGCAGCCCTGGCGTCGCAAGGGACCCAGGCCGACTTCTCGCTCACGAACTTCCCGAGCAAGACCGCCGCCGGTCACGCGTCGATTTGGACCGGCGCCTACGGCAACGTCAACGGCATCACCGGCAACAAGGTCCCTCTCCCGGGCGGCACGCTCCTGCAATCTCGCAGCGGCTTCAGCGCCGAAGCACTCAAGGCCGAGCCCATCTGGGTCACGGCCGCCAAGAACGGCAAAAGGGTCGTTGCGACCCAGGCCACCCACCTGGAGCCCGTGAAAGTCTACCAGGACGGCGGACGATTCGGGGGGCCCCACGCCCAGAACCTCACGCTCATCGATGGCTACTCGGGAGTCTTGACCGCCGACGCCCTGATCGAGCCCCAGGCCACTCCGAGTCCCGCCATAGGCTGGAGCGACCTCTCTCCCCCGCCCTCGGCCCAGGAGTTCCCGTTCACCATCGGGGAGAGCCGCTTCTGGGCGCTCGTCTACGACGATCCCGCCGATCCGGCCCGCGGCTTCGACACCATGCTGATTCGCCCCGACAAGACGAAAGCCGGCTCCGCCACCACCCTCAAGCCGGGCCGCTCGACCCTTGGCACCACCGACAAGTTCAGCTCCCCTTTGCGCGTCCAGGCCACGAAGGACACCCAGACCTTCGCGCACCTGCGCCTCTTCGACCTGGCCCCCGATCTATCCCGCTTCACGCTCTACCGCACCGCACTCGTCCGCGATCAATCGAACCGGCCTGACATCCTTCCCCGATGGTTCGAGGAGACCGGCTCCATCATCCCCACCGGCGCCGCCTGGCTCTACGGCTCCGGGAAGCTGGGCCCCACCCTCATCGAGGGCGGAAGCGGGGACGCCGAGGAGCGCTTCGTCGAAACCGTGCGCCTCATGGTGGCCAATCGTGCCGGGAAAATCCGCTACGCAACCAAGAGCTACCCGTGGGACCTGGCGCTCAGCTACTTGCCCTACCCGGACGGCGCGGAACACATGTGGTACGGCCTGCTGGATTCCGAAAGCCCGGTCTACCGGCCGGACCTCGCCCCCAAGCTCTGGCCGTACATGGAAGAAGTCTGCCGGATCGTGGATGGGTACATCGGGGAACTGAGGGCGATCGCCGGCAAGAACGGCAACCTGATCGTCGTCTCCGACCACGGCATGGAAGGCGTCGGCTGGGACTTCCTCCCCAACGTCGCGCTCCGAGATGCCGGCCTGCTCACGCTCGACGCCTCCGGCAACATCGACCTGAAACGCTCTCAGGCCTTCTACTCGCTCAACGACGGCGGCTACCTCGTCATCAACCACGTGGGACGTGGGGGAATCGTCCCCACGCAGGCCGTGCCCGCGCTCAAGGAGCAGATCATCCACACCTTGTCCGCATACAAGGCCCCCGACGGCCGCCGCATGCTCACCGCCTTCTATGACGCCTCGACGGCCGATCCGAGCCTCGGTATCGGAGGCCCCGACGGCGGCGACCTCTACCTCGACATCCTGCCCGGCTACCTCTTCAATCCGAAGACCAAGGGCAAGGACCTGATCCTACCTCGCCCGCCGCTCGGGTCGGGCGGGCACGTCTTCAACCCCCAACGCCCCAGCATGCATGCCATCTTCTACGCGCAAGGCCCTGCCTTCAAGCAAGGAATCGTCATCCCGCCCGTTCGCACCATCGACGTCGCTCCCACCATCAGCCGGATCCTGGGCATTCCCGCACCCGCCAACGCCCGCGGCCGCATCATCAAGGAGGCCCTGCAGTAACCCGCCTCAAGCCCCCGCTAGGGAGGCAGCGCACGGGAAAACGCTCAGCGGACGTCGAAGTAGTTGAGCAGGCGCATCATGAAGCCATCCGGGCCCTTCGGCTCGGTTTTTCCCCCGGTGACCTCGCCACGCCAGCGCTCCATTTGCTCGGCCCGAAAGCTCAGCATGCGGCGAAGTTCGGCGGCTATCTCGGAGTTGCTGGCGAGAACGGTCTTGAAAGCCACGCGATCGATTTCCAGGACCTCGGCGGCCTGGTCCGCGATGGCCGTGGCGTTGCGCAACTGCCCGGTCAGTAGGCATGCTTCTCCGAAGTACTGCCCGACGGTCAGGGTGGCCAACTGCGGCTCGCTCACGTCGCCCGGGTGAATCCTGACCGCCCCCTTCACGATGATGAACATGCTCGTGGCCTGCTCTCCCTTGCTGCAAATCTTGCCGCCGGGAACCACGCGATGGCTCTTGACCTGCGCCGCGAGCTCCGCGACATGCTCGATGGGGAGCGGTTTCAGGAATTCCACCATCTGCAAGTGCTGGAAGAAGCGAATGGATTCCTTGGCCTCGTAGAGCTGATCGCGGCTCATGCGATACACTTCGCCCTTGGCGGGATCCATCTTGATGGCGCGCATGTACCAATCCACAGCGCCCTCGCCGTTGCCGATCCGGCGGTTCAGCTCACCGAGCAGGTAGGCAATCTTTCCTTCGCTCATCGAGAGCTTCCGACCATGGTCGAAGGCCTCGGCGAAGTGAACGATGGCGGCCCCCAGGTGTTGAATTTCCCGCTTGCGGTCGTTTCCGATCCGGCAGAGCCAGGCAAGCCGCATTTGCACTCCCCCCAGGTGATCGTAGGAAGTGGGCATGCGGCGCAAATAGAAGCGGTAGGCGAGCTTGTAGCTGAGAATGGCCGCGAAAAGCGTCCGCTCAGGCTGGGAGAAGTCGAAGCGCAGGCCTTCGGTGGACTCGCTGCTGAGTTGCCTCATGCCGACTCGCTCGACCTCGGAGAGCGGCCCCCAGTGTTCCTTGTAGGCGGCAAACGAGCAGCGTGGGCAGACCCATACCTGGTAGAACAGGGGATTGAGGCCCTCGTAATGAGGGCAGAAGTCCGCGTCCCGCCGAGCGAGCTGGTAGGCTCGACTCTTCGGCGTATGCAGAACGAAAGACGATTCGCACGCGGGACAGGTGAGCTCGCGAGCAACCAGCTGAATATCGGACATTGAGCCTCTCCGCTAGCGCCTGCGCTGCTGCAGCGCCTGCGGCTGTTGCTTAGCACCTGCGGTGTAGTATGGCGCCTGCGGTACATAGCGCCTGCGGCTGTTGAATAGCTAGAGATCGCGCTGAGTCCCACTCAACGGGACCAATTTCCCGCTCTCGCTGCCCCATCGAGACGTTATTTCGATAGGACCGAGATGTCCTATACCCGTGTTTTCCGCTTCCTGCACGGCAAACTATCGTGACCGCACCCGATGAGCGGCCAGGACGGCAGGTCGTTCCAGCGCATGCGTCCCTGCCTGCGCTGGTATGACCTGCCCGCCTGCTAGGGGCTGGCGGTGGCCGCCGGGGCGAGTGACGCGCTCGCATCGGGCAGCGTCGCCTTGATCGTGTTCCAGCGGGCCATGCCCTGGCGGCCCACGTCGTACTGGTTCTGGGCATCCCAGAGCAGCCAGCCGACGCCCCCCGCGTCATAGGAGGCCTTGATCTGAGTGGCCACGTAGTCGGCGTTGAAGCGGCTCTTGACCATGAAGGGGAAGGCCTGGAGCCACGGCCGAATCACGACTCCCGTTCCTGCTGCCTTCCTGGCGGTCCGGAGGACGCCCTGGTTCACGAAGTGATAAGGTTCCCAGGCGGGGTACTTGAAGCCGTCGAAGGGGGGGTAGAAGTGCGAAGGATAGACCATGGGGCTGATGATGTCGGCGTACTTGCCCAGGTCCTCCATGCGCTGACCGGTGATCTTGACGTCCACGCCCTCGTCCCAGGCGACGATCCCGAAGAGATCGATCGAGACCAGCACGTCCTTGGCCTTCAGCTCCTCGTAGGCACGCTTCATGAAGCCCGTGATGATCTCGTCCTTGCGGACTTTCGCGCGGTCGAACGAGTAGGCGATGTTCTGAGTGTCCCCCATGGCTGGGAAGCGCACGTAGTCGAACTGGATCTCATCGACTCCGAGGTCGGCGAGTTCGCGGGCGATCGCCAGGTTATAATCCTGGACCTCCCGATTGTTGGGGTCCAACCAGACCAGGCGCCCCTTCTCCCGCCACGCTCCGCCCTTCTTGGCTTGCAGCGCGAGACGCGGCTGCTTTTGAGCGAGCCACTTGTCATGAAAGAGGACCTGGCGAGCCACCACGTGGATGCCCTGGTCGTGCAACATGCTGATCAGCTTGCCCATGTCCCGGATGGTCCCGCGACGCGCCCCGGTCGATACGGCTAGGGGGACGTCGGTCTTGTAGGCCACCATCCCGTCCATGTCCTTGATATCGAAGACCACCGTGTTCAGCCCCAGCGGCTTCAGCTCCTTGACCAGGGTGAAGATCCGCTCGGTTGCAGCCGACGTCTGGGTGACGTAGATCCCGCGCGCGTCGAAGGTCTTGTCGCGCTTCACTCGCACGGCCTTGAGCGGCGCCTGGCGAACTCCGGGGATCTCGAGCACCTGCCCGATGGAGAGCACCTCGTTCGCCAGATGGTTGTGCTTTACCAGCGCCTTCTTCAGGCCCGACCGGGTGTAGTAGTCCGTGTACGTCAGGTAGCTATCCGCCAGGAAAGCCGTCGACTGGCCCTTCTGGATGGAATGACGGATCTTCCCCGCCTGGAACGTCCCGCCCGCCGGCAGCTTCGCGCCGAACCCCGGATGAAACTCCGGGGAGTAAGAGGGCGTCGGTGAAGGGATGGGCTCGGTAACCGAAAGCTCACCACCTTGAGTCGCCACCCCCTTTTCAGGCTTGGGAGGCGCCGACTGACATCCGATCAGGGTTCCGAGGAGCGAGGCGCTCAAGGCGAGTGCCAGGCACGCTTTGGGTTGCATTATCCGTTTTCTCGTTTCTAATCGATAGCGTTCGCCTGGGCGGCAAACGCCGCTCCAAGCCGTTCCTTGAGCTTGCTGGGGAAGGTCACCTTGCCGGGATCGCCATCGCTAACGAAAGGCTTGAATCGCTCCTCGTTTCGCGCGGTGGCACCCGGCTTGCGGGCGAAATGGCGAGTCCACTCGTCGTCGATGGCCTGGATGCGAGGGACCTTGGCGGAATTGTATTTCCGGTCGAAGGGCGAGGGCGCCGGATCCGCTCCCACCAGCATGACCACGCGGTGGTGGTAGTTCTGGCCCAGGGCGGCGCCCTTGATGACCGCTTGGTAGCCCTCGTCGGACTTGGGGAAGATCCCGTACGGCAAGGCCAAGGTCTGGAACTCGAAGCTCGCGCCGAGTTCCTTCGCCACTTCCGCCTGGGCTTTGGCCAAATTCTCCCGGATCTGAGCGGGCTGGAGCTTGCTCAGGTTGGCGTGGTTGAAGGTATGCGAACCGATTTCCCGGCCGGTGGCGGCCAGGTACTTGAGCTTCTCGGAGGATTCCTTGGTCTGTTCGAAGGCCTCGGGGAGGACGTAGAAGGTGCTCGCTCGGCCGAAGTCGGGATGCTTGGCGTGGAAGGCGTCCATCATGGCGATCGCGCAGTTCGGATCCAGCACGGGCTGACCCTTGGCATCGCGCTTCACCGAGCCGTCGGCCTCGTGCTGATACCTGAACTGCCCCTCGGTCGAATCATCGAACGTCAGGATCGTCGGCTTCTTCCCCGCGGGGACGTTCATCTTGCCCGCCGCGAAGTCCGAAGCGTTTACCAGAACGTAGTCGTTGTTGTAGAGCCATTCCAGGTCCCGCCGGAAGTTGTCGTAAGTCCGGGTCCAGCGCTCTTCGACCGGTCCGAAGCGGTGGTACTCGAGCACCGGCACGCGGCCCAGTTCGTTGGCAGCCCGGTAATCGACCTTGGTCGGCATGGTCGCGGCTTGTGCCGCGGGAGCGGCGGGAGCCCGCTCCGCGTCGGAAACCGCTTGCTCTTCGGCTTTCTGACATCCGACCAGGAGGGGAAGCAGCATGCCCAGAGCGAGGAATGAATGAAAAGTAGGGCGGAAGATTGACGTCATGTCGGATCCTTTACTGGCGAGGGCAGGACTTAGCAGCGGTGGCGGAGAGGGCTACCCCCGTATACCCCTTAACCGGAGCGCTTCGATGGCGATGGCGCGAAGAAACGATTACGCAGAGATGACGACAATGTCACTCCTTAGCCTACCCTTATAGCGCTTTCCTCGCGGCTTGAAAAGGCTTGACCAAGGCGAAGACGGCAAGGGCATTCGCCCTTGCCGCCCCCGGGGAGAGACCCTCTACAGTAGCGGATCCGAGATCGTCACGTCCGAGCCCAGTTCGCCCAGGGCGTTGTTGAGGATGACGAGGCCGGTGAGCAGTTCGGTTTCGGGATCGTAGCGCCAGACGCGGTAGCCGCCCGGGGTGAGAATGTTGAAGTAAAGCCAGCCTCCGGCGAAGTACGGGTCGGAGATGGGGTCGACGACGGAGCCGATATTGCCCAGGTTGGCATAGGGAGCGGTATCGATGAGGCCGGTGACCCGATCGAGGATGAGCAGTCGCTCGGAGTAGCCACTGAAGACGGTGAAGGCGATCAGGCTGCCATCCTCGTTGATGGCGACGTGCCCGATGTTGCCGGGTCCGCCGGCCAGCGAAATGGCGTCCAGGGGCAAGATCTGGAAGAGCTGAGGGTTGACGACGTCGTAGAGGTACAGCTTGCCCTTGATGTTGACCACCACCCAGTTTCCGTCGGCGCTGATCTGGGCGTCGAGAAGGGTCGAGCAGACGTGGAAGTGGGTGAAGTCGTAGACTCCGAGGTAGGGGGCGAAAGGCTCGTAGTTGTTGAACTCGATTTCGGCGGCGACCTTGGTGATGACGCGGCTCTTGGTCAGGTAGATGCCGTCGATGGGTTTGAGGACGAGGTTGCCGAGCTTGTCCTTGTAGAGCAGGAGTCCGGTTTCGGAGACCGAGGGTCGGGCGCCGCCCGGCCCGCACCAGCCGTCGAAGGCGACCTCGACGCGCTCCTCGGTGAGCATGTCGTAGTAGTAGATGTGGCCCAGGAACTCGAACAGAATCTTGTTATCGTTGAAGAGCTGAGGGTTCAGCTCGGTGAGGAAGATGTTCCCGCCCCAGGTGGGCGGGAAGAGGCCCGCCACGGCGCCGTTGAGGATGTAGACATCCTTGATGCGGTCGTCGTAGAGGAAGAGGTTCCCCTGGAAGCAAGAGGACGCGGTGAAAGCGACGACGTAGGGGTTGCGCAGGATCGGCGCGGGGATCGGCTCGAGGGGAATGGGCATGGGAGGCTCTTCCAGAGGCGGCTGCATGGGTGGGGTGCCGCCGAAAGTGTCGGCAGGAATGAGCGCGGGTTTTTCGGGAGCCTGAGGAGCCCCCACAGGCTTGGTTGCGCAGCTGACGCTCAGTGACGCCGCGACTCCGAATCCTACCAACGTCTTGATCCAAGTTTTGACTTTCATGGCGATTCCTCTCTCCCAATGCAACGCGGTGCGACGCGGCTCCGGTGGGATTCCCGAGGGATTCCCGAAGGGGCCCGTTCCAGCTGCGGCGTCCGGCAACTTTCAGCGAGAGGTTGATAGCAAGGGATCGAGAGGATGAAGCGGCGTGAGTCCAGCGTCCGGGGCGGGTTGACTCGAGGATGGTGGAACCGCGTCCTGGCTGATGACCTGTTTGTAACACGACCATCCCTGGGTCGGTGTGAGGGCTCTCACAGCAGACCTGTCGGCTTGAGGGGCCTCGCTCGGCCGCTTACCTGGCAGTCCGAGCGCATGATCACAGGCTTTTCGGCATGGGCTTTCCCGGGCGCCGGAGGGCATTGCCAGGCAAGGAAGCATATGTTATGTTTTTTTATGAAGTTATATGAAGTAACCCATTGTCCGACTGGCGAAAGGAGGCCCTCATGCCGTCCCCTCAGCAGCCCGAACGCCCATCCGCCTCGGTCGACTTCAGCGATCTCCTGAAGCTGAACCCCAACTTGAAGAAACCCGATCCGGCGGCTGGGACGTCGCTCGGCTGTCCTTACTGCGGGGAAACGGTGGGCGCCGAAACCCCCTTCTGCCCGAAGTGCAGCAAGCTTCTCGATTCCGTCCACAAGGCCGGCGAGGTGCTCCATGGCCGCTACGCCATCCTGGAGCTCATGGTGCAGCACGGCGGGTTCGGCAGGGTCTACGACGCGGTCGATACCCGGACCCGAGAGCGGTATTCCCTCAAGCAACTCATCAAGGGCGCGGGTCTCAAGCCCAAGGATATCGAACTCTTCACGCGCGAGGGCACGATCCTCAGCATGATCAGGCATCCTCGCGTGCCGCGCTTCCACGACTCCTTCACCGAGAACGGCTCCCATTACCTGGTCATGGAGCTCATCGAGGGCAATCCTCTGAGCATGCATCAGCGGGAGGTCGGGCCCATGACCGAGGCCGAGGTGCTCGGCTTCCTGCCGCAGGTGCTCGATGCCCTGGAATACCTGCATGGCCTCAATCCGCCCGTCATCCACCGCGACATCAAGCCGGCCAACCTCGTGAGAACGCTCGATGGGCGCGTCTACCTGGTCGATTTCGGCAACGCCACCTCCTACAACACCACGCCCGGGCGCGGCCGCGGCGTCGAGGGCCCCGAGCGCGAGCGCACCCGCATCTGGAGCAAGGGGTTGGCGGCGCCTGAAATCCTCCTGGGCGAGGTCACCTATCCTGCCACCGACCTCTTCAGCCTTGGCCTGAGCCTCATCTACCTGATGACCAACAGCCATCCCCTGGGCCTCTACGAAGCCCGAAAGGGCATCTTCCTCTTCTCCGAAAAGGTTTGCTCACCCGCCTTCAGGACGATCCTGAACCGGATGGTCGCCCTTCCGGTCCAGGATCGTTTCCAGAGTGCCGCCGAGGTCCGCGAGGCGCTCCGCACCGCCGGCTTGATTTAGCGGCTGATTTCCCTCTCACGCTGTCCTGAAGCAACGCTCATAGCTCCGCTTATTGCTTTAAGAAGGAGTCTTCTCATGCAGAACCCCAGTTCGAACCCCAACTTGAACGACCTGGCCAAGCACATCGAGAACTACGTCAAGTCCAACCCAGACAAGTTCAAGAACGGCGTCGATCCCGCCCAGGTTCCGGGGGTCAAGGCGGTGCCCCAGCCGATGATCTTCCGCTGTGCATACTGCCAGAAGCCTGTCCTCAGTGGATCCGAGAACTGCACCTACTGCGGCAAGACCACCGAGCAGACCTTCAAGGGCGGCGACATGGTCAACGGCCGTTACCTCATCGAGGATCTGCTGGTGAAGCGCGGTGGTTTCGGCACCATCTACGCCGTCACCGACACGCAGACCCAGAAGCGGCTGGTCATGAAGCAGCTTCAGCACAAGCGACAGGTGAACGCCAAGAACCGGGAGCTGTTCAAGCGCGAGGGCGAAATCCTGAGCACCCTTCACCACCCCGGGATCCCGGGCTTCCACGAGGCCTTCGAGCTGGACGGCGCCCTCTACTTGGTCATCGAGCGGGTCGATGGGCTTACGGTCTCGACGCTGCTTCGCGAGCGCGGCAAGTTCTCGGAGCCTGACGCTTTGGACTTCTTCAGCCAGGCGCTAGATATCTTCGAGTACCTGGGGGGCCATACGCCTCCGATCATCCACCGGGACATCAAGCCTGCCAACTTCATGAAGGGCATGGACGGGCGCTACTACCTGCTCGACTTCGGCAACGCCACGCAGTGGCGGACCCGCAAGCTCGACGAGAAAGTGGACATGGGCCCCCAACGGGAGTTCACGGCCATCTGGACGAAGGGATTCGCGGCGCCCGAGGTGCTGATGGGGATGGTTTCCTATCCGTCGAGCGATCTCTTCGGGCTGGCCACCAGCGTCCTGAATCTCCTGAGCAACGCTCATCCGCTGGGGCTATACGAGGCCCGGAGCGGGACGTTCCTCTTCCCGGAGAATACCTGTTCGCCGGAGCTGCAGGCGATCCTGAGCCGGATGCTCTCTCTCAAGGTCGAGGATCGCTATCGCAACGCCTCCGAGGTCCGGGAGGCCCTGCGCAGCGCCAAGCTCATCGCCTGATTTCGGCCTCGACCCTACGGGGGATCTCCGTTGGAGATCCCCCGACCGTTTTTGACATGGCATCCTCGTTTTAGGCACGGCATCCTCAAAGAAAAGGAGACGTCATGCACGGCACCATTCTCAAGGACCCCGAAAAATTGATGGCGCTCGCCGAGCAGATGGAGGCGCAGCCGACCTCCAATCCATTTGTCAGCGGCGGGGTGATCCGAGCCTGGTTGCAGTCTCGAGATCGCGATACCGAGCCCTTCGTGGTCGTGGTCAGGGACCGCAAGGAACGGTTAATCGCCGTGGCGAGTTGGATGCTGACGCGCGATCGCTCGGGGCTCCGGCGCCTCAGCGCGATCGGAGGGGAAGACGCCTGGTACCACGACCCTTGGGTCATGCCGGGGGCAGACGCGGAAGCCGTAGCCCAGGCTCTGGTGGGAGCGCTGCGAAAATCGCAACGGGAGTGGGATCTGCTGACCCTGATCCTGAGGCAGGAAGCCAGCGCCTCGCTTCTGCGGGGAGTCTCGCGGCTGGGTTGGTCAGTCGAGGATCGGATTGATTGGCGCCAGCATGTGCTCATCCGCTGGGAGGGGGACTGGGAGTCGTACTGGAGCGAGCGCCCCAAGAAGATCAGAGGGCTGACTGCCCGGCACATGCGGCAACTCAAGGAGATTCCGCATCGCTTCTACGAGGCTAGCCGCCAGGAAGCCGAGCCCCTCCTCGAGATCCTGTTTCAGCACCAAGCCAGCAACTTGGCCAACCTGCGGGACTGGAAACCCTACCAGGATTACATGCGGATTATCGCCAGGGATGCGATTCAAAATAACCGCTTCTCGCTCCAGGTCCTGGAGATCGAGGGGGCGACGGCCGCCTTGCAGTTCCGGAGCCATCATGGCGACCGGGTCTTTGCGCTCTTGCGCTCTTTCGACGTCGCGTACTCGCGCTTTTCCCCCGGGAGCCTCCTGGCGGCGTGGTCTCTCGAGCAGATGCATCACGATGGAATTAGGCTGATCGACCTGGGGCCCGGCCTCAACGAGTGGAAGAAGATGGTTCAGACCCACTCCGGCGAGTCGGTTCAGTTACGGGTCGGATCTCCTGCCAGTTTGCGTGGCATGGGCTGGCTCGGCTGGGACGGCTACTTGATTCCTCGGCTGAAAAGCAGTCACCTTCTACGGCAGGTGAGCGCGCAAGTCCAGGCCTTCCGAAAGAAGACCCCGGCCCCCGCGACGCGTTGAGAAACCCGAAACCGCGGCCGCAAAGGCCGCGGGAGTAGGTGCGGTTGTCAAGCACCTTCCAGCAAGAAATGCCCGGAAGGTCTCTTGAGGGGCGGCTGTTAGCTGCTTGACGAGCGGCGTTGGTCAGACACCTGGCATTCGAAGCAACCCGCCTACCGGATGAGTGGGAAGCCATGAAGCTTGCTGTGCGCAAGCATGAGGCCTGCTGTGAGAGCAAGAACGCCTGTACGGTCTGCGTTCAAGCCTGCCAATGGTCGTATGACCGCTTCAACTTGGAGTAGCCACACCCGATTGGACTTCTCATCCCCAGATCCAATCAGGAGGCGACTTTATACCACAATGGCCGCTTCCTCGTTTATCACTCGTCTACACGCTACGCAAAATAGCCACACCCGACCCGAACAGGGATTCCGCCAAGTCGAACACCGATTCCGGAAATGACCGGAAAAACGTTCGGCTTCGGCCGGAATCACCGTTCGGCTTGGACCGGAATACTCACCATGAACGGTTACAAATTCGTTATCTCGATAAATAGATCCAATACAGAACGATAGCCACGAAAGTGATGACAGATACGGCGCGAATAATAGTTGTCCTTGCGCCGTGTTGCCTTACGCTATGCAATAGTGACCAAACGGCATAGGACAATGACGCTAAGCCTATGAGCGCCGAGATAATCTTCTCCACAAATTACTCCGGATCAAGCTAACTACACTTGCGATTTCTGATTATTGGGTCGTTCCCTGGCTTTGGAGCAGGCTGTGGTTTAGGTACTCTTTTGCTCTTATCACCAGGAAAAACGATTCCAATCTCTATGCCACCGCTTAATCCAAGTCCTCCCTTTATCCCAGAGGATCCTCCGTTGTCGAGACCTGGCGCCTCCCGATATGGGTATCCAGGCTCGCCAACGGGATAAACACTTCCAGAACGACCAGTTAACTCAACCCCATATCCGGCAGCATTGGCAGCAAATCCACCATATATACCAGATATCACTTGGATTGAGTTGCTCGGGCTATATCCTGGCGAATTGCCGCTAGGGTTATATCCACCGCCAGCTCCAAAACCTAAGCCACCGCCCACGATAATGAATGGGCCTCCGTCAGGATTTACACCAACCGTAGCAGTTACGCCGGGACCAAAGGGAAGATAGATCTGAGCGTTCATGGACGCTAATCCCAATGGATCCTTGAACATCCCCGGATTATTGAGCACGTAACGGTACAGGTTGAGGTCGCCTCCATCGAACCCGATGGGGTCCTTCTGGGTGAAGCGCCCGATGCTCGGGTCGAAGTACCGAGCCCGATAGCCGTACAGACCATTCCCATCGTTCTCACGTCCGGTGAAGCCGAACGGCTGAACGGTGCTGCCGACACGTGCCACGACCTTGCCCCAGGCATCGTAGGCGTAGCTATCCGTGACCTGACCACCCTTATCGACGAGCCCCATCACGGATCCAAGACCATCCGCCAGGTAGTAACTCACCTCGCCTTGGTCATCGATCCGTACGAGCGGCTCGTCCAGTCCCGCGAACACGTTGCGGGCAACCAGCTTCCCGCCGGCATCGTACTCGGATAGACGATCCAAACCATCGTTGAGCAACGCGACAGCCTTGCCCTGGTCTACGATCTGGGTGCGGTTCCCCGAAGCGTCGTATCGGTACTGCCAGGTCTTGCCTTGGGTCTCGATTCGCTCGAGCTGGTCGTTGGCGTCGTAAGCGTAACGCGTGCTGACGCCGTTCCGAGCCTCGCCCAACGTGTTGCCGTTGAAATCGTACTCCCAAGTGGTCGTTTCTTATAGATCCCGCAACCCATCCTGGGCCCGATTGTTGCATTCATCAAGAGCAAGTGCTTTCAGGTACATCTCCTTTGCGTCCATATTTCTTCCTTGATAACGACGAAGATCACCAATGTTAGAAAGTAAGAGACTATCTTCCGGATAGATCTCTAATGCCTGCATGAATGTCAACTCTGCTTGTTCAAGTAATCCTGCCTGCATTTGAGCAACGCCTAATGCATTCAATGTATTCAACGTAGGCTCTAGCTCAACTGATCTAGCAAGTACCGGGATTGACTCAGCAACTCGCCCTACCCTTGTAAGACATACACCCAGTGCCTGTATCATTTTCACATTACTTGGGTCATAGTCAATAGACTTTTTTAACTCGACTATTGCAGTCTCAAAATCATCAGAAAGGGCAAGTGACGACGCCAGATCATCCTGAAGGTCTTTACGATTGGGAGACGCCTCTAAAGCTCGCCTGTAATATGTGGCAGCAGAGTTGAATTCTTTCTTATTCCAATAAGCATCGCCTAGTAGTTGCCAAGAACCAACAGAAACCGGAGGTATTTCTACAACCTTCAAACCAACCTTGATAGCCTCATCATATTCACCCGTATCAAAGTACTTAACAGCTAAACCTAGAAGCTTTTCTTTATCCACGACATACTCCAGCGCACAAAGCAATCCTCAGCCCAACAACAAATTATTGTTTAGGAATATTCAATAACCCAACCTCATCGAATGATGCAACAAGGATAACTGTGCAGCTGTTAGCAATTCGGCCCAGGATCGCCTCCCATTCGCAGGGAGGTGCCCTGGCTGAATTAATGAATGCACACCTTGTGCACAAGCAGCTAAAACTAGTTATTCTGTTAACACTACGAGAGGTTCCTCATTAGTACTGCGAATACCCGGGTATTCCGCCCGTTGCTCCGCCAAGCCCAGACACCGCTGCTGCCGCTGCCGCGGCAGCTATTCCGACTCCTACTAAGGCTTGCCCAGAGCATTGATAATATCTTTTTCTCTTTTCATATTCATCAGACAAGATTAGCTTATCTGGGCAAGGGTAAGGCGGAGCGCCTGGCGAAGGTGTTGGGGTGGGTGATGGAGAAGGAGTAGGCCTCGGAGGAGGTGAGGGCCGGTTTCCAAAACCACCCCCGGATCCCCCAGGAGGAACTCGAATCCTCCCATCGGGATCAACCCAATTTACTGGGTTATTCCCGACGTACCGATACAGGTTATAGTCCCCGCCCTCGAACCCGATGGGGTCCTTCTGGGTGAAGCGCCCGATGCTCGGGTCGAAGTACCGAGCCCTGTAGCCGTACAGACCATTCCCATCGTTCTCACGTCCGGTGAAGCCGAACGGCTGAACGGTGCTGCCGACACGTGCCACGACCTTGCCCCAGGCATCATAGGCGTAGCTATCCGTGACTTGACCACCCTTATCGACAAGCCCCATCACGGATCCAAGACCATCCGCCAGGTAGTAACTCACCTCGCCTTGGTCATCGATCCGCACGAGCGGCTCGTCCAGTCCCGCGAATACGTTGCGGGCAACCAGCTTCCCGCTGGCATCGTACTCGGATAGACGATCCAAACGGAATGTGTCAACAACTTCGAGGCAGATAAATTGAGAATTTAGTGAGCGGCCACCTCCCTCTCGTGGATGGCGGCGAGGCCACCCTCGCCGCTGCCCAGAATTGCGGATCCTTCGCCGCTCGTCAGAGGGAGCGGATATATTCAGGGGACTACGTCAGCGAAGAAACCGGCGTTTGCTTGACGCATGCGCGCAGCAGCGCGCGAATGAAGCGGGGAAGGCTTGGGTCGTGGTAGATGCCGACCCTTTCCAGGGCGTACATTTCCGAGCGCCTCGTCACCACGCCCTCCATGGTCGAGCATGCGCTTTGGTAGCCGGCGTCCTCCAGGTGGGCGATCACGTCGCGCGAAAAGTCGCATGATCGACCGTTGGGGTAAGCGAAATGCCTGATCGGCAGTCCAAGCTCGCGCTCGAGCGTGAGCTTGGACTGCCGAACCTCCCAGGCAGCCTCTTCGGGAGCCTGCATGGAGAGGATGGGGTGAGTGACGGTATGGCTGCCTATCTCCATGCCGTCGGCGGCCATGAGACGGATCTGATCCCAGGTCATGGTCACGTCGTCGGTGGGTACCAGGGGATGGCAGATGGCGTCGATCAGGTCCCGGGCCGCGTGAGTGGGGACTTGCTTGAGGGTCTCGGTAACGATGCCGATTTGGCTCGCGCGATCGCGACCGGCCAGGGCGGGGGCGATCGCCGGCCAAGCCCGCGCGACGGCATCCGACGGCTTCATGCCCTGTTGGACCCGGTCCCACCAGAAATGCCGACGCGCCTGAACCATGCCGGTCGTGACGAAGAAGGTCGCCGGCACCTCGTATCGGCGGAGAATCGGATAAGCGTGGACATAGTTGTCCTGATAACCGTCGTCAAAGGTCAAGGCCACGGATCGCGGAGGCAAGCCGAGGCCTCGACGCCGCGCATCGACCACCTCCGAGAGCGTCACGGGGTGAGCGTACTCCTTCAAAAAACGGACCTGGGCCTCGAAGGACTCGGGCGAAACGCTGAGGACATGCGGATCGGGGTGGACGCGATGATACATCAGCACCGGGACGCGACCTCTTCGCCACCCCAATCCTTCCAGCGCGGCTCTTACGAACGGAGCTCGCGGCCTCAGGCCTAACGCGGTTTCGGACCTCTGCTGCATCGCGAACTCCTTTCGAAGGCTGTTCCGGTTGCTCTGCTCTCGATGAAAGTCGAGGGCTTCCGTCTAGACCCGCGCCTCGAGGGACCGAATGCCCAGCAGCGACTCCACCGATTGCCTCAGACGCATGTCGATGGTCGACCATGTGAACTTCTGCTCGATCAACCGGCGCCCATGGCCTCCCATCCGCTGCCGCAGATCACCATCTTCCAGGCAACGCATAACGGCCTGGGCGACGGCGCGGGGTTCATCGGCGACGAGGAAGTCGCGGCCATCCACTCCCCCGATCCCCTCGGCGCCGACTGATGACGTCACCACCGCCTTGCGCAGGGCCATCCCCTCGAGAACCTTGTTCTGGATGCCCGCCCCGAACCGGACGGGCGCAATCACCACCTTGGCCCTTTCCATGTAGCCATAGGGATCCTCCACGAAGCCCGTCACCACGATCCCCGGCTGCATGGCCAGAGCTTTCACCTCGCGCGGGGGATTCCCGCCGACGATGTAGAAGGTCAAGTCCCTCACCTGCTCTCTCAGCCTCGGGAAAACTTCGCGGGCGAAGTAGATGACGGCGTCTCGGTTGGGGTGGTAACTCATCTTGCCGAGAAATACCAACGAATTCTCCTCCGGACCCAGGTAGGCAGCCCGCCGAACGACGTGCTCCTGGACACCTACCGGTATCGTCGTCAGGCGATCGGGATCCGCCCCATGGGCCAGCAGGTACTGGCGATCCACCTCGGAGACCACCAGCGAGCACGGAAAACGATTGACGGTGGCGACCTCGTAACGCAGCAAGCGTTCCTTCTCGAGACCGTAGAGCATGCGCCACGGGCCCCGCGCCGTGGCCAAGGCCCGCTGGTAGTTGAGGGAGATGGCATCGACCAGGTCGACGACCACCGGCACGTCGAGTCCCCTGACCAGATCCGCCACCCTGACGTTATTGGCCACGATGAGATCGTAGTCGTGCTGATGGACGAGGAGCCAACGACGGACGGCCTCAAACTGGAAGGTCTTGACCTGGAAGGGCTCATCCGAAATGAGCCCCCCCATGGCATTGACCAAGTAACGGGCCGTGGGAAACGAAAAGGTGTAGACGCGATTGAAAACGCCCGCAAAGGCCTTTACATCCAGCTGCTGGGCGCCGCCGGTATCCATGCAGAGCAAGTCGAGATCGAACGTCTCGGCGAGCGCCTTGGACGTGTTGAACATGCGAATGGCGAACCCGGCCGAAAGCGGGGTCGGAATCCGGCGGGACGAAACCATCAGGATGCGCGGTTTCGACTTTTGCTGCATGGAATCCTCCTCGTTGATTGTCGTGGTTGCATCATGTGGGGGAACGTCTTGCCCAAGGGACGGTCCACGCCCCTAGCCGGCGGGGAGGGGTCTCATGGTCGCGCAGGACTGGTACACCGCCTCGAAGCGCCCGATCATGCGCTCCAAGGTAAACTCCTGGCGCACTGAAGCCCGCCCGGCTCGGCCCAGCTTTCTTCGCAGAACGGGATCCGCGAAGAGGGTCAGCACCTTCTGGGCCAGGCGCGCCGGGTCGCGGGGCGGCACCAGGAAGCCCGTTACGCCGTCGCGAATCAGCTCCGGGATCCCGCCGACATGGGTGGCAACGACCGGCAGCCCTTCGGCCATGGCCTCCGCCAAGGCCAAGGGAAGCCCCTCATCGATCGAGGGCAAGCAAAACACGTCCGCCGCCGCCAGGAGTCGTGGAACATCCGAGCGCCCCCCGAGCAGCCGAACCCGCTCGCCAAGCTCGCGAGCCCGGCTCGCGAGCATCTCGGCCTGGGGCCCCTCCCCCGCAATCAGCAGGCGAACCTCGGGACAAGCCTTCCAAACGGTCGGCATGGCATCTAGTAAGTACGTCAGGCCCTTTTGCTCGGCCAGCCGGGCGGCCACCAGCAATACCGGCTCCATCGGGCCAATCCCGAGTTCCTGCCTCACGGCGAGGCGCACGGCCGGATCCGGGGTTTCCTCCCGAAAGGGAATGCCGTTGTGGACGGTCAAAGCCTTGCGCTGGCTAAGGCCGTGGCGAATCAAATCGGAAGTGAGCGCCTCGGAACACCCCATCACGCGATCGGATCCGAGCGAGAAAAGCGTCGCCACCGCCGGCTTGGCCCAATCCTTCCAGATGCCATGGGCCGTGGTGAGGACGGGAGGGCCCGCGGTCCCCCTCGCCAGGCGAGCGGCTAGGGCCGTGGTGGGGGAATTCGCATGCACGATCTCGATGCGATGCTCGGCGAGGATCCGCGCGAAATCGCGAGAAAGCTGCCAGATGCCCCAGGGCGTCTTGGTTTGGGCCGGAACGGGAAGATAACTCACGTCAGGATCCAGCAAGGACGTGAGAGGGCCTTGCGCGGCGGCCACCCAGACGCGATGCCCACGGCCATTCAACCCGTTGGCAAGCCGAATGACGAAGTGCTCGGCACCCCCCAGGTCCAGTTGGTTCGTCGTCACGAGGATATTCATGGTGTTCTCCTCAGGGTAGGCGAGCTTTGGAGCAACGACTCGAAGAAGCGCTCGTAAGCCCGAAACGTATGCTCGAACGTGAAAGCTGCGGCCCTCTGACGGCCTCCCTCCGCCAGTTTTTTGGCTAGCTGGCCGTCCATGAGGACCCGGTGCAGCCCTTGGGCCAAGGCCTCGGGATCTCGTGGCGGCACCAGCAAGCCATCGTGTTCGGGAGTGATGATTTCCCGGGGACCTTCCGGACAGTCGAAGGCAACGACGGGGGTTCCGGCTGCCATGGCTTCGAGGATCACCGTCGGAAAGCTTTCGATCACCGATGAGAGCACGAAGGCATCGGCCCTTCGCAGCCAGGCGTATGGGTTCGATTGATAGCCGACCAGGAAGACCCGTTCTCGCAGATCGAGGCTCGCGATCCGCCGCTCGAGATCGGCGTACTCCGGCCCGGTTCCGATGATGACCAGGCGGGCATCGAGTTTCTCACGGAGGCGAAGAAAGGCCTGGAAGAGCAGGTCGTAACCCTTCTCCGGGCTGAGCCTACCGACCGTGACGATCAGCGGTTTACCGTCTTCTGCCCACGGCAAGGCGATCGGGGCGGCCAGGCTTCTTGCCAGTTCGTCGGCATCGGGAATCGCGGGGTTGTAGAGCACCTTCACCTTTTGCGAGGGGAGGCGCATCGTCGCCGAGAGATCCGCGGCAACTCCGAGGGAGACTCCCACGATGGCATCCGAGAGTCGGTAGATGGCCGGGCCGAGCAGCCCGATGAGGCGATCGACGGGACGAGAGGGCATGCGTGCCTCTTGAAGGACCTTCGAGGTCAGCGAGTGCTCCATCAGGACGAGGCGCCCTTGACGGCCCGAAGCCAGGTGCGCGAACGCGGCGACGGCGTTCAGGTAACCTCGCTGGGACAGCAAGATATCGGGACGTCCCTCGCGAAGTCGAGCCGCGAGAGCGGGTACGGCGGCGGCGAAACTCTTGACCCCCAGGTCGATGATGGGAACGGCCGGCGGGACGGCCGCCAGCAGGACTCCGCGGGCTTGATTGAGGACCAACGTGGGCTCCCAGCCGCCCCGCAAAAGACAAGTCATGAGATTGATGAGAATCCGTTCTACGCCGCCGACCTCGAGCTGATCCATGTAGAACCAGATCGCACGGCCAGTGCGCGGACGAGCCCGTGACATGGCAGCCCTCCTTCTCGCAGCAGTTGCGAAGATGGTACTACCAGGCAAGCGTCGAGGTTAGGGACTTCCCTCCTCATTCCTTTGTGCAACCCGAGCAAGGGTTGAGTAACCCTACCTTCACGTGAACGTCGCGCTACGAAAACGTTTGATCTCTACGATGAAGCCATTAAACGCTCTTTAACGGGCGCCTTTCCGCGCCCTGGGCCAATAACTCGTCAAGAAAGGATCCCTCTTCCATGATTTTTCGCCCCCATGTCGCCGTATCGGCGGCGCTCGCCCTCAGCCTCAGCCTCATGGGATGCGGCGTTTCGCCCATCACCTCCGGCAATGCCCCGGACCTGGGAGAAGAGTTGACGCTCGCACCGGATACCGGTGCCTTGCGCCTTTCCTTCCAGGATTCCTATTCAGCCCAAGCCACCAAGAGCGACATTCGGCAGCTCCGGGTCACGCTCTCGGGCGGCCCGCTCGCCTCGCCTCAGAGCCAGACCATCAGCTATCCCAGCGGCTCCGCCACCTTCAAGAACCTGGCGGCCGGCACGATCAGCATCCAGATCGAGGCCTTGGACGCCAATTCTCAGGCCATCGGCAAAGCGACCAAGAGCGGCGTGAGCGTCGTCGCCGGTCAGCTCACCAACGTCAGCGTCCAGCTCAAGCTGGACCCCACCCAGATCGACCCCACGACCGGTCTCATTGGAGTCGGTGTCATCATCGACGACGGCGACATCGTGCCTCTGCCGACCAGCCCAACGCCCGCGCCCAGTCCAACTCCCGCGCCGACCCCCACTCCCTCGCCGACACCCGCGCCGGTCCCCGCACCCACCAACGCCATCTACGTCTCCACCTCGGGCTCCGACTCCAACTCCGGCTCCTCCTCCGCACCGCTCAAGACCATCTCCGCCGCGGCCTCTCGCGCAAAGGCTGGAACGACCGTCATGATTGCCGGCGGAACCTACTACGAACAGGTGGTGACGCGCGTAGGCGGAACGACGAGCGCTCCTATCATCTTCAAGAGTTACAACGGCACCGCCGTGATCGATGGTTCCAAGCTCTCCTGGTCCCTCGGCGGGAATCAGAACCAAGGACTCGTCGAGCTCAAGCATCCCAACGTTCGCCTCGAAGGACTCAAGATCACCAATTCCAAGAACACCGGCGTGGTCCTCAACGCCGACAACTTGACCGTGAATGGCTGCGAAGTCTCCTACGCCCAGCGCCATGCCATCAGCACCGAGACCGGACGCCAGACGGCCGCCGGCAGTACCATGATCAAGAACCTCACCCTGAGCGGCAACGACGTCCATCATGCGGTGCTGAAGGGGCAAGGCAACGGACAAGCCATCAGCCTCATCGCCGACGGCTTCATCGTGAGCAAAAATCGGGTTCACGACAACGTGACCGAAGGGATCGACGTCTGGCTCGGGGCGGCCCACGGCGAAGTGGTGGAAAACGAGGTCTACAAGAACGGCTCCCCCGGCATCTACGTCGATGGCGGCACCTACGTCAGAATCCACCGCAACCGCATCTACAGCAACGGCAAGGGCGGAATCGGCGCCTCTTCCGAGGACTCTCGGTACGATACCCGCCACATCTGGATCACCAACAACCTGATCTACGACCACACCACCGGTGACGCCTGCTTCGTCTGGGATCCGGACAAGGGCGCCCAGAACGTCCTCTTCGCCCATAACACCCTGGTCAACAACAAGAAATCGTTCGCTTTCTTCGGCACCGACAACACGGTCGATGTCTACAACAACCTGGGCTATGCCACCGAGACCAGCTTCTACAACGGGGCCACGAACTCCGTCATCAAACAGAGCAACAACGTCTGGCTCACCGGCGCCACGGGCTTCGTCGCGGCCGGTAGCAAGGACTTCCGGCTCACGTCCGGCTCCACTGCCATCAACAAGGGCATGACGCTCACCGCCCCCAAGGATGACCGAGGAGTAACCTTCGCGGTGAACGTGGACTACACCGGAGCAGTGCGCGCGAGCGGCAATCCGGACGCGGGAGCCTACGAATACCGCTAAATCGCGCTCCTGAGCAGTCCCTCGGCATGTCATCCCGCGATTGTCCTGCCGAAAGCCGGGCCCCCCTCACTCCATATGGAGTGAGGGGGGCCCGGTGGAGCGAGGGGGTCCCAGCTCTGGAACTCGCGTTTCGGAAAAAAGAGCCTTCAGCCCATACGTAAAGATCCAGCGGATTGCCTTTTTCGCTCCTTTCCTCGCTCATGAATCATTCTTTGATAGAGGTCCATGTGACGCTGCGCAATGAGAGGCCAGCCGATCTGCTCCGTGATGCGCCGACGACCAGCCTCCGCGAGTTGGGCGCGCAGGGGCGCGTCGAGCCAAAGCCGCTCCAAGGCATCCGCAAGCGCCCTGGGATCGTCAGGGGGGACGATCAAGCCGGCTTCGCCCTCACCGACGGCCTCGGGCAAGCCTCCCGTTCGGGTGACGACCACGGGCTTTCCGAAAGCGAAAGCGATGGCGAGCACTCCGGACTGAGAAGCCTGAGTGTAAGGCAGCACCACGATCCGGGCGCGCTCGAACAGGTCGGCCACCTCTTGGTCGGGCAAGTAGCGGTTCTGGAGAATCACCCGGCCCGATGGGCCAATCTCGGCCTTGAATACGGCCGGATCCCCCTCCCCCGCGATGCAGAGGGTGTAGCCCTCCAGACGTTCCGCCAACAAACGTTCGGCTCGGCAGAGTACGTCCAGGCCCTTGTAGGCGATAAGCCTGCCGAAGAAGAGAATCATCGGCTCCTCGGGCCGGCCCGTGGCGTGCTTGCGGAAAAAGCCGTAATCCCCATGCGGGATCACCGAGATCCGATCGGGCCGCAGCCCCTGCCCGGAAAGTTCCTCCCTGAGGACTTCGGCATGCACGATCAGGTGATCGGCACCCGCAATCGCCCGGCGCGTCAGCATGTCCCGAACGGGGGAGGCCTCTCCGGGATGGACGCTCGGGTCATGCATGGTGTAGCAGACCGGTACGTCGCCAAAGAGCGGCATGGTCATGGCATTTGAGGGATGGGGGGTCACCACGTGAATCACATCCGGCTGGATGCGTCGAAGGCGCTGGGCATTCACCGCATGGACCCATGGGTTCATCTGGATGAGGGTTCCCCGCCAAGCTTGCCCGGGAAAGCTCAAGGGCACGGAGGGATGAAGGGTCGTCTCGGAAGAAAAGTACTCGTTCAACTCGGCCTCTGGGGGGGTGAAGACGTGAACGTCGGCTTGGCTCGCCAGAGAGTTGGCGAGCTGGGATGCGTAATGCCGCATCCCGCCATGACACGATAGGGCGACGATCGCTACGCGCATGAGGCTACCTCCTTTGCTCTTGCGCAGCAGCTTAACGTGACGCTTCCTCGTAAGCTTCGCTCGCTGCGTGAAAAAAGTTTGAGCATTTCTCACGAGCCGCCTCCGGATGCTTGGTCGCTAGGATAGCATTCCGGAGGTCGCCGCCATGAATCGCCTCACCCTCAACACCGCCCTTCAAGTCGCCACCCGGATCATCGAACTCACAAGCGGCATCCTGGTCAACGCCTGGCTCGCCCGGCAGTGGGGCAGCGGCGCCTTTGGCCAGGTCGGCTTCTTCATGAGCCTCTCGGTGATTTGCACCTTCCTCTTCGACTTCGGGCTATCGAATCTGCTTTTCCGCACCATCGCGCGAGCCCCCCGCCAAGCCAGCCACATCCTGCTCAACGCCTTTCTGCTGGTGATCCCCCAATGCATGCTGGGGGCCATCGTCGTTTTCGGGCTCGGGCTCTGGCAATCCGGCGGCGCTCACGGGGCGATCCTGGCATGGATCTGTGTTCAGCTCACGTTCAACGCCGTCACCATGCTCCTGCGCGGCAGTTTCTACGCCTTCGAGCGCATGGAACTCGAAAGCATTTCCACGATCATCGAGCGATGCACCTGGATCGGCGCCGCGATTTGGCTGGCTTCCCAGCCGCCGTCCCCGCAGGCCCTCTTCTGTTGGCTCGCCGTCAGCAAGGGCATGGGGCTGGCAACCAGCCTCCTGCTCTTCTTCATGTTCATCAAACCTCGAACCGATCCGGCCCGTGCCGAGGCTGCCACCAAGCGGATCCTCATCAGGGAGGCGCTCCCGTTCGGACTCAACCTCGGCTTTTGCAACATCCGATTGGTGGTCGACATCCTCTTCTTGGCCAGGTGGGCCGGCGACGTTCAGGTCGGCCATTACCGGGCCATCGGGATCCTCATCATGCCCTTTAGCTTGATCGCGGAGGCGCTCATCAACTCCTTGTTTCCCCGGATGTGCGCAGCAACCCATTCGGGGCCGGAAGCGGTCCGCGCCTACGGAGAAGGGGTCAGCCGCATCCTGCTGCGCGCCGCCATTCCCGCCAGCCTCTTTCTCATGCTCTACTCCCGTGAGATCGTGACCCTGATCTATGGCGAGGAGTACCTTCCCGCCGCTTCGTTCCTGGCCATCCTGGCGCTCTGCATCCCGGTCCGCGTCCTAATCAACGCCCTGGGCACCATGCTGAGCGCCAGCGATCGGCAATCTCGCCGCATGATCTGCTCGGCGATCGCCGCGGGCTTCAACCTGGTCGCCAATGCCTTCGTCATCCCCCGCTGGCAAGCGCTGGGAGCTTGCTTCACCGCCCTGCTCACCGACGTGGTGCTTGGACTCAGTCTCTGGTTCTTCCTTCGCCCCACGGGATCCCTTGGCCTGGCCAGCGGCCATGTGGCCGTCCAGAGTCTCCTGCTCTCGGGTCTGATCATCTTTCCCCTGTATCTCGGGCAAGCGCCGCTCTTCACCGTAGCTGCAGCCCTCGGTCTCGGCTACCCCGCCTTGATTCTGCTGGGGAGATCACGGCTGCTCTCCCCCCTCGAACTCCAACTCCTCTGGAGGAACGCCGCTTCATGACACCGCCACTCACTCGAAGGAGAACCTTCATGGCCCGCAAACGCTTCTACGGAATCCTGGGGCTGTTGCCCATTTTGGTCGTCTGCCAAAGCGGGCCCAGCACCTCCGTGCCTCCGGCGATGTCCGCCCAGTCGGCCCCCACGGAACTCTTCGTCTCCCCGGACGGATCTGACGACTCCCCCGGGACAAACCCGGATACACCTTTACGCAGCCTCGCGAAGGCCGCCTCCCGGGCTGCAGCCGGCACCACGGTCCACCTCCTGCCGGGAACCTATCATGAGGCCCTGGTTACCCGCCAAGGCGGCACGTCGCAGTCACCCCTGATATTCAAGGGGCATGACGGCGCCATCCTGGACGGCTCCGAGCTTTCCATCGAGGCCGGATCCGATCAAAATCAAGGCCTTGTCGAACTAAGACACCCCTACGTCCGGCTCGAGGGCCTCCAAATCACCCGCTCCCCCAATACGGGCATCCTGCTAGGAGCCAGCCACCTGACCATCACCGACTGCGAGATTTCCTACGCCCAGCGGCATGCCATCAGCACCAACACGCGGTTTCAACCTTCCGAAAATGTCCCTGTCCTCAAGGACATCATTCTCACCGACAACGCGATCCACCACAGCGTGCTCAAGGGAATCGGATACGGCCAAGGTGTCAGCCTGATTGCCGAGGACTTCGTGATCGCCCGAAACCGCGTCTACGAGAACCACGCCGAGGGAATCGACCTCTGGCTCGGGGCCTCCCATGGGGAAGTGACGCAAAACGAGGTCCACGATAATCGTGCCCCCGGCATTTACGTCGACGGTGCCTCGTTCTTGAGAATCCACCGAAATCGGGTCTACTCCAATGCCAAGGGAGGAATCGGCGTCTCCTCGGAGGACCCACGCTACCGCACGCACGACATCTGGATCTTCAACAACCTGGTCTACGACCATGCGAAGGGTGACGGGTGCTTCGTCTGGGACCCCGACGTCGGAGCCGAGCGCGTGCTTTTCGCCCATAACACCGTGCTTGGCAACAAATTCTCCTTCACGTTCTCCGGCTCGAGGAATCAAGTGGAAGTCGTCAACAACCTGGGGCAGGCCCTGAGTGGTAACGACGTCGCAGACCGAAGCGTCGGCTCGGAGATTACGATTCGCCGCAACACATGGATTGAGAGCCTACGGTTCTTCGCCGACCCCCAGCAAAAGGATTTTCGCCTCAAGCGCTTCGCGCCGGGTATCGATGGAGGTGGCGCGCTTCCGGCTCTCTGGGATGACCGAGGGAATAGCTTTTCTATCGACACCGACTTCTCGAATCAGAAGCGTCCACTCGGTAAAGCGCCCGACGCGGGAGCCTACGAATCGCACTGAAACATAGCGCATGCCGCGGCATCCGAATTCACCTGAAAACAGGCAGCAACGTGATCGAAGGGAGAGTCACCATGCCGAACAATCCGCCTGCTCCGAGCTCGCCCCTGCCCGAGAATGGGGCGAAGCCGGTCCTCATGAACACCGCCGCCGCGGTAGTCGCCCGCTTCGGGGGCCTCATCATCGGGCTCGTTCTTACCCCCTTTCTCATCACCAGTCTGGGAGCGGAACGTTACGGCCTCTGGGCGGTATTAGGCTCGGTCGCGGGCTATTTCGGGCTCCTGGACCTGGGGCTCGGAGCGACGTTCGTCAGGTTTCTCGCCGAGTACGCCGCCCGCGGAGAGCGCCGGCAGGTGCGCCAGGTCATGACGATCGGATTCAGTTTCTACCTCCTGCTGGGTGCCCTGCTCTGGCCCATGGCGTGCTGGCTGGCCCCGGTCGTCGTCGGTTTTCTGAAACTCTCGCCCGAACTGGGCACCCTCGCGAGCCAGCTCTTCTTGTTGATTTACCTCTACTTTTTCGCCTCCAGCGCTTGCGGCATCTTCGGGGCCTTGCTAAGCGCCCTGGGGCGCATGCGGGTCACCTCCTTCGTGGGTCTCGCAAGCCAGCTCGTCTATTCCGGGACGGTCGTGCTCCTGATTCAGCAGGGCTGGGGGCTGCACGGGGTCATCACCGCGCTATACGTCCAGCTCATCGCCAACGCGGCCGTTCTGGCCCTTATTTGCCGCCTCTATTACGGGCCGCTCTGGACGAAACCCTGGCACCTCGACAAAGCGCTGATCCGCCGCCTCCTTACCTTCGGGGGATGGCTCCAGCTCAACAACCTGTCAGGCACCGTCAACCAGGAGAGCGATCGTTTCTTCATCGCGGGCTTCGTCAGCGTCGCCCAGGTGACCCCTTACGAAATCGCCAATCGGCTCGCACTCCTGGCCAAGACCCTTCCCATGAGCTTTCTCGGGGCGCTTCTGCCAAAGGCTGCCAGCCTCCAGGATCCCAAGGCCTTGAACGACCTCTATGTCCGAGGAAGCCGCTACCTCGCCGTTGCAACGCTAGGTCTCGCCGGCTTCATCGTGGGGATTGCCAACCTTCTGGTACTGGTTTGGATGGGGCGTGAGTTTCCGGGGGTTCCGTTGATTATCGGGGCCCTGGTGCTGACGTACGCGATACACAACTTGACCGGGGTTGCGACGACCGTCCTGCGCGCTAGCGGTACTCCCCGCTACGAGGCCTACTATTCGATCGCCGGAGCTAGTATCAACCTGGTCGTCACCTTCGCCCTCGCCCCCCGGTACGGGCTTCTCGGCATTCTCACGGGGACCGCCGTCGGCAGCATCCTTGGCTCCCTCTACATGCTCTGGCTTTTCCATCGTTTGCGAAAGCTCGCCTGGTGGCCCACCGTGGGGTGGTGGCTCTGCCGCCTGAGCCTTTGCGTCGCCGTGGCCGGCAGTGCCGTTGGCGCGCTTGGCGCCTCGATTCCGACCGAGCTGCTCGTCCAGCGGTCCATCGGCCTCCCGATCCTGCTCGGGCTCGGAATCCTTTACGCGGGCATGCTTTTCGGCTTGCTCAGCGTCGCCCGATTCTGGCTTCCCGAGGACCGCGACCTCTTCTTGGCGATCGTCCCCAAGCCCATGGGCAACCTCCTCGCCAGGACGCCAGGATAATCATCCCGCTCCAAACAGGCGTATGGAAGGCTTAAGCCCCTGCACTCGCAAGGTGCAGGGGCTTACAGGTCTCCTCGGTTGATACGGGTGAAGGGGCGAGCCGGTCAAGGAGCGATAGCTTGCGAGCTGCGACGGTGCCAGGAGGTGATGGCCCATTCCATGAGCTGATTTCCGCCCACAGTAAGCAGGAGGACCTTGAAGATGGCCCGGCCATCCCCGATGAGGCGAGGAAGAACCGAATAAAAGATCGCAGGCTGCTGAACGCGCAACTTGTCGAGAAAGCCTGCGGCGTAGTCGAGACGCTGGGACTCGATGCAGCGGTGGATGTAGCGCTGGATGTATTCCCCGAGGTTGGCATCGCGCCATCGCTCGAGCTTGACGGGATCGAGGCCACGTTCGCGCGCATAGCGATAGGGAGAGAGGATCATATCGAGGTTGGCGAGGTGCTGGTCGGGTTGAAGGCCATGAGAGGCGTTATTGGAATGGCAGCGCCAAACGCCGGCGACTTGGTTATGCATGAGGACCACTCCATGGAGGCAGAGTCGCCGAAGGGACTCGCAATCGGCGTAAAGGACATCGTTGTCATAGAAGCCGATGGAGGTGGCCAGGCGCCGGTTGTACATGGTCGCCAGGTGAGGAACCTTGGTCGAGAGCTTCCAGTTGAAGAAGAAGGTCTCGCCTTGGTGGGCGTCCCACGTGGCGCTCGCTGGATCGAACGCCTCTTCAGGCAACAGGGAATCGCTCGTACGCACTCCCGCCACGACCATGACGACCGCCCGTCGAGCCATGACCTGCGCGACGGCGCGGCTAATGAAGGTCGAGTCGGATAGGTAGTCGTCTCCGTCCAGGTTGAGGGCCCAGTCCCCGGTCGCATCGTCGTATAGGGTCTTTCGGTAGTTGCCTACTCGCCCGAGGTTGCGTTCGTTACGGCGGTACTTCAGGCGCGGATCACGAAGATAAGCGGCAACGAGGGCCGGCGTGTCGTCGGTGGAGGCGTCGTCGGCGACGACGACTTCGAGGTGCGGATAGTCTTGCGCAAGGGCCGTTTCGATCGCCATCCCCAGCACGTTTGCTTGGTTGTAGGTGGGGATCATGATGGTGACCCTTGGGGTGACGCAGTCCATGGAGATCCTCCTTGAGGCGAGGTGGGGGCACAGTTGACCTATTTTGCAGCAGGCAGGTTGCCTGTTTCCCGGCGCGAGCGCCAAAAGATCCTGGGGGTCCTTCACAAGCCGTGGGACGGTCCGCATGGACGCGGCGTGAACGCCGAGCGAGCGCACGCCAAAGGCCCGTGTTTTCAATCTCCGCGTGCGGGCGGTAGCCTTTCAGGCAACGTTCAAGCCACTTTCGCGAGGCTCAGGCATGCGGGGAGAGCGGAGGCAAATAAGTCTGGTCGAAATGAACGACGGAGGCATGATGCCTGCTCGCTAGGATGGAGCGAAGGATCCCCGAGCGCCCCGGGCATGCCCTCGTGCCTCGGCCAGATCCCGCGCCAATTTTTGCAAAAGAGGACGAACGATGCAAACGACGATCCTGCGAGACGCAACCGAGATTCGAGCCCTGGAGAATTCCTGGAGAGCCCGAGAAGCCCCCAGTCCCTTTCACGAATGGTCCTTCCTGGAAAGCTGGCTTGGTCGAGGGGATCGAAGGGAAAAGCCCTTCTTGGTTCTGGTGACCGAGGATGACGACTGGGTCGCGATCGCCCTCTGGTGCATCGAATACGACGGACTGGGCATCCGCCGGCTCACCGGCTTGGGCGGGGAGGACGCGTGGTATCACGATCCCTGGCTCCTCAAGCCCGAAAAAGAAGCGGCCGTCGCGGAAGCCCTCGCGCTCGCCCTGCGCGAGGCGCGTCGGGACTGGGACATGGTGAAGCTGATCCTTCGCGAGGACCAGAGCGGCTCCCTCCTTCGGCACCTCGAATCGTCGGGCCTGGCCTATTCGGAACGGGTCGATTGGCGCCAGCATCAAACCGCCGCTCTCGGCGAGAGCTGGACCGTCTACTGGGACGAACGTCCCAAGCAATTGCGCGAACTCGTGCGCCGGCGGGGCAAGAAACTCGCAGCCCTCCCGCATCGCTTCCTCGAAGCCGATGCGCTTAGCCTGGATCGACTCCTGGAGGACTTGTTCCGACTTCACCTGAATCGCTGGCATGCCGAGCGGGACTGGAGCGCTTACTACCAGCAGATTCGAGCGATCGCCACCGATGCCTCGGAGCGCGGGACACTCTGCTTCTACGCCCTGGAGGTCGAAGGGACGATCATCGCCACCGAGTTGCTCTTGCGCAGTGGAACGCGAAGCTTCGAGTTGATGCGAATCATCGACCCCTCGCCTATCTACGGCGCACTCTCCGGCGGAAGCCTCCTCACGGCCTGGGCGCTGGAGCGCATGCACCGGGCCGGAATCCGAGAAATCGACATGGGGCCGGGCCACCATGAATGGAAATCGGGCCTCGAAACCCATCGCACCGGGACGATCCTCAAGGTGGTCGCCCAGCCACGGCACCTCCCCGCCGTGGCCTGGGTTGCATGGGAGGGCACCTTCAAACCCGTCTTGAAGGAAATCCCCTGGGTGAGGCGTCTCAAGGCCACCCTTTCCGGAACCCGAAAACATGAAGCCCATGTCATCCCGGCGACCTAGACCCAGCCGATTTGACGAAAAAACTTGAGCGCTCAGCCCTAGGATCAACCAAGCAATCCAGCGAAGATCCTGGGGTTTTCCAACGACTCCCCCACGCCGTCCGAGAGGTAGCATCGATGATGTATGACTCGAACTCCGACTCAGGCCTGGCCTCCCTCATCAAGCGCCGCTGGCGCCTCATGGCGCTCACCAGCGGTATCGTCCTGACCGCTGGGATAGCCCTGCTCAGCGTCATGCCCAAATCTTACCCGTCCTCAGCCAAGCTCCTGGTGATGCGAACCGAGCAGCGACTCGGAGGCATGGGACTCCTCCATGACGCCCTCCCCCAGCTCGGGAGTTTGAGCAAGCCCCTCTACACCCAGGTGGAAATGTTGAGACTGCCCCCCTCGCTTCAGCGCGTCATCGAGCGGCTAAACCTCACTGACGCCAAAGGAAAGCCCCTCAGCACCGAGAGTCTCGCCGAACGCATCCGGGTCACCCCCCTCACGGGCACCGATCTGATCGAGGTCGCCTTCCGAGATCCCGATCCCCAGATCGCCCAGCAAGTGGTGGCGGCGCTTTGCGACGTCTATATTCAGAGCACCGAAACCACCCGGCGCGAAGGCGTACGGGCGGGACTCAAGATCGTCGACGAGCAACTGGCTACCGTCCGACTCCGCCTCAGCGATGCCGAGGATCGGCTGACGGCCTTCAAGACGACGTCCGGCAGCATCTCCCTGAACCAAGAAATCCAGGCCTCGGTCCATGACCTGAGCGAGCTAACCACCCTCATTCGCACCCGAAAACTCCACCTCGAGGGCCAGCAAGCCAAGGCGCAAAGCTTGCAATCCAAGCTGCGGATGCCTTTCGACGAAGCGCTGGAGACGGCGGCCCTCGCCCAGAATCCGCGCCTGCGCATGTTACAGGATCAACTCCTCGTCGCCGAAACCTCTCCCCTTCGCACCCAAGGCCTCGCCCCGAGCCACCCGGATCGCGTCGCCCTGGAAGGCCGGATTGCTTTGCTCAAGGGCGAATTGGCCGCCGAGATGACTGCACTCGGGAAAAACGGCAAGGCGTCTTCTCCCCTTGATGACATTCAGATCAGCCTCCTTCGCGAATTGACGTCCACCGAGGCCGAGGTCATGGCAACCCAGGCCAGCATCTTGGCAGCTGAACGTAGCCGCGAGACGCTGAGCGCCAGCATGGCGCCGCTTCCAGGTACCGAGATCACCCTCGTGCGTCTCCAGCGCGAGGTGGACATGGCGAGCCAGATTTACCAGGACTTGCTCCAGAAGCGAGAGCAGGCCCGCATGAACCTCTCGATAGCGCCCAGCTACGCCCAGGTGGTGCAGCATCCCGAGGTGCCGGAACGGCCCCTCATCCCCTTGGGAGGGCAAGTCGGAACCGTTCTCATGCTCGCCAGCCTCGCGGCGGGGTTCGGCACGGCGTCCTTGCGGGATCTCTTCGATCGACGCGGCAATTCCAACGCACTCGCGGTATACCTGCCCGGCACCCCGATTTTCTGCAGCCTACCCCTGCTTTCCAAGGCTGAAAAACGAAACGGCGAGCTCATCGTCAAGTCGGCTTCGAGTCCCACCTACCTGCAAGGGATCAATACCTTGGGGCTCGCCCTCGAAAATCAGCTCATCGGGACCCCGGGACACGTGATCGCCTTGACGAGCTCCAGTCCTGGCGAAGGAAAGAGCATGACGCTCGCCAACTTGGCCCTCTGCCTCAAGGACATGGGCCACCGCGTCCTCCTGGTAGACGCGGATCTTCGTCGGCCCCGGATTCACGCGATCTTCGGTGAGACGAGCCCCGGACATGGGCTCGCGGATGGCCTGAGCGAGCGCATCCCCCCCATGGAACTGATCCGACGCCGGGATGACATGCATCTGGTGACATGTGGTTCGGCGACGAATCCCTCCCAGCGGGGACGGCTCAAAACTCACCTGAAGCCGCTGCTGGATGCCTGGCGCCAGGAGTATGACTACATTCTCATCGATCTTCCACCGCTCTCGATGGTCGCCGAGGTGGCTCAAATGGCCAAGCACGCAGACGGCATGCTCTTTCTCGGCAACTCCCAGAAAGTGAGCCAAGCAGCCTTCCTCTCGGGGGTCCGACTCATGCAATCGGTCGGAATTCACCTCCTGGGAGCCATCTCGATCAGCCCCCGCGACACCTCCCCGGAGGCTAGCTACTACCTAAGCGCAGGTGAGGGAGACCGGGCATGATCGCCCCAGGATCCCAGGTCGATGCCCCGGAGGTCATGCCTTACTGGCTGTGGCCGTGGTGCCTCTTCCTGGCCTTGATCCCCTTCGAGATGCTCTTGGCCGCGCTGAAACTCTCCCTGCCCGTCAATGCGCTTGGCCTTGGGGCAGCCCTGCTGATCGCCCTTGCCGCCCGACGAGGATACGGCAAGGACGGGCGCATGGTGCTGACTCGGTACGTCGCCATCACCCTTCTCGTGCTGACGATGTCTCTCTCTTACTTCACGTCGCTCGATCCCGCCGAAACCCGCCGGATGCTCATCCCGACGGCTATCATCTGGGGCATCTACATGCTATCGACCGCCAGCGCGCTCACGCCGTTCCAGGTCGAGTGCGGGCTCCGGGCGTGGTTCTGGGGCGGCGGCGCCGCAGCCTTGTTCACCATCGCCTGCACCTTGATGGGCCACCTGGGCATCGATGGGCGAGGCACCATGGTGGTAGGAGCCGCGGCGGTCGATCCGAACTTCCTGACAGCCGCCTTTCTGCTGCCAGCCGCGATGGGCTTCCACTTTCTCCGGGCGCGAAAGACCCGCCTGGAAGCCTTGCTCGTGCTGGGCCTGCTCACCTGGGCCACCGTCCTCGCGCAATCCCGCGGCGGCATCCTCGCGCTGCTGGCCATGGTTCTGGCGGTTCTCGTCTGGGAGCGCCGGTGGAAAATCGCGACGGCGCTGATCGGCTGCCTGAGCGCCCTGTACCTGATCCTCGCCCCCCTGCTGGGACGCTTCAGCGTGGGCACGGATACGACCGGAAACGGGCGAACCGAGGTCTGGCAAATTGCCATCACCGAAGGATTGCAGCAGGGTCTGACCGGGGTCGGGTTAGGAGCTTTCCACCATGTCACCGGCTCGGCGAGCGGCTTTTACTGGAGCTTGGCGACACACAATACCTACCTTCAAGCGTTCGCCGAGTTGGGAAGCCTCGGACTCTTGGCCCTGATCCTGGCGCTGGGCTTGCACCTTCGCTTTTCCCAGCGCAGCCCGCTGGCGAGGGCGGTTTTCTCGGCTCTGATCGGGCTTTCGGTGGCCGCGATCTTCCTGCATTTCCTGACCTTCAAGTTGCTCTGGGCCGCATGGATCGTCGCGACCCAGACCACGATGGCCCGTCCGCCCGCCCGGGAGTCCCCGCTGGGGATCGCCCGACCCCGCGCGTTTGCCCATTGATAAGGAGAGTCACACCATGCCCGAAACCATCCGCTTCTTGGTGGTGAACCTGATCAGCACCATGCTCGTGATCATGCCCATGGCCTCCGTCTCATCGGCATCGGAATACCTTCTCCGCAAGGGGGACTCCCTCAACGTCTCGGTGATGGGGCATCCGGAACTCATGGTTCCTTCTCAGCCCATCCGGCCCGACGGCCAGATATCCCTGCCCATGATCGCGCCCGTTCAGGTCGAGGGGCAAAGCATCACGGAAGTGAGCACGAGCGTCGAGGAAGCCTACCGATCCATCCTGGACAACCCCCGGGTCCTGGTCAGCATCGCGCAGTATCGCCCGCTTCGGGTCACCGTTCTGGGCAAGGTGGAACGCGCCGGGAGTTTCGACTTCAGCCAGGCGCCCACGTTGGTGGAGGCGATCGCCACGGCCGGCGGGCTGGATCGCCGCGCCGACCGCAAGGCCATCACCCTGGTGGATCCCGAAAATCAGACCCGCCAAACCTACGATCTCGATCAGCTCTTGGCGGCAAAGGAAGCGCTACCCACGCTTCCCGAAGGGGGAATCGTGGAGGTGGGAGAAGTGTGGGGACCCGATGTCGAGGTCTGGCTGCCCCTCGTTACCTCCTTGATCACGGCCGTGGCGTTCGTTCGGACCTGGCGCTAACCGCCCGACCGAAGGCTGCAGGCATGGACCTGCGGCCTTCGGTCGGGATGTCGTTTTCGACCACGTTCATGGATCAATCTGCCATCACGCCGGCGAAGGCTCGCTCGGTAAATTGGGGAGGCAACTGGTACTCGCTCGGTAACGTATGAGGTGAAAACATGTCAACAGACTCCCTCAACTTCCCGCCCCAGGATTCCCGTCCGCTCTCCTCGGTGCAATCGATCCCCCGCAGGTACATGGGACGCGAGTCATGGCAAGAAGCCCTGCGACCTTGGCTCCACGAACTCAGCGAGGGGGATCGGCGGGGGCTGCTGATGGCCAACGACCTCCTTTGCACGGGCAGCGCCGCGTCTCTCGGAATCGTTCTGACGGGCGGCACCGGCATCTTCAGCTTACTTGCCATCTGGTCGGTTCTGATGATGGGAGCCTTGTACGCGGCCAATCAATACTCCCTCGAGCCTCACGACGAACGGAGCATCGGCAAGGGGATCGCCGCGGTCAGTGTCGGAACCATGACGCTCGCATGGAGCACCTCCAACAGCGCCACCCTCCCAGCGCTGGTCACCGCCGGATGTTTGATATTCCTCTTCATGATTGGCAGCCGCCGCGGCTGGACATGGTTGTTCTCTTGCCGTGCCACCAGGCGCCGCGTCCTCTTACTCTGCAACGGCCCCGAGGCCCGCGAGGCCCTCAGCGAGATCCGGCGCCACCCCCTTTCAGGCATGCGAGCACTGGGGATGGTCACCGAGAGGGGCCAAGCAAGCGGTGCCCCCCTGTCGCTGCTCGGGGAACCCGGGCAATTGCCCCTCCTAGCCAACGCTTGGAAGGCAGATAGCATCATGGCGGGACCCTCCGCGATCCAATCATCGAACTGGCAGCAGAAACTCACGCCGAACGAGGAGACCTTCGATCTTCCCGGTCTCTTCGAACGCCTCAGTTACCGAATTCCAGTCAGGCATGTCGATGAACGCTGGTTCGTCGAGCAGTTTACCTGGAAGCGGGGGATCGGCTATCGGATAGCCAAGCGATTCGTGGATATCGGATTTTCCCTGTTCGGCCTGCTGATCTCCGTCACCTTGCTGCCGATCGTCGCCATCGCCAACTTGCTCGACGACCGCGGCCCCCTCTTCTACTCCCAGGAACGCACAGGGCTGCATGGCAAAACCTTCCGCGTCTACAAGCTCCGGACCATGCGGGTCGACGCCGAGAAGCACGGAGCCGTCTGGGCCCAGAAAAACGACCCCCGGGTGACGCGACTCGGCAACTTTCTACGCCGCACCAGGCTCGACGAGCTCCCCCAACTCTGGAACGTTCTCAATGGAGACATGAGCCTGGTGGGCCCCCGTCCGGAGCGGCCCCAGTTCGTCATGGAACTCGAGCAGCAAATCCCCTTCTACCAACGCCGCCACCTGGTCCCTCCCGGGGTCACCGGCTGGGCGCAAGTTCGCTTCCCCTACGGATCGTCGGTACAAGATTCCGAGGAGAAGCTCAAGTTCGACCTCTACTACGCCAAACACCGCTCGATGGTCTTCGATCTCTTGATCCTGCTCCGAACCATCTCGGTCGTCCTCAACAAGACGGGATCGCGCTGAATCCCGGCCCCCCCTTGGGTAGCGCGTCGAGAGCCCCGCTCCCCTGGTTGCCAGGGGAGCGGGGCTCGATCTCTCCACCCTCGGCCCGCCGCGGTCCCCTATCAGGCCGTGTGGGTCGGAAAGGAATCCCCGTTGCGCCGGAGGTAGTGCTCCTGGAAGTCCTCGACCTCCAGGTCGAAGAGGGTCCGTAGCGCGCTGGCGTGATGGTGCTGCTGGAGAGCGTTCATGCCCTTGAGGCTGGAGAGGGGCTGATGAAGGAACTTGTTGGTCATGGCTTGGGTCATCGCGTCGATGAGCTGCCGCTGCTCGGGCGTGAAGGCATGGGCGTTCTTATCCCAGAACCGGTTCAGTTCCTGCTCCCGAAGGGCATGGGCCTTGCTACGGAAGGAGCTGATGGTCGGCGTCATCCGGTAGTTCTTCAGCCACGTCCGGTAGCCGCTGATCTCGGAATCCAGGATGGCTTCCGCCTCCTCGGCGACGGCCTGGCGCTCGGAGCGGTTCCTGCTGGCCACTAACTGAAGATCGTCGACGTCATAGACCGTGACGCCCGGCATGTTGCCGAGGGCCGGATCGATGTTGCGGGGAACCGAGACGTCCACCACCAGGAGGGGCCTTCCCTTGCGGCTGGCGATCACGGATTTCATCTCGCTTGGGGTGAGCACGTAGTGGGGCGCGCCGGTCGAGCAGATGAGCATGTCGATGCGCTCCAAGGCGTCCCGCATGGCATGGAAGGGCACGGCCTCTCCGCCAATCCGCTCGGCCAGATGCTCGGCGGATTCCATGGTTCGGTTGACGACGTAGATCTTGCGGAGGTTGTACGAAGGAAGCTGCTTGGCGGCGAGCTCGCCCATCTTTCCGGTGCCCAGGATCATGATGACCTTGTCGTCGAATCCCCCCATGGTTTCCTTGGCCAGCTCGATGGCCGCGCTCGAGACTGAAACGGCCCCGCGCGAGATCTCGGTCTCGGCTCTCACCCGCTTGCCGGCCGTCACCGCGAACCGGAACAGGGAATCCAGGACCGAACCCATCGTCCGGTGCAGTTGCGCGGCGGCCTGAGCGCCCTTCACCTGGCTGAGGATCTGGCCCTCGCCAAGAATCTGGGACTCCAGACCGCCTGAAACCCGGAAAAGATGGCGGATGGCCGCATCCCCTTCCAGGAAGAAAAAGAACTCCTCGAAGACCTCTGCCGGCATGTCCCGCTCCTCGAGAAGGAAAGCCCTGAGGGCCTCCTTCCCCGCCGCGAGGCTGGTGACCACGGCGTAGAGTTCCGTCCGGTTGCACGTCGAGAGAATCGCCCCCTCGAGGATCGCAGGGCGGCTGACCATCTTCGAGAGGCCCATGGCCAAACCCTGTCCGGAGAACGCCACGCGCTCCCGAACTTCCACCGGGGCGGAGGCGTGGCCCAATCCGAGCATCAGCAGCATCATCTTCCCCGACTCCCTCCCGCATCGCCATGTCCGCTTTACGAGCGGGGGAGGCCCCGGACCCCTCCCGCTCGTCGAGATGGACCTAGTGGACCTTGGCCGGGAAGGGAGCCTCCATCTCCGTGAGAGGGTTGTAGAACTTGCTGGAGCGAGAATAGCCGAGCAGCACCTTCATGTCGTCCATGCGACGATCGATGTCGTTGAGGGTGCGCGGCTTGCCGGTCACCGCATCCTTGGTCGTGACGCCCGTCATGAAGGGCGAGAGACCCGACTCTTGGCCCGCCAGGCGCGGACGGACATGCAGGAAGGCCTTGCCGGGAATGAAGGCCCCGCCGCTGTCCTGCTCGAAGCCGCTCTCGATCAGGTGGCACCCGCTGCAGGTGTTCTGGGCGAACTTGAAGCGGGCCTCGGGGTTGCGGATCCCCGGGGCGTTCCAGATGATCGGCGGATCGATGGGAGCGGCCGTCGAGTTGAAGGCTCCGGGAACCAGCGACGAGCCAGCCAGCATGGAGTCGGGCACGACGTGGCGATCGCGAAGGATGCTCTTCGCGTTCTTGTTGATGTAATCGGCGAGCTGGGCCGAGTTGTTGAGGTTACGGCGCGGGGTGAGGGCCACGGGCACCGGCTTCAGGCCCGAGCTCGTGACCTGGAACCCCCGCATTTCCCAGGGCTTGATCTGATCGAAGGGGATGCTCGGCCCGCCGGGGCCGAAGGTGAACTCCTCGAGCGAAAGCTGGATCTCGTTGGTGCGAAGCTGGTTGAGGGCGCTGCCGTTCGGCTTGCGGGGATCGGCACCGGCCCTGGCGAACGTGTCCGTGATCTGCTGGAGGGCGGCGTTGAACTGAGGCCCGTAGGAGAGCTTCGAGAGCGCATGCCACTGGGCCGCCCAGGCCCGCACGGCCTTCATGCGATCGTCGGCGTTGTCGTTGCCGGGCTTGAGGTCGTCGTAATCGAACTCGGGATCCCCCATTTTGAGGGTGATGCCGTACTCGAAGATGACGGTGAAGGGTACGACGTCAACCGGCGGCGGCGCAGCCCGATCGATGACGCCGAAGACGAAGCGCCCCTCCCCGATATGGCCCACGTTTCGCAAGTCGAGTCGGTTGGTGATGGCCAAGAGCCGGAAGGGGGCCTGGGTGAGATCAAGTCGATCGGTTCCCGGGATCCGGGGCCACGGGTCGAGGATCAGCTCCTTGATTTTCTTCCGGGCTAGAACGGTATCCCCGTTGATGGCTTGATCGGCCATCCAGCTAGATAGCCAATTCTTGACGAAGCTGTCGGTGTCTTGCCCTCCGGCCATCTGGGTGATCAAGTAAGCGAAGGTCCAGGGGCCGCTACCGGTGGTCCGATAGGCATCCTCCACCACGCTGAGGTTCGTGATCACCAGCTCTTTCTTGAAATCGATCGAGGTGGGCTGGGGCTTGCCCGCTTTGCTCTTCCCCATTTCACCCGCCTCGAAGCGGCGGCCCTGGGCATCCAATCCTTCCGGAGTGCCGAGCAAGGGATCCAGTCGCGACTGGCACCCCATGAACGACAAGGCGACGGCGGACAGCAAGCCCGCACTGACCACGTAGCGCAAGGTTTTCATTTCCACACACCTCTCTGAACGCGAGAACCTAACCCACCCCGATGATATCCCAGCAAGCGAGCATCACGTAGTCACCAAACCCCCAAGCCTGTCGGTGGAACGTGCAAGCGCTAACCCGCTCTGGCAAACAAAAAGGGGGGAGACGCATGGTCTCCCCCCGGTTAGGGCTAGGGTTAGGGGTCGAGGATGGGGTCGGAGATCTTGACGTCGACGCCCACGTCTCCCAGCACGTTGTTGAGGATGACCATGGCGCGCAGGAGCTCGGTGTCCATGTCGTACTTCCAGACCTTCCAGGCCCCGCCGACGTAGGTCTCGAACAGGAGCTGGTTGCCGCAGAAGATCGGATCCGCGATGAAGTCGTCCGTGTCCAAGTCGCCCAGGTTGGCATAGGGAACCGTGTCGATGTAACCGGTCGCGCGGTCCAGGACCAGGAGCCGCTCGTCGGTATCGTGGTAGAGATCGTGCTTCTTGGCGGAAATGGTGAAGGCGATGAAGCGGCCGTCGAAGTTGATGGCCACGTGGCCGATCCGATCGGTCAGTCCGGCCAGCGCGCCGCCGCTGAGCGGAAGGAGCTGGAACAGGTGCGGGTTGGCGACGTCGTACAGGTGCAGGATGCCGTCGATATTGACCACGATCCACCTGCCGTCATCCGAGATGTCCACGTCGAGGATGACCCCCTTGGCGCGGTGTCCCTTTTTGCCCACTTCGCCCAGGAACTGGGCCTCGGCGGCAATCTTGGTGAGCACCCGGGTCTTGGTGTAGAAGTCGCCGTCGAGGAGCTTCATGACCACCAGGCCCTGGTCGTTGATGTAGACGAGGGCCGCGCCGTCGCCGGTGACCGCGGGCTGCGCTCCGCCGAAGTGCTGCAGTCGGCCGTCGAAGGCCACCGTCACCCGCTCCTCGGAGTAGATGTCGTAGTAGTAGATGAAGCCGCCGAACTCGAAGAGGATCCGGCCGTCGGCGAAGGCGTAGGGGTTGAGGGTGTTGAGGTCGTCCGCATCGGTGATGCCGTCGACGGTCTTGCCGTAGGTCCAGGGGTCCAGACCGGCGATCGCCGCGTTCATGATGTAGACGTCCTTGAGGACCTCGTCGTAGAGAAAGAGGTTGCCGATCGTGGTGTTCGGCACGCCGCTCACCCAGTGGCCGCTGCTATTGAGCTTATCCGAGTCGATGGCGGCCTCGAAGGCGATGAAGCGGCAGTCAAAGTTCCAGTAGGCCGGTTCAGCGATCGGGGGGGGGACGGCACCCGGGGGCTGAACGGTCACGCCGCCGCTCGGATTCTGGTTGCCGCCATCGACGACCGGAACGGGCCCGGGGCTGTTGGCCGGGGGCTGGGCACAACCCGCGAGGGCCACCATGCTCATCGTCGCAGCGAATAGCGCTTTTTTGGTCTTCGAAATCATGTCACACACCTCTCTGAACGTGGCTAGACCTTACACACACACCAAGGGATAGGGCCCAGAGGCCCTGCGATGAAAGGGACGGTGGGGGAGACGCGTGGTCTCCCCCGGTTAGGGCTAGGGTTAGGGGTCGAGGATGGGGTCGGAGATCTTGACGTCGACGCCCACGTCTCCCAGCACGTTGTTGAGGATGACCATGGCGCGCAGGAGCTCGGTGTCCATGTCGTACTTCCAGACCTTCCAGGCTCCGCCGACGTAGGTCTCGAACAGGAGCTGGTTGCCGCAGAAGATCGGATCCGCGATGAAGTCGTCCGAGTCCAGGTCGCCCAGGTTGGCGTAGGGAACCGTGTCGATGTAACCGGTCGCGCGGTCCAGGACCAGGAGCCGCTCGTCGGTGTCGTGGTAGAGATCGAACTTCTCGGCGGAAACGGTGAAGGCGATGAAGCGGCCGTCGAAGTTGATGGCCACGTGGCCAATGCGGTCCCGGTTACCAGCCAGCGCGCCGCCGCTGAGCGGAAGGAGCTGGAACAGGTGCGGGTTGGCGACGTCGTACAGGTGCAGGATGCCGTCGATATTGACCACGATCCACCTGCCGTCATCCGAGATGTCCACGTCGAGGATCACGCCGTCCGGACCGTACTCGTCGGCTTCCTGGCCCAGGAACTGGGCCTCGGCGGCAATCTTGGTGAGCACCCGGGTCTTGGTGTAGAAGTCGCCGTCGAGGAGCTTCATGACCACCAGACCCTGGTCGTTGATGTAGACGAGGGCCGCGCCGTCGCCGGTGACCGCCGGCTGCGCTCCGCCGAAGTGCTGCAGTCGGGCGTCGAAGGCCACCGTCACTCGCTCTTCGGAATAGATGTCGTAGTAGTAGACGAAGCCGCCGAACTCGAAGAGGATCCGGCCGTCGGCGAAGGCGTAGGGGTTGAGGGTGTTGAGGTCGTCCGCATCGGTGATGCCGTCGACGGTCTTGCCGTAGGTCCAGGGGTCCAGACCGGCGATCGCCGCGTTCAAGATGTAGACGTCCTTGAGGACCTCGTCGTAGAGGAAGAGGTTGCCGATCGTGGTGTTCGGCACGCCGCTCACCCAGTGGCCGCTGCTATTGAGCTTATCCGAGTCGATGGCGGCCTCGAAGGCGATGAAGCGGCAGTCAAAGTTCCAGTAGGCCGCATCGGCGACCGGAGGGGGGACGTTCTGAGGGGCGCCACCAGCCGGTCTTAGCTTGCTGGGGTCGTTGATGACGATAGGCTGGTCCTGGGGAAGCTGGTTGCCCGGAGCGGGAGTAGTCTGAGGCGCCTTGGCGCAGCCGGCCAGGGCCATCATGCTCACGGTCGCCGCGAGCACGGCCTTCTTGGTCATCGCTTTCATCTCACACCTCTCTGAACCATGAAACGCGTAGGTCACACACCCGGGTGTTGGGGCTCTACCAGGACGCACACCCCGACGTCCTGCCCTGACAAGGTCTCGCACCCCCTTTCGCGGCGATCCGGAAAACCGGGGATTTCGAAGGCCCTCCACACACCTGGGGGCTCGATTGCCGGAATTCAGGACGACCGAACGATGGTTTACAATTTGTTACATCGGTCGGCCATCTGTTACGTTTTGTAACATACGCTCGACCGTGTGTCAACGCCAGCGGGTTAAAAGGCCTTTCGGCTGAAGAGCCGCTCTGGGAGGCGTTCTCGCCTGCACAACCGTTCTCGGTCAGAACGGACAAAGAGCAAGAAAGCCCTGCGGGAGGCGGGGCCGGCGGGGGGATGTCAAGGAGGGAGATTAAGCAATTAATGGACTTTTAACGACCGGGTTGGGAGGACGAAGCTCCTCAAGACGGGTGTTGATGGCACCGCCGGGCGAGGCAAGGGCTTGGCAGGCATGCCTCTCGAGACGCTCGGCGCGATCGCGGCCGAGTCCGATCCGTCGGGCGTCCGGGAACGCCTAGCAAGCGTTGACGCAGGCGGGCGAAGCGCGTTTAATATCGCTTAATCATGAACCGCTCGGGCGGGAACCAGGGTAAAAAAATACAGGGGAACAACAGGGGAACAACAGGGGAACAACAGGGGAACATAGGAGGTCGCGATGCTTCTAGCGATAGCCAGTACTCTAATGCTCGCGGCGATCGCCCTCGGGCTCCAAGGCGCGAGGATCGAGCGCGCCCCAGAGCGCGTCTTGATACCGGTCCGGGTTCGTAACCGCTAGGTTCTAGCCAGGTTCGACATGCGAACGCCCCGGGGAAAATCCCCCGGGGCGTTCGCTCGGCCGTCCAAACGCAAGTTCGGGGGCCTCTCGCGCGGCAATGCCGCGCGAGAGGCCCCCGAGGTCCTTAGAGCAAAGCTCGTTTCTTCAGGACAGCGAGAGATGGAAATACGCCCCCATGATCCCTGCCTCACGGCGTTCTCTCGCTGCCTTACGAATCAGCCGCTGGCGCTATGAAACAGCCGCTAGGAACGCAGCTGAATATGCAGCTCCCGAAGTTGCTTGCCATCCACCGGGCTCGGGGCCTCCGCCATCAGATCCTTCGCCGACTGGGTCTTGGGGAAGGCAATCACGTCCCGGATCGAATCGCGACCGATCAAGAGCGTGAGGATCCGATCCAGACCCAAGGCCAGCCCCCCGTGCGGCGGCGTGCCGAAGTCGAAGGCGGCGAGCATGAAGCCGAACTTCTGGTTCCACTCCTCCTCGCTCATCCCCAGGAGCCTGAAAACCTGCTCCTGCACGTCGCGCCGGTAGATCCGGAGGCTCCCGCCACCAATCTCCGAGCCGTTGAGCACCAGGTCATACGCCTTGGCGCGCGCCGCCAAGGGATCCTGTTCGAGGCTTGCCAGGTCCTCGTCGCGCGGCGACGTGAACGGATGGTGCATGGCGTAGTAGCGGCCTTCCTCGGCGTCGTACTCGAACATCGGGAAGTCGGTCACCCACAGCAGATCGAACCGCCCCTCGGGGATCAAACCCAGGTCTTCGCCCAGTTTGAGGCGTAGGCGACCGAGAACGTCGTAGACGGTCTTCTCTTGATCGGCCGCGAAGAAGATCAGATCGCCGGGCTTGGCGCCCATGCGCGCGACGATAGCGGCGATCTCGCCTTCGGAGAGATTCTTGGCGACGGGACCGGAGGCCTCGCCCACCTTGAGGTAGGCGAGCCCGCGGGCACCGAAGCCCCTGACGAACTCCGTGAGCGCGTCGATTTGCGAGCGCGAGATCTTGCCGCTTCCCTCGGGGATGTTGAGAGCCTTCACGGTGGCAGCCTCGGAGAAGACCTTGAAGCTCGAACCCGCGAGGACGTCGCCGAGATCGACCAGTTCGAGACCGAAGCGGGTGTCGGGCTTGTCGGAGCCGTAGCGGCGCATGGCCTCGTCGTAGGTCATGCGGGGGATCGGGGACTCGACCTTGGAGCCGGCAATTTCGGCGATCAGCTGGATGACCAGGTTCTCATGAATTTCGAGGATCTGATCCTGGCTGGGGAAGCTCATCTCGACGTCCAACTGGGTGAACTCCGGCTGGCGATCCGCCCGCAGGTCCTCGTCCCGGAAGCAGCGCGCGATCTGGAAGTAGCGATCGTAGCCCGCCACCATCAAGAGCTGCTTGAAGATCTGAGGAGACTGAGGCAGGGCGAAGAACTCGCCCGCGTGAACCCGGGAGGGAACCAGGTAGTCACGCGCTCCCTCTGGGGTGCTCTTGGTCAGGATGGGGGTTTCGATCTCGAGGAAACCCTGCTCGGCCATGGTGTTTCGGATGACGCGGTTCATCCGACTGCGGGCGATCATGGCCTCTTGCATCCAGGGCTGGCGCAGGTCGAGGTAGCGATAGCGCAGGCGGGCGGTCTCGTCGACCTGCGGCTTGCCGTCCGCCATCTGGAAGGGGAGGGGCTTGGCGGCGTTGTAGATGATGAGTTCTTCGGCGTAGACCTCGACCTCGCCGGTGGCGAGGCGGGGGTTGGCCATGCCGTCGGCCCGAGGCCGGATGACTCCCGCGATGCCGACCACGTACTCGTTACGCAGGCGATCGGCCATCTCGTGGGCATCCGGCGCGAGCTCCGGCTGGAACACGACCTGGACGAGGCCGGTGCGGTCACGCAGGTCGACGAAGATCACCCCGCCATGGTCCCGGCGGGAATCCACCCAGCCGAACAACGTCACCCGCTGGCCAACCTGGTCCAGCGTCGGGGTGCCGCAGTATTGACTGCGCTCACCAAGGCGAATCGATGGGGACACAGCTTTCACGAACCCGCTCCTATTCTCGGCGGCAACATTGGCCACCCTAGAGGAAAAGCCCATCGGGGCGAACGTAGAGACCCTTGAGTAAGATATAATGGTATTTTAACCTGATTGCCCCGTTGCTTTCAATCGAGGAGGAGCCGTGCCCGAGACTGCCGTAGAAAACTGGACCCAGATTTCCCACCTCAAGGAGCACGTGGGGGAGGAAGTCACCCTCAAGGGGTGGCTCTACAACAAGCGCTCCAAGGGAAAAATAACCTTCCTGCAAGTTCGAGACGGTTCGGGCCTCGTTCAGGCCGTGGCCGTGAAGAGCGAGCTTCCCGACGCCTCATGGCAAGCGGCCGAAAGCCTGACTCAGGAATCCTCCTGCATCGTGACCGGCGTGGTTCGTGCCGATGAGCGGGCACCGAGCGGAGTCGAGCTGACGGTGACGTCGGTTGAGGTCGTTGACATTCCGTCCGAGGAGTACCCGATCTCGCTCAAGGAGCATGGGACGGACTTCCTGATGAGCCATCGGCACCTCTGGATCCGCTCGCGCCGGCCGCATGCGATCCTCAAGATTCGCTCGACCATCGAGCATGCCATGCACGAGTTCTTCGAGAAGCGGGAATTCATTCGCTTCGACACGCCGATCCTGACTCCGGCGGCCTGCGAGGGGACGACGACCCTCTTCGAGACCGACTACTTCGGCGACCCGGCCTTCTTGGCCCAGTCGGGGCAGCTCTACCTCGAGGCGGGCGCCATGGCCTTCGGCAACGTCTACTGCTTCGGCCCCACCTTCCGGGCCGAGAAGTCCAAGACCCGCCGCCACCTCATGGAATTCTGGATGGTCGAGGCCGAGATGGCCTATGCTGACCTCTGGCAGAACATCCAGGTGCAGGAGGACTTCGTCAGGCACGTGGTCGGCCGCGTCCTGGAAAAGAACCGCGCCGATCTCGCCTTGCTCGAGCGCGACGTGGCTCCGCTGGAGAAGACGGTAGCCCAGGGATTCCCGCGGATCACCTACGACGAGGCCGTCGAGCGCCTGAGTTCGGCGGGTTCGGACATCAAGTGGGGCGAGGACTTCGGGAACGACGACGAGGACATTCTCGCCAACCAGTTCGAGACCCCCTTCTTCGTGACCCACTACCCGACCGCCATCAAGGCCTTCTACATGCAACCGGATCCGAACCGCCCGGAGGTCGCGCTCTGCGCCGACATGCTGGCTCCCGAGGGCTACGGCGAGATCATCGGGGGGTCGCAGCGGATCTGCGACTACGATCTCTTCCTGGAGCGCATGCAGCAGCACGATCTGGATCCGGCGGCCTACGGCTGGTACCTCGATCTGCGCAAGTACGGTTCCGTTCCGCACAGCGGCTTCGGGCTCGGCATCGAGCGGGCCATCCGCTGGATCTGCCGTCTGGATCACATCCGGGAGACCATCCCGTTCCCGCGCCTGCTCACCCGCATCTACCCCTGAGCGACCAGGTCCTTCTGCTTACCGGCCACCGAGTCGCCGGCAGCAGCGGGGCCTTCCCCGAAAAGACCTGAAACGATCGAAGCGCCGCTCCCCGAAAAGGAGCGGCGCTTCGCGCTAGAGAGGAGAGTCGGGACTTCGAGGTCTAGATCTGCTTGACCTTGTAGCCGAGCTTGGAGAGGGTCTCGACGAGTTTCTTGGGCTCGACGGCCTTCTTGTCGTAGCTGATCGACGCCTTGGCGGCCTTGAGGTCGACGCTGACCGCGTCCACGCCCTTGACGTCTTCGAGGGCGGCCGTGACCTTGTTGACGCAGTTGATGCAGATCATGCCGTCGACGGAGAGGGTCGCGAGGGTGTAGCCGGGCTTGACGATCACGGACTCGACGCTCTTGGCGTGGTCGGCATGCTCGCCGTGGGCCTTCTCGCCGTGGGCCTTCTCGCCGTTCTCCGAGATGGCGCACTGCTCCTTGCTGCAACCGTCGTCACCACATGCCAGGGCGGCCCCGGCGGAGAGGGAAAGCATCAGCGCACTGAGCGCAATAACGAATTTTTTCATCATGTTGGCGATATCCTCTGAGTGCCGGCTTGCCGGCTAACTAAGCGAGACCATGATAGCAGAATCAGGGGTTATTGGTAGACTGCATCTGGGCAATCTCGTTGGAGAGGGCCATGGCCGTCTGCTGAGCCTGGACCTTCACGAGGCCGGTCTTGCTGACGTCGTTGAAGATCACCACGAGGATGTCGTTGGAACCCAGGGCGTACATGAAGATACTTGCCTGGTCGCCCTGCTGGAACATCGCCTGGAACTCAGCTTCTCCGATGAGGCGGGCGACCGCGCGGGTGGAAGCGAAGGCGCCGCTGACGAGAGAGGCGATCGCCTGGATATCCAGCCCCTGGACATCCCCGTCGGTCGCTATCATTTGCCCGCTCTTCTCGACGAGCATCGCGGCCTTCGCATCCACGTCCTTCACCAGATGGGTGAGCAAGTGGTGAATCTTCTGGATGCCGTCTTCGGTCACGACAAAGTTGGACAAGATGCGGTTCAGTTGCAAGGCTCACCTCAAAGGCGCCATCGCGCGCCGATCAATAAAAAAGCTCAGACTCTTCCCAAGACTAAATACCCGCCGACCCGCCGGGTCAAACCGGGGATTCCCAGCCGCAGCGCTCCCGCAGGAACTTGCGATCGTCCTTGCTTAGCGGAGCCCGGTCGAGCAGGTCGGGACGACGCTCGAAGGTCCGCAGCAAAGCTTGCTCGCGCCGCCACCGGGCGATCGCCTGGTGATTGCCCGAACGCAAGATCTCGGGCACTTCCCAGTCCCGGTACGACTCCGGGCGCGTGTAATGCGGATAATCCAGGATGCCGGCGTAAAACGAATCCTCATGCGTGGACTCGATCTTCCCCACGGCCCCCGGCAGCAACCTCACGACGGAATCGATCATCACCATCGCCGGCAATTCCCCCCCGGTGAGCACGTAATCCCCGATCGAGATCTCGTCGGTCACCAGGTGCTCGCGTACCCGCTCATCGAAGCCCTCGTAGTGCCCGCAGAGGAAAACCAGCTGCGGAGCCTCGGAGAGCTCGATGGCAAGTTTCTGATCGAACGTCACGCCCTGGGGATCCGTCAGGATCACCCGCGCCCCGGGCGCGAGCTCCATGGCGTCGAGGCAGTCGAAGACCACCTCCGCCCGGATCACCATTCCGGCCCCGCCACCGAACGGCCGATCGTCGACCTTCCGGTGCTTGTCCTTGGTGTAATCCCTCAGATCCGTGATCCTCAGGTCCAGGACCTCGGCCTCCTGGGCACGCTTGATGATGCTCTCCGACATGGGACCTTCGAACATGCCGGGGAAGAGCGTGACGACGTCGATCCTCAAGCTAGTCCTCCAGGAGCCCCGGAGGAGGAGTCAGAAAGATCTGGCCCGCCGCCACGTCGATCTTGGGCACGAAGGGGTCGACCCAGGGGATCAGGAAGTCCGTGCCGTCCGGGCGCGTGATCTCGAGAAGATCGTGACCCGCCGAGATGATGGACGTCACCGTCCCTAGCTCTTGGCCGGTTTCCTGCAGGATGGCCTTGAGGCCGATCACGTCCGCGAAGTAGACCTCGCCCGGCTTGAGGGGGACGCCCATCGCGCGCGGGATCAGGATCAACGCGTCGCGAAGGGCCTGGAGCGGTTCGGGGGTTCCGTACTCCTTGAACTTGACCAGAACGGTCTCCGGGCCGATGACCCGGGCTCCTTCCACTTGAAGGGTAAGGAGCTGACCGTTCGTCAGTTCGACCGAGACCTCCGAAAGCTTCTTGAAGCGGGCGGGATCGTCGGTCATGACGGCGACCTTGATCTCGCCGCGAACGCCATGGGGCTTCAGCAGCCGCCCGATGGCGAGCGGGCGATCTTCGGCGGTCACCTAGGCCTCCGGCTGACGGATCTCGATGACGATCCCGTCCTTGACGATGATCTCGGGCGAGGAGAGCTTGGCATAGAGGTTGTCGCCGAGCTTGACGTCGACGAAGTTGTCGACGTTGCCCTGGACGAACTCGCTGCCGGCCTCGAGCTGGCCGATCATGTTGAGTTTCTGCATCATGTCGTTCTTGGCGGAGAAGAGGTTCTGACGCTCCTGCTCGATCTGGGCCTTGAGCTGGTTGAGCTGCGCGGTGAGCTCGGGACCTGCCGGCGAGATGCCCTTCTTTTCGAGATCCGAGATGGCGCGCTTGCCCTGGAACTCGAGCTGCTGCATCTGCATGTCGATCTGCTGGAGGGCGCCCTGCAACTCGGCGGAAGCCTGCTGCTTGAAAGTGTCGGTGACGAGGGCCTTGATGATGGCTTGGCGACGAAGGTTGAGCGTTTCGGTCATGGCTAGTTCTCCTATCACGAATTTTCCCCATTCTATCACAAGCGCTTAATCTTGCGAGGCCGCGAAAGCCGAGCTTTTCACCTCCGGATCGCGGACCGAGGCCCCGAACGACCGATTGCCCCTCGGCAAGCTCGGGAGGCCTCCTTGCTCCTGTTATGATATAATTACTATCAATAATATTCATTCAGGAGGTGATCATGTACCGAAAGCTCCTTCTCGCCCTCGCCCTCGTTTTCGCCTTTCCCGCAAGCGCCCAGGCGCAAGTCGTGGTGCAGGATTCCACCCTGCGCGTCCACGTCACGGGCCACGTGAAACGGCCGGGCGTCTACACCCTTCCCGTCGGATCCCGCGGAGCCGACGCCGTCCAGGCGGCCGGCGGAGTCGCCAAGGGCGCCGCGCGCGACGCTCTCAACCTGGCAAGCATCCTCGAAGACGGGCAACGCCTCGACGTCCCCGCCCAACCTTCCGCCAGCACGATCCGCGCGGCGTCCCAGCCGCAGGCCTCTATTGGCGGGGGTTCCAGGCGAAAGCGAGGCCCCGCATCGAGCCCTACTGTCAACCACAAGGTCTCCGTGAACAAAGCAAGCATCGAGGAATTCGACGCCCTGCCCGGCATCGGACGAACCCTCGCCGAGGAAATCATCCGCTACCGCAACCAGAAAGGCCGCTTCCGGACCCTCGACGAGCTCAAGGAAGTCTCCGGAATCGGCGAGCGACGCTTCGAACGCCTGGCCCCCCGCCTTTCGCTCTAGATGATCGAAACCCTCGCCGCCCTCCTCGTCGGCCTCGTGCTGGGCATCGGCCTCGGCGAAACCAGCGAAGCGCTCCGGACCGCGGGCTCTCCTCACGTCCTCATGCTGGCCGCCCCCAGCCTCGCAGGCATCGGGCTGGTCGTGATCGGCCGAAAACAGATTCGACCGCCCTTTCGCTGGGCGCTGATCGCCATGGCCGTCATTCCCCTCGCATGCCTCTGGACCCTCGGCCGAACCCCGACCCCGGGAAGGCTCGACCCCGTGCACTGGGCTCCCCTGCGTCACGCCGAGATCCTCGGGACGGTGAGAAGCGATCCGCGTCGCAACGCGCGGGGATTGCGCTTCGAGCTGGCCGTTGAGGGCCTGGTCCGGCCCTTTCCGTCCCATGGCTCAGGCACGATCCTGGTGAGGGTGAACACCGGTGGACCGGATACCGGCGAACCGGGAACCGGCGAACTGCGCTACGGGCAGCGCGTGCGTCTGCGGGGATCCCTGAAGGTGCCGCCCGTTGCCCAGAACCCCGGGGAGTTCGATTATCGCGATTACCTCGCGCGCCAGGGCATCTTCGCCGTCATGAACGCCCGGGGAATCGCCCCGCTGCCGGAGGCGCCGGCTCCCAGCGTGATCGGCGGGGCGATCGCATTCAAGAACGAGGCTCTCGCCCTGATCTCCCGAAACCTCCCCGACGAAGAGGCCGCACTGCTCGGAAGCCTCCTCTTCGGCGACGGCGCCTCGCCCATCGATCCCGAGACCGCCGAGGCCTTCCGCGCGCTAGGGTTGGCCCATGTACTCGCAGTGAGTGGAGCGCAGATTCTCTTTCTCTGGGGGATGATCCGCGGGAGCCTCACGGGGCTCGGGATTCCCCGCGCATGGGGCGCGCTGATCGGCTGCGCGGGGCTCTGGGGCTACGCCGTCATGACCGGTCTGCCTCCCTCGGTCACGCGCGCCACCTGGATGGGCTGCGCGCTGATCGTCGGCTGGGCGGTAGACCGCCCCTGGCTTCGATACCTGGTCCTGGAGGCCGTCGTGACGGGCATGCTGCTGCATCGGCCGCAGTTGCTCTTCGACGTGGGGTTTCAGTTCAGCGCGATCGCCACCTTCGCGCTGCTGCACACCTCGCCCCTCTTGCTGCCGCTCTTCAAGCGGCTGCCCGAGGTCATCGCCCAGGCACTCGCAATGGCGCTGGCAGCGGGAATCTGGGTCTTGCCGCTCCAGATCTTTCACTTCGGCCAGCTATCGCCGTACAGCCTGCCGCTCAACGCCGTGACCTGCTTCATGGTGGAATCGGTGACCATCCTCGGATTCCTGGCCGTGCTGGGCGGAGCGATCTCCGAGCTCCTGGGGCATCACATGCTGAGCGGCGCCTATCTCGTTCTCAGGGCCTTCACCGGCATCGTCGAGCTGACCTTGCCGCTGCCCTTCGCCTCTCAGTTTCTTCGCATTCCCCCCGCCGCCTGGCTCGTCGTGGCTTACCTCGGCGTTGCCGGCGCCGCCTCTCACCTGGGACGAACGACAGGAACCCTCCCTCGCGGCCAAGCGGCACGCTCGCTGTGCTGGCTGGTCCTTCCCGTTCTCGCCTACGGAGCCTGGAATCGTCTCGACCGGCCCCGTGACCTTCAAGTCACCGTTCTGGGCATCGGGCAGGGGGATGCCATCGTCCTGCGAACCCCCGCGCAGCAGTGGTACCTGATCGACGGGGGCCCCTGCTGGGACGGGGGCGACGCCGGCGAACGGACGATTCTTCCCTACCTGCGACGTCAGGGCTGCCAGCAGCTCGCCGGAATGATCCTGAGCCATGCCCATGACGATCACGTCGGCGGCCTGGCGGCTGTCAGCGAGGGCCTGCCGGTCTCGGCGGTCTGGGATGCCGGCCAATCGGGGTCTTCCCCGGCCTACCGGCGCTGGCAAGCAGGCTTGCGCTCGCGGCAGGTCCCCATGGTGAGGGTCCAGGAAGGCATGCGCGCCGACCTCGAGCCTGGGCTGTCGCTGGAGGTTGTCGGCCCACCGGCTCATGCGCATCGCGGGAGCCGCTCCGACGCCAACAACAACTCGATCGTCCTGAGGCTGACCTACGGGAACTTCCGCATGCTCTTCACGGGGGATCTGGAAATCGAGGCGGAAAAAGGCCTGCTGGATCACCCGGAACGACTTCGGGCGAACGTCTTGAAGGTGGCGCATCACGGGAGCCGTTACGGCAGCGGGGAAGCGTTCCTGAGCGCGGTGAACCCGCAGGCCTCGGTCATCTCGGTGGGGGCGCAGAACTCCTTTCGCCATCCCGCGCCGGAGACCCTCGCGCGATTGAGGCCGTATGGGCGGGTCTACCGGACCGATCAGGAGGGCGCCGTCACGCTGCGCAGCGATGGCCGGAGCTGGAGCCTCACGGGGCATCGCGAGTGAATCGGGGGAACCTTCTCGAGCGCGGACGCGCGTCGAGGCGGGAAACAGATCGCTTGACATGGCCCTTGGGGGGGCGAAGAATGGACCCGGAGGATGCGTGCCATGACCACTCGGGAATCCGGGGAATCCTACGAGCCCACGATCATGCAAAAGGAGACCGTCATCAAGGACGACGGTCGCCGCTTGATCTATTACCGGTTCGTTTCCGCGAAAGCCGAGCCCGCTGCTTCGGCGCCTCCCGCTTCCGAGGCGGACTAGCCATGTCCGAGCTTCGCTGGAACCCGATCGCCGAGGAATGGGTGGTGACGGCGACCCACCGCCAGGACCGGACCTTCATGCCGCCGGCGGACTACTGTCCGATTTGTCCGACCCGTCCGGACGGCTATCCGACCGAGGTTCCCGCCGCCTCCTACGAGTTCGCGGTCTTCGAGAACAAGTTTCCCTCGTTTCGCCCCGATCCTCCCGAACCCGCCGTCGCGGGCAGCGAGCTCTACCCCGTCCGGCCTGCCCTGGGGGCCTGCGAGGTGGTGCTTTACACCCCTCAGCACGGCACGACGCTCGCCGAGCGTTCGATCGGCGAGATCACCCGGCTCGTCCGGGTCTGGACGGATCGCTACGTCGAGCTCGGCGCCCGCCCCGAGATCGCCTACGTCTTCATCTTCGAGAACAAGGGGGAGGCCATCGGGGTGACGCTTCACCACCCCCACGGGCAGATCTACGGCTTCAGCTTCCTGCCTCCCAAGATCGAGCGCGAACTCCGGAGTCAGGCCAAGCATCATGCCAGGACCGGTCGCTGCCTGCACTGCGACGTTCTGGCGGAAGAATTGAGAGACGGTCGTCGGATCGTGGCCGAGAACGAGCACTTCGTCGCTCTTATCCCCTTCTTCGCGCGCTATCCTTACGAGGTACACCTCTACGCCAGGCGGCATCTCGCCTCGTTGGCGGAGTTCGGGGAGCCTGAACAGCGGGCCTTCGCGACCTTGCTCAAGACCGTGATGCGAAAGTACGATGGCTTGTTCGGCTTCTCGCTTCCCTACATGATGGTCATGCATCAACAGCCCACCGACGGCGAGGAGCATCCCGGCTGCCACTTCCACGTCGAGTTCTACCCGCCCCATCGCACGGCCACGAAGCTCAAGTACCTCGCAGGCTGCGAATCGGGGGCCGGCACGTTCATCAACGATACCCTTCCCGAGGAGAAAGCGGCCGAACTGCGGGCGATCGCCGTCCAGGTCTGAGCCATCCCCGCGAAGCCGCTCGCCAGACAGGCGAGCGGCTTCGCCCCTAGCGCCCGCGGCTGTTTCGTAAGGCAGCGAGGGATAGCCGTGACGTTGCCCCGATGCGATAGAGTCGTAGCCCTCGCTGGCCTGAAGAAACGACGTTTGCTTTAATCGAAACGACTAGCGACGCCTGCCACCCCGCCGGCGACCGTAGCGCACGACGATGGAGCGACCGCCGAAGTACGGGGTCGCGTACGCCGGCGTGTAGTAGTAATAAGGATCGTAGTGGGTGTAGTACGGAATGTACGAGGAGTAGGGGGTCGGATAATAGTAGGGCACGTAGTAAGGAACGCGGCGGATGAAGACCCGACGGAAGCGGAAACGCCGCCCACCCCGCCACTGCTGGGTATCATAGGCGCCCATGGTCTGCGGTGCCACGAGGTCCACCTCTGCCGCCTGCATGGGGATTTCCACCAGCGGCACGTCGGACGATGCCGCCGCGGGCGGAGCCGCCGCGGTGCCGTTCGTCACCGTCGGAGCCGCGCCGCATCCCACCATGCTGGCCGCCATCACCCCCAGAATTCCCGTTCTCAGCGCGTGCCTGATCATGCCGTCCTCCCTTCGCGAAGCGATTGGCTTACAGGTTGGGACTATAGCGTCGCGGAAGCCTGGCACGCAGCACCCATGACGACGATCAAAAGCCCGAAACGTTGGCGACGACGAAGGGGTAGCGCGATTCCCCACAAGCCTTTTCCATGCGCTCGCTCCAGAATTCCGTGAGGCCGCTCGATGGTTCGACAAAGAAGCTCGTCGCAGCCGCCGCCATCCCCCTCGAACGCGCCCGCACTCCGAATCGCGCAGGGCCGGCAGGCTGATTGCTGGGCGATCTAGCGCCCGTTGTTGCTCACGAACTCCTGGACCATACTCGTCAAGTCCGCCCCCTCGATCTGCAGGAGGAAGCACGATGAATGGCTCGCTTCGGTTCCGCTCCGGCCTGGCGCTGGTGATGACCGCCGGAATCTTGTCAGCATGCGGCACGGCGCCGCCCAGTTCCCCCCTCACTCGCGAAGGGGCGGCGAAACGCGCGCCGGCCCACCTTGAAATCAGCCAGGCAAGCGAAACGGCTCCCCGCGATCCGATGGCCGGGCTCAACCTGACGACGGAGCAGCAGCAGCAACTTCAAGCCATCGAGCAAGGATCCTCGCAGAGCGGTTCTTCGGATGAACTCCAGCGCCAACTCCTGGCCAGCGAGATCGACCCCCTGGCCCTGAAAGGCCTCTTGAAGCAGAGCGAAACCGACCTCGCGAAGGCCGTCGACGACATGGTGAAAGTTCGGGAAATCCTCACGCCGCAGCAACGCCAGATGCTCGTCAAGGCGCTCGACCAGCCACCACAGGGCAGTGCGAGCGCTACCAGCGCGGATTCCGAGACCCAGTTGCAGGCCATGCGCGAGCAGCTGAGCCTCACGCCGGCCCAAGAACAAGCGTTCAAGACGATGAACGCGGCGCTCCAGGTTCACCAGAAGGCGCAACAGGAGCGCATGCAACCGGCCTATGCCACGTTCATGATGAGCGGAGACACCACCGGGGTTCGCCAGGCGCTTGAGGAGGCCAACCAGACCATGCCGGTCGACGCGATGGTCGGTTTTTACGGCAGCCTGAGCCTGTCCCAGCGGCGATCTCTCTTGGGTACGGAAGCGGGTAACGATCCGCAATCCTGAGGGCGGCGCGGGGGGGCTCCGGCGAAATTGACTTCCCGCCTGCTGGCGCCTACCATGGCGCTCGAAGTCAGCGGAAAGGATGGCCCATGCCCCACCCCAAGCCCCGCCCGATCGAGGCCGCCCAGGAGGCTTGCCGACGCGAATTCGGCTCCCCCGAAATCAGAGCCCAGGCGCCTGGCCGCGTGAACCTGATTGGCGAGCATACCGACTACAACGACGGCTTCGTCTTTCCGGCGGCCATCGACCGCGAGGTGGGGGTCGCCATGCGGCGCAGAACCGACCGATTGGTCAGGCTCTATTCCGAGACCTATCGCCGGCACGACGAATTCGATCTCGACGCCTTCGCTCGCATCCCCCCAGGCTCGGACGCCAGCACCTGGGGCAACTACGTTCGCGGGGTGGTGAGGGTCCTGCTCGACGCGGGGCATCCCCTGCTCGGCTTCGAGGCGGCGATCTCCGGAAACGTTCCCGAAGGAGCCGGCCTGAGTTCGAGCGCGGCCTTCGAGGTCGCCATGCTGACGGCCCTCAACGCCCTCTTCGATCTAGGACGCTCGGCGAAAGAACTGGCACTCCTCGGGCAGCGGGCCGAGAACGAGTTCGTCGGAGTGGCCTGCGGCATCATGGATCAGCTCATCTCCGCGCTCGGCCGCCGCGATCACGCGCTGCTCATCGATTGCCGGAGCTTGGAGACCCGTCCGGTGCCCCTGCGCCTGAAAGAACGAGGGTTGGCCATCGCCATCCTCGATTCCGGCATGCGCCGCGGACTGGTCGACTCCAAGTTCAATGCCCGCCGAGCGGAATGCGAGGACGCCGTCCGACGCCTCAAACAGCTTCTGGGACGCGACGCGATCCGGGCCCTACGCGACGTCACCCCCTTGGAGTTCAACGCCGTCGCCCGGGAACTCCCCGACGACATCCGCGCCCGCGCCCGCCACGTCATCTCGGAGAACGAGCGGGTCATCCGGGGAGTCGAAGCGCTCGAAGAAGGCAACCTCGCCGTCTTCGGCAAGCTCATGAACCAATCCCATCAAAGCCTCAAGAACGACTTCAACGTCTCCATCCCGCAGCTCGACCTGCTGGCATCCCTAGCCCAGAAGGCGCCCGGAGTGCTCGGAGCCCGGATGACCGGGGCTGGCTTCGGAGGCTGTACGGTCAACCTGGTCGAAGTGGGATCCCTCGCCACCTTCCGGGATACCGTGCTCAACGCCTACCGGGAACGCTCGGGCCGGGAGGCCACGCTCTGGGTCTGCGAAGCCGCCGACGGAGCGTCGACGCTCGCCTGAAACCGCGCCGGGATGGGCCTCAGGCCTCCGGAGTCGCTCCCAGAAGGCAACGGCACATCTTGTGACCCTTCATGGGACCATGAAAGGGCGGAAGGCTGGCCGCCAGAAGCTTGGGTTCGGAGAGCGGGATCACCTTGCCGTCGCGAGCAAGACACTTCTTGCAGCAATTGCTGTCCCGACTGACCCAAATGCGAGCCGAGCGAGCGGTCGACGGCGGAATGTAGAGGCTCATCACGTCAAGCGTCCGCGTCCAGAGCTCGGTGGCGAGCTCCGGCTGCTTGGCCATCCGCTCCTCCATCGCGTTCTGGAACTCCAGGGCGTAATCCGCCCATTTGAAGTCCGGCAGCGCGAGGGGTGACGATTCGGGGGGTTTCTTCTCAGTCATGCGTCCCTGCCTTTTGACAATGCCTCTCCAACCGTGCCTAGAAGCGCGGCTGGCGACGGACCAGATCGTAATCGCCTGTGGGGGGGACCACGCTCAGCGCGAGGCCCGAGACCGACGTGGGCTGACGCTGGCCCTCCGGCGGCAAACGGAAAGTCGTGACCTCGTTGGCATCGAGGAAAATCACCTGATTCTCCCCCCAGACCGTGGCCTGCGCCCCCGCGATGGTGACCGCGTTATCCGGCATGAGGCCGATGGCCAGGGCGCGATCGCCCATCAACTGCATGCGAATCAACCGCTCCATGCTGTCCCCGTACCAGAAAGACTTGTCCGCCACGATCTGAGGCACCAACTGCAGGCCCGGTAACGACTGATAGCTCGCGGTCCCGAACTCCCCGAAGATCGCGCGCTCCCCCACGATTCTCACTGCGGTTCCCACGGCTGCCAGCGGCACCCGCTTTCCGTACTCGTGGAGGTAAGATCCCAGTCGCCCCTGATTGGCAAGCAGCGACTTGAGCAAGGAACCATGCGCGTCCTCCAGGAAGAAGATTCCCGTGGCATGCTGCAAGGCCACGCCGAGTCCCTGTTCCGACAACTCCATCCCCATGAAGTTGATCACCTGAGCGGCTCCCAAACGAAGGAGATAAGATTTCCACATCTGGGTGCCCTGGGTCGCGTCGTCCCCCGCGAGGAGCAAGATGCGGGCACCGTTGCCACCGCTCGCGCGGACGAAATCCCCGAGGGGCCCCGGTTGCTGGCGCGGGACATCAGTGCCCGCCAGGACCACGAACGGACTCTGCGGAGCCACGGCCTTACCCGGCTCCAGCGGCTGGGCGGTCGGAATGGCCCGCACCTTTCGGAGGTAGGTATCGCCCGCGATCACCCGATGAAGCTTGGCTCGCCCGATGGAAAACGGCACCTTCGGGCCAGCCTGCTGAGCATTGTGGGCGGTGACCGTGTCGGTCTCGATCATGGTGGCCGAGCCGCGACCAAGAACCTGGATTCCCTCGGCGGTGACTTTGGCGGCCGTTTCCTCATCGACGCCCATCCCGGACGAGCCGGGGATGGCAGCCGTCGCGAGGAGGAGGCGGCCGAGACGTTGCTGCTCGGAGAAATGGGTGTCGACCACCAGCTTCTCCCAGAGGTTGAGGCCGGGGCGCAGTTCGAGGCCCGGAATGCCGGCAGGATCCCGGCTGAAGCCATACTTCATGGATCCCAGGCTGGTCCCGTTCGCGATGAACTCGGGGCCCCAGACCATGGCGCCGGCGCTGGTTCCCGCGATCACCGCGCGGCGCTGCCAAGCGGTCTGCAGGGAACCGTGCACGGCGGTATTCGAGAGCACGTTCACAAGGCGGTTCTGATCCCCTCCGGTGAAATAGAGCAAGTCTCCGCGCGCGATATCCTTGACCGGCATCAGGTCGTTGGCGGTCTGGCGATCGGGAAGCGGCAAAGAGTCCACCGCGGCGATTCCGAGCTGGCTGAAGTAGTGCTTGTAGGCCAGGCCGGCCTGAAGCGGATCGCTCGATGCGGTGGGGAAGACGATGACCCGCCGATCCTTGCCGCCGGCCAGGTCGATGACGGCCTGCGTGATCTCGGGTTGCTCGGTTCCGCCGCCGATGGCCACGAAGACGCCCGTAGGTTCGGCCATCTGGGCGCGCGAAGGCGCGGGACCCGGAAGGATCGCCGCAAGCAAGGCGATCAGGCAAACAGTGCTGCGTTGAATGGCGGGGATCAACCTTCTCTCTTTCTGGCCGTCGGTTCCAGACGATTCTTACCCCTTTCGGGGCATTCCTACACGGTCCTGTCCAGCATGCGGCCTTGCGCCCCCCGTCCCCTACTGGGTACCATGGCGGGAGTCCCTTTCCGGATCCGACGAGAGGAGTCTCCCATGCTCGAAACCTTCCTCCTAGCCATCGACCAGGGTACCACCGGCTCGACCGTTCTGCTCTTCGACCGCCAAGCCCGCGTCGTCGGCCGCGCTTACCGGGAGTTGACCCAGCACTATCCCCTGCCGGGATGGGTGGAGCACGACGCCACGGAGATCTGGGAGGGAGTGCGCGACGCCATCGGGGAATGCCTGCGCAACGCCGGCGTGGTGGCCGAAGCGGTGGCGGCCATCGGAATCACCAACCAGCGGGAGACCACGGTCATGTGGGATCGCCAAACCGGAAAACCCGTTCACAACGCGATCGTCTGGCAATGCCGCCGCACGGCCGCCATTTGCGACACCCTCAAGGCCGAGGGACACCTCGACTCCTTTGCCGCCAAGACCGGGCTCCTGCTCGACGCCTATTTCTCGGGAACCAAGGTCTCGTGGCTGCTGGAAAACGTCGCAGGCCTGCGCGCACGCGCCGAAGCCGGCGAGATTGCCTTCGGGACCATCGACTCGTGGCTGATCTGGAACCTCACGGGCGGGAAGCGCCACGTCACCGACGCCTCCAACGCCAGTCGGACCCTTCTCTACAATCTCGGCGACCGCGACTGGGATCCCGAGATCCTCGAAACCCTGCGCATTCCCCGAGGCGTGCTTCCCGAAGTCGTTCCCAGTTCCGGGCCCATCGGCCTCACCACGGAACTCGGGGTGCTGCCGGCAGGAGTTCCGATTACAGGCGCGGCCGGTGACCAGCAGGCGGCCCTCTTTGGGCAGCACTGCTTCAAGGTCGGGCAGGCCAAAAACACCTACGGCACCGGCTGCTTTCTGCTTCTCAACACGGGAACCCGCCCGGTCTTCTCGCAGAACCGCCTCTTGACCACCGTCGCCTGGCAAATCGGCGACGAGGTGACTTACGCGCTCGAAGGCAGCATCTTCATGGCCGGCGCCACCGTCCATTGGCTGCGCGACGCGCTGGGGATCATTCAGAAGGCCTCGGAGACCGAGGCCATCGCCCGCGAGATTCCCGACAACGGCGGCGTCTACCTGGTTCCCGCGTTCGTGGGGTTGGGGGCACCCCAGTGGGACGCTTATGCGCGTGGCACGATCGTGGGGCTGACGCGCGGATCCGGCCGCGCCCACCTGGTTCGGGCAGCCCTCGAAGCCATGGCGTATCAGACCCGGGATCTGGTCGCCTGCATGCAGGCCGATACCGGAAAGAAGCTGGAATTCCTCAGCGTGGACGGCGGAGCCGCCGCCAATGACTTCGTGATGGAGTTCGTCGCCGACCAGCTGGACGTTCCGGTGCTACGCGGAGAAAACCTCGAAACGACCGCGCTCGGAGCAGCCCTGCTGGCTGGACTGGGGATAGGATACTGGAAATCACTCGATGAACTGCCGGCCGGCGGGGAGCTTCAGCGCTTCTCTCCGGGAATGGCGCCCGAAACCCGGGAGCGTCTGTACAAGGACTGGCTGCGGGCAGTGGATCGGGCAAAGGAATGGGTCCAGCCCGAAAGTTCGGACCGGACCCCGGTGGCTACCTAGCGCTGAGGCCTAGACGGCGGGACGATCGTCCCAGAACTTCTTCGCGTTGAAGCCCGAGCCTCCCAGCCACTTCGGTATCTTCCATTTCAAGTCCACGGAACCCGGGACTTCCTTCAGATCGGAGATCTTGCTCTCACCTCGCTTGACGGCGCCCTTGGCGTCGTCAAGCTGGCGTTCCGCCGCGGTCATGCCGTTCTGGCGGGCTTGCTCTGCCTGCTTGACGTCCTGGTGGAAGGGCGCCATGGCCTTGTCGTAGGAAACCTGTTCCCGGCTCATCCGCTCGGTGGGAGCCGTCATCCCCGCCGTGTAGGCCTTGCGGTGTCCCTCGAGTTCTCCCGAGATTCGATCCACCTTACCCTGGGCCGCCTTGATGGCGGCCGGCTTACCGTTGTCGTAGGGGGTCGTCTCCAGCTTCCGGGACTGGACTCGTGCATCCTCCAGGGCTCCGTTGGCTTCGTCGCGCGCCCCGGTGGCCGAACTCCGTTGCTGCTCGAGGTTCGGGATCCGCGACTCGAGGGTCCGGATTTTCTGATCGTAGACCGAGACGTTGTTCTGGAGGGTGACCACCTTGCTCTCGAGCCCCCGAACCGTGGCTTCCCAGCGGCTGACCTCGTCGAGTTTGGCGCGCATGCCGTTGTACCGGCGGCGCACGCCATCCAGGGTCCCCGCCGCGGAGGAAAGCCGGTGTTGGGCTCGATCAAGCTCACGTTCGGCATCGGCGAGGGCCGTACGGGCACCCGAAACGTCCCCATGGGTCTGCGATCCACCCGGAGGAGTCGGACGATCCGATCCACCCGGAGGAGTCGGACGATCCGATCCACCCGGAGGAGTCGGGCGATCCGATCCACCCGGAGGAGTCGGGCGATCCGATCCGCCCGGAGGAGTCGGGCGATCCGATCCACCCGGAGGAGTCGGACGATCCGATCCGCCCGGAGGAGTCGGGCGGCTCTCCTCATCGAGCAGGCGATCGAGATCCCGACGGCGATCATTGACCTGGTTGCGGGAATAACGGACGCCGGATTCGGCGGCCGAGTAATCCCGCTCGGCCCGGTCGAGGTCCGAGCGCACCCCATCGAATTCGTAGGTGCTGGGCGCGCTATAGCGGGCTGACGAGAGGCTGCTGCGGTCCGAGCTGAGCCGCGACTGGGTGGCCGAGAGATCGGCACGGGTCTGAGCAAGTCCGTTTCGGTTCGAGTTCAAGTCCCGCTTCGACTGATCCAGCTGAGCGATGGTCGAATCGAGGGCATTCTGGGCTTGGCCGAGGGTGCCTTCACGGCGGGTGACCTCGGACCGCGCCTCGGAGCGCGCACTATCGAGCTCATGCTTGTTGGGGAAAGTCGCGCTCACCAGTTCTTCGTTGGCCTTGGACAACTTAGTCGAGCTGCTGTCGATGGGAGCCTGGAGTTCACGGCGCCTGGCCTCGAGCGCGTTCTTCGCCGCGTCGCGGGGCTCGGAGGCTTCGAGGTGCTTGGCATCCCGTGCCGAGGTCGCCTTATCCAGGACCGCCTGGGTCGCCGCATCCACCTTGGCTCTTGCGGCCTGCGCCTCACTCTGCTTGGTGCGCGCCGACCTGAGCAGGGCCTCAGCGGCCTCCACCGCCTTGACGTAGGTCGCCGGATTCTTGAAAGGATCCTCGATCTTGACGGCCGGCCCGCCTGCCAGCACCACATCCGCCCCGGGACGAGGCACAGCGGTTTGAGTCGCCGACAAAACAGGGCGAAGAGGGACCGCTGGGGCACCAACGCGTGTAACCTTCATGTTCTGGCCTCGCTATTTCACATGTTCAGCGCATCATCTTTTCTAAACTATCCGCCGATCGAGAGATCCGCTTGCCCTACCGAGGCCATATTTAACCGATGATTAATACAAATCACCTTCGCTTTGCCATCTTCATATGGATGGAACCTCGAGACCACCGTAATCGGAACCGATACCGCTCCAAGCCTCGCGAAACCCCCTGGGGATCGGGCGCCCAGCCCCTTAATCCAACCTTAAACTTAATCCAAGCAAGACCAGGGATTAATCCGGCCATAATCATTTAACGGAAGTTGCACAGACAAGTTTCAAGGAGGCATACATCCATGGCAAGCAAGACCTTCGTCGCTCTGGCATCGCTCACCCTCGCGGCATCGTTGCTTGCCGGTTGCGGTACCACCAGCATGACGGGAGTGGGGCAGACGGGCGATAACACGGCCAAGGCGCAATCCGCCGACGCGCAGCGCAAGGCGCCGCCCACCGTCGACCTGACCGCTGTTCCCCAGGTCGAAGGCAAGGCCATTGCGGATTCGTCGTCCTACGAAGTAGACCAGGCACGTCGGGCAGCCGCCGACACGCTTTACCAGTACGACCAGTTGCTCCGCGACTGGAATCGCGCCTACACGGACTACGAGAAGGACCGGATCGAGCAGCGGATGCTCGGTGAACTGACGGATGGCTTGAACGACATCCAGCGGATCGTTTCTTCTGGGTCCGGCTACTCGGCACGTCAGGTCTACGACATCGCCAACCGTGCGCTCGACCGTTACGAGGGCCTGCGTCGTGACTGGAAGTATGCCTACAGCGACCGCGAGCGCCGCTACATCGTCAACGATATGCTCACCGCCCTGACGAGCGCCCACAAGGAAATCAAGGCCGTCTACTAAAGTCGAGCACCTCCATTGAAAAGGCCCCCACCAGACGGTGGGGGCCTTTTCAATGGGCGGTCGGGACTCCAGCCCCACCGCCTCGGAACGGCGGTCGAGGCGACCCGCTACGCCCTGGTCGAGGCGGCGCAGCGAAGAGGGATGTCCCCTGGCGAAAGGCCGGCACAGTCCGGCTGCCCGAGGAATTCAAGCGACAGCTCGACGAAGCGACTGCCGGTTCCTCGGATTCCGCTTGATCCCAGCGAACGAGCTATTCAACGCTGACTCGGGCAACCGTCGCCTGCGGCAGGTGACCTCGGCGGGGAAAGCCACGGCGCTGGCTGGAAGCGTCCGAGGCGACGGCGGGGGAAAAGGCCCTCGGCCCCGTCGCGGAGAAGGACCTGCGCGAAGAAGCCTGGATAGGGGCACACGAACGAAGAGGCGCCCAGCTAGGGGCGCCTCTTCGTTCGATCAGGGATTAAAGGCCGGGAGGAGTCGGGCGATTGGAACCGCTGCTGGGAGGAGTGGGACGGCTATTTCCGCTGCTCGGGGGCGAGGGGCGATAGGGATCGGAACCGCTGCTCGGGGGCGAGGGACGGTAGGGATCGGAACCGCTGCTCGGGGGCGAGGGACGGTAGGGATCGGAACCGCTGCTCGGGGGCGAGGGACGGTAGGGATCGGAACCACTGCTCGGGGGCGAGGGGCGGTAAGGGTCGGAACCACTGCTCGGGGGCGTGGGGCGGTCGTAATCCCGGGGCAGGGGATCGTACTCCAATCGGCTCTGGCGGTCGGTTTCGACCTTCCAGCTCTTCTCGTAGTGCCCGTTCACGCTGTCGCCGAGACGCTCGAAGAAGCTGAGCTTGCCGTCCTTGTTGCTGTCGATGGTCTCCAGGAAGGACTGCAGGACTTCCTCCTTGGTCAGCTTGTTATCCCTGTTGGCGTCGGCGAGACGGAACTCGGCATCCTTGATGCCGCTGAAGGTGTCGTAGTAGATCGTGGTCCGCGTGACGAAATCGCTGGAACCGATTCGGTTGGTGTAAGTCCAGTAGTCCTTGCCGCCGGACTTGGTGGTTTCCCTCTGATCGACCGTACCGTTATTGTTGGCATCGAACTTGGCGATGAGTCGGTTGGCAGACGTTTCGTAGCGGGCGCGATCCTTGGGAGAGAATTGGTTTACGGGCATTAGTCATTCTCCATCAAGACAATTCGAGTACGGGGCGAAGGGTAGCCCGAACAATTGACCTCACTGCGATCGACCGTGGGCTGCTGAAATCCTTATCGCGGAAAATGACCGAAGACTTGCTGAAGACTTGGTTAAGGCGAAGTTAATTCCAGTTTGTCGCCGGTTTCCAGCAGCACCTTAATTGCAACGTAATCCGAGAGCTTGGACGTTGGGCTATAATGAAGGCATGCAAAGCAAATGGTGGGGTTGGGGTGACTCCAAAAAGCGCTACCCCCTGGAGCAATCGCCGAACTTCTGGCCCTTCATCGAGGCTCGACTGGGATCGCTGCCCCAGCAGCAGCACCGTCCCTCGCCGCGGGAGGAAATCGCGCTGCCCGCTTCGCGCTTGCATGCTGACGATCGGACGGCCCTGCAGATGATCCTCGGGCGCGAAGGCCTCTCCACCGAGCCCAACGATCGTCTCACTCACGCTTACGGCAAAAGCTACCGCGATCTCGTCAGGCTACGCCGCGGTGAAGTTCCCCATCCGCCGGATGCCGTCGTCTGGCCTCGCAGCCACGAAGACGCGCAACGCGTCATCGATCTCGCCACAGCCAAGTGCTGGGCCGTCATCCCCTTTGGAGGCGGCACATCGGTGGTGGGGGGGGTCGAGGTGCCCGCCGAACTTAGCGATAGACTTTTCCTGTCCATGGATCTCGCCAAGCTCAACCAGGTCCTCGACGTGGACGTTCTGAGCCGGACAGCCAAGGTCGAGGCCGGCATCATGGGCCCCGACCTCGAAGCGGCCCTCCAGGCGCAGGGCGTGACGCTCGGCCACTACCCACAGTCTTTCGAATTCTCGACCCTGGGCGGCTGGGTCGCGACCCGCTCGGCAGGCCAGCAATCGACGAAGTACGGCAAGATCGAGGACATGGTGATCGGCCTGAAGATGGCGAGTCCCCGAGGCACGCTGACGGTAAAAGCGCTCCCGGCACGCTCGACCGGACCGGACCTCAACGGCTTGATTCTTGGATCCGAGGGAACCCTGGGAGTGCTCACCGAGGTCACTGTGAGGGTTTGCCCGATTCCGCCCCAGCACGACTATCGGGGCGTGTTGTTTCCGAGTTTCGAGCAAGGACTCGAAACGGTCCGTACCTTGGTTCAAGGAGGTCCGACACCAGCGACGCTCCGCTTGTCGGATGTTGACGAGACCGCGGCCCTCATGGCCATGCGCGCCGAGCCCCGATCGGCCTGGAAACGCCTCGTCGAAGGCCTTGCCAAGCGTTATCTCGTGCGCGGGCCTGCGGTGACGAGCCCCGAGCGCTGTCTGCTGATCGCGGGCTACGAGGGCGGCCAGGCGGAGGTCATGGCGGGATGGGACCGCGTGCGGTCGGTCCTGGCGGAAAACGAGGGATTGCTCCTGGGGCGCGATCCCGGCCGGAGCTGGTATCGTGGGCGCTTCGAGCTCCCTTACCTGCGGGATACCCTGCTCGACCGCGGCATCATGGTCGACACCCTCGAGACCTGCGGGTCGTGGTCGCAGTTGCCGGAACTCTACCGCCTCATCCGGTCGGCCCTGCAAAATGCCCTCGAACGCGAGGGGGGACGTGGCCACGTCATGTGCCACCTCTCCCATGCCTATCCGGACGGGGCCTCCCTTTACTTCACCTTCATGGCGCTCCAAACGGAAGACACCCTGGCCCAGTGGCAGGCCGTCAAGTTGGCAGCAACCGATGCCATTCTCGCGGGAGGCGGCGCCCTGAGCCATCATCACGCGGTCGGACTCGATCACGCTCCGTTTCTGCCCCAGGAACTCGGAGAGACGGGTATCTTGGCCCTGGAAGGAATCAAGCAGGCTCTGGATCCGGAAACCTGCATGAACCCCGGAAAATTGATCCGGCGAATCGGCCCGGACGCGCCCGAAAAGGGTACGATATGAGGCTCGGGTTTGCAGCAGCGCAACGGAACTACAGCAACGTTTGAGAGGAGGGGATCGTGGCTCGCGAATGGTCGGCGCTCTCGCGCCAAACCACCTTGGAGAGGCTCGGCAAGGAATCCTGGGACCTGCTGATCATCGGCGGGGGGATCACGGGGGCGGGAATTGCCCTGGAGGCCGCGCTTCGAGGACTCAAGGTGGCCCTGGTCGAGCGCAACGACTACGCCAGCGGCACGTCTTCTAAATCCTCCAAGCTCCTTCACGGCGGGCTGCGCTACCTCGAGCACATGGAGTTCAAGCTCGTGAAGGAAGCGCTGACCCAGCGGAACAAGCTTTTCAAGCATGCGCCGCACCTCGCCAAGGAACTCCCCTTCCTCTATCCCATTTACCGCGAGAACGGGGATAGCCTGAGCGTCATGGACGCCGGGCTCTGGCTCTATGACGGCTTCTCGTCCATGTCGGGCTTCAACCGGGCACGCCTGCACCGCCGGATCAAGCCGAAGGAAGCCTTGGACCGTGAGCCCTCACTCAAGGAGGATGGTCTGAAGGGGGCCCTGACCTACGTGGATGGCCTCACGGAAGATGCCCGGATGGTCGTTGAAACCCTGAAGACGGCAATCCGCTGGGGAGCCGCCATCACCAACTACACCGAGGTCACGTCCTTCCAGCATGGGCCGGACGGCAAGGTCACGCGAGTCCTAGTCAAGGACCGCATGAGCGGCCAGGAGATCTCCGTGCATGCGCGCAGCGTCATCAATGCGGGGGGTCCCTGGGTCGACCGGATCAACCAGATGGATAATCCCGACGCCGAACGCAAGCTCAAGCCCACCAAGGGCATCCACATCGTCACCCGCAAGGTGACCGATCATGCGCTAATCGTCAAATCCCGTCCGGAAGACGGAAAACGGCGCTGGATGTTCATCATCCCCTACTTCGGTCGAACGCTCATCGGGACCACCGATACGGCCCATGCCGACGCTGAGGGCGATCGCTTCCTCGACGACGACGTCTACGCCAAGGCCGACGAGATCCGCTACGTCCTGCAGGCCGCCAATGACGCCATCCCCGGCGCCCACCTGAGCGAAGCCGACGTCATCTCCACCTTCGGCGGCTGGCGGCCGCTCATCGCCCCGACCGCTGACGTCTCCGAATCCGATATCTCCCGCGAACACGAGGTCTTCCAGACGCCATCCGGGATCATCGCCATCGCGGGTGGCAAGTACACCACGTTCCGATCCATGGCACGCCAGGTCGTCGACTTCGCCGCCAAGACCCTTCGCGATGAAGGCTGGATCGCAGACTCCAAGAAGCGCCACTCCGACGACCTCCCCCTGGAGGGCGGCGACATCCCGGTCGATTCCTTCGAAGAGTACGTGAGCTATTCCTTACGCCAGCACCCCGGAATCGAGTCCTCGCTCGTCAAGCGCCTGATCGAAAAATACGGGACCAACTACCGGCAGGTTCTCGCCTTGCTTGAAGCCGACCGAGGACTGGACCGCGAAGTCAGCGGTTTGAGCCCCGAAGCTCAGCTCATCCGGGCCGAGATTGCCTACATGGTGCGTTTCGAGCAAGCCCTGACGCTTTCCGACGTCATGATGCGCCGCACCCGGATTCACCTGCTGGATGCGGATCAGGGCCTGAGGGCCGCCGAGGAAATCGCCCTCACCATGAGCCAGATTCTTCAAAGCCTCATCGGCTGGGACGAATCCTACCGCCAAGCATGGTCCGATCGCGAAATTGCGGCCTATCGCCAGGAAGTCAGGAATGGCCGAGAAGCGGCGCTCGTCCCGCTGCAAGGCTGACGACCGGCGAAGACCCGCCGAGAGCATGGGAACGAAAAAAAGAAAGGACGCCATGCGCCGATCCGATTCTCCCTTCACGGGCCTGACTTCACAAGAAGCCAAACGCCTCCACACGCAGCTGAAAGAGTACCTTCGCGACTACCCCGAGCATGCCGGCGAGGATCTCGCCGAGATCTGGCATGACGAGCAGGAGGCCCTGGCTGCCGATACCTGGCTCGCTCCCTACGTCGAGGGAGAGACCTGGGTGCGGGAAGTACCGCGGGCAATCGCCTCCCTGCGTCGCGATTCGTCCTACAAAACCCAGGCCAAGGTCTATCGCCAGCAAGCCAAGGAGCGCCACCAGGATCGCCAGCCCGCCACCGCCCCCCAGAAGAAGCTCCTGACACGCCTGACCAAGCGACATGAGTCCCCGCCGGAGATCGAATCCCTCTCCAAGCTGAAAGCCAGCCAGCTCATCCAGCACCTGCTGCTCGAGGGATCCGCCCCCGCGGCGCCCCGCGAGGACTGAGCCCGAAAACCGGAGCCGGCCTTCCCTCCGATGGAAACCACGCCCCCCGAGCCAAGGCTCGGGGGGTTCGTCTTGACATGATCATTAATGATATGCAATAAACTGTCTAATAATTTTGTCAAAAAAGATCACGCATTCCTCACACTCGAAGGAGCCCCCCCATGCCCAAACGCCTCCTGGCCGCCGCGATCGTCGGCAGCCTCTTGCTGACCGGATGTGACCTCCTCACCACCATGAACCTGACCGTTCCTCGGGGCAGCGCCGAGATCACCCTCGTCCCCCAGATCGTCCCTGGAGGTTTTCGAGCCCTCGCCCTCGTCAAAAGTTACGACGCCGAGGACATCGACCACCTCTTGCTGAAACTCTTCCGGCTGGACGGTACCCGCGAGGAGCCGGTCACGGATTCCGAAGGGAAAGCCGTCACCAAGCTCATCCCGGGCCAGCAACTCGATAGCAAGGTGGTCTTCGGATCGCTCCTGCCGGACACGACCTACCGCATCCGGGCCTACGCCTACAAGGCGGAGGGAGAGGATCCCGGGAACCTTATCAGCGAGGAGAACGAAACCTCCTTCACCGACGTCTCGACGAGCAAGGATGATGCGCCCGTCGCCACCTCGCTCAAGGTCAAGCTGGCCGACGTCTTCTTCAACGGGCGAGCGTCGGCGGAAGGGATCCTCGTCACTCCCGGGGGATTTCGCTCGAACGACGTGCTCGAGATCCACCTGGGGGACATGTCGAACCGGATCCATGCCAAGAGCCCCTTCTGGGCTGAAAACATGCCCCTGCCGAGTCCCGGCATGACGTGGGTTTATGAAAATACGTCGATGGTCGACGGAATCGAGAAAACCTTGACCATGACGCTATCGGTCGTCAAGGTGCAGGACAACGTCGTGACCTTCCAGTACGAACATGCCATGGAGGGCAGCCCCCCCCAGAGCGGCACCGGGACGAGCGACCTCGAGCGGCACGGCGGGTACCCCGACTCGTTCAACTTCGATTTCGAGAACATGGGCCAAGAAACCGTGAGCGTACCCGCGGGAACCTATTCGAACGCCATCAAGCTCGTCGATCGTTCCGACATCGACGAGATGATCGTCTGGGTGGTCCCGGGAATCGGCCGGGTGAAGGAAAAGCTCACCAACATCGCCGCCAACTCGCCCACGACCCCCTTCGAAACACGCCTCAAGCAGTTCACTGCCCCCTAGCCGACCGTCGCCATGAGAGGATTCGCCATGACGTCACGCTTTCCACTTCTCGCCCTCGGACTGGCCGGCCTTGTCGCTTTGGCAGGCTGCACCCCCCAAAGCGGGCTCATCGAGCCCAGGACCTCCCGCGATCTCGGGGCAATCGCCCTCGTTCCCAAGGTCGCTTCCCCTCCCGTACTCCAGGCCATCGTCAAGGAATGGCGGGCGACGGACATCCACCGGATCGAGATTGTCCCGCTCCTGGAAATCGACGCCGAGACCGCGCTGCCGCTGTCGAAACTCACATCCGAGCCCACCACCATGGACGATCCGGACATCGTCAAGGTCGAGATGAGCGGAACGGAACTGATCCTCGAACGCGCGATCGTCTTGACCGGTCTTCGGCGCCACCAGACCTACCGAATCGTCGCCCACGCCTACACCGAGAGCGGCAACGCGATATCCATCCCCTACGGCTCCACGGTCACGGTCAGGCTCGACGACGACGACCGCCCGACCATGCCTACCGTCCTCCCCCTGGCGCTGGCGCCAAAGGATTTTTCGGGCCGCATGCCCCTCGTTCTCTGGCTCACCGATCCGGGCAATCGGGTGGATCACGTTCAAGTGAAGGTCTTCAGGAAATACGACGAGTACGCGTTCCCCGACGGTAGCCCGCTCACGATCGCCCGGGCGGATCTCGCGCTCGGACTCACCCTTCTTGGCCTGCGGGCTCGCACCGATTATCAAGTCACCGTCACCGCCTATGAGGCGGATCCGGAGGCGGCGGCGCTGAGCGAGACGGAGCTGAGCTGGCGCATGGAGGATGACGACGAACCGGCGACCCGGAGCGTGACCATCAGCGTTCCCTGAGGGAGTTCAGAACGTGCGCGACCAGCTGAGTGCTGGCCCGTCGAGACTCACGACGGGACGGATGCCCGAGGCTTCGAGGGAAGGTCCCCAGGAAGCCTCGGAAGGTCCGAAGATCATGCGCGAGAGGCGGGCGGCGCCGATTCCCACAAAGGCGCCCGCTAGAACGTCCGTGGGGTAGTGAAGCCCGTTGTAGATCCGAGACAAGGAGACCAGGGTCGCCCAGCCGTAGGATTGCCATGTCCAGGAGGGGTAGGCCTCCGAGAGAATGGTGGCTCCTGCGAAGGCCAGGGCCGCGTGACTGGAAGGCAGCGAGAAGGTGCTTTCCGGACCGAGGGGCGTCCGAACGTCGGTGTAGGTCTTGTAGGGGCGGGGGCGCTGAAAAACGAGCTTCAAGCCCTCGGACATGCCGATCGCGAGGACCTGGGTTTCGAGGATCCGGACGGGGATCCGGTATTGCCCTTTGCCGAGCGCCACCGCTCCGAGGAGCGGTACGGCAACAGCCAGTTCGTTGCGCGAGAGCCAGTCGTTGACGGAGTCTGCCGAGGGGTTGTAGCGATCGTTGACTTCCCGCAACAGGAAGATGTCGGCATCATCGAGGGGGCCTGCCTGCACGGGGATCGTCGACGCGAGGAGCAACAGCAGGCCTAGCGAGGCTCGAAGTATCACGTGCACCCTTACTCCTGGTTCTCGGATTCGTCGGCTGCCTGGCTGATCTGCTCGGGCATCTTTCCGAGGGTGAGGGTGAGCTCCTTGGTCTGACCGCGGCGGTTGACCTTGAGCTTGGCCTTGTCACCGATGTCCATGGCGCTGACGGCCCGCATCAAGGCGGCGGAGTCCTCGATTTTTTTGTCGTCCAGGGCCAGGACCACGTCTCCCTCGGCGAGTCCCGCCTTGTCCGCGGGGCTCTTGGGTTCGATGCGCGCGATCAGCGCTCCGTACTCGGCGGGATAGAACATCCGGCTGCGATCGTCGGGAAGATCCGCGAGTCCGACTCCGAGCCATGCGCGCTCCACGCGGCCCTTGGCCTCGAGCTGGGGCACCACCCGGCTCACCGTGTCCACCGGCACCGCGAAGCCAATGCCCTGGGCATTCTGGATAATGGCGGAGTTGACGCCTATCACCTCGCCCTGAAGATTCATGAGGGGGCCGCCCGAGTTGCCGGGGTTGATGGGCGCGTCCGTCTGGAGGAAACCGACCCGGTTCTTGATGCCTTCCCGGTTGACCGCGCTGAGGATGCCGGCCGTCACCGAGTACTTGAGGCCGAGAGGGCTGCCGATGGCGACCACCCACTGCCCGACCCGGATGCTGTCGGGGTTCGCGAGCTTGAGGAAGGGCAGATCCTTGCCCTCGATTTTGACCACGGCCAGGTCGGAGGCGGAGTCACGGCCGATGACCTTGCCCTTGAACTTGCGACCGTCCGGCAGGGTGACTGTGAGATCGGTGGCCTTGCTAACGACGTGGTCGTTGGTGACCACCAGACCCTTGGGATCGATGATGAAGCCGGAACCCACTCCCTTTTGCTCGTAGGTACGGGTCTGGGGGCGCGCGGATCGCGGATCTTGGGAGCCGAAGGGGTCGAAGCCGAAGAACGGGTGCATCGGTTGCTGGACCACCGTCCGGCGGCTCACGGTATCGATGTTGACGACCGCCGGACCGACCTTTTCGACCAGGTCCGCGATGATCTCACCCTGGGCCGAAACGGCCCGAGCCTGAACGTGAGGCGTCTGGGCGGCATAGGCTGGTCCGGGAGTGTCGGATCGGGTCCACATCACGGCTCCCGCACCGAGGACCCCTCCCCCGACGCCAAGAGACAAGCTCAACAAGGCAGGAAAAAAACGCTGGCGCATGACGGGCTCCTTTCCGGCGTTCGGGACGCCGCAGTAATTAAGTGAAAACGGCAACGTTGGTTATTATGGCATGCACGACCGCCGAGGCGCAGGCGCATGCGGATCGAAAAACGAGAAAACGGGCCTCCTCGAACCCCGCGCTCACTCGTCCGAAAGGGTGGAACGCGCGACCTTGACGAGTTCGCTCTGGGAGAGATCTCCCACCATGGCATAGCCGAGACGTTGATCCGTCCAGCAGAGCATTCGGCGGCCCGGTTGCTCGACGAGATGAGCCTCTCGATTCGGAGCGAGCGCGACGGCTGTCGCCGTCGGCAAGTCGGGATGGTGGTCCCGGTCCGTCATGAACAGGGAAAGCGTGGCCAGGCCGTCCGAGAGCCTCCAGTGAAGCGACGTGACGCCCTTCGACTCGAAGAGATGAAGATCCATGCCTTCGAATCCGCTGGGAAGATAGGCGGGAAGGCGGGCGGCGAACGGCAGGGAATCGTGGAAATCAGCCAGCGTACGCCCCGAGGCCAGCAAGCGAACGCTGGTGGTGATGGCCACGTTCGCAGGCAACTCCAGCAGGAACTGGCTCGGATCCACCTGCCCCGGGAAGGAGATCTCCCGGAACTCGTTGCGTTCGACCAGACGCCCCTGCGCGTTTCGACGCTCGCTCCGCAAGGGGACCGCATGGTCCTGATCCAACCAGAGCCGCTGGGAACCCCGATCCGGATGGGAGGAGCGAAGCTCGACCACGTTCGCCGAGCGTCCGGCGACCATCTCGCAGCCCACCATCTTCAAGCGGTAGTTCCGGGTCAGAAGGCGCAGGCGGTCGGCTATCCGCTCCCCCCATTGCCGGGTAGGCGAAAGATCCACTTTTTGCGTGCGCGGGGAGAAGTGCCAGAAGGTCTTGCCGTTGTCGACGATCAGATCCCCATGCATCCGCCCCGGGGACATGATCTCCTGGCGCTTGCGATCCCCGGTTCCGTGAACCACCTTGACGACCGTCTCGCCGTTGATGACCAGCATCCCCCGGTAGGGAACGTCTCCCGAGCGCACCAGGGCATCGAGGCTCGGATCGACGGCGAAAGCGGGGCCGCCCAGCGTCCCGACGACGAGCGCGCCGAGTACGAGCGCCCTCATGGCAGCTCTCCCTGCAACTGATAGTTGGCTTCGATGGCGTGAACGGCGGGAGCTCCGAGGATGATGGGTTCGGACTCCATGGAGAAGGAGGCGTGTTCGCGCCAGTAGGTGTCGAGATCCGCCATGCGGGACGGAGGTGGGGGGAAGAGCAGGTTCCAGCCGAGGGCGATCGCCCCGCCGCCCACTGCCACGGCCGCGACCCAGCGGGTTCGAGGAAAATGCCGGCTACGGAGCAGGCCTTCGCGTTTCAGGCGAAAGCAAATCGCCGCCCATGGGTCGTTCTGCGGCGAAACGACCGGCAAGGCCGCGACCGCGTGCATCACCACCATGAGATCCGCGAGTTCCTCCGCGCAACGCGAGCAGCCGATCAGATGAGCGTGAACCGTGCGGATCTCGTCCATGATCAGGGCTCCGTCGGCGTAAGCCGAGAGCTGAGAGCGACACCCCTCGCAGTTCTGGGGCATGGAATCCTCCTTTTGACCCCTACCGATAGCCATCATCGTTTCCTCAGCTCGGCGAGAGCCGAAAATGCATCCCGTCGATTGGGACTAACCACCATCTCTCTCTCGCTTTTGCAGCCGCGGGCGCTTTTGCAGCCGCGTTCTTCAATTTCAGCCGCGGGCGCTTTTGCAGCCGCGGGCGCTAGTTCAGATAGTCCTTCAACCAGCGCACGGCCTGCGACCGTGCGCGGGCGATGCGGCTCTTGACCGTACCCAAGGCCACTCCGGTGGCGGAAGCGACTTCCTCGTAGGACATTCCCTCGACGTCCCGCAGCACGAGTGCCGTTCGAAACTCCGGGGCGAGCTTGGAGAGCGCCGCCTGAATCGCCTCGTCCAGTTCCGCCCCCATGACCCGGGCCTCGGGGCCCCGCTCGGAACTCGCCAGGGTATCTCCCAGCGTGACCAGCCCTTCTTCGAAAGCCCCCGCGTCCAGGGAGTCGGTCGGACCTTGTCGCTTCGCCTTGTCGAGGACGTTGAGGCAGGTGTTGGTCGCTATCCGGTAGAGCCAGGTCTTGAGCGACGATTCCCCGCGAAACCCCTTCAAACCCCGGAAGGCCCTCAGGAAAACCTCCTGAACGCAGTCCTCGACCTCGGAAGACCCGCCCAGCATGCGATAGACCAGGTTGTGAATCGCCGGATGATAGAGGCGAAAGATCGCCTGCGCCGCCGCCTGATCGCCTTGCTGAAATCGTTCGATGAGTTGGCGCTCGTCGGCCACGTAGACCCTTTCCTCCGCCCTGGTCTCTTGGACGGCTCTCGCGTCCGAAAGTTCCCGCCATCCCCCGAACATCCCCCGAAAAAGCGGAAAGAGCCGAGGGCACGAGGAAACGACCCGCTTGGCTGATTCTAGCAGGTCGCGACGGAGGGCGCGACGAAAGCCAAAATGAGGAACCACAGGGCCGGTCAGCGAGTAAACCAAGCGAGTCTGGGTATAAGAAGCGCGCCATGAACCCCGCTCTTGCCAAAACCCTTTCCATCACCGCGTCGAGCGCCCTGCTGATCGGCGCGCTGGCCTTCCCGGCGCATGCGTGGAGCGATCACCGCTTGCTCACCCGCGAGATCCTCGGCGACACCCCCTGGCTCTCCAACCCTCAATTCCGGCAGATCGAGGTCACTCCCTACAGCTACACGGAGGCGGATAGATCGGCCTACGCCCCGGAATTCCAGCCGATCTACATCGACCGCCTCGTGGGCGAGAAGACCACGGCTCGCGAAATCCTTCTCCGGTACGTCGACGAACCCAACTGGGGCATGGACGAAGGACTGGACCTTTCCCCCTTTCAGGACCTGGCCGGCGGCAGCAAAGGCTATCGCCACCAGCGCTATCACTACCTGAAGGGCGTGGTCCAGGTGGGAATCGCTCACGAGCGCGCCGAAACCTTCTACCAGCTGGCGAAACTGGCCTTCGCCAAGGGCGATGCCTACTGGGGCTTCCGCTTTCTGGCCCGCTCCCTTCACTACCTGGAAGACCTGGGCCAACCCCTGCACACCCGACCCTTCCGGCTGCGCCAGATCCTGGGCGTGGGCTTCAGCCTCCCCAAGCTGAAGATCCTCGCCGGCAACTACCATCATTACTACGAGGCCTGGGTGAGCAACCGCCTATCCAAGCAGCAAAAAGCGGGGGCGGGAAACTGGGTCATGGCGATTCGGGAGGCCGATCCCGCCAAGGTCCACACCGCCAAGGATGCCGCCAAGGCGCTCGCCGCTTACTCGAACAAACATGCCGACCGGCTCCTGGAAGTGAGCGAGAGCTACTGGCCCAGCAGGGTGAAGCGAACGGACGCTATCGCCCCCATCGACTTTCGTCTCCTCGACCCCCCGACCCCACCCCGGGGCTGGGAGACCCTCGATAAGGTCACCACGAACGCGCTTCACGTGACCGCCAAGGTCTCAAAGGGCTTCCTGGCCTTTGCCTACAGCGACGCGATCGCCCCTTCGCGGCCCAAAACCCCGGATTCCGGCTGGGGCGGCCTCGATAACCTCGATTGACTCCGCCTGGGAACTCGACTAGAATGTTAAGTCTGGGCTAAATAGGCTCGGCCGTCATCGGCCTGGCCTGTCCCCCCGGATTTTATCGGCTGGTTACGATGGCGCGGGTTCCCCGCCCCTTGCGAAGGGTACCCCCCGAGGCGGCATGTTCGAGTCACTCAGCGACAAACTTCAGGACGTTTTCAAACGGCTCCGCGGTCAGGGGAAGATCTCTGAGGAGAACATCTCCGAGGCCCTGCGCGAAGTTCGGCGTGCGCTCCTGGAAGCCGACGTATCCTTGGCCGTGGTCAAGGACTTCGTCGTCAAGGTCAAGGAAAAAGCCCTGGGCGTGGAAGTCACGCAAGGGCTCAATCCTGGCCAGCAGTTCATCAAGATCGTCAACGACGAGCTGGTGGAGTTGCTGGGTGGTGAGCGAGCGCCCCTGGAGCGCAACCCCAACGGCCTGACGATCATCCTGATGGCGGGTCTGCAGGGTTCGGGCAAGACCACCACTTCGGCCAAGCTGGCCCTCACCATCCGCAAGCAGGGCCTGCGCCCGCTTCTGGTGGCGTGTGACGTCTACCGTCCTGCCGCCGTCAAGCAGCTCGAGGTGCTAGGCAAGCAGATTGACGTCCCCGTCTACTCCGAGGAAGGCTCGACCGACCCGGTGGGGATCGCCCTGAGGGCCGTCGAAGAGGCCAAGCGCGATGGCCGGAACTACCTGATCGTCGACACGGCGGGCCGCCTCCACGTCGACGCCGAGATGATGGATGAGATCCAGCGCCTCAAGACGACTCTGAACCCGCAGGAAATTCTGCTGGTGGTGGACGCCATGACCGGTCAGGACGCCGTCCAGATCGCCAAGAGCTTCCACGAGCTTCTCAACATCACGGGAGTGGTGCTCACCAAGCTCGACGGCGACACCCGCGGGGGAGCCGCCCTCTCGGTCAAGAGCGTCACCGGCCGACCGATCAAGTTCGCGGCTACCGGTGAGAAGCTGGACGCGTTGGAACCCTTCCATCCGGACCGGATTGCCACCCGCATCCTCGGGATGGGCGACATTCTCTCGCTGATCGAGAAGGCCCAGGAAGTCATCGACGAGAAGGAAGCTCAGGCTCTGGAACAGAAGTTCCTGAAGGCCGAGTTCAACCTCGAGGACTTTCTCAACCAGATGAAGCAAGTCAGCAAGATTGGATCGCTGGAACAGATCCTGACCATGCTCCCCATCGGCAACATGCTGGGGGTGAAGATCGAGAAGGATCAGATCCAGGAGGGGCAGAAGCACCTCAAGAAGTTCGAGACCATCATCAACTCGATGACGGTCAAGGAGCGCCGGCGTCCCGAGATGCTCGATATGTCGCGAAAGCGGCGGATCGCCAAGGGATCGGGGACCTCGGTACAGGAAGTCAACAAGATGCTCAAGGACTTCCAGAACATGCGTAAGATGTTCAAGGAGCTCTCGGGCTTCCAGAAGAACATGATGAAGCGGATGCCCAAATCGATGCGGAACACTCCGCAGGGCGGAGGCTTTGGTGGCGGATTTCCGGGCCTTCCGGGGCTCGGTGGCGGAATGGGGGGCCGTGGCCCCGGGGCCGGTGGCCCCTTCCCCCCGAAGAAGAAAAAGTAGTCCCCCCTCACAGGAGGTGAAATCAGAATGGTCAAGATTCGTTTGAAGCGGTTCGGTCAGAAGAAGGCCCCCAAGTACCGGGTGGTCGTCATCGACGGACGGGATCGGCGCGATGGCGCCCCCATCGAGGAGATCGGGTTCTACGATCCCCAGAAGCAACCCGCCGAGATCCGCATCAACGCGGAAGCAGCCCAGAAGTGGATCCAGCGCGGCGCCCAGCCCAGTGACACCGTGCGCGAGTTGATGCGTCGTGCAGCCGCAACGCTCGAGGCGTCGAAGTAAGAGGGTTCCATGCAGGCCGTTGCAGAAACCATTCTGAAGGCCCTGGTCTCACACCCTGAGGCCCTGGTAATCACGCGTTCCGACGAAGGCGATCGCACCCGGATCTTGGTCCAGGTCGATCCTTCCGACGTAGGCAAGGTCATCGGGAAACAAGGTCGGACCATTCAAGCGGTCCGGACGGTCCTCAAGGCTGCTGCCGCCAAGCGGCAGGAGCAGGTGAGCCTGGATCTCGTCACGGAGTAATCCAAACAACGAGCGGGGGGGACGGGGAAACCCGTCCCCCCCGCTCGCTTATCCCACCCCCGCGCCACAGTGTGATTGACAGCCTCCCCGGATCTGGCGTAAATTGAAGGATATAAATCAGACCATTTTAGTCTGGATTGGTTGCACCCGAATCCCCGCCCACATCCGCGGCGCATGACAAACGGGAGTCGCCCGTCCGAAGGGAACGTCGAAGTTCCGAGGAGCTTGAGCATGAGTTCATCGCAGTTGCATGCGGTCGTCAGCCAGCCGTACCAGCACGGATTCGTCACCGAGATCGAGACCGAATCCTTCGCGAAGGGTCTCAGCGAGGACGTCATCAGGGCCATTTCCGCCAAGAAGAACGAGCCCGACTGGATGCTCGACTTCCGCCTGAAGGCCTATCGTCACTGGCTGACCATGGAGGAGCCGACCTGGCCCAACGTGGAATATCCCGCCATCGACTTCCAGGACATCGTCTACTACTCCGCCCCCAAGAAGAAGATCAAGCTCGACTCCCTGGACGAGGTCGATCCCGAGCTGCTCCGCACCTTCGAAAAGCTGGGCATCCCCCTCTCCGAGCAGAAGATGCTGGCCAACGTGGCCGTCGACGTGGTCTTCGACTCCGTCTCGGTCACCACCACCTTCAAGGCGAAGCTCGCCGAAGCGGGAGTCATCTTCTGCTCCATCTCGGAGGCCATCCAGAAGTACCCGGATCTCGTCCGCGCGTACATCGGATCGGTCGTCCCCTTCAGCGATAACTTCTACGCCGCCCTCAACTCGGCAGTCTTCACCGACGGATCCTTCTGCTTCATCCCCAAGGGCGTCACCTGCCCGATGGAACTCAGCACCTACTTCCGGATCAACAACGAAGAGTCGGGCCAGTTCGAACGCACGCTCATCGTCGCCGAGGAAGGCGCCCAAGTCAGCTACCTGGAGGGCTGCACCGCCCCCAAGTTCGACACCAACCAGCTTCACGCGGCGGTGGTCGAACTCGTCGCCCTCGACGACGCGGACATCAAGTACTCCACCGTCCAGAACTGGTACGCCGGCGACGAGAACGGCGTCGGCGGCATCTTCAACTTCGTCACCAAGCGCGGCCTCTGCAAGGGACGCAACTCCAAGATCTCCTGGACCCAGGTGGAGACCGGCTCGGCCATCACCTGGAAGTATCCCAGTTGCGTGCTCCTCGGAGATAACTCGGTCGGCGAGTTCTACTCGGTGGCCCTCACCAACCACAAGCAGCAGGCCGATACCGGGACCAAGATGATCCACATCGGCCGCAACACCCGCAGCACCATCATCTCCAAGGGCATCTCCGCGGGAGCGTCAAACAACTCCTATCGCGGACTGGTCAAAATCGGCCCCAAGGCCCAGGGAGCGCGAAACTACTCGCAGTGCGACTCGATGCTGATCGGGCCGAACTGCCAGGCGAATACCTTCCCCTACATCGAGGTGGGCAACCCCACGGCGCGGGTGGAACACGAGGCTTCCACCTCCAAGATCGGCGAGGAGCAGATGTTCTACTTCGCCCAACGCGGCATCGGCGCGGAAGAAGCCATCTCGATGATCATCAACGGTTTCTGCAAGGACGTTTTCACCCAGCTGCCGATGGAGTTCGCCGTCGAGGCGACCAAGCTGCTGGGCCTCAAGCTCGAAGGGAGTGTCGGCTAATGGCCAAGGGAGACATCATTCTGGAGGTTCGCAACCTGTCGGCCTCGGTCGCGGGAGTCGATATCCTCAAGGGGATTTCCCTGACCGTCAGGGCCGGCGAGATCCACGCCATCATGGGCCCCAACGGCTCCGGCAAGAGCACCTTGTCCAAGGTCCTCGCGGGACATCCCGACTACACGGTCACCGGCGGAGAGATTCTTTTCAAGGGCCAAGACTTGCTGGCGATGGCTCCCGAGGAGCGCGCCAAGGCCGGCATATTCCTGGCCTTCCAGTATCCCATCGAGATTCCCGGCGTCTCCAACGGCACTTTCCTGCGGCTCGCCTTCAACTCGATCGCCGAGGCGCGCGGCTGGGAAGAGCTCGATCCGCTGGAATTCGATGACTTCATCCGCGAGAAGATCCAGGTCGTCGAGATGGACCCCGCCTTCCTCGAACGTTCCGTGAACGAGGGCTTCTCGGGCGGCGAGAAGAAGCGCAACGAAATTCTCCAAATGGCGGTTCTCGAGCCCACGCTCGGCATCCTCGATGAAATAGACTCGGGGCTCGACATCGACGCCCTGCGCATCGTCTCCAACGGCGTGAACCACCTCTCCAACGATTCCAACGCCATGATCATGGTCACCCACTACCAGCGTCTTCTCGACTACATCACGCCGGACTTCGTCCACGTCGTCGCCGACGGGCAGATCATCAAGACCGGCGGCAAGGATCTCGCGCTCGAACTCGAGCGCCGGGGCTACGACTGGGTGCGCGAGGAGTTCGAGCGCCGGACCGTGACGGCTTGAGGAGGGTGTCATGACGATCGAAGTCCCGACCTCCCACCGGCTTCCCACCGGGGATCCCGCGGTCAATCAAGCCGGCGCGCCCGCTCACGAGGCCTTCCTGGACTCGCTGATCGAAGGCCGCGACGCGCTCCCGGACGCACGCCCGGCGTCGTTCGCACGCCTTCGCAAGGAAGCGGCGGCCCGTCTCGAGACGCTGAAACTACCCACCGTTCGCGACGAGGACTGGCGTTTCGCCAACTTGAAGGATCTCAGAACGTTCAGCTTCGTTCCGGCGACCGAGCTCCCCGCCGTCACGGCCGAAGCGATCGCCGCCTTCCTGCTGCCGGAAGCCGGCACCAGCCGCCTGGTCTTCGTGAACGGGCTCTATGCCCCGCACCTTTCGAACGTCTCGGGTCTGCCGACCGGCGTCAGCGTGACCTCGCTTCAAGATGCCGAATCGCCGGGATCCGGAGCCCAAGCGGAGCGCGTCGAACGCTACCTGGGCCGCATTGCGGGCAATGGGGCCTTCCCGTCGCTCAACTCCGCCCTGGCCGCGGACGGAGCGCTCGTGCTGGTCCAGCGTCAGACCGCGGTGGCGGCTCCGATTCATCTCTTGTTCGTCGGCGTGGCGGGTGAGCGCCCCCTGGCCGTCAGCCCGCGCGTGCTCGTGGTCGCCGAGGCGGGCGCGTCCCTCACGCTCGTCGAGGACTACGTGACCCTCGGAGAGGGAACGGTCTTCACCAACGCCGTCACCGAGTTGGCTATCGCCGAAGACGCCACGGTCACCCATGTCCGCCTGCAGCGGGAGAGCCGCGAGGCCTTCCACATCGCCCGGAGCGTGGCGCAGCTCGCCAACGCCGCGACCTATCATCAAGACGCCGTGACGCTGGGGGGACGCTTCTCGCGCTTCGAACCGGTCATCGTCCAGGATGGCGAGGGCATGGACACCATGCTCAACGGCCTGCTATTCATCGGGAAGGACCAGCTCGGCGACGTGCACTCGACCATCGATCACGCCAAGCCCCAGGGCAAGAGCCGGCAGGTGCAGAAGTGCGTGATCGACGCCAACGGCCGCGGAATCTTCAACGGCAAGATCCTGGTCCGTCAGGGCGCCCAGGCGACCAATTCGTCGCAGCAGAACCGCAACCTGCTGCTCTCGGAGAAGGCCAAGATCGATACCAAGCCCCAGCTCGAGATCTTCGCCGACGACGTGCGCTGCGCACACGGAGCCACGGTGGGTCAGCTCGATCCCGAGGAGGTCTTTTACCTGGTGAGCCGCGGGCTCAGTTCGCGCGCGGCGCGCAATCTGCTCACCTACGCCTTCGCGGCGGAAGTGATCGAGAGGATTCCCCTCGCGTCGCTGCGCGATGCGCTGAGCACCCGGGTCATGGCCTCGGTGCCCGGTGCCGAGTAAGAAGGGACGCCAGATGACGACTGCGCTTCAAACTCCTTTCGACGTCGCGGCGATTCGCCGGGACTTCCCGATCCTCGGCCGTCAGGTCAACGGCAGCCCCCTGATCTTCCTGGACTCCGCGGCCTCCAGCCAGATGCCCCAGGTCGTGATCGACCGGCTGGTCCAGTACCAGACCCACGAGCATGCCAACGTGCACCGGGGAGTCCATACCTTGAGCCAGGAGGCCACGACCGCCTACGAAGGCGTGCGCCGCAAGGTCCGGGAGCTGATCGGAGCCAAGGAGGATCGCGAGATCGTCTTCACGCGCGGCACCACCGAGGCCATCAACCTGGTCGCCCATGGCTACGGCCGCTCCTTCCTCGGCGCTGGCGACGAGATCATCCTCTCGGCGCTCGAGCACCATGCCAACATCGTCCCCTGGCAGATGCTCTGCGAGGATAAGGGCTGCGTGATCCGGGTGATCCCCATGGATGACCGCGGCGTGCTGGACATGGACGCCTACCGCGAGCTTCTCAATGAGCGGACCAAATTCGTTTCCGTCACTCACGTTTCGAACGCCCTGGGGACCGTCAACCCGGTCGGCGAGATCATCCGGCTCGCGCACGAGCGAGGGGTTCCGGTGCTGGTGGACGGCGCGCAGGCCGCCCCTCACATGCGCGTGAACGTCCAGGAGCTCGATGCGGACTTCTACACCTTCTCGGGCCACAAGATGTGCGGTCCCACCGGAATAGGCATCCTTTACGGCAAGGCGGAGCTGCTGGAGAAGATGAAGCCATGGCAGGGCGGCGGCGACATGATTCTCTCGGTGAGCTTCGAGAAGACCACCTACAACGCCATTCCCCACAAGTTCGAGGCGGGAACGCCTCCGATCGCCGCGGCGATCGCCCTGGGCGCCGCCATCGACTACCTCCAAGCGATCGGTCTGGACGCGATCGCAGCCTACGAGCATGAGTTGCTGGCCTACGCCACCGAGCGCGTCGGCGCCATTCCCGGCGTGACGATCATCGGAACCGCCCCGGAGAAGGCCGCGGTGCTGAGCTTCGTGATCGACGGCGTGCACCCGCATGACATCGGGACCATCCTGGATCAGGAGGGGATCGCCGTGAGAGCTGGGCATCACTGCGCCCAGCCGGTCATGAAGCGGATGGGGGTGCCCGCGACCGCCAGGGCTTCCTTCGCCTTCTACAACACCCGCGCGGAAGTCGATGCGCTGGTGGCGGGAATATCGACCGTGAAGGAAATTTTCGGCTAGCGGCCGATACGTAAGAGGACGGTTCAATGAACGTCACGAAGGCGCTATACCAGGAAGTCATCCTGGAACATAACAAGAAGCCCCGTAACTACGGGCAGCTGGAAACGGCGAACCTCCGTTCGGAGGGAGTCAATCCGCTCTGCGGGGATCATATCCAGCTGACGGTGGACGTCCGGGATGAGGCGATCGCGGACATCAAGTTCGAGGGGCATTCCTGCGCCATCTGCAAGGCTTCGGCCTCGATGATGACGACCAACGTCAAGGGCAAGACCGTCAAGGAGGCCGAGACGCTGATCCAGGAGTTCCGGGACATGACGACGGGAAGGCTCGATCCCCAGGCCTCGGAGCACCACCTGGGCCGCCTCACGGTCTTCTCGGGGATCGCGGGGCTTCCCTCGCGCGTGAAGTGCGCGGTTCTGCCGTGGCACACGCTGCATGCCGCTTTTGCCAATCAAGATTCCGTTTCCACCGAGGGAGCGGCCGACGAGGGAGTTCCCGGAGGAAATGCCTGATGCCCAAGATCGCTGAAATCGAATACACGCCCAATCCGAACGCCCGGAAGTTCGTGCTCAAGGAGCCCATCACGAACGGCCCTTCGCGCTCGTTCCCGGATGCCGCGGCGGCCACGGAGGATGCCCTGGCATCGGCCTTGTTCGGGGTGGCGCACGTGACCAACGTTTACTACGTGGATCGTTTCGTGACGGTGACCCAGGATGGGCAAGCGGATTGGCGTGAGCTGCTGCACCAGGTGGCGGAACCCATCCGGGCGGCGCAGCCCATCACGATCCAGACGACGCCCGGCGAGGAGCGCAAGGCGATCGCCGCCACGCCGGAGGATCAGACCAAGCTCGATCAGATCACGGCCCTCCTCGACGCGCGGGTACGGCCTGCCTTGATGATGGACGGCGGCGGACTCGAGGTGCTGGAGCTCTCCGCCGGCGTTCTCAAGGTTCATTATCAGGGGGCGTGCGGGACGTGCCCCAGCTCGATGTATGGAACGCTCGCGGCGATCGAGAGCCTGGTTCGCCTGGTGGATCCGACGCTGCAAGTGGTGGCCGTCTAGGCCACGCGATCACGAACTTGGCGAGGGGGAGAGGATGAAGCTCACGAAGGCCTCGGAATACGGGATCCTGACCTTGCTTTATCTGGCCAAGCAGCCTGAAGGCCAGCTCAGCGACACGGCGAGCATCGCCGAGGTGGAGCGGATTCCGCTTTCGTTCCTGATCAAGCTGGTGCCGGCGCTGGTCAAGGCAGGCCTCATTCGCTCGCACCGCGGCGCCAACGGCGGCCTCGAACTGGGGCGAAGCGCCGAAAGCGTGACGCTGCGCCAGGTCATCGAGGCCACCGAGGGAGAGATAGCGGTCAACGACTGCACGGCCTCGGCTCCTTTCGAATGCTTCCGGATGGGCTGCGCCGTGCACATCGCGCTCAAGTACGCGCAGGACCAGTTCCTGAAGGCGCTGGACGAGTGCACGCTGGCAAGCCTGGCGAAGCAGGAGCAACTCGCGTCGGTCCACTTCGAGGTGACGACTGCCCGCTAGTTCTGCGGGCGAATGAAAAAGACGCGGCTGAAAAAATAGGTAACCTGCTCCCAGGTTTCTTGTTAATAGAGGGAGGCAACTCATGGCAACGGAAACCAATACCCAGGCAGCGCCCAAGCTGATCTCGGTGACGCCGACGGCGGTATCGCACGTCAAGCTTCTCCTGGAGCGCCAGGAGAAGCCCCAGGGCTACCTCCGGATCGCCGCGGTGGGCGGTGGCTGCTCCGGGCTCAGCTACAAGCTGGGCGTCGAGGACGAGCCGGGTCCGGCGGATTACGTCTTCGAGGAAGCGGGGCTCAAGATCCTGCTCGACATGAAGAGTTCCCTGGTACTCGGCGGCATGGTCCTCGACTACAACGACGACCTCATGAACGCGGGCTTCTCGTTCAAGAACCCGAACGCGGCCCATACCTGCGGCTGCGGGACGTCTTTTGGAGTCTAGCCGCAGGCGCTTGGAGTCTAGCCGCCTTTAAGGGCCCAGCTGCAGGCGCTCGGAGTCTAGCGGCATTTTGTAGTCCAGCCGCATTCTATCCAGTTGGTTCACCTATCAAACCATTTGGTCGTAAAGCCAGGGCTAATGCCCGATCATTCAGGGAGGACGCCTTTCAGCGCCCTCCCTCGTTCTTTGCCCTCAAGAGCGAAATCTCTGTTCCCGGGCCTGGGCAGAAGCAGCCATGCGGTGCTTGTCCCGTGGGGATTGCGGCGCTAGGATCATTTTCATCCCCTTGGAAGGGAGGGCGATCATGCGGGAGCGAATCTTCAAGGACCGCGAGCATGCGGGTCACCTGCTCGCCGAACAGTTGCAAAGCCACCGGGATCAGCCCGGACTGGTGGTCGTGGCATTGGCTCCCCAGGGTTTGCCGGTGGCAAAGCCGATAGCCGATCGGCTTTGCGCCAAGCTGGACGCGATTAGCGTACGGAAGATCATGGGACCGGTGAATTCGGCACGCCCCATCGGGGCGGTGACGGCCCATGGCGTTCGGGTTTTCGACGAAGCCCGGCTACGCGAGTCGTTCCTACCGCCCGGCACCCTAGAAACGGCTATTGAGGCCCAGCTAGGGATTCTGAGGCGGCGTGAGGCCTTTTTGAGGCGCCACCATGCCCCGGTTCCCTTGCGTGGTTGCACGGTGATCCTGGTCGATGAGGGAGCTGTGAGCGGGCTGACGCTACGTGCGGCGATCGCCGAGGTCCGCGAGCAGAACCCGGCTGCCGTCTACGTGGCGGTTCCGGTGGCCCCCCTGAAAGTCATCAAGGCCCTGCACGACGAAGCTGACCGGGTGATCGTCTTCGAGGCGCCCGAAACGATCACGGATCTCTCGGAGGCCTACGAGGCCTTCCCCCCCGTCTCCGATCCGGAGGCGGCCGAACTGCTGGCGGAGCATATCCGCTGCTTGCGCTTTCCCTACCACTAGCCGCCCTCCCTTCCCGAGGGTCCCTCTCGTGCGAACACCGCGGGATCCTCGGCATAGCCGTCACCATGGGAGATGCTTGACCCCGCGATCCCATCGGGAAAGGTTCCGCCGTAAATAATACCCGGGTGTTATTGACAGAACAATAATACCCGGGTATTATTTTCTTCGTGCAGACGACGAACGGCAAGGAGGACTCCATGGAACCCGATCATCCCACGTTCACGGCATTCAGTGGTCAGCAGCGGATTGCCGCTGGTCCCATCAGGGAGGTGGCTGTCAAGACCAAGGAATGGCTTGAGCGAGGTGGGGACCTGGTGCTCATTTTCGATGATCAGTCGGGCCAGCAAATCGACCTGGATCTCCGGGGAACGCATGCCGAGGCCTTGGAGCGGCTCGATCGGCATCCCTGGCTCGAGATCCAGCAGGAGAAGGATGAGAAGCGGACGGGACCCGGCCGCCCCAAGCTCGGCGTGGTCTGCCGGGAGGTTTCCCTCTTGCCCCGACACTGGGAATGGCTGAACGAGCAATCCGGTGGCGCCTCGGTGACCCTTCGAAAGCTCGTTGAGGAGCGGATGAAAGCGACCCAAGGTCGAGATCGGGCCCGCAAGGCCCATGAGGCCGCCTTCAAGTTCGGGTGGATCATGGGCGGCAACCTGCCCGATTACGAGGAAGTCTCACGCTCGCTGTCTCGGAAGGACTACGAGCGCCTCGACTCCCTGATCGCATCATGGCCTGGAGACATTCGCGACCACTTCGGCGCGCTGGTGGCGAAGGCCGCACGGGCGGACCAGGCGGCAGCCCAAGACGCCTAAAGAGGCCTTGAAGGCCGGCCGTTCCGGCTTGCTGAATTTTCATTCCTTCTCCTTGACAGAGTCCCGAATTGATACTAGTATAGTTACACACTCATCGGGAGGGTCGATGTCCATCAGCAGTCGCTTCGCCGTTGGCGTCCATATCTTGACCTTGCTAGCGCAAGGCTCGGGCAGGCCCGTCACGTCGGAATGGATCGCCAGCAGCGCCAATACCAACCCCGCCGTCGTTCGGCGTTTGCTCGGCATGCTTGCCAAGGCGGGGCTCACGACCTCCCAACTGGGCGCGGGGGGCGGGGCGCTTCTCGCGAAGCCGGTCTCCGAGATCACGTTGCTGGACGTCTATCGGGCTGTCGAGGAGACGGCACTGTTCGCGCTTCACCACGAATCCCCCAACCCCGCCTGTCCGGTGGGGCGCAATATCCAGGCGGCGCTCCTCTGCACCATGGCCCGCGCGCAGCAGGCCCTCGAATCCGAACTCGCCAACCAGACGATCGAGAGCGTCTCCCGGGACGTGATGGCGGGCGAGTGCGGCAAACAGGTAGGTCCCTAGCGCTCTTTCGAGCTAAAAAGTAACTATGTCAGCTACACGGTATCACACTTTCCACTCCAAACCCTCTCTCGCCCGCACCGCTATCCGGTTGCGAGCGGCACGTTCCGCCGTCGGAAGTGACAGGCAAGATGCCTGCACCTCCTCCCAAACCGAAAGGAAACCTCATGTCTAACCTAACCTCCAAGATCGTCGTCACGGGTGCGAGCGGCCAGCTCGGCCAGTTGGTCGCCACCGAGCTCGCTTCGCGGCTCTCGGATCGCTCGTTCGTCACCCTCGGCTCGCGGGACCCCGTCAAGCTGGAGGAGTTCGCAGCCCAGGGCTTCGAGACCGCTCGGGCGGACTTCGACGACCCCTCCAGCCTGGATGCCTCCTTCGAGGGGGCCGAAACCGTGCTCATAATCTCGTCCCCCACCCCCAACGAGCTCCGCATCCCGCAGCTTCGCGCGGCGATCGACGCGGCAAAGAGAGCCGGAGTGAAGCGGATCATCTACACGAGCTTCACGAACCCGAGTGCTAAAAGCCGCTTCGGCTTCGCTGCGGGGTACGAGGACACGGAAGCCTACCTCAAGGCCTCCGGCCTCGACTACACCATCGCTCGCAACAGCCAGTACGCCGAGAACCTCGAGGGTACGCTGGCCCAGTCCAAGCAGAGCGACACCATCGCCATTCCGAGCACCGAGGGCAAGGTCGCCTACATCACCCGGGCAGACATCGCGGGGGTCCTGGCGACTCTGCTCACCCAGGACGGCCACGCCAACAAGACCTATGAGCTCACCGGTTCGGAAGCGCTCAGCATCCGAGACATCGCGGGGGCGCTTTCCGCCGCGCGCGGCAAGACGGTGAACGTGGTGGAGGTCGATCCGATGGAATACGCCAAGGTCTTGGCTTCCTTCGGGCTGCCCGAGTTCCTCGTCGACGGGCTCATCGGCATGTACGCCGCCGTGGCGGCCGGGGAGTATGCCGCGGTTTCCCCCGATGCCGCCGCCCTCCTGGGCCGCCCGGTTTCCCCGGTCGCATCGTACGTGGGTCGATTCGCCTAACCCGCTCGGCATCGAGTACCTGGACACATGACGGCATGTGAGGCAAGGTCACGGTACCTTGCCTCACATGCTGGTCCCAGTTAGGCTGCGCCTAGCGACGGGGGCTACGGGGGGTGAGCGCCCGCGGCTAAAGGCTATGAAATGCGGCTAAAGGCAGCGCCCGCGGCTAAAGGCAGCGCCTGCGGCTAAAGGCAGCGCCCGCGGCTAAAGGCAGCGCCTGCGGCTAAAGGCAGCGCCTGCGGCTAAAGGCTATGAACGGCGAAGCCATGGCCCCTCATCTTCCGCTAATCCGCCCCCCTTGACGGGGGGCTACGGGGGGTGTTCGCCGGCGAAGCCATGGCGTTCCTTATTATTTCTGAATCACCATGGGGAGAGCTAAGGAACCTGGGATCAGCAACACCCCCCGCCCCCCCATTGGGCATGCGGGCCCAGTTTGGCTATGCCTAGCGACGGGGGGTAAGGGTTCGCCCCCTGGCGCGATCGAGTCGAGTAGACATGTCGCAAAAACAGCAATCTTCATTTGATTACGAGTTGATAAAAACCCGCCCTCGATAGGCGCATGCCAAGCGAGCAGGCCATTTTAAACCCCTAGCAACCGGGAACAAGGACGGAGCCCCACCGAGAATCAAAGGCGGATGATTTGCTTCGCACAGCCCTGACCTTGGCCTTGGTTTCGACCGTTCTCGTCCCGTTTCCGGCGGATTCCGCGGTCCCCTATCGACTGCGCGTGGAGCGGAATCGAACCGTGCTCACCCTCGATGGCGGCGTGCTCGAGCAGTACTCCGCCCCGAAGGTCGCGACCTGGCACCTGAGCGGCATGGCCGCGGGGAAGGCCTCCTGGAAGGCAACCCTCAGGCCGACGGGGAGCGTCCTCCGGCACGTGGTCCTGACGTCCTCCCATGGAAAGATCCAGATCGATGCGGCCTGGCGGCACGCCGTCGCCACCCAGGTGATCCCACATGCGAATCGCCTGGAAATCGTCTTCCCACACCGGCCGACAAGTCCCACCTACCGCAAGATCGCCGATGGGGTGAGCTACTGGGAGGGGCAGCGCTGGACCGGAGCTGGACCGGCCCGGGTACGGACCCTGCGGGTCGATCCGCGCCGGGCGGAAGTCCGGCCCGCCATGGCGGCTCCCGGAAAGCAAGGCCGGATGAGCCTCGAACCCGTTCGCCGCATCGCGGATCGTCACCATGCCATCGCGGCGATAAACGGCACCTTCTTCTCGCCGGCAACCTACGAGCCCCTGGGCTTGCTCGTCATCGACGGAAAACTGGTCAGCAGCCAACTCTATAACCGCTCTGCCTTCTATCTCCTGAAGGACGGCCGATCCCTCGTGAGCAACGCCAACCTCATGGTCCAGGTGACCACGCCTAGCGGCGAGATCCTGACCCCGCATTCAGTCAATCAACCGGCAACCCACCACCAATTGACGCTCTACAGCGATCACTTCGGCTTCAAGTCAGCGACATGGCCCGATCCTAGCCGATGGGAAGTCGCCCTGTCACCGCTGGGCTCCATCGTGAACATGGGAAGCGGAAATCTCTCCATTCCCAGAGGAGGGGTCGTTCTGAGCGCCCAGGGAAACGCACGGGCCAAGCTGATGCAGGCCCTGTCTCCGGGAAGCCAGAGCGTGGTGACGGTGGGCCTGGAAAAATCCGGTGAGAACGTCGCTCACGTGATCGGCGGGGGACCGACGCTCATAAGCAAGGGCAAGGTTCGTATCACGGCCGTGGAGGAGCGTTTCCGGCAGGACGTCGCCCTGGGCCGCGCACCCCGGACGGCTGTGGGCCTCGATGATCGGGGCAACCTCCTCCTCGCGACGGTGGATGGCCGCCAACCAGGCTACAGTGTCGGGATGACCTTGCGGGAGCTCGCTCGGACCTTGGACGAACTCGGAGCCCAGGAAGCCATCAACCTGGATGGGGGGGGATCGACCACCATGGCCATCAAGGGTGAGGTCGTGAATCAGCCCTCGGACGGCCAAGAGCGCCGGATCAGCAACGCCCTGATCGTCACGCCCCGCGAGATTCCCCTGAAGAACTGAGCGGCGGCGCTCTCATCTCACTCGTCCTTCACGGCACCCTCGAGAATCCCCCTCACGAAATGGCGCTGCCCCGCGACGAAGACCAGCAGGGCTGGGACCACGGCGATCGTCGTGGCCGCCATCAGGAGTCCCCAGTCGGTGGCCTCCCGCATGGAGTTCTTGAAGGCCGCCAGGCCCACCGGCAGGGTGCGCAGGGCCTCCGAGTTGGTCACGACCAGCGGCCAGAGGAAGGTATTCCAGGAGGCCAGGAACTCGAAGATGACCAGGGTCGAGATCGCCGGCCATGCGGTCGGCATGGCGATCCGCCAGTAGAGATCCCAGGGACTGCAGCCGTCTATTCGGGCGGCATCCTCCAGCTCCGCGGGCAGGTTCAGGAACCACTGCCTGAAGAGGAAGATCCCGAACGCGCCGGTCAGGCCCGGCAGGATCAGGGCCTGGTAGGTGTCAACCCAGCCGACCGTGGCCATCATGACGTAGAGCGGCACCAGGGTGACGTACACCGGCACCATCATGGTGGCGAGCACGGCGAAGAACAGCGCGTCGCGCCCCTCGAACCTCAGCCGCGCAAACGCGAAGCCCGCCATCGAACCCGTCACCACCTGACCCACCACCGTCACCAGCGCCACCACGAGGGAGTTTCCCAGGTAGCGGATCAAGGGGGTCTCGGTGAGGGCTTTTTGGAAGTTCGAGAGGGTGGCGGGACGGGGCCAGAACTCGGGGGGATAGGTGACGGTCTGGGCGTAGGTCATGAGGGAAGTGGCGAGCATCAGCGCGAAGGGGGCCGCCATGAAGACGGCTCCGACCAAGAGGACCCCGAGGGCGACGGCGCGGCTCATCTCAGCGCTCCTGGTGGCTGAGGCGCTTGCGCCCCCACCACTGAACGGCGCTCAGGGCCAATAGCGCCATGAAGAGAATGTACGCGAGCGCCGAGGCCTTGCCGAGCTTGAAGGTGGTGAAGGCGTTCTGGAAGAGCCAGAACCCCACGATGGTGGTCGAGCGATGCGGCCCGCCCTCGGTCATGAGGTAGACGGTGTCGAAGGTCTGGAAGGCCCGGATGGTCGCCAGCATGCTGACCATCACCAGGCTCGGCCCCAGGAGGGGCAGGGTGACGTAGCGGAATCGCTGCCAAGCATTCGCCCCGTCCAAGCTCGCTGCCTCGATTTGCCCCCTCGGAATCGCCTGTAGACCTGCCAGGAAGAGGAGCATGTCGTAGCCCAGGTTCTTCCAGACGCTCACCACGGCAATTGCAGGCAGGGCCCAGCGGGAGTCGCTGAGCCAATGGACGGGTTCGAGCCCGACGGCGACCAGAACGCTGTTGATGGCGCCGTATCGCGGGTCGAAGATCCAGCTCCAGAGGATGGCTCCGGCGACCATGGAGCAGACCACCGGGATGAAGTAGGCGGTTCGGATGATTCCGAGGCCCCGGAGGTTCTGATTGAGGGCGATGGCTAGTCCCAGCGCGAGGCTCACGTCAAGGGCGAGGTATAGCGCCACGAAGTACCCCGTCTGGGCCATGACCTTCCAGAAGAGGGGGTCGCCGACGAGGGCCACGTAATTGGAGAGGCCGACCCACTCGGGTTTTCCCAGGAGGTCCCACTGCATGAAGCTGAGCCCGAGGGTGCCGACCATCGGGAGCAGGGTGAAGAGCCCGAGTCCCAGCAGGGCGGGAAGGAGCAGCCAGAAGGCCCCGCGGGACTCCTGCTTGGAGAAGGCTGACTTGCTCAATGCCGTTCCTCCTGCAAGAGCGCGTCGATGCGCTCGACGATGGGCTTCAACGCGGTAGCCAGGTCCTCCTCGCCGTTCCAGGCGGGCCCCAAGCCGTCAATCAGCTCGTACTGGATCTCGTCGTAGGACGGAGTGGTCGGGGTGGGGCGGGCCGCGTCGATCACGTCCAGGAAGACCCGGCTGGATTCGGGGGATCCCGCCATGAAGGCGGCAGTATTCGCCACGTCCGGGCGACTGGGCACGATCAGGCCGCTCTCGGTGAAGGCCGAGATGGCTTTCCGGCCGGCCAGGAAGCGGATGAGTCGCCAGGCCTTCTCAGGGTGCTTGCTGGTTGCGGAGATGCACCAGCCGGAGGCGTCCGCGTCCACGATCGAGCCGACTTTCCCGCGAGGGAAGGGCGCCACGTCCCATGGGAAGTCGAGTTTCTTTCGGAAGCTCGGCACGACCCAGCGGCCTCCCACCATCATGGCGAGCTTGCCCTGTGCGAAGAGCTGGCTCATGCGCGCGTTTCCGACCTGGGCCTCGGTGGGCGCGACATGGTGCTTGAATCGCAGGTCCCGGTAGCGCTGGAGGGCGGCCAGGCTTTCGGGTTCGAGCAGGGTGCTGCGGGTTCGCTCGGGGTTCAAGAGGTCGCCGCCGTCGCTCCAGAGGTAGGGCAGCCAGTAGAGGGGGTAGGGTGCGAAGCCGACCCCGAACTGATCTCCGTGAGTGAGCGCTTTGGCCTTGGCGACCATGTCCTCGTAGGTCCAGCCGGACTCGGGGTAGGGGACTCCGGCCTCGTCGAAGAGGCGCCGGTTGTAGAACATGACCAGGTTGGAGAGGTCGCGAGGGATGCCGTACTGCGTACCTTTCCAGCTCATGGCGTCCATGACGGGGCGGTAGAAGTCATCCGGCCCGAGTTCGGGGTCGGAGTCGAGGTAGGGGCTCAGGTCGCGCAGGACCCCGCGGCGGGCGAATCCGGGGAGAAGTTGGCTTTCCATGAAGAGCACGTCGGGCATCTTGCGGGCGGCGGCCATCAGTCGAATCGATTGGGGGTACGCATCGGGGACGTGGATGAGTTCGACCGGAACGTCGGGGTTCTGCCGCTGGAAGTCGGCCAGGAGCGGTTTGAGGGTTTCGATCTCGTCGATCGAGCCCCAGGTGGAGAACCGGAGCGCCTGGGTTTCAGCGGGCGCACAGGCGGAGACGGTCAAGGCCGTCATGAGGGCCATGAGGACCGGTATCCCCTTGCGAAGCCGCGCGGCTCGCCGTAAGATCGGCTCGATGATCACACTTCTCCCTTATCGCCCGGCAATCGCCCCCGACCTGCTCGCAGTTTGGCATGCGGCCCTGGGCGCAGTCTACCCCATTATGCCCGACCTCTGGGATGGCGTCACCGCGGGGGATCCCAGCTTTCGGAGCGAAGACGGGATCGTGGCGATGCGGGGCGATCGTCCCGTGGGCTTCGTCCTCGCCAAACGCTTTCGCGAAACCTATCCCGGCTGCGAGCAGTTCGCGGGCATCGGTTACGTGACCATGCTGGCCGTCCATCCCGATCATCAGCGCCAGGGCATCGGAACCCTCTTGCTCCGGGCCGCCGAAGCTCGCTTCCGGGCGGAAGGCGCGTCCAAGGTCATCCTCGGAGGCAGCTTCCACCACGTCTTTCCCGGAATCCCCGCCTTTTTCCCGGGTTCCGACGCGGACGACGCCGCCCTTCGCTTCTTCGAAACCCATGGGTATGCGCGGGGCAAGGAGGTCTGGGATGTCCGGCGCAACCTGGCGGGGCCCCCGAACCTGCCGGTGGTCGGAGCGCTGCGCGAGGGCGTCGAACTGCGCCCCATGCGGCCGGAAGAAGCCCCGCTCATGCTCGCTTTTCTGAACCGGGACTTCGCGGGACGCTGGCCCCGAGACGTGGCGCATCATCTCGCGCACGGAGGTCCCGCGGCCCACGTCTTCGGCCTCTTCGTCGGCGAAGAACCCCAGGGCTTCGCCTTGCTGCATCCCCCCCATGCTCCAAACGCCCTTCGCTGGTCCGGCTTCGCCGCGGGGATCGCAGCACTGGGCCCCATCGGCGTGAGTCCGGTCTTGAGGGGCCAGGGCTTCGGACTCTCGCTCCTGGTGAGGGCGCTGGAACAGTTGCGAGAATGGGGTGCTTCCGATACCGTGATCGACTGGACCGATCTGCTGGACTTTTACTCCCGCTGCGGCTTCCGTCCCTGGCTGCGCTATCGCCTCGCCCAAAAGGACCTTTGACCTTGCCTCTCGACGCCCCGAAAATCGATCCGGAGGCCCTGGCCATGGTGGTCAGGGCCTACCCTCAGCTCGGAAACTGGACGGGCGTCGCGCGAAACGGTCTGAGCGTCAACACGGCGGCGTGTCTCTTCCGGACCGACCGCGGGATCTTCTTCGCCAAGCGCTACGATCCCTCGACGCGGGATCTGGCCGGCATCGAGGCCGAACATGCGATCATCCGGGAATTGCTGGCGCAAGGGTACCGCACCCCCGAGCTTTTCGCGAATCGAGACGGCGGGACGCTGACCTGGAATTCGGGCCAGCCTTATGCCGTCTTCGAGCAGGCGGGGGGAGAGGACCGCTACCGGGAAGCCTCGGTTTTCGCGCCGTTCGAGAGTCTGCTCGAAGGGAACTCGGCGGGCCGATGGCTCGCAAGCTTTCATCAGGCCCTGCGGGGGCTTCCATTGCCCCCAGTAAAACCGTTTCTGGGGATCACGGCGCGCTACCGCTGGCTGCTGGCGCCGACGACGTCCCAGGGTTTGGACGACTTGCTGGCGGAGGCCCCGATCTTGGCGCCCTTCTTGCGCGAGCGTCCGGAACTCCCGGAACTCCTGGAGTACATGGAGGCCAGGCGCGAGCGCCTGGCTCCGTTCGTCTCGGGCCTGCCCGCGGGAATCATCCACGGGGACTTCATCAAGCGGAATCTCTTCTTCGAAGGCCGCGAGGTCTCGGATGTGCTGGACTTCGACCTCTGGAACGTGGGGCCATGGGTCTACGACCTGGCGCTGGCCCTCTTGCCTTGCGGGTTCGACTGGCGGGCGATCGCTGAAAGCTCGGAGCCCCGCTACCCCGACATGAGGGCCTTCATCGAGGGTTACGAAACGGTTCGGGCACTGTCCGCGAATGAAGCGGCGGCCCTGCCGATCGTGATGGAGAGCGCCCGCGTCGAGATCTACCTCAGCCTCGTCACCATGGCGCTTCAACAACAAGATGACGATAGGGCCATGTTGTTCTGGGGCTTTATCATCACGTTGATTCGGTGGTTCGGCGGCAACGAGGACTGGTCAGTAAAGCTACGCGAAGGAGGGGCCGCCTGAGGGCGGGGGAGCGTCATCGACGGGGGCTTCGAGACCGGCGGCGGGGATGACGACGGGGAGGCGGCCCGGAAGCCCCGAGCCGCCGCGGAGTGCGGCGATCGCCGCCTCGATCTGGAACTCCCGCGAGCCGTAAGCCAGCACCCAGCCCACGGCCTCCGGGAACTGACCGACCAGGAAGGGGCTCGAAAAGGAAACCACGGTCGTCGGGCATCGACGGCAGACTTCCCGCAGCGGCTCGACCAGCGAAACCGGCAGCAGGCTCCGATCCTTGCTCACCCGGATGGGCGAGAAAACCCCGACCAGCACGGCTTCAGCCTGCTCGGCCTCTCGCAGGACCTCCCGCCACTCGGCGCCGGTGGTGCCGTGGCCGATGATTCTTCCCTCGAGTCCATGGCGCCGCAAGGCCTCTCGCCAAGCGTCGAGCCGCTCGGCTTCCACCCCGTCGTCCACGGCCAAGGCGAAGGTCCGCTTCGGCAGCCGCATGGCGGGGTCCCCCTTTGCTGCGGTCAAGGCCTGCTGGGAGACCTCGCGGGATAGGGATATAGCCGAGCGCTGAGGGAGCGGCTTGTGGGCCGAGCCGAGCCGAGCTTTGGCCCTGAGAACCCGCTGCGCCGCGTCGAGGATGCGGGATTCGGGGAGCCGGCCGGAGTCGAGTGCCCGCTGGATGCCCTCGTAGGTCGCCACCGGATCGGGAGGCATCAGCAGCATGTCGCAGCCGGCCAAGAGGGCCTCGATGGCGGCGTCCACCGGATCCTGAGTCCGGGTGATACCTCCCATGACCAGGGCGTCGGTAACGATCAACCCGTCGAAACCCAGTTCCTCGCGCAGCAGGCCGGTCATCACCTCCCGGCTGACGGTGGCGGGGCGATCTGGGGCTCCCAGCGCGGGTACGGCCAGGTGAGCGGTCATGATCGCGGCGACGTCGGCTCGGATGGCAGCCGCGAAGGGAGGCAATTCTACCTCGTCAAGCCGGTTTCGGTCGGCGTGGAGGATGCCCAAGCGGCTGTGGGAGTCGGTTTCGGTATCACCGTGGCCGGGGAAGTGCTTGGCGCAGGCGAGCGCTCCGTGATCCTGGCAGCCTCTGACGAAGGCCTCCACGCACCGCGAGACCCGCAGAGGGTCTCCCCCGAAGCTGCGGATGTTGATGATCGGGTTCAGCGGGTTGTTGGTCACGTCGGCGACCGGGGCCAGGATCCAGTTGACGCCGACGGAAAGGGCCTCTGCTGCGGTCCAAGCTCCGAGGTCGTAGGCGGCTTGGGTATCGTCGGCGGCCCCGAAGGCCATTGCCGTGGGAAAGACGCTGAGTCCGCGGACCTGCTGACCGGCTCCGTGTTCCATGTCGGCGGCGATCAACAGGGGGATCCGGCTGCTTGCCTGAAGATCCGCCACCCGCCGGGCCGTTTCGCCGCGGTTTCCGTGAAACAGGATGTACCCGCCCCAGCGGAAACGGGTGAGTTGAGAGTGGATCGGGCCGGCTTCGTAGGGACGATCGAGCAACTGAGCGCCGAAGAGGGTGGGGCAGAGGACCTGCCCGATGGCGTCTTCGAGCCGCATCGCTTAAACCCGCACCAAGGTTTCGCGGGCATCGTCCAGGAGTTCGCCGGCGGCGTACAGGATGGCTCGGCCCTGGACGAGTTGGTCCACGTCGAAGCTCCGGCTGAAGTCTCGGAAGTCGCCCAAGGCGTCCTCGACCTGGCGAATGCCTTGGCTGTAGAGGTTGAGGGAGTTCGTGAGGGGGAACGGCCAATCGATCCGTTGCAGGAAGCCGTCGAGTCCGGTGACGATCCGCTCCGTCTCCTGGACCCCCGCATCGAAGCGACCGACGTAGGTTTCATCGTAGATGTCGTAGGCCACCTCCTCGATGGCGGCGTTCAAGTCGGCCAGGGCCGCCGAGAGCTTGCGATCGAGGGGTTGGAAGACCTGCATCAAGAACAGCAACGGGTCCGGCCCGCCGCGGGGCTGGGCCTGACGGCGTGCGGGGCGGGGAGGAACGAAAGGTCCGACGGGAACGGTCAGCGTGGCATCGTAAGTCCGTCGCCGTCGGGAATCCTTCAGGGTATCGTAGGCCCGATTGAGCAGCACCATGTCGGCCTCGGCACCCGCCACCCTGTCGGGGTGACGTTCCTTGGCGCGATCCCGGAAGGCTCGGCGGATGGTCTCGGCGGTGGCATTTTCGGCCACCCCGAGGATCTCGTAGAAGTTCGCCATAGCCTCATGATAGGGACAGGGATGGCGGATGTATAGCCTTTGAGGGGGAAGCCAGAGCGAGCTGGACGGCGCGCTCCGCGCTGCCCATGCTGGCATCGGCCAGCATGCTTTCCGCCGCGACCCAATCTCCCGCCAGGTACAAGCCCTCCACCTGCGCGGCGTCGGGTTCCGGGCGCCCAGCAGAGGTGTCGAGAGCGTTCGTGACGGTCAAGGACGGCATGAAGCGGCGGCTGACCAGCTCGTCGCGCCATCCGGGCTGGACCTGATCGAGGACGGCCTCGAGTTCGTCGCCGAGTTGCTTGGAGGCGTCGGGGCGATCGGGGTTCAGGTACCAGGCTGCGTGGATCACGGCCCCACCGGAAGGCGCCAAGCGGGCCGTGGCGGAGTGTACCGCGAGGTACCACGGGCGATCGCAGCCCAGCACGAGGGTGGCCTTGGGGCGAGGCAGTCGCCGCAGGGCGATGTCGAGACATGCAGCCTTGACGGGAACCAGCCGTTCGCTCCAGCCTTGGATGGTGGCCTGGGCGGCTCCGTTGAGCAGCCCGGCGGTGACGGCGGGAGGAGGGGTCAGGATGACGGCCCCCGCCGCCAAGGTCTCGCCGTTCGCCAACTGAACGCCATGGACCCGAGCGTCATGGAGAACGTGGGTCACGCTGCCGGTCTTGAACTGGACTCCCGCCGCTACGGCCGTCATTTTCATGGAGTCGACCATGCTTTGCCAGCCGTCGTCCGGGTAGAGGGCGCCGGAGCGCATGGCCCTGCGTAGCTGTTTGAGCGCCGCGACGGCATCTTGCCGGTCGGGTGCGGCCGCGTAGCTCGAGAGGCGCACCAGCATCTCGGCGAACTGCCGCACTTCGGGATGTTCGGTTTGCAGCCAGTCACCGACCGTTTTTCCTTGCAGCTTGAGTGGCTCGATCGTCATGAGCCGCGAGAGGAATAGCAGGGCCCCCGCTTTGCCTTTGGCGGAAAGGAGCCCGGTGGTGAGCAGGGAGCCGGCACCCGCGGGCAGCCGGTGGAGCTGCTCGCCCAGGCCGGCGAATCCTTGGGTCAGGGCGGGGCCACCCTGGGGCATGAGATCCAGGGTCCGGAGAATCCGCTCCGCGTCCCCGCCCAGGAAGAGGGCATGGGGGCCGAGGTTGAGGGAATAGCCGTTATTCCGCTGCGTGACGGCCCTTCCTCCGAGTTGCGCTGAGCGCTCCACCAAACAGACGCTGCGCCCCCGCTGGGCGAGCAGGATACTGGCGGTGAGTCCGGCGAGGCCGCCGCCCACCACGACGACATCGACCGAAAGACTGGGATTAGGGACCATGAGGACCTCCTTGATGATGCGTTAGCGGGGCAACAGGCCGTTGAGAAGCAGCTCGACGATGTGGCGCTTGCGCGCCTCGACGAATTCAGGCGAACAGGTATCGATGCCGAGCGCCGGCTGAAGGATCCGGGCGTGCGACACCGAAAACCAGCACAGCCCCATGACGCTCAGCAGCACCTGCACGGGATCCACTCCCGGCTCGAGCTCATGCTGGGCGGCCGCGAGCCCGGCCTGGACGGCGGCGAGGTGAGGGGGATTCCGGGCCATGTACTTCCCGCCGCTAAGGGTTTCGCGCTCGACCAGCCGGATGAAGTTCGGGTGGGCGACCAGGAAGTCCACGTAGCCTCCCACCATCTCGCTCAGCAGGGCTTCGAGTCCGCCGCCTTTCGCGAGCGCACGGGCCTGCGCCTCATGGACCAGGGCCTCGGTCTGGGCGAAGACCCGATCGATGACCGCCTGGTAGAGGCCTTCCTTGGAACCGTGAAAGTACGCGGGGGTACCGCGGGACACCTCGGCGCGTTCGCCGACGTCCTTGAGACTGGTCGCGTCGTAGCCCCGCTCCGCGAATAGGGCTTCCGCCGCATCCAGGATGGCATTCCGGCTACGCTCGGGATTTCGGCTCCGCCGCTCAGTCTCGGGTCGATTTTCGATCATCTCATGTCTCATTAACTTGGTTCCTTACCTCGCCGTATTAACTTGCTGAGCGACAAGCAAGTATAGATCGTCTCGCGGTTCGGATCAATCCCTCGATTGAAAACTCTTTGAAACGAACCTCTTCTAGGATGGCATCGTCGGGAGTGTTCGATAGCAAAGGAGCATGACATGAAGCGATTCGCGAAGTTCTTGTTGATTGGGGTGGCGGCGACGGTCGCGCTGGTGGGGTGCGGTCGGGCCATGGTCGGGGGCGGGGAAGCCCCGGAGGCATCCTTCTACACCATGCACTCCTGGGAAAACCCAGGCCATCATGGCCCCCTCGGCCTCGTACGGCAGTTGGGGCTCAGCTCGGAACAGAGCGAGCGCTTGAAGGCGATCGCCGAGTCCCACCGTGACAAGGCATTACCTGCCGACTGGACGGCGAAACGTGACGAGCTCAAGACTCTCGTCCTCGCCGATACCGTGGATCCCCAAGCCCTCAAGTCCTTCCTGGAGCAAGCGGCCGCGGATCACGCCCCGCAGCGTGCCAAGCGGGTCGAAGTCCTCGCGGAGATGCGCGCCGTCCTCACGGAGGGGCAGCGGGAGACGCTTGCCAAGACCCTTTCCGAACCGGCTCAAGCCTCTCGATTCGATGGCATGCGTCGGCACATGACCGAGCGCTTCTTGGCGGATCTCAACCTGACCGGCGAACAAAAAGCGGCCTTCGACGCCCTACATGCCAAGCTCGAGGAGCAGCGACTGGGCAATCCCCACCGCGACGCCTTTGTGGCCTTCACGCGGACCGGAGATGGGGCGGCACTGACCGAAGCCCTCGCGAAGCGCCCCCACCTTCCAATGGATGAAGTCGTGGCCCTTGCCGTGAAACTCGATAGTCAGCAACGGCAGAAGCTCGTCGAAAAGCTGGAGCGCTTCGGCGCCAAGGCGCCTCACTTCGGCCATCGGTTCGGCCATTAAGGCCGCGTCGAGCGGTATAATGAAGGCATGATGACGACCGTATCGCCTATCCGCAAGCTATTGCTCATCGATGACGACCAGGATCTCGCCGATCTGCTCCGCGACTTCCTGGCGCGTCACGGTTACGCCCTCGACTGGGCGGACCGTCCTTCCGAGGGAATGAAGCGCCTGGATAGTCTTCCGGATCTGGTCCTGCTGGACGTCATGCTGCCCGAGGCGGACGGCTTCGAGGTCTGCCGCCGGATTCGCGACGAGGGGCGCTCGGTTCCCGTCATCATGTTGACCGCCCGAGGCGATGACGCCGATCGGATCCGGGGGCTGCGCACCGGGGCCGATGATTACCTCCCCAAGCCCTTCAATCCCATGGAGCTGCTCGCACGGGTCGAGGCCGTCCTTCGGAGGGTTCCCCCCGCCCCGCCCCGGGACTCCGGACTCGACCCCGACCGCCGCGCGCTGCGCCTGGAGGACCGCGAGATCCCCCTGACCCCCACCGAGTATCGGATCCTGGAGGTCATGGGGGAGCAACCGGGGCGCGCCTTCACCCGCGATCACCTGCTCGACCTCCTGGATGACGCGGGGGCGGTGGATAGCTTCGATCGCGCGATCGACATTCATATCAGCCGCCTGCGGGCCAAGCTCGAGGAGGACCCCAAGCAACCCCGTCACCTCCTGACCGTGCGCGGCGTCGGATACCGCTTCGAATGGTGAGTCGCTCGCTCGTCCTCAAGGTCTACCTCTACGCCGTCGGCACCCTGGTGATGACCTTCATGCTGGCCCTCATCGCCAGCCGCATCCTCGTGAGCCAAGGGGCGATGGAATCCATCCGGAGCGTGGGAGGCGACTACGCCAAGTACCTCGCCCGCGAGGTCGCGGCCAGCATGCGGGACGGCCAGCCATCGCAGACGCGCCTCGACGAACTCTCCAAGTCCCTGCACGTCGTCCTCAACTACGTCCCGAGGGATGCCGGCGCCACCCCGAGCTCTGACGGCATGCCCTACCCTCCCGCCATTCACCACCGACAGTGGGTCGATGAGCATTACCCCTTGAAGGGAACCCACATCTACTGGGTGTCGGTCGAAGCGAACGGCAGCTTCCAGGGCGCGCTGCAGGTGACCTTCACTCCCCCTACCCCCGCAGGTACCCGCCCCCGCTGGATCTTCGCGGGATTCCTCATGGTCGCGCTGGGATTCATGATCGCCCCCCCGCTCTACTTCTGGGTCGTTTGCCCCCTGAGGAGCATGGTCCATACGGCCCATCGCCTGGGCGCGGATCTCACCACACCGGTGACCATCAGCCGCAAAGACGAATTCGGGGAACTCGAGGGGGCCTTCGAGTCTCTGCGACAGCGGATTCAACGAATGCTCAGCCAAAAGGAGCGCCTGCTCACCGATATCTCCCACGAACTACGCGCGCCCCTCTCTCGGATGGCCATCGCCGTCCCTCTCATGCGCGAAGAGGGCTCTGAAAGCCCTTACCTGGGCCATATCGAGCGCAACATGCAGACCATGGATCGCCTCATCGGCGAACTCCTGACCCTCTCGCGCGGTCAGACTCCCCCCGAACGCGAGAAAGAAAGCCTGGACCTGTCGGAAATAGCCCGGGACCTGCTCTCCGAGCGGGCCATGGTCATGAGGGAACAGGGGCTCACGATCGAATCCAGCCTGCGGGGGGCTCCCGTTCACGGCGACCGTCGCTTGCTCGAACGCGCCCTGGGAAACCTCATCGACAACGCCGTCAAGTACGGCGCCGGACGCCTTCGCATCGAGACCGACAGCGACGCCGGCGAGGCCGTCTTCCGGATCAGCGACCAGGGACCCGGCATTCCTGACCATGAATTGCCGTTGCTCTTCGAACCCTTCTACCGTCCGGATACCTCGCGTAGCCGCCACACCGGCGGGACCGGCCTGGGACTGGCCATCGTCAAGGCCGTGGCTCAAAGCCATGGCGGCGAGGCGACCCTGACCTCCGAGCTCGGCATCGGGACCACCGCCTCCCTGCGCCTCCCTCGCGGCTCCTGATCTCCCCCAGATCCGCCGGTAGAGCGGGTCTCCGCGCTCGCCACGACGCCGACCGTCATGAAGGGCGCCTGCGCGGGCGCGACTGACATCTCGGGCGCAAAACGCGCTACAATGAGGCAAGACGCCGAAAGGAGGCCTTCCCTTGACCAACGTCGCGCCGCTGAACCGTTTCCTGGAGCATGCCCGGATTCAGGTCCCCATCGTTTGCGGAGCCATGTACCCCTGTTCCAATCCCGAACTGGTGGCCGCCGTCTCGGAAGCCGGCGGCATCGGCATCATCCAGCCCCTCTCGATGGTCTACGTTCACCGTCACGACTTCCGAGAAGGCCTCAAGCTCATCAAGCGCCTCACCTCCAGCCCCATCGGCATGAACGTGATCGTCGAGAAATCCTCCAAGGTCTACCAGGACCGCATGGAGACCTGGGTGGACATCGCCCTCGAGGAAGGCGTTCGCTTCTTCGTCACCTCGCTCGGCAACCCCCGCTGGGTCGTCGACAAGGCCCATGCGGTCGGCGGGGTGGTCTACCACGACGTCACCGAGCGCAAGTGGGCCGAAAAGGCCCTCGCGAGCGGGGTCGACGGCCTGATCGCGGTCAACGATCAAGCCGGGGGCCATGCGGGCACCCTCTCCCCGAAACGTCTCATCGACGAGTTCTCGGACCTCGGAGTCCCCGTCCTGAGCGCCGGCGGGGTCGGGAGCCCCGAGGACTTCGCGCGCATGCTCGAGATGGGCTATGCCGGAGTTCAGATGGGCACGCGCTTCATCGCGAGCGAGGAGTGCCGCGCGCATGCCGACTACAAGCAGGCCATCGTGGCGGCCTCGGCCGCGGATATCGTGCTCACCGAGCGCATCACCGGCGTTCCCGTCTCGGTGATCGCCACGCCTTACATCCGGAAATGCGGCACGCAGGCGGGCCCCATCGCCCGGGCGCTCCTGAAGCACCGCAAGACCAAGCACTGGATGCGAACCTTCTACACCCTCATGGCCGCGCGCCAGCTCAAGGAGGCTTCCCTCAAGGGAGGCTCCTACCTGGACTACTTCCAGGCCGGCAAGAGCGTCGAGGGCATCCGGACGGTGGAGCCCGCGGGAGCCATCGTCCATCGCTTCGCCCGCATGGCGGGTTTCCTGGAATCGTCGGAGCAGCAGCCGTCCCCCTCGGCGGGGACGGAACGTCAGCAGGAGTCGGTAGATTGAGCAAGGTTGGAAACTCGCCCAGCGCGGTGATCCGGGGCATGTGGGATCGCTTGAACCCCATGCTGGGCGGAAAGCAGATATTCAGCATCCTCTTCGGGCGCATGGTCCCTTACTCGGGCTCGGTACGCCCGCTCGTTCTCGAACTCGCCCCCGGCAAGGCGCGAGTTTGCATGCAGGATCGCAAGGCCGTCCGCAACCACCTGAACTCGGTGCATGCGATAGCCCTCATGAACCTCGCCGAGATGGCCACGGGTCTGGCCTTCGCCTACGCCATGCCCGAAGGGACCCGCTCCATCATCACCGCGCTCTCGATGTCCTATCTCAAGAAAGCGCGCGGCCCCTTGGTCGCCGAGTGCGACTTCACCCTGCCCGATTTCAGCGAGAAGGGCGAGCATGCCATCGAGGTCCTGATCCGCGATCGCGAGGGCGACGTCGTCGCGCGGGCCGAAGCCAACTGGCTGGTCGGCCCCAAGTCTTGAACGACGCGATCTTGGCGGAGTGAAAGCCCCAATAACCGTTTATTGCTAGAAGAAGAGGTTGGAATGACCCCGCAGGAAAAGCCCTATCCCACCGGCATGGCGCTCGGGCCGGGACGCTCCCTCGAACTCGACTGGAGCGACGGGCATCAAAGCTCTTTCCCCCCCCGCTACCTCCGCGAGCGTTGCCGCTGCGCCGGCTGCATCAACGAGTGGACGGGAGCCCCGATTCTCGATCCCAGTACCATCCCGCCGAACATCGTTCCGGCGGAAGTGGCGCCGGTCGGGAACTACGCCGTTCAGATCCAGTGGAGCGACGGCCACAGCGCCGGAATCTACTCCTTCGACTTCCTGCGCAAGATCTGTCCCTGTTGCCAGGAAAAAGCCTAGCCCCCAGATAGCAAGACGGGCCCTCTCGCGAGGGCCCGTCTTGCTATCTGGGGAATTACTCTCCGCTTGCCATCCGCAGGGGGATGATCATGGACTCGGCGACGATCTCGGCGATGTCGAGGGTCCGGACGTGATTAGCGTCCTTGGCCGCGACTCCGTCCTTCATCATGACCAGGCAGAAGGGACAGCCCGAGGCGATGACCGAGGGCTTCTTCTCCAGGCCTTCGCGCACGCGCTCCTCGTTGATGCGGCTGCCGATGGTCTCTTCCATCCACATCCGTCCGCCGCCGGCGCCGCAGCAGAAGGAGTTTTCGTGGTGCCGGTCGAACTCCATGACACCGTTCTTGCTGGCGGCGGAGAGGATGGCGCGCGGCTGGTCGTAGATCCCGTTCTGGCGACCCAGGTAGCAGGGATCGTGGAAGATCACGTCCTCGAAGGCCTGGGTGAGGTTGATCTTGCCGTCCTTGATGAGCTGGTCGATCAGTTCGGTATGGTGCATGACCTTGAAGTTGCCGCCCATCTGCGGGTACTCGTTCTTGATGGTGTTGAAGCAGTGCGGGCAGGTGGTGAGAACGGTCTGGACATCGTAGGTGTTGAACTTGTCGATGTTGTACTTGGCGAGTTCCTGGAAGAGCATCTCGTTGCCGGTGCGCTTGGCGGTATCGCCGGTGCAGCCTTCCTCCTTGCCGAGGACGGCGAAGTTGAGGCCGGCGGCGTTGAGGATCTTGGCGAGCGCGCGGGCGATCTTCTGGTTACGCTCATCGAAGGATCCCATGCAGCCCACGAAGAAGAGCACGTCGAGGTTTCCGCCTTGGGCCTTGACGTCGGCGGCGATGGGAACGGGCACTTCGAGGCCCTTGATCCAGTCTTCGCGCTTGTCGTAGCCGATGCCCCAGGGGTTGGAGTTGCGTTCCATGCCCTTGTAGACCTTGTTGAGTTCCTGCGGGAAGTCGCCCTCCATCATGACGAGGTTCTGGCGCATCTCGACGATGCGGGGGACCTGGTCGATGAAGACGGGGCAGGCCTGTTCGCAGAAGCCGCAGGTGGTGCAGGCCCAGATGGTGTCGGGGCTGATGATGCTGCCGGCGAGGGGGGGCAGTTCGTCGAGCTTGCCGGCGAGGAGGTCGGCCTTCGAATCCGTCAGGTGATGCTTGAGCTGGTCGTTGAGCATCTTGAGGGAGAGGGGCTTGTCGGTGACGAAGGTGGGGCAGGAGGTCTTGCAGCGGCCGCACTCGGTGCAGGTGTAGAGGTCGAGGATCTGCTTCTGGGAGAGGTCGGCGATGGTGACGGTGCCGAACTTCTCGGCGTCCTCGTCCTCCAGGTTGAGCAGGTCGAGCTTGCCGGAGGTGTCCAGGCGGCGGAAGAAGACGTTGGGTAGGGCCGTGATGACGTGCATGTGCTTGGAGACGGTGAGGAAGACGCCGAAGCCCATGAGGGTGGCGATGTGAATCCAGTAGGCGCCGTGGTAGACGATCTGATTGACGGCCGTGGGGGCCTTGGCGAAGAGCAAGGCGACGAGGCTGGCCACCGGGGCGAAGCGGGCTTCGGCGGCGGCCCAGTCGTGGAGGGCGAACTTGGCGCCGTCGTAGAGGAAGTCGGTGACCATGAGAATCCCGATGAGGATGAGCACGATCCAGGCGTCGCGGGAGTTCTCGAGGCGCTTGGGGCGGATGACGACGCGGCGGAAGACCGCGTAGCCGATCATCAGGAGGACCAAGGTCTCGGTGATGTCCTTGGCGAAGGTGTAGCCGTCACCGATGAAGGTGGGGATGTGGAAATGCTCGGAGTAGCCGATGACGATCAAGGTGAGGGAGCGAACGAGCAGGATGAGGAAGCCCCAGAAGATCATGGCATGCATCCAGCCCGAGGACGGGTCGCCGGTGATCAGGCGTTTCTGGCCGATCCCGTAGACCAGTAGGCCCTTGAAGCGTTCGGGGAGGTTATCGAAATGGATGTCCTTGCGGGCCCGCAGAAGCAGGTTGAGCCTGTCCTTGCCGTAGTAGGCGAACGCGGCGAGGGCGGCGATCAGCATGACGGTAATGAGTATCGGCTGCACGGCGAGGCTCCTGTTCTAAGTGAAAAAAACGGCGAGAGGGTCCGCGTGTCCGCGGACCCTCGATTGACTAGACGGCGACGGTATTTCCGGCCTTGAGGCGCTTGAACTCCTCGGTGAGGAGGGGCAAGACGGTGAAGAGGTCGGCGACGATCCCGAAGTCGGCGATGCTGAAGATCGGCGCGTCGGGGTCGGTGTTGATGGCGACGATGATCTTCGAGCCGGTCATTCCCGCGGTGTGCTGGATGGCGCCGGAGATGCCGACGGCGATGTAGACGTCGGGGGCCACGGTGCGGCCGGTCTGACCGACCTGGCATGCATGCGGGAAGTAACCGGAGTCGCAGGCGGCGCGCGAGGCACCGACGGCGGCGCCCAGGACGTCGGCGAAGTCCTCGATGAGCTTGGCGCCCTCGGGACCGCGTACCGAGCGGCCACCGGCCACCACGATCCGGGCGTCACCGAGGTCCACGCGCTCCGAGGTTTCCTTCAGGACTTCGCGGATGATGGCGCGCAGGTCGGCGGTCGGGACGGCGAGGGTTTCGGTCTCGGCCGCGCCGCCGGTTTCCTTGACTTCGAAGGCTCCGGCCTTGACCGAGAGGATGGCAGGAAGCGGGGCGTCGATGGTCTCCATGATCTTGCCGGCGATGGAGGTTCGCTTGGCGAGAACCTTGCCGGCCTCGGGGCGAATCTCGGTGGCGCCGGGCACGAAGGGCAGGTTCAGCTTGGCGGCCACGCGCGGGGCGAGGTCCTTGCCGACTTCGGAGTCGGCGAAGAGGACGAGTTCGGCGCCGCTCTTCTGGAAGGCTTCGGCGGCGAGGGCCGCGAAGGGACTCGTGACGTACATGGCCAGCGCGTCGTCGTCGGCGAGGTAGACCTTCGTCGCGCCGTGGCGGGCGAGCGTCTCGACCTCGCCCGCGACTCCCGCACCGGCGAGGAGGACGTGAGCTTCGGCGCCGAAGGCCGAGGCCGCGCCCAGGAGTTCGAGGGTGGCCTTCTTGACCTTGCCCTGCTTGGTTTCGGCAATCACCAGAACTTTCATTGCGTTCTCCTTCTACGCCAAAACGCGCGCTTCGTCGACCAGGAAGCCGACCAGCTGCTTGGCGAGATCCGGGGTTTCACCGGTCAGTTTGCGGCCGGCAGCACGGCCTTGGGGCCGTTCGCGGCCCACGACCTGGGTCTTGGATCCCGCGGCGCCCAGCAGAGCGGAGTTTAGGCCGATCTCGGCGGGACTGACGGTATCGAGGGGCTTCTTCTTGGCGCCGAGAATGCCCTTCATGGTGGGCAGGCGGGCCTCGCCGAAGTCGTTGGAGACGGTGATGACGGCGGGGGTCTGCACCGAGACCACCTCGCGGCCGTCGTCGCCGACGCGGCGGGTCAGGAACTGGTTGTCCGACTCCTGTTCCAGCGAGACGACGTTGGTCACCTGGGGCAGGCCGAGGAACTCGGCGACCATGGGACCCGCGCCGGCGGCGTCGGTGTCCTGGGCCTGACGGCCCATCAGGATGAGGTCGAAGCCCTTGTCACGGGCGAAAGCGGCGATCGCCTGGGCGGCAGCGCCCGAATCCCCGCCGGCGAAGGCGGGATCGGCGAGGTGGACGGCCCGATCGGCGCCCATCGCGAGGGCCTTCTTGAGCACGTCCGTGACCCGATCGGGTCCCATGCTCAGAACGGTCACTTCGAGATCGTTCTTGTCCTTGAGCTGAAGGGCGGCCTCGAGCGCCGACTCGTCGTAGGCGTTCATGGCGTACTGGAGGCCTTCCTCGACGATGCGGCCGTCACGCAGCTGCACGTTGAGTTCGACGTCGATGACTTGCTTCAAACAAACCAGGATTTTCAATGGAACCCTCCTCTGGGTTTTTGCGGATTTTTCCCGGACCATGCGGACCGATATCATGACCCTCGCCCGCCCTCGGCTGGCCGCGGCGGCTCGGCAGTGCGCAATCGGACCGAAACGCTGGCAGTCCCACCATATTAGGCCATTTTCAACCTGCTTTGGCAAGCCTGTCGCGCCTCGCGCTCTCCGCCTGTCGCGCCCGCGCTCTCCATTATAGCAAGGGTGGTGAGTGAGTGCTCGCTAACCATGGCCTGAAAGCTGTTTTCGGTCCCGCGCGGCCGCCTCGCCCCGCGGGCGTAGCGGGTCGACAGCGGGCCATTCGGGCGGTAGAATGGGGCGTGCCCAAGGCCCACGAGGAAAACCCCCATGCGTTGCCCCTTTTGCAATAGCGCCGAGAGCCGGGTCCTGGAGTCCCGCCTCCTCGAAGAAGAAACCTGCCTCCGCCGTCGCCGCGAATGCGCCGATTGCATGCGCCGCTTCACCACCTACGAGCGCATCGAAACCGTCCCCTTGATGGTCATCAAGCGGGACGGCAGCCGGCAGGGATTCGACGCCGCCAAGCTCAGCCAGGGCATCATGCGGGCCTGCGTGAAGTGCTCGGTCCCCGCCGCCGAGATCGAACGGATCGGCCTCGACGTGGAAGCCGATCTCAGCAAGCGCTTCGTCCGCGAAGTCCTCTCCACCGAAATCGGCGCCCTGGTGCTCGCGCGCCTGCGCAAGCTCGACGAAGTCGCCTACGTTCGCTTCGCGTCGGTCTACCGCCACTTCTCCAGCATCGAGGACTTCATCGCCGAGCTTTCCAACCTCCGTGAAGGAGCGCTATCGTGATGCCGACCGCCCTCGAGCAAATCCGCAAGCGAGACGGCCGGATCGTCCCTTTCGATCCTCAGCTCATCTCCCAGGCGATCGCCAAGGCCACCCAGGCCGTTCACGGAGCGGATGCCGAACTGGCGGAGTCGCTGGCCGCCAGCGTCGCCCGCGAGGTCGAACGCCAGAGCGACTCCGGGCTCGCCACCGTCGAGCAGATCCAGGATGCCATCGAGGCCGTCCTCATCGACGCCGGCCTCGCCCGCGCCGCCAAGGCCTTCATCCTCTACCGGGCCCGCCGCAGCCGGATTCGCGAGGGCAAATCCGAACTCATGCTCGCCGTCGACGACGTGCTCTCGAACGACGGCGACGGATCGCCGCCGCGATCGCCCGCCGGCATGCTCTGGGCCGTGGGCGCCGCCGCCAGCCAGGAATACCACCTGAAACGCATGCTCCCCGAAGAGGAAGCCGTCGCCCACATGCGCGGCGACATTCACGTCGAAGGGCTGGATACCTACGCCAAGGCCCCGAACGCCCTGAACGTTCCGCTCGATCGGTTGCTGGACGGCATCGAACCCGATGCGCCCCCCCACGCGGTGGTGCTGCGCCTGCTGATCGCCCTTCAAACCTTGTCAAGCGAGCTTTCCGGCTCGCTCGGCCTGGAATCCATCGACAGTCTGCTAGGCGTCGCGTTCGAGCATGCGAGCGAGCAAGAGATAGCCTCGGCGGTCGCCGAGTTGCTGCAAGCGCTCGGCATGCCGACCTGGCGCTCGGACGCGCCGCTCCCCCTGGTTCTCTCGTTCGGGGTCGATCCCTCCCCGCATGCGCGGCGGGTGGCCTTCGCGCTGCTCGACGCCCTGAACCGGCACTCCCTGAACGCCCCCACGCTGGTCATGCGCCTGCGGCCGGGCATGAACCTCGCGGCGGGAGATCCCAACCATGATCTCTTCCGGGCCGCCCTCGCCGCCGACCGGATGATGCCGCGCTTCGCCTTCGGGGACGAGCCGGTCCTGGGCGGGGGCATGCGCCTGGCACCCGATCGCTTCGGCGCGCCGACGCTTGGGCGCAGCATCCTCGCGTCGGTGACGATCAACCTTCCCCGCATCGCGCTCCAGGCCCGCCGGGACCACCAGGTCTTCGACGCCCACCTGATGCGGGTGCTGGATCTCGCGGGGCGCCACCTGGCTTCTCGCATGGCGGTCCTGGGCCAGCTCAAGGCCCGCGAACTTCCTCGCTTGATGCTCCAGGGCCTCCACGCGGGCTCCGAGGATCTCGGACCCAACGATCCGGCGGGTTTCGCCCTGCGCCATGGGCAGCTCAACGTCGCCTTCGTGGGGCTGGCCGAGGCCCTGACCCTCGTTCACGGAGAGCATCACGGGGAGAGCCCCGCGGCCCAGGAGTACGGCCTGGCGCTGGTCCGGCTCATGCGCGATACCGTGGAGGCCATGGCCGAGCGCCATGATCTCAACATGGTTCTCTCGGGGCAGGCCGCAGACGAGGCGGCGGTTCGCTTCGCGACCTTGGACCGGCGTGACTTCGGAAACCTGCCCCGCGTGACCGATCGGCCTGCCTACACCCGTTCCTACCTGCTTCCCGGGGACTTCACGGCCTCCATCGAGCGCCGCATCGCTCGCGAGGCGGACTTCCACCGGTTCTGCCCCGGGGGCAACGGCTTGTTGTTGGCTCCTCTCGAGCGAGAGGGACTCGAGAACTCGATTCGCCGGATGCAGTCCGAGGGGATCGGCATGCTCGGCGTCTCGAAAACCTGATCGCGCGACCGCGCATCCGCTGGCCAATCCCGCCAAGGATAGATGGGATCCTTCGTGCTCCCCCGCATGATCGCTTTGGGCCTGGCGGATAGCCGGGCCTCGCGCCGAACTCGCCGCTTCGACGGGGCGGGTTAGGCGCTTTTTCACAGCTCCCTTCGTCCCTCCCTCCAAAGCACGATCCTCCGGCTTCGACGAGAATCCGAAGGGCGACTTGGCCATGCGAGCCGCCTTCCAGGCGAGCGAGGGGGGGGCGAGGGGGAGCAATGATAGCAAGCATCAACTGGAACCTCACGGAGGCGGACTGGACGGCCTTCCTGGCGACATGTCCGCGCTCGACCTTCTATCATGGACCCGCCTGGTATCGCGCGAACGCCGAGACCTACGGCATGGAGCTGGCTCCCGCCTTGATCACGCTGCCGGGAGGCGAGGAAGCGCTGCTGCCGATGGCGATTCGCCCCAAGTACCGCGGCCTGATCCGAGAGGCCGTGGCGGGCGTGGGAGGCGGCTACGGGGGGCTGGTGACTCCGAGGCCCTGGCCCATGGACTGGGTGCAGGTGGCCTTCCGAGCCGTGGCCTCGCGTTACCCGGATCTCTACGTCACCTCCAATCCGTTCGAGCACTACTTCAACGCTCCCTTGCCCGGATTCGGATTCCGGATGACCGAGACGTCCACCCAGGCCCTGGCGCTGGCGGATCTCGCGGCCCTGAGGGAACGGTACTCCCGGAGCCGGCGCAAGCAATGCCGCAAGGCGATGGCCGAAGGCTATCAGCTCCAGGCCATGCCGGTTCCAGGACAGCTGGACACCTTCTACTCCGTCTATGCGGAGGCCGTGACGGACTGGGTAAGCTTGCGCTGGGTGAGACCGAAGGCCTTCTTCGAGCGGCTCTTCGCCTACGGCAGCGAGAATCTCTCGCTTTGCTTCGTCCTCGAGGAGGGCCGCCCCATCGGCGTGCGGCTGATAGCGAGCTACGGCGAGGTGGGAATCGGCGTGATCTACGCCTTGAAACGGGGGCACGAGACGGGTTCGGCCTCCAGCGCGCTCACCGAGGCGGCACTGGCGCTCTGCTACAAGCGAGGCTTGAGGTTCTACGACTTCGGAGCCAGCGGGTCGCTCTCGGGCATCCGCTACTTCAAGGAGTCGTTCGGAGCGGTTCCGTTGCTTGGCGTGACGGCGGAGCGGCAGGGCATGGCCGGGCGCTTGCTGGCACCGGCCCGAACGGCGGCGCTCTGGGGAGCCCGGATGATTCGCCAACCCGGGGCAGGCTGAGAGCATGCAGATCTTTCTGACGGATCGGAAGGAGGGGGGCATGGAGGTTCACTGGGGACTCGCGCGCGAGGACTGGCTATCGAAGCTCGCGACCTGTCCGGGAGCCACCTACTTCCACACCCCGATGTGGCTGGAGGGAGTGGTCGCGGCCTTCGGCGGCGAGACCCTCGGTGTCGAATTCCGCTTCCCGGACGGTAACTGGGCGCTCATTCCCATGACGCTCAAGGCCTTTGCCAAGGGACTGCTGAGCCAGGCCTACTCCGGAGAGTCCGGAGTCTACGGAGGGCCGGTCTCTCCGTGGCCGCTCAGCCCCGCTCAGCTGACAGCCATCTCCGCCTTCCTGGCCACCAAGGCACCGAACCTCCAGATCTTCGGGAATCCCTTCACCCATGCCCATCTTCCTCCCCTCGCCGGCTGGGAAACCCTCGAACACGCGACGCACGTCCTGGATCTGGTCCCGGGATCGCCGCTGCGCCTGTCCCTCAACCGGGGATGCCGGGCAAGGGGAAACAAGGCGCGGCGCGCGGGAATCACCACCGAGGTCTACCGCGCCCCGGATGCCGCCGAGGTCTTCTACCGGCTCTACGTCGACTCCCTGCGCCGCTGGGGCGAGAAGGTCACCTGGATTCGCCCGCTGCGCTTCTACGAGGCGGTTCTCGGAGCGGGAGATCCCCACGTCTCCCTGCATCTGGCGCGCCACGAAGATCGCCCCGCCGCCGTCATGATCGTCTGCGCCTGGGGGGACGGCGCCCATTACCTGGCGGGCGCCGCCGACTCCGCCCTCATGGAGCACTGCCCCAGCAACCTCCTGATGGAGGACGCCGCCGCCGTCTGGCACGCGCGCGGCAAACGATTCCTGGACCTGGGTTCGAGCAACGGCCTGGCTGGTGTCGCGCAGTTCAAGGAGTCGTTCGGGGCCAGGACCATCGCCTACTCCGAGATCCGGCACCAGGGATCCCTCGGGCGCCTCTACTTCTCCCTCCACCGCCCCTACCGCCGCTTCGCGCAATCCATGGCGCAGGTTTTTAATCTGTGACCATGATCGTGGATCCCCGATGATTCCGATCGGTATCATGAGACGGCTGCTCACCACCCTGTATCGGAGGAACCGTGGCTCGCCACTCCAATGCCGCTCAGGCGCTTGAAAACCGCCTGCTCCGTTGGCTACTCCTCATCCTGGCTTTCACCATGGGGATCAACCTGAGCCGGCTCCTGGTCCAGGAGTGGCGCCTCCTGCACCAAGGAACGATCCTCCGACAGGAACGACGCGCCGTCGAGACGCGCGCACTCGAAGTCCAAAACGAGATCCGCCTCTCGCAAGCCGCACCCGGTATCCAGCGCCTGGCGCGCGAACGCCTGGGCTTCGGCATGACCGGCGAGATCCCGGTGCACTTCACCGGCAAGACCCCACCAACCGAGGCCATACCCATTCCCATCCCCTGATCGTGGTATGCTGATTCCCGTTCCGCGGGCGAGTGGCGGAATGGCAGACGCAGCCGACTTAAAATCGGCCGGAGGAAACTCTGTGCGGGTTCGACTCCCGCCTCGCCCACTTGGCGCCCTGACTGAGTTTCAGGGCGCTTTTCATTGCCTGGCCGCTGGAGCGGGAATTTGGGTTATGTACCCAAAATGTACCCACGCACAAAAAAAGCCCCCAGCCGGAGCCGGGGGAAGTCTAGCGGGATTGCGCTAGTCACGGGTAGTCTTGGCTAGAATCTCAGGCCAGCGCCAAGAGCCACGCCCTGATCGCTCAGGTCCCACCGGCTGTAGCCATAGAGGCCCGCGAATCCTTTCCCGCCCGCCGTCACTCCGATGGCTCCGGCTTCGAGGTTTACTGCCACGTCCACTCCCAGCTCCAAGGGCATCCCGAGGAGCCAGGGGGGAACGTCGACGCGCGCGGCCTGGTAGTCGAGCGCGAGGACTCCAGGGAGAGTTCCAGCGAGGACGCCGATCCTCCCATGCGCATTGTGTTGGGAGCTTGCGTTGCTATGTGGGATGCTTGCGTGGGATGCAGCCCCCGCTCCCACGGTCTGAGCCATCTCGATCGTTATAACCTCGTCATCGCCCGATTCTGGGGGGTCCGATCGTACCGGGGCACCCTCAAACGTCGCTTGTAGGGCCCCTGAGAGGGTCGATGGCTGTAACCCGCTCGCTGCCTTGGTTTGCGGCTTTCGGATGGTGATGCGAACGGTTTGGGATGCCGAGGCGGTGGAAATGGCATGATTTACCGGGAGATTAATCCGTGAATCCGTCACGGGTAAAGGTTTTCCGCGATCAGGAGTCGAGCACGTCGAGAGGGCGATCCCTAGAGGCAGGGCGATGGCCAGGATGGCAGCAAGGATCAGGTAAAGGCGTTTCATCGGCTCATCCCCTGCCAGCCCTTCGGCCAGGTCTGACGGCAGACGGATAGCGGCGGAGCCTCGGCATCCTGAAAGTGCGGCAGATCCCGAAACTTGACCCAATGACCACCCCAATCGATCCCCCTGCGCTTGGCGAGGTCGGCGATCCGATTCATTGCGGCCATGAGCTTGGGGTCCCGGTCCCATGCCCAGGTGAAGGGCTTGCCTCGGTACTGCGGGCCGCCGTCGAGGGCAAGGGCGAAGTTGTGGTAGGACTGCCCTGCCTTCGCATTGGTGACGATGGGACCGGGCTTCGTGCGGCCATGCTGGTACAGCTCGTCGGAGCGGTCGAAGCTGCGGCGAGTCTCGAGAATCACGAATTCGATCCCAGCAAGGGCACCGGTGGCGCTGTTGCTCTCGGCTTGCACGTCATTCAGCCAGCGATCCACCTTGGCCTTGAAGCCTGGCTGTAGGCTGGTTAGGGCGCGGTCAGTCGTTGACATCGGATGATCCTTTCTGAGCGATCGCCTTACTGGCTGCGTAGATGGCCCCGCTCACTCCCAGGAGCGCAACCCACCCTTGCGGCACGTCGGGGACGGTGGCCGATGCCAGAGCCGCCCGCAGGTAGACAGGGAGGAAGGTCAGCCAGGCGAGGAAGAATTGCGCGCGGGAGAGACTGATCCGCTTGCCGCTGCGCTCGAAGATCAGGGGCTTGAAGATGGCGCGAAGCTTCATCGGCGTTCCTTTACGATCGCGAGCAAGTCGGAGCGGAGCCCTCGCAGCTCGGAGACGACGTCGTCTAGTCGCTTGCTGAGGGCTTTGAATTCCTCTCGGGAGACGGTGTGCTCTATGTCTCGCTCAAAGGCCTTCAACCGGGCCGACAGGGACCCATAGCCGAAGGCGAAGGCAGCGAGTGACCCGATCAGGGAGATGGCGGGTCCGATCAAGTAAGTTTCCACGGGCATGGGTCCTTTCGTGCTAGGGAAGCAGGGCGTAGAGATCGGCCTTGATGACCTCGTAGAGGGTGGAGAGGTAAGACTGCGCGGGCTCCTCGATCCGAACGGGGCGAAGGACAAGAGCGGCGAAGGCTTGCCCCTCGATCGTCTTGGTGAGCCTGCGAATCTCGGTGTAGCTCCCGCCCTCGTCGGTGGTGCCCTCGGAGTAGGTGACGGTGAGGGCGCGGGCGTCCACGTCCACGGAGAAGCCGTGGATCTGCGTGTGGGTGACGACGGCGGTAATGGGTTGGGCCATGGTGTCCTCCAAAGTGAAAGCCCCCACCCGAAGGCAGGGGCAGGGGTTAGGTTGCGGGTTACTCCTCTTCGAAGGCTTCCTCGATCTGTTTGAGGATGCCTTGTCCGAAGTCGGCTCCTACCGACGTCTCCCACCATCCGTCCCGATCGATTGCCTCGCGATCGATGCCGTCAAGGATTTGCTTGACCTTGTCGAGGAGTCGTTGCTTTTGCTCGTCCATGAGTCCTCCTAGGTGACTTGCCGATAGCCCGCGCGGGGGGTGGGGTAGTCGAGGATCACGTCCGAGAGCGTCGAGAATACGTTGCCGTCGCTGATCAGGCGCGAGGGGTCGATCTCAGCCCATGCGGTCGCACCGTAGAGCGCGGCAACGTCCTGCGACGCTACGAGCACGCCGTCGATGTAGAGCCGCTGCCACATCTCACGGACGCCATCGGATTCGCGGATTTCGTTCGTCCATTCAAGCTCCGCATCATGGGGTGCGCTGTTGAAAAATGCGGTGCCGGACGCACTCTCAAGCAGCCCTCTACCGGCCGTACCCCCTGAACCGCTCGCTCCATCGTGCGCGCGATCGAAGGCGACGGACTGATCGGACGACGTTTTGCTATCTCGCCGGATGAGCCGCCAGATCCCCTTTCCGACGCCGCTCTGACGGATCCCCAGGAGCAAGACCTCGGCCAAATTTGGCGGCGTGGGTGGCGCAGGGAGGATCCGGAAGCTGATCCGCCCATTCTGCTGCCACGCCGGATCCAGCGCCGGGGATACCGGAGCGGGGATCGCGGTGTCTCCCGTCTGCACCTCCATGCCGGGATGCGAGCCCTTGACCAGCCGCAGGGACTCAACGATCACCGTACCTGTTCCGCTGTTGCCGATGATCTGGACCCTGAGCCCCGTGTCGTCGGATGCCGCCGTACCCGTCACGTAGAAGGTTCGAGTGTCGGTTGCGCGCAAGTCGGTCGTGGCGATCGTTTTCGAGGCGATCACGTTGCCCGACTGGTCCAGCAAGCGCAGAAGGACCGAGCCGGAGAGGGTGCCGAGCTTGAGCCGCGCTGCCGCCGTCCTGGTGGTGCTGGCCACGCTGGCAGGGGTCACGGCCTGATAGATGGCGTCCGTGGTGGCCGCAAGCGTCAGGGTGTTGGCGGCGCCGGATTTGGTGACGCTTGCGCCCGCCGTGCGGTTCCAGGTTCCTGATCCTACGGCCCCTTGCGTGAGGTCGTGGGAGTGGATCAGCTCCTGCTGGAGCGGGACGATGCCGCAGAGGTCGGGTTGGCGGGTGGCGGTGGCCGCAGTGGTCGGGATATACGAGGTGGTGAATGATCCCGCCTCTACTTGAGCCCATGCGATCGTAGCCGTGCCGGTGGTCGAAACTCGCGTGACGCGCCACTTGACGTTCCCGGCCCCCGGCCCGACTGCCGAAGTGTCGTACCGCTCCCATGCCGTGGTGAGGGTGATCGTCCGGGTGCCTACGGTCGCTCCGGTGTCGCTCCGGATCAGCTGGAGTTGGACCTGGATCCCGTTGGCGCTGCCCTTGAGCCAAAACGAGCCATCGAATGTCGCCGTGCCCCATGCCTGCGAGGTCGTTTGGTCGATCAGGGCGCCAACAACCGTCAGATCCATGGTGGCTGCGGTCAGGGCACCATTTGGGTCAGCTGCGTTGGTTGCCGTGATGCCCGTCTTGGTCCAGGCGGCGTTGGCAAAGTCCTGGGAGTAGGTGAGGAGATTCGTCCCCGACCCCTCCAGCACCAGGCCCGCGCCGTTGAGGGGGTTGGTGAGGTCGGGCCCGGTTGCGTTGGTGGGCTGGTAGGGCGTGACAGCTGATGCCTGCTCGAACTGAGGACCCCAGAAGGTCGCGCTGCCCGTGCCCGTGCCGCTACTCGTCCCAGCGACCGTGCCGGTAGAAGGGACCAGACCGATCTGCGAGGTGGTCGATGCCCCATCCCCAAAAAACGAGACAGGGATCCGCCAGAAGGCGCCCGCATCGGTGGCCGTGCCCGGCACCGTGAAGCCGGAGCCGGAGCCAGATACCGTGACCTTGGTCAGGGCGCCGGTGCTCGTGTTGATCTGAACATGGATAGCGTTCGATCCGAGCGTCACACGCAGGGCAGGCAGGTGGGTGGCGCTGCTCTTCATCACGTAGACCGAGGACAGATAGGCGCTCGTGTTCGCTGGGATCGTGAATTCCTCGATGATGCGCTCTTGATTGACCGCCGAATCGTCAGTGAGCGTGAACGCATCCACAGCGCCGTTTACGGGATTCGCGGCCGTGCCGTAGGCGATCGAGGGATCGGTCCCTGCCGCGTTGAGCGTCCACCCTGTGGTGCCGTTCAGGATGCTGTTGACAACCAGATTCCGCCGCGTCACCCACGGAACCCCAATCCGCGCCACGCCATCCCCAGCCGTGGTCAGGGTGCCAGCGGTGGAGAGGTAGGTGGCGGAGGCGGTGCGGGCGTGGTTGAGCACAAAGCCATCGGCCATGCGGTTGTCGCTGTTGCCGATGAACCGAAAGCGCGTCCCATAGAAGCAGGTCGAGAACGTGCCGGTCGCGATCAAGGCCCCCGCGCTGTCAACGATCGTGATCGCGTTGGCACCGGGGTAGAGCAGGAAGCCATAGGCCTCATCGATCCGCCCGTAGCCCGTAGCGTCGAGGTTGACTGGCATCATCTGCCCTTGTGCGCCCTTGAGGTAGACGGTGGTAGAGGCCAGCGAGGTATTGGTCATGCTCGCCACGGCCTCTGTCGGAGCGGTGCCAGGGGCGGTCAGGGTGAAGCTGTTTCCGGCGAAGATGAGCGAGGCGTTGTCGGGGCGGTCGTCGTTGATGATGACGCCCTGATCGCGGCCCAACTCGAAGCCGTACTCCCCGAAGTAGGTGCCGGGGATGGCCTCGCCGTCGAAGCGAACGGTGAGGTAGCCAGCGGTGAGCTTCCAGGCGTCTTTCACGATCTGCGCTGGCGCAAACTCAGCCTCCACGTAGAGGGAGCCCACCTGGACGATCGCGGGCTTGCCGGAGAAGATCTCGGAGAGCGCGGCCAGGGCCTCATGCTTGCCGAGGAAGCTATCCTGCTTGCTGATCCGGACGACGATGGAGAGCCGGCGGGCGGGATAGTCCATGTCACCGCCGTGATTCCGTCCGGGGCCGGAGAACGTCTCAAAGCTCGTCCACTGGGCTGGCTTGGTCGCTTCGAGGAGCCCCTCCGTCTCAGCCCAGACGATCCGGCGCATGGGGTGGGTGCCGATCTCATAACCGTTGACGCGAACGCTGGGTTGAGTTGCCATGGTGCCTCCAAAGAAAAACCCCCGGCGCGGTGCCGAGGGCTAGAGCGAGTAATCGATAAATTGGTACGTCGCGAGCACTTCGCGGGGATTGGATGGCCCCTGGATGCCCCAGAGGAAGAGATCCTTTCGGAAACCCTGCCATGCCACGGCGACCGTATCTCCCAGCTCTGCGCGGTCATCGTAGGGAGCGGTGACCGTGTAGGACTTGCCCGCCCTCAGAAATTCATCCTGCCACCGCTCGCTGTAGTCTCGGGTGTCTTGCTGGCTGATTCCAGACATGGATAGGACGTGATCCCTCGCCTTGGTCGGATAGAGCGGCTGGACGCGCTTGAGGTAGGCCGTGGGGGCAAAGCGGTAGCTCTCGCGCTTCGTGGCGTCGGGCTGGCGCCAGATGGTGCCGAACTCATCCACGCCGTTGTTTGCGGGCGCGAGGGCGGTATCATCTGTCAGGGCGGCACGCCAGTAGCCGGTTTTCTTTGCCAGGATCTCAATCTCGGAGCACGTGGGGGGCGTGATGACGCTGCCGGGCTCAGTATCCCCAGATGTTACCGCCTGGAATGATATGACGAGGAACCCAGCCGCAGCCGTGATCACCCTGGAAATGGTGTCGCCGCCTATTTCCAGCGTGCCGTTTTTGATCGGCGTGAAATTCATCCCTGGCAGGACGTAGAACGGGCCATTGTCTGGATCCTCGGCGAAGTAGGCGGACACTAGCCCTGTCCCGGTGATCCGGATCGCCGAAATGGTGGGGTGAATTGTCTCCGGCGAAGGCGTAGGGATCCGAAACTTGACCCCGAATCCGTCAGCCGGAACGGTCGCCGTAGTAGCCACGCCCGCATCCTTGTTGGTGTCGGTGAGGCGATCCGGGTTCACGGCGTCCTCCACCGCATACAGCCACTCCCCGGCTAGATTCACCGGCTCCTGTGCCTCGGCGATTATAGTCACAGCCGTAATGGGCTCCGGGATCTCCGTCTCCTCGATTCGCTGAATCCCCCGCAGCACCCAATCGGGATCGAGCTTCTGCCTGTACGGCTTGATCGTGATCTTGCCGTCCCGGGTGTCGTGGATGAAGGTACTTGGGGAGAAGGCTTGATCCTTGAACTCGGTCAGCACGTCCGAGAGGTCAACGCCGCTCCACGTCCGATTCTTGACGTAGACGCCGCTTGGCTCCGTGGTCACGTCGGCAGCGTCAAAGAGGCCCGTCGTGGTCGTCAGGATGGTCTTAACCGCCTCTTCGATCCGGTTGGCGTCAACATCCTCCCGAATGTAGCCAACGCCATCAGGGAAAACCGAGTCTGCCCAGACCTCTTCGGATGGAAACCAAATCCGAGGCGTCGGAACTGCGACTCCGAGAGTCGGGTGAGGCGTGAAAAGCCGCCGGTTCCATTCGGTCCCAGCGTAGCCAGACGATGATTGCCAAAACATCCAAAGCCGATCGTCGTCCCATGCGGATGTTGACTCCGTGGTAGGGTTCCGAACGGAATCCCCTACTGCCACGTCTGCGGGTATCGCCGCGTTGAGCTGGAGCCAGCCCCCGGAGTTTGCCTGATTATACTGCCTGCTGATGACATGACTTGCTCCCGCCGCTGTGGTGATGACGACAAAGTCATCATGGAGCAAATAAAGCGGGGACCTGTAGCCAGTTGGATCCGCCAATCGGATCCAACTACCATCGATCTCAAGAATCGAAGTGTGGAACAGGCTGTCATAATCGCGCCCGATCGGCATTTCAACGATCCCGTCGCTCGTCGGCTGCTCAAGCCGCACGAATCGCTCCAGCATGGCGTGCCTGATGACACGGGTAGATGATGGTGTGTTCAGCCAGTTAACGATCCTCGGAATTCCATCGGTAATCGTGAAATCCGTACCCATGGCATATTGCGTCGTCATGGTGGCGTCGGTGAAAATCCGAACCAATGAGCCGGACTCCCAAGATCCGTAGTAGGGGATAGTCTCCGATGCGGGAGCGGTGACGGTTGTGCCGGGCGCCCAGGTTGTTTGCCGGGAAAGCCCATTGATCTGGAATGGCCCGTCCTGCGTAGTCGGATCGATCCGCAACGAGTCCACCCGGTAGCCCTTGGCCTTCTGCAGGACCCCGAAGCAAGCGAGATTCATCGTCTCGACGACGGTCCCGTTCTCCTTGGCCCATCCCTGCGTTACCTCATCGATCAGGCCGCGAAAATAGGGCATCCGGTTGCCGGCCACCACGCGATCAACCTCGATCCGGTGATACTGCTGAGGGCTGACGCCTGCGGGCATCTGCGAGGCCATGATCGAGACAGGCATCTCCCACGTTCCGGTATCGACTGCGGCGCTCGGTGGTGCGCTCAGGACGGCCCTAGAAGGGATGGGATAGGCCTTATCGTCCTGGTCAATCAAGCGGAACTCGTAAGAGGCCTTATAGGCCATCCTGGCGAGCATCTTTAGATAGGCGGAATCGACGGTACGCATGGGGCCTCCAAAAGGAAAACCCCCTCCGAAGAGGGGGCGAGGGCTTGATAAGGGAACGTTTCCCCCTACAATGGAGCCGTCTAACTTGCACCACTACAGGAGGAATCGAACCTTGGACCAGGAAAAACTAGCACTGGCGCTCACTCGGATTGCTGCCGAGGTGACGCCCCTTGAAGGGGATGGCTCACTGAGCATTGAAGCCGTGAATCACAACGTTTGCTGCCTTGCTGAGGTCTACGAGTACGCCTTGAAGCGCGTCAAGATCATGCCGAAGGTCTAGGCTAGATCAAGCTGCGGGCATCCTTCCAGGTCCTCAGGTTTAATCCCGCGAGGGATCCGCTGCTCGTTGAATCCCTGCGTCAGCTGGTAGCGGATCTGCTCGTTGGCCGTCCGCAGTTCTTTCTTGGCGAGTAGTTGGAGCCGATCGGCTTCCATCTGGCTCATCGTGACCTTGATCGTAACCATCTGGCTCTCCTTCTTTGCACTATCAGCCCTCCCTTGCTACACTGGCGAGCAAAGGAGGGTTTTGTCATGACTCGTTTTGTTGCTGTTGGGTTGGTTCTCGCCTTGTCCGGTTGCGCCTCGATCCCCGGCCTTTCGGCCTTTTTTCCGGCGAGCTTGGATGGCGATTGGATTGTTGTCCGCCCCGGTTTCTCGTCGTTCACTATGACGTTGTTCGATGAAAACGGGAAGCTGCATGGCGCCTCTCAGGCTGGAGGCGCCATTGAGGGGAGTTACGTTGACTCCAAGATCACTCTTTTAATAGCTCACCAGGACGACGGCCGGACGATGTACAGCGGTGAGCTCAGCAAGGATCGCAAAAAGATTACCGGGCAGGCCGGATCCGACCTGTCTGATACCTTCATTGCCAACAAGAAGCCCTAGCGCTTCCCACCTACCTTGATCCCCCTGCCGCTTTGCCCTGAGTCATCCCGGCGGGTTCCGGGTCCCGTAGGCCGATAAAACGCTTCCTTCTGCATGAACGAGAACATCTTCTCCATCTCCCTGTTTCGCGTCCAGACGGGATCTTCCGGTGTTCCAGTCGGTAAGACGCGGTTTTGATCGCGGTCTGCTATTCCCTGTAACGCCGTGAATAGCTGCTGGAACATGGTTGCGTCAGTCGGATTGATGATTGACATATCCCCGCGTCCGTCGATCGCGGTTCCGCCGTTCATCGGCCCGAGGAGCTGCATGATCTCGTCTTGTGACAGGCTTCCGTCCGCACGATAACCGACGATCAGTTCCTTGGCCCAAGCCGCTACGCTGGGGTCACTCATGTAGCCGTCAAGGGTCCGGTTAGCTGCGCCTGCATAGATCCCCGCCTGATCTGCTGCTCGCTGGCCTGGTCGATCTATTCCTTGGTTTGCGAGCCATTCATCGGACGCTTCCTGGAAGCTCTTGAACGCGTCATTTGCCTGTTGCTGCTGGGCCGCTACACGGCTGGCAGCATCACGCATAGCGATAGCCGCTAGCTCTTGCTCCCGAGTTGCGTCCATCTCCATTTGAATGACCTTGCGCTCATCGTCAATGGCCAGACGGAGACTCTCCGCGTTGCCGAGATCCAATTTATTCTTCTCGATATCGCGGCCAATGCGCTCCTTGTCGCTATATCCACCCGCCCTTGATAGCTGCCCCTCCAGATCGCCGAGGTGAGCCTTAATCCCCGATATGCGGTCGTCAACCGTCTTAATGTCTTGGTGGGTTTGCGGAAGTTCAGGCCCCTTGCTCGTGTAGCGGCTGTTGATTTCGCTCCACTCCCTGCCTTGCGTGAGGACGTGTTGCAGGCCCGCCGTAAACACCACCCCGAACGCGGCAACGAACGGGTTGGCGAACGCCGCACCAAGCTGCCCCATGACGCCGTTTGCCGCGCTACCCTCAATGGCTGCCACCATCCCGCTGGTTAGAGCTTCTTTCGACGCTGACTCCAGGGAGCTGCTCAGGCCAGGGATACCGCCGTCAAGTCCGGCCTTGATGCCGGACGTGATGCCCGAGCGCAACTCGTCATCAGCTTTTTTCTTCAAGTCACTCACGGCCTTTTCTTCGGCCAGGCGATCGGCGACATATTTCTTGGTCTCTAGCTCGATCCTGGTGCCAAGGTCGTCCGCTCGCTTCTGGTCCTCAGCCGTGTCGATCTTAGCGATCTCGGCGTAGTAGAGAACCCGGGATTGCTTCATCAGCTCTTTGTTCTCGTGAGCCAGCCGAAGCCGCTCTTGATGCGCCTGCATGGTCTGGGCTCGCTCGCGGTCGAAGCCTTCCAGGTCGATCAGGGCGAGGTCTTTGGTGAGCTGCTCTCGGACACGCTTCTGATCGGTTGCGATTCGCTCAGCGGCCTGCTTGGCTTCCCGCTGCTGCCGTTCCGCATCCTGCCTGGCTGTGCGTGCGGATTCCTCGGAATCCTTCGTGTCTGCCTTGGCCTTGGCCTCGTAAAACGCGAGTTCATCCTTCCCGCCGCCGCCGGGGAGTAGGGGGCCATATCCGCCCTTCCGCATCTCCTTGAGGCTTGCGCTCAGCTCTTGCAGCTCCTTGATTTTCTTCTGGACTGCTTCGGGTGTCGCGGGGCCTAGCTGCTCGCCCTCTGCGAAGGGATCGATCATCGGCCCTAATCCGCCAATGTTGCCGGTGACGAAATCGCCGGGGAGCGCCTTGACACGAGCCAGGAGATACCGCTGCGCCTTGGTGGTCAGGAGATCCCAGGTAGCCCCGAGCTTCTGCAAGGGCATGATGAGATTGCCAACGTCCTCAGCGAGCTTCCGTTGCTCGGTCGCGACCGCTGCGAGCTTGCCTTGGTAGGTGTCCATCGATGCGGCTGCGGCTCCGGTGTACTTGGCCGTCTCAGCCAAGACACCCTGCATGACCGCCTCTTCGCGCTGCGCCTGGTTCAGCTTGGCCGAGGTAGTGCCGAGCGTGGCGGCATAATTTTTGTACATCTGCTCGACCGTGGACACGACGCCCATATTGTCGAGCAATTCGCCCTCTTGCCGCTTGATAGCAAGGGCCATGAGGGGGAGTTGGGTGTTTACGTCGCCGCCCATGGCAACGATGCCATCCCGCATGGAGTCGATTAGTCCGATCTGCTTCTCCATGCTCATGTTCATGGAGTTAAAGACCCGGACCGATTGAGCGATCGCCGTTTTCGAGGTCAGGGCGTCATCGAAGGTCGCGAGAACCTTTTCGGCCTCGGCGAAGGAGTTGCCCGTCCGCTCGGTTACGATGGCGAGCGACTTCATAGCGGATTCTGCCGCCGCTGCCGCCGGGGTTGCGGTTTCGTTCAGGTATTCGCTGGACTCCGCTAGCCCTCTGATAGCGACAACTGCGGCCGTCACCGCGATACCGAGAGGAACGATCCGCCCGGTGAGCGCGGCCAGGGTCGCTGTTGCCGCTCCAGAGTGCCCCCGAACCTCCATCACGGCGACCGAGAGCATGGAAATCTGCCCCACAGCCATGGCCACGGAGCCTGCCGTCTTGGCGAGTTGGGTGTGAAATTCGGCCTGTTGGCGTTGGAGCTGCTGAGTCTCAGCCGCCGCCATCCTGGAGCTAACCGCGATCTCCTGATTGGCCTTGGCGGTCTGGGAGCCCGCCTGAGTAGACGCCCGCCCCAAGCTCTCAAGCTCACGGCGGGCGGTCGCGGTGTCCTGGACTTTCGCGGTGATGACAACGGTTCCTTGCGCCATGACTAGCCATCCTCTCGGTCTTGCTCGTGGTTCTCGCGCCTGATTCGCTCGTATTCGTTCCAGACACGGAGCGCGAGCCGCTTATCTTCCTGGGTCCAGTGGGAGAGCGGCGGAAAGCCCTCCTTGACGAAGTTCATTTCCTCAAGGTAGTAGCCAACGCCCTGCCAGACCTGCCAGGCGCGAGCGCATCCGTCATCCGGTCCCTTCTTGCTGGGGTGCTTGCCGCCGTGGCAGTACTCCCGGATGGTCCTCTTTCCCCATCGCTTGCCGGCGGCCTTTAGATCGGCCTTGTAGGGACATAGCTCGCAAGAGGAAAGGCCACCCTCTCGGATGGCCTTCTCCTTGCGATAGAAACGCCCTACTTCCCGGGCAAAAAATCCGGATCAGATCCAAGCTCGGCAGGCTTGAGGTCATCGGCCTCCTGCTTCAGTAGCCGAACGTTGGCGTAGCTCCGGATCGCCGTGAACCAAAGCGGCTCCGACTTCGGGTGCTTGAGGAAGGCCAAGAGGTTCGCCTCGGTGAATTCGAGGGGCTTTTTATCGTCTCCGAAAACGCCTCTCCAGCCGATGATCAGGGTTTGCGCGACCTGGCGCATGAGTTCCGTGTACTTTTCGGTGAAGTCTTTCGCTCCCGAAATCTTGGCGAGGTTCTTCTCGTAGCGATCCCGCTCGTCTCCTTCGAACTCACGGTGAAGCAGAACGACGCCATTACTGAAGGGGGCTTCGTGGATTACTCGCTGATTGGTCAAAACGAACATGGTTGCTCCTTATCGAAGCTCCTGAGAGGTGGGCCGGAAGGGGACAGGAGCGGATCCCTTTTCGCCTGATCTTGGCTATCCGGCCCAGGCTGGCTAGGTCGCGTATGCGGCGGTTGCGTTGGTGACGACGGCTTGAATCGCCTTGGTGTCGCTGACGGAATAGAAGGCCTTGCCGGTGAGGGCCTGCTTTAACTTGGCTTTCTGCCCGGTGGGATTCCCGCCGTCAAGCATGACGTTGTAGAGGTTCAGAACCGCGCTGTGGGTGCTGCTGGTGATGGTCAGGGCGATCGGAGCGCTGGTCTGAGCGAGCACCTTATCGATCAGGCCCTTGGGTCCAGCCGCGTAGTTGAGATTGAGCCTCGTGGTGATGACCAGGCCCGTACATTCCATCTGCTGGACGTAGAGCGAGCCCGCGCCCATCTCGTCGTTGATGCTGTACTGCGGCTCGATGACCAGCTCGAACTCCTGGAGGAGCGCCTTCACATCGACCCCGCCAACGGTTGCGGCGGAGATGTGGCCATGGGTAAGCTGTGCGTCCCGGTTCAGGGCGCACATGGTCGCCGTGGCCTCAGCGGTGCCCGTCGTGCCTTCGGAGCCCTTGCCGATCAGGTCAACGGAGAGGCTGATCTTGCCGCCAACCTGGCTCCTGAGCGTGAGGCGCTGGGGCTTTAGCCCGGGGTAAGTTTCCAGCTTGGCCGAGGTGACCAGCGGGTCATACCAGAACTCGGTGATGCTCTGCTTTTCTGCGCCGTTGTTGGTGATGGTGTGGACGTAGGGGCCTACTCCGGTAGTGCTGAGTCCACCCAGGGCCTTGTGGAGCCAGTAGGCGATATTGTCCATGCGGGCGTCCATCTCGCGAGTGGCCTCCACCCAGCGGCGGACGGGAATGGACTCCGATCCCGCCTCTTGGACTCCGGTGAGGGTGTCCTCATCGGTCGCAAACTCAGCGCGGGCGGTGGGGCGCTCGCCTTTGAAGGGCCATGCCTTGGTGGGTGCGGCGGGGGCGGTCCCGAAGGTGCTCTCCAGCCCCCACCCGGCCATATTCTTAGTTCCGACGGTCATCGGTCATCCTCCTCGATAGCCGGTTCTTCCGGCGGGGGCGTCTCAGAGGCGCTTGGAGCCTCGTCAGGTTCGGTGTAGGTGTATCCGCCACCGGCAACCAGCGCGGCTGCTTTCTCGGGCGTCAGGTCGCGGCCCAAAACATAGGAAACCCCCGGCTGGTATGCGCCAGCGCGGGGGTCCTGGGGAAGGAAGTATTCAGAGGGTCTTCCGGGGGTCATCTTGACCGCTCTTGGGGCGGCTCCGGGGTATTTCGTCATGGCGTGTCCTCGTAATCGGGGAGGGAGATTTGAATGGTGACGCGAACCAACTGCATGGCCCCGAAGCCGCTATCTTCCTCGGTGTCGATGGCCGTCCCGCCCTCGTATCGGGCAAGCGTGGCGAAGCCGTCAAAGTTGGTGCCGGTGGGACTCATCTCAAGAGCAATGAGCTTCGCGACGATGGCGGTTGCTCGCTTGAGCTTGCGCCAGACTTCCCGGCGATCGGTGCCTCGGTGATAGAGGCGGAGCCCGATCGTGATCTGGTAGTCCGTGTCACTCGCTGCGCTGTCCTCCCAGACCGGACCGTCCTCCAGGTAGACGACGCTGCAATGTGGGAGCTTGTCGCTTGGGATACGCTTGGCTTCCGGCAAGTCGTCTTCCACGCAGGCGATCACACCGGAAGCGCCCTCGGGAGCATCGGGAGCGGACGCGGCCATGAAGTCGGGACTTGCCAGCAACACGGCCATTAGCTCGTCTTGAGCCTGGTTGATATAATCCTCAGTTGGCGCGGCCATCGGCCCTCCTCATGTGCTTCCGGGCCATGGCGCTAGCCCACCGCTGCGCGATCTGCTCGAACTTGTCCACGTCTTTGGGCTGCTGGTAGAAGAGGAATTGGCGCATGGAGTTCTGCTGCGCGGCCCATGCGCCATGCGTAGTCATCTCGATGCCGGTATTCGTTAGGTGTCGGACGGTCAGCAAGGCCGAGGGCTTCACGTCCAGCATCCGCGAAGCCATCGTGACCCGGCTTCCGTCCCGCCGGCGCTTGCCTTGCACCTGACCCTTGCCGCTCTTCTTCGCGACGCCGCCCCAGGCTGAAACGATCGTTCCGTCCTTGCGGGTGTACTGCGGGGCGAAGGGAGCCCAGGCCACGCCACGGGCGATCCCGCCGCTTGCCCCGAAGCCTGCAAGCTTGATTTGCTGGCTCACCTCGCCATAGAAGTAGGCGCGGTAGCTGTTGATCGGGCCTCGCCAGTCTTCGAAGTCGTGACCGAGGCCGGTAAGCATGGCGGTTGCGCGGCGGTCCTCGTATGCCAGCCTGATCTCCATGGGGCCTCCTACGGCATCTGATCCAGCGGGATCACGCGCTCGCCATCGGCAAGCTGTCGGAGCATGCGATCCGCCTGCGCTCGGTAAGTCTCCACCGCCTCTTCTTCACCGGAGCGACGTATAAGCCCGAGCTTGCGGATCACGCGATCCACCACCAGGAGCCGGGTAATCTCCTCGATCAGCGAGGGCGTCGCGGGCGTGTCCGTGATGGCCTGAAAAGCGGGGTAGCCGGGGAGCCCTGCGTCCACCTGAGCGGATGCGCCGGTAATCCAGCCGGGGATCTTGGCCTGAATGGCCGCTGAAACGTCGTCTGGTAGCTCGTCCAGCACGTTCTCCGGGGTTGTGTAGTCTGCCATCTGTCCTCCTGCCAGACCGCCCGCCCCGCGCCCGTCATAAGCGGTCACGCGGGGCGATGTGGCCTAGATACTGATCACCAGCCTTTCGCTAAGCCCAGGCGAGCACCTTGTACTTGACGTTGTTCGTCACGGTCGCAATGACGTTCGTGTCATCGTGAGAGCCTTCAGCAACGTCAAAGCCGGTTCCTGCCGGATCCTCGGTGACCGAGATCAGCACGAGGGCGGGGACTGCTGCCAGGCCATGTGCGACGTTCTGCGGGTTGCCGTCGCCGGTCTGCTCAGTCGAGACGAAAACCGGAGCCTTGGCGGCGGTGACGGCGGCGTCTGCGATCTTGGCCGTGGTTACGTTGGCGTTGAGGATCTTGGCGGTTTCAACTGCGTCAGCCGCGAGCTTGGCGGCAGTAACGGCTCCGTCGTCAATCTTGGCCGTCTCGACCGAATCAGCCGCGAGCTTGGCAGCGGTAACGGACAGGGCCGCGAGCTTGCCCTCGGTGACGTTTAGGTCTGCGATCTTGGCGGTGGTGACAGCCGTCGCGGCCAGCTCAGAGGTCCCGACCGCTCCGGCGAGAATGTCAGCGGTGCCGGGGCCAGGACCGCCGGTCAGAAGCACATTGATCGTGGCGGTGGTGCCGGAATCAACCGTCTCCATGGCGAAGCCTGCAAAGTTGCCGGAGATCTTCTTGCTGACCTTGGGGGTGTCGCCATTGACGAAGTAGAGGTGGTCACCGATGGAAACGGCGGAGCCGCCGTCGTCGTTGATGCCCTTGACCGAGAGATCGAAGACGCCGGTGCGCTTGCCCTCGACTTCGGCGCCCGATTCGGCGTCGGCCACGGCCACGGCGATGATGGTCCCGACCTGGAAAACGTCACCGCTATCAAGCGCGGCGGGGGCGGTGAGGGTAACGGTGTCGCCCTTAGCAACGTAATTATTCATTTGGTTCAGTCCTCATGGGAAAGGGGGGATCGCATTGATCCCCCCTGTGGGTTGCTGGGTGAGGGCTATGCCCCTGGGTTGTAAATCATCCCTCGATAGTCGATCGCCTTGGCTGCGAAGACGTGACGGGCCTTGATGAGCAAGCCGTCAACCTCGAAGCCCATTTTCTGCTCGGTGAAGAGTCCTTCTTCGCCTTCCAGATAGGCGTACTCGATGGTATCGACCCGGTTGGGCGACGTGGCCAGGAACCATTTGTTGCCGCTGATCCGCCCGTCAACGATGACCTCAAGCGAGGTATTGAAATTCGGGTTGATATCCGAAGCCTTGGCGGCGACGAACGACGCGGAGGTGTACTTGTTGGCCTCGCCTTCCTTGTCGGGACCGACGATCAGGAACTCGGGAGCCAGGTTCAGCACGCGACCCTTGGGGCCGGTCTGCTTCCGCATCAGGGCGCGACCCAACGCGAGGTTGGTATCGGTGATGGCCGTCGCGCTCAGGAGGTTGTCGTGATCCCCGTGGAAGAGGGCGATGGTATCCGCCAAGGCCGGATTGCCGGTCAGGATGGCGTAGACCAGATCCGCTTCGGTGGCGGCGGCTTCTTCCGCGATCATCAGGGGCAGGCGGTCGAAGGCCGAAAGGTCGTCGTTCACCAGCGCTTCCCAGGTGATCGGAATGATCCCGCCGTACTTCGCGAGGCTGTACTTCTCCGCGCCATCGCCGAAGGTCATGACCTTGTACTCCCCGCCCTCGTTGATCTTCTGGAAGGCCGAAAGCTCGGAGAGCTGGGTAACGGCCTTCTGCCGGAAGTCGGGTGCGGTGGACTGGCGACAGAAGGCCTCGAAGGTCTTGGGCGCCAGTTGGTAGGCCTGCCGGAGCGAGCGGCTAACCGTGGAGGCCAGGATCTCGGGGAAATCCGAAGTCGAGTGCATCCCGGCCGAGCGGGTCGCGCCGTCATTGATGCCGAGGGCCGCCTGAGCGACTTCACGGCGGGAGAGGCCACGGGTGCGACCACCGGCCCGCTCGATGGCGTCACGGGCCATCTCGATCAGGTCCATGCCCCGGAACTCGCGGGCCATCTCGGCGGCGCGGCGCTGATCGGCTTCATTCGAGGCCAGGCGGGCGCGAGGGTTGGCTCGGAGAGTGATCGCGTCCTGCATTGCGGCGCGGACGGTATCCTGCTCGGCTCGGGTCACGCTCACGTCGGGAGTCGAGACGGTGCGCACGTTGTCCTCAGCGGCCCACTTGTCTTTGATCTGGCTGCGGGCCTCGTCCAGAGGAACGTCGCGATCGATCAGGTCACGGGCGAAGGCCTCGGGAAGCTTCGCCATGCGGGAGAGGGTTTGAATCTCCGACTGACGGAACTTTTCCGCCTTGGTCGCTTCGGCGCGGATCTGGGAGAGGTCGGGAGCGGTCGCTTCGGTGGTGCCGCCCTGGGTGTTGGTGTTAGGCATGGTTCTGGTTTCCTCCTGTTGGGTAGCCCCCAAAGGCGAAGCCCCCTCCGAAGAGGGGGCCGAAGGGGCGGCGGGGATAGCTTGGCGCCGGGTGTCGATAACCTCGGCTTCGGTGAATTTCGGTTGCTGTTCGCTTCGGACTTGAGCGCCCATGTCGAAGCCGATAGGAACGAATGAGATTTCGCTAGGCTCCCAATCGACCGCCCGGAATACCGGGAGTCCATCTTCGGCATCGGAGACGCGCTCGAACCGATGCACGCTGTACCGGCAGGAGAGGTTTCTTAGGATGCCATCGGCCACGTCCTGTTCGATGGGCTTGACGGCCTCGCGCTGGCTGAATCGGACAAGGGCGCGTCCCTCGCCGCCTTCTACCCAGGACCGCTCAACCACGCCGATCACATCGTTCAGCCGGTAGGCGCGGTGGGTATCGCACAATGGAGCGCCCATGTTGAGGCGCTCCATCCTGATCGCCTTGTCCGAGACTTCAAGCTCTTCGTAGTAGCGATCTCCGGTCCACCAGTCCTGTCGCATTCCTCGCGATCCCTGCGTCCAGACGACCTCGACGGTATGGTTCTCCGGGTCGTAGGTCGAAGGGACGAACGAGGCGCGCATCTCGCTCGGTGCAACCTTCTTAGTTTCTGCCATGCGTTACCTCACTTGGTATCCGGCGCGGTGCCGGGGTTGCTGGGAGCCTTGTCGCGGGGCTGGCCCTGCTGGGTCGTCTTGCGGGGGTCGCAGTCGAGCACTAAGCCCGCCTTGTCGAACTCCAGGGCATCCCTGGCGATCTCCTCTCGGAGCGCCTCTGGGTCATAGCCTCGCTCATTGACGACGCCAGACCAGGAGTTGAGCCCGGAGCGGATCTCGGCAGTCATGGCCGCGATCTCTTCCTTGGGGTTGATGAGCTCTCGACGGGGCGGGATCCAGTCCATCTCCACGCCTGAGAGGTCTTGTCCGGACATTCGAGCGGCGTCGAGGAAGGCCTCCCAGACCGGGACGCACATCTGAGGGATGAGCATCCGCCAGCGCCAGGCCTCGACGTTGCGATAGAATTCGATCCAGCCCATCCGCCCGCCGGAGAAGTTGGTTTGGCTTAGGTCGCCGGTCAGGGATTCGTAGGTGATTCCCATGCCGGCGGCTACCTTGCGGAGGACCGAGCGCACGAAATCCGCGTAGCCCTCGGGAGCCTTGGGCTCGGCAAAGGAGACGCTCTTTCCGGGCGGCAGGTATTCCACCATGCCGGGCTGAATCTTCTCGAGGAGATCCGCCTCGTCGGTCGAGGATGAGCCGGGTAGCTCCCCCTCGGTCGAGTCGTGAACGAACACGGCGAAGCAAGAGGCGATCACCTGTTGCAAGAGTCGGGCATCCTCGAAAGCGTCAAGGTCACGGAGCGGGATGACGATGGGAGCGAACCAGGAGACGCCCCGAAGCTGCCCCGCTCGGTCTTGCCGGTAGACGCGGGAGATCTGATCGATGGGAACGCGCTGGCTTGTGTGCTTGCGCGAGAGACGCCCTAGCCAGTTGGTATCGCCGGGGTGCTGCTCGTAGAGCCACGCGGCCACGGCCTTCCCTGCGGCGTTGACCTCGATCCCCTGAATGACCGCGTTCCCGTTGTCGCCGGTTCGGCGGGTCGTGTCCAGGAAGTCAGCCTCCAAGACTTGCAACTGGAGCGGTATCTTGAGGCTCTTGTCTCGCCGGAAGCGGATTATCGCCTCGCCATCCCGCGCTGCCGTCTCCATGGCGAGGGCTTGCAGGCCGTATAGGTCGTTCCGTCCGTCGAAGTCACAGGCGGTCGTTTCCGCCCATCCTTGCCAGAGAGTCGATGCCGCTTTCGTGCGGGTCTTGTTCGGCCCCTTGGTTTGCCCTCGAATGCCGGTTCCCACGGTGTTGGACGTGATGACCGTCAAGGCCTTGCCTGCATAGGCGTTATTTCGGGCCAGGTCGCGGGCGCGGTTCCGGGTGATGGTCGCTCCGCCGTCCGTCTCGGCATTGGCGCTCGTTCCGCTGGCGTTCCAGCCTTTGGTTCTGCGGCCCTTGCTCGCGGCGTCGTAGCTCCGGACCCGCTTATCGTAGACCTGAGCGGCGGCGCGGTGCTGGAGCCGCTTCATGCCCCAGCCAGGAGCAATGCCGAGAATCAGCCTGTCAATCGGATTCATCGTCAAAGCCCCTTGTCGTAGTAGGCGAAGCGCCTACCGCTGTTGCGCGTGGCCCCGCTGGCCTGCTTCTGCATCCGGTTCAGGATCCGCTCCATCTCATCGAGGGAACGGAACTTCTTCCGTGTGCCGTCCGGGTATTCGACCTCCAAGACGCCCTGGGAGTAGGCCATCTCCAAGGCTCGGATCTGGTCGTTTGTCCATGCCATGGCTGTGGCCTCCTACAAGTAGCCTTCCAGCCGAGAGCCATCCAAATAAGAAGACCGCCTCTTTCGAGGCGGCTTCTTGGGCTCTGGCTTGGGCTGTGGGGTGTCTTCCTGCTTCTCAGGTTCCTTGGTAGCCTCCGGGGCCTTCTCAGGCTTGCCCTTGGCTTTCTTGACGGGTCCGAACTGCTTTGCCAATGCTTCCCAGTCCCTTTCTCGATAGCGGTCCATCCCGACGATGGCCGCTGCTGCTCGCGCATAGGCTCGGCAGTCGAGCGGTTCGTTTCGCACGCCGGGAGTCGTCACCCAGACTTGCCGGGGGACGCCCTTGACCATGCGGATCTGGACTTGCTCGGAAGTTAGCTCCTTGAAGTGCCGATCCTCGTACTGCGGGAAATGCATATAGCCAGGCGGGGCGCTGCCGTCCTCGCCTTTGTTCAGCCCAAGCCAGGAGTAGATCTCGGACTTGATGACCGAGGATCCCACCGTGTAGAGCTTGAGCCCGCGCCATGCTTTCTTGCCGTCCTTCTTCCGGTCGATGGGCCGAGGTTGAGAGATGACCATGTGCTGGCCGTCCATGCCCTTGATGGGTGCGGCCTTGCTCATCCCTACCGAGCGGCAGAAGTCATAGACCAGCGTCGTTCGGTATCCCGAGTCGATGGCCGTGTACCTGAGCGGCAAGAGGATGCCGGAAGCATGCTCCCATTGCCCGCCCGTGATGATCTCCCGCAGTTCGTCCCAGGGGTCGGGCTTCTCGGTGTCGCCCATGATGACCTGGTAATCGACCGAATAAGACCGCTTGCCAGCGCACCAGCCAACGATCTCCATCTCTAGGCGATCCTTTTGCACGTCCACGCCTGCCGTGAGAAAGAGCACGTCAGCCGGGACCGAGCCTAGCGGGTAGTCCTCGCGCTTGTCTACGAGACGCTGCCATTCGGGGGCTTCCCCCTTCTCGGCATACGTCTCGCCAAGGCTGGTATTAATCCAGGTCTTGAGCTGCTGCGGGTCGTCCTTCGCTCGCTCGTAGTCCGTGGCCACGTCCCCGAAGGTGCGCCACGGGCTGTAAAGCTCGCTCAGGTGGAAACCTGCAACGCCCTTGAATTCAGCCGTCGCCCGCCATTCCCCAAGCTTGAGCATTCGGGGCTTGTGCGAGTTCTCGATCAGGACGCCGCACTCAGGGCAGGCGATCGCGGCTTGTTCGGGCTTGCCCTCTGGGTACGAGATCCGCGCCCATTCGAGGACGTGGAAATGCTCGCAATGAGGGCAGGGCACGTAGTAACGCCGCTGATCCGACTGCTCGTAAGCCGTCTCGATTCGAGAGATCCCCTTGAGGGTCGGCGTCGAGACGAGGACGATCTTTCGATTCCAGAAGGTCGCGGTGCGCTTCTTCGCCAGTGATACCGGGTCGCCCTCGCTGCCGGCCGATGCCGGGAAGCGATCAACCTCATCCATGAGCACGATTCGGATAGGCCGGCTCGCCAGCCCCGCCGGAGCGTTTGCGCCCGCGAGGGTGATGTGGCCGCCGGGGAACTGCTTTTGCAGAACCGTGTTGCCGCTGTCCCGCGAGCGCGGATCTTTGACCTTGCCTCGCAGGGCCGGGGTATCGCGCACCATCGGGGCGAGCCGGTCTTTGGAGAAGGTCTTGGCCATGTCCACGGTGGGCTGCACTAGGAGGATCGGTGCCGGGTCCTGGTCGATGTGATAGCCGATCATGGCCTTGAGGAGCAGGGTCTTGCCGACCTGTGCCGAGCTCATCACCACGACTTCGGGGATCATCGGATCGGAAACCGCATCCATGATCCCGCGCTGGTAGGGGGCTCGGGCGCTACTGAACTGCCCGGGCTCGGCGCTGTCTTCGGCGCTTAGGCGGAGCGTCGTGTCCGCCCATTCCGTCACCGTCAGGCTCGGAGGCGGTTTCAGGATCGACGTCCAGCGACTCGCCAGATTCAGATAAGGTTCCATTGACATAGTCCATGGCCTCCCTCTCCGCGAGTTCGTTCAAGGCCTCATAGACGAGGCTTCGCAGGATGCCCTCCCTCTCAACTTGCGAGTCAGCCGCCATCACCAGGGACGCGCCCTTGCTCGGGATCGCCAGCATCTTGGCTCGCATTGCAGCGGTCATGCCGGTCCACATCTGCAAGACCCGATCGGCATCGAGGAGTCGGGCTCGCATTGCCTCGACTTCAAGGCGCGACTTCTCGGCCTTCTGCTCCTCGTTGTCGGCCTGGGCTTTGGTGAGTCGTAGCTTCTCGGTTTCGTAGTCGCCGCTCCCGCTGCCGCTCATGCTCCGGCCTGCTGCCTTCTCGCGAAGGTTGCGAATGTAGGCCACGCGGCAAGCGTCAAGGTCGCCGTCCTTCGGGATGACGTCATCAGCCATCAGGTCCCGGACCTTCCGCACGCTCAGATCAAGGTGCTTCGCAATCTCCGTTTGGGTTGCCATCGTGCCTCCACTGGTACCGGAACCCCCCATGGGGATTTCTGCGTCTAGGAAAAGACCGCGCCCCCGTGTAGCCGCGCATAATACCCACCCGGAAGAACCTATGGGGGCCTATGCCTCACTCTCAGGCCCTAGGCACCCCTAGCACTCTCTCAGCGCCTCACCAGCAAGCCATACGCTCACCGGATAGGGATTGCATAGGCCTATCACCTTGCGTTCGTCCTAGCGCCTTGTAAGCGGTGAGTTATCACCGGCAATCGCCCGCCAAGTCCAGTAGGTCAGGCAGGCGGCGTTTAGCATCGCCCAGGCCACCTCGCCTCGCATCGCTTGCCAGGTCAGCATCACGGCGAACATCACCATGAAGGATAAATTCTTCATCACTCGCCCTTCCCTCTCACGTTGATCTTGACCGATGGGCTAGTGCATAGCGCCCAAACGATCCCCAGTCCCACCGCGAGCCAGAACAAGCCCCAGGCGTCAACGTGGAGTTGGTAAGACGCTCCCTCGACTAGCGTGAGGGCCTTCACTTCAATCAGCTTCATCACCCCGCCCTCCTCTGCTTGCCTCAGAACTACTTCAGCTGCTTTATGATTCGCTCGATCGCGTAGTATTCCGGGTTAAGCGTCTTCATCACGTTCTCAGGAAGCTCAGTGAGAGCTATGACGCCTATCATCAAGGCCGGAATCCCCGTGACCAGAGCAACCCCATAAAGAGCCTCTGACCCACCCTTAAGCGCACGCCTTAGCGCGACGATACTTCCGATCGCCAATGCCAGCGACAGCAAGAGGACGACAACACAGATAGACGCGTAAGCCACGCCCTCGGCAACCATCTGCTTGATCAGGACGCCATAAAGATGCTCCGCCGCAATACCGAGTGACTGCGCCATCCTGGAGATCGCCTCAGTCACCGAGGGCATCGCCGCTTGAATCGCTTTGTCCACTTCAACCACCTTTCATTGCCACCTCATAAAAGAGCCAGGCAGGATGGCGGTGGAGCTCCATCCGTTCGCCCCGTCGGGCTAGCCTGGCTTGAATCGAGGGGAAGGGAGTCGAACCCTTCCAAGGCGCCACGCCCCTCAAGACCCGGGAACAGCAGGTAGCGTTTCCGCACGTTGCCCGGACCATCTTCAAAACTAAAGGCCGCTCCAGCCACGGAGCGGCCACCTCGTCGCATCGGCCGATCACTCGGTGATGCTCCCCCGTCAGCCTTTCGAGCCAGCGAGGTACACCCGGCGCATACCGGGCTATTGGTTGCACGGCTGACCAGCGAGTCTAGGGGGCGAGATGTCAACGCCCTAAGCGCCCCGCTGATCATTCACCCTTTGCCCCGCGCTCACCACGAGGGCTTACCGTGCAAGATGGGCGAGGCCTCCGAGCTGCCCGGAGCACCGCAGCACTAGGCCGCAGCGGAACTAATCGCCTCGCAAGATGTGACGACGCAGGAGACTAAACTTTCGCCCCGCTCGAAATGCAGGGCATGCAGACCAGCACCACCCGCCGCCCGATCGTCAAGGGCAAGAGGATGCCAGCCAGGCCACAGCCAGCGCACGTCATAGCGCCTTCCGCCGTTCATAAGCGGCCTCCCGGCGACACTTGAGGCCACAATACTTCGGCCTTGCCTGATTCGACTCAGGGACGATCCAGGCGGTGTGCTCCTTGGCGCATCGCTCGCAAACCAGGATTGCCTCGTAGCCCGGCCCGCGCTTTTTGTGGTGCTCCACCCATGCGTCTTGGCGGGTTTTCACAGAGTTGACGAGATGTTGATCCATGAGCACCTCTCAGGCGGATAGCCGCAGCCGCAGGTAACTGCGACGCTTGGAGCGGCCGTCAGTTTTCCAGCCGGCTCGCTTAAAGCAAAAGCCCGGATTCGCCGATGCGATCCGAGCCTCTTGGACGTACGTGATAAGCCCACCGGGCGGCGGCGCTCCCCACTCCCGCAGGGTGATCTCCACCGCTTTTCGGATCAGGTCGGACGAAAGGTGTTGTGACTCGTTGCGGAAGATCGTGCATTCCCAGGCGTCTTGCCCGTCATCTCGGATGCCTCGCCACGTCACCCAGACCGCATCACCCTCTGGCGTCCTCAAGACTAGGTTGTGGCCAGGCCGACAAAACTGCTTGTTGCCGGGCTTCTGTCGGGTGTAGTGACGATCCGCCAACCTGCGGCAATCCTGATCGCCCTTGTTGGTGACAATCCACGCCATGAGCACCTCGGAGAAACGCCAAAGGCCCCCCGATTGCTCAGGAGGCCTCTTGCGTGTGGAGTCGAGAAGGACGATGAATTGTCAGCGCGCCGCTTGCGGAACGAGGGACAATACCCACTATAGGGGATTGACGTGGGCGTATCCATAGCTATGAGCGTGGTTCAAAACATGGGCGTTTTGTAACACCGCATTAAGCGCCACTCTCGACCGGCCAGCCATCCGCAACGCAGCGCAGGTAGTCATATACAACCCCCATGGCCTTGTTCAGGTGGTCGTAAACCGTTGAAACGTCGCGATAACCGAGCCGCTCGGCTATCATCTCGTTAGTCACAAGCGGCAGGCGAGCCATAACCGCGTGGAGGGTCTTGTAGGCATCGGGAGCGACTTGTCCGAGGTGTTCGACGGCCTGGTGCATGAAGCGCCACGCCACGCCGCCGAGCATCTTCTCCACGTCGCGAGCAATAAGCCGCTTGCCATCTTCGCCCATCCGGATCGGGATGAATCCGGAATGAGTCGCTGTATCCACGAGTTGCTTTGGCTGCATGTGGCTCAGGGTGTCGGGAAGGAAGTCTTTCCGCTGAAGGTAGCGGCTCCGCTGGCCTCTCCGGATGCCGAAGAAGTTTTCCATCTCAGGAATCACCTTCTCGGGCTCGAGAATCCAGAATCGTGCTTCGTTGTTGGTCTTCATCATCCCCCCTATCCCGCTCGCCTCAGCGGCTCATGCTCCGCCAGCCACGCGTCCACCTCCGCCACCCGGTAAAAGGCCTTGCTCCCGATGATGTGGAAAGGTATCGGATTCGGCCGCTTTCGCCACCAATTCAGCGTGTTGAGGCCGATCTGGTAGCGACTCATTACCTCGGCACTATCAATGCCGCCGTATGCCCTCACCTCGGCATCTCGGAGATCTTGCTTTTCCTGCTTCTGTTGCCTTGCTCGCTCGATCTTTCTGTTTGCCTTGCATGGTTTGCACGTCACCATGGGTCTGGTCATCCAGCGCACTTGCACCCCACAATCCTCGCAACTCCAGGACTTCACCGCCTTGGGTCGCGCGGGCTCCTCGAACGTCGGCCTCGGCTCGGTCGGCTTACCCAAGGCCTTAATCACTTCGGGCTGATCCCACTTGATCCCGCAGCGCCAGCCCATCGACTCCAGGGCATGGGAGCAAGAACGCCCGCACTCTCCAGTGCGGGCGATACAGTCAAGTCGGGCCTGTTTCGTTGGTGTGTGGCTCATGGTTCCCTCCTGCGAATCGCGCTCCGGATCCTTATGGTCAAGCGGAGGGCCTGGTCATACATGCACCAAATTTCATCGCCCAACACCGCGTTCTCGCTTCTGACTTCCTCGTAGACCTGTCGCAGGTAGAGGCATTGATCTAACCCCTCTTGCAGCGCGTCAACGAGTGCATCACGGCCATTGTGAGTAGTCAGCTCCACCCCGTACCGCTCCCGTCCGAGTTCCCGGCGGGCGATGAAGTCGGGGATCATGAATATCGGGGTGTAGGGGTCAGCCAGCATCAGATCGGTAACGCTCACCCCGCCCGGCCTGGGATCGGGTTGCTGCTGGGTTGCTGGGGTCATGCTGCACCGCCTTTCTTCGCATCGGCCCAGCACTCACCACAGAGGAGAGCTCCGAACACGACCGGGACTCCACACATGCACCGCCCGCCCCGCTCCATCATCTCCGAGATGAAGACGTGAAACACCAGCGCCCCGCCGCCGAACATCACCGTATCCACGAACCGCGCCGCCTCGGGAAGCTCGCCTTGTGCGCCCGTTGGCAAGACGTAGGCCATCAGCTTGGCGGTCGGCTCGCGCTCGGGATCCACCAGCGCATAGAGCACGATGTCATCGCCCTGCGTCTTGACCGAGAGCACTTTGTAACCCGGCTGAATCGCGACCTCGAACGGGTAGCGTGGACCCAACTTGAACTTGTGAACCGCCTTCATCCCTTCACCCCTTCCACATGCTGCCCCGTCCCGTCACCTGCCGTCTTCCACTCCCGCGCCCGGTTGATCGCCATCTTCCGGTCGATGGCATCAGCGAGGTCCACTCCCAATCGCTCGGCAATCTGGGAGAGGACGATCACCACGTCGGCAATCTCCTCGACGACGATCTCCGGAACAGAGCCGTTGACCAAGGCAAAATTCACCTCGTCAAACTCTTCCTGCGCCCTCTCGAAGATCTGGAAGTTACTCCGAGGCTCCCCGAACGTCTCCCGCACCCACTGGTAAATGCTTGCTTGCGTCTCTTTCATGCTACGCCCCCTTCTGCTCGTCAAAGAGGGTTGCATGTCGCTGGTAGTTAGTGACAATGACCTCTCCCTCTCGCTCCCTAGCCCCATCGACCTTTGCCGTGCCGACCGAGTAGAACACGTCCACCTCCTGGAAGTTGCAGCCGTCGTAAATCTCGCGGATTAGCGGGTGGTCGGAGTTGGTGAGAATAAACTTCCCCTTGATGCTTTTGAGTGCACCCGCAAGCCGCCGCTGGTCATCTTCCTTGAAGCCATCCCCGCCATAGCCGTGCGTACCGGCATAGGGGGGGTCGCAGAAGAAGAGCGTATCGGGCGAATCCCAGCGCTTGATGAGCTCAATGCAATCAAGATTCTCCAGGTAGACGCGCTTGAGCCTCTCGAAGGCCCGTCGCACGTCATCCTGTACGCGGTCCGGGTTGAATCCAGGCGCTGATCCGAGCGAGTACCCTAGGTCGCTTTGGGGCTTCGTCCCAGAGAACCGGGCACCGAAACACAGGTGTAGCAAGTAATAGAGGCGAGCGGCCCGTTCCAAGTCGCTCATGGTGGAGAGGTCGGCATGCTTCCAATCGTGGAAGATGTCCCGCGAGACGGGCAGCAAGTCCAACGCATCCACCAGGGCCTCGGGGCGGTGCTTGGCGATTCGATAGAAGTTCACCAACTCCGAGTTGATGTCGTTGTAAACCTCGACCTTGGAAGGCGTCTTGCCAAACAGCACCCAGCCAGCGCCGCCAAAGACCTCAACGTATGTCGTATGAGTTGGGAATTCCGAGATAATGCGCTCTCTGAGCTTCGACTTTCCGCCCATCCACTTGATCGGCGGGTTCAACATTTGAGCCATGTCTGTCATCCTCTAAAGCCAAGCGGGCCTGCAACCAACGTGCGGCCCGCTCTGTAAGGGTTTCTGTCTCATTCACTTGCTGCCGCCTTCCTGGGGCTGCTACGGGCCTTCGGTGCGGCCTCGGGAAGCTCCTCTAGCCGGATGGTCACGGCGTACTCCTTCGCCTTGCGCCATCGGAAGTAGAGGATCTCCTTGATCTGGCTGTCATCCCCGATCAGGCAGCCGGGGGACATGGCCATGCGCTCCTCGATCGTCAATGCGGCCTCGAGAATCCGTTGCGCTCGAACGTCTCCCCTTGCCCGTGGCGGCTGTATCGCGTCCATCAGCGCCCCGATCAGGTTATCCACGTCTCCCCGCCCCCTCGACGGCCCCCGAATCTCGACTCCGATCGCCACCGGGGCAAGGGTCGGAGTCGGAGCAAAGGCCGCCAACTCATCGCGGACGGCCTGTTTCCAGATTTGGTAGTCACGGGGCATGAAGACCCGCCCCTTGCCTGCTTGAGGCCGCTTTTTAGGCATCAGCTTGCCGGGGATGGTGTACTCTGGCACGTCCTCACCTCAATCTCCCTGCAAGCCGCTTCCGTCAGCCGGTGATAGGCGGCCTGAGCCTCTTCCAGGTCATCCGCCACCCCTTCGATCAGCGAGACCAACTCATCGGTGAAGATCGGGACAAAGGGCACAATCCCCCGATCTCTCCGATCCCGGATGCTTGCCGCAAGATCGCGGACCTGCTGAATACGGGTCATGCCTTCACCTCTTTCCAATCCCTCAGCGCGAGGGTCCAGTTTTGCTCCCGGCATGGGTGCGGCGCTCCGTTGTGCTCGACGCAGCGGGCGAGGATCGAGCGATCTCCGATGGCCGTGATGACGATCACATTGCTCGTATCAGGCCCGCCATTCCAGCCCGCCTCCGACCCGATCAGACGGGTGCCGACTCCCCAGCCACGGGAGCGGCAGGTTTCAGCGTCGGTCATGCCTTCACCACCTCTTTACATCGCCAGCAGATCCAGGAGTCGTCGCGGTGGTAATACCAGTTGTGGCCGAACACTCGGCAAACCCAGAACATCACGCATCCCCTTTCTTGGCTCATGCCTGCTCTCCCTTCTGCTTGTTCCAGGTCTCGCGAATCTCCGCGTAGCTCCGATCGGCCATACTCCACGGCCCATCGGCCTCGGGCCGGGTATCCCTGGCGTACTCATCCGTGTAAGGCCTCGCGATGTTCTGCCACCAGGGATCGGTGAAAGATCGATCCCGGCAAACCACGATCGTCGCGAACCCCTCGCCGTCATTCACGAAGGCCTCGTGCCACCCTTCTCCCGTCTGAATGGCTCGGTCGATGGCGTCCCGGAGCTTGGTCAGCCCCTCGCGATTACCGAGCAGGTAGGCTTCCGAGTGCTGGGCGGATTGGCCGTAGATGTGAAGGACCGGCATCACCGCTCTCCCTTCTTGGCGGCGTCGAGGGCTGCGAGGGACGGAAGGGGATCAAACGGCCCGTCCTCAACGGCGAGCCCCAGGAGCGATCCGACGAGAGCCTTGACCCTGTCATCCAGGACAGCGATCCCTTCCTCGTGAAACTCCTTGAGGATCTCGGCGAACTCCTTGCCTGCCGCCTCGCGCTCCTGCTGCTGGCGTAGGGCTTCGGGAGTCGAGGCGTCATCGGCGACGTTGATGAGATCGAGCATCGTGTCTAACGTCTCGTCATGGTCCCCGTATGGGGTAACTCTCATCGTGATAACGGAGTCCTTTAGAGTGGCCAGCGCCCGCCCCCTGGCATCAGCGATGGCTTCGGCTGATTCTGCCCTGCGGCATTGCGTCTCGGCTCGGTGGGTCGCGGCTTCAGCGATCTCCCGCGCCTCGTCCCGCTCAGCCTCGGCCCGCTCCTTGGCGGCTATGGCTTCGTCTAGCTGCTTTGCTCGCTCATGCGCGGCTTTGCCTCTCGCGTATTCGCCCTTCCACTTGCCTTTCTGCACGTCGACCTCTTCAAGCGCCTTGTCGCGCTCGGCCTCCGCTTCATCAAGCAGGCGCTCAGCCCGATCCTTGGCGGCAAGTGCTTCGTCTCGCTGATTGCACGCTGCGGTGAATTGTTCGCCCAACTGGAGAACCATCGCACGCAACATTCTTGCCGAGTTTTCGGTAGCATTTAGCGTGGTCTCAGCCCGCTCGGCCCGTTGGGTCTCCTCGTCACGCTCCCGCCAAAGCCGATCGACGTTGATTCGGAGCTGCTTAACCTCGTCCAGGCCCTCGAAGCCGATCCCGGTCAACTGGTCGATGGTGGCGATCAAGGCCGCGACGGGGTAGGAGTCCTGGCTGACTTCCGCCACGCGATCTTGGTGACAGCGTGGGCAACGAATGTCTTCGCCGTCGCTATCGAAGCCCTCCGAGGTTCCGGTATAGCCGCATTTTTCGCATTGGGCCAAGTAATAGCGGCCGCGCACGACCCATTTCTCCCTCGCCTCGGCCAGCTCTTGCGGCGTCAGGGGCCTAATTTCTTCGCTCATGCTCTTTTCAACTCCTTCGCCCGCTTGATTAGCCGGGCCTCGTCCCTCTCCGCGTTCGCCAGCGACTTGCGGGCCTTTTCTGTGGCCTCTTGTGCGTTCTTCCTGGCGGCTTCCAGAGCCGCTTGCTCCTCAACGAAGAAGCGGCTCGGCTTAATCCAGCGCACCTGGACAGATGTAAGGTAGCCCTCAGGATCCCAACTATCGGCTACCCTCACCCCTGTCACCTTCCGGTAGTTCCGCCCGTTACTGGTCAGCGCCCAGCCTTCGCGTTGTTGCTCGCTCATGCTCACTCCTTCTCCTCAACTAACTCTTCAATGTCGGTGTCCCCGTCGTACCAGTCGCCATCAACTTCTCCGGCTTCGACCATGTCAGCAACGGCATCTTGAGACTCTGCGTACACCTTCACGTCGCAATATTTGGTCAACCGGACCTCGAACTGCCTCAACTTGCTCACGGCCTCCACTCCCCTTTCCGCTGCCCGATCAGGCAGGCGTAGCAGGGGCATTGCTTGTCGTTACCGGGTTTCACGTTGTCTCCTATCCAACTGCCGCCATCACCTGCCCAACGACTCCGCGAGCCAGGGGAGGGGGAACGGCGTTTCCAAGCATTTTCACCGCGTGAGTTTTGGCGGTAGGCAGCCGGTAGCCATCCGGGAAGCCCATGCCGCGCCGCACCTCGTCCGCCGTCAGCATCCGGAAGCGATCGCCCCGGACCACGGCGTAGCGATCCCGTGTTGTCAGCGTCCCGATCGGCCTGTCCAGGCTCCGGCCACCGTTCTCCGAGCCGTAATAGGCAAGCAAGAACTCCGAGCCATGCGCGTCCCGGCCGTTGCGGTAGCGGGTGAGCGTGTTTGCTGCCCTTCCCTCCGCTTCCACCGGGCTCCAACCCCCCACCGTCCAGTCGATGATCGAGCGGGCCGGGACGTGCGGCAGGCCCGGGCTCACCACCGCGATCTTCTTTTCCAGGCTCCCGACAACGAAAAGCCGCTCCCTCGACTGCGGGACGCCGAAGTCCGCCGCGTTGAGTACCTGCGTCGTTACCTTGTATCCCAGGCACTCAAGGGAGAAGAGCCAGACCCGGAACAACTCCCAGCGGGTGAACTCCGGCACATTCTCCACCACGAAGGCCTTAGGTCGGTGGACCTCAAGCCCCGTCGTTACTGCCCATGCCGTCGAGCGCAAGGCGTCGTGATAGGGCTTGTCCTTCCCTCGCGCTCGGCTGTGCCCCTGGCAGGCCGGGGAGGCCAAGAGCAGGTCGTGAGCCGGCACCTTTCGCCAGTCGATTTGATGGAGGTCCTGGCAAGCGTGTTGAGTCTCGGGATGGTTGATCGCGTGGATATTGACCGCCTCTTGCCAGTGATTGGCGGCAAAAAGGACGCTTGCCCCTGCCTGCGTAGCGCCCTCGGTGAATCCCCCGGCTCCCGCGAATAGGTCAATCGCTCTCACGCCGCCCCCTCTCTCTCGCATCCCTCGTGCAAGAATCGCTCCGTCGCCTCGCCTCTCATCAGCCCCGCGCAACAGGGGCACCGTCGCCCGTCCAGCACGTCGAGTACCCAGCGCGGATAGTGGCTCTCGTAGTAGCGCCGCCGGGGTGCTGTGTCATAGCCCGCAATGGACCGCTCATCTCGATTCATCGTGTCACCTCGCAAGAAAATAGCCGGAGAGCGCATCCCTACCGGCTTTGAGTCCTATTCGGTTGTGGATTATTTCAGGGTCCCCAGAGCCGAAGATTCTCAGCGAGATCATCGCGCTCCTGCTCGGCCTTGATTCGGTCTGCCTTCTCGGAGTCGTAGGCCTGCGTCATGGCGTCAAGACCCAGTTTCGCTCCGTCGAAAAGAGCCCGGAGCCGGTTGCGCTCGCCCAGCAAGTCCTCAATCATCGACGCCAGGCAATCCTCGTCGAAGTTCTCCGTGATCGGTGCCCCGTTCTGCCAGTTGTCCAGCGCGGCGTTAATCTGCTCTACCGCTACCCCGCCAAATTGCTCCATCCCTCATCTCCTTCCCTGAGCCCCTAGAAGGCCCCTCGCTGTCAAAACCTATCAGCCTAGCCGCTGACCCCTAAACAATTGCTCTAGGCCCTGCTAGGCGTGTCTCCGTTAACGCTAGTCGTCGATCGTCATGTCCTTTACGTGGCATCCCCTCGAAGTCCGCTCCGTGAAGCTCGCATCGGGTGGGGTGTGGGGCGCAAGCAAAACCCCCGGCGGTTGCTCGGGGGGTGGTGGGGTTTGTTGCGTCTGGTAGCGGGGCTTGACCTCGCCTTGGCTCCATACCGACTGACTCAGTGGGTCGTGAAACTTCGTCGTCGGGCCAAAGAAGCGCATCAGGAAGCGCCCTAGCTTGCCGCCACGGTTCTTTGCGACCTTGCCGCTGACGTCTCGCCAGCCTGCCGCGTCAGTTTCCAGCGGTCCCCACAGGAAAATCACCGTGCTGGAGTCCTGCTCGATTGACCCGGACTCCCGCAGGTCTGAGAGTTGAGGCTCCCCTCCTTGGCGCTTCTCGACCTCTCGGCTCAGCTGCGAAAGGGCGAGGATCGGACACTTGAGCGCCTTGGCTAGATTTTTGATCCCTCGGGATAGGCGGCTAATCTCTTCGTTGCGGTTGGACGAGGCCCGTTTTCGGTCGTACTCCTCGGCCGTTTCCCCCAGGAGTTGGAGGTAGTCGATGACGATCAAGCCAATCTCGCCGTGCTCGGCTTTGAAGCGTCTAGCCTTGCGTTCGATGGTCCGGAGCGTGATGTTCGAGTCGTCGTAGATGGCGAAAGGCAGGCCTTGTACCACCCTCGCCGCCTCGTGGAAGGATTCGGCCATATCGTCCGAGATGCTTCCCGTCATCACCGAGCGCCCATCTGCCCCGGATAGTCCGGAGAGGACGCGGGACACCAGTTCCTCGGCTTGCATTTCGGCCGAAAAGGCGATGACGGGTTTACCGGCGCGGGCCACGTTCGCCGCGATGTCCATCGCAAAGGCTGATTTTCCGACCGATGGACGAGCCGCAAGCGTGATCATCTGCCCTGGAGCGAAGCCGGCCGTGAGGTCATCCAGCGAAGGGAAGCCGCTAGGCAGTCGATTCGGGGCGATATTGCCCGACCAGTACGCTTTCCGAGCCTCCTCCATCTCGGCAACTACGCGCTGGGCCACGTCGCCAATCCGGTGATATTCGGCGCCCGTGGTTCGGTCGGCGAGTCGCGTTGCTTCACCGGCGGCCCAATCAAGCGGGTCATCGAGGTCCTGAGCAAACCCCCGCTCCACCAAGCGGGCACCGAGGTTGATTAGCTCGCGCTGAGCCGCCACCTTGCGGACGCTCCGGGCGTAGTGCTCGGCGTGGCCTGCCGTGGGGATGCTGGCCGCAAGGTCCATCAGGTACTCGTAGCCGCCGCAGGTGTCGAGCAAGCCCTTTTCCCGTAGGTAACTGCTCACCCCGATCAGGTCCGGGGCATAGCCGCCCCGCTGGGTCCGCAAGACAGCCCGGTAGATCTCGGCATGGGCCTGGCGGTAAAAGTCCTCGGGAGCCAGGATCTCCGAGACGCGCTCTGCGGCCTCCGGGGACACCAGGCAGGAGCCCAGTACTCCGATCTCCGCGTCCAGGTCTTGCGGCGGGACACGATCGACCAGGCCAAGTTCGGCTGGTAACTCACGCCGCTCCACGGTCAACCTCCTTCGTGCTGGCCCTGAGTTCGGCAAGCCGGGCCTCCAGGGCGTCGGTATGGGCGTCCCGTAGGAAGGCATCCGCCTCCGGCCTCGTCATCCCCGAACGAATCAGGAGCGGAGCAAGTTGGCGAGCAAGGCGCTCCCGGGCGATCTGCGGGTCGATGGGGGGCGGCGGGGGCGGGGCGGCGCAAGATCCCTGATCCCCTGGGCTGGTTAGGTCGATCCCGTCCACGAGGGCGGAGCCGATGACCCCGGCCACGTACTTGCTCCGAACCTTGGCATTGGCGGCGATCGCCTTATCCCAGGCCACGAGGAGCCAGTCAGTCCGCTTTGAGGGGGACATATCGACCCAAGCATCGAAGGCGCGATTCCCGTGAGAGGTGCCGATAGTTCGCGCAACTGACACGGCGAACTCCGCCGGATCGAGAACCTTTCCCTTGAGGGCGATGCTCAGGCGGGTAGCCTCCTCCTCCTCAGGGCCGGGGGTTGGTCCCTCATGCGCACGTGCGGGGGAGGAGGTCGTTGATCGTTGATCGTTGGTCGTTGGTACATGGTCGTTGGTATGAGTAGGCGAATCATCGGCGACTTTTCGGCGAATCGTCTCCGAATGGTCGGAGACTTCTCGCTGATGCTCACCAGAGCGATCTTCATTGCGTCGGGTACGACTCACTCCCGCTTTCTTCCGATTGCACGGAAGGCAGAGCAACTGTAGGTTTTCAGGCTCATTGCTGCCGCCATCCGCTGCTTCGATCCGATGATCGATTTCCCCAAGGTCCTGGCCAGCGTCATAGCGATCAAGCTTGTTGCGGCGCAAATTGGTCCGACCGCACTTTTGACAGCATGCCTTGTCCCTTTGCCATACCAAGTCCTTGATACGCTCCGGAATGCGCTTGCTCTTCCGGTATGCAGATGCGGCATCTTCCGGGTCGCCTTTGATGGACGGAAGGCAAGAGGAAAAGTTCGGCTTGTCGATCTTTTGGTGATGCCAGTTCACGATCTGAATGATAGCCAGGCCGTTGGTCGATTTACCCCGCCTGATGCGCTCGATGTTCTCGAGCTCGCTCAGCGACTGTCTAGCGGTATCGTCGGTGTAGGGAAAGATGAAGGCGTCGATTTGCTTGATGTTGTCGAGAACGCGTCCCAGGTCGTCGGCCATGCTGATGAGCCCGAGAAATACGACCCGATCGAGGGGGTGCAGCGGTCCGAGCTTCTCATCGGACCAGAACTCGGGTTTTATAGTCCTTATCCTAGCCATCAGATTCCTAACCTTTCCGCGAGCGCCCGGACTTCGGCCTCGTAGGCCTCCCGGGATAATCCAAGTCGTCTGAGGGCCGCTTTGCCCTCTTCGTAGGCGTTCCAGGCCTCATGCGAGGCCACGGGGTAAGGGTCGGACTCCATGGCCTCTCCTTTCAAGCGAAGGGCCACCCGAAGGCAGCCCGTGGGGGTGATTTAGAACGGCGTCGCTTCCTGCGTGACCGGCTCCGCGAGCTTGATGGTGAAGCGAGGCAAAAGCTCCTTCACCACCGCCTTACTTTCCAGCTTGGCGAGCGTGTCAGGTTCCAGCGTTCCCGCCTTCATCCCGGCCTTGACCGCCTTCTCCAGGGCCACGCGGTCCACCTCTTCCCTTGCGGGGATCTGCTTGATGACCAGGGCGGCAACCTCGGGAGCGTAGAGCCTCACCGCGTCCACCGGGTATTCGACCGAGCGAGCCGCCACGAGGGAGACGGTGCCGGCGGAAGTCTCCACCTTGCCGGGCTCGGTGAGCAGGGCGCGGATCGCGTCTCGGGTGTCAGCGATCGATCGCTGGGCGGCCGTCAAGGCCCTGTATGCGTCCGTCGCCTCCAGTGAGGCCTTGGAGTCGGTTTCGATGTCTTGCAGCGTCGCGAGGTGCCGTAAGAGGCGTTCGATTTCGTTCATGGTGTCTCCTCAAAACAAAAGCGCCGAAGCGCTCGGGGTTCTATGCGATTCCGGCTCCGTCGAAGTCGGGCCATTCGGGCGGCTTAGAACGGAAAATCTCCGTCATCGTGGCCTCCCTGCTCTTGCTTGGCCTCGCTCTTGCTGCCAGTGAAGGACCATTCGGCGTTGCGGACGTTCAGGAAAACCCCGCCATCCTTGCCTTTGCTGGTTTCCAGTGTGCCGGAAAAGAAGACCGAATCGCCCTTGGCGAACTTGTTGGCGGCGACCTCACCTTGCGCTCCCCAGACCTCGACATAGTAGATGTCGCTGCTGGGGTACTGCTGGCCTTCGGGCTTCTTGCCGCCGTGGTTGACAGCGACTCGCATGGTGGTTTTGGTTGCTCCGTTGGAGCCGACTGATTTGAACTCCGGATCCGCGATCAGGCGGCCGATTCCGGTGACTTTTGCTCTCATTATTCACTCTCTTTCTTGGTTAGGTACTCGATTAGCTCGGTGAGCTGCTCGGCGTTGAGTTTGGCTGAGGAGTCGGGATATTCCCGGTTCACGCACCAAGCCTTGATTGCCTTGGGATCGAAGCCCTCGCGCTCGATCAGGCCGGTTAGGTGCTTGCGAAGTTCCGCCGCCTCATCGGGCTTGACGACGCTTGCGGGGGGCTTGTTGCCTTGCTGAGTGGCCTTGGGCGGCTGGTTCGCTTGAGGTTTGCTCGGCTGAGCCGATTCCCCGTCATCATCCTCCGGGGCGATCCCCACCATTGCCGATAGCGAGTAGCGCCGAAGGTAGGTGATGACCGAGCCGATGGACTGCGGGCTCGAGTCCTTGGCCGTCGCGCTGATCGAGGTCTCCAGGTGCTCCCCGCTTTCGTGCAGGAGCATCGTCTTGACCGTGACCTTCGCGCCGTCTGCCTCGGGAAACTGGACGACGGCCAGGCCGTTGCTTGTTAACGGATCCCGGCAGGCTTCCCAGACCGAAGCGAGGTCGGCATATTTGGATTTCAGGTGGGGGTTTGTGGCGTCCTTCTTCGCTCCGCCCATAACGGCCTGGGCCTTGGCGAGCGCCATGGCGAGCTTGGCATAGCCGGGTTGGGTTGGGACGTATGGGGTTGCGATCGTCTCTCCGTTCATCGTGTCTCCTCTTTCATCTCCAGCGGCCGTTCGACCCGCCGCTCAGCCCAACTCGTGACCATCCGGCCCGCGATCCTGATTCCCTCGCGATCGGACTCGTAAGCGGCGGCGGTCCAGCGGCTATTGAGAACGTGCTCGGTCTGCATGGTGACGGTCATTTGAGAGCTCCGATCTTCTGCCAGAAAGCGGTGTAAGGTGAGGTTGATGCGATCACCCATCGCTCACCTCGGTAATGAAAGCCGCACTTGCAGTAGAGTTCACGCCAGCGCGTCTCTTTCTTCTTGCTGCCGCCGTAGGCGTAGCGCATGGGTTGGTCGCATTGGGGGCATGGGTGCTTGGCGCTCATCATTTGGCCTCCAGTAGGGCAAGGGCATTGCGAGCGTCGCGGCAGAAAGCGCAGCTCAACGCCCCGTAAAAGCACTCCGACTTATGTTTTTCCATGGCGTCCTCGAAAAACTTCTCGCTCATCTCATGGCCTCCAGTAGGGCGAGGGCTTTCTCCATTGCGGCCTTGCAGTTGAGGCAGGTGTCACAGCCAGTCGCCCGCTCCATCGCCCCTTTCGCAGCCTTAGCAAAGTCGAGCAGGAGCGTAATGGCCTGCTTGTCCTCGTCGAACATCATGGTGTCCCGGAGCCGCTTGGCGTCCTCGAAAAACTCGTTCATCTCATCTCTCCAAACAAGGGCAGTTGGCCCTCTAACTCTTCCGTCGTTTTGGCCCTCATCAGCCCATGCGCTTCAAGCGTTCGCCGCATTGCTTCCGTTAGGTAGGCCTGTGAGCCCGCTTGAAGGCTGTCCCAGGCCCCTATGGGATGAGGAAAGCCCCGCTCAACTTGCAGGGCTCTACGGGCTTCCCAGTGGGACTTGGCGAGGGCGGCGGGGTCAGGCATGCTCGGCCGCCTCGTCTACTCGCAAACGCTCCGCCCCATCCAGTCCTGCGCGCAGGTACTCCAGGATTTCCGCCATCGTCTCGCCGTCCTCCGCGAGTGAGAGGGCTGCCTCGACGGTTCCGCGCAGCCACTCATAAGGCGTCGCAAGCGTCATTCGCCCTCCGTCAGCCGGTCATCCCGGCGGCGATCAAACTCCTGGTCCCCGTCGTCGTCCCGCTCCTGCCGCAGCTCTCGCATGGCCGCAAGCTCCTTGCTCCAGCCTTCGCGGAACCACTCGTAAAAGTCCCCCTCGCGCTCCATGGCCTTGGCGAAGAGCAGGAAAGGAGCGGGGTCCATACTCCCGGCATGCTTGCGCCAGAGGTCCCGGAGCAAGTCATCCATGAGCTCGTCTTCGTCAATCTCGGGCGCGTCTTTGATCTCGGGTGGGGTCAGGTAGCGGTCTAGTGCTGTCAAAGTGCACCTCCCTGTGCGTCGTAGGGCGATCGCGGCTCTTCTTCGTAGCCGTCAACCACCTGAATTGCTTGGCCTGCGGGGCAATGGCAAACGGCCTCATCGGTGATGATTCGGTAGCCGTAACAGCCGCAGATGACCTGGCCATCCTCGACGCCATAACAGCAGTACCCGAAGATGGGTCGGATGCCGGTATCCTGGCAGTCAGGGCAGTTCACATCTCCCTCCTTGCCGTGACCCACTCGAAGATGCGATCTCCGCTCAGGTCATCAGGGCCTCCGAGAACCACGATCAGGCGGCGGGCAATCTCAAGTGGCGAGGAAGTGCGGCCTGCCAACTGGACGATGGCCTCCTCGATCGCGAATTCGAGGAGGCCGATTGCGCGGACCTCTTCTTCGGTCATGCCGTCACCTCCCGGCTCCAGTCGTAGGACTCGGCTTGCTGGCGTTTGAGGCGGACCACCTCTCGCTCCAGGGCGGCAAGCCTCTTGCTCGCCTCGGTCTGGGCTTCGAGTAAGGCCATGACCAGCGCCCCCAGCGGTGTGGTATGATCAGGCTGTTGGCCCTCATCGGGGCTCACTTGGCTCCCAGGCGTTAGCGCGCCTTGGGGGCTTTTTTCTTGCGTCATCTCGCTCTCCTTAAAAGAAACCCGCCCGGTTTGGGGCGGGGTTAGAGGGCTTCGGATTCTCTCTTGAGGTCTCGCCGTTTGAATCCCCTGAAGGCCGCGGCTTGCAGCGTCCGGTACTTGGCGCCATCGGGCGCAACCCATTGGGCCGCTCGTCCGCAAACCGTGCAGCGGTTACCGCTCCAGGAGTGCTCTGGCTCTGGCTTGGGCTGCGGGCATCCTGACGTGTGGTTTTGAGCGCACTTGAAGCGGTGAATGTAGTCCCCGTAAGAAGGGCGCCGTCCGAAGTCGTGTACTCGTCCGCAGGGTCGGCACCGTCCGTCGCCGCAGCCTGACCACACGCCACGAGAAGGCTTAGCAAGCGCCTGGGTATACGTCGTAGGTTCAGCCATCCTCTTCTCTCCTCTCTAAATCAGCCCGTGGCGCGTCAACACAGCAGGCAGGCCCCCGATGATTTGCGCTCCCATGTAGAGCGCGAAGCCCAGCGCGAAGGCCAGGATCAGCAGGCCATCGAAGCCGCTCTCCGTGAGCCAGCCGCCCTTGCGCTTGCGGGCCTTGGTGCGGGTCTTCTCGACGTCCGAAAGAAGCGCGTAGAGCCCCGCTCGGGTGCGCTCCTCCTCCGTGATCAGCTTCATCTCTTGCATTGTAAATTTCCTTTACATTCACTGTTACAATCGGATACAATCGCTTCTGAACTCCATTCCTCTCCCGCTCGGAAGGGGAAGGGAAGTCAGCGCGATCGGCCCCGCCTCATAAACGAAGGCCGATCGCTGAAAGTGTCTCTCCGTCACGCTTTCGGGTTTACTACCGTGTGTATCGCACCTGTACCTGTCGATGGCCTTGGGTGCTTGCCCTCGGGTTCCAGTCCCGGCAGCGGTTCGGAGATTCAGTTGTCAAGGTGCGGCCCGTCCTCTTCCGGCTGTCACACTGGGGAGAGGGCGGGAATCCTAGCGGGGAGCATTGCACTCCCCGGCCGCGTGTACGGGCTAGGCGGGTCGTTTTGCTGCGCGTTCAGCGATCCAGGCGCTGACCTCGGACTCGAGCCATCGGCATGTGCGGTGGTTGTTCGGATCGAGTAGGACGGGTTTGGGGAATTTGCCGGTCGTGTACCACTCATGGATGGTTGCGCGCGTGACCTGGATCAGCTCGCAAACCTGCTTGAGGGTGAGGAGTTGGAGGGGGTCAGACTGCGGCGCGGTCATTGGCTGGCCTATGCGCTTCGAGTGATGCAACACGGGCGCCCAGGTCGTTCAGCAGGTCCAAAATCTGCTGGAACTCGTCCAGTGCGGGGCGAATGCATTCAGGCGTCCCTGCGTATTCGCCGGGCAGTTGGACGAGGAACTTGAGGTTCTCGCAGATGCCGATGGATGCAACCACGGGCACGGGGTGGCCGACATCTTCGGGGCCTGCGTAGCCCCCATCAGCTTCGATCTCTTCCCAGTCCCATGCGCTGGATCCGGAGTGCCTTACGGTGAGGTGATATGCGTCCGCCTCTTTGCCGTCTGCATGGGGCTCGATGAAGTAGAGGTTTTCGGTCTTGCGCTCCTTGGCGGTAGCGATCAGGGTGCGGTAGGCGGTGATCAGGTCCATGGGTGACTCCTTATATGGCGCTGGATTGGGCGGAAAGGTGGGCTTGAATCAGGGGTACGACGCTCGGGAACCAGCGCAGCGAGCGAACGGATCCGCCGGCGAACTTCTTGGCGTCGTCCTTGTACTCCCAATGCACTCGGTGAGCTTCGATGCCTTCCCAGCCCCTATCCGTCTTGACCTGAAAGCCCATCTCCGTGAGTAGCCGGTTGACCTGGGCTGGCTTTTGCTCGGGATTCAGGCGCTTGCCGATCTGCGTGGGGTTGAGGTGCATGGCCTGGGTTTCGGCGATCAGCTGCACGTCGAAGAGTTCGGCAACGTCCACGCCGGTCTTGGCCTTCGTGACCTGCATGGCGCGGATCTGGGCTTGGTTGCCGTCGAGCTTGAGTAGCTTGGCGATCCCTAGGGCTGCCTTGAATACGCCGCGAGCTTCGCGCAGTTGAACGGAAGGGCGATCGTTGCCGGTGGATAGCACGGCGTTGATCTGGTCGGCCTTGTCGGTGAGGGCTTTGCGTCCCCAAACCCGGACTTTCGCGCCGGTGTCGGTGGAGCTGAGCATTGCGAGGGCAATCACGCCGTCACGTCCCCAGATTCGGCGGGTGCGGGTGACGGTGCGGCCACCCTCAACTGTGGTCAATTTGATTACAGTTGAAAGACCTTCGAGCTCGCCGTGTTCGTCGCGTTGAACGAGAAGGCTAACAGCTCTGGCGGGGTCTGCGTACCCGAGCAAGGTTCCGACCTGCTCATCGGTGAGGGCGTGGCGGTGGCCGTCGATCAGATAGGCGGCGATCGCTTGGCCGTGGAAGTCGAGGGTTACGAGTTGCTGGTTCATCGGGATTCCTTTCTAGGCTGCAGGGTTGGGATTGGATTGTTTGCATTTCTCAGTTTTATGAGGATCTAGACCAAAAAAAACCGTGAAAGGTTTATTCAGTGCTGCTGCAATCTTTTGAACAGTAGACGTGTCGGGGTTAGGTCTACGGCCGGATTCGAGATACCAGACCGTATTAGCTGCCACCTGTGCTTTTTCTGCCAGTTGCTCCTGGGTTAGATTGGCGTCTTTTCTCGCCTTCACAAGGGCTTGAGCGTTAAAAACCAAGGCGCTCACCTCCTTTCCTCAGTTTCATGAGAATAGAATACCTCAATAAAATGAGGACAGTCAAGCCCTTATTCTCATTAAATTTAGTTATTCCGATGCTACTCTAATCTCAGCTAAGTGAGGGACCGAAATAATATGGAAGCAGACCTTGAACGCCTAGCGGCATTCGTCATTGAGACTCGCAAGCGGAAGGGCTTAACTCAGGAGGATCTCACCAAGAAGGGTGGCCCGAGTGGTGGCTGGATCGGATCGCTTGAGGCAGGAACCATGCTCAACATTCCGAAGCCGTTCACCCTACGGAAGCTGGCTAATGCCCTCGGGGTTCCGGCGAGAGATGTTTTTGAGGCGGTTGGAATCGAGCCTGTCACCTTTGAGGATCAAGGCATCTTCTTCTTGAGGACGCAGGCGGACAAGGAGCGATTTCTGGAGCTAGCTCGCTTGCGCCAGTTCCCGCCGACTAAGGAAGAGGAGGCGTTGATCTTGCAACTTCCAGACTTCGGCCATGACCTCACTAAAGCCTTCGTTCTTGAACCATACGACGAACCAACAGAAGATCGCGAATGGCTGCATGGTTCGATGCGGGATATGATCGCCGGGAATGCTGGAAACAAGCCCTCAACTCCTACCCTCTCTCCCGCCATGGAGCGTCCCACCCACGGCGAGTACCCCTTGTCGGATCTCGAATGGGGGATCGTAGAGCAAGGCATCAAGGCCGGAGTGGGGGTCTACCTGGATGCCATGCCCGGCCTACTGGACGTGCCACCGGACCATCCCATGAGGAAAGAGTTGTTTTGGGGAATCGCGGAAGCGGTCAAGCAAGCGGAGAGGTTACGCCGGTGGTCAGAAGAGGACAAGAGCGCGAACTAGGGCCGCTTGAGCGGTTCGAGCTTCTCTTTCATAGGCACAACGTTGCGGCCTTTCGTCGCCCCCTGCATGGCCCCAAGAGCATCCTCTATACGATGCCAATGGGGTCAGTTTTGAACGTGGATCGCTCCTTGCCTCCTGTTGAGCGCAACGAAACGATCGCCTTTCAACTCGGGCATCTGGAGCTATGTCATCGGGGTTTCCGCTTCCTTGATGCCGCTGGCCCCTGGAAACACCATGACGACGCGCAGGCCCGGCATTGGGCTGCTCGATACTTGATCCCCGACTCAGTTCTTGAGCGCGCGCGCCGTGAAGGCTGGGAGCTTGCTCGCGTCGCCGAAGCCTGCGAAGTGCCTGTGTCCATGGTGCATCGGCGCTTGTCCATGCTCCTGGGGAACGGGCCAGTTTTTTTACCTGTTGGAGTCCAGAATTATTAACAGAGGAGTTGCGACAGTGAAAGGTAGATCAATCGAGGTGTCGGTTTTTAGGGTTTTCATTACTATCGGCCTTTCACTCCTGGTTTCAGGCGGAACTTTCGAATCCATTAGCCAGCGATCCCATGATGATTTGATAGGAAAAGAGGTTCATGTTTTTGGTCAAGGCGACGGTGAGGTTATAGCCATTGAAACCGATAAGATGGATGAGATTAAGTATATTAACGTAAGGATTAAGTGGTCAAAGGACAACTATATCGCCAAATTAAATCAGGTGGGAATTTTATCCGACATGAAAAAAGCAAAAGCTCTTGTTGGCCGTCCGATATATTGGATTGGGAAGGGTAATTTCTGGGTTGACAACGGAAATGAAGACAAAACGTATAAACCCGATCGCAATGAACGATTCTTCATCTACGACACCGAGTGGGAGGATCTCGGGGAATATCCGGACCCCATAGGTCCGGTATCGATTAGATTGAAAATAAAAAACAACGCCGGGAAATTCATTTGCGACGTAAAAATGAATACCCTTAAAACCAATCAAGAACCAAGCCGAATATTTAATAACTCATGGAGCATGATCGATCTAAAGGTAAAGTACGCGAAATTTGGCAATAAGTTCACACCGAAGATAGCCGAAGGAAAAATCATCAAAGGCATGACCCCTGAAATGGTGCGCGCTTCCTGGGGTGAGCCTGATGATATTAACCAGACAGTTGGGTCATTCGGGGTGCATGAACAATGGGTATTCGGGGAAACTTATGCCGATTACGTCTACTTTGAGAATGGAAAAGTCGTAGGTTGGCAGGATTAACCACCATGCCTGTAGCCCCCGCTACCAGCTCTGTCCGCGCCTCCAATCAGGTATGGCACACTGGATTACAGGCAGCGGAGCGCAAAATACGCGACAAGACCCGCTAGAAAACAGGCAGTAAAGTCCGGAATATTGTACTTGTCGCTTTAAACTATTTTTTGTGGTTAAGGATTTCAGTCAGTCTTAACGCCCATGCTTCCAGGGCTTCGCGCTTCTCTCGGTCGTAGCTGTGCCGCTCGTAGACAGCGGTGACGCCGGTTTCGACGTGGTTGAGGATCTTGGAGATGACCAGGCGGGGGGTTCCGAGTCCAGCCATGTGACTGGCAGCGGTGCGGCGTAGGTCGTGGATCGTGAAGTCCACGCCGGTTATGCGCCTGATCTCTTTCACGGATGCTGAGGGGTCGCTGATGGGCTCGTTCTTCGTGAGCTTCATCCTGGACGGGAAAACCCATTGCGAGGGCTTGTCGGCCCTCTTGCAGCGTTCTAGGATGCCCTGAGCGAGAGGCGAGAGATAGACTCGGTGGGTTAGGCGGTTCTTCGTGCGCGCGCCCGGGATGGTCCACCAGTCGCCGTCGATCTCGCTCCATGGCATCCCGAGCACTTCGCCCTTGCGCTGAGCTGTGACGATCAGCAGGCGGATCGCGTTCGCCACGTTCAGGGGAGCGCTATCGCAGGCCGTCCAGACCGCACGGATCTCGGTATCCGTGAGCACTCGATCCTTCTGGTTCTCGCGAGCGGGCGGCGTCACGCCGTAGCATGGGCTCCCCTCGATTATGGCGCGGCTTGCGGCCCATCGGAAGAGCTTGCGGATGACCGCGAAAATGCGGTTGACCTGGACGCCCTTGGCTCCCTTCGCCTTGGATTCGGCCATGAGGGAGTCGAGCAGGGCGATCACGTCTCGCTTGCGAATATCCTCGATGAGCCGAGTACCCCAGACCGGCAGCACGTCCATGCGGAGAATGCGATCGTCCTCCTCCCAACTCCGCTTATGGACCTTGGCGTAGAGCTGGACGTAATCCTCCGCTATCTTGGCGAAGAGGATGGGATCCGAGACTTCGGGGGGCTTGCCCTCGCTGGACTCGACGATCACTCTGGCAGCTTCAAGGCGGGCTTTCTTGAGACTCACACCCGGGAAGTGCCCCAGGTCCTTACGTCGCTTCGTGCGGTCCCCTGGGAGCCGGTAGAGGACTTGCCAGGTCTTCGTGCCTCTGGGAGATACCCGGAGCCCCAGGCCTCGGGTGTGGGTGTCGTGGTAGACGGTCGTAACGCCCACGGTGACGGCCTGGAGCCAGGCGATGCTCATCATAAGCTCAGGCATTTTGTTCTCGCAAAATTTGTACCCATGTACCCAAAATGGACCCACTACCCCATACCGTAGCCCCCCATAGGATACTAGCGAGACTCCGAAAAATCTAGTGGTGATGCGGTTTTATGGTATGCTATGGTAGCCTGTTGTAAGGCCGTCTGGCGACTTAAAATCGGCCGGAGGAAACTCTGTGCGGGTTCGACTCCCGCCTCGCCCACTGAAGAGACGTTGAGTTCAGCATCTCTTCTCGCTCCCCCCTTCACCTCGGAGGTGCCTACGTGACGTCGCAGTCCATTCCCAGCTCTCAGGAACTACCCGCCGAACTCGTCCCCAGCTTTGCCGAGATCGAAGATCATTTTCGCGCCAACCTCTCGACCATCGTGAGCAGCTACTTCGAGATGAAGCAAGCCGCGCTCGCCGACGGACGAACCTCGGACGAAGCCGAAGCGATCGCCATGACCTGGGTGGTCAACCGATCGCTGGGAGTCTACAGCAGCCTCCTCCAACCCAAGCTCGCCGAAGCCTTCGCCGCCTGCCAATCCGGCAAACGATAGCCCAAGCCCAATTCAAGAAAGCGCAGGGAGCCAGCCGGTTCCCTGCGCTTCTCGTATTGGATTGACGACCCTACCCGAACCTAGCGCGCCTGCGAGTGGTCGAGCAGCTCGATCTCGTAGCCGTCAGGATCCGCGATGAAGGCCATCCAGGTGCCCGACGAGGTCTGCATGGGCTCCTCCGTGATCGAAACCCCCGCCCCGCGCATGCGTTCGACCGTCGCCACCAAGTCCGTGACCTCGAAGGCGAGGTGGACGATGTCCTCGGCCAGCTGAAAGTCGGGATCCCAGGGGAGATGAGCCAGCTCGAGGTCAGCATCGACCCCAGGCAGCTTGAGGAAGGTGAGCTGGGTGCCCCGCGGCGACCTGCTTTGGTGAGTGAGCGTGCAGCCGAGATGCCCCGTGTAAAAGGCGATCGCCCGCTCCATGTCCCGAACCTTGAGCCGTGTGTGAAGAAAACGCATGAAGACTCCCGAGTATTTCCCTCCGACGACGCCCCCGGCGGTTCGAAGGGCCAAATTGCGGCGGAATCCCGTTCCAGGCCCGGTGACGGGCTTTCGCCTGCGAGTGACGCTAGTAGCCGACAGCCAGGCCGCCCTTGCGTGGGTCCGCCCAGCCTTCGAGGGAACCGTCGGACCGGCGCAGGATGAGCTGAGCGTCACCCAGGGCCGGCCGGACGTGAATGGGATGGCCCATGGCCTCCAGCGCCTTCAGGGTCTCCGGCGCGAAGCCGTTCGCCTCGACGTCGAGGGTCTGTGGCAGGCCTTGGTGATGGAAGCGGGGAGCTTCGATCGCCTGGCGGGCGTTCATGCCGAAGTCGATCACGTTGGTGATGACCTGGAGGGTCGTGGTCGGGATGGTCGAGCCGCCGGGAGTTCCGACCGCCATGAGAAAGCGTCCGCTCGCATCTAGGACGATGCTCGGGGACATCGAGCTGAGCATCCGCTTCCGGGGAGCGATCGCGTTCCGCTCGCCCTGCACCAGCCCGTAGAGGTTGGGAGAACCCGGCTTCGCGGCGAAGTCGTCCATCTCGTTGTTGAGGAGAATGCCGGTTCCCGGCACCACGATCCCCGAGCCATAGGCGCCGTTCAGCGTGTAGGTGTTGCTGACCACGTTGCCCTTGGCGTCCGCCACCACGTAGTGGGTGGTTTCCGGCACCTCGTCGAGGCCCGCCTCTTCGAGGCCCGGCCGGGTCGAGAACTCGGGGGTGGCGCGGGTCATGTCGACCGTCGCGCGCCGGTTCTTCAAGTAGGTGGGATCGAGCAACTGGGCGAGCGGGTTCTTCACGAAGTCGGGGTCGCCCAGGTAGGTGTTGCGGTCGGCGAAGGCCCGGCGTTCGGCCTCGGCGACGAGGTGCATCATCCGAGGGCTATGGTAGCCGAGGCGGGAGAGGTCGTCGCCCTCCAGCATCGACAGGATCCCGGCGAGCAGCATGCCGCCGGAGCTGGGGGGAGGCATGCTGATGATCGTGCGCCCGCGGTAAGTGAAGCTGATGGGCTCTCGCCACTTGGACCGGTACTCGGCCAGATCCGCCTCGGTGACGATGCCGCCGTTGGCGGCCATGTCGCGGGCGATGAGCTGAGCGGTCCTCCCCTGATAGAAGCCCGCGGGACCGTGATCGGCGATCAGGCGCAGGGTGCCGGCGAGGTCGGTCTGGACGAGGCGATCGCCCACTTTCAGAGCCTTGCCATCCTTCAGGTAGATGCGCGAAGCCTCTGGATTCCGGCGCAGGTCCGCCTGAAAGTTACCCAGAGAAGCCGACAGGCCTTGGTCGACGATGAAACCCTCCTGGGCCAGCCGGATGGCCGGAGCCACGAGGGTCTTCCAGGGCAGGTGACCGAGCTTGGCATGGGCCGATTGGAAGCCATGCACGGTCCCCGGGGTGCCCGCTCCCAGCCGGCTCGTCAAGCTCGCCTCGGTGGCGTTTCCTCGGGCGTCCAGGAACATGTCGCGCCTGGAGCGGGAAGGTGCCGTCTCGCGGTAATCCAGGGCGTAGGTCTGGCCCTTGGCGTCGCGAGCGACCAGAAAGCCGCCGCCGCCGATGTTTCCGGCCTCCGGCCAGGTCACGGCCATGGCGAACCCCACGGCGATCGCCGCGTCCACGGCGTTGCCGCCCTGCTTGAGAATGTCGACGCCCACGCGGCTGGCAATCGGGGAAACGCTCGACACCATCCCTTGGGACGCCCTGATCGGCGCCCCCTTCGCCGCGTAGGGCCAATGCGGCGGGGCCGAGTTCGCATGAGCGGCCAGCGGCGCGAAGGCGAGGGTGGTGAGGACCACGGCGCGAACAAAAAGTGAGCGTGTCACAGGGACTCCTTCCCGCAAGCAGGCGATACGAAGCCATGCTACCACGCCTCTCGAAGCGAGACATCGGGAGGGATTTCGCTCGTAGAGATTCAGGCCACCGGTCGAAAGGCCTCGGGCGGCAGGCACTTGGCGAGTTCGACCCGGAGATCCCCGCCCAGTAGGGGGAAGCGGAAAAGTGACTCGCGATAGTCCCCGCTCAGCGTGCCGGCGCTGAGGGCATCGGTGACCATCAGACCGCTGAGTCGGCCGACAGCCCGCAATTGCACCAGATCCTCGCTTGGGACCTCGATCAGCTGATTTTCGTCGCAGACCGCCGAGAGCAGCTCTTTAAGCAGGACACGAAAGCGCGGCGAAGCCGAGACAATGGCAATCAGCCTATCGGCGGGCAGCTCCCTCGCCCGACTCAGCAGAAGATCCATCGGGGCGAGGCGCGAGATCAGCGGCGCCTGGTTATCCAGCACCGCCTGAAGCCTCCCCGCGTGGTTGGTCGACGTCACGAAGCACGATCGGGCGCGCCAGGCGGGATCCAATGCTTCCACCTCCTCGATCGTCATGCCGAGCTTCGGAAGGTTCAGCCATTCCTCCAGCTCATGCAGGTAGATGGCCTGGAGGTCCGCATGCGGGTTGACCAGGACCAGACGGCTGATCGTCAGGGGCGAAAGCGCCACGCGGCATGCCTCCAGTATCTCTTTCTCGCCATGCCCGCGAGCTCGCGCTTGGGCCACGAATTGCACCGCCAGCGCCTGAAGGGAAAGACCTTCCAGCCGAGCATTCCGAGCGGCGTCGAATTCCGCGACGCGAGCGCCGCTGCCCCGCTGCAGCACCAGCAGGCCTCGAGCCTGGAGCACCTGGTAGGCCGCCAGTACGGTGTTATGGTGAATCCGGAGCTCCCTGGCAAGCGCCCGGATGCTGGGGAGCCGTTCGCCTGGAGCGAGCGCGCCCGAAGCCACCAGGTGGCCAATCTGTGCGCTCAATTGCTCCTGAAGCGAAACCAGGCTGGATCGATTGATGAATATCTGCATGGCACCCATTCGTTCGGATGGACACCCTACAAAGTGTCACAAGGTCATCCGTGGACCGTGAAGGCCCATCCTATACTGGGGCTCGAGTCCCCCTTCTACACTTACCCAGCACGGAGACCCTCATGAATCGCTTTCCTCTAGCCGTCCTCACGAGTTTTTTCCTGGTCAGCTGCGGCCTTCCCTCGCCCATGGCGATCGGTGACACCACTTTTCTGGAGGCGCGAGCCTCCGAACCGCTCGATCCGAAGTTCTTCGCCCGACGTGAGGTACAGGCCCTCATGCCGGAGGCCTTCAGCCTGATGCCTCAGTCCGTCCCCATGGTTTCCGCGCTTCGAAGCGAATCCGAACCCAAGCGGCAATCGCTGATCCGGGCTATCCGGAATGATCAGACGCTCTACCGGAACATCCGCGGATTCGATCGGATGAACTGGGCGCAACAGTACCCGGTGCTGAGGCAGGTCTTTGAGCTTGAATGTCGGGTTCTGGGCATCACGCCTCCGGAATTTGCGCTCGATTCGACGCTGAAAGGGCCGGCCTACTTCGATTTCGACCCGTCGCAGCCCAGCGCAAGCCGGGTCTTGCTCAACCCGGAGGAACTCGCCAAGGAGAAAAACCCTCATACGGCCTTGCTCCTGCTGGTCCATGAGACCCGGCACTCGGCCCAGTTTCAACTGGCCTTCGATTCGGGGCATTCCGGCGAGTTTCCGGCGAAGGGCTACCGGGCAGCCTTCGAGGCGCAGAAGAAGCTCTCCGCGCAGCTCAACTTCTCCGACTTCTGCAGCCTCCACCACGAGTACGAGGCCTTCCAGTTCGCCAACTATGTGATTGGATCGCTGACCGAGTGGAAGGTGGACACCCTGGACATGGGGTGTTTCAGCAGCCAGTACGATTCCCGGGGCCGGCTCCGGATCGACCTGGTGGCTCTTTCCGAGGTCACGGGTGTCCCGGGGCTCCTCGATGCCTTCAACGAGCGCCAGAAGGAGCAGTACCGGCTACTCTTCGGCCGTCGCGAGCAATAGCGACAGGTATCGGGCCAGAGCTACGGAACCAGATCCCCCCGAAAAAGCGATCCCCCCTGAAATGGCCACGAAGAGCCGCTTCAGGGGGGATCAGCCTCACTGGCTTGGCTTCCCATCGTCGCCCCGAGCGCCTAAGATGACCTCAAAGCCGCGGATCCAGCAGCCAAGTGGGTTTCGAAGGATCGTCGCGTTCGGGAGGTGAGCCATGGCGTCAGACCATCGTTCTCCCAGCGAGACCCTGCGTAACGTCTCGAAAGTTGCGGGGGTCGCCGTCGCCTTGGCGAGCGTGTCCGCCTTCCTGGGCGAAGCCTTCGCGATCGAGCCCGTCGCTCGGGTCTTCCGCCTGATCCCGATTCTCCCGAACCAGCAAGCCCTGATGGCCATGCTGCTGGGAGTCGCGCTCTGCCTCCTGCACTTGGATGGCCGCTGGCCTGGACGCCTGGCCGAGTGGCTTGCGGGGGGAGTGACGCTGTTCTGCCTGCTCGCCCTCGCCGAGATCAGTCTCGGCTGGCGTCTGGGCTTCGATCGCCTGGTCTTCCCGCAAGGGTTCGGCGCCCTCAGCGGGCAAGAGTTCCAGCGTCTGACCCTCCCGAGCGCGATCGAGCTGGCGCTGCTCGGGATCGCCCTCGCTTTGAACGGCCGACGCCGGGGCTTGCCTTCCGATTTCCTCACGCTGACCGCCCTGGGCTATCTCTTCATCACCGCGCTCATCATGGCCCTCAGGATTCAGCAGCTCTACGACACCACTTTCGCGCTGCCTCCCGGAGTGCTGCTCATCGTCGTGCTCGCGCTCGGTATCCTCTTCTCCCATCCGGATCGGGGCGTGATGAAGGTGATAACCGACGAGACCCCCACCGGCATCGTGCTCAGGCGCCTCATTCCAACCGCCCTGCTCGGCCCGACCCTGGTAGGCTGGCTGTGGGAAGAAGGATCTCGCCTCGGCATCTTCGAGGTTCCCGAGGGCATGTTCTTCGCCGTTCTCGCCATGACCGTCATCACGCTTGGAATCGTCATCTGGAACGTCGCCCCACTCGAACGACTCGAGCGCGCGCGAAAGGCGGCCGTCGACGCCCTGAAGGCGAGCGAGACCTATGCCCGCCGACTCGCCGCGATCGTCGAGACCTCCGAGGACGCCATCCTCACCTTCGATCCCGATAACTTGACCGTCACCTTCTGGAGCCAGGGAGCCGAAAAGGTCTGGGGCTGGTCCGAAGCGGAAATCATCGGAAAGACCGCGAGCTTCCTGATGATTCCCGACTATCGAGAGGCATTCAGCGAGACGGTAGCCAAGCTACGGCAGGGTTGCGCCGTGTCGCTCCAATATAGCGAAGGCCTTCGCAAGGACGGCCGAAAAATCGACGTCTCCATGAGCATCTTTCCAGTTCGCGATGCCGAGGACCGGCTCGTCGCCTACGGGAGCATCCAGCGAGACGTCACGGAGCGCAAACGGGCGGTGGAGGAGGCGGCCCGTCGAACCGCCGAGCTCAAAGAAGCCGTAGAACTGAACCGACTCAAGGATCATTTCCTCTCCACCATCTCCCACGAGATGAAGACCCCCCTTTCGCTCATCACCGGGTACGCGGAACTACTCGAAGAGGCCCACCCTGAAGAGAAGAACGTCGAGGGCATCAAGGAAGGAAGCCGCAGGCTCGCCGAACACATCGACAACATCCTCGATTACAGCGCGCTCATCAGCGGAACCTTGCCGATCCACCGGACCGAAATCGACCTCCAGGAGCTCGCCCAGCACGTGAATGCCGTGGTTCACGAGGGCTTCGAGCGGAAGCAAATCTCGCTCATGACGGAGGTTTCTCCCGAAACCCCGGTCATCGAGGGGGACTTCCGGCGAGTCGCCCAGGTCCTGGTCGAGTTGCTCGAGAATGCCAGGAAGTTCACGCCGTCCGGCGGCAAGGCCGGAGTCCGGATCGCCGAGGAAAAGGACTGGGTTCGGATGGATGTCTGGAACACGGGCGAGGGGATTCCCGCGGCGGACCTCGATCGCATCTGGGAGGCGTTCAGTCAGCTCGAGACCGAGGATGCCTTCCGAAAAGGAGGTCTGGGCCTCGGACTCACCATCGTCAAGAAACTCGTTGAGCTTCATGGCGGCAAGGTCGCGGTGGAGAGTCAAATCGGGAAAGGAGCCACGTTCTCGGTCTTCTTGCCGGTCGCAAGGCCGGAAAAGCCGTCGAATACCCATTACCGCCCGTCGTCTTGAGATGCGCGGTCCGGGCACCTTCCCGACAGGCTCGAATCGAACAATCGGGCTGTCAAAAACTCCGCTTGATTTATTTATGAAAAATTGTAAAACTGATGGCGACCATCACTTTCTTGGAGCGACGGAGGTGTCCATGACGCGTATTCCTAGGGTGAGCCAGTGCGAGATGACCGAGTGCGGCTTCAACGAGAGCCAAAAATGCCACGCCGCGGGGATTCAGGTCGGGGACCAGGTGGGTGGCGCGGTGGCGGAGCGCCCGGGGGTCACCTTGCAAGATCCGAAGTGCGACACGTTCACTCGAAACCCGGGCGCCCACTTCGGGGCCGGAGATCTCATCGCGCAGGTCGGGGCATGCATGGCCAACAGTTGTAGCCACAACGAGGCTCTCCGCTGCACGGCGGACGGCATTCAGGTCGGTCGCCACGACACGCATGCGGACTGCAAGACGTACCGCCTTCGGGGAAGCGAGCGCTAACCCTAACCGAGGCGGGAGCACCTAACCAGAGGACAAGGGGGGTGAGGTCGAAAAGGGAAGGGAGCGCCATGCGGAACTCCGAGGTGGCCGACCAACTCGATCGCATCGCCGACCTCCTGGAGCTCAAGGGATCGGATCGCTATCGGGTTTACGCCTACCAGGAGGCAGCCCGCGCGATTCGCTCCCTGGGGCGGGACATCGAGACGATTCGGCAGGAGGGCCGGCTCGAGGAGATCCAGGGGGTGGGCCCCTCGATCGCCGCGAAGATCGCCGAGTTCCTGAAGACGAACCACTGCGCCTACCTGGAGCAGCTGGAGCGGGAAGTTCCCGTCGAGGCGGCGACCCTCATGCAGGTTCCCGGACTCGGCCCCAAGCGAGCGCGCCTCCTGGCGGAAAAGCTCAAGATCAAGAGCGTCTCGGAGCTGATCCGGGCCGCCGAGGATCACCGGATCCAGGCGCTCCCGGGGATGGGGGAGAAATCCGAGCAACAGCTGCTCAAAGAGGCCCGCAGGTACGCGGCGCGCTCCAGCCGGATCCCGCTGTACCTCGCCTGGCCCCAGGCGGAGGAGCTCGCGACGCTGCTGAGGGATCATCCCGCCGTCGAGCGGATCGAACCCGCCGGCAGCATCCGGCGGCGCAAGGAGACCATCGGGGACATCGACTTGCTCGTCGCTTCCCGGGACGCCCAAGCCGTCTTCGATCGCATGGTCCGGCTCCCCGTCGTTCAGGAGGTGATCCTGCGCGGTCCCACGAAGTGCACGATCCTGACCCGTTCTCAGTTCCAGGTCGACGTCCGGGTCATCGCTCCCGAGGAGTGGGGATCGGCCCTCCTGTACTTCACGGGCTCCAAGGCGCACAACATCCGTCTCCGGAGCCTGGCCCTGGCCAAGGGCTACACCCTCAGCGAGTACGGCATCTTCCGGCTCGATACCGGCAAGCGAGTGGCGAGTCGAACCGAAGCGGAGATCTACGAGACGCTCGGCTTGACATGGATCCCTCCCGAGATCCGGGAGGACGGCGGCGAACTGGAGGCGGCCGCCGGCGGCACCCTTCCCGAACTCGTCGAGCTCGAGGACCTCCGCGGGGACTTTCACACGCATACCACCTATTCGGACGGGCGCGACTCCGTCGAGACCATGGCCCGAGCGGCGATCGCGAGGGGGTACGACTGGCTCGTCGTCTCCGATCACTCCTTCGGCCTTCCGGTCGTCGGCGGGCTCACCAAGGAAAAGGCCCTCCAGCAGCGCCGGGAAATCGCGATCCTGAACCGCGAGCTCGCCCCCTTCCGGATCCTCCATGGGGTCGAGCTGGAGATCCGCGGAGACGGCACGCTCGACTTCGACGACGCCTTCCTCGCGGGCTTCGACGTCGTCGGGGCCTCCCTGCACAGCGGAACCCGCAGGGATGGCGAGCGAAACACCAGGCGGATCCTCCAGGCGCTGGAGGATCCGGAGGTGGACGGACTGAACCACCCCACCGGCAGGATCACGGGCAAACGGGATGCCTACGACCTGGATGTCGACAGGGTCATCGAGGCCGCGAGGCGCCTCGGCAAGACGCTGGAAATCGACGGAAACGAGCGCTTGGACCTTCCCTCGGAACTCGTGCGCCGAGCGCGGGATCGGGGCTCGAGCTTCACGCTCTCCAGCGATGCGCACGGCGCGGACCAACTGTCCCTGATCCGCTACGCGCTCGCCATCGCCCGGAGGGGGTGGCTGGAAAAGCGCCATGTGCTCAACGTGCTCGATGCGCAAGCGCTCACCGCGAGGCGGCATCCGAGAAAACATGGCAGGCCATGATGCGCCTGCTGATTCCCTTCGCCTTGCTCATTCTCCTCGCCGCGTCCTGTTCGGCCGAACGCGGGGGGGGATCGCGCTACTTGGTGTTTTCCAGCATCCTACCTCAGAAGTACTTCGTTGAGCGGGTGGCGAAGGGCGACGCCGAGGTGGTCGTGATGGTGGGTCCGGGGGCCAATCCTGCCACCTACGAACCCAGCCCCCGGCAGATGGCCCAGCTGTCTGAAGCACAGGCCTATTTCAGGATCGGGGTTCCCTTCGAGGAGGCCTGGATGCCCCGGATCTCGGCGGCGCATCCGGACTTGCGCATCATCGATACCAGCGAGGGAATCCGGAAGATTGACGGGGACCCGCACGTCTGGACGAATCCCTTGATGGTGAGGACGATAGCGGTCACCCTCAAGGAGGCGTTCGCCGCCATGATTCCCGCGAGGAAAGCCGTCTACGACGCCAATTGCTCCGAATTCATCCGGGACCTCGAGGCCCTGGACGCCGAGATCCGGGCGATGCTACACCCCGTCAAGAACCGGAAGTTCATGGTCTTCCATCCCTCCTGGGCATACTTCGCCGCAGCCTACGGTCTGGAGCAGATCTCCATCGAGCGCGAGGGGAAGGAGCCCGGAGCGAAGACCCTCGAAAGATTCATCGCCTTGGGGAAAAAGGAGCAGGTCAAGGTCATCTTCGTGCAGGCTCAATTCAGTCGCCGCAGCGCGGAGACGATCGCTCAGGCGATCGGCGCCCAGGTCGTCGCCGTCGATCCCCTGGCGGAGGATTACATCGTCAACATGCGTCGCGTCGCCACGGCCTTCGCTATGGCGATGGAGGCCCCATGAGCGCCATGATCGCGCTGGAGGACGTCACGTTCACCTTCGGCGGGCCGCTCATTCTGGAGCGCGTCAGCCTCGAGGTGGCGGACAAGGAGTTTCTGGGGCTCGTCGGTCCGAACGGTGGCGGCAAGAGTACCCTGCTCAAGATCGTGCTCGGACTGCTGCAGCCGACTTCCGGCAAGGCATGGATCGCGGGGAAGCCTCCGGCGAAGGCCCGGGTGCTAATGGGCTACGTGCCTCAGCATGCCAGATACCCCAAGGACTTTCCCATCACGGTGGAAGAGACCGTCCTCATGGGAAGGCTGGGGAAAACTCGCCTCATCGGCGGGTACCTTCCCTCCGATCATGCCATCGCAAGGCAGACCATGGAGGCGGTGGGGGTCCTTTCGCTCAGCAGAAGACCCATCGGCTCCCTGTCAGGGGGCGAACTGCAACGGACGCTCATTGCCAGGGCCCTTGCGAGCGAGCCGAAACTCTTGCTTCTGGATGAGCCGACCGCCGGCATCGATCCCGGCGGAGTGCGCGAGATCTTCGATTTCCTCGCGACGCTCACCTCCCGGATGACCATCGTGGTGGTCTCCCATGATATCGGGTTCATCTCCCGCTACGTGACGCGGGTCGCCTGCCTCAATCGGACGCTGATCTGCCACCAAACCCAGGCGATCACGGGCGAGATCATCGAGAAGCTCTACGGCATGCCCGTGAGGATCATCCGCCACGACCAGAAGGATGAGACGTGATTCCTCTCGACCAGGCCTTCATGCAGAACGCGCTGCTTGCGGGACTGCTGGCGAGCATCGCCTGCGGGCTGGTGGGACCCTACGTGGTGTACCGACGGATCAGCTACCTGGCGGGAGGAGTTGCTCATGCCGTGCTCGGCGGGATGGGAATCGCCTATTTCCTTGGCATGAGCCCGCTGACGGGCGCGCTGGCGATGGCGATCGTCGTCGCGCTCGCCATCGGATGGGTGAGCCTGCGCTATCCCGCGCAAGAGGACACGATCATCAGCGCGCTCTGGGCGATCGGGATGGCGACGGGGGTGCTGTTCATTTCCCGGACTCCCGGCTACAACGTCGATCTCCTGAGCTACCTGTTTGGGAACATCCTGATCATTCGCCGGGAGGACCTCCTCCTGATGGCGGGGCTTGATGCGTCGATAGCGCTTCTGGTCTGGCTCTTCCGAAAACCCTTCCTGGCCATCTCGTTCGACCGCGAGTTCGCGGAAACCCGGGGCGTTCACGTCGCCTTCTTCCACTACCTGATGCTGGTGATGGTGTCGCTGACGGTGGTCGTATTGATCCAGCTCGTGGGACTGATCCTGGTCATCGCCTTGCTGACGTTGCCGACGGCGATCGCCGGGCAATATGCCCGTTCCTTCCCCCCGATCATGGCCATGGCGGTCGTTCAGGGAATGGCCTACACCTGCTTGGGGCTCGTGATCGCGTACGAGTCCGACCTTCCGGCGGGAGCGACCATCATTGTCCTGGTGGGATCCGCGTACTTGCTTTCGACCTTCGTCCGGAGATTTCTGCCGGGAGGGGGCCGCTAATCACCCGCGGGATGCTGATGACCCTCCGCGTGCTCATGACCCTCTTCGTGCTCGTGGTGCTCGCAGACCTCATGATGCTTCATGTGCTCCGGGCCATGCGGCGGATGTTCTCCCGGAGGGTGCTCTTTCGCGTGATGTTCATGATGCTCGGTGAGCTCACCTTGCTGCTCGGCGGGCTTACCCTGCTGCTCGGTCATCTCTTCCTCCTCGCCTTCTCGTCACGCCCGCGCTGGGGCCAATTCCTGCTCGAAGGGATCGAGCCAAAAAATCAATTCCCTGCAAACCCGCGAGTTCGCACGGCTAGCGTCGCTCAACGGGTTCGCGGACGGGGCGTACTTCCGGGGCGAAGGTGACAGCCAGGAGATCGCGCTGCGTGGTCAGTGCCGCCAGGCTCAATCCAAGAACCAGGCCATAGATGAGGTGGCCCGCCAGGAAGCTGACACTTTCAAACACGACAGCCTGAGCGTCGACAAGGTAGCTGCCTCCGTACCCGGAGAAAACCCAGACCAGTACACCGTAGCCCATCCCCATCAACCCTTCCCAGTACCAAGAGCGCGCCCGTCGCGGAGCGAACGCCTCCACGGCTCCTCCGTAGATGACCCCGAAAACCGCGGAGACGAGCAGATGCAGGGTCAAGCCGAACAGACTCGGTCCCGGGACGAAAGTGGGGCTGAGCAAGGCGCCAGGCGGCTGAAACACCGGGAGGATGGAGGCGACTCCGTTCACCGGATACCACGCCCCCCGGCCCATCGCCGAAAAGGCGACCATCAGGAAGGCCAGCATGGCCGTTCCAGCCAGGAGGCCGGCGAGGGCCGTCTTAGCCCACCATCCCTTCGGGCGGTTATCTGGGCCCAGCTCGGTCGACCAACTCATCATGGCCCCTCCCTCACGAAATGCGGGCGCGATCTTGAGCGGAAGCCTAGACCTGGACGGTGAAGTCGGCAATAGGCAGGCCGTAGTAACTTCAGCAGCATGGCGCGGGGCTTGGGGCAGGGGCGTCGGGATCCGAGGGTCGCGAACTTTTGCCATCGGGCTCGATAGGACTGCGCCAAGATCCGAGTGATTCATTAATGAGTCATGGTCGCGCTCGCGACGGCCGTCAGTTTCTTGGAGCGAAGGAGGTGTCGATGACGCGTACTCCTGGGGTGCGGCAGCGCCTTGCCCGCTGACGTTATGAAAAACGACCTATCGTTCAGTGAGTCACGACGCCATGATTCAGTCATCCTCACCGTCCTCCCCATGGCAAGGAGGATAGGTTTGGTGGACGCCCTCAGGGAGAGATGGGATGCCCTTCAACCTCTACGATGCGATCGTCGCGGGCCTGTGGGCGACGTCGGCGCTGATGGCCGTCAAGATCCTGGCCATGGCGGTCGGTTGGTCCCACCTCGATTTTGCTCGGATGCTCGGCGGAATCTTCCTCCCGTTAGGGCGGGGGGCCACCATGCTTGGCCTGGGGATGCACTACCTGCTTGATCTGGCGTTCGGCCTTTTCTACCCCGTGATCTTCTTCTACCTGGGCCTTGGGCCCCGTGATCTGCCGCTGGCCGTGCGGACAAGCTCAAGATCACGAGCGTCTCCGAGCTGATCCGGGCCGCCGAGGATCACCGGATCCAGGCACTCCCGGGGATGGGGGAGAAATCCGAGCAACAGCTGTTCAAAGAGGCCCGCAGGTACGCGGCGCGCTCCAGCCGGATCCCGCTGTACCTCGCCTGACCCCAGGCGGAGGAGCTCGCGACGCTGCTGAGGTATCATCCCGCCGTCGAGCGGGTGGCGAACGGCGATGCCGAACAAGACCGAACCAATGGGTGATTAGCAGACGGACGAGTTCGAGCCCTCGGCCACTGGCAGCGCCATGGTGACATGCTCGCGATCGCCCGCCCTGGCCTCGCGGACCGTGCCGCCTGCAAGTTCCAGGCGCGCCGCGGCAAGATCGAAGCGGCTATCGGCGACTTCGTCGAAGCAGCCACGGCAGTCATGGTCGATCGCCAGCAATAGCTGACCGCCAGGCCCGGCGCCGACGCGCACCGTGGCAGCAGTCGCCCCGCAAGCGCCAGCGGCCCGCTCCAATGAAGCCTCGGCCAGACAGTACGCGGCGTGGCAGACCGGAGCCGGCAGCATGCTCACGGATTCTTGGACCGCGTCGGCGACATCGACCGCGATGGCCAGCCGTCCGCCGACCCGCCGCGCCAGGAATGAGAGGGCGGGCGCGAGGCCGGCCTTGGGCACATGGGGGTGCAGGAGGTGGCTCGCCTCGCGTAGATCCGTCTCGCGCAGGGTGTCGATGCGATCGCGAAGCGCGATCAAACGTGCCGCTTCGTCCCGCGCGGGATCGCGGAGGGCGACCAGCTCTTGCCTCAGCTCGCGCAGTTCCCCCTCGACACGGGAGACGAGGAGCTTCCTCAACTTCTGGCCCTCGGCTTCCTTGGCCCAGCGCACCAACTCGTGGGCGGTCAGGATGCGGTCGGTCAGCCGGCGTGCCTCGATAATCCGGTCGGCGTGCGCCTGGATCATCTCGCCGAAGGCCAGGCACGCCAGGATGGCGAACACCGGCACGAGCCATAGTCGCGGCAGGGCGAAGCCAGCCCCGAACAGCCCGTGGAGCAAGCGGCCGAGGAACACGCTGGCGATCCAGGAGGACAGAATGAACGCCCCCCAGAACACCACCCAGTTGCGCAGGCGCGGCTGGCGCAAGCGCTCGGCGAACGGAGCAAGCACCGGCCAGGCGATGGTCCCTATCACGAAGCTCAAAAGCGTGCCCGCGAAGACGAGTTGCCCGTGGTGGGAGCCGACGTGATCCGCCGGGGCGAACGAGGCCAGCACGGAAGCCCGGTTCAGCGCGACCAGCACCAGGATCGGCAAGAAAGGGCCTTTGAGCCGTGGCAGGGAGGGCCCTCGGGTCATGCGCCGATCCTTCCCATAGGCAAGCTGACCTGCAAGCAGGTCCCCCTGCCGTGCGACGAGCTCACGTTCCAGTTGCCGCCGTGAGCCTCCAGTTCCTTGCCCAGGACCGAGAAGCCGATCCCCCACCGCACGCGGCCAGCACCGAACCCGCGCCCGTCGTCCGTCACCGTCAAGGCGATTCCGCCTTCCGGGGCGGGTTCCCCTACGATGCGCACCTCCCGGGCTCGGGCATGCTTGAGGGCATTGAGAAGCGCCTCCTGCACCAGGCGAAAGGCCGCTCGCGACGCAGAGGGAGGCAGTGCCGTCCCGATCTCCTTCAGGCGGGGATCCATGTCCAGCCTCACGTGCAGGACGGGGGCAAAAGACGCCACCAGGTGCTCCAGCGCGACGAAAAGGTCGCCGGCATCATCGACGGAGCCCAGCCATCCGGCCAGCCCCGAGTCCAGGACCTCGGCAGCCCGTCCAAGTCGTTGCTCGACCTGTCGCAACTTGCTCTCGTATGCCGAGCGGTCATTCTCGCGTTGCGCCATGCCCTCGCCCAGTTCAGCCCAGCTCAAGAGCAGGAGGGTCTGGAGCTCGCCATGCAGCATCCGCGCGACCTCCGCCCGCATCCGGTCATCCTCGGCGACCATTTGAGCCTTGGAGCGCGTCAGCTCCTCCGAGAGGCGAAGCAGGCGGGCCTTGTGGTCGAGCGAGTCGCGCTCCCCCGCGGCGCTCCGTTCGGCGACGGCGAAGAGGAGCATGGTGATCATGAAGCCGTTGAGGGCCGCCACCGTGGCCGCCTTGACGTGGAAGATCTCGGGGAGCCAGAGGTGGCCGGCCACGGACCGGCCCACCATGAGGGCGGCGAGCGAGAGCCCGAAGACTCCATACAAAGTGATCCAGGCGGCCGCTCCGCTCCGAAGTGCCGGAAAGCGATCGCAAAGCCAGCGCGAGCCGGACACGCAGGCGAACCCGGTCAGGTTCGCCGCGAGGGTGAGGCCGGCCCAGGTCGCGAAGATCCGCGCCTCTTCGGCGGGGGGCTGGAAGCGGCCATAGGCCCAATCGACGAATTGGCCCGCCATGAGGGCGAGGACAAACGCTAGCAGGATGAATAGTCGAACGGAGGGGATTGCCGGCCCGGGCGCTCGAAACGCGTCATGGTGTTCGGTCACCTAGGCATCATACGCATCCAAGGCAAGCAACTCAAGGAAAGCCTTTTCCAGGCCCCCTATCGAGGCCTCTCGCCGAGGAAGGCCAGCGTCGCCAGGACCCGGGGGTTGCTGGCCGTGTTTCCGACCTCGATGCCTAGGTCGAGGTAGATCTGGCTAATCAGGCGTTCGACCGATCGCTCGGAGAGGGCGCACTTGTTCGCGATCGCCGCGTTGCTGTAGCCCTGGGCGATGTAGGAGAGCAGTTCGGCGGAGCGACCGGTCAACTGCGGTTTGGCGAAATGCGCCTGGGCGGAGGCGATGATCTCGGGATCCAGCACGACCAGGCCGGCGGCTACGCTCCGGATGCAGCGATCCAGGGAGTCGACTGAAAGCGCGGACTTCTTGAGCATGTAGGCCCAGCTCTTGCCGAGCGGTCGACGCAACGCTTCCACGTAGGCCAGGTCCGCATGGTTCGAAAGGATGGCGATTGCGAGCTCGGGCCACCGCTTGCGAAGCTCCTTGGCCAGCGCGATGCCGTCCATCCCGGGGCCCAGGTCGATGTCGCAGAGCACCACGTCGGGGGGACGCGTCCCCATGCCGGCCAGGGCTTCCTCCGCGGTGCCGAACGTCGCGGTCACGACCATGTCGGGGACGCGGGACAGCGTGCTTTCGAGCAGCCCGCGCAGCAGTTGCTCGTCCTCGACGAGCGCGATTTCGAGGCGATCGTCCATCATTCGGGATCCTCAGCAAGTCGGTGCATCACCGTCCATCATAGCTCGATCGACCTGGCGAAGGAAACAGGATAGCCGCGCCCATCTTGTCGGTCATCCGACAGCAACTCGACGGCTACCTGCGTTGCTTCACGGGAAGCGGCGTTGTCAAGATGGAGATGGCCACGCATACGTATCGGCGGCCTCTCTGGACACCTCATCAGGAGGCGCAGCATTGAGTTGGTCCACGACGCAGTATCCGCTTGAAAGGGGTTCGTTGATGAAGCTGTCGCATAGGTGCCTGGGTGCACTCGTTCCCGTCCTGGTCGTCGGTTGCGTGTACGTGCCGATCGGCAACTTGCCCACGCTCACGGTGCAGACCGCCGCGTTGTCGGTGGGCGGCGGGACGGCAGAGATCCAGGTGACCCCTAAGATTTCGTCCGGCCAGCTGAGCATCCAGAGCGTGGTGAATCCCTTTGGCAGCTCGGACGTCGATCACCTGGTCCTCAAGCTCTTTACCGTCAGCGGCGGCAAAGAGACGGCCGTGCAGGACGGCCAGGGCAACCCCCTCCAGAAGGACATCGCGAGCGCCAACTTGGCCAATGCCGTGGCCTTCGGCAGCCTGCGCCACGACACCACCTATCGGATCCGCGGCTACGCCTACAGGGCCACGGGCACGGCGGCGGGCGACCTCATCAGCGGGGACGCCAGCTCATCGGTCGACGTGGCGGTGGCCAGGGACGATCGCCCCGTTCTCGCGAACATCCCCATCCAGCTGATCGACAAGACCTTCGACGGCCAGGCCACGGCCTCTAGCATCGTCGTCACCGACGGCGACCTGGTCGACAACGGCACCGAGACCATCCAGTAGAGGAGAGCCCCTTGCGACACTACAGACACCCGATCCTGGGCTGCGCCCTCAGCCTCGCCCTCGTGGGCTGCGCGGGGCTGAACCTGCCCGCCGCCAACGTGGAAGTCGTCGGTCAAGCCAGGGTGAGTCACGCCCGAGTGGTCCTGCAGCCGAACGTGACCCCGGCGCGCGGGCTCCAGGCCGTCATCAGCCCCTACACGGCCACGAGCATCGATCGCCTGGACGTCTTGCCCTACGTCCAGACGACGCCTGGCACCTTCCTTCCGCTGTCGGCCAGCACCGGGCTCGCCACCGACTTGGCGGATCCCGCGGCCATGCTGCGGGTGACCCAGTCCTCGCCTTCGATCAACGTGACCCGGCCCATCGTGCTGGACAGCCTCCAGCCTAATGCCACCTACCGCTTCTATGCCCGGGCCTACGACAGCCAGGGCACGCTCATCTCCAGCAACGATTCCGGATCCTACGTGGAGCTTGTGGTCGGCAACGAGGATCGGCCCACCGTGGGCGCGCTGCCCATCAAGCTGGTGGACCGGACCTTCGCGGGCAGCACCACCGTGAGGCTGGCCGCCACGGGAGATACCTCCCGCTTGAACGTGGTGACCACCAACGTCTTCACGGTCGTGGACGGGGTCGACGTGGAACTGGCCGACAGCGCGGCCACGACCTCCGTCGGCCTGCACCCTGACACCGTGACCTTGACCAACCTGCAAGCCAACTCCACCTACCGGGTCAAGGCCTCGGCCTTGGATGCTAGCGCCTCCGTGCTCGCCACTGCCTCGGTGGACGTGGTCGTGACCAACGACGACGCCCCCGCCCCCGTCACCCTGACCCTGGCCATGCCCAGTCCCTCCGTGACCGTCACCACCTTTGCGGGACTCGCCACTCTAGCTGGAATGGCCGACGACATCGCATCGGACGCCCAGTTCAACGGTCCTTCCAGGGTGGCGGTGGATGGTGCGGGCGACCTCTATGTGTCGGATAACAACAACAACGCCATCCGCAAGATCGACGCCTCGACGGACCAGGTCAGCACCGTGGTTGCTGCCAATGGTGGCCTGAACAGCCCCATGGGAATCGTGGCGGATGGCTCGGGCAACCTCTATGTGGCGGATTCCGTGAATCGGGTCATCCGCAAGATCGTCATCGCCACGGGAGCCATGACCACCCTCGCAGGGCAGTTCGGAATCAGCGGAAGCGCGAACGGTACCGGAACGGCCGCCAGTTTCGCGCGCCCCTACGGCTTGGCGGCGGATGGCTCGGGCAACCTCTACGTGACGGATCGAAACAACCACACCATCCGCAAGATCGTCATCGCCACGGGAGTCGTCACCACCCTCGCGGGGACGGCCGGAACCTCTGGCAGCACGAACGGCACCGGAGCGGCCGCCACGTTCGATTCTCCCTACGGCGTGGCGGCGGATGGCTCGGGCAACCTCTACGTGACGGATAACGACAATCACACCATCCGCAAAATTGTCATCGCCACGGGAGCCGTCACCACCCTGGCGGGCACGGCCGGCACCAGCGGAAGCACGGATGGAACCAGCGCGGCCGCCACGTTCGATTCTCCCAAGGACGTTGCGCTGGATGGCTCAGGCAACCTCTACGTGTCGGATAGCGGCAACCACATCATCCGCAAGATCGTCCTCTCGACCGGAGAGGTCACCACCCTCGCGGGCACGGCCGGGGTAGAGGGTAGCACGGATGGCACCGGCGCGGCCGCCAGGTTCCTCTTCCCCAATGGACTTGCGGTAGATGGCTCGGGCAGCCTTTACGTGGCGGATACTGACAACCATACCATCCGCAAGATCACGCAGTAGCAGACCATGAGGAACAAACAGATGAAACTCCTTCGCTACGTCCCCCTCTCGGGGCTGCTCCTCTTGACGGGTTGCGCCCTGGTGGCCGGTCCCACCACCCCTGGCGGTAACGCCACCCTCTCCTTGCTGCCCACCGTTCAGGACGGAGGCTATCGCGCCCAGACGGTGGTCAACGCCTACACCCAGGCGGACATCAACCACCTGCAGGTCAAGCTCTTCAAGGTGGTGAGCGGATCCGAGCAGGAGATCCTGGGTACGGGCGGCACGCCGCTGATGCTCGACCTGCCCCAGGCCAGCCTCAGCGCTCCGGTCACCTTCTCCAACCTCAACTACGACACCACCTACCGCGTGCGGTCCTACGCCTACTCCGACGCGGGCACCAGCAGCCTCATCAGCGCCACCGACGTCGGATCCTACGTGGACGTGACGGTCACCAGGGACGATCGGCCCACCCTCGCCAACTTGCCCGTCAAGCTCATCGACAGACTCTTCTATGGCCAGGCGACGGCCTCGACGATCGCCGTCACCCCCGGCGGCCTCACTGCCGCCAGCTCCACGAGCATCAGCCTACCTTCGATCGTCGCCACCCTGGCGGGTACGGCCGAATCTTTTGGCAGCACGGATGGCACGGGCACGGCCGCCAGTTTCAAATACCCTATAGAAATTGCCGCGGATGGCTCGGGTAACCTCTACGTGGCGGATTCGTACAACCATACCATCCGCAAGATCACCGCGGCCGGCGAGGTCACCACTTTGGCGGGAATGGCCGGCACGTGGGGCTCCACGAACGGCATCGGTTCGACTGCCAGGTTCAAAGGTCCCCAAGGCATGGCTCTCGATGGCTCGGGCAATCTCTACGTGACGGATCTGTTCAACCACACCCTCCGCAAGATCGTCCTCTCGACCGGAGAAGTCACCACCCTCGCGGGCACGGTCGGCACCAGCGGTAGCGCGGACGGCACCGGCACGGCCGCCAGCTTCAACTATCCCGCCGGCCTTGCAGCGGATGGCTCGGGCAACCTCTACATGGCGGATTCCAGCAACCAGACCATCCGCAAGATCGTCCTCTCGACCGGAGAAGTCACCACGCTCGCAGGGACGATTCTTTCCAGCGGAAGCACGAACGGTATCGGCACGGCCGCCCGTTTCAATAATCCCATGGGACTGGCGTTTGATGGCTCGGGCAATCTCTACGTGACGGATCAGGGAAGCCAAACCCTCCGCAAGATCGTCCTCTCGACCGGAGAGGTCACCACCCTCGCGGGAACGGCCGGGGTAGCAGGTAGCACGGACGGCACCGGCACGGCCGCCAGGTTCGACACTCCCCAGGGCATCATGTTCGATGGATCGGGCAACCTCTACGTGGCGGATCAGTTCAACCACACCATCCGCAAGATCGCCCTCTCGACGGGAGCAGTCACCACGTTCGCAGGGATGGCTGGAATCAGCGGAAGCACGAGCGGCACCGGTACGACCGCCAGATTCAACTCTCCCACCAGCCTTGCAACGGATGGCTCAGGCAACCTCTACGTGGCGGATTACGGCAACCACATCATCCGCAAGATCGTCCCGTAGCAGACCATGAGGAACAAACAGATGAAACTCCTTCGCCACCTCCCCCTCTCGGGACTGCTCCTCTTGACGGGCTGCGCCCTGGTGGCCGGCCCCACCACCCTGAGCGGTAACGCCACCCTCTCCTTGCAGCCCCATGTTCAGAGTGGAGGCTACCGCGCCCAGACAGTGATCAACGCCTACACCCAGGAGGACATCAATCACCTCCAGGTCAAGCTCTTCAAGATGGTGAGCGGATCCGAGCAGGAGATCCTGGGCAGCGGCGGCACGCAGCTCATGCTCGACCTGCCCCAGGCCAGCCTCAGCGCTCCTGTCACCTTCTCCAACCTCAACTACGACACCACCTACCGCGTGCGATCCTACGCCTACAGCGACGCCGGCACCAGCGCCCTCATCAGCGCCACCGACGCGGGATCCTACGTGGACGTGGCGGTCACCCGGGACGATCGGCCCACCCTCGCCAACTTGCCCGTCAAGCTCATCGACAAGCACTTCAGTGGGGCGGCCACCTTCTCGTCCGGTGTGACCGTGACCGACGGCGGTTTCACGGGCAGCGGAACGGCCGGCGCTGGCTACGGCTATCGGGTGGGCACCCTCGCGGGGGCGACCGGCTTCTCTGGCAGCACGGATGGCACCGGCACGGCCGCCCAGTTCAAGAATCCCGAAGGGCTTGCGCTGGACGGCTCGGGCAACCTCTACGTGGCCGATTACGGCAACCACGCCATCCGCAAGATCGTGATCTCGACCGGAGAGGTCACCACCCTCGCGGGGGCGGCCGGCACCTCTGGCAGCACGGATGGCACCGGCACGGCCGCCAAGTTCAAGAATCCCACAGGGCTTGCGCTGGACGGCTCGGGCAACCTCTACGTGGCCGATTCCAGCAACCACGCCATCCGCAAGATCGTGATCTCGACCGGAGAGGTCACCACCCTCGCGGGGGCGGCCGGCACCTATGGCAGCACGGATGGCACCGGCACGGCCGCCAAGTTCAAGGGTCCCAAAGACCTGGTGCATGATGGCTCGGGCAACCTGTATGTGACCGATTCCAGCAACCACACCATCCGCAAGATCGTGATCTCGACCGGAGAGGTCACCACCCTCGCGGGCGTGGCCGGCACCTATGGCAGCACGGATGGCACCGGCACGGCCGCCAAGTTCCAGTATCCCGGAGGGCTTGCGCTGGACGGCTCGGGCAATCTCTACGTGGCCGATAACGGCAACCACGCCATCCGCAAGATCGTGATCTCGACCGGAGAGGTCACCACCCTCGCGGGGGCGGCCGGCACCTATGGCAGCACGGATGGCACCGGCACGGCCGCCAAGTTCAAGAATCCCAAAGACCTGGCGCATGATGGCTCGGGCAACCTGTATGTGGCCGACACCAGCAACCACACCATCCGCAAGATCGTCCTTTCGACCGGAGCGGTCACCACCCTCGCGGGCGTGGCCGGCTTCTATGGCAACGCGGATGGCACCGGCACGGTCGTCCGGTTCCGTTTTCCGATAGGACTTGCGTCTGATTCCTCGGGCGGCCTCTACGTGGCCGAGAACGGCAACCACACCATCCGCAACCTTAACTAACCGCACATGATTGAGGTGAACAAGATGAAACTCCCCCCTCACGTCTCGATCCTCGGCGCCGCGTTGCTGGCTGGCTGTGCCCTGGTGCCACAGCCCATCGCCCAGCACGAAGGAGCCACCGTCACCCTGCGGCCCGCCCTCCAGGGCGGCGCCTTCCGGACCCAGACGGTCATCGCTCCCTACGGCCAGGCCGACATCAACCACCTCGTCGTGAAGGTCTTCAAGCTGGTGAACGGCTCCGAAGTGGCCGTGCAGGACGGCCAGGGCAACCCCCTCCAGAAGGATATCCCGAACACCAGTCTGGGAAATCCCGTGGCCTTCGGCAACCTCCATCACGACACCACCTACCGCTTCCGGGCCTACGCCTACGGCGACGCCGCCACCACCACCCTCATCAGCACCACGGATGCCGGATCCTATGCCGAAGTGGCGGTGGCCAGGAACGATCGCCCGACGCTGGCCACCCTGCCCGTCAAGCTGATCGACAAGACCTTCAACGGCCAGGCCACCGCGAGCATCGTCGTCATCGACGGCGGCCTCGCCTCATCCGGCTCCGAGGGCTTCGGCTACGTTCAGGTCTATCCAAGCGGCTACAGCACCACCTTCGCCGGATCCCCCGGGGTCGTCGGAGCCACCGACGGCAGCGGCGCCACCGCCCGGTTCCGCAAGCCGTTCGGCGTCACGCTGGATGCCTCGGGCAATCTCTTCGTGACGGACAGGCCCAACCAAAACATACGCAAGATCACCCCCGAAGGGGTCGTGACCAGCTTTGCCGGGTACGTCTTGCTGGGCGGTTCCCAGGACGGAATCGGCACCATGACAACCTTCAGAGCCCCCGCATACCTGGCCGCGGACCCCTCGGGCAACCTCTTCGTGGCGGATTACGACAACCACACCATCCGCAAGATCACCCCGGCGGGAGTCGTCACCACCTTCGCCGGCCTGGCGGGATCGTCCGGCACCAGCGACGGCACCGGCACGGATGCCAAGTTCAACCACCCCTCCGGGATCGCGGTGGACAGTTCGAGCAACGTCTACGTGACGGATTCCAGCAGCACCATCCGCAAGATCACCCCCGGACGCGTCGTCACCACCCTCGTGGGAACGACGGGAAGCAACGGGAGCGTGGACGGCACCGGCACGGCCGCAAAGTTCCAGTGGCCCAGTGCGATGGCCCTGGATGGGTTGGGCAACCTGTACGTGGCCGACACCAATAACCAAACCATCCGCAAGGTGGTCCTCGCGACCAAGGAGGTCACCACGGTGGCGGGAACCCCCGGCACCGTCGGGTCCGCGGACGGAGTCTCCGCAACGTTCAATTATCCCTACGGGCTAGCGATGGATGGCTCGGACACCCTCTTCGTCTCGGAAATGAACAACCACACCATCCGCAAGATCACCCTCTCGACCGGCGAAGTCACGACCTTCGCAGGCCAGGCCGGGGTCACAGGATCCGCAGACGGCGCCGGTGCGGATGCCCGCTTTTACTCTCCTTACGGGATCGCGGTGGATAGCGCGCGCCGCTACCTCTACGTGACGGATCACGAGAACAGCACCGTCCGCAAGATCACCCTCTAGTACAGAAATTGAGGAACGACCCCATGAAAACACTTCGACTCATCGCCCTCCCGGGGCTGCTCCTGGTGGCGGGATGCGCCATGGTGGCCGGCCCCGCTGGCATGACGACGCCTGCGGGCAAGGCCACCCTTTCACTCCTGCCCCAGGTGCAGGGCGGAAGCTACCGTACCCAGAGCGTCATCACGGGCTATGCCCAGGCGGACATCAACCACCTGCAACTCAAGCTCTTCAAGGTGGTAAGCGGCTCCGAGCAGGCTGTCCTGGGTAGCGGCGGCACGCAACTCACGCTCGACCTGCCCCAGGCCAGCCTCAGCGCGCAGGTGACCATCGCCAACCTGTCCCACGACACCACCTACCGGGTGCGGGCCTACGCCTACACCGACGCCGGCACCAGCAACCTCATCAGCACCACGGATGCCAGCTCCTCGGTGGACGTGGTCGTCGCCCGCAACGATCGCCCCACGCTAGCCACCGTGCCCGTCCAGCTCATCGACAAGATCTTCGATGGACAGGCGACCGCCTCGAGCGTCGTCGTCACCGACGGCGACCTCACCCACACCGGTACCGAGGGCATGGGCTCCGCTCCCCAGCCCGATCTCTAAGACCCTCAACGGGCAGGCCACCGCCTCGAGCATCGTCGCCACCGGCGGTGGCCTCGCCCAAACCGGCACCGAGAGCATCGGCTCCGGCTCTTAGCGCCCGTCAGGCCTTTCCCCCCGATTGAGGTAACGCATGAAACTCAAGTCCATCGCTCCGCTGGCGATCGCCCTCCCCCTGCTGGCACCGCTGCCGGCCCTCGCAAAAGACCAAGAGCTCGCCGAGCTACGCCTTCATAACAGCCTGACCGCCAGCGGCTTCAACATGGCCGCTCGCTACCTCGATCGGGTGGGGGACGTCGACCTCAACCTCCTGGGCGGCTACGTCAACTTTCCCAGCACCGGCGGCAGCCTCGCGGGGGGACAGTTCGCGCTGCAGGCTCGGCTGGCCGAGGCGCTGCAGTTGACGGCCAACATGGGACCGCTCACCGAGATCGGCCTGAGGGGCCCCCTCTGGCGGCAGGAGGGGCTCACATTCGGCTGGGACGCTCACTACCGATCGGATCTCTATCTCTACCTCGAGCCGGGCTTCGGCCTCGCCCGTCCGATGGGCGGCATGGTGCCCTTTCCCGGGGCGCAGGGCAACGGAGCCGAGCTCGGCCTCAACGCCATGTCCGAGTGGAACGGCCTCTCGCTTTACGCCACCCCGTTGCTCAGCGTCATGAGCAACCGCAGCGCGGCCGGGCTCATCGCCGGAGTGGATGCGACCCTCGGGCGCTGGGAGATGGGGCTCGCCGGTGAGTACCGCAACAACTGGCACAATCCCGCGGGCGCTGGGGCGATCGTCGTGCCCAACGAGTTGGCGGCACAGGCCGGCATGCGCTACTTCCTCAACGACCGGTCCTTCCTGCAGGGCTACTACCGCTACGCGGGGGCCGACAGCTACGGAATACCCGCGCAGCAGGTCCTGTTCGGGATGGGCATGCGCCTGATCGGGACGGTCCAGCCCAAGTCGGAGCCAACCCCGGAACCGACCCCCGTGCCGGCGCCTACCCCCACGCCGGTGCCCGCCCCGGAGCCGACGCCGATCGTCCTCCCCACGCCCAAGGTGCGGGCGGGCCTCGAGGGCCGCATCGTCGTGCCCGGAAGCGCCGAGGGCAAGACCCTCGTCGTTCAGCTCAAGCGCGAGACGCCCCGCGGCTTCGTCAACATCGACACCCAGACGACCGCCGACGCCAACGGTTACTTCATGTTCCTCGACCTGGAGCCCGGCAACTACCAGGCGGTGTACCGCAGCGACGGGCAACTGCCCGGCACCGCGGGAGTGGCCGTCTCCGAGGCCGTGAAGGTGACCTCGTCCGGCATGTCCGGCGTGGACCTGGACGTGGCCTGGGACGAGGCCACCATCCGGGAGACCCTGACGGGCGACACCCAGGAGGTGAGCTGGAGCCTCAAGCCGAGCGCCCCCGACGCCTTCTACCAGGTGATCGTGCGGACCGACCCCAACGACTCCAAGACCGACATGCTGTCGTTCCCAGAGTCTCCCACCGACCAGAACAGCGGCAAGTTCAAAGTGACGGACATGCTCAAGGGCAAGAAGGTCTACTACTTCATCAAGTACTGGAAGAAGACGGGCGCCTTCAACGGAGCGTCCTTCTACGGACAGTCCAAGGTTAGAACCTTCGAGTTCAAGTAAGAGCCCCGTCTCTTCCGGCGGGATCGCCCCAAGTCATCCCCAGGGTCGCAGTTCTTGGCTCGTCGCAACCCTTATGCAACCCTGAACAAAGAGGCGGGCTGCAACGCCGAGATGACCCGCCGCTATGCCCGTGGCCCCAAAGGGAAGCGGGTCCGGGGCTATGCTCGGGTCAACTACGGTCCAAACGTGAGCGTGGTAGCCGCCATGCGCCACGACGGCATCTCAACAGCCATGCGAGTTCATGGCGCCGCGACAGGGGAAGCGTTCCTGGCCTTCTTGCGGCACTTCCTGGTTCCTTCCCTGCGGCCCGGTGATTACGTGGTCATGGACAACCTGGCCGCCCACAAGGTCAACGATGTGGCCGAGATCCTGGTTGAAACCGGGGCCAAGCCGCTCTACTTGCCGCCGTACTCCCCTGACTACAACCGATCGAGCTCTGTTTCTCCAAGCTCGAGGGCCTCCTGAGGGTCAGGCCTTCCAACGAATCTCACCCCAGGACACCAACGCCTGGGTCAAACACTGTGACTACGCGCCACGCAACTGAAAATGGTTCAAAAGAAAATAGGCCAGGCATAAAACCTGACCTATTTATTTCGTAGTGGGCGCAACAGGATTTGAACCTGTGACTCCTACCGTGTGAACGGTGTTTTTCAGCCGCAGGTTCGAATTGTACCGGTCGAGCAGCCTGGCAGCAGGACTTCTCCCTCGATTGCACCCGCGACCCGAAGAGGTCATTCGCTGATGTTTTAAGTTGCTACCTAAAATTTAAGTTGCAACTTTCAAATTTAGTTGCTATCTTGAAACCATGGAGCATTCGACCGCATTCGGAACTGCATACGACCTGGAAGAAGCCTTTGGCCAACTCATCAGCGAGGGCTACCGATCCGCTGACTCTGGCAGCCGATCGCTTTACGACTTCGAAAGCCAGGACGGACGAACGATCATCGAGCTCAAGGTCTCGACCATGGGGGCCAGGGACCTGCGCGCCAATCTGCTCCAGCTCGCCATCGCACTCCATGAGAGGCCCGAGGTAACCCGTGCCGTCCTTGTGACGAGGCTCGGCAACATGAGCGCGGAGCGCGTGAAGGACGAGCTGCGGCGTCTCGAGGAAATCCTTCGGGTCGATCTAGCTCGTCGGCTCCGCGTCGTGGCCGTGACGGACGATCGCACCGTGCTCCTTCCTCATGCCGATCAGGAGCTCTCGATGCTCGAACGGGCCGCGCAGGACGTGCTGGCACGACGCTCATCGAAGAAAACGCCGTCCCCCTGGACACCGAAGGCCTTCCAGATCTGGCTCATGCTCCTGGATGCCTGGCTACGGAATGAGGGTCCCCTGCCCGTTGGCTTGCTCGGAAGCGGGACGGGCTGCAGCTACCCGACCGTGAATGCGACCCTCGAGCGCCTGGCCGAGTATGGCGAGGTGACGAGAGCCTCGAACCGGGGGGCGGCTTTCAAGAAATTCCCGAAACGCTCCCTCAACGAGATCCTGGTCCTCGCGGATTCGCTGCGTCCCACGACCCACTACATCGATGCTTCGGGCCGGCCAACGGATACCGGTCGGCTCACGAGGCGACTCGTCGCCGTGGCCCCGAAGAATGTCGCCCTGGGTGGAGTCATGTCAGCGCGGCACTATGCGCCGGACTTCGACCTCAACGGTATCCCCCGGATCGACCTGTCCGTGAAGGGTTCCGATTCCTTCGACTGGCTCGAACAGGTCGATCCTGCCTTGCGGAAAGCTGATCCGGCTGATCGTCGAGATGGGGCGCCCGTTCTTGTCATCCACTCGGTTGACAGGAAGGAGCCTCGCTTCGATCCGGCACCGGACGGCGGGTTGCCATTTGCCGGCCCGGCTGAAACGTTGCTGGACCTCTATGACCTCAGGCTCACCGTGCAAGCCGAGGAGTTCGTGCGCGCGATGCGCGGAAAGATGTCGTGACCATGTCCCAGGCCCTGGATCCCGCACCACTGTTTGCATTGATAGCCAAGCAAGTCCCCGAGGATCTGCTCAAGAACATTCTCGTCGTCGGCAGCCTTGCGGCCGCCTACCATTTCCGGGACCAGCTCGCCGGGTCGGGCATCAATACCAAGGACGCGGATTTCGTCATCTACCCGGCCGGTGCGATCGCCGCGTGCAGGGCGATCGCCGAACAGTTGCTGGATCTCGGATGGAGGAGGCACAAGGAATGCTATCCGCAGTCTCGGCCCGAACCCGACGACGATCTGCGGGCGATCCGCCTCTACCCACCCGACGTCGACTTCTACTTCATCGAGCTCTTGGGCTTCCCCGAGGTCGGCCAGTCCAAGTTCAAGGCTTGGGTTCCCATCGAGCTCCCGGGCGGCTGGTTCGGGCTGCCCTGCTGCCGCTACATGGGGCTGACCAGGTTCTCGGTGCAGACGGCATCCGAGGGCCTCAGCTATGCCGCCCCCTCAATGATGGCGCTGGCCAACCTCCTCTCACATCCAGAGATCGGCACGGCCACGATGAGCGAGCCCATCGGCGGAAGGCCCCTCCGGCGATCCGCCAAGGATCTCGGTCGGGTGCTGGGACTCGCCATGCTGTCCAACCTCGAGGAGGTGGAGACCTGCCCGATCAGTGGGAGCCGGCGCTGCGCGAGACGTTCCCGACGGAGTGTACATCGCTCGCACGGCGGGCCGGGAACGGTCTACGCGCCTTGCTGAACGACGAGGACGTGCTTGATGAGGCCAGGCACGCCCTCACTGTTGGTCTGCTCGCCGGTCGGAATCCGACCAACGAGCAGCTTGAAGCCATCGGTAAGCAGATCATTGCCTTCGCGATCGATCCGCTTGCCAACAGGTTTTCTTCCAACTCCCTGCGGAAATGAGGTTAGCAAGATGGCACTTGCCAGTACCTCGCCCACCTGCTGGTTGGCGATGGAGCCGTGGAGTTTGGCGATGGACGGTTTGCCGTCACCGCGGCCTTTCAACAAGCACCAGAGCATTCTGTCGACGATCTGGTCATCCACGCGGCCCGTGCTGACGAGGTGGAGCCGTCCCTAATGCTCGCAGTTGGGGTGCGCCGTTCACCCGATCTGGTTCAGAGCGACGAGTCGACCAGAAAGCTCATCCGCGCCTTCGTGCAGGACGTCATCAATGCGCCCGTCGATGGCCTGCCTCGGCGGCGTTGATCCCCCACTGAGGGGGTTGCTCGGTTAGCGCCTTCAAACAAGCGCCGGACCCGCCGGATCCCGACCGGCCCGCCTCGCGCTACCAACTCAGGTGGTTCCGCCGAATTGACAAGAGTAGGCGATTGGCGGCCTCGGAGTCGGGTAGTTCCGGAAGGCGGGTCTCTTCGGCGGCTCGGGCAAACTCGATCTCGAGCTGTTGATGCCACCGGAAGATCTCCTCGATCGGGGTCTGGCCGAAGCGGATGGCCAGCAGAGCATCCCGGTGCGGGGTCATCTCGCAGTCGACTCGCCCACGGTCCTTCTTGGCGATACTACCGCGGGAGTAACGCCTGGGCGGTCCTTGAGAAAGCGCTGAAGCAGCTCTGAAACGAGAACTTGCTCGCCATCCACGACGAGACGCGTGAGCACCTCGTCCTTCTCATTGGCCGGAAGCCTGGTCATCCAGGCATGAACTTCGTTGCGATCGAGCGCCGTACTCTCGAGTGGTGGACTGGCCAGCGTGGCCACGGTCAGGAGATCGTCATCGATGTACAGGAACTCGGCCATGCTCTCTTGCGCGGCGCTAAGCTCATCGAGCCCAGGCGGAACGGGCGGTTCCAGGTTCTCGTCGGCGAGTTCCCCGGCCTGGGCAGCGAGCAGCCACCCCAGGTAGAGTGGCCGCAGGTCGCCCCGAAGGAGCTCGGCACGCACCGAGATGATCGACGCCAGAAAACCAGCGCCCTCAACCCAGTCCTCCATGTCCTCGTCATCGGAGGAGAAGGATAGGATGATGTTGCCGGCTTTCTCGCGGACAGAGGCGCTGTCACCGACGCATTAGGGGCGAACCACATCGGGGTCGAGCAGTCGGGGAGGGAGCCTGAGCATGAGTTCGTGGGTTCCCCAATTGGCAAGATAGAGGAAGGCGTCGAAGTACGTTTCCATCCACGCCTGCGCGTCCCCCTTGAAGTTGCCCCATTCGTAGTGGTTGACGAAGCTCGTGGGGGTGATGTGGGCGCGGGTCGAGCATGATCGCAACTCGCGCACCTGCGCCTCGGTGAGCGGGCGATCGATGGCCTGGAACTCGTAATACTGGTACTCGCTCATGGGGTCACCTCGATCGGTTGCCGTTTGACTGCACGTCGGGCTTCCTTCTTCTGGTGCTCGAGTCGGACGCGATCCTCGATGGACCGGGCGGTATCGGGAGCAAGCTTGCTGAACCGCTTGAAGTAGAGCTCTTCGATGAACTGAGGCAGGGGCAGCTTCCACGGCTCTTGCTGGTGGTTGTCAAGCTTGCCAAGTTTATTCGGGTTCATCCCCAATTCACGCGCCATCTGGACATGGGCATGGGACAAGTGATGGCGCTTTCGTGCGTCGATCCATGCTTGCATCTTCTGATCCGGCTTCTTCATCATGGCCTGCCCTGTTACCACGCGCCTATCCGGGACGTCACTCCCCGAACGGGGCGCCAGTAGGGACTCCGCAAGACATGGCCCTGGTCTTCCTTGGGCCGTTCAAAAAGGGCTCCTCGGCGAGGTGCGAGCGATATCCTTGCAGCATTTCTTGTACCGGCGCCCGCTGCCACAAGGGCATGGCGCATTACCGCTAACGGGCTTGGGGGAAGTGCGCCGGATCGGGGCGATCCGGTCAGGCCCCCTGTCCGCCCCTGCCCGCTCAATCTTCGCATGGTCCGGATGCAAGGGGTCGTCAACCACGCGCTTCCACATCCCGTAATGGCGGATCAAGCGTTGACGGTAGGCTTCATCCGTCGCGATCATCTCCTCGAACAATGCGAGGAAACGCGACGAGTACGGGCTTTGGGGATTGAGGGGATCCAGAAAAACCTGCCCCTCGTCTTCGAAAGGAGGCTCCGGGGGTTCGAAGGCATAATTGATCGTGGCGACAGACTGCTTGCGCTCGGCCCAGTAGACGCTCAACAACACCCTGCGACAGTCACAGCCCGACTCCTCGCAGTAGAGCTCAACGAGCAGGAAGGTGCCGGTAGGCAACATGGGATCGTCCAGGGCGTGGATGGCGCGAACTTCATCTTTCGCCACGTCCGGGAACAAGTAGTCGAAAGAAATCATCGCGCAAACCTCCTGTCGAAAGCGGGGCCCAGGACTCCGGCCGTCACCGGCTTAACAACGCCTCAAGCCATGGCCGGGCACCAGCGACGGACCAGCATGACGGCCAATCTTTTCTACCTCTTCGATCTGCCGCACCCAGCCATGCTTGAACTTCTTGCCGCTGCCGCACGGGCAGGGATCGTTCGGGCTCAGCTTTCCTGCGGGCAGAGGGTCGTCGGAGTCGAGCAGCGAGTGGTACCGAGAGAGGTCTTCCGGCCTGGCAGGATCGACGACCAAGATCACCTGCGCGTCGTCCTGATGAATCCGGGGAAGAAGCTCTGCGGCTCGCCGCACGCTCTTGACACGTATCACAGCCGGAAACTTGGCGGATCCAGGCAGAGCCATCGGCAGTAACCCTTCCGAACCAAAAATGACACCCCGGCCAAACGGAATAACCGCCCAATCGGGGTGCCGGATGATCATGAAGTGGCGTAACTGGATTCGAGCCAGTGACTCCTACCGCGTCAACGGTGTTCAGGAGATGCAGGTTCGATCTCCCTCAAGTGTACCACGGCTGGGCACAGGCTTCAGTTGGCGTTCAAGCCGTGCACGCGGGTCAAGAGAACATTCTTCCAATGAGACTCTCGCTGGAGGACATCGTCCGAGCTGGCGTGCGTATCGGCGATCTCCAGGACCGAGTATTGAAAGAAGTTTGCCCGGCCAGGGCCTTCCGCCGACAGCAACTTCCGGAGCTCGGCATCGCCGCCATGCCCCGTACGCTCGTCACGCGCCCCTTATCGCCGATGCTCAATTGTGTTAAGCTCAGCGCCATGATCCTCCCCGTCGTCGAAGGATGTGGCGCGCATGAACCCTAAGCGGCGCCTAGCGAACTTGCCGGCGTACAGTCAACTCTTCGCGCTCCTCATCTTCGTCTCCGCCATTTCGCTGCTACCCGTGGTCCTGCTGAATGCATGGAGCACCAGCGCGGAGATCCGGGAGCGGACCCAGCAGCGCGAGCTATTGCTGGCGCACGCCACGGTCGTTCGAATCGAGGAGTACTTCGCCACGATCCTGCACTGGGAGCAGGATTTCTCGGATCGTCCCGCGTTGCGAGACTGGCTGGCGGCCGGGGACTACTCCGATCCGCGCATGCGATCCCGCTGGGAGAGCGAGATATTACGCCCCTTCCGGCAGCGAATGGACCTTGCTGGCACGTTCGTGGCCACCCCGCGCGGCGAGGTGGTACTTCTCGAAGGAAGCGTACCCCTCCCACGGGGGCTTCCTTCATGGCAGCCGTTCCGCGAGGCGGCGAAAGGCCGCGAGCGGATCTCGGAGGTGTTCCACGGCCCGGGTGACGAGTCGCCCTTCGTGGCCGTCTTGGCACCCGTCCGGGAACCGGGTGGGCGCATCCTGGCGGTAGTGGGCGTCATCGACCCCCTGCATAACCTTCGACGCCTCGTCAAGAATGATACGGATAGCGCCGGCGTCGGGAGCTTCGGGATCCTGGCGGACGAGAACTGGGTGCCCCTCATCCATGGCACGACGCCAAGTCTTGAGGGCATTCCCTACGGGAACCCGGCGCTCACGGAGAGCCTCCAGGCGCTTCGCCGAGATCCGAAGGCAAGCCCGTTCGTTTACCATTACCAGCCCTCGACCGGCGAATGGGGCCTGGGAGCCCAGGTCCTCCTGAAGCGCACGCCGTGGGTCTATTACCTCGGGGCTCCTGCGACCTACTTGAACGCCCCGGTCCGCCAGCAAGTCAACATTGCGATCGGCGTGTTCTTTGGGCTGCTTGTCGTGATGGCGGGCTTGTCGCGAGGCCTAGCGCGATGGTTCACCCGCCCGCTTCTCCGGCTGCAAGAAGGGGCCATGGCCTGGGAGAACGGGGACCTTGCGACCCGAGTGTCCGTGTCGGGTAGCCGTGAGGTTCGCTCGCTAGGTGAATCGTTCAACCACATGGCCGCGACCATCCAAGCTTACACGGAGGACCTGGAGCGGATCGTGCGCGAGAGGACCGAGCAGCTACGCGAGACGGAAGAGCGGCTGTGCAACGTGGTGCGAAACGCCCCGCTCTACATGATTGCGTTCGATGCCGACGACCAGATCGTGCTGGAGGAAGGCCAAGGCATGGAAGCATTTGGCCAGGAGTCCGGCCCGAACATCGGGAGGTCAGTTTTCGCTGTCTTCGGCGGGATTCCCGGCTTCATCGACCACTATCGCCGCGCACGATCGGGGGAGACGTTCCGGGCGCTCGTCGAGATCGGGGAAAGGGTCTTCGATGCCTGGTTCTCGGCATCCGAGCCCCCCGAGGGGGATAGGGGCGGCGTCATCTGCGTCGCCTCGGACATCACCGATCGCAGGTGCCTCGAACTGGCGTTGAAGTCCCAATACGAGCAGCTTCAAAGGCTCGACCGCCTCCGAACGACTCTCTTCAATATGGTCAGCCACGATCTGCGCACGCCCCTGACCTCGATCGTCGGGTACTCCGAGTTCCTGGAGGATGGGATCGGCGGCCGCCTTCCCTCGCAGCAGCTACAGTACGTCCAGCAGATCAAGATGGCGGCCAAGCGTCTCGAGTTCATCGTGAGCGACCTGCTGGACTACGCCCGAATGCAGGCGGGCACTTTCCAGCTTAGGCTGGAGAGCGCCGATTTCTCGCAGAAAGTCCAGGAGATCGCCGAGAGCATGCGTCCGCAGATGGATGAGAAGGAACTCGATTTCATGTTCTTCCATCAGGCAGGTCCCCTCGTCACCCAGATGGATCAGCAGCGGGTAGGCCAGGTTGTCGCCAATCTGCTCCACAACGCCATCAAGTTCAGCCCCGTCGGGGGATGCCTTCGCATCCGAGTGAGGCGCGAAGGCGCGAATCTTCTCTGCGAGATCGAGGACTCCGGGATCGGGATTGCCGCTGAAGACCTCTCCAAGCTGTTCAAGGAGTTCAGCCAACTGGAAAATGGCAAGCAGAAGGGCGGGACGGGACTCGGGCTCTCTATCTGCAAGGCCGTCGTCACTGCCCACGGTGGCCAGATTGGGGTGCGCAGCGAGCTCGGAAAAGGAAGCACCTTCTGGTTCACCTTGCCGGATTTGGGGGCGGTGGCCCCGCATCAGGAAGAGGCGCTGCAGGACGCACCCCCGTCTCGCCCTCCGGAGATCGACGACTCGATGAGGTCAAAGGTCTCCACCGGACGGCCCTCAAGCTCGAACTTCGCCAAGCCGACAGGCGCCACGACGGCATCTCAGACGTTGGAAGGCCTGGACCAAGCACTGGCCCAGGCCTTCCAACGAATCTCACCCCAGGACACCAACGCCTGGGTACCACACCGTGACGACGCGCCACGCCACTGAAAATGCTTCTAAAGAAAAATAGGCCAGGCATAAAAACCTGACCTATCGATTTCGTAGTGGGCGCAACAGGATTTGAACCTGTGACTCCTACCGTGTGAACGGTGTTTGCGAGATGCAGGTTCGAATTGTGATCCCGGCTTCCGGCCGGGCACCGGCTACTGGCCATCCTGAACCCCGCCCGCCAAACCCTGTGGGGCCGTCCCCACCAGAAGGCGAGGGTATCCTACCTCGCCATAATTGATGACCTCACCCGCGTATCCAAGCAGCCTCAGGAAACAAGCATTCGAAAGCGTGATGAGCGTTCCCATTTCCTTCAGGCGCTCCCTGAAGTGCTCTTGGTGGCTGTCCACCTCCAGGACCTTCTGTTCGCCGAGCTCCAGATTGGGAACCAGGCGCATCATCGAATCACTCACGGGGATCTGGAGCTCGGCGAACATCGCCGCAGTGGATTCGTGTCGTCGACAGTTCACCGATTTGGTCTGAGAGTAGACATTGGCGATCAATTTCAGCGAGAGTCGTCTCTGCAGGCAGGCGAGCTCCACCGGAAGTGTATTGGAGACCATGATGCAATTGACGATGGCGGCCAGGTTGAATCGCTCCTGAAGCCCGACGAACCTCTCCAGGAGGGATGACAGAATCTCGGGTAGCTTCCACGCCAACACCGATTGGTCAGGGCCGACATCGGTCCAGTGGATCGGCTCGAAGCGCGTCTGACTGGCTGAGCCACCAGATGAGTAGAGCTCCTCGTACAGCAATTCCCCCTCGGAATCGAACCCTTCACGGGCCAGAATCCTCACCTCAACGCCCATGAGGAATGACAGCAGGACCGAGAGGTGGCGCGGCAGCGCCTGGCCCCATTTCCGATCGAATTCAACGTCCAGGACGAGCGTCGCTAGGGAGGGCTTGGTGTCCAGCTTCGTCAGGTGAAGGCTCGTGCCGCCGAATGGAAACGCGAGAGTGTCGCGGCTCCAACCTCCATCGGTGGTCTCGGTCGCTCGTGGCCACAAAGGGAACCGGACGTTCGACAGGATGTAACGGATAAACCTGGGGGCTCGATCATTAGGCTGCCGGATGCGAGCAAGGTCGAAGCCTAATCGTACGTTCTCCATTTCGCCCCGCGCCAAGGAAACCGTGTGACCAGTGCACAGCACCCGCTCAAGCTCCAACTTGCTCTGGTCGCTCGTATCCCCTTCATAACGACCGTAGTCTTCTTCCTCGAAGAGCTCCCCAGGTTGCCGATTCGTATCGGGGAAGGGTGGCAGGCTTGGAGCATTCGTTGCAAGCTGGGCGATAGCGGCCGTCGTTTCGCCGAACGCGTCCCAGTCGAGTGAAAGACGGCGTGCTTCACCCGCGTACTCAGGCACTTTCAGGTGTCCTCGAGCGACCTCGAATTTTCGACGGGTGCGGAAGGGGTGATGGGCGATGAACTCATGAACGGCCTTGTACCGAGTACGGAGGACTGATTCAGGGGATTCGAGTGCAGCGAGCAACGACTCGATATCGCTTCGAAAGACGTTCAGATAGCTGGCGCCAGGATGCTCCTCTGGATCGCGGGCCTTCCATGGCACCCCCTGACCACTCAGAAAGGGAGAGGCCTTACGCATGAGCTGTTTGGCTCCCGATGCCTGGATGTATTCGGATTCGGTCGCGCGTGCCGGGTCCATCAACCAGCGCCAGATCAATGCCAATCCTCGAAAGACCGAGGGCCAACCAATCCACGTCGGTCGCTCCCTGCTCGATGGGAGAAGGCACTCGAGCGGGCCTTCATCGTCTAACCACCAGATGAAGTCCTTTTGGCCCTTCGCTCCCTTCTGGACGAGGCCGGCCTTTGAAAGCTCGTCGAGCGTCTGTTGGATCCCAAAGCGGCTGTGAAGGGCCGCATCTGCGATCTCGACCGTTCCGGCCTGCCGCCCTGACCTCAGGAACAAGTAGCGCAAGACCTCGGATCGCCCACTGGCACCGAAAACCGCCCGGAGCTTGAAGGCGAAGGCGATAGGAAGGGTGGGACGGATGGATTGGCTCTTTCCGCTGCGATGGAAGGTCGGCCTTAGAATACCAAACGCCTGGAAGACTGGATCGGGAGTGCCGGAGGCCGAGAGCGGCTCTGCCTCGCCACGGAACAGAGGCTCGAGCTCCTGATCTTGGGGTGACGAGGAGCGCTTCTTGCTTGCCTTGTTCGAAGCTCCCTGCCCGTAGGCTGCTTCGATCACCCGATCTGGAATGCCTGGATCCTGGGCCATCAGGTTCTTGAGACGTTGCCAAATGAGCTCTTGGCCGTTTTCGACGAGCCAATCCAGAATCTCGTCGAACATTCGGGGCTCCCAGCGCGCCACCTCCAGGCTGAAGGCCAACAGTGCTTCTGGATCCTGGCACCAGCGATCTCGATGGCGGGTCGATGTGGAGACGCCAAGCTGTCCCCATTGCCTCCAGACGAACGCCAGGATGGTCTCTCGGTATTGATTAATCAAGGTTTCGAGCGACATCATCAGCCCCCAATAGACATAAGGCCTTCTGAAGCATCGGCAGGAAGCCCTCTGGCTCGTTGTGGGTCAGGACCCACTGGCTCGCGAGTGAAAGTTCGTCCTTGGTCGGATTCAGCGCTTTCAGGTCCTGGCCATGGCGCGGCGTTCCCGTGTCGCTCCATGCGTACAGCTTGAGGCAGATCAGGTCGAATCGCCCGAGGAAATGCAGGGTCAGATGCGGTCCGAAGGACCGAGTCACCAGGCGTTGCTCGCAACCTTCAGGCAGGCCGAGGCGCATCAGGTCGGCCGGGCCATCGTTTAGCCAGGTCTCCGTGATACTGAAGTCGAGTGCGACGCGCCGGCGTGCTTCTTGTATACTTTCAGGTAGGGGGGCTGCCGTCACGAGCCGTTTTTGGTCGATTGAAACGATCTCGAATAGCGCGACGACATCGACATCCTTCGTAGGTCGTTTAACGAAGCCCAAGGCATTCATGGCGGTTCCACCGCAGACGACCAGCTCGACCGGTGTCGCGCCCACGGCCGAAAGGTGTTCCCCCAGCGCTTTGAGTAAGCCTTCGAGTTCGTCGATCGGAAAGCCCATGAGCCTCACTCTTGTTCGATCTTCAGCCTGAGCAATATTACATTGCTCATACGAAAATGTAAAGTTGCTTCGAGGTCGATAACTGGTCAAGCAATATTATATTGCTCAAAGAGCCAGATGGTCTTGCTAAGCAAACATGAAATGGGGGCAGGCTTGCTGCGGGGTGTATGGCTGCCGAAAGGGTGCGCGGACAGGATACTGAATAAACTCGCCCTACCACGTATGGCCAAGCATGGGAGATAGCCCCTATCCTGTTGGGAT
>DAZV01000052.1 GCA_002083825.1 Candidatus Sericytochromatia bacterium S15B-MN24 CBMW_12 | reverse complement strand
TATCCCAACAGGATAGGGGCTATCTCCCATGCTTGGCCATACGTGGTAGGGCGAGTTTATTCTCGCCCACGTGCCGGATCTGGAGGCCATGGAACCAAGCAGCGAAAACCGCCACCGCTGCGAAAGGGAACAGTCCCGGCAGATAAAGGATCGGCAAGCTCCAGCCAATCGGCTCGCCCAGGATCGCAGGCCAGGTGAACTTTACACCGGCGAGCCAATCCTTGAGTCCGAGTCCCGGCAGCCGGGTGAGAAGCAAAGCGGCCGCAACCAGACTGTAGGGAGCCCACGCTCGCCAGAGCGACATGGCCTTTCCCGAGGGCAATGGATCAAGACGTTCTCCATACCAACTCGGATGCCATTCTTCCTCGGAGGGGAACAGCCAAGTCTGACGAGGCATCAGCCAGCCATAGCGGGCTGCCATCAGACAGACGGCCAGGCCGAAGAGCGCGCCCAGCAGAGACGGAAACTCGGGTCCCAGAAGCCAGGCTGCGAGGAAGTACGGCACCGTAAAGGCGAATCCGGCCAACAGGGCGAAAGGCACTGCAGGCAAGCCTTCGCGCCAGCTGCTGCCCCGTGGACCGAACGTCGCCGTGAGCATGCATACAGCAAAGGCAGGCAAAAAGCTCCCGAGCAGCAGGTGAGGCAGCGCGCTATACAGGCTCACTTCCGCCAGAAAGGGTGCCAGGCTCCCGGCGACCTGTCCTGCGGGAAGAGCATCCCTGAGCACCACCGCAATCCCGCCGAGCACGGGTGTGCCTACGGCGCCAAAGCTCACCGAGGTGCTGTTGAAGGTCAGCGCGATGGTCGCAGCGGCGAGCGGAGGAAATCCGAGCCCGACCAGGAGTGGCCCGGCCAAGGCGGCCGGCGTGCCGAAGCCGGCGGCACCCTCGATGAACGAGCCGAACAGCCAGCCGATTAGGATTGCTTGGATGCGGCGGTCCGGTGTAATGCCGCTGAAGCCCTCACTGATGACGGCTATCGCTCCGCTGCGGCGCAGCACATTGAGCAACAGTAGTGCGCCCGCCACGATAAGAAGGATGTTGAGGGCGGAGAGGATCCCTCCCAGGGTCGCGGCGGCGAGGGGGCGGATGCCCATGCCCCAGGCGGCGGTCGCGATCATCGCCGCCAATGCCCAGGCTATAGGCATGACGCGGTAAGCCGGCCAGGCCCACACCGCCATCGCGATCAGCGCAAATGCGAGCGGGGCAAAGGCCAGCGCGGCCTGGCCAAACAGAGTCATCGCAGGCTGCTCCTTCGCTCGCCTGCTTGGGTACAGATCGCCCATACCAGCACGTTGTTCAGCGCACGAGGCATGCCCTTGGCCAGGCGGTAGGCAACGTCCCTGGCCTCTTTCTTGAACACCGCCGAATCGCTGCTGAGGGCGTCCAAGTGCGCGGCCACGAACGTGTCTATCTCCTGCCGGCTCAGCCCGGCCAGCGAGCATCTGGGGAGTGTCCGTTGGTCGAGCGCCTCGTGGATTAGCTCCTTGGGCCGCGCCCTCAGCTGTGGCTGGCCGGCCAGGATGAGGCCTAACGGCGTGGTCAAGTCCATCTCGCCGTTCAGGTCGACTAACAGCGTGTCAGGCAGCAAGTGGACGTCATCCACCGAAAACAAGGCTGGACAAAACCTCGATGGACCGTCCTTGTGCATCTGGAACAGGCGCAGGCCCTCTGTTGCCAGTCTAGGGTCACGGCGGCCTCCGATTCAGGTCCGTGGCGGGAGCGGGTGCGTTCGGGTGACGAGGTTGGGGCATTCCTTCCCCGCGCCGATAGCACTCAAGTTCTCGAGCGTGGTTTCGGCAATGTTCCGCAGGGCGGTATCGGTTAGAAACGCCTGGTGCCCCGTGATGAGTACGTTGGGGAAGGTAAGCAGCCTGGCTAGCTGGTCGTCCTGTATGATGCCGTTCGAGAGGTCCTCAAAGAAAACCCCTGCCTCCCGTTCGAAGACGTCCAGCCCGGCACCGCCGATGTGCCCCCTCTTCAGGCCTTCGATCAAGGCTTCCGTGTCGACCAGTCCGCCGCGACTCGTGTTAAGGAGGATCGCGCCGGGCTGCATGGCGGCAATTACGCGCGCGTCGATCAGGTGGACAGTCGAATCCGAGAGGGGCAGATGAAGCGTTAGGATATGGGATTGGGCCAGGAGATCCTCGAAGGGGACATAGCGGACACCGGCCTCCTGGGTCAGTTGATCGTCCGGATAGAGATCGAACGCTAGCACCTTACAACCGAAACCGAGCATAATGCGCGCGACGATCGAACCGATCTTGCCCGTCCCAATGATGCCGACCGTTTTACCGAATAGGTCGAAACCTACCAGGCCATCGAGCGAGAAGTTACCCTCGCGAACCCGAGCGAATGCGCGATGGATCTTGCGATTGAGGCACAAGAGCAGGGCTACGGTATGCTCGGCGACGGCATGGGGAGAATAGGCAGGCACACGAGCCACCGAGATTCCGAGCCGTTCAGCGGCAGCGACGTCCACGTTGTTGAATCCCGCGCAGCGCAGGGCGATGATGCGGACTCCGCTGCTTAATAGAGCCGCCAAGACCCCTTCGTCGAGCCGATCGTTCACGAACACACACACGGCATCGTAGCCGTTTGCCAAGGAGACGGTCTCGTCCGTGAGACGACTCTCAAGGAAGCTCAACGTGAACCCATGGACTCGGTTTGCCTCTTCTAGGGCGTGTCGATCGTAGGAGTGGGTGTCGAAGACGGCGATTCTCATTGATACTTCCTGACAGTGGGCGATAGCAACTATATCGAGCCTGACGTGCAATCAAAGGGCGAGCAAGCGGCGGGATCAGCGGTTCGCGTATCGCCGTCGAGCGTTTACCATGTCAATTTCATGCAACTCGTATTCACCACCGATGGCACGCTCCCCGATGTCTCGCCGGCTTGCAAACAATCTCCGAAACTAGTCTGACTGCGCCGAGGCGCGGTGTAGCGTCTGTACTGGATGCTCGGATGGTAGGCGGTATGGGCCCAAGCACATAACGACCCAAAGGATGGGCTGTGTCAGGAAGACCATACGGGCCATTCTCATCAGGAGGTCGGCTTGCAACCAACCGATTGGCCTCTCTAAAGCCCAGCGTTCGGTCGTTTACAAATTATAACATGCGAGCGAGTTTTCCGGCCGGGCCCACGCTTGCCGCTGAGATCCCGCCAGGCAAGCCCTCTTGGGGTGCGCCATAATGCAACTCTTGCAAAGAGTTGCCGGACAAGTGACCTGCCCCCTGATAACACCTCCTCTTAAAAATAGAGGTCAGTGCCTTCAAAGAAAAACCGACGTGACGCATATAGCATCACATCGGTACTAGTACCCGATACGGGATTCGAACCCGTGTTACCGCCGTGAGAGGGCAGCGTCCTAGGCCTCTAGACGAATCGGGCAAATTGCCGTTCCCGGCAGTACCCCCAGCGGGAGTCGAACCCGCCCTACCACCTTGAAAGGGTGGTGTCCTAACCGATAGACCATGGGGGCTTGCGTTGCGACCAATTGGGGCAACAAGGATATACACTATCACAGGGTTTAACCCCTGTCAACACGCAATTAACCCACTCAAGCGCCTCGTCGCACCGCGCGTCGGCTAGCACTAGACCGCTGGAGTCGCGGGATCGGTATGAACCGGGGGATTACCTTGGCCGTCGGCAACCCAGTGACCTAACAGGCGCTCGAACTCAGCGAAAACGCGCGGAACATTCTCCCCCTCTCGCCCGTCTCTCCATGGTCCCCCTCGCCTTCGGGAGGTCCCCATGAAACGCCTCGCCCTCGCCCTGACCCTGATGCCCGCCCTTTCCGGCTGCGAGGGGGTCATGGACTTCATCGCGCAACGTCAAGCCATCTCGAAGGCCGAGTTCGCCTTCGAACGGGTCGAACTCCAGAGCCTGGACGTCCCCCTCCTCACGCCGGACCCCAAGGCCACCATGCGCGTCGTGCTCAAGGTGAAGAACCCCAATGGCATCACCGCCCGCCTGGACCGCCTCGACTACACGTTCTTCCTGGAAGGAGCCAAGGTCGGCGAAGGCGCCATGACCGATGACTTCGCCATCGACGCCGGATCCTCGCGCGAACTCGTCCTGCCCCTAGCGATCCCCTACCTGGGCCTCTCCGAGCCGGCCCTGAAGGCCCTGCTGGCCCGCCGCGCCGCCATGACCCTCAAAGGAAGCAGCCAGATAGACACCCCGCTAGGTCGCCTGTCCTACCCGGTCGAAACCTCGCACACCATGGACCTTCAAGGTCTCTGAACCGCGACCTCGGCGGGATTCTTGAGCTGACAGCTCGGACAGTAGTGGGTCGCCCGCCCGCCCACTCGGATGAGTTCGACCTTGCCGGGACATCCGGGACACGCTTCCCCCTCCCGCCGAAAAACCCTCAGCCGATCCTGGAAACCGCCCTTCCGACCCCAGAGATCCCGGTACATGCCGCGCTTCCCCGAGGTTCCCCGATGCGCCAAGGCCTCCCGCAGGACCTCCAGCAGGGCCGTGTAGAGCATGCGCTTCTCGCCGTCGGTCAAGGTATTCGCCTTGCGCTCGGGATGAATCCGGGCACGGAAGAGCGCCTCGTCGGCGTAGAGGTTACCGACTCCCGCGAGGATTTTCTGGTTCATGAGCAGCGGCTTGATCATGCCCCGACGCCCCTCGAGGCATGCCAGGAAACGCTCCGGGGTGAATGTCGGCTCCAGGGGTTCGGGTCCCAGCGCGTCGAGCCCGAGGAGCGCATCGCGCTCGCGCGCCGTCACCAGGGCGGTCCAGGCGAGGTCCACGACATCCCGGAGCCTCAGCTGAAACCCGTTGTCCAGCCCCACCGCAAGCTTGGTTCGCGCCGCGAAAGGCTCCGTCGCCTCCTGGTAAAGGAACTGCCCCTCCAGCATCAGGTGAACCGCCCAGACCCAGCCGTCCGTCAGGGCGATCAAGAGATGCTTGCCTCTTCTATCCACCCCGACGATCCGCTTGCCGCGCAACCGGCTCACGAAGACTTCCGGCTCCGGATGACGAACCGCGCGCGGCTCGTAGAGCATGACCCCCGTGACGCGGCGACCGATGACCGCATCCTCGAGGTCGCGCCGGAGGGTCTCGACTTCGGGCAATTCAGGCATCTCCACCTCCCCTTCCAGGTCGACCCGAGCCTACCGCATCCCTCGCGCCCCCTCAAGGTGCGCCCCTCAGTCCCCGGAGCCCGTGACGGGGCGTCGCCGCGATCATTGATTGCCCGAGGTCGTCCGTTCGAGGCCCTTCTCCCGCGGTTGGGAGAGCACGGCTCTAGACGCCACGCGGTTTTCGCCGTAGAATCCGAGTTGCGAAAGGAAGCCACATGTCCACTCACTCCCCTCGAACCGGCTGCCTGCTCATCAACCTGGGAACTCCCGACTCCCCGAAGCCCCGCGACGTCCGCGCCTACCTCAAGGAGTTCCTCTCGGATCCCCGGGTGGTGGACCTTTCCGCCGTCGGCCGCTGGCTGCTCGTCAACCTCGTCATCCTGCCCTTCCGCCCCAAGAAATCCGCCAAGGCCTACGAGACCATCTGGAAACCGGACGGCTCCCCGCTGCTGCTCCATTGTCGGGACCTCCAGCAAGCCGTTCAGGAACGCCTCGGCCCGGAAGTTCCCGTGGAACTCGGCATGCGTTACGGCAACCCCTCCATCCCCCGTGCCCTGAAGGCCCTGCAAGACCACGGAGTCGAGCGGATCGTCGTCCTGCCTCTCTACCCGCAGAATGCCTCTTCCTCGACCGGATCGTCCCTGGAGCTGGTCTATCGCGAACTGGGCTCCTGGTGGGACGTCCCCGCCATCTCGGTGGTGGATTCCTTCTACGCCGATCCCGGCTACATCGAGGCCTGCAAGGAAGTCGCAAGCCCCGTCATCGCCCAGCAGCCCGATCACGTTCTTTTCAGCTTCCACGGCCTGCCCGAGCGGCATCTCAGCCGTTCTTCGGGCGGGTATTCCATCTGCACGGGGGAGTGCGGTCCGATCGGCCCCGCCAACCGCAACTGCTACCGGGGCCAGAGCTTCGCCACCGCGAGGGCTATCGCCCGGTCTCTCGACATTCCCGCCGAGAAATACTCCGTCAGCTTCCAGTCCCGCCTCGGCACCACCCCCTGGATCCGCCCCTTCACCGATGAGGTCCTGGTGGAGCTCGCCCGCAAGGGCGTCAAGCGTCTGGCCGTCTTCAGTCCCGCCTTCACCGCCGATTGCCTGGAGACCCTCGAGGAAATCGCCATCCGCGCCCGCGCCTCCTTCCTCTCGAACGGCGGGGAAGAGCTCCAGCTGATCCCCTCCCTCAACGCCCATCCCCGCTGGGTGGACGCCGTCGCCGCCATGTTAGCCTCCCACCTTCCGGCCCCCAAGATGGCCCCCCTCACGCCAGGAAAGACCTCTCATGAAACGCATTGACCTGATCGCCACCGCCGCCTTCGGCATGGAATCCGAAGTGGCCTACGAGCTTCGCAAGCTCGGCTACGAGGACCAGCAAGTCGAGGGGGGGCGCATCACCTTCCGAGGAGACGTGGCGGCCATCGCCCGCACCAATCTCTGGCTGCGCACCGCCGACCGCGTCCAGCTGCGCATGGGGGAGTTCTCGGCCCGCACCTTCGACGAGCTCTACGATCAGGTCCGCGCCCTGCCTTGGGCCGACATCTTGCCCGAGGACGCCTGCTTCCCGGTCGACGGTAAGTCCGTCAAGAGCCAGCTTTCCAGCGTTCCGGCAGTTCAAGGGGTCGTCAAGAAGGCCATCGTGGACGCCATGGCCGCGCGCTACAAGCGCACGGTCCTGCCCGAGACCGGATTTCGCTATCGCTGTCAGGTCGCCCTCTTGAAGGACGTCGCGACGCTGACGATCGACACCACCGGCGACGGCCTCCACAAGCGCGGCTACCGGCCCCTCGTCGCTGCCGCTCCCCTCAAGGAGACCCTGGCCGCCGGCTTGATCTTGGTCAGCCGCTGGCACCCCGACCGCCCCTTCGTCGATCCGCTCTGCGGCTCCGGCACGATTCCCATCGAGGCCGCCATGATAGGCCTCAACCGCGCCCCGGGCCGCTATCGCGACTTCGACGCCGAGGCGTGGCCCCTCGTTCCCCGCGAGGTCTGGGACATCGCCCGCGAGGAAGCCGACGACCTGCTTCAGCGCGACCGGAAACTCCAGATCATGGGCTCGGACATCGATCCCGAGGCCATCCGTCTCGCGAAGTTCCATGCCGAGCAGGCGGGCCTGAGCGAGCACGTTCGCTTCGAGGTGCGGGCCGTCAAGGACTTCCAGGTTCCCGATGAGCCGGAAGGCGGGAGCTACGGATTCATCGTCACCAATCCCCCCTACGGCGAACGCCTGGGCGAGGAAAAGGAAGTCGAGGATCTCTACAAGGAAATGGGCGCGGCCTTCTCGCGCTATCCGACCTGGAGCTCCTTCATCCTGACCTCGTTCGAGCGCTTCGAGCACTTCTACGGCAAGCAAGCCACCAAGAAGCGCAAGCTCTACAACGGCCGGATCCGCTGCGACCTTTACCAGTACCTCGGCCCCCGTCGCCCGCGCCCCCAGGCCCCGACGGAAGCCTAGCCATGGCGATCGAGCGGCGTGAATTCGTCGTTCCCCCGGACGTCGAGCCCCAGGCACTCGAGACCTTCGTCGCGAGTCGGCTTCCCGATACCGACCGCCTGGTGGTCCGCGACTGGGTCAAGCAAGGACGCGTCCTGGTGGACGGCGTCCCCGGCAAGAGCAGCCGCTACGTGCAAGGCGGCCAGCGCATCGACGTGACGCCCCCGCCGCTGACGCCTCATGAAGCCGAACCCCAGGATCTCGACCTGCCCATCCGCTTCCAGGACGCGGATCTCCTGGTGGTGGCCAAGCCTACCGGCATGGCCACCCACCCAGGCCCGGGCTGGTGGAAGGGATCGTGCGTGAACGCCTTGCTCCATGCGGTCAAGGACTGGCCCGGGATATCGGGAATCGCGGGCCCCGGCGTCGTGCACCGCCTCGACCGGGACACCACCGGCCTCTTGATCTTCGCCAAGAGCCAGCGAGCCCACCAGGCCCTCCTGGAAGCCTGCCGGAAGCACGACGTTCACCGCGAGTACCTCGCCTGGGTCGAGGGAAAGCTGGAGGGCAAGGGAACGATCGACGCTCCGCTCGGGCGGGACGACGCCGCTCCGGATCGCGTGATCGTGAGACCGGACGGGAAGCAGGCCGTCACGCACTGGGAGGCCCTCGTCACCGGCGACGCTCGCAGCTTGCTTCGCGTTCGCCTGGAAACCGGCCGCAACCACCAGATCCGGGTTCACATGGCCGCCGGCGGCCACCCGGTCTGGGGAGATCCCGTCTATGGCCATGGAGGCCCCTTCATGGCCCTTCACGCCTGGAAACTCGCCTTTCGCCACCCCGTCACCGATCAGGTCCTGGAGTTGACCGAACCCCCGCCCGCTGCTTGGGAAGCCCTCGGAGAATACGCTATAGTAGCCTCGCACTGAGGACGATCCGAGTCGGAGCCTCGGATGAATCAGCCAGGCTTTCCCCCGCGTAACCGCAGGGTGAAACGGCGGGATGAAATAGAGCGGGATGAACGGCGGGAGGCACGCGTGAGCACGACCCCTACCCACTGGTACAAGGACGCCATCTTCTACGAGGTCTCCCCCCGCGCGTTCCTGGATGGGAACGGGGACGGCATGGGCGACTTCATCGGCCTGACCGAGAGCCTCGACTACATCCGGGATCTCGGCGTCAACTGCATCTGGCTCCTGCCGATGTACCCCTCGCCCCTGCGTGACGACGGCTACGACATCTCGAACTACCTCGACGTCCACCCTCAGCTCGGCAACCTCGACGACTTCAAGCGCTTCCTGGCGGAAGCCAAGAAGCGCGACCTCCGCGTCATCGCCGACCTGGTGCTCAACCACTCCTCCGACCAACACCCCTGGTTCCAGGAGGCCCGCAAGGGTACGAGCAACCCTTACCACGACTACTACGTCTGGAGCGACGATCCCCACAAGTACGCCGAGGCCCGGATCATCTTCACCGACACCGAGACATCCAACTGGACCTGGGACGAAACGGCCAAGCGCTTCTACTGGCACCGCTTCTTCTCGCACCAGCCCGACCTCAACTTCGACAACCCCAAGGTCCGCGAAGAAATGCTCGACGTCTTCAAGTTCTGGATGGACCTGGGTCTCGACGGCTTCCGGGCGGACGCCATCCCCTACCTCTTCGAGCGCGAAGGCACCAACTGCGAGAACCTCCCCGAAACCCACGTCTACCTCAAGGAGCTTCGCGCCTTCATGGAGCGAAACTACCCCGACGCCATCCTGCTCGGGGAAGCCAACCAGTGGCCGGAATACGTCCTACCCTACTTCGGCAAGGGCGACCAGTTGCACATGAGCTTCCACTTCCCCCTCATGCCGCGCCTCTACATGGCCATCCGCCAGGAGGACCGCCACTCACTTGAATGGATCATCAACCGGACGCCCAGCATCCCCGAAACCTGCCAGTGGGCGATCTTCCTCCGCAACCACGACGAACTCACCCTGGAAATGGTGACCGAGGAGGAACGAGCGTTCATGTGGCGCGAATTCGCCCCGGATCCCCGCATGCGCCTCAACGTCGGCATCCGCCGGAGGCTCTTCCCCCTGCTGGAGAACGATCGACGCCAGGTGGAACTGCTTCACGGCCTGCTCCTGTCGCTTCCCGGCTCGCCCGTGCTCTACTACGGCGACGAGATCGGCATGGGTGACAACGTCTACCTCGCGGACCGCTTCGGCGTGCGAACCCCCATGCAATGGAACGACAACCGCAACGCCGGCTTCTCGCGAGCCAAACCAAGCCAGCTCTACATGCCGGTGATCGACGACCCCGGCATCTACCACTACCAGGCAGCCAACGTCGAGGCCGCCCGCGAAAACAAGACCTCCTTCTACTGGTGGCTCGTCAACCTGATCGGCCACCGAAAGCGCTTCAAGGCCTTCGGCCACGGGGATATCCACTTCCTGCAACCCGACAACCCCAAGATCTTCGCCTACGTCAGGAGCTACGAGCTCGAAAGCATCCTCGTGGTGGCCAACCTCTCACGCGTTCCCCAACCCGTCGAACTCGAACTGAGCAAGTGGAGAGGAGCCACCCCGGTCGAGATCACCGGCCAGACCCCCTTCCCCCAGATCGGCCCCGAGCCCTACCAGCTCAGCCTCGGCCCCCACGGCTTCTACTGGTTTCACCTGGTGACTCCCGATGCGGCTTAGCGGAGTCCTGCTTCACCCCACCTCCCTGCCCTCGCGCTTCGGCATCGGGGACCTGGGCCCCGCAGCCCATCGCTTCGTCGACCGGCTGGCGGAGATGAGGCAAGGCCTCTGGCAGGTATTGCCACTCACGCCGACCAGCGTCGGAGACTCCCCCTACTTCTCGCCGTCGGCTTTCGCCGGCAACCCCTTACTCGTGTCGCCCGAGCGATTGCTGGAGGATGGCTGGATCCTGCCTGCCGACCTGGAGGACCTGCCCCCCACCCTGGCACCGGACGATCGGATCGACTACCAGGCCGCAGGGCGCTTCAAGTCGGAACTGCTCAGACGGGTGGCGGATCGCTTCGAGCATGCGGCCACCCCCCAGCAGCTGGATGCCCTGGCAACCTTCACCTCCGCCGAGGAGGGCTGGCTGAGAGACTACGCGCTCTTCATGGCAATCAAGGAGGCGCACGGAGGCAAGCCCTGGACCGACTGGGAAGCGCCTTTGGCCCGACGAGAGCCCGAGGCGATGGCCGAGACCAAGGCGCGGCTCTATCACGAGATCCGGCGCCATCAGATAGGGCAACTCCTCTTCTTCGAGCAGTGGCGGACCCTCAAGGCCCATGCCAACGCCAAGGGAATCGACATCATCGGGGATCTTCCCATCTTCGTCGCGCATGACTCCGCCGACGTCTGGGCTCACCCGGAACTCTGGCGCTTGGACTCACGCGGCCAGCCCACGGTCATGGCGGGAGTCCCACCCGATTACTTCAGCGAAACCGGCCAGCTCTGGGGAAATCCCCACTACGACTGGGAACGGATGGCCCGGACGGACTATCACTGGTGGGTGAGTCGCATTCGCCACCTGCTCTCGCAGGTCGACCGCATCCGCATCGACCACTTCAGAGGCTTCGCCGCCGCCTGGGAGGTGCCCGCCGGCGAGAAGACAGCCCTCAACGGACGCTGGGCCCCCGGCCCGGGGCTGGATTTCTTCGGGTCGCTGGCCCGACAGCTCGGCCCCCTGCCCATCATCGCCGAGGACCTGGGAGTGATCACCCCCGACGTCGTGGAGCTTCGCGAAGCCTTCGCGCTGCCAGGTATGAAGATCCTGCAGTTCGCCTTCGACTCCTCCGAAGCCAACAACTACTTCCCCCACCTCTTCGAACGGAACGCCGTGGTCTACACCGGCACCCACGACAACGACACCACGCGGGGCTGGTTCGAAAAGGCCAAGGACGCCGATCGGGCCTTGCTGAGCGAGTACGTCGGAAAACAAGCCGTCGAAGAGCCCCACTGGGAGCTGATCCGGCTCGCCCATGCCTCGGTGGCGGATACCTCCGTCATTCCCCTCCAGGACCTGCTGGGACTGGGCTCGGAGGCCCGCATGAACACTCCGGGGACTCAAGGAGGCAACTGGGCCTGGCGTTACCGCGAGGACGCCCTGAACCCGCCACTCGTCGAACGCTTCAAGCGCATGACCGAGCTATTCGATCGCGAAGGGAAAAACTAGAACCACTTCTTCTTCGCTTGGGGAACGACCACGGGCTTCTCGCCCCTGACCGCCGCTTGCACGGCATCGATGACAGCGTCTCCCACGCGCGACCGGTACAGCACCCCCCACATCCGGTCCACCCGCTCGTTCATGTCCACGACCCGCTGCGCAAGCGTACGAGACATCTTCAGCATGAAGCTGGGATCCAATTCGGAAAGCACCTGGATATCCGGATAGACCGTGAAGCGACAAGCGGTCTTGGCCTTGACGGTAGCCGCCCGCGGACGTTGCAGGAGCGCTCCGATCTCGCCGAGGTAGGCACCCGGCTCGCTGATCTCCGTCAGCTTCTCTTCGCTAACGAAGATCTCGACCGTCCCTTCCTGCAGAACGAAGAGTTCGAAGGAATGCTCCTCTTCCCGAAAGATATACTGACCCGGGTTATAACTGAGCGTCTGGGGGGCTGACGGCGCTCGGCGCGGTGCTTCTTCCGACACGGCGGGGCTCCTCTCGGTTGCTTGTCCTTGCGATTTACCTTATTCCCTGTCCCTGCCCGCAAAATCCCATCTTCCCGATTCGGACTGATAGAATAGATCCGACCTGGCACGACCGGGCAACCGAAGGAGAACCTCATGAAAGTCGTCAAACTCGAAACCACCCCTAATCCCAACGCCATAAAGCTGCTTCTGGACGGCCGGATCATCGAGACCGGATCGCGTTCCTACGATCATCCCTCCGAGGCGAAGCACGATCCCGTCGCCACCGCCCTGTTCGAGATCTCCGACGTGAAGTCGGTCTTCTTCATGCCGACCTTCGTCACCATCGTCAAAGCCGCCGCCGCCAGCTGGGATGGGCTTGCCCAGCAGGTTACGCAGGTGTTGGAGGCGCATAGCCCGCTGGAGAGTGCAGCGAGCACAACTCCCGAAGGCGTGTCAGGGGAGCAGGACGAGCGTTTCCAGCAGATTCGTGACGTCATCGAGACGCGGATTCTTCCGGCGCTGGCGATGGATGGGGGCGGCCTGGAACTGCTCGGGCTGGAAGGTCACGTGCTCAGCATCCGTTACCAGGGCGCCTGCGGCAGCTGCCCCAGTGCCATCGCGGGAACGCTGCGCGGCATCGAGCACTTATTGCGCGTCGAGGTCGATCCGGCCTTGTCCGTCATTGCGGGCTAGCCGAGGATCCGCCTGATCGTTCTTCCGATCGGGGCCGCGGCCCCGATCGGGGAACTTGCTGGGTTAAAGCGAGGCGACTTGGCCATGATCGGATTCGATACGGCCCTCGGCATCGTCTCCGGGGCGCTGAAAGGTCTGCTCGTCGCGGCTTTTCTGGCAAGTAACTCCATCACCCGGACGGCAATCATCCCGCCTGACAATTCTCTTTCCGGAGCGCTCTATCAGGCAGGTCAGGCTCCGCCGAGCGCGTTGACCCGCCCTGCCCAACGGGAGAGTGCCTCGACGCGTCCGGCGGCGTCTCCCGACACCATGGAGCAGGCCATGCTGGCCATGGTGAACCAGGAGCGAAAAAAACGAGACCTCGTTGAGTTGCGCTGGGACGATCGCCTGGCAACCCTGGCGGAGGCGCATTCCAAGGACATGCTCGCGAAAAACTACTTCGCGCACGAGGATCCGCGGGGCCGGACCGCAGCGGATCGCGCAGCCAAGGCTGGGATCGTCTTCATGATGATCGGCGAGAACCTGGCCTTCGCCAAGACGCTGTCCCAGGCGCACGACGGCCTGATGAAAAGCCCCGGTCACCGGGAGAATATCTTGCGCCCCGAGTTTCGGCGGGTGGGGATCGGAATCATCCGATTACCGCCTGACACCCGATACCTTCCCAAGCAGGCCGTCCCCGCTGGGCGAAAGCCGAAAACCGGCGGATACCTGCTGATCACGCAGATCTTCGCCCGCTAAAACAGCCTGAGCTCCTGAGGTGGCGGGGCCGGTTCGTCAACGGGCACGATGCAGGACGGATCGTCGAAAGCGGCGGCATTGACCCGAGGGCTGACCGCATGAACCCGCATGGCCTCCGCGGGGAACGGTCCCAGGAGCGGAAGCAAGCGCGAGGGATCCGTGACCCGGGGATCGAGCCAAAGGGCATGGGCCTCTGCCGGTAGGATGACGGGCATTCGATCGTGCACCGCGGCTACCACGGAATTGGGTTCCGTGGTCAGCAGCGTGAAGGACGCGATAACGGCGCCCTCGGGGCCTTCCCAGCACTCCCAGAGGCCGGCGAGGGCGAAGGGTTCGCCGTGCGTCATCGAAAAGTACATGGGCTGCTTTTTGCCGGCCACGGTCTTCCATTCGTAGAATCCGTCCGCGGGGACCAGGCAGCGGCGCGACCGAAAGGCATGCCGGAAGGAAGGCTTCTCCATCACGGTGTCGGCCCGGGCGTTGGTGAGCATCGGAGCTTTCCGCGGATCCTTGATCCAGCTGGGAATCAGGCCCCAGCGGAGCAGGTCGAGACGGCGTCCGTTGGGCATGGCGCGAATGACGCCCACGGACTGGGTGGGCGCGATATTGAAGCGAGGGGGCAGATTCGGCGGTTCCGCGAGATCGAAGGTTTGGGCCAAAGCCTCGCTTGGGGCCTTCAAGGTAAATCGTCCGCACATAGGCCATGCATACCGCAACCGCCTCCCGGACTAACGTTGAATCCATCCCCCCGTTGCTGTCAGGCCGGCCAGCTGATAGACTGTCCTCAACATTTCCAACGAAGGAGAATCTGTGACTCCTCGTCCGCGCAAAGCTGTCCCGGTACTTGGGCTTGTTCTTGGGCTAGTTCTTGGCGTTTTTGCCCTGGGACCGGCCCTTGCCTATGAGTATGGGCGGATCGTAGGGCAGGAAGGCCATCGAACCGGAGATGTCATGGTTGCGTCCGCTAGCCGCAGCTCTGCGGTTGGGGTCTGGCAGAGCATTACGAGTGCCTCGGCCATGCGCGCAGGCGCGGGGCATGCAGGCGTGGGACCATGGAGCAACCTACTCGTCTACTCTCAGCGCCGCGTGGAGCCTGCCCGCCCACCCGAGCCTCAAGCGCTCCCCAGTCCCACCCCGAAACCCAGCATGCAGCCGAGCCCGAGTCCGAGTCCGACCTCTGCCGGAGCCGTCAAGGGCAGCGGGGCAGCACGGCCGGCCGCGCGCCCCTCAGCCTCGCCACCTGCTGCCGCTGCCGGCGCCAAAGGTGCCAAGAAATCACGACCGTAGTCACGGGTCCCAGGAAGCCGACCACGGTCAAGTAGGTCCCGAGACGGCGGCGGTATCCAGCATGGCAAGGCCGTTAGCAATCAGCTCGCGCCGGTCCGCGTCCGCCGAGAGGGCCCTCAGCTGCGCTCTCACCCTCTCCTGGGCCTGAGGCAGGACCTGATGGCACGTGGCGACCTCGAGCCATTCCAGGCGCAAGAGCCAGTGCTCGGGGAAGCTGGCAAAATCGGCATAGAGGGCGCGCAGGCACGTCTCGCGCTCGGCGGCGCCAACGGCCGGCCGGCGAAGATCCCGCAGGGACTGGTACATGGCGACGAGCTCGGTGGGATAGCCCTTCTCGGGCGTGTCCTGGCTCGAACGACGACTCACGCGGGGAGGAACCGGGATCTCCGCCGACTCGTTCGCTATGCGGCCCAGGGGCAGGCCGAGACGCTTGGCGAGGATGTGGACCGCCTCGGTGAGCTGTTCGAAGCTTTCGCAGACGAAGAGCTGGGGTTGGTAGCTGGTGATGTCGTAGGAGGTCGTGATGCAGCGATCGAGATCAAAGGGAATCTTCCGGACGGCGTCGGTGAAGACGCGCTGGCTCTCGCCGACCGAGCTGAGCAGGCCCGCGCCGAAAATTCGCGGCTGGTCGAGGTTGCCCATCAGGCCGTACTCGACGGTCCACCAGTAGAGGCGCGACACCATGTTGGCGTCGGAAACCGTCCCGATGGCCGCCTGGCACTGCTCGAGGCGATCCTCGGCGGCGCGGACCTCCCGCGGGGTAGAGGAGAGAGTCTCCTTGAGGATCGACAGGTGACGGATGGCCTCGTAGAGGGCATCGTCCTCCGGGGTGGACCGGGCCTGGCTGCCAAGTTCGCAGAGGGTCTTCACGTAGGCGGTGAAGCTTTCGTCCCTGAGAATGGGGGCGTGGCCGGCGGCTTCGTGAATAATGTCGGGGGCGGGGGTGTAGGAGACGTGGTCCACCGTGCGCATGTCGCAGGCGACGGGGAGGATGCCGCGGGCCTGAAACTCCATGAAGGAGGCGGGAGGAATGAAACCGTCGACCGCCACCGCGCGCCATCCGAAGCGAGAGAGGGACTCGTTCATCCGCTCGATTCGGGGAATTTCCTCAACTTCGATCTCCGCGGCTTTCAAACCTTCGAGATAGATGGGATGGGCGTGAGCGCGGTGGAAGGCCACGTTCTGACGCATGACGTAGCGCCAGACGGCCTGATCGATCGCCGTGTAGCTCGGGTAGGGTTGCGCCACGACGAAGGGTAGCAAGTGGGCTGGAATTGGCTCCATCATTGGACTATCCGCCTTTTTCAAGCTGAGGTTCATCCGCCGAGTCTCTTCGATCTTGCCATGATACCGGATTCTCGGCGATCGCGGAGAGGGGTTGAAAAACATGCACGAGGAGGCGAGCATGAGGCGGGTTGGAAGCACCTTTGGTCATCGTGCTGATTGGCCTGATGGCCCCATAACGAGGGAGTCGTGGTTAACTAGTAGAAGTCCCTCCGAGTAGAAAGGCAGTTCCATGGCCGACGCGCCGACGTTCGAAACTCTCAACCTGGCTCCCGAGCTCCTGGCCGGACTTCGCCGGAAGGGCTTCAAGACGCCCACCCCCATCCAGGCTCTCGTCATTCCCGAGGTTCCCAAGGGCCGGGATCTTATCGTGCAGGCCCAGACCGGCTCGGGCAAGACCCTGGCCTTCGGCCTGCCGCTATTGCAGCGAGAGCCGGTGGATGAGCGCGCGCCGAGTTCGCTCATCGTCGCTCCGACGCGTGAACTCGCCAAGCAAATTCGGGCCGAGCTTGTCAGCGTCACGGGCACCCTACCTCGCAAGATCGTGGTAGCGAGTGGCGGCGAGAGCATCGACAAGCAAATCGACCAGCTCAAGCGCGGGGCGCACGTGCTGGTGGGAACTCCGGGGCGGCTGGTGGACTTGATGGAGCGCGGAGCGCTGAACCTCAAGCACGTCCAGGTCCTGGTCTTGGACGAGGCCGACGAAATCCTTGCCAAGGGCTTCGAGCAGGAGCTGAACAAACTGGTCGAGCGCATGCCTCAAGTGAGCCAGACCTTGCTCTTCTCGGCGACCATGCCGGCTGCCGTTCAGCGCCTTGCTGACGCCACGCTTCGCAAGCCCCAGCGGATCAAGGTGGCTGCTGCGCCGGAGACCCCGACCGAGATCGATCACTTCGTGCTCGAGGTCGCGGAAGACACGCAGGTCGAGGCGCTCGCCGCTTGGCTGAAGCGTGAGCGTCCGTTCATGACCCTGGTATTCTGCCGGACCCGTGCCGAGACCGAGTGGCTCGCGGATGAACTCGGCAAGCGCGGCTTCGAGAACGAGTATCTGAGCGGCGAGCTATCGCAGGCCAAGCGGAGCCGGATTCTCGAAGGCTTCCGTTCGGGCGACTTGCCGCTGCTCATCGCGACTGACCTGGCTGCCCGTGGCATCGACGTGCCCGGCGTCACCCATGTGGTGAACTTCTCGGTTCCGAGCACCCTGGAGACCTACGTGCATCGCACCGGCCGGACCGGCCGCGCGGGACGGAAGGGCATCGCCCTGACGCTCGCGACGCCCGGCGAGCGCCACAGGGTCCAGGCCATCCGGACGATCGTCAAGCTCATGGCCTGGGGAGGCCTGCGGGTCGAGGGGCTGCCGAAGTCCACGCCGCGAAAGACCGCGATTGTTTCCAAGTTCGCACCCCGTGCGACCACCCGGAAGCCCACCGGGACCTCCCGGACCGAAACCCCCAAGACCGGCCCAGGCAAGGCTGGCCCGGGCAAGGCTGGTCTAGCCAAGCCGGGAGCCGCGAAGGCAGGCCCAGCCAAGGCGGGACCGGCCAGAGCGGGTCACGCGAAGTCGGGGCCTGCTCGTTCGGGACCGAGCCAGTCTGGCCCCGGTCGCTCCGGTCCTGGTCGCTCGGGACCTTCGCGCGGCGGTCCGGGCAAGGGCAAACCGAGCGGACCTTCGAAGCGGTAAAGCTACTCCACCCGCAGCGATCGGGTCGCCTGGGGACCCGGGTAGACCCGATTGGGCTCGTAGGGGATGGCGGGTGGCTGCTCGGTGATGAAGGAATCGGAGGCGATCGCCACCTCGTACGTTCCCGCAGGCAGGACCACCGGCACGCTCAGGGTTGCCGCCTGCGGAACCATGTAGATGGCGGGAAACGCGCAGTCGGCCTCCGGGTTCGCTTCGTACCGCTCGATCGATCCAACCAGCGTCACCCGTTGATTGACGAGATCCACCTTGGCTTCGAAAGTCGGGAGGAGGATCTCGTCGATTTTTGCGATCGGCGCCGAGCGCAGCACCCAGGGCTCCAGCGAAATCGTCGCGCCCGCCGCGGCCACGTGAGGCGCGTCGAGATAGAACATCGGGGCGGGCCGCACGACGGCCACGTAGCAATCGTCACCCGTCTTCGGTTTCGGCGAGCTGGGAGGATCGAGAAAGGACAGGAGTTCGGCCGAGCAACCCGCCATCAACAGCGGGACGCCGAACATCAGGGCAACGTGCTTCATGGCGGGACCTCCTTTTGGTCAGATCCATCCTAGCTCGAGCGGCTCACGTGAACGATCACATGAAGTAGAATTCCCCTTCAGGAGGGAAACGATGCGCCGCCACCTACTTTCGTCCAGCGTCTTCCTGCTCGCCTGCCTGGGAATGGCCCTGAGCTGGCAATCGCCATGGGTCTGGCCCCTCTTGGTCGGCTGCTTGTTATTGATGCTGGCCATCAGCCGGGACCCCAAGGATCTCGGCTATCTCGTGCTGGGGATCGCCCTGGGGGGCTTCATCGACGTCCTGCAAACGGGAGCGGGCGTGACGGTCTACGCGATGCCAGGCCCCATTCTGCGCTTTCCCGCCTTCGTCCTGCTTTACTGGGGGCTGGTCGGGGTCGCGCTGCGGCATCTCTTTGCGCTCCTACCGCCGTCTCGCTTCCACGCCGCGGATGCAGCCCTGCTGGTGGGAGCGATTCTGCTGTCGCTCTTCGGCAATGCCGCTCCCCTGGGAGTGGCGGGCCTGATGGTGCTGGCCCTGGCCGTTCACTTCCTGGTCTTTCGTCGGTGGGCGGACGCGGTGGCTGCCCTCGTGCTCATGACAATGGGGCCCCTCACGGAGAGCATGCTCATCCGGGAGGGGCTTTATCATTTTCCCTCGGCGGAGGGAGGTTTGATCGCGATTTGGCTCTACCCGCTCTATGCCTGCATCGGGGCCACGATGAGGGGCGTCTTTCCGTTGCTGGGAACCCTGATCGACCGGGCGCAGGCTGGGTTGAGCAAGCCCTCGGTGGGGGGTTAGCGGCGCTTAGTCGAGTCCGCGGTAGATGGCGAGGTGGTTGATGGGGTGGGGCGTGCCGTCGAACGACGCGTTGTCCATGTCGATGGCGGTTCCCTCGATGCCATTTTTGAGCATGGACTTGATGACGTCCTGAACTTCCTTGGCGGCGACGGCAATCAACTGCACGTCCTGGATCTTGCGGGTGGTCACGAACTGCTTGGCGGCAGCGGGGCTCAGGAAGGCCAGCAAGAGCTTTTGCTTGAGTTTCGGGGCGTCGAAGGTCAGCCAGGTGTTCTGCTGCTCGAGGACGTAGAAAGCTGTCTGGTTCGGATCGTAGGCCATGATTTTCTCCTTCTCGGCGGGACGCTTTCCCGCTGGAGTATAACACGGTGGAAGGCCTGGCAGTGGGGCAATATTGATGTCAAGCTCGCTTCCGATCCCCGCCAGGTTCATTCTGCTTCGCTTGCTGGAACGCAATCCCTGCCGCCAATCGCCGAGACCGCGTGGCCGACCCGGATCAACAATCGCGTGCCGGCTTTGATGGGTTCAGGTCCGAATCAGCCGCCGTTGGGAGTACCGGGCAAGAAGCGCTTCTCGGTCTTGGTCAGGCAAATGCCGGGAACCTTCCCTCAAGGTGAGCCCCGAGACCTCGCCGATATGCTCATCGAGGAAGCCGTAAGCCAGCTCGGGCCGCTTCCGCGAGAGGTCCCGCAGGATCCACCCGATCGCCTTGCGGATGAAGAACTCCTTCTCGGCGAGCATTCCCGAAGCCAGACGCGAGAAGGTCTCGAAGTCCCCGTAACCGGCCCTCAGCGGTTCCAGCAGGGAAAGCAGAGCCGACCGCCGCAACCACATCCAGGTGTCGTGACTCCAGCGCTCCAGGGCCTCGGTGCCGTTCGGGTCCCGCTGAATCAACTCCCCCGCCACCTTCACCGCGAGCCAATCCACGTGCGCCCAGGTGTTGCATTGCCTCAGAAGCTCCTCGATGAGCCCCAGATCGTCCGCCTGAAGCTGGTTCCGGTAGGCCTCCAGGATGGCGATCGCCAAGGACCTCAGTTCGTGGACGGGAGGCCGCCAGAGGGTCCGGACCACCTCGACGAGGTCTTCGTGGGGTAGCGCCGGGAACTCCTTGCGGAACCGCTTCGCCACCGATCGGATGAACGGCACCCCCGTCCCGATGAACTCGAGATCGCTCTTGAGGTAGGCCTTCTCGCCCTCGGCACGCGAGGGATCTCCCGCCTCGCGAAAAGTTGGTTCAATGTCCGATAGCCAACGTTGAACGGCTTCCTGCATCACGTCTTTCAGTCCTTCTGCCCAACCGATAGTCCAGCGCCGCCCTCGGTCAACAATCCGGCGCGGTGGCGCACCCGCCTCATCTAGGAAAGGGGGGGTGCTCATTATCCCCACCGCCTGAGGCGGCCTACCTACGGTGGCCCCACCCTGGCCACCGACCCGGTACCGTTGGAGTTGCCGCAACCAACGAACCGGGAGACAGGAATGACCCGAGTGAGCCCATACGAGTTAATCAGAAAAGACCACGCCCTGCATAGCATGTGCATTCGCACGCTTGCCGAGAAACATCGCGTCCCGAAAGCTCGTGCTGGGAACCGGGTGCGGTCCACCGGCCCCCATGGTAGACCTCGAAGCCCGTGGGCGGGAGCGCCAATCCAAGGGGGACGGGGAGCGGGTATGATGGAATCGGACTGGACGACCAAGGAGAGGAGCGAGGCATGGGACCGCCTGATATCGACTTGAACGCGCTCGCTGCCGGACTTGATCCGGCCAAGTTGGCGGAGGCTGCCGACTTCATCGGCTACTTGAAGGCCAAGCAGGAGCGAGAGGTCGACGCGGAAGCGCGGGCCTGGTTGGATGCTGACCTCTCCCGCCTTGGTGAGTTCGAGCCCTACGAGTGGGGTGATCAAGACCCGCTCGACGGGGAGCCGGTTTATTGGGATGAGGAGGCGCAAGCCTTGATGGCGGTGAGCCGTGATTAAGGCGGGCGATCTCGTAACGGCACAATTCCCGGAACACGATCCGGCTGGACGCGAGCAACAAGGCTTCCGACCTGCCATCGTGGTAGGCTTGCCCTGGTTGGTTGGACGGGTTAGGTTCCGCATGGTCATCGTTGTGCCTGTCACGACGTTCCGGGACAACGATTGGGCGCTTGCAAATCCGGCCTTATACCCGATCCTGGACCCCGGTGAGGGCGGTATCCCCTCTCGGAGCATCGCCCTTGTTGATCAGGTTCGAGCGCTAGACGTGAGCCGGGTAAAGGTCCGCAAAGGCGCGATCTCGCCGCAAGCCTATGCCCAAATCGAAAACGGATTACGCGCTGTTCTGGGACTCTGAACCTTTGTAGGCGCGAAGAATGGCATGCGTCCTCGCTGGCTCTACACCGCCACTGAGCGAATCCACCTCCTGCCGTGCCGCCTGCGCTGCAAGCCCTGCCGTATCACCGTGACGCTCCTGCCCCCCAATCCCGCACGCTCGTCGCCTGGCTTCTCCGCCTCCGTCCCGATTCCCATTTCCTTCACTTGCTCGCGAGCCAACGCCCCTCCTTCGCAACCAAGTCCCCTGACGAGAAGAAGCACGCATGCTCGGGGAGGCCCATCTCCTTCGAACACTCATCCTAGACACCCCGGAAATCGCGCCGCGCCATCATTCCAGTGCCTGGCTCGCTCAGCTTCATCATCTCCTGCAAGGCATCGAGGCTGCCGTCCCCCCTCTGGCTCGCGGGCGTTCACCCGGTTCGTGACGTGGCATCGGGAAGCTGAAACGCTATCCTCCGACCTCGAACTCCCGCCGCTCGGTCCCGTAGTAGACGTGCGGAAGTCCCGCCCGTTCACCGCACTCCCCTAGAAATCGGACGTGAACCTTCTCGGCCACCCGACGCGACGGCAGGTTCTCGACGTTCATCATCGAGATGATCCGGTTCAAACGCGTGTTTCGGAATCCCCACTCGAGGCATCCTCTGGCAGCTTCCGTGGCAATCCCCACTCCCTGGTGCTCCGGCTGGATGTGGTAGCCAATCTCCAGCTCCTCTTGGCCCAGGACGATCTGTAGGGTGAGCCCGCAGTCGCCGACCACCTCACCGGTCTCGTTCAAGACGACGGTCCATAGGCCGAACCCCTGATCGCGGTACCGCTCTTGGCTTCGCCGCACCCACCCCTCGACGCCCTCTCGAGTGTAGGGTGCCGGGTAGTACCTCATGGCAGCCGGATCCCCGAGCACCTTCAATAGGGGCTCGACGTCAGCATCGGTCATCTCGCGAAGGATGAGCCGGTCAGTCTTGAGAATCACCTTCGGTTCCATGGTGGGCATCGTAGCACGCAGATACCCCTCCCGCTCTCCCCGGCTCCCGTAGCGGACCCCGAGGCCCGTAGACGGGAGCGCCGATACAAGGGAAACGGGGAGCGGGTATGATGGAAGCGGACTGGACGACCAAGGAGAGGAGCTAGGCATGGGAGAAGCGGAGCGGATGACCCCGGAAAGCCTTGCGGAGTTGGCGCGCGGCCTTGGCCCAGCCAAGTTGGCGGAGGCTGCCGACTTCATCGAATGGCTACGAGCCAAACAGGAGCGGGAGTTGAACGCGGAATCAATAGCCTGGCTTGGCGCGGCGGATCCCTTGGAGCCCTATGAGTGGGGCGGCGTGGATCCCATGACCCTTGGGGAGCCCGTGAAGTTCATTGACGGCGTGGGGGCGGTTGTCGAAAATGCCTAAACTCTCTTCACCTGGCGATATTTACCTCGCTTCCCTGCCGCAACGCGTTCCACCTGGCCACGAACAACTTGGGATCCGTCCCGTCGTGGTGATCGCTAGGCCGAGCGGATCCCGCTTCCCGATGGTGGTAGCGGTTCCCCTAATGGGCCAGCGCGGCCCTTGGCAGGAGGCTGCCCCTTACCTTTACCCTGTCATCGAGGAGGGGATCGGAGGCCTAACCCTTGATTCCGTGGCCTTGCTGGATCACGTCCAAGGGATTGACGATCGGCGGCTGCAGCGGCGCATGGGTTCGCTCCCTGATCAGGCTTGGCGGCCCCTACAAGAGGGCTTGCAGCGGATGATCGAAGCATAGAGCCGAACGGTGGCCAATCTGACCACCGTTGACCCGCTGGGAGCATTCCCCGGCGGGTTTCCTGCGTCTAGCCAAGTATAGAGCGGTATAGGCGAATTCTCGCATACTTCGCTAAATAGCGTTGCGTAGGTTTGGTACAAGGAGCGAGGGTTGTAACCCTTGGCTGAAGTCGAGATCGACCCTCCCGTATTCCAAGGGCGATCGGCATTTATCCCTTATCTGGCGTTTCCAGGTCAAGTACCCCAAGTCGATGCAACGCTATTTAGAGCCGAGTTGAAGGCCGAGTCGCGAAGATTGGAAAACGCTGGATTCGAGTGGACGGGCAGTGAAGTTATCGTTCGCCCCCGATAATGGGAGCCGGGTGCGGAGGGGCACCGCAGCATCCGGGGCAACCACGTACCCTTGCGGCGTAGCCGCGCGTCCGAGGAGCGGCACCCCGGTCGGGTGCCAGACGAGGATGCCCCTGGGCAGCGATCGCCCGCCTTACGGGCGTTCCTTGCAAACCATGCGAGCTGATGGAATGGTTGGGGTAGACTGTGAGTAGATTGCCCTGAATACACAGCGAATAGGCGGTTTCAAGATGCTTAGGATGGCAACCGATTTCGGTTGGATCCGTCGTATTCCATGGCCTACAAAGATGCTCATCCTCTCGACCCTGTACCTTGCAGGAAGCCTTTACTTTGGTCAACCGATTCTCAAGTTCTCGTCTGAAATCGTAAACCACGCGGCGAGCTATCTCATCTTCGCCCCAGTGCTGGCATTGCTGGTTCTGGCACTTCGCCCAAGGTCAATTTGGGCCAAGGCCGGGTCAGTGGTTGGTGTAGTGGTCATCTTCCTCGTAGGCGTAGGCATGACCTTGTGGTATACGCTGGGCGAGGACATCGAGTTCACCGAGTCCAGCTTAGCCATCGGGAAGAGCCGCGTGATACCTATCATTGCACTGGTCGGAACTCCATCGAGTGGTCCATGGTATGTTCGCATCAACCACGAACGGCCGATCCTACCGGGTGTCCTCTTGGTAAGGCAGTACAGGCGCTTTGGTGAGTTCACCGGCCCAATCTCAACCCCGTCTCTATCGTTATCGCAAGGGGATACGGTGATTCTGGATCTGGTTCCAGCCCCATCTGAAGGATGGAAGCCGGTTCCCGTCCACCTCAAGCCCTGGGTTTACTTCTAGGCGACCCCTGTGGCATAGCCGCGCGTCCGAGGAGCGGCACCCCGAGGATGCCCCTGGGCAGCGATCGCCCGCAAAGCGGGCGTTCCATTAGCCCTCAGTGACCCGGCCGGTTCCCGCCACGCGACGACCACACCTACCCGTTACACGTCCAGGACTTCGGCGTGCCGAGGCGGCCTGGTGATCCTCGGCTATGAATGAGTGGCGATCGCTACCCGTGGGGTAGAATGACAGGACGAATCCGAACCGCTTGAGGGACATGACGATGATCGAACTCGAACGGCTTGTTGCCGAGCTATCCAGCATCCGTCCCGTCTTCCACTCGGAGGCAGACTATCAACACGCCCTCGCCTGGTCTATCCACACGGCCTACCCGGACGTGGACGTGCGCCTGGAGTACCGCGCCCCGTACACGCCCGAGCGGGTCCACCTCGATCTCTTCCTCAAGAAGGGCGACTGGGTTGGGATCATCGAGCTGAAATACAAGACCAAGCCCTTGGCAGTCACGATCCAGGACGAGAAGTTCGATCTTCAAGACCATGGGGCCGAACCGCTCGGGCGTTACGACTTCCTGAAAGACCTGGAGCGCGTCGAAGAGGCGCTCTGCCACTATCCGGATGGGATCGGCTGGGTGATCATGGTGACAAACGACAGCCAGTATTGGAACCCACCGGGTTCGACCGAAGTTGCCGACTTCGCATTCCGGATTCACCAAGGACGAATCCTTCAGCCTGGTCACCACGCCTGGCGCCCAGGGGCAGAGAACGGCGTCGCTCAAGGGCGAGAGCGCCCCCTTTCCATTGCGGGCAGCTACCTGGTGTCGTGGAAGGATTACTCGACCCTGCGCGAGGGTGCCCGAGGGCTGCTGCGCAGCCTCGTACTGAAAGTCAACCGCCCGTCACGCGAGGCTGTTGCTGCACCCGAAGTGACACGCCTCGTTCCCGAGGTACTTGCCGCCCCTCGGTTGGCATCAGGAACGACGGTCGCTGAGTCAATCTTTCTCGCGGCGTCGGCAGTCGTAAGCAGGGGCCAGACTACCTTCTCGCGGCAGGATGTGCTTCGGGCGATCGAGGATGAGCGAGTGGTCCATGTCCCCACATTCAACCCGACGTTTCAAGGAATGCGCACCGATCCGGGCCTTGCCCCGCTTCCGGCCCCCCAGTTCCGGGACGTGTTCCAACGGATCGGACACGGGGCATACCAACTCAGCGAGGCAGGCCTTCAGCTGGCGAGACAGCTAGAAGGCAGCAAGAGCAGTTAATTTAAGGGTGGCCGCGATCGCCTCGACCACGGCCACCCTGCCGGGTGTCAGTCCACCCAGGCCAAGTCGATCCAGACCTCGCCGCTCTCGCTGAGCTTCACCCGGAGCATGGCGGCGTTGGCCTCGCCTTCGAGCTGCTTCCAGAGGTAGAGTGTCCCGTAAGTCCAATCGTCCTCGCGGTCATGGGCGGCCCAGCCGTTCGCGCAGGTCGAGAAGAGCTTCCGGCCCTCGAACCCGGCCATGGTGGCCTCGTGGATGGCCTTCTCGATCTTACTCAGGTCGGCCTAGACCTGAAGTTCCAGGGCGGCCACGGTGGCGAGCGTCGCAGCCATGACCATCGTCGCCCGCCAGTCACCGTAATCGGCGGGGTCCAGATGCTCGCAAACCGTCTCGGCGTCCGGCTCGTGCTGGCTGAACCGGCTCAGGTTGTCGAGGGCGTGCGAGGTGTAGATGTTCATGTTGGCCGCGACCTTTTGGGCCTCGTCGTAGGCCAGGTCCCGGAGGTCTTGCACGTCGCGCTCGGTAGCGATCGCGAAACCGCCCCGGTCGGTCACAACGTTCTGGATGATGCTCATGTCTGGTGGTCCTTTCGGCTCTTCCAACTGCCCGCGCCGGGCGAAGCCGAGACCAGACCACGTAGTCAAGGACGCTGACGGAGGAGGCGCCGCGCAGCGGCCGGAGCCGGAGGCGGAGATCCTTGATAGTGGGCTAAAATGAGAGAGGCTGGCGGTGCTGGTTGGAGGAAGTAGTCGGATGAGCAAGAGGTCACGCAACTACCGGCGGCTGAAGCGTTGGCTTGAGCGCGCGAAGGGCTGGACCTTCAATGAGATTGGCGGAAGACTAATACTAGACGCCCATCCCGACGTGTTCAAACAGGCATTAGACAGTGGCTACTTCGATAGAGAGGAACAAGAGCTAGACATCGCCATTGATAGTCGCTTCAACGAACCCTCGATCCTTTACGAGGGTCTTGGAAAGACGCCATCTAGTGCCAAGAGGATCGGCCTACGTCTCATGAGCCAACTCGCACACGCGTGGCGAGACCGGTTAGCCGTCGATTACCCAAACCTTGAGTGGACGATGTACGTGCAGGAACATGTAGGCACCCTGACTCTCTACTACTTCAACCGCCGGATCGTCCCTCAGAACGCTGAGTTGGTCCTAACATCAGCGTCCAGAGTGCACCGCTGAGCGGTATCCGATGGAGTCCGACTCCCGGCCCGGCCTTCTCGCTCGGGGCTTCCTGCTGCTCGTTGATGTAGCGCAGGACGGTCGAGAGGTCGCCACCGTTGCCGATCCCGCCGACGAACCCACCGCGCTGCCAGAGTGAGTCTTCGTCGTGGCCCCTCAACTCGGGGAACTCGCGGCGCAGGAACCGCGAGGTGTACGATTTGATCAGACCCATGGCCACGGACCCTGCAAGGTTGGCCGGGAGCCACAAGGCGACGTGGACGTGATCGTCCTCGCCGTTGACCGCGAGTAGGCGCCCCAGGTTCTTGGCTTTGACCACCTCGGCCACCAGCGCCTTCAGACGCTCGACCATCGGGGCAGTGAGGAGCTTGCCACGCCTCTTCGTCGCCCAGACGAGGTGGACCTTCAGGTCCGAGACCGACGAGCTACCGTCAGCGGCCTTCAGGAGGTCGCGTGCCGTGTTTGTGGCCTTGCTGTCGAACCATTCGGGCACCGTGCCCTCGGTCTTCGGCTTCTCGACGGTGGGCACCTCGGGCATGGCCTCGGCAACCTCGCGCAGGTCCTCGATCTCGACCAAGGCGAGACGACCGAACCGCCAGGTCGCCGTCAGCGTGACCTCGGCACCAATCCAGACGTTCGCCACGTCGGCCACCTGGGCACGGATGCGGATCGACTGGTACCGGTCGTCGTCAGGCATGACCAGCGTCACCTGGGCCAGCGTGCCGTTCTTGTTCAGCTCGACGGTGGCCACCCGGCCAACGAGCCTGACCGTACAGGGTTCCAAAATCTTCGCCTGAGCGGCCCATAGTTGTCGCTGTAATTCGAAGAGCCGCTCTTGGAGCCTCTGGACTTCCACCGACGATCCAGAGCGTGCCGCCGCGGGGTTAGCCGAGAGGTCCACGACCTCGATCGAGAAGCCGTCATCCTGGGGAATGGGATTGAACATGGGTACCTTCCTTTCCGGTGAGCGCCCGCGCCGGGCAGCACCCGAAGGACCGGGCGGTCACACCCCGACGACCGGAGGGAGGCGTCCGTGAGAACGCGAGCATTGCGAGCGGGGTTGAGCCGTCCCGGTACAATGGGGGCCTGCTGGCGGCGGTGGTTCAGCCATGTTGCTTCGCGGCAGCGCTCGCGGGGAAGGGCCAGGGGTATAGGGGGTACCCTCGCTCGCGAGCCCGGCAAAAATCGCCAGGAGCAAGTTTTGGAGCGTAGGGGCTAGTACTTTGGAGCAAGTAGTAGGAGTGCAGACCAGCCCCATACCCGCGCCACCTCGATAAATGACGGCGATCGCGATGCCGGGACTCGTGGATGAAATGTGTCCGAACGGTGGACCTACGAGCCCTTTGAGGACTTCCAGGTCGCCATGAGGCTGGCGCCAGGATCAGAGGTGGGCGCGAACGCGATCGCCGACCCCGCGCAAACGGGAACTCGCTGAGGAGGAGTGAACGGTCACCCCTATCAGGTGGATAATCAAGCGAACGATTGATCGTCTCAGCCTTATCGGCGGTGCTGCTCGCAACAGGGGAAATTATTGAGAATTCGCTCGTATCTTCGTCTTGGTCGTGGAGCCGGGGTTTCATTCAGTTGGGATCCGACGACCATTATGGCGCTCTTCATGATGGTAGCAATCGCTAGTATTCCACTTCTGATCGTTGCCTTACCCTTCCTATTTCTAGTGGACTTAATTTTCCACGCGGGCCTAGCCTCCCAGGCTTGGGAGCTGCTGCTGGGGTGCACCGGCATCTTCTTAGCCCCCTTCCTTCTCCTCTACTTGATACTTACAACCTTTTTCGGATAAGAACGGGGAGAATGGGACGAGTCGGTTACCCACACAGCGGCAGTAGATTTAGCGAATCTCCGGTGGCGTTAGCAGTACGACCTGGAAGCCTTCCGCGAGAACATCAAGCGGATCGCACGGGGCTATGGGGTCGCAGACGACTTCTTGCTCGATCTCGTAGGTCGCCGGAAGCTCGACGCCGCAGACGAGGACGAACGGCGCCTGCTCAGCCACTTCCGGGGCTTGGTACCTGGGCACAAGGCGGCCGTGCTTGGCTTGGTCGATCAGTTGTACCGGATGGACTGCTCGCCTCACTCCGGCGGCTAGAGGCAGATTCTAGGCCATCCGGGCTGTGTGGCCATCAACCTGTGCCTGCTAGAATGATGGATATCTTCAGTTCAAGGAGTGCGCACATGCCGCTGTACAACTTCCTGGCCGATTCGGGCCAAATCGAGACCATCCCGGAAGCCACCTTTAAGGTGACCAAACTGAAGGAGCGGGCGGACCTCCAGCGCCTCCTTCGCGACCACATCGGGGTCCTCGACAAGGACCTCATTGTCCTGGCCGAGGAGTTCGGCGACTGGGAAGACAGCTCCCGTCGCATTGACCTCCTAGCCCTCGACAAGGAAGCCAACCTCGTAGTCATCGAGCTGAAGCGAGACGACAGCGCCCACATGGAGTTGCAGGCCATTCGCTACGCCGCGATGATTTCCGTGATGACCTTCGACGCGGCCGTTGCGGCCCACGGGAAGTACTTGACCGCCCTCGGGCGGCACGAAGAGGCTGTAGCCGCGAGAGAGCGGATTCTGGAATTCCTCCAATGGGATGCTTCTGCGGAGTCCCAGTTCGCTCAGCGGGTCCGGATCGTTCTTGCGGCGTCGGTGTTCTCGAAGGAACTCACCACGACCGCCCTCTGGCTCCGGGACCAGTACGGGCTCGACATCCGGTGCGTGAAGATGGTCCCCCACCTGTTCAACGGGTCTACGTTGGTCGCGGTGGAGCACATCATCCCACTTCCGGAGGCTAGCGAGTTCCAGACCAAGCTCAGAGAGAAGACCGCCCTGGTGGCGGCGGACAAAAAGAGCGGCCGGGACCTCACCAAGTACAACGTAGAGGTCGGGGGGAAGTTTCTTGAGGGTTTGCCGAAGCGCCAGGCGGTATTCGAGATCGTCCGGTTCTTGTGCAAGAGCGGCGTTTCGCCCGATGACATAGCCAAGCACTGCGAGGGGAGTCCCTGGCTAGTGCTCGACGGGGATCTGGACGCGAAGCAGTTCGAAGCCGCAGTGATTCAGAAATTCGATGCATCGGGGAGCGCGCAGGACCGGCTAGGGCGGCTCTTTCGCGGGAACGACCACTTACTGCACTGGCAGGGGCGGACCTACGCTCTCACTCGCATGTGGGGCGGCCCCCAGTTCACAAAGACGCTGGACAATCTCCGGAAGGCCTACCCGAACAAGTTCGAGTACTCGCCAGCAGAATAGGGGATCTCCCTCCGGGCAGATCCTCGCCAACAACGGCGAGCGGCATTCGGGCAGTTGCTGGGTTCGGTATTCACTTCCGAGTTCGCATTCATGTTCGCGACAGAGTTCCGAGTTTGCAAAAATGCGGCCAAATGGCCGCCGTGTCTACATTCTGGACGATTGGTTGTCCGAGTTACTTTCATGTTCGGGCGCCCAAAAATATTCAAACCATCTGGCAACTTTCATGTTCGCCCCCCATCCCGCAAAGTCCCGCCACGTCTTACTTCTTCCCGGTTTCCTGCCACTTTCAAGTATTCTCAAACCATCTGTCTTCTTACAGAAACCATCTGCCGAAGTGGCACCCCTTGTGGCACCCTCAAGGAAAAGCGGGCTTCAACCAAAAGGCTGAAACCCGCTCTACTGCTAAGTGAGCCTGCTGGGACTCGAACCCAGGACCCGCTGATTAAAAGTCAGCTGCTCTACCACCTGAGCTACAGACTCACGCAGGGATTAACTGTATCACGGTTGCTTCAGGATCGTCAAGCCAGGTTCCAATAGCCAAGCGTGTTTCATCGGTTTCGACCAAGCAAGGGCTTCGAGCTGATGCCAACTGTACCGTATCCCTCCGTGCCATCGAGTAGGAGGGAATCAAATTGAAAATGCCGGATCGAAAGCCGTCGGCTACCCGGCCATATCCCTCGAAACAACCGATCGGCAGCCAATACCGAAGCTTGTTTGTTTTTATATCCTTGCACCACGCATCCTTCACCGCCCCGAAATGTTGGGTGGGTAAGATACTCCCAGAAGCCTGAAGGGTGAGGCGCTCAAAAACCAATAAGAGGCTCGATTCTGCATCGAGGCCAGGTAAAAACGAAAGCCCAAAACCCCATTCAGCACCGAAGCCCCCGATGAACGGGGGCTTCGTCCTATTCAGCAGTCCCCTCGGTGGGCCTTCCAAGCCCCTAAATGATGCGCACCCCGCCGTCGAGGGTTCAAGCAGCCGTTAGCGATCGCACAATGCCGACGCGAGCCCCATGACTCCCCTTCTCCCCCCGCCATGGGAAGATAAAGCCATCGACACACCACCCCTCTCTGAAACCGAGACCCGCCGGACGCACACCCGGCGGGTCTTCTATTTTTCAAGTGATTCCGCCCCTCTTGACCTCCGAACACCCGACGGCGACAATGGTCCCTTCCCTCTGTGCCAATAATGGCTGAGACAGCTTGCACCGTTTAATTACTGTCGAGGGCGGGG
>DAZV01000060.1 GCA_002083825.1 Candidatus Sericytochromatia bacterium S15B-MN24 CBMW_12 | reverse complement strand
CTCAACCAGCCCACCGCGGGTAACGGCAGCGCGGTTACGCCTACCACCTGGACCCACTACGGTTCGGTCCACTTCATCCGCTCCGGCACCGCCAACGAGGGCTACGACATCTCGGCCGCCGGCAAGCGCGGCGACAAGGCCCTCAACGTCCTCTGGGTCAAGAACTACTAGTTCGTCGCCCAACGCATGAATTGACCAGCCGGGGGAAGCCTTCCCCCGGCTTCGTCATTGGAGCGTTCATCCTCCAGAAAGCATGCACAGCGGCTTCGAAGCGCCAGCAATTTCCGAGAGTGATCCGCTTCGCGGAATTCACGCGAACAAACATTAACCTTGGTCGTTTACGGGTCAGCTCGCCGGGGAAAAGATAGTTAATTCCAAGCGGGAACGGTATAACTTGGATCTAGGGGGACGAAATGCAAATCAAGAAAAAGGATCAAGAAGGCTTCACCTTGATCGAACTGCTGGTAGTCGTCGTCATCATCGGCATCCTGGCCTCGGTGGCGGTTCCCAACTTCATGGGCGCCCAGGACAAGGCCAAGAATTCGGGCGTTCAGGCGAACATGCACAACGTGCAGATGTCGCTCGAGCAGTATGCCGTCGACCACTCGAGCTTGTTCCCGGATTCCGACAAGCTGATCAGCGCGCTTAGTGCAGACTATCTCGCCTCGGGCAAGTTACCCCCGACCCCCTGGGGCACGCAGCAGAACCAAGCCGTCCAGGCAACCGCCAGCGCAGCCTTGAACAAGACCTGGGCCACGGGCTCGGGCGTCGCTCCGACCGCCGTGACCCATTACGGCGCGGTGGGTTACGTGCTGCCGCCCACGGCGACTGCCAACGATCGCTACGACTTGACCGGCACCGGCAAGAAGGGCGACCAGGCCATGACCGCGATCTGGATCAAGAACTACTGAGCAGCGCCCCATAACCAAAGCAAGCAGCGGGGGAAAGTCTTCCCCCGCTTCGTCCTGAGGAGCCTCATGCTAATCGGAAAGAACATCCAGCTACGTGCCCTGGATCGCGACGACCTGGACGATCTCCACCGCTGGTGGAACGACCCCGAACTCTGGAGCCACATGGGGTCGCGCCGCCGCCTGAGCGGCAAAGAAGAGATCGACGCATGGCTGGATGCGGAACTCGACAAGACCTCCACTCAGGAAGGCAAGACGCTGGCCATCGTGGACCCGGACGGCGAGTTGCTCGGAACGATCTGGTACGGAACCTACGATGCCGCGGATCGCCAGACCCTCGTCGGCCTCTACCTGGGCGAAAGCGACCAGCGCGGCCGAGGCCATGGCCAGGATGCCCTCAGCACCCTGCTCGACTACCTCTTCAACGACCTGGGTCTCCACAAGGCCCGCCTGATGGTCCTGGCGACCAACGCGCTCGCCATCGCCTGCTACGAGCGCTGTGGCTTCAAGACCGAAGGCACGCTCCGCGACCATCGCTTCTTCGCGGGTCGCTTCCACGACTTCCTGGGCATGGCCGTGATCGCCCCCGAATGGCGCAAGGCCGCGAAGTAAGCCGGCGAAACGCAAGCCCATGATCGGAGGCCTCGCTAACGATGGGACTCCGCCACCTCGCGGTCGATCAGCCAGACGGATAGCCCGGTGTGTTGGTTGATGAAAGCGGGGGCCAAGAGGTCGGGGTACTGTTTGAGTACCTGGTTCACGAAGCCTGCCCAGGCATCCTCCTTGCCGTAGAGACGCGGGGCTCCGAAGAGGTAGTCGAGGTCGTCGCGGGCGATAGCCTCCGGCAAGCTCCCCGGATCCAGGTCGATCGTCACGGTCGGGCGGCCCGTGTAAAGATGGACGATCGGGGCCTCGATCGATCCGATGACGGCACGCTCGGGGAGCCTCGCGCGAACGAAGGCGAAGGCCTGCGAGTACGCCCTCGCCCGATCCTTGAAGGCCTCCCGCGAAGCGAGTTCCGCGGGGTAGGCCTGAACGCCTCCGACGATGCCCATCGCGAGGAAAACGCCCATGATCCCGTGCATCCGGTAGGGAGGCATGAAACTTCCGAGCCTCAGGAACGCCGCCGCTCCGAAGTAAACGTAGAAGGGCAAGAGGCAGAGCGTGAGGCGAACGCCATGCCAGTAGCCCAGGTAGGTGTAACCGAGGCTCCAGGCGACGACCAGCAAGAGCGTCAGCGCCGCGTAGATAGCGACCAAGCGCTCGGCGACGTTCCGCGGGCGGATGATGGCCAGGCCCATGCCGGCCAGCACCAGCAAGCTGATTCCGTACCCCAGCACGACGACCCATGGGGAAGTGTCGAGCAGCCCGAGATCTTGGCTCCACGTCGGACTCAGGGCCGGAAAGAACGCTCCCGGAATCGCCTTGACCATCACGAAATGAGCGGAACGGGCGAACTCGCGAACCATGCCCGCGGGCCCCATCCCGGCGGTCATCAGGCTGAAATTGGCTCCGTAGTCGCCGGCCTTGTTGAGCACGGTCCAGAGCAGCCAAGGCGCGAAGGCCAGGGCGGATGCCGCTCCCAGGGCCGTCCCCAACCAGAAGCGGCGTGCTGACCAGAGCGTCAGGACGCCCGCGACGGCGATCACGGCCCCCTGGTAGCGAATCATGCTTGCGAGCGCGATGAAGACGCCCGCCAGGATCAGCCAACCGAGGCGCTCGCGCCGGATGCCCCGAACCAGAAGCAGCAGCGCCAGGAGGGAGAAGGTGGCGAAGGGCACGTCCGACATGATCTGGGTGCCCATGTCCTGGAGGATGGGATTGAGACCTGCCAGGGCCACGATCCCGAGGGCGGGTAGGGGCCTGAGCGCCAATCCCCGGACCAGGAATACGAAGGTCAGCCCCAGGAACGCGACCCCATGCAGGGTGGAGTGCCATTGCATCGCCACCAGTTGCTCGGTGGGATGGGGGAAGAGCCAGCAAATGGCCGCCAGCATGGCGGGGTAGAGGATGGGATAGCGAGTCGCCACTTCCAGGCTGGGAGAGTAGGAGTAGACGTACCCCATGCCCGAGGCCAGCGCCCGCGCCGTGGCCACGTAGATCCCGTCGTCGTTGATGTAGCCGACCAATCCGGGGGTCATGAGGCCGGCGGTCATCGCGAGGATCGCGGCAAGGAGCGCCCCCAGGAGGAGAGCGGGAAGCCAGGTCGAGAAAAGTTGCGCGCGGGGGCGAGGGGCTTCGGGGCGGGGCATGCCGATCCTTTCACTTTCATGGTCTTCATGGTCGCCGTCGCCGCAGACGCTATACTGAAGCCATGACTTCTCTAATGAGCTTACCCGATTTGATAGCGACGATCCCGGAAGCCGAGCGGCGCGTGGGGGTCTACCTCCACATCCCCTTCTGCGTGAAGAAGTGCTACTACTGCGACTTCGCGTGTTACGCGGGACAAGAAAAGCACATCGACGCCTACGTGGAGGCCCTGACGCGCGAGATAGCAGCCTACGCGGGCCTGGAAGCCGAGACCATCTACTTCGGCGGCGGCACCCCCTCGGTGCTCGGTTCCCGCCAGCTCGACGCCATCATGAGCGCCCTTCACCGGCACCTGCGGGTCATGCCCGGCGCGGAAGTGACGATGGAGGTCAACCCGGGAACCGGCGGCCCCGATCTCTGGAAGACGGCCCATGACTGGGGCATCCACCGCATGAGCCTGGGGGTTCAGACCTTCTCGCCCGAACTGCTGAAGCGAATCGGCCGCGATCACGCCCCCGAGGACGTTCCGCGCACCCTGGAGGCCATCCGAGACGCGGGAATCACCAATCTCAGCCTCGACCTCATGTACGCCCTTCCTGGCCAGACCATGGCCGACTGGGAGGATAGCATTTCGAAGGCCCTGGCGCTGGCGCCCCAGCACTTCTCGATTTATAGCTTGATCTTGGAGGAGCAGACGGTCTTCGGAGCATGGCACCGAAAGGGCAAGCTCAAGCTGGTCGACGAGGATCTCGAGATCGCCATGACGGAGGCTCTGGAAGCTCGGATGACGGACGCGGGCTTTTCCCAGTACGAGATATCGAGCTGGACGCGACCGGGCATGGAGTCCCGTCATAATACGCGCTACTGGATCAACTCCCCCTTCATCGGGTTGGGGACGGGCGCTCACTCTTACTGGCGGAACCGGCGATACGCGCACGGTCCGGGGATCCCGGACTACGTGCGGGATCCGCTGCCGACCCTCCCCGAGGAGCCCATGAGCGAGCGGGAAATCCGGGAAGAGACGGTCTTTCTGGGGCTTCGCATGACCCGCGAGGGGCTGCTCAAGGCCCGTTACGCGGAGCGGTTCGGGGAAGCCCTCGAGGTTCGGTACGGCGAGACCGTCCGACGGCTGGCGTCGGATGGACTTTTGGAGGATCTCGGCGATCGCTTGAGGTTGACGGCACGGGGGATCATGCTCTCGAACGAGGTCTTTGCGGCGTTCATCGAATAAGGAACGCCGTTGCTGCCTTTAGCCACGGGCGCTCACCACTCCCCCCCCCCTTGCTCAGGNCCTTGCTCAGGCGCAGCCTAACTGGGCCCGCAGGCCCAATGGGGGGGCGGGGGGGTACTGATCCCAGGTTCCATCTCAACCCCGAAGGGGAGCTTCCCCTAGATCCCCCCCCTCGCTCAGGCGCAGCCTAACTGGGCCCGCAGGCCCAATGGGGGGGGCGGG
>DAZV01000021.1 GCA_002083825.1 Candidatus Sericytochromatia bacterium S15B-MN24 CBMW_12 | reverse complement strand
ACGAGCATTGGCTTGCCCGCGTCCCGGCAGCTACCCTGCTGAAAAAGGGCCAAACACGAGAAACGGGGGGGCGCAGCGGAATCCGCTGCGCCCCCCGTTTCAGGATCGGAAGGCTTAGAAGACGACGTGGCGACCCTTCTGCCGGCGGCAGAAGATCGCGATCGTGGTTTCGGCGTCGCCGACGCCCATGTTGCCTGAGCCGCCGATGCCCGAGGCTCCGAACTCCTCCCACTCGAGGGCGGAATCGGTGCCGTCGTTCTCCTTGAGCATGCCGCCGATGATCCGGCGGGCCTTGGAGAGCTTGACGTCGTCCCGGGTCCAGATCGAGCAGGCCAGGTCATGGGAGTTCGTGAGCAGCGAGAACTTCACGAAGTCCTCGAAGGTGGCGAGTTCCATGGCGCAGAGAATCGGCATGAAGAACTCGGTCGTGGCCAAGGCGAAGGTCTGCTCACCCTTGCCGTCCCAGTCGCAAGTCGCTTCCACGGTCGGGGTGACCTTGAGGATCACCGGGGCGACGACCTCGGCGTTAGCGGCATAGTCGGCATCGACCGTGTAGCCGAAGGCGCTGCCGGCGAGCTTGCCGCCTTCGCGCAGGATCTCGCAGCCCGCCTTGCGCGCCGCTTCCTGGATGTTGGTGATCGTCTGGGCCTTGTGGACCATGTTGGGTCCGATCACCTTGGTATCGGCATCGCTGATGAAGGCGGGGTTCTTGATTTCCCAGCGGTCCATCTCGGCGTTGACGAAGCCTATCACCTTCGAGAGGGTGGCGGGCGAGGCGGCGATGCCGTGGAGGGTGGTGCACTTGTGGGAGGAGAAGCCGAGCTTCGAGTAGGTCAAACGGACGGCGATCTTCTCGAGTTCGGCGTCGGAGTAGCCGTCGTCGATCCAGGACCAGTTGCAGCCGCCGCCCTCGAATCGGGTGGGGCGAATGCCCCGGCCCAGGGAGATGGTCTTGGCGGTCTGCTCGGATCCGGTCAGGGAGACGACCGCGATGCGCTTGTCGGTGGCGAGGCCCGCGATGCCCGCGCCGAAGCCTTCGAGCTTCTGGACGGCCCGCGGGTCAGCGCCGGCGGCCAGGAGCATGCGGATCATGACGGTGTTGGAGACCGCACCGTAGGGGTGACCCTTGAAGATCATGGGAGCGCCGGCCATGTAGCAGCCGATGAGCTGGATGCCGGGGATGCCGTAGATGAAGTTCATCGGGGTGATGACCGCGGCCACGCCCGCGGGAAGGTAGGCGTTCTTCCAGTAGGTGTGGTTATCGACCATCTGGGGGACGAGTTCGCCGCGCATGGCCTTTTCGGCGTTGCCCCCGATGTGATCGGCGCAGCGCTTGCCTTCCCAGTAGTCCTTGTCGCCCTCGAGGCGGGTCTTGGGGATCTCGTGGCGAATTTCGCGGATGATGTCCTCGTAGAAGTACTCCATCATGCGGGACCAGTTGGCGACCACCCACTTGCGGTAGGCCACGGTCTCGGTGTGCCACTCGAGCGAGCTCCAGAAGTCGTAAGCGTAGGCGATAGCCTGCTCGACGTCCTCGGGCTGGGAATCCGGAACCGAGGCGAAGGGGACGCGCTTGTCCCAGAGGGTGGGCAGCGTGGCCATCTTGCCGCTGGCCGGCTTGCGCCACTGGCCCGCCGTGAAGTTATAGGTGGCGATGGGCTCGGCATCCGGAGCGGAAGGCATCTCTCGGTAGGGGAAGAGGTAGTCGCGCAGCGCCTCGATCTCCTCGTCGCGGAGGCCCGGGGTGAAGAGGCTCCAGCTCGAGCGGCGGCGTGCGTACATCTCGGCGAGGGGATCCAGGCCGAGTTGGGCGCGGTTATTGAAGTCGCCGACGTCGGATTTGAGCTGATCCAGGTCGAACGACGTACCGGCGTTAGGCAAACGGCGAGCGGCCGGTGGGGTCATGGTCTGGGACACTGAGAGGACCTCCTTGCTGGTTCGAGGCGTCGCTTGGCGCATCGCCAAGCCTCTCCATTCTACTCGATTCCGGCCGCGACGCCCATGGCTTCATCCCCTCATCGGATGAAGCCATTCGATGCGTCGATTATTGCTTGCACAGAGGATGGGTCACGATCTTCTTAATAAGGAACGCCATGGCTTCGCCGGCGAACACCCCCCGTAGCCCCCCATCGAGGGGGGCGGATTAGCGGCCCGAACGCGCAACGGCGCCCCCGGAATCCGGGGGCGCCGTCACACACGACAAAGGGAAAGCGTGGTTTCTCGAACCGAGGCTCGAGGCCACACTCTTCTCTTCCCGTGTTAAATTCGCGTTAATGCTAATTTCAGGGATAATTTAACCAATACTTAACCTAAGTCTGTTCGAGCTTTCGTCCCTTGAGCCGCGAAAGCGTCTTCCAGAAGCCGATGCCCAGGGCGGTCTTGACGCGGAAGGCCAACTGGGTAAGGGGAGGGTAGTGCTTGTCGATCAAGAGCTGTCGACTGACGTATTCCTGTCGGCGCATCTTCTGGAAGGCGCTGACCGACGAACCCCCGCCCAGGTGGACGACCTCGGCGTCGTGGACGAAGTGAACGGGATAACCGGCCTTGTGCATGCGCATCTGCCAGTCGATTTCCTCGCCGTACATGAAGAAAGCGGTGTCGAGAAGGCCGACCCGGCGGATCACGTCCATCCGGACCAGGAGGCAGGCCCCGGTCACCCAGTCCACGGCTCGGGTGTACCCGTGATCCCAGTAGCTGAGGAACCGGGTTTCGGCCTTGGGCTGCTTCCAGAACCGGGCGACGAGCTTGTTCTCGACCAGCGATCCGAAGGTGCTGTAGAAGTTACGAGCCGACGGCTGCAACGAGCGATCGGCATTCAGCAATTTCGGCCCGCAGGCGCCGACCTCCGGGTTTGAGTCCATGTACCGAATGAGCCGATCGATCGCTCCGGGCTGCACCTCGGTGTCCGAGTTCAGGAGCAGGGCGTACCGGCCTCGGACCTGGATAATCGCCTGGTTATTGGCCGCCGCGAAGCCCAGGTTATCGGAGTTGGCGATGATCTGGACCCACGGAAACTGCTCGCGCAAGTGCTCGACGGAGCCATCGGTTGATCCGTTGTCGACGACCCAGCAGGTGTGGGGGGTGCAGACCGTGGCCTCGACGCAGGACAGGGTCTGGGCGAGAAGATCCCGGGTGTTCCAGTTGACGATGAGGATATCGAGGACGGGAGCGCTCATGCGAGATTCCTCCTTCCAGGGAGCGGGGGATGGGCGTTCAAACGCCGTTCCAGGCATGTTTCGATGGCGGCGGCCCGGCGGCTCCAATCGTTGTCACGGGCGACTTGCAGGCGAATGCTGAGCGACGCGGGATCCACCGGCCGAATCGCCGCCTCCAGGGCGGCGATGAACGAGGGGGCGTCGGAGGCTATCCAGGTCACGTGCTGAAACTCCCTCAAATCGGCGAAGGGAGTCATGACCACCGATCTTCCGGCCGCCAGGTACTCGTTGAGCTTGAGCGGATAGATGGCCTCGGTCTGGGGCGATCGCACGAACGGAATGATCGCCGCGTCGAAGGCCTTCAGGATCGCGGGAGCCATGCTCGGCGGGCGCTTTCCAAGCACGTAGACGTTGGATAGCTTGCCCATGATCTCCAGCTTTTCTTGCCAGTACCCTTCGCTGGGGCCAACCAGCACAATGGACCAGTCCGGCCGCGCGATCGCCACGTTCTCGATCAGCGCGTAGTCCAGGCGGGACTCGAGGTTGCCCAGATAGCCGATGCGCGGCGGCGGAATAACCGATAAATCGTCGGGAATCGGCAAATCCAGGTCCATGGCGCGGCGGTACGACTCGAAGTCCACGCCGTTCGGCACGAACTGAATGTCCGGCCGCAGAGATAAGCGGTCCTGAGCCAGCTTCCGGGAGCTGGCGAAGACGATGTCAGAGTGCTCGACGAGTCGGGCTTCGAGCAGTTGGCCATGGCGGGCCAGGTAGGGCTCCCCCCTCACCTCGTCGAAACAGTGATAAACACTCAATCTCTCATCCAGCTTCCCCAGGAGACCCGCCCCCATCGGCAGCTCAAAGGAAACCCACAGGATCGGATCCCGCATGTCCAGGCGATCCATGGCCCAGCGGACGCTGCGGCGGAGGAGTTGGGTGTTGGTGGCGAAGGCGGTTTCGTAGAGCGCTCCTTCGTCGAGGGCGTTGATTGGCAGGATGGGGGGTGGGGTGAGGACCCAGCCGTCTCGATCTTTGAGGCCCCAGGGTCGCAGGGGGTTTTCCTGCCGCAGGGTTCGGGCCAGGCGGTCCGCCATCTCGGGGTTGCGGCGGTGGTTCCAGAGGTCCTTCACGCTCAGCGGGCGGTCGACAAAGAGGACGCGGTTCTTCCGGGCGAACTCCCGCATCAGATAATGCCCCGAACTCGGCAAGTGGGTGTCCCAGGGAGTGATCGAGAGGCAGACGAGACTTTCGTTTCTCAGCATGGCCCGCCCCTTCGGAACCGGCGATCGGCAGCCCGGATGCCGGAAACCAGGCCGATCAGGTCCTCCAGCACGTCGGCGCCCCGGTCGTAGCTGAATCGGGCCAGGACCTTTCGGCGCGCCTCGCGCCCCAGGTGATGGGCGTGAGCCGGATCCGCCATCAGATCGGCGATGGCCTCCGTCAGAGCCGGTGTATCGCCCGGGTTCACGACCTTGCCGCACCCGTCGAGCACCTCCGGGATGTCGGCGAGTCGCGTAGAGACCACCGAACACCCCATGGCCATCGCCTCGAAAAGCTTCATGGGCATCTGCCCCATCGATGCTGGCTCAGCGCGTTGGGGCAGCACCACGGCATCGGCCACGGCCAGGTATCGGGGCAGATCTTCGGGCTTTTGGGTGCCGAGGAGGATGACGCGAGGGTCGCATGCCGCCAACTCGAGGGCATAGGGAGTTTTCGGCCCCACGATGAGCAGCCTCCAGTGCCGCTGCGGCAACCGCTTGAGCGCCGAGACGATCTCTCCGACGCCCTTGTTGGGTTGGGCGATGCCCGCGAAGACCACGGTGAAGGCGTCGAGGCCCAGTTTGAGGCGCAAGGCCACGCGGTCGAAGCGGTCGGGGTCGAAGCGATCGGTATCGACGCACTGAGGGACGAGGAAAATGGGGGTTGAGCCGCAGGTGCGGGCGACGCGTTGCTGGAAGAATCGCGAGACCGTGGTGACGGCGTCGGCGAGGCCCGTCAGGCGGTCGCATGCCGTGGTGAAGAGGTAGTTATTGGGGTGGTTCAACCGGGGGAGGGCGTAGGCGGCGTTCTTGAGGGCATGGCGGGAGAAGGGGGGGATCATGGCGGATTCGAGGTCGTCGACGTCGACGAGGAGGGGGATGCCGCGGCATCGGGCGATCGCCAGGGCGGTGCCCAGGGAGGTCGGGCGGGGTTTCATGGCATAGAGGACGTCCCCGCTCACCATGCCGGCCAGTTGGCGCGCATCCTGCAAGAAGGCGGGGAGGGGGCGGGCCGGCACGGCGCGGTAGGGGAAGTCTCGGGGCGCGTCGGGATCCAGTTCGGCGGCATCGAAGTGGTATCCCAGCACTTCGACGTCGAAGCGTCGGGCGAGCATGCGGGCGAGGAGGCGCACGCGGTAGAGCGGGGCGGTGGATTCGTCCGAGGCGATCAGCGAGATCTTCATGAGATGGCGTCTCGGTGCTGGCCGAGGAGCGCCGAGAGTCCGACGGCCATGTAGAAGAACTCGGTGAGGGGTTTTTGGACGAGAATATCGTTGGAGAAGGCGCCGACGATGTAGCTGGTGAAGACGCCCAGCAGTCCGAGGCTGACGGCCTTGTAGAAGGGGTCTTTGAGGGCGAGGTAAGTTCGCATGGTTCCATACCAGAGGGCCGCTAGAAACCAGAAAAACAGGGAAAGGCCGATCCAGCCGAGCTCTAGGCCGTACTTGAAGTAGAGGTTATCGGTCGGGATGCCGATCGTGGTCCCGAGGATGGGCTCTCCGCCGGTGATGGTGAGGCCGGAAGCCCCCGCGGTGTAGAGGCCGCCGCCGAAGGGGCGTTCGAAGATGAGGGGCATGTAGGTGTCGATGTAGCCCATGCGCACCTGGAAGGAGGCGTCTTGGACGGGGTTGGTGGCCGTCATGAGGCGGTCGAAAAGGCGGGTATCCCCGTTGAGAGCGAGGGCTCCCATTCCGAGACCGCCCGCCACGACGCAGGCCATGGCGAGCTTCCAGTTGCGGCTCACGAGGAGCATGACGCCGACTCCCGCCGCGACGGCCACCATGGGGCCGCGGGAGTAGGAGAGGACCATGGCGTAGAGGCAGGGGAGGGTGAGGCCCATGAGGGCCCAAAGGCGCCAGCCTTTGGAGGTGAGGGCGAGGCCGATGAGCATGAGGGCGGCGGTGATGTTGATGAAGCCGAAGGTCGCGGCGTCTCCCACGGTGCCGAAGACACGGACGTAGCCTTGGAGGACGTGGGTTCGGTAGGCCTTCGATTCGATGAGCCATTGGTGCTCCTGGTACAAGAGCCCATGGTGGTGCTGCCAGATGCCGTAGCCGGCGTCGAGCACCATCAGGCCGAGGAAGACCTGCATGAAGCGCTTGATCTGGGGTCGGCCGCGCATGTAGAAGAGCACCAGGAAGAAGCCGAGGAAGCGCAGGGTGTCGCGGGTGCCGTAGATGCCGAACTTGAGGCCCGGGGCCGAGGGGTTGAAGACTTGCAGGATCAGGTAGATTGCGAGCGCGATGACCGGAAGCGTCAAGGGTGAGGTGAAGGCTCCCCAGCGGCGCGTTCGGAGGAGATCGAGGAGCAGGCGCAGGGCCATGAGGCAGATGAGGCCGTCGAGCACGACGCCCATCTGGTTGGAGTCGAGGTTGGGCATCAGGCGTTTGATGAAGATGACCGTGGTGGCGTAGGCCAGGACCATGTAGAGTCCGAACTCGATGTTCAGGAAGACGACCAGGGCGAGGGGGGCCACCGCCAGGAGCACGATGTGAAGGCGGTGGAAGTCGGCGACCGAATGGGCGACCGCCAGCAGAAACGGCAAGGCCCAGAGGAGCGGCAGGAGCAGGTGCTTCGGCCAGGCTGGCTTGGAGGGTGTCGTATCGCTTTTAGCCGGAAAGAAGGCCATTTGCGTCCTCCTGCTCGGGTTTCCGGCGCAGATCGAGGAGGTAGCCGATCACCCCTCCGAAGAGCAGGCTCACGAGCAGTCCCAGGGCGAGCTTGACGGGCAGCTTCTGGCTCTCGGGCTTGGTGGGTGGGATCGCCTCGTCGATGATGGTGAGCGGCAGGGTGGCGGCGCCCGAGGCGGCCACGCGGGTCTCGCCCGCGCGCTGGCTGAGGCGCAGGTAGTCCGCGGCGGCTATCTCGACTTCGCGCTGGAGCTGCACGAGCGTCACCTGGGCGCCGGAGGCCGACTTGACCTTGGGTTCCAGCTCCCGCAGGGTCGCGTCGATGGCCGCGAGCTTGGCCTGGTTCTGGGCGAGCTCGACCTTGAGGGCGATTCGGCGGGCGACGACGTCGGGCATTCCCTCCTCGCCGCCGGCCACCCGGCGCTCGGTGATCTTGAGCTGGCCGGAGGCCTTGGCGATCTGGGATTCGAGATCCTTGACCGAGGCGTGGTCGGGGCCCAGGACGCTCCGGGCGTCGGCGAGGTTCGATTGGAGGGTTTCGAGGCGATCGCCCGCCGTACCCACCTCCGGGTTCAACCTGACGGTGCCGGCGACCACGGAATCGGCCTTCAGGCGCGAGAGCTCCGACTCCACCATCGAGAGGCCCGACCGCAAGGCTACAATCTGCTGCTGGGTCTCGTCGCGCAGCCTGCGGGTGTCGGAGAGCTGCTCGGAAAGCGCCAGCTGGGCTTCCGGCAGGGTGGATTCCTTGAAGTCCCTGAGGATCGCCTCGGCCGAGCGCAGGCGCGTCTCGGCCGCCCGGGCCTGCTCGGAGATGAAGCGATTGGCCTTGCCGGCATCCAGGCCGGTCATTCCGGAGTAGTAGGCCATGAACTCGCGGACGTGCGTGTTGGCGAGTTCGCTCGCCTCTTCGGCGGACAGGGCGGTGGCCGAGATCTTGAGAAGGTCGGTCTGGCTCACCCTTTCGATCTCGAAGCGCTTGGCGAGCAGCTCGGGCGTGAGCTCCAGCTTCAGGGTCCGGAGGGTCCGCTCCAGGACCGCGCGGCTCAGGAGGATCTCCGTGAGGTTTCCCATGAGGGCGCCCGCCTTGAACCAGTCGATCGGGGCGCCGGTGGCGGAGATTCCCGAGGCTATCCCGGTATTGACGGTGGTTTCGGCCTTGTAGGACTTGGGAGCGGTCTTGACCATGGCGAAGACCGCGACCTCGGTGACGAGGGCGACGGCCACGATCAGCAGCCAGTGACGCTTGAAGATGCCGCCTATCGCCGAGAGGAGCGCCCCCTCTCCATGGTCCACGACCGGGAACTCGTCTGCCGCGATCGGCAGGCCCCCGGAACGCCGCATCGCCGAGACGGGAACGGTGGCAGGCCCCAGAAGCGCCCCGTACGTCACCACGGCCTGCGGGGGATGCTCGCCCTGCAACTGGGAAGCCATGGCGTCGAGCTTGGGAGCGTAGGGCGAAAGCTCTGGAGGCAGCACCGAGGTTTTCCCGAGATGCATGTAATCGAGGAGCGCGCTGGTCACCGCCACTTCGGCGTACTCGGCAAAACCAGTTCCGCCCTCGCGGCCGTCTTGGCCGTCGCCGCGCGGGCCGAAATCCCTGGCCGATTGCCAGAGGCCCAACGCCCCCGCGTGGACCAGGGGAAGGGCCGCACCTGCGCCCGAGGCCATGGCCCGGGCCACAAGATGCTTCAGAAGGGGGAGGTGGGCTTCGAATCGCGCCAAGGCCCGTTGCTCATGGTGGTTCATCGTCTATCTTTCTCCCGCTTGAGCCGAGGTTCCGACCTTGGCGGCTCGGGGTTCCAGCCAGGCGGCATCGCCCATCCGCTGCAGCAGGGTGGTCCAGGCCAGGCGGTACTCCCCCTCGGCGGTGAGGAGATCCAGCTGGGACTGATTGACCGCCAGGCGGGCCTTCAAGAGATCGTTGATGTTCGCCCCCCCCCGCCCGAAGAGGCGTTCGAGCACCACGACGTCGCTCTGGGAGGCCTTGATGGCATCCTGGCGCAAGGCCAGTAGCGCCTTCTGGGTGCTCCAGACCGAGTAGGCTTCGACCACTCCCGTGGCCACCTGCAACTTGACCAGCCTGACGTTCTCCTGGGATGTCCGGATCCGCGCTTGCGCCGAACGCATCATGAAGGCCCCGCCGATCAGCTCTCCCACGTTCATGGTGAGGTAGGCCCCCGCCGTCGGGCCCCCGAAGCCGACGGCGCCGGGAGTCTGCCCCGGCGCCAGGCCAAGGCCGCCGCCGTTGAGTTGGCGAACGATCGACACGTTCGCCGACAACGACCGCAGGGGCCAGAGCGCCTGGCTGGCTGCCTCGGCCTCGGCGCGAGCGAGTTCGGACTCGGCCACCTTCACCTCGGGGCTCTCCCGCATGGCACGGGCGAGCGCCTCAGGAAGCGACAGGCTTGCAGGCGGCTCGGGAATGGAAATCGTCGCCTTGGCAAGCTCTGCAGCTTGGGCCGATAGGCCGAACACCGGATTGCATGGCAAGCGGTCTTCTACCGTGACGGCGATCGCCGTGATTCCCAGAGCCAGGACTCCTGCCCCCAGCGTCTTGTGGATCATCACTCCTCACCTTCTCCTTCATTACATGACAGGCGCTCTAGTCGCACACCCTCTGGACTACTTCTAGCCGCACATGACGGGCGCTCTAGTCGCACACCTTCTGGACTACTTCTAGCCGCAGGCGCTCTAGTCGCAGACGCTTGACACCTAGCGCGCCCCACGCCGCAACAGCAGTGCCGGCAGCGTCTTCAGCAAGATCACCCAGTCGCTCCAGAAGCTCCGCGTCACCGAATAGACCGTGTCGAGCACCATCCGCTCGTGCTCGCTGAGATCCGATCGCCCGCTGATCTGCCAGAGCCCCGTGATCCCCGCCGGACATGTGAAACGCATGCGCTGCCACTCCTCGGACAGGGCCTCGGCCTCGTAAACCGGCAACGGGCGGTTTCCCACCAGCCGCATGTCTCCCAGCACGACGTTGAGCAGCTGAGGCAGCTCGTCGAGACTGGCCTTGCGAAGGAAGTTCCCCACCCGGGTGATCCGTGGATCGTTCTCCAGCTTGAAGAACGGTCCCGAACCATAGGCATTCTGAGCCTTGAGCTCCGCGAGCCTCGAATCGGCGTCGACGTGCATGGTGCGGAACTTGTAGAGCTCGAAGACCCGCCCTTTTAGGCGGCCCCGCCGATCCTGGCCCACCCGCAGCTGGGAGAAGAAAACGGGACCCGGGGAATCCAGACGGATGATCAGCGCCACGAGCAGGAGCAACGGAGCGAGTAGTAGCAAGGCCACGGCTGCGAGGGCCATGTCGAGCCCCTGATGCAAAGACTCGCCCCGGGGATTGCGACGCGTGGAACTCAAGACGTCCGGGTCGACCTCGGAGGTGAAGCCGCCCTCGCTGAACGCGCCTTCCGAGGTTACGATCGACTGCCGGAAGCGGGCGGCCTTGCCTACCCGTACATGCGGCAGCACGACCACCCCTTCGAGACGCGCCCCCCGTTCGGCCTTGGATCCCTCGAGCATCACGGTGCCATCCGAGATGGTGGCGTCGCGCGCCACCCAGCACCCAGGGCCAATCCAAACCCGTTCGGCAAGCTTAGCTGCGGGGTGAACCCGAGCCGTCGGGTGCACATAGCGCGACGTTAGCAGCTGAGCGTGCGCCGCGAGGAAACCCTGGGGTGTTCCCAGACGGGCGAGCCCCGGGTGAAAACGGCTACGAACCGCATGACCCGCCCCCGCCAGCATGTCGGGAAAGAGCTCCCCCCTGTCTCCGAGCAAAGCCAGGAGTTCGGGTTCCAGCAGGAAGCAGGCGCTGCCGGACGGATCGAGGATCTCGGTGAGCCAGACCCCGTTGGCGCGGTGCTCGGTGACGCAAGCCCCGAGATCGGCGGGGGGAACCATGTCCGCCGGCAATACGAGGGTGGTCTCGGTGATGAAGCGCGAGGTGCGCTTCAAGGTACCGAGCAAGCCGCGGTCGCTGCGTTCCAGCCGGACGGTCGTCATGAGGGGAAGAGCGCGGGAACTCGCCATCCGCGCCTGGAGATGCCGGTCCAGTCCATAGGGACGGTAGCGCAAGATCACCCAGACCTCGCGCATGCCGAACTCCCCCAAGGCGTCCAGTTGCACGTCGATCAGGGGACGCCCCAGGAGCGGCCAGAGCGACTCGTGAAGGTGAGCCCCGAAGCCATCCGGCTTGGCAGGCAAGATGATCGCCTTCATGCGCTCACTCCAATATCTCGATCACCACGTGCAGGGAAGCCTTTTCCAAGAGCAGGCGAGCCTCCGGACTCAGGCCGACGACCTGCACCCCGACCGCCCCCGCGCGCTGGGTGACCTCGACCATGGCCGCCAGCGCCGCCGGACCGATTCGCGTCGCCTCCCGGAGATCGATCGTGACCTGAGACGCCCCGTCCACCAGGGCCTCGGAAACCAAGCGTTTGAGATCCAGCGCCCCCGCGGTCGAAAGCGCGCCCCGCACCGCCAATACCGCCTCCTCGACACTCGGGCGTGCCAGCGTCAGGACCGGTTCGCGCGGTCTCGAAAACCCCCTCAAGCCGGTCGCCAGAGCGGCCAACGAGAACGGAATCCGCTGGGGCAGCGCGCGGGGATATCCTGGGATGGGACGCGGCGTCGATTCCATAGCGAAACAACCTCCTTGCCCATGCCTATTTTCGCCCATGCCTCTTCGCCCATGCCTGCTCGCCATTGCAAGCTTGGCCGATGCAACCTCCGAATCCCCTCCGCCTCCGGGGAGGTCGCTGATGGGAACCCGCTCGGGAGCACCGAGAAAGCCATCGGGCAGCGGGAGCCCGCATCGGGTTGCGGGCAGCCCCTGGGTGACGATTGCGGCATCTCCCTCATCCTAGGCGGGTCCACCCCCGGAAGGCATGGCCAATGACGACGAAATGACCTATGGGTTTTGCCGCGCGGACCGAGCGCATGTCCCCCCTTTCGAGTAAGATAGAGCATGCCCGCCAGCCAAGCGTGACGCCTCTCCTCTCGGAGGGTATAGTGGAGCACTTCGTCCGCCCCT
>DAZV01000003.1 GCA_002083825.1 Candidatus Sericytochromatia bacterium S15B-MN24 CBMW_12 | reverse complement strand
CCTCTGTGGGCTTCTTGGCCCACTTCAGGCGGCTTTCGCCCCCTGCGACATTTCCCTCCCCGGTCTCCTGCCGTCTCCAGCAAGTCCTGAGTCATGAAACACCGCGGCATCTTTCCGGTTCTGCCCTCCGGCCGAATCCTCTTGCGAGACTTCGACACCCCATCCCAAGCCGAGGCCCCGGATGTTCGATCCCCCTTCACCTCGCCCCACCTTGCGGCGGTTAGACTTGAAGCGGCGCCCTTTCGGGCGTGCCGGCTCTCCAGAACCAGCTGATGTAACCATCTTACTGCAACTCAGCTGAAAGTACAAGGTTTATTTAAAATCTGAAGAAGTAAAGATTAATAGGATCCCGTTTCCCCGAAGCCCCGCCTCTTGAGTGGGCGAGTCGGAACCGGGTGTCATCGAGGTTCCAGGCTGTCAGTCGACGGTTATCAGAAAGCTGACGCGGACGCAAAAAGCCTTGGCCGCAGCCGGTCCCCTGCCTGACGAGTTTAAGCGTCACCTCGAAGCGGTTGCTACCACCACCGCCCCCACCACCACGACCTCAAACAGGATGAGACATCTCCGGCTTGCTGGCCCTACGGGCCAGAGCAAATTTGTACGTATGTTTTGAAATTTCACGACTTCGTAATCGAAAGGTCGTGGTTTCGAACTCCCCATCCGGTTCTGGCACCCCCGTTGCTTCATTCCGTATTGGCTGGCCAGGCGTGGTGCCTTTCTGTTGCCTCGAACGTGGCACCCATGCTGCGCTCGAATGCCGGGGTGTAGCCAGGGACTCTTGACCTTCTGCCCGCTATTGCGGCCCCTGGGCATGTCCCATCCGACCTCTCCCGTTCACCCCGGAAACAGGAGGTCATCGTACTCCGGACCACTCCGTGGGCCGATGCGCTTGACGGCTTGGTGGTGCAAAAGTACAGTGTATGGCAAGTAAAGCAAGGTATTCCGAAGGGAAGTTGCTTCGGCCTGGGAGGAAGATGGGCAGCGATGAGGGGTTTGGCATGAAGCGGGTGGTGTTGTCGGTTCTCACCTGGTCGATATTGACCAGTGCTGCGAATAGTCAAACTGAGACAAGCGAGATTCCCAAGGGACGTTTCTTCTTCGGGACATCGGCGTTCATGTTGGCTAATCTCGCGCCAGACAAATATCCTCCCTACTTCTCCCAGCTCAATTTCGGATACCGTCTGACGCCTCAGGACACGCTGTCGGTCGAGGCGAAGACGTGGCGGTACTATCACCCGCTGGGGATTCCCTACGGGCCCTCGCAGTTCACGGCCGAAGAGGCCTATCCGGGACACGTGCGTGAGGCTGGCGTCGGATTGGCATATCAGCGCTTCGTGTGGAAGGGGGCCTATACCTCTCTCAGCATGGTTCCCTTCCTGCGAGAGTATTTCGATTCGCAAGACAAGAAGACCGGCGACGGCTTTCAGCTGTTCTCTACGCTGCGTTTCGGCTACCAATGGCGGCTCATGGACCGGGTGTTCTTCGAGCCATCGGTCGCCTTCACCCATTGGCCCGTTTCAACCAACGTGCCCGCAGGCTTTGAGGCGAGGGACCAGAAATGGCCGAACTATTTCCTGTTTGAGCCTGGGTTCCATGTGGGAGTCGAGTTCTAGTCCGATCGGTTCATCGATCTCCCTCGCGACCCCTGGAAGCAGGCTGACTGGTCGGGTCTTGAGGGTGTTTGTAAAGTCATGTCGCAGCCAAGCGTCTGAGAATCAGCCGGGTCATGGCAGCGTAGACGAGGGTTTCCTGCGCGAGCGGGAGACCCTCGTAATCTTTCGACGGATGGCACGCACGCCGTGACGAGCTGCCTCTTGATTTGCCTCAGAGCCGCGCAGTCCCGGCGGTTTGGATGCCCGTCGAATTTGCGTCGCTGCCCCGGGTCTTCAAGTCCAGATAGCTCGAGGAGGCATCGCCCTACGCAAAGAGGTCGTTACCCGTAGCAACGAGGATCTGATCGCCCACCTCGAGAATGCGCCCGGGGCCGCCATGCTTGCCTACCCTACCCTACCAGGCGGCGGGGCGCCACCCGTACCCTCTTTTCGGCCCAGAGCCTTCCCGAGCAACGAGGCCCCCTCCTCAAACGCCACTTGGCAGTCGGGGAGGTCAAAGGCGGCTTTGACCTCCCCGACCCGACCGACCCCACCAGGTTCAAGGCGGTCCACCTCATGGGCTTCCTCGACGATCAAAGTCGCATGATCGCGGCTCGCCTCGGGGCCACCCTCGTTTTCGTGTCCGAATACTCCGCCGAAGGCGACGGCGTCGCCGAGCGCTTCAGCGTCCCGAGCCAAGCCCGCGAACAATGGTCCGGTCGCACGGCAGCGTAACGATAGCTTGTATCCAGGGCACCGGGTGCTGTACACTCGGTAATCGCGGGTTTGCCGCCGTTGAACGCGTGTATTGAGTGCGAGTGGCGAGACCCTAAATGGCCACCTGAGGATGTAATCGTGCGAATCAAGGATGGTCAGTAATGAAAGCAGTTCTATATACCGAATATGGTAGCCCTGAGGTGCTGAAACTCGGGGAGGTTCCCAAACCCGTCCCCAAAGACAACGAGATCTTGATCCGCGTCCGCGCCACCTCTGTCAACTACGGCGACCTTGCGGCCCGCAATTTCAAGAACTTGAGCTCCAGCGACTTCAACATGCCCTCTCCCCTGCTGCTTCTGGCCAAGCTTGCTTTTGGGCTGACCAGGCCCAAACGCCCTATTTTGGGTAGCGAACTGTCCGGGGATGTGGAAGCCGTGGGCAAGAACGTCAAGCGCCTCAAGGTTGGCGACCGGGTAATGGGCTACCTCGGCCAGACCATGGGAGCCTACGCCGAATATCTCTGCATGCCCGAAACCGCCCCGGTGGTGAAGATACCCGCCGGACTTTGCTATGAAGAAGCGGCTGTGCTGCCCTACGGGGCCATCATGGCCCTGCCATTGCTGCGCAAGCTGAACATCCGGCCCGGGCAAAAGGTGCTGGTCAACGGTGCGTCCGGCGCGATTGGCGCGGCTGCGGTGCAGATCTCCAGGCACTTCGGCGCTGAGGTGACCGGGGTATGCAGCACGCCGCGACTTGCCTTCGTCAAAGCTCTGGGCGCGGACAAGTTGGTTGATTACACCAAGGAAGACTTCACCCAGAACGGCGAAACCTACGACCTGATCTTCGATGTGCTGGGCAGGGCCTCCTTTTCAAAGACCAAGAACTCCCTCGCAAAAGGCGGGGTTCACTTCTACGTCAGCTTCAAGACCAGACAACTACTGGATATGTTCCAAACCCGTGATGACGATTGTAGAGCCCTCTGCGGGCTGGCCGCCGGCATCCTTGACGATCTGTTCTCCGTCGCAGAGTTGATTGAAGCCGGAAAGCTAAGGGCCATCATTGACAAACGCTTCCCCCTCGAACAGGCTGCAGAAGCGCACCAATACGTGGAGTCCGGGCGCAAACAGGGTAATGTGGTCATTACCGTCAACTGATAGGCTGAGGAGCCATGCTATCCTGGCAAAAATCTGGCCCGATTGCCGCCTTCTACCTGGCCACGGCCTAAGATCATGCCGTGAGCCAATCCAGAGCAACAAAGAAGACCGCCAGCAGTTGGAAGCCCTGGTGGCGGTCTATTCTCGATTCTCCGTGCGGCGGTTCTTTTCTTCAGCTATTCGGTAGGCGGCCCAGGCCGAGAGGGCCGTTGCGTTACCATGTAGGTGGCGTTCACGCCGTTCGTCCTCGTCTGCCGCGTCGAGCTCCGGGCGACCGACGAGATCGAGAAGGAAGTCTTCCGAGACTCCGTAGCCCCGGGCGATTCGCTTGATGTTCTCGCGGGTGGGCGCGGACAGCGGACGAGGACGACTGGGTGCGCTGGACACGGGTCCTCCGTTTAATCGGGAGCAGGGTAGGGCAGCCCGAGGTGAGCTGCCCTGCGGTATCAGGCCTTCCGAGCCTGGGCGACCGACTTCTCCAGCGAAATCGTCGGATGACCCGTCAAAGCGCTGATTTGGCCGCCTTCGCCGAAGAGCCCTCCTTTGGAAACACCGATGTCGGAGTCGGCGAGCATGGCCGCCAGGCCTTCGGGCAGGCCGGCGCCTACGAGCACAGCCTGGTAGGCGTCTTCAGGCATGTCGTTATATACGACCGGCTGGCCACTTTGGCGGGCAATCTCCGCAGCCAGTTCGGAGAGGGTGTACGCCTGGTCGCCGGCCAACTCGTACACGCGACCCGCTTGGTCGGCCTCGGTGATAAGCGCTGCGCCTGTGCAGGCCACAAGGCCTGGGGTTCCCACGGTCGAGTCGCGGGAACCCCAAAAACACCAATCCCCGCCGAGCTTGCGCTCTGCGGGGTTTGCTGCTTGGAAACCGGCTCAACCGTCACTTCGATCGCGTACCCGGTAGGCACGGGGTGTCGCCACACCCTCCGTAGGTTCCTCGCAAGTATCTCAACCTACGTTTCGGGGAA
>DAZV01000058.1 GCA_002083825.1 Candidatus Sericytochromatia bacterium S15B-MN24 CBMW_12 | reverse complement strand
CAGGGAGGACGCCTCTCAGCGCCCTCCCTCATTATTTGCCCTCAGGAGCGAAATCTCTGCGGGAGCAACTGCTCCCGCCCTGCTTTATCTAGACCTTGACCGGGTTCTAGACCTCGGCCGCTTGGGGTTTCAGGATGTCCGCCGTCAGGCGCGGGGGCTTGGCATCGAGTCGTTCGCTCAGGTAGGGGATGAGCTCTTCGAGGTTCAGGCGCACCTGGGTCATGGCGTCGCGCTCGCGCACGGTAACGGCCTTGTCGTTGAGGCTTTCGAAATCGATGGTGACGCAGTAGGGCGTCCCGATTTCGTCCTGTCGCCGATAGCGCTTGCCGATGGAACCGGTTTCGTCATACTCGACGAACCAGCGCTCACTCAGGGCGGCGTGGATTTGACGGGCCGGCCCGCGCAGTTCCGGCTTCTTGGAGAGGGGCAGAATGGCAACCTTGATGGGGGCCAGTTTCGGGTGGAGGCGGAGCACGACGCGGGTCTCACCCTTCTCGTCGGTTTCCTCGTCGTAGGCGTCCACCAGGAAGGCCAGGGTGGCGCGGTCGGCACCCGCCGAGGGCTCGATGACGTAGGGCACGTAGGATTCCCGGGACTCCTCGTCGAAGTAGCTGAGGTCCTTGCCCGAGAACTTGGCGTGCTGGCTCAGGTCGTAGTCGGTGCGGTTGGCGATGCCTTCCAGTTCCGACCAGCCGAAGGGGAACTGGTACTCGAAGTCGAAGGTGGCCCGGGCATAGTGGGCGAGCTCGTCGGGGTTCTGGGCCCGCTTGCGGAGCCGTTCGGGCTTCAAGCCAAGTTCCAGATACCAGTTCCAGCGCTCGGAGACCCAGTGTTCGAACCATTTGTCGGAATCCTGAGGAGGGCAGAAGAACTCGATTTCCATCTGCTCGAACTCGCGGGTCCGGAAGGTGAAGTTGCCGGGGGTGATTTCGTTGCGGAAGCTCTTGCCGATCTGGGCGATGCCGAAGGGCGGGCGCTTGCGCGAGGCGGTCTGGACGTTCTTGAAGTTCACGAAGATGCCCTGAGCCGTTTCGGGGCGCATGAAGACGGTGTTGGCGGAGTCCTCCACGGGGCCCATGAAGGTCTTGAACATCAGGTTGAAGTTCCGGGGTTCGGTGAGGTCGCCGCTGCAATTCGGGCAGCTCAGGTGCGAGAAGATCTCGCTTGCTTTGGCCTTGTCCTTGAGCACTTCCTCGATGCTGCGTCCTTCCATGTAGGCGCTGAGCTCGGAAAGGTAGCTCTCATGACCCTTCTTGACATGCTTGGATGTCTTTCCGCCCGAGGCTTGGACCGCGAGGACCTCCTCGATCAGGTGGTCCGCTCGGAAGCGCTGGCGGCATTCCTTGCAGTCGACGAGCGGGTCATTGAAGGTTTCGAGGTGGCCAGAGGCCTTCCATGTTTCCGGGTGCATGAGGATGGCGGCATCGAGGCCTACCATGTCATCGCGTTTCTGGACGACGGCCTGCCACCAGGCTTGCTTGACGTTGTTCTTCAAGAGGACGCCCAGGGGACCGTAATCCCAGGTACTTCCGAGGCCTCCGTAGATTTCCGAACTTTGAAAGATGAAGCCGCGACGCTTGGAGAGCGAGACGATCTTCTCCATAACGTCGGTATGAGTCGCTTGCGCCATGTCCGATTCCTTTCTCCTGGCGCCCCTGGCTGGGGCGTGGGTTTGCTGTGAGCGGGGGTCAGATGCGGGAAAACGCGGTGCCGCCGAGGGGACGTTGGGCCGTCGCCGGGATTAGTGTCGGATCGTCACCGAGTAGCCCTTGGTGTTCACGCCGTCAGCCGCTGAGAGGGCGCGATCCCGGCTACCGTAAGCGCCGATCTGGGCGTGGAACTTGCCTTCGTCCTCGACCACCATGGCGTCGACGCCGGCCACGGCCAGTTCCTCGACCATGGCCTGGGCTTCTTCGCGTGACGAGTAGGAGCCGACCTGGACGCGGTAGACACCCTGGCCGGCAGACGCGGAGTCGTCGACGGCATGTGCGAGCGGGGCCTCGGTCGCCTTGGTCCGGGGGGTGGGGGAGGGTACCGGGGCGGGGTCCGGTTCGACCATGGACGTCGAAGGTACGGGTTCTTCCTCGGGCACGTCGGGAGCCGGGGTGACCAGGGCTTGAGCGGGCAATGGCGTGGCGTTGGGCGCCTCGTTCGCGCCGGGGTCCTTGACTGCGACTTGGCTGGTCATCTGGTAGGTGAACCAGAAGCCGCCGCCGAAGGACAGGAGGGCGCAGGCGACGAAGAGGGTCCAGTAGGCGCCCCCGCGGGCGTTTTTACGGCGCTTGGCGGGGGGATTGGGCTTGGCGTTCGGTTTGGACAAGCGGGATTTGCCTCCGTGTTAAACGTCGAGGTTCTTGACTTCCCGGGCGTGCGCCTGGATGAACTCGCGTCGGGGTTCGACCTTGTCGCCCATGAGGATCGTGAAGAGGCGGTCGGCCTCGGTGGCGTCCTCGATGTCGACTTGCAGGAGGGTTCGGTTTTCAGGGTCCATGGTGGTGTCCCACAACTGCTGAGGCATCATCTCGCCAAGGCCCTTGAAGCGGCTGATGGTCAAGTTATCCGAACCTATCCGGGCCTTGAGGGCTTCGAGCTCGCGATCCGTGTAGCAGTAGTGGATCTGCTTGCCCTTTTCCACCTTGTAGAGCGGGGGCTGGGCGATGTAGACGTAGCCGCCTTCCACCAGGGGTTTGGCAAAGCGGTAGAAGAAGGTGAGTAGCAGGGTTCGGATATGCGCGCCATCGACGTCGGCGTCGGTCATGATGACGATCTTGTGGTAGCGGAGCTTGGCGACGTCGAAGTCGTCGGCCACGCCGGAGCCCATGGCGACGATCAGGTTCTGGATTTCTTCGTTGCCGTAGATCCGGTCGAGGCGGGCGCGTTCGGTGTTGAGGATCTTGCCGCGCAGGGGCAGGATGGCCTGGAAACCGCGATCGCGACCTTGCTTGGCGGAGCCGCCCGCCGAGTCCCCCTCGACGATGTAGAGTTCGCAGCGCTCGGGATTGCGATCCGAGCAGTCGGCGAGCTTGCCGGGCAGGGTCGAGGACTCGAGGACGCTCTTGCGGCGGGTCAGCTCGCGGGCCTTACGGGCCGCCTCGCGGGCACGCAGGGCGTCGATGGCCTTCGAGATGATCTGCTTGCCCACGCCCGGGTTGGACTCCAGGAAATGACCGAACGTATCCCCGAAGAGGCTCGAAACGATGCTCATGACCTCGGGGTTGCCCAGCTTGGTCTTGGTCTGGCCTTCGAACTGGGGTTCGGGAATCTTGACCGAGAGGACCGCGGTGAGGCCCTCCCGAACGTCATCGCCGGTCAGGTTCTGGTCCTGGTCCTTGAGGACACCGGTCTTGCGGCCGTGTTCGTTGAGCATGCGGGTCAGCTGGTTGCGGAAGCCGGTGAGGTGGGTGCCGCCCTCGTGGGTGTTGATGTTGTTGGCGAAAGCCAGGACGATCTCGGAGTAGCCGCTGGTGTACTGCATGGCCACCTCGACCACGACGTCGTCCTTCTGGCCGGCCACGTAGATGATGGTGGGATGCAGGGCGTCCTTGTTCTCGTTGAGGTACTCGACCATCTGGATGATGCCGCCCTCGTAGAGGTAGAGCTCGTCGCGATCGGTGCCGTCGGGGCCATGGCCCTCGCCGATGAAGCGGATGCTCACGCCCTTGTTGAGGTAGGCGAGCTCGCGGAAGCGGGCGGAGAGGGTGTCGTAGGAGAACTCGACGGTTTCGAAGATGGTGGCGTCGGGCCGGAAGACGATCTCGGTGCCGGTATCGGTCGCGTCGCCGATGACCTCGATGGGCTTGATCGGGTTTCCGCGCTCGAAGCGCTGGTAGTGGAGCTTGCCGTTACGGCGGACGTAGGCCTCGAAGCGCTCGGAAAGGGCGTTGACGACGGAGACGCCGACGCCGTGGAGGCCGCCGGAAACCTTGTAGCCGCCCGCGCCGAACTTACCGCCGGCGTGCAGGACGGTGAGGACCGTCTCGAGCGTGCTCACTCCGGTCTTGGGATGGGGCTCGACCGGGATGCCGCGGCCGTTGTCCCAGACCGCGACCGAGTTGTCCCGGCGCAGGGAGACGCGAATGTCGCTGCAGTGCCCAGCTAGCGCCTCGTCGATCGAGTTGTCGATCACCTCGTAGACGAGGTGATGCAGACCGCGCTCGCCGGTGGATCCGATGTACATGCCCGGACGCTTGCGTACCGGCTCGAGTCCCTCGAGCACCTGGATTTGCGCCGCGCCGTACTCCTGCGTCACCACCGTGGACGGCATGATGAGCGCTTCGGTTCCCCCGTCGATATTGGTTGCCATTAGATCCTCCAAGAGTTAGCTTCTCCTTCAGTGCTTCGATCAGAGAAGACGATCCTTTCGATTATAGCATCTCTGTCGGTCTTATGCCGGCTCTGAGCGCCATTGAACCGCATCACGGCACTCTCGGCAGTGGGTGAATCGCTCCGGATTCGCCCGGCAAAGCGTGTTACAATTATCGCCATGAAAATGCGCGATCTTCTCGTGGCCGAGGCCGTTCCCCGCGCGCGGGTCATGGACGCCTCCCCGCCCGCGCGGTTCCCGCGCGGTTCTGGACCGCACTTTCCAGCAGCTTCACAGGATCGACGGATCCACGGCGTTCCCTCGCCGACCTGCCCGGACGCCGTCGGGATCGCGCATGCTAGTTTTTTTTGCCGACCCCGCGACACCCATGTCCCCAACCCATCCCCCCAACTCATGACGAGGAATTCAGGATGAGCAAGACCGCCGCCAAGACGATGTTCCAGGAAGCTGATCGCCTCAAGGCCATCCCCCCTTACGCCACCGCCCAACTCGAAGTTCTCCGCCTGCAGGCCGAGGCCAAGGGCATCCAGGTCATCGACCTGGGCATCGGCTCTCCCGACCTGCCCACCCCCGCACCCGTCGTCGAGGCGGGTGTCGAGGCCCTGCGCAACCCCGCCAACCACGGCTATCCCACCTTCAAGGGCAAGAAGGCCTTCCGCGAGGCGATCGCCCGCTGGTACTCCCGTCACTACGGCGTCGAACTCGATCCTGAAACCGAGATCCTGCCCCTCATCGGCTCCAAGGAAGGCCTCGCCAAGCTCGCTCTCGCCTTCATCAACCCCGGCGACAAGACCATCGTCCCCCAGCCCGCGTACCCGGTCCATACGCGCGGCACCGTCCTTGCCGGCGGAGAGGTCGTGGAGGTTCCCTGCCTCCCTCACCACGACTTCCTTCCCGACTGGAACACCGTCCACCCCGATGACGCCGAAGCCGCCAAGCTGCTCTTCTTCAACTTCCCTTCCAACCCCACGGCCGCCGTCGCGCCCCGCTCCTTCTACGAGGATACGCTCGATTTCGCCAAGCGCCACGACATCATGCTGGTGCATGACCTGGCCTACTCCGAAATTGCCTTCGACGGCTTCCGTCCCACCTCGCTGCTCGAGATTCCCGGCGCCAAGGACATCGGCATCGAGTTCCACACCATGAGCAAGACCTACAGCATGGCCGGCTGGCGCTGTGGTTTCGTCGTGGGCAACGCCAAGATGATCCAGGCCCTCTACCGCATCAAGACCAACATGGACTACGGCGTCCCCAACCACGTCCAGGACGCGGCGATCGCCGCGCTCGACCTCCCCCAGAGCTACATCGACGAGGTGGTCGAGGTCTATCGCGAGCGCCGGGACGTCATGGTCGAAGGTCTCAACTCCCTCGGCTGGAACGTGGAGAAGCCCAAGGCGTCCATGTACGTCTGGGCCCCGGTTCCCAAGGGCTACGCCGCCTACGACTGGGTCGCCGAGGTGATCGATCGCGCGGGCGTCGTCTTCACCCCCGGAACCGGTTTCGGAGCCATGGGCGAGGGGTACTTCCGGGTTTCGCTGGTGCGACCGGTCGAAACCCTCAAGCTGGTCATCGAGCGCCTACGTGAAGCGGGCATCCGCTACCAGGACTAGCCTCACCCCATCTAAAGCGCGAGGGCCAGCACAACTGGCCCTCGCGCTTTTTCGCGCGCCCGGCAGGGGCGCCGTCTTAGGAGGCATCGAAGGCCATGGGGGCGCCTTCGGTGGTAGAATATGAGCTTGGTACCGCTGGACTCGCCGGACGTGAGGCTTGCCGGCGGTGCACCAGAGGAGGAATCATGACTGTCGAATCCCTTATCGCCGTTGAAATGCCCGACGGGTCCAAGCGTGAGGTTCCGTCCGGTACGACGCTCGCCGAACTCGCCGCCAACATCAGTCGCAGTCTGGCCAAGAAGGCCGTCGCTGCTCGCCTGGACGGGAAGCTCGTCGATCTCTCGACCCGCCTCGATCGTCCCGCCAAGGTCGAAATCGTGACCGCCGACGACTCCGCGGCCCTCGAGGTCCTGCGCCACTCTACCGCCCACCTGATGGCCCACGCGGTCACCAGCCTCTATCCGGGTGCCAAGATCACCATCGGTCCCGTCACCGCGGAGGGCTTCTTCTACGACTTCGATTTCGAGCGCCCCTTCACCCTCGACGATCTCGCCAAGATCGAAGCCGAGATGCGTCGCCTCTCCCAGCAGAACCTGGACGTGACGCGGGAGGTCTTTACCTCCGACCGGGTGGCCGGCCTCATCCGCAAGTTCGCGGACGAGGGCGAGCCCTACAAGGCCGAGATCCTCAACGACATCGTGCAGGCCGACGCGACCGCCGAGATCACCGTCTATCATCAGGGCGGTTTCTCGGATCTCTGCCGCGGACCTCACGTCCCTTCCACGGGAGCTATCAAGTACTTCAAGCTGCTGAGCGTGGCGGGCGCCTACTGGCGCGGCTCCGAGAAGAACAAGATGCTTCAGCGCATCTACGGCACGAGCTATTTCTCGGATGCCGACCTCAAGGCCCACATGACCCGTCTCGAGGAGGCCGCCAAGCGCGACCACCGCAAGCTCGGACGCGAGCTCGACCTCTTCTCGGTTCCCGAGATCACCGGCCCCGGCCTCATCTTCTGGCACCCCAAGGGAGCCCTCATTCGCTCGGTGCTCGAGGACTGGCTCCGCTCGGAGCTCAAGAAGCGCGGCTATCAGCCGGTCTACACCCCGCACGTGGTCAAGGAGACCCTCTTCGAGATCTCGGGGCACCTCGGCAACTACGCCGAGAACATGTTCCCCGCCATGGTGATCGAGGAGGAGAATTACCGGGTCAAGCCCATGAACTGCCCGGGGCACGCGATGATCTACAAGTCGCGTCCCCGCTCCTATCGCGACCTGCCGATTCGCCTGCAAGAGATCGCCAACGTCTACCGCTATGAGCGCTCCGGGACCCTTCACGGCCTGGCCCGCGTTCGTGGCCTCACCATGGACGATGCCCACATCTTCTGCACCCATGAGCAACTGGCCGACGAGATCACGGGCTGCGTCAGCTTCATCCGGGACGCCATGGGCATCTTCGGTCTCGAGGCCAAGGTCTACCTCTCGACCCGCCCGGAGAAGGCGATCGGTTCCGAGGAAGTCTGGGCCAACGCCGAGGCCGCCCTGCGCGAGGCCCTGAGCCGCTCGGAGATGGCGTTCGACCTTGACGAGGGCGGAGGCGCCTTCTACGGCCCCAAGATCGACTTCAAGTTCTACGACGCCATCGGCCGCGAGTGGCAGGGGCCCACGGTCCAGTGCGACTTCAACCTTCCGGAGCGCTTCGAGCTGACCTACCACGGTTCGGACGGCAAGGAGCACGCGCCGGTCATGGTTCACCGGGCCATCCTGGGGACCATGGAGCGCTTCATGGCGCTCATCATCGAGCACTATGCGGGGAGCTTCCCGCTCTGGCTCGCTCCCACCCAGGCGGTGATCATTCCGATCAACTCGGAGAACGACGCCTACTGCGAAGCGGTGGCCGCCAAGATGCGAGAAGCCGACATGCGCGTCGAGGTGGACGCCCGCAACGAGTCGCTCAACTACCGGATTCGGGAAGCCCAGGTCCAGAAGATCCCCTACATGCTCGTCGTGGGCAAGAAGGAGGTCGAGGAGGGCAGTCTGGCGGTCCGGCGTCGCTCCGGCGGCCAGGAAGTCCTGCCGGTTGACGAGGTGATTGCACGGCTGCAGCAGGAAGTATCGAGCAAGGCGCTTCCGCCTTCGATGGTTCCGCAGGAAAGCAAGTAAACCGAGAGGCCGGGGCGATCGCCCCGGCCTCTCGAGTCTAACGACCGCTATCTCTAGGCCAGCATGCCCAGCTGAGTGGCGCCTTCGCTGATTCCCAGGGTGACGTGAAGCCGACGGAACCCTTCGGGCGTGGGTTCCAGGCCGGCAGCCTCCATGAGGATCGTGACGTCGGTTCGCAACTCGGCAAAGCGGTCTGCAGGTTTGGCGAATCGCTTGCGGGAGATGAGCTCGCCGAGCGCCATTTCAGCCGCCTGAGCCAGTTCCTTGGCCAAGGTCGGCCTCCGTCCGGGACTACGAGGGGGCAACTCCCCGAACTCCTCCAGGTCGACCCCGTAGAGCTTGGCTATCTCGCGGTCGAGTTGCTCCGTTCGTTCGGTCGTCCGATGGCGGAGGACGCGGGCTTCGGCCTGGAAGGTTTCGAAGGCGTCCTTGAGCTCGTCGAAGGACGCCCATGACCGGGCGAGGAGCTGATCGGCGAAGGTTTCCAGACCCGCCAACTTTTGCCAATGAAGGCAATCGAAGGTCATCTGCGCCAAGGTCGATTGGGTCTCGGCATCCGGGATGACGATGGGCAAGGATCCCAGGGTGGGCGCATCGAGATGCAGCGTGAGCTGGGCCCGATTGGTGATGACCAGCTGGAAGTAGACCTCGAGCAGGCGGGAATTGAGCAATCCGACCAGGTAGAGGGGATCGACGCTGAGGCGCGGTTCCAGGACGTTCACCGTGTCGAGTGGGAGGGATCCCTCGGGGATGAGGGTGGCCACCACCGAGCTCGCGATGTTCTGGTAGCCGACCTTGGGTGAGGTCACGACGTCGGATCGGAAGCGATCGCGGAGCGCGAAGCCTTCCGGGAGACGTAGCAGCGAGCCATGCGCGAGAGGCCCGTAGCGGCGGATATCGCGGCCCCGGACGACCGGGACTCCCGCACCGTGCTTGGCGAGGACGGGATCTCGCGCGGAGATGTTGGCGCCGCGGCGAATCTGGGCGATCGCTTCCAGCGGTTCTCCCGCCGCTTCCATCCGCGCGATCAACGGACCTATTCGGCGGTCCGCGTAGATGGGCATGGTCGGTCGGCCCACGTAGAACTGCGGGAGCTGTTCCCCGAGATGCCGGAAGGACCCGCCCCGGTACGAGTCGAGCTTGACCGCGGGTTCGTGGCGAGGAATCTCGAGCAGCATCAGGGGATTGGTCACGGGCCTGGAACCCTTCTCGACGACGAAGGCGATGGTTTCCAGGTTCACGCCCGGGAAGCATGCGCCGAGATCGGCGAGGGCGACGGGGCGCGCCGCCTCGGTCAGGAGGCGTCGGCACTCGGCATAGGCACCCGTTCGCGTCACGCCGTGAGGGACGACGAAGCCCAACCTGCCGCCGTCCTTGAGCAGGCGTAAAGAACGCTCGATGAAGAGGGCCGTGGTATCCTGCCGGCCCTTACCCACCTGGTAATGACGTTGAAACAGCGCCTTTTGGGCTGCGGGGATCTCGGCACCGTAGGGCGGGTTGCCGAGGACCGCGTCGAATCCCGCCTCCAGGAGCCAGGGATGATCGGTCAGGGTGTTGGCGCTGAGGAGGCGTGGGGTGAAGGGGGTTTCGAGCTCGGGGCAGATCTTCAGCTGGACGAAGGCCAGCCGGATCTCGGCAAGCCGGATGGCTCTAGGATCGAGATCGACCCCGACGAGGTGGCGTTCGATGACGCGCTTCAGGCGAAGGATGCGCCCTTCGGTACCCGTTTGAGAGACCCAGACCCGTGCGAAGAGGGCTTCGACGGCGGGGGCCAGGAAGTTGCCCGCGCCGCATGCCGGGTCGATCAGGCGGAAGTTCTTGCTGAGGGGCTGATCCTCGGGGGGCAGGGAGTGTCGAAGGACGTAGTCGACGACGTTCTGCGGCGTGTAGAAGACCCCATTGGCTTTCTTGTGGTCATGCGAGAGGTGGCGCTCGAAGAGTGGCCCCAACCCTTCGCCATCCGCGGCTTCCCAGTCATGCTCGGAGAGCTTCTGCGAAAGGCTGCGAACCAGCGCGTCGATGGTCACGCCGTGACGCAGAGGCAAGGGGGCCTCGCTGGCGAACAGGGGCGCTCGCTCGCGACCCAGGGTGGAAAGGGCCAGGTGAAGGGATTCCGCCAGGATTCCCCGTTCGCCCTCGTGACGAATCCAGGTCCAGAGGGCCTGGGCCATGACGTAACACGCCGCCGGACCGCCGTCGGCTACCGCGAGCGCCACGGTGAGATCGCGCACGCAAAGGTCGAGCGCCGTCGCTTTGATGGGGGACGTCACTTAGGCTTCCGCGGTGATGGTATCGACCCGGTAGTTTTGGGGATCTTGAACCGCGGGGTGATTCAGGATTTCCGTAAGATCCGGGGCGGATTGAATGGAGAATAGGACCTGGGCCACGGCCTCTTGGGCCAGCTTGAGATGGACGACAGGCTGTTCCTTGGGGCTGAGGTGGCGCAGTTGCTCTACGGGGACGGGCCAGTCCGCTTGCTTGGCAAGCCGATCGATCGCCCCCCGGAACGCCACCAGGGAAGGCTTGAGCACGAGTTCGATGCCGACGAGGGCGCCCGCTCGCGTCGCCATGACCCGAACTTGCCCCGGCGCCAACCCGACGGGTGTGCTGATGGGGACGGGACTCAACTCGAACTCGAAGGTCTGCTGGCCGCTGACCAGATCGGTCTCGGTCGTGACGGTGGTTTTCACGGAAAGGTCTCCCTGTGTTTTCTTTGCCCGGGGCTGACTCTCATTGTACCCCGGGGAGCTTTCCTATTTTGTGAGCACCGTCTCTTGCTCGTGCGCGAGCGTCACGCCGCCCCGCAACCCAACCTCGGCTCCGAGGCTCAGGGTGAAGCCCGCCTTGAACTCCGCGGCGCTGCGCTTGATGGCCGTGACCGAACGATCCTTGATCATGACGGTGTCCTTGTCGACCGGACGACTCGCGGCATAGGCGATGCCCCCCGCCGGGTTCCGCTGCATGGCTTCGGCGACCTTCTTGACCGCCTCGGGCTTCAGTTCGTAGGTCACCTTCACCGCATCCTCGGTGCTGACCTGCGCGATGACTCCGTTATCGATGGGGCGACCGAAGATATCTTCCACGGTGGTCCGGATCCCCTCGAACTTTTCCTTGCTCATTTCCGACAGGATCTTCACCTCCTTCAAGGTGCCGTCCTTCTCGTACGTGAGCGCGACCGTTCGGTTCCCACCGAGTCCTTCGCCCTTGGCAAGGCCAAGGATGTCGCCTGCAGCTTCGACCTTGCCGTCGAGCTTCACCATGAGCGTTCGCTCACCGGTTCGGAAATTGACCTTACCGCCGATAGAGGCTTCGCCGCCGAAGGATCCCGATAGGCTGCCGATCTGAACTTGGAGCGCGTCGAGGATGGAGCCTTCCACCTCGTCGATTTTCTCCTGGACCTTGCCCATGGCGTAGTCCTTGCCGGCGTCGGCAACCTTCGTCCCGAAGGATTTCGGCGCAACTTCGCTCTCGGCGTCGGCTTCGGGCTCATCCGCCTCGACCTTGAAGATCCCTATCTGCGCGCTCGCGCTGGCGGTCGCCTGGGTGTAGATTCCGCCTTCGCCGTCCACCGAGTAAAGGTGCTGGCCGAACTCGGCGACCAGATCCTGGTTGGATAGAACCGTCTGGCCCGCCATGAGCATGCCGATGCCCGGAATCGCGCTCTCGGCGCCGGCGGTTCCCGCCATCTTCATCATGCCGGTGAGCACGCCCATGTCCTTGGCGTCAGCGGGGTCGAAAGCGAAGGCGAAGGCCACTCGGCCCCGAAGTCCCGCCTCGGCCTCGGCGCCGGCGGTGGCCTTGATTCCCGCCTCGTAGCCGCCCGCCTTCACGGTGCTGTCGAAGCCGACGTTGGCCGAGTAGCTGGCTCCCGCACGACCTTCCAGTTCCATGACGACTTTCAATTCGGTCGGAGGATTGCCGTTGGCATCCTTGGGTTCTTCGATGGCGTGGCCCCGAGCGTCGGTCTTCTGAACGCGGGCGATCGATAGCGTGCCCCCCGCGTCGAGTTTCGCGTTGGGGATGCCGAATTCTTCCAGCGGAATGGTGGCTCCCGCCTCGATCTTGATGGAGACCGATTCCCCGATGCCCAGGCGGTTCGTGAGGACGGGGCCCAAGCCGCCGACTCCTTGATCCTGGTATTCGTCATCCTTGCCCAGGATGGACGCGTCGAGCCGGGGGTCGATCACGTCGTCGTAGGTTTTCTGGCCCGCAACGCCCGCGGCGTCCTTGATCGAACCGAATAGGCTCTGTCCCTCCGCGCGGGATTGCTCGAATTCCTGGTAACCGGCGTCGAGGATCTTGCCGCCCGTATGGACGGCTTCCGAGATCTCTTTTTCCAGCTTGGAGATCTGATCGCTGAGGTCGTTGACTTCTTCTTTGGCCATGGAAACGAGGCTCTGGACGCCGTCCGTCACGGCGTCTTTCACCCCATTGAGGGCGCGTTTCCAGAGGGGCTCTTTCGCCGCCGCCTCTTTCTTCTTCTCGGCCTCGGCCTGCGCGGTGTTAAGGGACATCAGAAGCGTGGCGCGCTTCAGCTTCGCGTCGGACAGCTCCTGCAGCTTACCCTCGACAGGGGACGCGGACTGAGGCAGTTCGAACGTGCGTCCGGCGACGGCGCTGGCATCAGGCTTCGCCATGGATTTCGGCTCGGCGAGCGCGACGGGCGGCAAAGGCAGCGGTCGCGAGGTACTCCGAGATAGAGGTTGCGTTCCTGCCCCCGGAAAGCCATGATCCACTCTGCGATTTGTCATCGAGATCCTCCCTTGTCGCGTCTATTATCATGGGTATACCCAGTGACGGGAGCCGGCTTGCAAGGTTTAACGGAGGTTTGACGGCTGGGAGCCAATTCTCAACGACGATTTGACGCGAACGTAACAAAGGAGGCGGGGATGAGCAAGACGCTGGAGATCGAGGTGAAGTTTCGTCTCGAACCGGGGCAGCGGCAACGGATCATGGATGAGCTCTCGGGAAGGGAGTGCGCATGCTCGGATCAAGAGGACCAGTATTTCGACGTCGGGGACCGGGTACTGAGAATTCGCCTGGAGAACGGGCGCTGGCTGCTCACGCGCAAGGATCGGTATCAGCTCACTTCGGAGGGCACGAAGATCCGCCAGGAGGTCGAGGTGCCGATTCCGGTTAGCTTCGTCTCGGAGCTGGAGGACCTGATTCTCTGGATGGGGCACGAGAAGCTCGTTCGGGTGAAGAAGCGGCGCGAGGCTTACCGCCTGGACGGAGTGACGATGGCCCTCGATCGGATCGAGGGCCTGTCGGAGGATTTCGTGGAGCTGGAGGTCCTCAGCGATCGCCCTGAGTCGGCATCCCTTCTCGCGGGGTTGCGAGAGCGTTTCGGGCTGCGAGACGATCAGGTCGAGTTGAAGAGCTACGCCCGGCTGTTGGCGGAATCCCGCAATGCGGTCGCCGACGGCCGGGAATAGCGTCCGGGGCTAGGGGTTGGGCTTATTTCGGCCGCCCATGAGGTTCGTGAGGCCCTGCAGCAGGTCGATGGGCATGGGGAAGATGATGGTGGAGTTCTTCTCTCCCGAGATGTCGGTGAGGGTCTGAAGGTAGCGAAGCTGAAGCGCGGTCGGCTCGGAGGCGATCACCGCGGCGGCTGCCGCGAGTTGCTTGGAAGCCTGGAACTCGCCCTCGGCATGGATGATCTTGGCCCGCTTTTCGCGCTCGGCTTCGGCCTGCCGCGCCATGGCGCGCTGCATGCTCTGGGGAAGCTCGACGTCCTTGATCTCGACCACGCTGACCTTGATTCCCCAGGGTTCGGTCTGCTCGTCGATGATCTGCTGGAGGCGCTGGTTGATCTGCTCGCGCTCGGAGAGGATCTCGTCGAGGGCGGACTGACCGAGCACGTTGCGCAGGGTGGTCTGGGCGATCTGCAGCGTGGCGACGCCGTAGTCGAAGACCTTGACCACCGCGTTGGCGGGGTCCACCACGCGGAAGTAGACCACCGCGTTCACCTTGATCGTGACGTTGTCACGGGTGATCACCTCCTGGACGGGAAGGTCCAGGGTGAGGGTTCGAAGATCCATCCGGACCATCCGCTCGAGAAACGGGACGAGCAAGATGAGTCCGGGGCCTCGGACTCCGACCAGGCGGCCGAGGAAGAAGACGACCCCGCGCTCGTACTCCTGGGTGATCTTGACCGCGGCGCCCAGGATGGCGATAAGGATGACGAAGAGAAATCCGAAGGTTGATAAGAAGCTGATCATGGGGACTCCTGTGATAACTGTGGCAGGGGTTCAACGGTGAGGGTGAGGCCGTCGACGGCAACGACTCTGACGTGATAGAAGGGTTCGACGCGCCCGCCCCGCGAGACGGCCGACCAAAGTTCACCTTCCAGGAAGACGTAACCCTTGGGATCGAGGGGGGTGCGAACCTCGGCGATCGCCCCGATCAACTCCTCGCGTCCCGTGGTGACCTTCCGGCGCCTGGCTCGGATGGCCATGACCATCGCTCCCGCCATCATGCCGGCGGTGGACAGGGTCACCGTGAGGATGACCGGCAGGGAGATGGCGATGCCGGGCGTGGACGGATCGATCAGCATCGACGCACCGAAGACCAGAGCGATCAGCCCGCCGATGGCCAAGGCGCCCGCCGAGGCCACGAAGATCTCGAGCACGAACATGATGAACGCCAGGATGATGAGCGCGACTCCCACGTAGTTCACGGGAAGCATGCCCAGGGAGAAGAAGGCCAGAAGCAGGCAGATGCCGCCCAGGATGCCCGGGAAGATGGCGCCGGGATTGGAGAGCTCGAAGAAGATCCCGAGCATGCCGAGATTCAGAAGAATGAAGGCGATGCTCGGATCGCTGATGGTGTAGAGGAAGCGCTCCAGCGTGGTCATGCCGAGGGGCAGCGTGGTGGCTCCGCGGGTTTCGAGGGTGACCGTCCTGTTGGAGAGCTTGATCTTGCGCCCGTGAACCTGATCGAGAAGCGTGTCGAGGTCGCTGGCCACCAGGTCGATGACGCCCATTCGCTTGGCTTCCGCGGCGGTGGCCGACACGCTCTGGCGAACGGCTTTCTCGGCCCATTCGGCGTTGCGTCCGCGCTCCTTGGCGAGCCCCTTGATGTAGGCGGCGGCGTCGTTGGTGACCTTGTCGGCCATCGGTCCCGTGATTTCCTCGCCCCCTCCGGCGACCGGATGCGCGGCACCGATGGCCGTGTTGGGGGCCATGGCGGCCACGTGGGCGGCGAGGGTGATGAAGGCGCCGGCCGAGGCCGCGCGGCCGCCCTGAGGGGAGACGTAGACGATCACGGGAACCGGCGAGCCTATCATGTCCTGGATGATCTCGCGCATGGCCGTGTCCAGGCCACCCGGGGTGTCCAGCTGGATCACCACCGCGTCGGCCTTCTGCACGGCGGCGTCGCGCAGGCCCCGATCGACGTACCTTGCTACCATCGGGTTGATGGCGCCCTTGATTTCCATGACGGCCACCATGGGCGCCTGGGCCCAGGCGGAGGGGGCCACCGCCGCGAGAGCGACTCCGACCAAGAGTAACCAGTTGAACAGGCGTTTCATGACGATCCTCCGTGGGTGATTCGTTCATTATACCGTAAGCGAGCGATCCTCCGGAGAAACGACCCACCCCCCGCAAGTCGCAGGGGGTGGGTCGAGGGAACGGGGGGGAGTCAGGACTCCGCGGGAATGGGTACCAGCTTGGATAAGGCCTCGAGAAGGGTCTTGGTCTTGATAGCCTTCTCCAGGCAAAGCGTACGCGCCGGATCCTGGTCCATCAGGTCGCGAACCCGATCCTCGGATTCGGCGGTCACGAAGACGACGGGAATCTCGGCCGTCCGCGGGTTTTTGCGCAGTTTCCGGCAGACGTCGTCGCCGTTCATGAGGGGCAGGTTGATGTCGAGGATGACGGCAGCCGGAACGGCCTCTTCGATGGCATGCATGGCTTCGATCCCGTTGCGGGCGATTCGCACGTCGTAGCCGAAGTCGTTAAGGCGACGGACGAGGAACTCCACGGTATCGGGATTGTCTTCGACCAGGAGAATTTCAGGCACGATCCACCTCAAAGAAAGACGCTCGAAGGCCGGAAGCCTTCGAGCGTGAAAGGGCGACTACTTGATCTTGAGGGTCGACTTGACCTTCTTGAGGGTTTCCGGCAGGTCCTCGGTCTGGATCTGGCCCATGAGGATGAGTCGGAGATCCCGCTCGGGAACGTCGGATTCGAGCGCGAGGCGGCGAACGTCGAGGTTGCGCTTGCCCATGCCCTGGAAGATCTTGAGCACGATGGGCTCGTAGCGATCCTCGGGGGGGAAGATGTTGAGCATTTCGCTGGAGATCTTCTCGGCCGAGGAGGGGCCCTTGGCGTAGCCGCGGACGAGCATCAGCTTGTTGACGAGCAGGTTCATGAAGACATGCTCGATGGCGAGCGGATTGCGCTCGGCCCAGTCCTGAACCGGAGCCAGGTACTCGGCGAAGGTCTCGGGAGCGAGGTCGAGGGCCTGGGCGATCTTCTCGATCACCTCGGGGTTGCGGGGGAACGGCACGTCGCCGCGAAGGATCTCGTACATGTAGGTGCGGGAGATATCCACGCGCCCCGCGAATTCCTGGCGGCTGAGTCCCAGCTCCTGCATCCGGCTCCAGAGCTTACGGGTGGATTCGGGAAGGGAGCTGACCAGGACCTGGTACTCGGGGAAGATCATCGGATCGATCTGGGCGACTTCGGCGAAGCGCTCGAGGGTCTCGCGAACCGTGGGGAACTTCACCTTGGCGTTGAAGATCCGAGACACGTACTCGTAGCTGAGGCCGGTGTCCTTGACGAAGGTCTTGCGGTTCACGCCGGCAAGCTCGAGACTCCGCTTGAGAATGTCGATCGAGGGGCTGCGCGGACGAGTTGGAACGGTGGTCTCGCCACGCACGGGCATACGGCTGAGAGAACGGGCACGAGTGTTCATGGCGATCATCCTTTTCTGCTAAAGCAAAGGCTCTCGGTAGCCAGACGGTCAGAGGCACGACGCATTGCGCATCAGCTTTTCGACCGTCTTTTGTTGCCCTCATCATAACACCACGGATCCGAATTAGGCCCAACAGGTCAAAAAATTTAACATAAAAACGACGCCGATGATTGAAGAATGATTGCTTGACTGTTTATGTCATTGCGCGGGAGTTCTCAGTAGCGACGAAGCAGCATACAATGGGATCGATTGCAGAGGAGCCCCGCGGGGGGAAAAGTGGAACATCGAGGCCGTCGATGGCGTCTCGAGAGAAGGTCATCTGCCTAGAAGGAGTTCCCACGGATGAAGAAGACGCTTCTTGTCATGAGCCTGGCCATGGTCACCATGAGTCTCGCGGGCTGTTCCCAGTTGCTGGCCGGCGGATTGACGGCAGCCCAAGCGTTGCAGCCGATCTCGGATGAGCAGGAGGTCGAGATCGGGATTTCGGCGGCTCAGGAGTATCTTTACGAAACCGAGACGCGGATGTACACGAATCCCGGAGTGAACGCGTACGTCAAGGCCGTGGGCAAGCGCATGGCGGCGCGATCGGAGCGTCCCGATTTGCCCTGGGAGTTCCGGGTCGTCGAGGACGCCGCGCTCAACGCCTTCGCCCTGCCGGGCGGGCAGATCTTCATCACCACCGGGGCCCTCAAGGCCATGAAGAACGAGGCCGAACTCGCGGGCGTCTTGGGTCACGAAGTGGCCCACGTTGCCCATCGGCATGGCATCGACAAGGTAAAACAGCAGATGGTGACCCAAGGCCTGGTGATCGCCACGCTGGGAGCCAGTCCCGAACTGGTTCAGCAGGCGGGTGCGATCGCGTTGACGCTGGTGATGAACGGTCAGGGCCGGGGCGCCGAGCTCGAAGCCGACCGCTACGGCACCCTTTACGAGGCCCGCGAGAACTACGATCCCGAGGCCCTGGGGGATTTCCTCCAGACCATCACCCCGACTTCCGGAGACGCGCCGGCCTGGATCGGGGCGCTTTCCACCCATCCGCCGCTCGACGAGCGCCTCGATACCATCCGGCAGACCATCATTCAAAACCACCTGAGCGGGAGCCAGACCCGACGCACCGAGTTTCTCGCGGGGACGGCGCCGCTGCGCTAGTGGCCGCGCGAACCGCGTCCCGACCAGATTTCCATTTCTTGTCGCTTTGAGCCGCGCCCTCCTCGGCCTAAAATGCCGGAGAGGAAGGAGGGGCACTCATGCTGCTGCGGGCGACGCTGATCCTCGGGCTCGTCGTTTCCTTGGCCGGCACGGGCTGCGCTCAGCTCTTGGTCGGCGGATTGACGGCAGCTCAAGCGCTTCAGCCCATTTCCGACGCGCAGGAAGTGCAGATCGGCAACCAGGCCGTCCGTCAGATCCTGGCGGACCCGAAGACCCGGCTCTACCCGGGCGAGGCCCTCAACCAATACGTGACTCGAATCGGACGCCAGCTGGCGCAAGAAACCAGCCGTTCGGGGTTGCCGTGGCGCTTCGGCATCATCGAGAGCCCGGACCTCAACGCGTTTGCCGTGCCGGGCGGGGCGATCTTCGTCACCACGGGGGCGCTGGCAGCCATGAAGAACGAGGCTGAACTGGCGGCTGTGCTGGCCCACGAGATCACCCACGTGGTCGAGCGTCATGGCATCGACCAGCTGAAACGGGCGATGGTGGCCCAAGGGCTGGCGATCGCCGCTTTGGGCACCAGTCCCCAGATAGCCCAGGCTGCCGGCAGCATCGCCCTGCGGATCGCGCTGAACGGCTACGGTCGCGACGCGGAGTTCGAGTCGGATCGCCTCGGGGTCGTCCTGGCCGCCGCCAACGGCTACGACCCCCAAGCCCTGGCGGACTTCCTCGCGACCATCGCCCGTCGATCCGGCGAAACGCCTGGCTGGCTGGTTCCGCTGGCCTCCCATCCGCCGGTCTCGCAGCGCATCGAGGCCATCGCGCAGATCGTTCGCGAGCGCAAGCTGACGGGGTCGGTACGCAACACGGAGTCCTTCAAACGCATGACCGCTCCCTTGTAACCCTCTTGAGAGTTAAGATTTCGTTGTATAATGGGATTATTCCGCTCGACAATGGCGAGGCCGGGCTCCCGATACCCGGGTGATCACCTCGCGCAGGAGGAAAATCCCCATGAACAAAGTCTACGCCAATGCCCCGGAGGCGCTCAGCGGTCTCTTGCGTGACGGCATGACCCTGATGGTCGGAGGCTTCGGCCTCTGCGGCATCCCCGAGAACCTGATTCTCGCGCTTCGCGACTCGGGTGCCAAGAATCTCACCGTCATCTCCAACAACGCCGGAGTCGACGACTTCGGTCTCGGTCTCTTGCTCCAGACCCGCCAGATCTCGAAGATGATCTCGAGCTACGTCGGCGAGAACAAGACGTTCGAACGCCAGTTGCTCGAAGGCTCGCTCGAAGTGGAGCTGGTTCCCCAGGGGACGCTAGCCGAGCGCATCCGGGCCGGCGGCGCGGGCATCGGCGGCTTCTTCACCCGGACCGGGGTGGGAACCCTGGTCGCCGAAGGCAAGGAAACCCGGATCATCGACGGCCACGAGTACGTGCTCGAGATGCCCCTCAAGGCCGACGTCGCCCTGGTCAAGGCCTGGAAGGGCGACGCTTCGGGCAACCTGGTCTTCCGCAAGACCGCTCGCAACTTCAACCCCATGATGGCCACCGCGGCGGCCACCACCCTCGTGGAGGTCGAGCACCTGGTGGAAACCGGATCGCTCGAACCCGACCACGTCCACACGCCGGGCATCTACGTCGACCGCATCCTTCAGGGCGTCGGTTACGAGAAGCGCATCGAGCAACGGACTGTCCGGCCCCGCGCCACGGCTTCGGTCTAGGGTACGCGTTCGCGGTTGATTTAGGCAGCGAGAGTTCGCGAGGGGATTCCCCAAGGCGGGATTGACCTCTCACGCTCGCTGTCCTGGAAAAACGATTTATGTTCTAGGAGGCAACATGCCATTGGATCGCAATCAAATTGCCCGCCGCATCGCCCAAGAGCTGCGTGACGGCTACTATGTCAACCTGGGTATCGGCATCCCGACCCTGGTGGCCAACTTCATCCCCGCCGGCATGGACGTCATTCTTCAGAGCGAGAACGGCCTGCTGGGCATCGGCCCGTTCCCGTTCGAGTGCGAAGAGGATCCGGACCTCATCAATGCCGGCAAGCAAACCATCACCGAGCTCGACGGCTCCGCCTACTTCTCCTCGGCGGATTCCTTCGCCATGATCCGCGGCGGGCACGTGGACCTCACCATCTTGGGGGCCATGGAGGTCTCCGAGAACGGGGATCTCGCGAACTGGATGATCCCCGGCAAGATGGTGAAGGGCATGGGAGGCGCCATGGACCTGGTGGCCGGCGCCAAGCGCGTCATCGTCGCCATGGAGCACAACAGCAAGGACGGATCCCCGAAGATTCGCAAGGCTTGCACCCTGCCGCTGACCGGCAAGGGCTGCGTCAACATGATCGTCACTGACCTCGCGGTCATCGATGTCACCCCCGAGGGCCTGGTCCTCAAGGAGCTCGCGCCGGGGGTGACCGTCGAGGAGGTCGTCTCCAAGACCGAAGCCAAGCTCACGGTCTCCCCCGATGTTCGCGAACTCGCGCTCGCCTAACCAAGCAAAGGAAACCATTTATGTCGCGTAAAGTCGTCATCGCCAGCGCCGTCCGGACTCCGGTCGGAAGCTTCGGCGGAGTTCTCAAGGACGTCGCCGCCGTGGATCTCGGTGCCACCGTGATCCGCGAGGCCCTCTCCCGCGCCGGCGTTCGTCCCGATCAAGTGGACGAAGTCATCATGGGCAACATCCTCCAAGCCGGCCTCGGCCAGGGTCCTGCCCGTCAGGCCTCGATCAAGGCGGGCGTTCCCGCCGAAGTGCCCGCCTTCACCGTCAACAAGCTCTGCGGCTCCGGCCTCAAGGCCGTCAACCTGGCCATCCAGGCCATCCTGCTCGGAGACGCCGACATCATCGTCGCGGGCGGCATGGAGAATATGTCCGCAGCTCCCTATCTCGTGCCCAGCGCCCGTTGGGGAGCCCGCATGGGAGCCGTCCAGATGATCGACACGATGATCCACGACGGGCTCACCGATGCCTTCAACAATTACCACATGGGCATCACCGCCGAGAACGTGGCCGAGCGCTACGGCATCACCCGCGAGGAGCAGGATGCCTTTGCCGCCGAGAGCCAGCGCAAGGCTGCCGTGGCCATCGCTGCCGGCCGCTTCAAGGACGAGATCGTTCCGGTCGTAATCCCCCAGCGGAAAGGTGATCCCAAGGTCATCGACCAGGACGAGTACCCCAAGCCTGAAACCACCGTCGAGTCGCTCGGCAAGCTTCGCCCCGCCTTCAAGAAGGAAGGCGGAACGGTCACGGCCGGCAACGCTTCGGGCATCAACGACGGCGCTGCCGCCCTGGTGCTCATGAGCGAGGAGAAGGCCAAGGAGCTCGGCATCACGCCCCTCGCCACGATCGTCACCTACGCGTCGGCGGGCGTCGAGCCTGCGGTGATGGGCATGGGGCCTCACCCCACCAGCATCAAGCTCTTCGAGCGTTCGGGTCTCACGGTCGATCAGATCGATCTCTGGGAGCTCAACGAGGCCTTCGCAGCCCAGTCCCTCGGCGTCGCCCGCGAGGTGAAGCCCCCCATGGACCGGGTCAACGTCAACGGCGGGGCGATCGCTCTCGGGCACCCGGTTGGAGCCTCGGGCGCCCGGATTCTGGTCACCCTGCTTCACGAGATGCAGCGCCGTAACAGCCACTACGGGCTGGCCAGCCTCTGCATCGGCGGCGGCATGGGCACCGGCATCATCGTCGAACGCTAGGCTAATAAGTTGGAGGCCCCGCTACGAAAGTAGCGGGGCCTCTCTCGTGTTTGGCCCTTTTTCAGCAGGGTAGCTGCCGGGACGCGGGCAAGCCAATGCTCGT
>DAZV01000012.1 GCA_002083825.1 Candidatus Sericytochromatia bacterium S15B-MN24 CBMW_12 | reverse complement strand
GCCCGTCCGCCCCCCGCCCGTCCGCCCCCAGTCCATCGGCGCCAACAGCCGCCTCTGGGGCACCGACGAAACTGAAGCCCGGGACCTCTACGCCTGATTCCTCCCGTAACCCCATCGTCGAGCCCCATCGTTGAGCGACCCCGAAGCTTAACTGGGGGTTTACCGAGACTGATCGATGAAGCTGGGGATCGGTGGTTAGGAAACGCTCCGCCGGGGCACTGGCTCGTCCAGTGCCCCTTTCTCGCATAATCAGGCCAGGATCGTTCGGCAATGCGTTCATTCGCTCCTCATGCTTCTGGCTGCTTTATCCAGTTCGGGTTGCCGAAGCGCCGCTTCAATCGCTTGGCCTTGACCGGGGGCCGCCCTCCACCAGCCGTCGCTTGGGCAATGCCTTCAAGCTTTCCTCGTCCCGGAAGCGGTAGTGCGCCTTCTGCCTCAGCCTGAAGCCGCAGTTGTCCCTCTCGACATCGTTCGAGGTCGAGTTCAAGAATGCCCTCGTCGGCCGCCTGATGGCCCAGATCGCCAAGCACCAGCGCTTCCTGCTCGTTGACTACCTGGACGATCTCGGTGAGAAGCACATGGTGGTCTTCCAGCCCGTGGCGGGCAAGCGCAACATGACCCATGCCCAGGCCGAGCGGCTTGCTGCGGCCCTCACTGCACCGGGGCGATCATTCGGGTCGAGGCGATGCGGCACGCCCCGGTGCAGTGAGGGGCTGTCCGGTGTCTCTCACTGCCCTTGAGGGCCTTGCGAGCCAGCCGAACGAGCGAGCGCTTCGCGGGTGAAGTGCTCATGAGCCAGGCGACGGAAGGCGATAAGGATCGGTTCGAAGAGAAGCGTTCCCTGCACGACCCTCTCCAGGGCGCTGGTCGGATCGGTCTGTAGTCGTTCGGCGCTGCAAGCGATCTCCTCGCGGGCCAATTCGCTTGCCAGGTGCAGGTACGGCCGCAGATCCGTGGCGGGAAAGTCCGCCGACATGAGGTGCCGCAGGGCGACCAAGGCGTCGATCAGGTCCAGCCGGGCGGCCGCATCCGGGCGAGCCTGCACCCCCCTCTCCTGCAAAAGGGCCTCGATCTCGGCGGCTGCTTGCTTGCGTTCGAGGTCGGGATCGCTCTTCTCGGTCGAGCGATTGCTCAAGGCATCCACCGCCTCGCCCATGAGATCCAGCAGGGCTTTGTCCGAACGGTCGAGCGAGCCGAGTATCTTCCGGATGGTCTCGATGCCCAGGTGGCCGACTTCCCGCATCGCCCGGATCAACTCCAGCCGGCGCAGGTGTTCCTCCGAGTACGAAGCTTGATTGCTCGCCAGGGCCTCTCCCGGGGGCAGGAAGCCTTCTCGTTGATAGTACTTGAGGGTGGAGAGGGAAAGGCCGGAGCGGCGGCTCAGTTCGGAGATCTTCATGGGGGCTTCCTTGACGGCTAAAATGGATAGCGCTACACTACGATAGTTGCAGTATTCATTATACCCGATTCCCGCCCTTTGGCGCCACGAAAGGATCAGACATGAGCCGCAAGTTGCTCCTCATTTTGGGACACCCCTCGACCGACAGCTACTGCGCAGCCCTGGCGGATGCCTACGCGGAAGGGGCCCGGGCCGGTGGCGCCGAGGTCGAGCGTCTGAACCTCGGGGAGATCGCGTTCGATCCCGTCCTGCGCCAGGGCTACCAGGGCGAGCAGTCCCTGGAGGCGGGCCTCGCGCAGGCCCATAGCTTGCTTACCTGGGCGGATCACATGGTCTTCGTCTATCCGACGTGGTGGGGGGGGGCTCCTGCGCTCTTGAGCGGCTTCATCGAGCGGGTGTTCCTGCCGGGCTTCGCGTTTCGGTATCGGTCGGAGAGCCCGATGCCTGAGCGCCTCTTGCTGGGAAAGACTGCGCGCCTGGTTGTCACGATGGACTCTCCGCCGTGGTACTACCGGTGGATCATGGGAGCTCCGGGGCATCGGGCCATGCAGAAGGCGATCCTGGAGTTCTGTGGAGTCAAGCTGCGAGGGGTCACTGAAGTGGGTCCGGTTCGCAACTCGTCGAGCCAGCGCCGGGTGCAGTGGCTGGCGACTGTCCGGCAGCTCGGGGAGAGATTGGCTTAACATGTCTTTGTATTGCTCTTCTATCAGAGAGGTGTAGCACCATGATGATGGAGCGTTGGCTTCTGGCCACCCTTCACCTGCTGGCCCTGGCGATCGGCTTCGGGGCCCTGGTGGCGCGGGGACGCGCCCTGCGCGGAGCGCTCGATCCCGGCGGGATCAAGAGGGTCCTCGAGGCCGACAACGTGTGGGGCCTCGCGGCCGGATTGTGGGTGTTCTCCGGCGTGCTGAGGGCGTTTTTCGGCTATGAGAAGGGGACCGACTTCTACCATCACAACTCCATGTTCGCGCTGAAGATGAGCCTCTTCGGTCTCATCTGGCTGCTCGAGGTTTGGCCGATGAGCGTATTGATAGGCTGGCGAGTCCGGCGGGCTCGCGGTCAGGCGATCGTGCCTCGCCGTGCGGCCCTCTTTGCGCGCGTCAGCACGATCCAGGCTTTTCTGCTGGTCGGGATGGTCCTGGCCGCGACGGCCATGGCTCGAGGCATCGGTAGTTGAGACGGGGTCTGCAGGGGCCCTGCTGCGTCAGAAGCGCCGAGGGGTGAACGAAAATCGCCGCGCCGACCCATGCTCGTCACCCCGACGCAGCTCGGGGTCCATGCTGCCTCGAAGCGAGCAGCGTAGAGTTCCAGGATCTCGACGAGGGTGAGCGTGAGATCGGTCGTGAAGAGGAAGAAGGGCTTGTCTTCACGGTCCCAGACGGCGATGATCCGCACGAGGCGCTTGATACCGTGCAGATTCCCTGTGGTCTCGGCGATGCGCAGGGTCGTCGTTTCGCCGTAGCGCGTCACCTCGAGCAGCAACTGGGTCGCATGTTGAGCCTCAAACGGCGACCTTGTCGCTGGCGCCGTAAAGCCGAGGGCGGCCCCGCTTCCCGGTCCGGGGCGGGGGTGGATCGCGGAAGACGGCGTTGCACCTCAGGCGACTGAGCAGATCGATGTCCGGTTCGTTACCGAGCGCTTGGTTACCGTAGGCGGCGTCCCCGACCACGAGCAACCTGGCACAGGCCAGGAACTTCAAGGACCGGACGAGTTCGAGCGCCAGTTCGAGCTTGGTCTTGAAGGGGCGACCGGTCTTGATGCAAGCCACCTCACGCACGCGGAACGAACCCATCTTGGATAGGATGAGTGGAGTTGGCTGAGGTGACAAGCGGGTTTCCGCCTTTCTCGGGCGTTGGGGTGCAATCCAACTTACCGAGAACGTCCCTCAGCTACCGTGGCGATCAGGGGTTATGGCAAAACTCCAGCGGCTAACCCAAACATTGATTTCAAATTAGTACTTCTCATGGTCTCTCCCGATAGCGAACGTAACGTAACAAGGGTTGCCTTCGTCTTCGATTGAACCCCCGTTATCTCGCGGTAGCTTTTGAACGGGAGCTTGGCAGGAACTTCCGGTCAGGATCATGGTGTTCCTGGCTCAGGAGTGAGTAGACAAAGACGCCCCCCCGGATCCGCAGGGGATCCGGGGGGGCGTCGGAGCTTGAAGCGCGAGATTTAGCGGTGGAAGCCGCCGCCGCCTCTCACGGACTCGAGCAGGGCGACGGCCCGCAGACGGACGAGGGCCCTTGCGAGAGCCACCTCGACCTGAGCGCCCTGGACCTTGGCGGCTTGGATCTCGGCGCGCTCCTTGGCTTTTTCGGCCCGGAGCTTGTCGATCTCGGAGGCGCGTTCGGCCGCCTCGGTCAGGATGGTGACCTTGGTGGGCTGAACGTCCATGAAGCCGCCCATGACCGCGACGACTTCATTCTTGCCGTCCTGGGTGAACGTGAGAAGCTCGGGCGCGAGCTTGGTGAAGAAAGGCTCGTGGCCGGTCAACACGCCGAGCTCGCCTTGGACGCCCCGCGCCGCGACGAAGTCCACGGTTTCGCTCAGGACCACGCGGTCGGGCGAGACGATCTCGAGGGTGAAGGCCATGGCTTAGCCCTCCATCGCTTTCGCCTTCGCAACGGCCTGCTCGATGGTTCCCACCATGAGGAAGGCCTGTTCGGGAAGGCTGTCGTGCTTGCCTTCGCAGATCTCCTTGAAGCCGCGGATCGTGTCCTCGAGCTTGACGTACTGGCCAGGGGTCCCGGTGAAGACCTCGCCGACGAAGAAGGGCTGCGAGAGGAAGCGCTGGAGGCGGCGAGCACGGTTGACCGTGGTCTTGTCCTCCTCGGAGAGCTCTTCCATGCCGAGGATGGCGATGATGTCCTGGAGTTCCTTGTACTTCTGGAGGATCCGCTGGACTTCGCGGGCGACCGCGTAGTGCTCCTCGCCGACGACGCCCGGATCGAGGATGCGGGAGGTCGAGGCGAGCGGGTCCACCGCGGGGTAGATGCCCATCTCGGAGATGGCGCGGTTCAGGTTGGTGGTGGCGTCCAGGTGAAGGAACGCGGTGGCCGGCGCGGGATCGGTGTAGTCGTCGGCCGGCACGTAGATGGCCTGGATCGAGGTGACCGAGCCGTCCTTGGTCGAGGTGATGCGCTCCTGGAGAGCGCCCATCTCGGTGGCGAGGGTGGGCTGGTAGCCGACTGCCGAGGGCATGCGGCCGAGCAGCGCCGAAACCTCGGAACCTGCCTGGGTGAAGCGGAAGATGTTGTCGATGAAGAGCAGAACGTCCTGGTGCTGCTCATCGCGGAAGTACTCGGCCATGGTGAGGGCGGAGAGGCCGACGCGCATGCGCGCTCCGGGCGGCTCGTTCATCTGACCGTAGACGAGCGTGGTGTTGGCGATGACGCCGGAGTCGCTCATCTCGTGGTAAAGGTCGTTGCCCTCGCGGGTCCGCTCTCCGACGCCGGCGAAGACCGAGACGCCCGAGTGGAACTTGGCGATGTTGTTGATGAGCTCCTGGATGAGAACGGTCTTGCCGACGCCGGCGCCGCCGAAGAGGCCGATCTTACCGCCCTTGAGGTAGGGGGCGAGGAGGTCGACGACCTTGATTCCCGTTTCGAGGATCTCGGGCTTGACGACCAGATCGGTGAGCTTGGGGGCCGGACGGTGGATGGACCACATGGTGACGCCTTCGGGCGCGGCCTTGTTGTCGATGGGCTCGCCGAGGACGTTGAAGATGCGGCCCTTGGTCATGTCGCCGACCGGCACCATGATGGGAGAACCGGTGTCTTCAACCTTCATGCCACGGGTCAGGCCGTCGGTGGAGCTCATGGCGATGGCGCGAACGCGGTTGTCGCCCAGGTGCTGCTGGACCTCGGCGGTGAGCCGGATCTCGTAGCCTGCTTCGTTCGTGGCCGAAATGCGCAGGGCGTTGTAGATGGCGGGAAGTTCACCGGCGGGGAAGTGAACGTCGAGAACGGGTCCGATGACCTGGGTGATTTCCCCGATCTGGCCCTGGGTAGCCGTAGCAGTCATATCGATCATCTCCTAAATTACTTAGCTTTCCGCTTAGGCCTTCAGCGCTGCGGCGCCGCCCACGACCTCAGAGATTTCCTGAGTGATCGCGGCCTGACGAGCCTTGTTGAGGACCAGGGTCATGTGCTGGATGAGCTCGCCAGCGTTCTTGGAGGCGGCTCCCATGGCGGTCATCTGGCTCGCGAAGAACGAGGTCGAACTTTCGAGCATGCCCTGGTAGACGACGGTCTGGAGGTAGGTGGGGATCAGATCCTCGATCATCTCCGCCGCGCTGGGCTCGAAGAGATACTCGGCCTTGAACCCCGAGTTCGCGGTCTCCTTGCGCTCGGCGGGAAGGAGCGTCACGACCTCCGGGGTGAACCGGATCATCGAGTGGAACTTGGTATGAACGAACTCCACCCGATCCACCTGGCCCTCGCTGTAGAGTTTGGTGAACTCCTCGACGATGATGGTGGCTTCGGTGAAGGTCGGGATCTGGGGCAGGTGCTGATAGCTCTGCGCCACTTTGACCTTGGAGTGGCGGAAGAAGTTGACGCCCTTGGTTCCCACGATCAGGAGCTGAGGCTCGATTCCTTTTTCCGTCCACTCGCGGATCCGGCCGGCGGCATGGCGCAGGACGTTCGCGTTGTACGCGCCCGCCAGGCCCTTGTCCGACGTGATGACGATCAGCAGGACGTTCTTCACCTCGCGCGGGGTGAGGAGCTTGGACAGATTCTCACCGGGCGGAAGCTGGTTCGTCACGGCGGCGAACATCTCGCTGATCTTCGCCGCGTAGGGCCGTGCCGCCAGGGCCCGGGTCTGGACGCGGCGGACCTTGGCCGCCGCGACCATCTCCATGGCCTTGGTGATCTGCTGGGTGCTCTTGAAGCCCTTGATCCGCTGGCGGATTTCCTTGGTATTGAGTGCCACGGACAGATCTCCTCGCTAGCTTACTTCGCGGTCGCGAAGAGGGTCGACTTGAAGGACGCGACAGCCTCGTCGATGGCCTTCTTGCTCTCGTCCGAGAGTTGACTGGACGCGTTGATGGTGTCGATGACCGAACCCTGGTTGCTCTTCATGAACGAGAGGAACTCGCCCTTGAAGCGGTTGATCTGGGCGACGGTGACGTCATCCAGCAGGCCGGCGGTCGCGACGTAGAACAGGATGACCTGCTGGGCAACCGAAAGCGGCGTGTACTGGGGCTGCTTGAGCAGCTCCATCAGGCGCTGACCGCGGTTGAGCTGGGCCTGGGTGGCCTTGTCGAGGTCGGAGGCGAACTGCGCGAAGGCCGCGAGTTCGCGGTACTGGGCGAGCTCGAGCTTGATCTTACCGGCGACCGCCTTCATGGCCTTGGTCTGGGCCGAACCGCCGACGCGGCTGACCGAGATGCCGACGTTGACGGCGGGGCGGATGCCCGCGTTGAACAGGTCGGTTTCCAGGAAGATCTGACCGTCGGTGATCGAGATGACGTTGGTCGGGATGTAGGCCGAGACGTCGCCCGCCTGGGTTTCGATGATCGGCAGAGCGGTCATCGAGCCCTTGCCCATGTCGTCGGAGAGCTTGGCTCCGCGCTCGAGCAGGCGGCTGTGGAGATAGAAGACGTCGCCGGGGTAGGCTTCGCGACCGGGCGGGCGGCGGAGCAGCAAGCTCATCTCGCGGTAGGCCCAGGCCTGCTTGGTGAGATCGTCGTAGATGATCAAGACGTGCTTGCCATCGTACATGAACTCTTCACCCATCGTGCAGCCGGCGAAGGGGGCGAGGTACTGCATGGTGGCGACTTCGTCGGCATTGGCCGCGACGACGATCGAGTAGTCGAGAGCTCCGTTCTCTTCCAGGGTCTTGACGACGCGGGCGACCGTCGTGGCCTTCTGGCCGATGGCGACGTAGACGCAGATGACGCCCTTGCCCTTCTGGTTGAGGATGGTGTCGACGGCGATGGCGGTCTTGCCGGTGCCGCGGTCGCCGATGATCAGCTCGCGCTGGCCGCGACCGATGGGGATCATGCCGTCCACCGACATGATGCCGGTTTGCAGGGGCTCGTGGACCGACTTGCGCTCGATGATGCCAGGCGCTCGGCCTTCGATCGGGCGGCGCTTGTCGGTGGCGATGGGGCCCTTGCCGTCGATCGGAACGCCGATGGCGTTGACCACGCGACCCAGCAGGGCGTCGCCCACGGGGACCTCGGCGATGCGGCCGGTGGACTTGACCAGGTCGCCTTCCTGGATCTTCTTGTAGTCGCCGAGGATGACGGCGCCCACGTTATCTTCTTCGAGGTTGAGGGCCATGCCGAAGACGTCGTTGCCGAAGTCGAGCAGTTCGCCCGACATGGCGCTGGACAGGCCGTGGACACGGGCGATTCCGTCACCCACTTCGAGGACTGTCCCGGTGTTGGTGACGGTCAGCTCAGCCGAGTAGTTCTCAATCTGCTGCTTGATGACCGCAGCGATCTCGTCGGGCCGGATGCTAATCACGAGTCTCTCCTTATAAGCCCCAAGTCGGGGAATCAACGGTTCTAAACGATTGAATCGAGTTGTCGCGCCCGCGGCGCCGGAAAACCCCCGGGTAGGGCGCAAGCGCCCCCTAACGATCCTAGCGGATCAGCGTCGCCTTGAGGGCGTCGAGGCGGGCACGGATCGAACCGTCCACCACCTGGTCGCCGATCTGAAGGACTGCGCCGCCCAGGATCTCGGGGTCGACCTTGGCCTCCATGACCACTTCGCGGTCCCACTGGCGCTCGAGTTCCTTGCGCAGGCCCGTGATCTCGGCATCGTTCAGGTCGATCGCCGTGGTGAGCGTGACGCCCACCTGGCGCTTCTGAGCGGCCAGGAGCTGGTGGAAACGACCGGCGATGGCTGCCAGCGCCGTGAATCGCCGCTTGTCCAGCAGCAGGCAAAGGAAGTTGAACGTGACCGGCTGAACGCGCGACGCCCAGAGCTGGGACGCAATTTGCTTCTTGTCGGCCGTCCGGACGAGCGGGTGCTCCAGCAACGTGCGTAGCTCCCGGCTCTCGCGGATGGTTTGCTGCACCAGTTGGAGATCGTTGTTCAGGACCTCGGCGCCGCCGTGCTGCGGGGAGACGCCGAAGAAGGCGGTCGCGTAGCGCTCCGCAACTACTTGACTGCTAATGACCGCTCACCCACCCTCTCTTTGAAATCGGCGAACATCTGATGCTGCCGGTCAGGATTGAGCTCTGCCCTGATCTTGCGCTCGGCCTCCTCGAAGGCCAGGCGGGAGATCTCGCGACGCAGGTCGGAAAGTGCCGCCTGCTTGTCGATGCCGATCTGGTAGCGGGCCGACTCGGCGATTCGCTTGGCCTCGGCCTCGGCTTGCGCCGAGAGATCCATGGCCAGCGCATCGGCCATGGCCTTGGCATTGATCTGGATCTTGGCGAGTTCCTTTTCGGAATCGGCCAGGAGCCGTTTCTGCTCCGCGAGTGCTTCCTCGGCAGCCTTGCGGTTGGCGTCCGCGAGGCGCAGGGCCTCGGCGATCGCCTCTCGGCGCTGGGCGAGGGCATTCCCGATGGGCTTCTTGGCGAAATAGACGATGGTGCCCGCGAGCACGATGAAGTTGATGAGCGCCCAGATTCCAGTGTTCACCTAGGCCCCCTTTCGCGTGACGGCAGGCTGAGCCTCCATCACCTTGGCGGAAATGTTGGTGGCGATTGCCGCGACCTCGCCCCGCAGGGATTCCAGCGCCTTGTCGCGCTCGGTGGCGATTTCGCCGCGCGCCGCGTCAAGAACGATGGCTGCCTGAGCGTTGGCTTCGGCCAGGGCTGCACGCCGCTTGGCTTCGGCCTCGGCCGACGCCTGGGAAATGACGGCGTGGGCTTCCTCACGCGCCTTGAGCAGCCGCGCTTCGTAGTCGCGCTGCATGGATTCGGTCTCCTTGAGGCTCGCTGAGGCCTTCTGCTGCTGTTCGAGCAAGTAGGCCTGGCGCGCCTCGATGGCCCGGACGATCGGGCGGAAGAACATCCGATTCATCAGGAACACGAAAACCAGAAAGCTCACCATTTGAATGGCGATCGTCAGGTTGAAGTTGAACATCCAGTTGACCTCTACTGAGCATTGGGAACCGCGGTACTAGGTCCCGCAGCTTCGGTTTGGAAGCGCTTCCGACGCGCCTTCGGCGCCCGTTCCACGGTGCCAGACCGCTGGATCCCGTGGGGCGGGACCGGGAGCTACCCGGTCCCAATCGTTACCCGTACTAGTGGGTGGAGGGAACGGTCTCGACGACGGCCGTATTGGTGCCGGTCGACGAGGTCGCGGTGGCACCGTAGTTCCAACCCTGGAAGGGGTTGGCGAACAGCAGGATCAGCGCGACGACCAATCCGTACAGAGCGAGCGCCTCCATGATGGCGAAGGCGATGAACATCGTTCCCTGCAGCTTGCCCTGCGCTTCGGGCTGACGCGCAATTCCCTCGACGGTCCGACCGGCGACGTTGCCCTGACCGAGGCCGGGGCCGATGGTCGAGATGCCGATTGCGAGAGCCGCGCCGATGGCCGAAGCCGCCGCAACAGTTTCCAGAGCCATGGTGTGTTGTCCTCCTTAAGTGGCCATCCGATATTGGTGCCAATGGTGGGTGTGCGACTAGTGCGATTCCTGGACCGCCGCCCCGATGTAGGACGCCGACAAGACCGCGAAGATGTAGGCTTGAATGGCCCCGATGAAGAGATCCAGCCCCATGATGGGGATGGGCACCAGGACCGGCACCAACATCAAGAGAACTGCGATGACCACGTGGCCCGCCGTGACGTTGGCGAAAAGACGAAGCGCCAGGCTGAGCGGACGGGTGAGGTCTTCGAGCACGTTGAACGGCAATAGCCAGGGCATCGGCCGCACGTAGTGCTTGAAGTACCCGAGACCCTTCTTCTGGATTCCGAAGAAGAAGTAGGACCCGAAGGACAGCAATGCCAGACCCGCCGTGGTGTTGATGTCGCCAGTGGGGGCATGATAGCCGTGTCCGACCACCCAGGGGAGATGGAATCCCTCCCAGGCCTGCCAGGGCAACATGCTCAGCCAGTTGGAAACCAAGATGAAGATGAAAAGTGACCCGATGTAGGGGAGGTACTTCGCCGTCTGCGATCCCACTTGATCGCGTACGATCGACTGGCAGAACTCCATCAATCCCTCGACGGCCGTCTGCTTGCGGCTGGGAATAGCCGAGAGCCCCCGCGTGAGCAGGAAGGCCGCGACGAGGATCAGCCCCATCACCAGCCAGGTGTTCAGGACGGTGTCGAGGTGAACCTCGTATCCGCCCCAGTTCCCAGCGATATGCTCCGTGATCGGGGATTTTGCGGCTTGGCCCGCAGCGTTTTCAGTCGCCACTGGTAACACTCCTTACTTCGTCGACGTCTTTTTCGGTGGCTGACCGGAACGCCTGGTAACCCATCACTCCGAAAAGAAGGACGCGGTATATCAGGAACCCCCCGATCATCGCCACGAGGTTCACCGGAACGGAAGACTTCATGCCTGCGATGAAGGCCAGTGCCACCCATCCCATTCGTGCGGCCCGCCCCCCGAGGAGGACGTACCGATCGAGCAATCCCAGCCGTTCGCCTTTGGCGCGAACGACGAAGGCCCAGGACCACCGCGCCAGAAGCGCGAGATAGAGCATGCCGGCAAACCCGCCCCACCAGACCCCCAGGGCCGCCGGCAAGTCTGCCAGCCACCACGTGAGCCCCCCCGCGAGGAGGGTCGTGAGAAAGGTCGCGCCAACCAGACGTTGCGGAAACTTGTCGCCAATCATCGCGTGTCTCCACGCTCCGACGGCAAATCCCCCGATTCGCCCGATGCTCCCTCGGATGACGTAGGCTTGGTATTTCCGGAGCTTTCCCCGGAACCCGACAGCTCCATCATCTGGCGGTAGACCGAGACTAGCCCGGTCCCGAACCCCAGGAACAACCCAATGAAGAGGAAAAGCGGCGAAGTCCCGAACTTGCGATCGAGCCAGATCCCCGCTATCAGACAGACGATAACCGGCCCGACGAAAGAGAGCGCTGAATGCATCCCTGGTCTCCCGTTCTGGTTCGGCTCGTCCCGCCGTCCATCTCCCCGCGGTTCGCCAGAACCAGCGCTGCTGGGGGTCTGGATGCCGCTTAATCGAGTCTTGATTCAAAGGTAACATAGTCCGCCCCCGCGCGCAACCGCGGACTCCCGGCCGTTCGGGCTTCTGCGTGTTTTACCGAAGGCCTCGAGGGGTATAGCAAGCAAGGGGGTGCGACGATGGCAGGAACCGATTCCTTCAACTCTAACAACCAGCCGAAGCGGGCGCCTAACCCCTTCGCCGACAAGTCCTACTCCGACTCGTTCGTGAGAGCCACCACCGCCCCACTCGGTAAGCGGATGACCCGCCCGCTCCAGGCCAGTCCGGAGATGGCGGACGACACGCTCCGCGCCATGGAGGAGCAGATCGCCCTCTGCCGCACCATCATCGATCGGTTCTCTCAAAGGATGAAAATCCTCAAAGCCGCCGACACCGCGATTCGCTCCGGGAAGCTGCCCGACCTGCCCGCGGCCGCCGAACCCCCCGCGGCCGCCGAACCGGCCCCCCCCGCCAAGCCCGGCTTCGGCAAGTCCGGTTTCGGCAAGAATCCCTTCGGGAAAGCTCCTGCCGCGCCTGCCGCCAAGCCTGCGCCGGCCAGCGGCCTGAGTTCGGGCGCCAGCGGCTTGACTGCTAGCGCCAGCGGCTTGACTGCTAGCGCCAGCGGCTTGACCGCTCAGGAACGTTCCATGGTCGTCGCCATCACGGACCGGCTCCGCCAGGATGCCGATCTGCTGCGTCGCGCCCAAATTGCCCTCTTCCAGTTCGACGACGCTCGGCGCAGCGTCGAGGAAACCGCAAGCCGGCTCGAACCCATCCGAGAGGCCGACCCCGAGCTGGCCTTGGACATGCTCGAGAGCCTCGAGGTTTCCAAGCTCCAGGGCAAGGTCTACCCCATCTGCAACTTTCACGAGATCTTCAAACGGGATCCCATCCTGAGCCGGGTTTTCCCGCCTCCCTCGGCCGCCGCCTCGGACGCATCGGGTGGAGTTACCGGCATGCCTCCCACGGGATTCAATCAGCCGGCGCGGGCCACTGGGCCGCTGGGCACCGGCCCGCTCGACAGCACCAAGGGCTTCTTTAAGAAGTAAGATCCCGCTCCGGGTCCGGAGATTCGTGCGTTTCTTCGGGTTCGGGCTCGGTCGGCGCCGTCGGCTCGGCAACGGTCTCGACCACGGGTTCCACCAGGTCCTCGGCGTACGCAGGCTGGGTCGCTGCCAGCAGATCCTGCGCGGGTACCTGTTCCTGGGTCTCGTGGCGCCGCCGTCCCTTGTAGAGCAGCGCGATGATCTTCGCGACCGCCTGGAACAGCTCCGCGGGGATGTCCTGCTCGACTTCCACCTGCTGGTAGAGTGCGCGGGCCGTCGGGGGATCCTCCACCACCAAGATGAAGTTCTCCTCGGCGATGCGGCGGATTTCCAGGGCGTAGGCGTTCTTGCCCTTGGCGATGACCCTGGGGGACTTCTGCCCTTTCTTGGGCTTGTACTCGAGAGCGACCGCGTAGTGGGTGGGGTTGGTGATGACGACGTCGGCATCGGCAACCGCGCCCCGCCCCGCATTCATGGCCATTTCCATCTGCTTCTGGCGGAGCCTGCCCTTGACGTGAGGGTCGCCTTCGAGCTTCTTGTACTCGTCCATGATCTCCTTGCGGGACATCTTCAGGGACTTGTTGTACTGCCAGCGCTGGAGGAACCAGTCGAATCCGGCGATCGCCACCATGGCGAGCGCGACCTTCTGCCCGATGCTCAGCACCAGGTTTCCTACGAGCCCCATCCCCCCGACGATCGACATGTCGGAGGTCTGGAGGATCGGGCCCATCATGTCCATGATCGAGGAGTAGAAGAGCCAGCCAATCACGATCAGCTTGATGAAGGCCTTCCCCAGGTCGATCAGCTTCTTCATCGAAAAGATGTTCTTGAAGCCCTTCACCGGGTTGAGCTTCTTGAGCCCCTCGGCGGGGTTGAGCGGCTTGGTGGTGATCAGCACGCCCACCTGCATGAAGTTGCCTATCCAGGCCACCATGAAGGCGATCGCCGCCATGGGCGCCGAGCAGATCATGATGACCAGGCAGGCCTTGAGCAGGATCCCCAGGACCCCCGTCAGTTCGTAGTCGGTGTAGAGGTGGAGGTTCTCGAAGGTCTCCACGAACAAGGCATAGCACCAGCGGAAGATATGCTGGGCCACGAAGGAGATGGAGTACGCGAACGCGAAGAGCAGGGCTGCCACGATGGCATCCTGGCTCTTGAGGACGTTTCCTGAACGGCGCGCTTCTTGGCGTTTATGGTCTGTTGCGGGTTCTGTTTTCTCTTCACCCACTCAGTCACCACCTGCCTTCCATGTTTAGTTTATTCGTTTAGTGTATTCCGCCTCGACGGCGGACCTTATCCCCCCCATTGGGCCTGCGGGCCCAGTTAGGCTTCGCCTGAGCGAGGGGGGGCAAGGTTTCCGGGTTCCCCTTCGACGGGGGCCGGTAACTCCCCCTCACTGACGAAGTGCAGGGCGGGTGACCTCCAACACGGTTTGCCGGCCAGACATCCCCTACTATACCCATCAGCACGCATCAGCGCGAATTCAACTGGGTTTCAGCCCGATCGGAAGTCCGATCGCGGGGCGAACTGGTGCTGCGCACGGGAGGTCACGGATGTCCTTGCAACAGCCCCTCTTGGAGTTTATCGACTATCTGCTGGTCGAACGCGGCCTGTCGGAGCACACGCTCTCCGCCTATCACAACGATCTCCGCCAGTACACCGCGTTCCTCAAGCTCCAGGGAACGGAGAGCTACGCGACCACCACGCGCTTCACCATCACCCTCTTCACCAAGGAGATGCGTGACAGAGGGCTCGCTTCGAGCTCGATCGCCCGTAAAATCGCCGCCATCAAGAGCTTCTACCACTACTTGCTGCGCGAGCGCCTCATCGAGAACGATCCCACCCTCGAGATCGAGCGTCCCAAGACCGGGCGCTATCTCCCCAAGGTTCTCAATCAGAGCGAGGTCGCCCGCTTGATCGAGCAACCCACCGACCTTCGCGACAAGGCCATCCTCGAGTTGCTCTACGCCGCAGGCCTGCGGGTTTCGGAACTCACCTGCATCAACATCATCGACATCAACCTCACCACCGGCTACGTTCGCTGCCTCGGCAAGGGCTCCAAGGAGCGCCTCGTCCCCCTCAGCCGGACCGCCGTCACCGCCATCCGCCTCTACCTGGATGACGTTCGCCCCACCCTCAAGCCGCGGGCCCAAGAGCGTGCGCTCTTCCTGAATTACGCGGGCCGACGCCTCACGCGTCAGGGAATCTGGAAGCTGGTCAAGGATGCCGCCCGCGAAGCCGGCATCACCAAGGAGATCACCCCGCATACCCTGCGCCACTCTTTCGCCACGCACTTGCTGGAGAACGGAGCGGATCTTCGCTCGGTCCAGGAGATGCTCGGTCACGCCGATATCTCGACCACCCAGCTCTACACGCATGTCTCCAAGCGCCGGCTCAAAGAGGTCTACACCCAGGCTCATCGCCGCGCCTGATCCCGTTCGAAAGCGTCGACATGCGAAGGGCCCGTGGCTTGCCACGGGCCCTTCGCATGTCGGTCTAGGGGTTGGCGCTGAGTTTCCGCACCTCGCGAAGCAGGTCGCGATCGCGTTTCAGCCCCCCCAGGAGGTGGTTGTAGAGGGTTATCTGGCGCTGTCGGAAGCGAACGGCGTTGTCGGAGGATACCAGACCCTTCGAGCGTTCCTTGGCGGTGTTCACGAAGGACTCGCTGTCGGCGCGGGAGGCGGCCAGCATGGAGCGGATCTGCAGCAGCCGCGGATCGTCGGTCTCCGGGACGATCGCTTCGGTGATCTCGGTGGCGATCGTCCACTCCGCGATCAACTCGTCGAGCAGGCCGCGCGTGGCCGTTCCGTAGCGATCGCCGAAGTCCATGAGATCGCCGTAGGCATCCAGCGCGTCGTCGATCGACTCGAGAGCCTCCTCGCTGAGCTTGGAGATCTGCCCCAGCCGCTCGGGGGCCGGCGAGGGAGTGGGCTGCGCCCATGCTGGAAACGCGGTCAGGCTGATCACCGCCATCGCTGCCCAAGCCTGCTTTCGCAGGCGTTGCAAGAAGCCCATGTCGCATCCTTTCTCTGGCCATCGACTGATTCGCGACTATCGCCACGCCACCTTATCTATACCCCCCATGTCAATCCGCCTACCCGTTCATGACGCCTACCCGTTCCCGCCGCTCACTCGTTGGCACCGATCGCCCGTTCCCGCTGCAACCGCTTGGTTCAGGCAGGGCGGCTCGCCGAAAATCCGTTTTGTTTCGCACGCTCTGGTGCGTCCTCCCCGCAACTGGGCATAATGAGCACAAGAGGTGATAGGCAATGGGTATCGACGAAATCAGCGGAGCCGTAACGGGATTCTGGGCGCGGGCCAAGTCCGCGCTGACCGGAAACCTTTCGGCGTTGCCGACTTCGCCGCCCTCTCCCGCCAGGCCGGCCGGCGACTCCGTCTCCTTTGCCAGCAAGAACCAGTACTTCGCCGGCTACGCCTGCCCCGATCCGGGTTCGTCGGATCCGCATTCGGCAGATCCTTTCGCGCTCCCTCAGGGCGATCCGGAGACCGGCGAGGCCACCGAAGCCAAGGTCTGGGCCCCGCTGGTGATCGCTCCGGAAACGGATGGCTAGGCGTTCTCCCGCCGTGCCGGCCTTCATGGCTTCGTTCGGGCGCTAGATCTGGGTCGAATGCGTGTGAAACCCCCCTGGATCTGCTAGAATTTCGGGCTAGAGCGCCCATGCCGCCCTCATTGAAATGCAGGCCGTGAACCGGCGGCCGCGTCACGGGCGCCGCCTACCAGTGAGGGTCGAGAATGGATTGTCCACGCTGCCAGGAAGCCATGGCTGGGACCTACCTCGGTCCGGTGCATGCTCAGCTCTGCGGGGTCTGCGCGGGGGCCTTCTTCGGCCGCGGCACCCTTTCCGAACTGTTGCGCTCCCATCATCTGGAGTACCTGCACCCTCAGATCGAAGCCTTGAACGCCTCGATTCCCAAGATCGAGCGGCAAGCCGAATGCCCCGTCTGTTTCGGCGGGCTCCCGCTGAAGCGCCACCGCCCCGATAAGCTCGGAGGCGTGGCGATCGATGTCTGTACGCGCTGCGGCGGAACCTGGGTCGACGGAGTCGAGTTCAAACGTCTGATCCGCTTCTACGCCAAGGGACGGAACGTCCTCACCCGACTCTGGGAAACTATCGAGTTCGTCATCGGCACCGCCCGGAAATGACGTTGCGGGGGCTCCGCCTACCGTGCTGCCTCCTCCGGGGCTGGCGTATAAGCGTATAGTAGGAACATGTCTACTGAAAAAGCCCTGCGCGAGCAACTCGTCGAGATCTGCCGCCGACTCTACGACAAGGAACTCATCGTCGCGACCGACGGCAACGTCAGCGCACGGCTCGGGTTCGACCGCTTTCTCACCACCCCTTCGGGAGTCTGCAAGGGCTTCCTCACGCCGGATATGCTGGTCGAGGCGGATTCCGCCGGCCAGCGCCTCGCGGGAGAGCTCGAACCCTCCTCCGAGTTCGGCATGCACCTCGCCATCTATGCCGTTCGCCCGGATGTCCTGGCTATCGTGCATGCCCACCCCCCCACCGCGACGGCTTTCTCGGTGGCCGGCGTCTCGCTGGAATCCCCGATCCTCACCGAGGTCGTGCTCATGCTCGGCGCTATTCCGACCACGCCCTATGCCACCCCCGGCACGCCGGAAGTCGCGGACGCCGTCCGAAAGGCCGCGTCCACCCACGACGCCTTCATCCTGGACCATCACGGAGCCGTCACCCTCGGGCGGAGCCTGGACGAAGCCTACTACCGCATGGAGACCGTCGAGCAGACCGCCAAGGTCCACCACCTGGCTCATCAACTGGGCGGCGCGATCCCCCTCGGGAGCCGTCACGTGGCGGCCCTGGAGGAAATTCGACGCAAGATGGCGCGCGATCGCGCCGAAAAGTGAAATAGCGCTGAGATCCGCGCGCCCGATCCGGGTATGGAAAGTCTAGAACCCTCGGTTCTTGGAGAGATCCCTCAGCGACAGCTCGGGCGTTCTCGGCTACATTCGCAAGGAGCATTCCGGTGGGATTCAAACACCCTCTCAAACTCGCAGTACTGCCGCTTCTGGCGGGATCCTCGCTGCTGTTGACCGGATGCCCCTTCGTCAATCAAGGGCTCACCATTCACAGCGTCTACATCGAGAACCAAAGTCTCTCGGTGGGCAGCCGAACCCAGATCCGGATCCAGGCCTCCACCATGCCGGGCCGCACGATTCGCTACACCGTTCGCGCGGAACGGGGCCGCATCCTGACGGGCGATCCCGTGATCGATCAGAACCAGCAGACCGTTCGCACCGAAAAAGATACCCTCACCTACCATGCCCCCTTCACCTCGCGCTACCCGGATGCCCAGGGCAACCAGGTCCAGGGGGATACCATCGTCATTCAGGCCGAGGACGGCTTCGGTTCCGCTCAACAGAGCGAGCGGATCAACCTGGGCGGCGACACCATGGTCTATGCCAAAGAAGCCAGCGGCGCCAGTGAACTCTGGGCCGCAACCGTCGGCGACGGCGGCTACGGAGTCACCAACCACCGGCCGATCAAGGATCGCAACGGCCAGTCCGTTCGCGGCGGCAGCCCCACCCTCTCGCCGGACGGCCGTCAGGTCGCCTTCGTGCTTTACCCGGGAACCGGATCCTCGGCCATCTACACCCTGGACTCGGCCGGCTTCGTCCGGAACATCACCGGGGAATCCGGCATGAACGTCGATCCCACCTGGGCGCCGGATTCGCGCCAGATCGCCTTCGCCAGCGATCGCCGCGGCAACTTCGACATCTACCGGGTCAGCACCGATCGCGAAGGCAATACCCCGACCTCCATCACCACCACCGCGGTGGATGAACGCTACCCGGCCTGGAATCCCAGCTTGCACCCGGATCGCCGCTCCACGCTCGCCATGAGCGTGAGGTCCTCCGAGCAGCAACCCGTCTCCCAGAAATCCGATGCCTGGAACGTCTACCTCGTCAACATCGAGAACGGCAGCTTCTTCAAGAAGCTCACCCAGCTTACGGCCGGTGGGCACTTCGCCTGGGAGCCGAAATGGCAGTCCGACGGAGTGCGTCTCGCCTACACCCGCTTCGGCCCCATCTTGAACCAGACTTCCGGCTCCGTGCCGGCCCAACGAATCTACGTGACCGATACGAGCCGGAACGACGAGGGCTTCGTCCTCAACATCAACCAGTACGGCCAGAACGTCACCGAAAGCTCGCCCATCTGGAATCCCAACGGCATCGAAATCGCCTACCTCAACACCGTCAGCGGGACCACCGGAATCGTTCACCGCCAGCGGGTGAACCCGCAAAGCTCCACCTCCGAGTTCCCGCAGATCTGGCAGGACTTCAACACCCCCATCCCGGGTTTCCAGATCAACACCACCGAGAACAAGCCCAAGTTCCCCTACAACGGCCTCTCCATGGACTGGCGCTAGCCCTCTCGTTCCTTGCAGGATTTCGTTGCGGGCGTCCAGCGGCGCTTTCTGCTGGCTGTCTCGCGCATGGTCCCTTTCCCCGCGGCTCGCCTCGACCTCGCCGAGGGGCTCGAGGCGCAGCGCCTGAGCTTGCTCGAGCGCTTCCCGGGATTCCGGGAAACCCTCATGGGATCAGCCCCTCCCGCAGGGCCTGCGGGCCCAGTCACGCTGCGCGGGGGCGGCCCGGGGGAGGCTCTCGCCGAAGAACGGGAGGTCAAGGCGTTCACGGCCGAGAACCTGGGAAGCGATTACGAGGCCTTTCTCGGGAGGGCCGCCCGCCAGAGCCAAGGTACCTTCTACACCGAGCGCGCCATGATCCGGCGCCTGCTCGCGGAACCCCTGACGCATCCCCATCCTCGCCTGCTCGATCCCGCCATGGGCTGCGGTGCCTTTCTCTCCGAAGCCCTCGCCATGCGGGCCCTCACGTCTTCCGCGGCCCGATGGGAATTCGCCTGTGCCTCGCTCTTCGGAGTGGACTGCGATCCCCTCGCCCGCGAGATCGCCCTGCTCGCGCTTTGGCTCCAGGTCGGCCACCTCGAAGGCGACCCGCGCCGCTTGCAGCGCAACCTCCGCCTGGGAAACAGCCTCTTGCCGTCGGAGAGTGGCGAACTGGGAATCGACTGGATGCGAGATTTTCCGGAGGTCTCCCGCGAGGGCGGCTTCACCGCCGTCATCGGCAATCCCCCCTTCCTCAACGTCGAACGTCTCGCCCCCGCCCAGAAAGCCCGCTACCGCAAGGCCTTCCCCAGTTTGCAGAAGCGCTTCGATCTCTTCGTCCCGATGGCCGAGAAGGCCCTGGATCTCACGCGTCCAGGCGGCCACGTCGCCCTGGTGCTCCCGTCGGCTTTTCTCACCCAGGCCTACGGTGAGCCGCTCCGCCGCCGCTTCCTGGAAGAGACCACGCTCATCCGTCTCGAGGAGACGGTCTTCCCGGGCGCCTCCGTCCGAACCGTGCTCGTCACCGCCCTCAAGACGCCGCCCCCTCCCGATCACCGGATCGACCTGCGCCCCTTCCCGGAGGCCTCGCCGCCCGCGTCGGGACATCGAGACGTTCAGCCGCAGGAGTCGCTTCCTCAGGCGCCCCTGCGCAACCTGCCCGAAGCCCGGATTCCCTCCCGGGGCGGCGAGGCCTTCGCGATCGCCCTCCAGACCCTCGAACGTGGAATCCCCCTCGGAGCGGTCGCCTTCGCGACCTGGGGAGCCCGAGGCGTGCCCATCGCCGACTTCCATCGCGATCAGCCCGACCATCCCTCCTGCCGCCCCATGATCAAGGGAGAGGGAATCGACCCCTACCGCCTGAACTGGGCGGGCAAGTGGCTGAGATACGAGCCCTCGCGCCTCTACCGCCCCCTCTTCCCCCAGCTCTTCGAGGACGAAAAAATCGTGCTGCGCAAGGTTAGCGGCAGTCGAGGCCTGGTCGCAGCCCTCGACCGTGACGGCTTCTACACCGATGATTCGGTCCTCTGCTGCCAGCTCAGGAGCCAGCTCGCGAACCTGCCGCCTTCGCTCGCTCGGCGCTACGGCGATTACGCCGGCGCAAAGGGTTCGCCCCGCCCAGACTCTCTGGATGGCTACGACCTGCCGATTCTGCTCGCCATGCTGAACTCCCGCATCGGCGCGCTGGTCTTCACCATGCTCCTGGGCAACGGGCTCAACGTCTATCCCGCCGCCGTCATGCGCATGCCATTGCCACCCTACGATGCCGGGCGATTCGACGCCATCCGCGCCCTCGTCACCCGCCGCACGGCCGCGGACACGGCCGCCGCCGTGCTACTCGACCGGGATATCGAAGGCAATCTCGCCGCGCTTTTCGGCCTGCCTACCCCCTCAACTTCCCCTAATCCGCCCCCCTCGCTCAGGCGCAGCCTAACTGGGCCCGCTGGCCCAATGGGAGGCTACGGGGGGTGAGCGCCCGCGGCTAAAGGCTGAAAAAATCGGCTAAAGGCTGAAAAAAGCGGCTAAAGGCTGAAAAAGCGGCTAAAGGCTATGAACGGCGTAGCCATGGCCCCTAATCTTCCGCTAACATGGCCCCCCTCGATGGGGGGCTACGGGGGGTGTTCGCCGGCGTAGCCATGGCGTTCCTTAGAAGATCGTGAGAGATCCCGAGATCGCAGCCCCCGCACTGTGCAAGCAGCACTCGACGCCCCGGCTTGCACTCCCCCGCCCCCGGCTCCGCCCCCCCGGAGCTAGACTATCCGGCAATCGAGTGCTAGGGTTCTTGTTTGCCAAGGCCGCACGCCGTTCCGGCCCCCGGTTCTTGGCTCATCTGAAGGAGCTGACCACGTCGTGAAGAAGGATCTCGGGCCCCTTGCCCTGCTCATGGTCTTGGCTACCCTGACATTCGGTTTCTTCCTGGGGCAGGATTCACTCTACGACTGGGACGAGGCCTGGTACGGCCAGGTGGTCAAGGAGTTGCTGGCGACCGGCGACTGGATCACGCTGCACTGGCGCGGTTCTCCCTTCTTCGATAAGCCGCCGCTCGCTATCTGGGCGATGGCCCTCGCCGCCCAAGCGTTGGGACTCAACGAAACCGCGCTGCGGCTGCCGTCGGCGATCGCCTCGGGCCTCACGGTTCTCGTCCTCTACGGTATCGGACGCCTGGTTTTCGGCCGCGTTCGCCCCGCCCTGCTCTCGTCCCTGGTCCTCCTGACCACCCTCCCCTTCGTCAAGGCCGGCCGAATGGCCATGCTCGACGGCCCGCTGTCCCTCGCCTTCTCACTCGGCATTTTCACCTTTCTCCTCGCTCGCCGCGATCCTCGATTTGGCCTGGGTTTGGGCGTTGCGATCGGGCTGACGTGGCTTATCAAGGGGCCGCTGGCCTTGCTGCTCGTCGCGATACTGGGAGCCTACAGCCTCTGGCAACGGGATGGGCGAGTCTGGCGATCGCCCTGGCTCTATGCCGGTCTGGCCCTGGGTGCCGCCTGCGTGCTGCCCTGGTACGTCCTCGAATGGCAGCGTCACGGCATGGCCTTCGTGCAGGCGCACCTCGGCCTTCATGTCCTGGGGCGGGCCCTCAGCACCATGGACGCCCATCACGGGCCGCCTTGGTTCTACCTCGCGCATATCGCCTCGCTGGATCACCCCTGGCTCTTCGCGCTCCCGCCCGCCGCATGGGGTGCCTGGAAGCATCGTCGGGAGCCTGCCGTCCGGCTCGCCGTCTGCTGGGGACTCGGAGTGCTCGGAGCGTTCTCCCTGGCGGCGACCAAGCTGCCTTGGTACGTGGTTCCGAGCTATCCCGCGATTGCCCTCCTTTTGGGCGGCTTCCTGGATCGTCTCATCGACGATCCCAGGCCTTCACGCCCCCTGGGTTGGGCCTGGCTCTTGCTGGGCATCGCCTGCGCCACCACGGGCGGGGCGCTGGCAACGTCCAGCGGCCCCGAGCAAGCCTACGCTCCCGCGGCCCTGATCCTGGGAGTCGGACTGATGGCCGGAGGCGGCTTGCTGGCCCGGGGACGGCGCCCCGGACCGTGGGTTGTCGCTGGAGCCACCACGCTCACGCTGCTCGCGCTGATGCCCGCGTCCCTGCACTGGGAGGCGCGCTACGCGGCGGATCTTCGGCCGCTCGCCGAGGCTTCCCGAACGCGAGTCGCCGCATCGCTCGGCATCCTCTACCCCTCGGAAACGACCCGCCCCGCCTTCATCTACTACCTCGATCGCCCCGAGGTCCTGGTCTCGCGGGAAAGCCTTCCCGAGGCCTGGGAGGCCAATCCGGCCGCCCTTTTGAGCGATGCGGATTGGCGCTCGATGGCCTCTAGACTGCCCGGGGCGCGGGTGGCCGCCTCGGCGAGCGGCGTGGTGCTGCTGACCCGTCAAGGGACTTCAGCTCGATAATGGCACTCGGGATTCCCGAAAGGCCTGCTCCTGCCCTCTTGCTTCAGCCTCTTCATGGGGTGCCGCTCGCGGCCGTCGCGAAGTCCCGAATTTCCGACTTCAAATCTCATTATTGTTGACGTATAATCAGCCAAGCTATCAGTTAATTCCGACGAATGATCAACCGAGCCATCGTTTGTCCTTCCCGCAGGAGTCCTCGCCATGTCACGCTTTCTCTCCGTCATCGTCGCCCTGACCCTCCTGTTGACCGGCTGCGCCCCGATGATGAAGCTCTCCCCCAGGGAAGAGACGCTCATCCTCTTGCCGCAGAACAGCACGGCCTCGATCACGGGTCACTTCCAGAAAGAAGAACGCCATACCTACTGGCTTCTTCAGGGATTCAGCGGGACCCTTCCCTCGCCCACCGACATTCTGGCCCGAGCCGCGGGCAGCCGCCCCGTCCGCAACGCCTCGATTTCAGCCACGCCCGACTGGCTCCTCTTCGCCCTCAAGTTCATCGGCGCCATCGGCGCTGGGACCGCGCTCGCCGCCACGCCCGGCGTCCAGCCTGTCGCGCCGTGGGCCTATATGCTCATCATATTCGGCGTCCCTGAGGCCACTCACTACCGGGTCGAAGGCGATTTCGCGGACGGCCCCAGCGATCTGGGGAAGGGGCGCTAGGATGGTGCGGATGGCGAGACGCGTTTGCTTGCTCGGCCTCGCGCTGGCCCACGGCCTCGCTAAGCCGGCCCATGCCGAGACCATGTGGTCGGCGGAAGCGAGCCCCTCGTTCAACCCCTGGCTTGCCGCGGGGCTCAACTTCGCGCCCATGGCCCTGGCGGCGGCTCCTGGCGCCATTCAGTCGGATCCGGTCTATCCAGGCCTCCGGAGCTACGGCCTGGCGCTGGCCATCAACCCCATGCCGGGGATGGGGCAGGTCTATGCGGGTGAGCCCTTGCGGGGTTTCGGGATCCTGGCCGGCGGAGCGGCCATGCTCGGCGCCACGGTCGTCGCCAACTTCGCCCTCAACCGGCGCGGGCGGTTCTCGCAAGTCGATCCCGCTCCGGGCTTCGACCCGATGCCGTACATCAACATCGGCTACATGGGGTTGGCGGGCGTTTACTCGCTATGGGCCGCCCACGACGCCTACCGGATTGCCGAGCGAAAGAACTCCGAGAGCGAGCCGGTGATCCCTTCCGCGCCGAACCCTTGAATTCAGCGCCGGAGTCGCGTCGTCATCCGCAGCCTTGGCCCTTCGGCGCGGGTCTCCCGGAGGCCTAGCTGGCCCTGGATCCGAGCACGGTCGCGAGCTGCTTGGCGTCCAGGCTCTCGGATTCGAGCAGGGCTTCGGCCAGGCTGACGAGTTGCCGTTTGTGGCGGGCCAGGATCTCCTTGGCGCGCTGGTTGGCGTCTCCGACCAGCCGGGCGACTTCCTGATCCAGGCGAGCGGCGGTTTGTTCGGAGTAGCTCTTATCGCCGCCGAACCCCATGCCTCCGTCACCGAGGAAGGCGCTTTCCGAGTCGAGATCGTAGGCCATGGGGCCGAGGCCTTCGCCCATGCCCCAGCGCATGACCATGCGGCGGGCGAGCTTGGTCATTTCGACCAGGTCGTTCTCGGCGCCGGTGGTGACCTCTCCGAAGATCAGCTCCTCGGCCGCCCGTCCTCCGAGCTGGACGGCCATCTTGGCCATCAGGTAGCCGCGCGGGTAGGTGTGCTTGTCGTCCTGGGGCATCTGCTGGGTCACTCCCAGGGCCATGCCGTGGGGGATGATGGTGACCTTGTGCAGGGGGTCGGTTCCCGGCTGATAGTGGGCGACCAGGGCGTGACCCGCTTCGTGGTAGGCGACCAGCTCGCGCTCCTTGGCGTCCAGCAGGGTGTTGCGCCTCACGCCCAGGATGATCTTGTCCTTGGCTTCCTCGAAGTCGCGCATGGTGACGTGCTTCAGGCCCTGGCGGGCGGCGTGGAGGGCGGCTTCGTTCACGAGGTTCATGAGGTCGGCGCCCGAGAAGCCGGGAGTTTCTCCCGCGATCTCCTCCATGACGACGTCGGGAGACAGGGGGACCTTGGTGGCGTGAATTCGGAGGACCTGCGCGCGGCCCTGGCGGTCGGGAAGGCCGACCACGACCCGCCGATCGAAGCGTCCGGGGCGCAGGAGCGCGGGGTCGAGCACGTCGGGGCGGTTGGTCGCCGCGATGATGATCACCTCCTGGTGGGGCTCGAAGCCGTCCATCTCGGAGAGTAGCTGGTTGAGGGTCTGCTCGCGCTCGTCGTTGACGTTGCCGATCCCGACGCCGCGGCGCCGACCGACGGAGTCGATTTCGTCGACGAAGACGATCGCCGGAGCGCGGGCTTTCGCCTTCTCGAAGAGGTCGCGAACGCGGCTGGCGCCGACCCCCACGAACATCTCGACGAACTCCGTGGCCGAGATCGAGAAGAAGGGCACTCCGGCCTCGCCGGCCACCGCGCGGGCCAGGAGGGTCTTGCCCGTTCCGGGCGGACCCACCAGGAGCACGCCCTTGGGGATCTTGGCGCCTAGCCGGTGGAACTTGGCGGGGTCCTTCAGGAAGTCCACCACCTCGATCAGTTCCGCTTTGGCCTCGTCGACGCCGGCGACGTCCGCGAAGGTCACCTTCGGCTTCTCGCTACTGTAGAGCTTGGCCTTGGACTGCCCGAAGCTGAAGGCGTTCTGCTGGGTCGCTCCTCCGCCCATGCCCATGCGGCCCAGCAAGAAGAGCAAGAGGAGGATGGGCAACCCCAGGAGAATGAGGTTGAACCACCAGCTGCTGGGTTCCGCCTTGGCCTTGACGACGACGCCCTGGCTTTCGAGGCGTTGCAGCAGGGTCGGGTTGTCGACCGGAGGCAACTGGGTCTCGAACTCCGAGACCTTCGCCGCCTGCGCTCCGCCGGGGGCCAGGGGGGTCTTCAGCTCGCCGGTCATCTTCTGACCTTGCAGGGTCACGCTTTCGATGTTTCCCTGCTTCAGCTGCTGCTGGAACGCGGAGTAGCTGAGATCCGCCCGGTTGCTGCCGGCGGGAAAGAAGAGCATGAAGCCCACCCAGACCAGGACCAAGATCACCAGGTACCACCAGATCTTGCCCGCTCCGTCTTGCATACGCTCCCAGCCTTCCTGATGTCATGTCGCGCGCTCCCGGCCTTCCCGGTGTCATGTCGATGTCTGCCGCCTGTCGCCGCGTTCACCCGACCCGTGGGCCATCCCCTGCTCCGCTTCCGGCTTCGAGAACCGGATGGCCTCCTTCATCATGAAGTTTTGTTAAGCGGCTGTCAATTCACCTCACCGCGCTCGACGGCATGGTGGAAAGCGTGAGGGCCATGTTGCGGGCCTTTCCGCCTCGGAGGACCCGGAGCTGAACCCGCTGGCCCGGTTTCTTCTGGTTGAGGTGGAGGATCAGATCCTTGGGCTCCTTGAGCGGCCGTCCGTCCACCGTCTCGATGACGTCCTCGGGCTTCAGTCCGGCGCGGGCGGCCGGGCTTCCCGCGACCACCTCGAGGACCACCAGCCCGATGCCCGCCTTGGCGCCGGGGATCTCGCCCGCGATCTGGGGGGTGATCGCGGAGACGGCCACGCCGAGCCAGGCCCGGTCCACCCGTCCCTTCGCTCGCAGCTCGGGAAGGACGAGCGCGAGCGTGTTGACGGGCACGGCGAACCCGATTCCCTGGGCTCCTCGGGCGATCGCCGTGTTCACCCCGATCACCTGCCCCGTCATGTTCACGAGCGGCCCCCCGGAGTTCCCCGGGTTGATCGCCGCGTCCGTCTGGAGGTAGTTGGTCCGCTCGGCGATGGCCACCTCCCGGTTCACCGACGAGATGATGCCCGCCGTCACCGTCTCCTGGAGTCCCAGGGGACTGCCCAGGGCGAGCACCCAGTCCCCCGGATAGATCTGATCCGAGTTGCCCAGCGTCAAGGGCTTGAGGCCCTTGGCGGATATCGAGACCAGGGCGACGTCCGTCAGCGGATCCGTGCCGATCACCCGGCCATGGTGCGCCGTTCCGTCGTGGAGGGTGACCGAGAGCTCGGCGCGCCCGCGAATCACGTGGTAGTTGGTCACGATCAGGCCCTCGGAGTCGATGATGAAGCCCGACCCCACCCCCTGCTGCTCCTGGGTTGGCGGGTTTTCGAAGAAGCGATCGAAGCCCTGTGGCAGCTGCGGCCGAACCCGCCGGGTCACGTCGATGTTCACCACCGAGGGCATCACCCGATCGACCAGTCCTCGGAAGCTCATCGGCGCTCCCTGGGCCACGGCGCTCGGGAGACTGCTGGCTCCTCCGCGAGCGCCCCCCCCGCCGGCAGCGGGATCGTCCGGGATCCCCCCGAAGCATGCTCCCAGGGCGATGCCGATGGCCAGGGTGAGCATGGCTTGGACGCGCCCCGGCGTCGGGCGCCCGCCCCACGGGGGCTTGGGCGTCTTTGTCGTCGCGGCCTCGGGGGGGTCTTGGCGGTCGTGATTCCTCATAGGCTCTCCACGATAGGCTCTCCGCGCATCGCGCTTCGGGGGTGCTTAACAATCCGTTACTCGATTCACTCTAGTTCAGGCCTCTGGCCTTGTCAACGAGACCTGGCGGCTGAGCGGGCGTTGAGAGGGTCAAGCCATCGTTGACTGAGGAATGATCGGGGTTACCATGGTCAAGTCAGGGGTCGAGTGGCGACCCCCAGCACTCGGAAACTCTGGGATCCTTCGGGATCTTTCGGAAGGGAGGCTCGCATGGCCAAGAAGAAAGCGCCGCGTCCGGAGCACGTGGCCGGAGAGATGAGCGTCAGGGAAGCCGGTCGCAAGGGAGGAGAGCGGACGGCGGAGACCCATGGCCCCGAGTTCTATTCGGAGATAGGCCAGAAGGGCGGCGAGAAGGGCGGTGAGGTCACCAAGCAGCGCTACGGCCCCGAGTTCTACTCGGAAATCGGCCACAAGGGCGGCCAGAAGGTCAAGGAGCTGATCGAGCGCGGGCGCAAGGAGGGCGGCGAAACACAGCCTTGAGGCCGGTGGGCGGAGCGGCTCGCGGGGGGATCTCGGGGATGCGAGCAATGATTGACAACGCTTCAGGGGCTCTTTAGACTTCTTCGTTAAGTTTTCCAACTGGGAGAGACGCCCGTTTCCAGACGACTCCGAGGGCTCCTTCCCGGATGGGGAGTCGATGGGAACCCCTCGGACGGCGTATCGGACGGCGTAATCGAGTCATCAAGGAGGAAAGTCATGGCGCGTAACCCGAAATCCGGAGACATGACGACCCGCGAGGCCGGCAGGCTAGGGGGCGAGAAGGTTCGTGACAAGTACGGCGTCGAGTTCTACTCCGAAATCGGCCAAAAGGGCGGAGAGATCGGCGGCCGCAAGGGCGGCAACACGACCAAGGAGAAGTACGGCCCCGAGTTCTACTCGAAGATCGGCAAGAAGGGCGGCCAGAAGGTCAAGGAGCTGATCGACGCCGGTAAACGGGCGTTGGAGGAGTAAAGGAGGCGAAGGATGGCCAGGAAACGAACGAGTACCTGGACTCCTGCCCCCAAGGTGCAGGAGAAGGGTAACCTCACCGTCGCCGAAGCCGGAAGGCTCGGAGGCGAGAAGGTTCGTGACAAGTACGGCCCCGAGTTCTACTCTGAAATCGGCCACAAGGGCGGCCAAAAGGTCAAGGAACTGATCGAGCGCGGCAAGCAAACCCTCAAGTAGCCATGCCTCCCGAAACGACCCGAAAGAAACAAGCGGAAGGCCCCGAACCCTTGGCTCGGGGCCTTCCGCTCATCCCTGAAAAGCCTAGCCCTGGGCCTCGGCGACCCAGCGGGCAAACTCGGACTCGGTCATGATGGGAATCTCGAGCTTTCGCGCCTTGTCCAGCTTGGACCCCGCATCGGCTCCGGCGACGACCAGGGAGGTTTTCCGGGTCACGGCGCTACCTGCCGTTCCGCCCAGCCGCTCCACCAGTTCCTGGGCTTCACCGCGGGTCATGGTCTCCAGTTTTCCGGTGAAGACGACCTCTCGGCCCGCGAAGGGCGAGTCGGGGGGGACGTCGGGCGTCTCCGCGAGCTCCATGGCCAGCCCCGCCGCTTTCAGCTTCGCCAGGACCTTCTGGTTATGTTCCTCGGCGAAGAAGTCCACGATGCTTTCGCTCATGGACGGACCAATCGACGGGATGGCTTGAAGCGCCTCGCAGGTCGCGGCGGCCAGGCATTCCATGCTCCGGAACTCCTTGGCGAGCAGGCGAGCGGTCACCTCGCCGACTTCATGGATGCCCAGGGCGAAGATCAGGCGATCCAGCGATCGGCTCTTGCTCTGCTCGACGGCTTCCAGGAGGTTGTCCGCGCTCTTCTCCCCGAAGCGATCCAGCGCGAGCAGTTGTTCTTTGGTCAACGCGTAGAGGTCGGCGACGTCCTTCACGAGCTTTGCTTCCACCAAAATCTCGGCGACCTTGATTCCCAGCCATTCGATGTCCATGGCGCGTCGGCTGGCGAAGTGACGAAGGCTCTCCACGAGCTGCGCGGGGCACTGGAGTCCGTTGGTGCAGTAGCGGGCGGCCTCACCTTCGAGTCGGACGGCGGGGGCTCCGCAGACCGGGCAGGTCGTGGGCATCTGGAAGAGGCGCTCCTCGCCGGTTCGCTTCTCGGGGATGGCCTTGACGACCTGGGGAATGACGTCGCCGGCGCGCTGGACGACGACCCAGTCGCCGATACGAAGATCCTTCCGGACGATCTCGTCTTCGTTGTGGAGGGTGGCTCGGCTGACGACGACCCCGCCGATGTTGACGGGCGTGAGGATGGCGACCGGGTTGATGGTGCCGGTGCGGCCGACGTGGACGGTGATATCTTCGAGTCGGGTATTCTCCTGGATGGCGGGGAACTTGTAGGCGATCGCCCAGCGGGGTTCGCGGCCGACGGTTCCGAGCCGTTCCTGATCGGCGAGGGAGTTTACCTTGATGACGATGCCGTCGATCTCGAAGGGCATGGCCTCGCGGGTTTCGCAGTAGCGCTGGTAGAGGGCCTCGACGGCGTCGATTCCGGTTACCAGGCGGACTTCCGGGTAGACGGGAAAGCCCATGTTCCCCACGGCTTCGAGCGCGCCATAATGGGTCGTGATACCATCCAGTCCGATGGCTCCGTAGGCCCAGAATCCCAGGGGGCGCTTTGCGGTGATCCGGGGGTCGAGTTGTCGCAGGGAGCCGGCTGCCGCGTTGCGCGGGTTGGCGAAGTTGGGCTCGCCGAGTTGCTCGCGTTCCTGGTTGAGTTTTCGGAAGTCGTCCTTGCCGATGTAAACTTCGCCGCGGACCTCGATATTCTCGGGGCAGTAGGGGGGAAGATGCCAGGGGATGTCCTTGATGGTTCGGATGTTGCTGGTGACGTCCTCGCCGGTGACGCCGTCTCCGCGGGTGGCGGCCTCGATCAGGCGTCCGGCTTCGAAGCGCAGGGAGATGGCGAGGCCGTCGATCTTGGGTTCGACGCTGTAGGTGACCTCGCCGGTGGTGCCGAGGAGCTTGCGGACGCGGACATCCCAGGCCTTGAGTTCGTCGGCGTTGAAGGCGTTGGCGAGGCTGAGCATGGGGACGCGATGGCGGAGGGTGCCGAAGCCCTCCTGGACGGGGGCGCCGACCCGGTGGGTGGGGGAGTCGGGGGAGTCGAGTTCGGGGTGCGCGAGTTCGAGTTCCTGCAGCCGCCGGAAGAACCGATCGTACTCGGCGTCGCTGATGGTCGGCTGATTGAGAACGTGGTAGCGATAGTTATGCTCTTCGAGCTCGCGGCGGAGGCCGTCGATCTCGTGGCGCAGCTCCGGGGTCGGCTCCATCGCTTGGACCGAACCGGTCAAAGCCGTCGATTCCGTCAATCCCGTCGGTTCCATGGCGGCGCGTCCTTCCTCAAGTTTAGTTCCCATCTTTATTCTAGCGATCGCCAGAGGCGCGGGCAAGCTGGATGGGGGGATGATGGGCGGGTTCGTTTGAGAAACCTCGCTCCCCGTGGTAGCTTGGAGGCATCGGATCCCCCCTCCATGAGGAACCTCGTCATGACCTACCAGACCACGCTCGAAGAGAGCCTCTACCAGCTCGTGGTGGAGACGGCCACCAATTTGCCGGCGGATGTCCGGACGGCGATTCGACGGGCCAAGGAACAAGAGGACGCCACGACCCGCTCGGCCATGGCCCTCGGCACCATCAGCCGGAACATCGACATGGCGGCCGACACCAAGTTGCCGCTCTGCCAGGATACCGGCATGCCCACCTTTTTCGTCCACACCCCGGTGGGCGTCAACCAGCTGACCATCAAGGCCGCCATTCGCTCGGCCGTCGCCCGCGCCACCAAGGACGGCAAGCTCCGCACCAACTCCGTGGACTCCCTGACCGGCGAGAACGCCGGCGACAACCTCGGCCCCGGCACCCCCGTCATCCACTTCGAACAGTGGGAATCCCCCGAGATCGAGGTCAAACTCATTCTCAAGGGCGGCGGCTGCGAGAACAAGAATATCCAGTATTCCCTCCCCATGGAAGTCCCGGGACTCGGCAAGGCCGGACGCGATCTCGACGGCGTTCGCAAATGCCTCCTGCATGCCGTTCATCAGGCGCAGGGACAGGGCTGCTCGGCGGGCTTCCTGGGGGTGGCCGTCGGGGGCGATCGCACCACCGGCTACGAAGAAGCCAAACACCAACTCCTCCGCAGCGTAGACGACCTGAACCCCGATTCGCGGCTCGCCGAACTCGAAGCCTACGTCATGGATAAGGCCAACCAGCTCGGCGTCGGCACCATGGGCTTCGGCGGCGAGGTCACCCTCCTCGGCTGCAAGGTAGGCGTCCTGAACCGCCTTCCCGCCAGCTTCTTCGTCTCGGTCGCCTACAACTGCTGGGCCTTCCGCCGCCTGGGCATCACGATCGACGCGGCGAGCGGCGAGATCCAGGGCTGGCAGCACCGGATTGCCGCCGACGTGGCCCCGAGGATGGCCTCCCAGGCCGTCGGTAGCGAAGTCGCTCAGGATGCCCCGAAGCCGATCGTGCTCGAGGCTCCCATCAGCGAGGAGCTGATCCGCTCCCTGAAGGTGGGCGACGTCGTGGAGATCAAGGGCGCGATGCACACGGGGCGCGACGCCATCCACAAGCACCTCATGGATCACGACGCCCCGGTGGATCTTCGAGGCGGCGTGCTCTACCACTGCGGCCCCGTGGCGGTGAATCGTGACGGTACCTGGAAAATCCTGGCCGCCGGCCCGACCACCTCCATCCGCGAGGAACCCTACCAGGCGGACATCATCGAGAAGTTCGGCCTCCGCGCCATCATCGGCAAGGGCGGCATGGGTCCCAAGACCCTCAAGGGCCTCCAGGAGAGCGGCGCGGTCTACCTCAACGCCATCGGCGGAGCCGCCCAGTACTACGCCGAGTGCGTCAAGCAGGTCGAGGGCGTCGACTTCATGGAGTTCGGCATCCCCGAGGCCATGTGGCACCTCGAGGTCGAAGGCTTCACGGCGGTGGTCACCATGGATGCCCATGGCAACTCGCTGCACCGAGACGTAGAGCTGACCTCGGAGGAGCGGCTCGCCCGCCACTCCGAACCGGTCTTCAAGTAGCCCCTAACTCCCTCCCCCCTCGCTAGGCGTAGCCTAACTGGGCCCGCAGGCCCAATGGGGGGGCTGGGAGGGGTGTTACTGATCCCAGGTTCCTTTAATAGCCCCCGCAGCTATTAGCCCCCGCAGCGCTTGCAGGCGGCATAACCCTTGGCCTTGGCTTCGGCGGCCGACGGCAGCACGATCCGATTGCCCGCGCCGATCTTATCCCCCGATGGGCAGGTCTGGTCATGGAAGATCCGGCTCTTGCCATTGGCGATCACGCCCCCCTCGCTTACGCCCCCCGCGCTCGCGGCCCCCACGTTCCCCGCCCCGGAGGTGTTCGCTTGCTCGGCCGCTGCTTCCGCTTGTGCGGCCAGGGGAATCCCGCTGTTCTTGCCGCCCCCGTTCCGCTTCTGCCGGCGGTAGTCGCGAGGGCTCTGATCCAGCCCATCCTTGGGGTTCCAGATGCCCTTGCCCTCCGTGCGGGCCAGTTTCTGCGCGCGGGTGAAGTCCTCCACGTGAGCGACGTTGGGGGGGTAGGTCAGTAGCACGGCGTGGCCCTGGCGAACGAGTTCATGGTTGATGAAGGTCTTGCCGATGTAAGCGTAGGCCAGGAGCCGCCCGTATTGGTCCCGGGCCTGCACGTCGGTTTCGAGCCTCACGATCTTGCCCAAGGCCAGCTTCTCGGTGAAGACCTTCGCTCGCTCACCCCAAGGCTTCTGGGCCATCTCGGCGGTATCGACGCCCAGGAGACGCACTTTTTCCTGCCGGTTGGGATCGACCTGCACGACCAGCGTGTCTCCGTCGGAAACCCTCACCACCTTGCCCTGAATGCTGGGCCCCGCCCAGGCTGGAAGGGGCAAGGCCAGTAAGGCCGCTGTCAGTAGGCCTCCCAGAATGATGCGTCCCGTACTATGAAGAACTCCCAGCATCTTTACCCTCCTCGATCACCCGTGATGAGCGGTATCATACCCGTTCTTCCCGCCGGGCATTCGGACCCCGTCGAAGGTCCGGCGGGGTGTTGAACGCATGGCATGGGCGTCTCTTTCTTTGCCTTGACGGCCAGGGAGGGCCGTCCGACTGATTGTCGACGCCATCCCGCGGACTAGCCGAAGGGCTGATCAGGCTTGAATGCGCGCCGCATGAAGCCTTATACTGGATCGTAGGCGATTCTTCCGGTCTCGGGCCGGCTTTGAAGCTCGGCGGCGCACGACGCGCCGCGCCTTGGACCAAAAGGAGTTGCGCGTGATCCCAGCGGAGCAAGTGCCGGCCCAGCGGGGCCACCTGATCGTGATTGGCGGCGCCGAGTCAAAGGAACTCGACGGGCAGATCTTGACTTCCGTGGTCGATCTGGCCGGAGGGCGCGACGCCCGCATCACGGTGATCGCCACCGCCTCGCTCAACCCCCTGGAACGCTTCGAGACCTACTCGCGCATCTTCAAGGGCTTGGGCGCCCGTGAGGTTCACTTCCTCGACATCGAGAGCCGCGAGGACGCCAACAACCCCGTCAACGCCGACCTGGTCTACCAGAGCACCGGCGTCTTCATGACCGGGGGCGACCAATCCCGCCTCTCCTCTATCCTCGGCGGTTCCGAGGTCGCCAAGGCCATGCACCGCGCCCACAAACGCGGCCTGCTCATCGCCGGCACCTCCGCCGGCGCTTCCGCCATCTCCGAGCACATGATCGTCGAGGGGGGCCAGGGCCTCCATCCCCGCAAGCACATGCTTCACCTCGCCCCCGGACTCGGCCTCCTGCGCCGGGTCGTGCTCGACCAGCACTTCCTCCAGCGCCAGCGCATCGGCCGCCTTCTCAGCATCGTCGCCCAGAACCCCTTCATCCTGGGCATCGGCGTCGACGAGGACACCGCCATGGTCATCTGCCCCAACTACGACTTCAGGGTCATCGGCTCGGGAGTCGTCACCATCCTCGATGGCCGTGACATTTCCCACTCCAACGTCACCACGGCCGCCGCCGGCGATCTGCTCGCCATGGACGGCGTCAAGCTTCACATGCTGCCGTTGGGCTTCGCCTTCAACATCGATAGCCGCGTCCCCCTGGGAGCCGACTGGAACTGCGGCTGTCCCGGAAGCGTCCAAACCGCTCCCGCCCCCCGATCGGAAGAAGCCCTCCGGTAACTTCCGACTCCCCCTCGCGATGACGCTCATCCCGAGCACCCCCGTCCGACCACCCCCTTCCCGAACAGGAGAAGAAGCTTGAAGATCCTCGAACGTCGCGTCCTGCGTGGTCCGAACATCTGGTCTCCTCGTCCGGCATACTGGCTGGTGGTCGATCTCGAGGATCTCCATGACATCTCGTCCGCGGCCGTGCCCGGCTTTACCGAGAAGCTGACCAAGTTTCTCCCCTCGCTCGCCGACCACCGCTGCTCCCTCGGCTACCGCGGCGGCTTCGTCGAACGGCTTCACGAGGGCACCTACATGGCCCACATCCTCGAACACACGCTGATCGAGCTGCAGTGTCTCGCCGGCGTCGAGGTGGGCTTCGGCAAGGCCCGTGAAGTGAAGGGTAAGCCCGGCCTCTACAACGTCGTCTTCTCCTACAAGCTCGAGAAGGTCGTCGAAGAGGCCATCCCGCTCGGTCTCAAGCTCATCTCGACCCTGGGCCGCGGCGGCGACATCGACCCCGCGGAATTCGCGGAAGACCTCGCCAACCTCAAGTACTGGTGCGAGCGCCATGCCCTCGGGCCCTCCACCGCCGCCATCGTCGACGCCGCCAAGCGCCGGGGCATCCCGACCACCCGCATCACCGACGAAGCCTCCCTCTTCCAGCTGGGGCTCGGCAAATACCAGAAGCGCATCCAGGCCGCCCTCACCTCCGAAACCAGTCACATCGCGGTCGGGATAGCCTCCGACAAGGACCTCACCAACGCCCTTCTTCGTGAAGCGGGTCTGCCGGTCCCCCGCGGCGAGGCCGTCACCTCGCTGGCACGGGCCCAGGACATGGCAAGGCGCCTTAGGGGGACGGTCACGGTCAAGCCTCACTACGGCAATCAGGGTAAGGCCGTCTCCTGCGACCTGTCGACCCCCGAAGAGGTCGAGCAGGCCTTCAAGTGGGCGCGCGAATACGGTCGTTCGGTGCTCGTCGAGCAGTTCATCCAGGGCAAGGACCACCGGGTCCTGGTGGTGGGCGATCATGTCGTCGCCGTCGCCCGTCGCATCCCCGCGCAGGTCGTCGGGGACGGCCAGCGCACGATCCGGGAGCTGGTGGATCTCGCCAACCGGGATCCCCTGCGAGGCGATGGTCACCTCAAGCCCTTGACCCGCCTCAAGCTCGATGCCGGCGCCATGGCGGTGCTCGCCAAGCAAAGCCTGGATCCTGACGGGGTCCCGCTCGCCGACCAGATCGTGCTCCTGCGCGAGAACGCCAACCTCAGCACCGGCGGATCCGCGATCGATCTCACCGAGATCATCCATCCTGCCAACGCCGCGCTTTGCGTCCGGGCCGCCAAGAAGATCGGCCTCGACGTCGCCGGCATCGACGTGGTCTGCGAGGATATCTCCCAGCCGCTCGATCAGCAGGGCGGGGCGATCATCGAGGTCAACGCCGCCCCCGGCATCCGCATGCACCAGCATCCCTCCGCAGGCAAGCCCCACGACGTGGGAGCCGCCATCGTCGACATGCTGTTCCCGCCCGGAGCGCCTGTCACCATCCCCATCTACGCCGTGACCGGCACCAACGGCAAGACCACCACCACCCTCATGGTCGGCCACACCCTTCGCCAGGCGGGTATCCGCACGGGCATCACCACCACCGAGGGTATCTACCTCGACGGCAAGCGCATCAGCAAGGGCGACTGCACCGGTTACTGGTCGGCTCGCACCGTGCTCACCGATCCCACCGTCGAAGCGGCTGTCCTGGAGACCGCTCGCGGCGGCCTCTTCAAGCGGGGACTGGGCTTCGAAAGCTGTGACGTGGCGGCCGTCCTCAACATTCATGACGACCACCTCGGCCAGCACGGCGCGGAAACCCTCTCCGACCTCGCCCGGGTCAAGGGCCTGATCGTGAAGTACTGCAAGGGAATGGTCGTGCTCAACGCCGACGATCCGCTGGTCCTGGAGATGGCCGAGCAGGCTCCTGAAGGTACCAAGATCGTGCTCTTCAGCATGGAGGACCACAGCGTCGCCCTGGAGGAGCACCTCGGCAAGGGCGGAGAAGCCGTTTATCTCCGTCGCGGGATGATCATGGTCGCTCGGGGCGAGCACCGCATGCCCCTGGTCGAGGCCTCGCGCCTTCCGGTGACCCTGGGCGGGCGGGCGCGTCACAACATCGCCAACGCCCTGGCCGCCGTGGCCATGCTGCTGCACTCGGGGCTCAACCAGGAGCAGATCGTCAACGGCCTGGGCACCTTCCAGTCGACCATCGAGCAGAATCCCGGTCGCCTCAACCTGGTCCGGGTTCGCGACTTCACGGTGCTGATCGATTACGCCCACAACCCCGCGTCGTACCGGGCCATCTGCGAGACCGCCAAGCAGATGGAGCACAAGCGTCTGATCGGCGTCGTGACGGTTCCGGGCGATCGCTACGAATCCAAGCTCATCGAGTCCGGCGCGATCTGCGCCAAGTACTTCGACGACCTCGTGGTTCGCGACATGGCCGACCTGCGGGGACGCCCCCGCGGAGAAGCCGCGCGGATCATCCACCAAGCGGCCCTGGATGCCGGCATGCCGCCGGAGCGCTGCCACATGGTCCCCGACGAACCCGCGGCCATTCAGTTCGCGATGGACATGGCTCAGGCGGGAGACCTGGTGGTGATCGGTTGCGCGGATACCGAGGAAGCCATCAGCCTGATCTTGGAGCAAGCGGAGGGCTTCGGCCCGGCGCCCAGCCTCTCGGTCGTGATGCCCAGCGTTTGATTCGCTAGGCTCGACAGCAAAGGGCTGGCGCTATAGCGCCAGCCCTTTGCTGTCGAGCCTCCAGCCTTTCGCGCGCTCCTGCTCCCGCCAGAGGGCGGCATACGCGCCGTCACGCGCAAGGAGTGCGTCATGAGATCCGGTCTCGGCCACGCGCCCTCGCTCGAGCACCACGATGCGGTGGGCCCGACGCACGGAGCGGAGGCGGTGAGCGATCACGACGACGGTCTTATTCCGCACGAGCTCGTCGATCGCGCGTTGGATCTCGGCCTCGGCGGAGGCGTCGACCGACGCGGTCGCTTCGTCGAGAAGCACGATGGGGGCGTCCTTGAGGAGGGCGCGCGCGATGGAGAGGCGCTGGCGCTCGCCTCCCGAGAGGTTCGCTCCCCCTTCGCCCAGCACGGTGTCGTATCCCAGGGGAAGCGCACGAATGAAGTCATGGGCGCGCGCGGCTCTCGCCGCACGCTCGACCTCTTCGCGAGAGGCGTCCGGACGTCCCACGAGGAGGTTGTCCAGAACCGTGCCGGAGAATAGGACCACGTCCTGGAAGGTTGCGTCCCGTATAGTGTGTAAATCCCGGTCGGCACCTTGAAAAAAGGTCGCCGCCATGGTCTTTCCGTAAGTGCGAACTACAGGAAAGGACG
>DAZV01000038.1 GCA_002083825.1 Candidatus Sericytochromatia bacterium S15B-MN24 CBMW_12 | reverse complement strand
TCCCCCCCCCTCCCTCCCCCCAAGCGCGGGCTGCTGGGCCACCTCGGCGACGTCTTCATCGGAGGCGGCGAGGCCATCCTCGACATGGGCAAGGGGCTCTTCAATCTGGTCCGGCATCCGATCAAGACCCTCAAGGGGATCGCGTTCATCACGACCAAGCTGGTCACCAACCCCAAAGAAGGCCTCTCCATGCTGGGGCATGCCTTCGTCGAGCCTTACAAGGAGGCCCTCCGCGAGGGTCGGCCGGGCAAGGCGATTGGCCGCGGCATCGTCGAGATAGGCTCGCTCTTCGTGGGGCCCACCGAGATCGCCAACGGGGTCAAGGGAATCAAGAGCCTCGTGACGGGCGGCGGCAAGGCGCAGGCGGCGATCGCCAAGGCCTCCACCACCGTCGCCGCCACCGGCGGGGCGATCATCGAAGCCTCGATGTTCGGGGTCAAGGGCGCCGAGCACATCGAGAATGCGGGGCGGATCGCCCAGCGGTTGGTCGCCGATCCCAGCAAAGCCGCCAGGTACGCCAATTCCCTGGAGCGGCTCTCGGGATCCTACGCGCAGCGTGCGGCGCAGCTGGAGCAGGCAGCGCGGATCGCGACCTCCGTCGACGATGCAGCCAGGCTTGCCTCGGCCGCTCAGAACGCCGCCCAGTACTCCTCGCGGGTCGCTCAGGCGAGCGCGTTGGCAGCCCAGGGCCAGATCACGGCTGCCCAGGCCCTCTTCAAGATGGGGCCGGAAGCGGCCAAGATCATGGGCCCCGTCTCCAAGGCGGCGAATGAGTTGGCGAGGGCCGCCAAGGTGATCAAGGAGCTCTCGCCGCTTGCTCAGGGGGGAACGATGGCGGGCCGCCTGGAGCAGAGCGCGCGCGGAGCGACCATGGTCGACGAGGCGGCCAAGGGCGTCAACCTGGCAGCCGGCGGCGGCGTGAAGGCCGGAACGCATGCGGTGGCCTTCTTGCCCTCTGCGGACAACCTTGCCCAGTTGGCGACGCGGGTCAGCAAGACCAGTCCCTTCATGATGCTGACCTCTGGCATGGCGAGCACCATGGGCCGGCTGGGGGCGTTGCCGACCGAAACCGGCGAGGGGCTCACGGCCGAGAAGGCGGCGGCGATCGCCGCCCAGTATCGCCTCGCTCCCGATCTGGAGAACGTTCGCAGCTTCCTGACCGAGGTCGCCCGTTACCGGGATGAGGCCGTGGGGCCCGATTCGGGGACCCCCGAGCAGGTTCGTCAGGTTCAGGCCGCGCTCCGGGTGGCGGGATACGACGTGGAAGCGTCGGGAACCTTCGACGAGGGGACCTCGCTCGCGGTGATCGACTTCAAGTACAAGAGCGGTCTGCATCAGGAGTACCGCAAGGAAGACGGGGTCTGGGCGGTGAACGAGTACCTGGACTCGGCCAGTGCCAAGGCGCTTTTCGATCGCATCCAGACGGTGGCCAACGAGGAAGCCTCGAAGCTGGCCTCCAAATTCCGGAACTGAGTTTCGGTTCCGCCGAGCCTTCAGCCCCGGGGAGCCATGAGTTCTTCGGAGTTCGCCGGGTCTGGCCGAGAGCGGTAGTTCGAGCGGAGGGCTCCGGGTATTAATTCAGAATAGCGAGAGCTGGACCGGCCGGGCGTTGCCCCGGCCTTTTTTTTGGGCCGGTGCGGGACGCCGAGCGTCGGGCCGCGCGGCGGGAGGCGGGAGTTCCTCGGGGCGGTCGTCGATGGCGGCCATGCGCTGGTAGTGGTTCTGGGCGATCTGTCGTTGGCGGCGGTAATCGGGTTCGTGGATGGCGACCAGGGCCCAGAATTTGGCGGAGTGGTTGGGGACGATCAGGTGGGCGAGTTCGTGAAGGATCAAGTAGCGCAGGGCGCGCTCGGGTAGTCCGTTGATGGCGTAGCGGGAAAAGGTGAGGATGCGGGTTTTGAGGTTGACCTGGGCGAGGCGGGTGTAGCGGGAGCGGCCGATGCGGACGCCGAGGTAGGCGACGTCGACGGTTTCGGCATTGACCCGCGCGACGGCGTCGAGGAGGGCGTCGAGGCTGACGGGGGGGATGTCCTCGGGCATGGGGAGTGCTTGCAGGGTTTGGGAATGTTTATGGGCCCAGCGCTTGAACTTGGCGAGGGCGCTTTCGATTTCGGTCGGGGGCCAGTGTCGCGGCACGGTGACGACGAGTTGTCCTCCCCGGATGCGCGCGCGCGCGGTTCGTCCGGTGACGTAGCGGATCTGGGTCTCCACTGCTTGCCTCCTTCGAAGGCCCCCATTGTAGCACGGGGAAATCGGCTTGGACGGTACGTTCGCGCCATTTGAAGCGTTTATTGGGCCTCGCGCCCTAGCTCCTTGGGGGGCTGTCCCCTAGGGTGGGGATAGGCGGTCGGGTCGAGGCGGGATCAGCGGAGGGATCAGCGGGGGGATCAGCGGAGGGATCATGGAAGGCATCTTCTGGCTCGCCGTCATGCTGGTGATGTATGCCTATTTGGGCTACGGGGCGCTGGCGGCGCTCCTGGCGTGGGGGCTGAGGCGCCCGGAGCCGGCCGAGGCGGAGGGGGAGCTGCCGCGGGTTTCGCTGGTCGTGGCGGCTTACAACGAGGAGGAGGTGATCCTCGCCAAGATTGCCAATAGTTTCCAGCTGGACTATCCCTGCGATCGCTTCGAGCTGGTGATCGTGACGGATGGGTCGACGGATCGGACTCCGGATCTGGCGCTTGGGGTAGCGGGCACGAGGGTGATGCATGCGGGGGAACGGCGGGGGAAGATCCATGCGCTCAATCGCGTCTTTCCGACGTTGGACGCTGAGATCGTGGTTTTCTCGGACGCCAACGCGATGCTCAATCCGGAGGCGCTGAGGCTTCTGGTTCGGCACTTCCAGGATCCCATGGTGGCCGCCGTTGCCGGGGAGAAGCGGATCAAGCCTGGTTCGGACGACGTGAGCAAGGGAGAGGGTTTCTACTGGCGATACGAGTCCGCGCTGAAGCGCTGGGACTCCCGCATCAGCTCCGTGATGGGCGCGGCGGGCGAGTTGGTGGCCCTGAGGCGCTCGGCCTACGTGCCCATCGAGAACGATACCCTGCTCGATGATTTCGTGATGAGCATGCGCCTGGTGGCGCGTGGCTTGCGGGTGGTCTACGAGCCCGAGGCCTACGCCACCGAGGAGGCCTCGGTGACCGTCGCCGAGGAGTTCAAGCGCAAGGCCCGGATCGTCGCGGGCGGGTGGCAAGCGATCATCCGGCTCTGGCCGCTGCTCATTCCGAGACGCCCGCTGATCTGGCTACAGTACCTCTCTCACCGCGTGCTGCGCTGGGTTTTGGTCCCCGCGCTGCTTCCCGTGATACTGCTCAGCAACCTGCTTCTCGCATGGCAGCTAGGTGGACTTTACGCCTGGCTCTTGCAGTTGCAGCTCATCCTGTACCTTGCGGCCTTGGCGGGTTGGTGGCTGCAGGCTCGCGGTATCCGTCATTCGTGGCTTTACGTGCCGTTTTACTTCGTCTTCCTCAACGTCGCCGCCCTGGTCGGCGCCTACCGTTTCTGGACCGGCGCCCAGCGCGTGACCTGGGAGAAAGTTCGGCGCGCTCCCCGTACCACGAGCCTCTGACCGACCCGGCCCGCTACGGGCATGCAAAAACGCCCCCCTTTCGGAGGGCGTCTGGAAGGTCTTGATTCTCTTATAGGTCTCTTAGAGGCGACCCGCGAGCTTGGCTTCGATCTGGTTCTTGGGCATGTAGCCGACCAGGCGCTCGACCGCTTCGCCACCCTTGAAGAGGATCATGGTCGGGATGCTCATGACGCCGTACTTCTGGGCGCTCTGGCCGTTGGCATCGATGTCGATCTTGACGATCTTGAGCTTGTCCTCATGTTCGCTGGCCATCTCTTCGAGGATGGGAGCAATCATGCGGCAGGGGCCGCACCAGCTGGCCCAGAAGTCGACCAGCACCGGCTTATCGGCCTCGAGGACCTCTTTGCTGAAGTCTGCGTCGTTGACGGCAACGGGTTTACTCATGGTGTTCTCCTCCCTGCGGGTGTTTCCCACATCTTACTCCAAATTTCTGCGGTCGGCCAATACCTGTTCGGTTCCCGATTCCCATGGCCCTCGCGGGCCGAGCGGCGGTCCCGCGATCGCCGCGTCCGGGACGACTCAAGCAAGAAGGCAGCCAATCCAGGGAATAAGATCCCTCAGGAGGATCCCCCATGAGCCCGAGCATCGAATCGAACCGCGCCGCCGCGCCGACCCCTGCCAAGCGCCCGGTGGCCGCCACTCCCTCCAAACCCGCGCGTCCCGCTCCGCCGGCCACTTCGCGCGATCAGCTCAGCCTGAGCCGCCCCAGCAGTCAGCTCGATAGGCTATCGAAGCAGCTGGAAGGGCCGCTGCCTGCCATTCCCGCCCGACCGCAGAGCGCCGACTGGAAAAGCCACGATCGCGCCAATCGCGACGCGCTGATCAGCGTGCTTCGCCAGGATCAGCCGATCGTTGAGGGCCTCGAGGACTGGAAATCTCTGCCGCAGGATCTCAAGCTCCAGCTCGGGGCGCGGATCTCGAACATCCAGGCCGCCATCTACGGCTTCCGACCCGTGAAGCTCCGCGCCGAGGACGGTCCTTACCGGGGCGGCTTCCATCCCGGAAACGGCGGCGAGATCACCGTCGGCCCGAAGTCGCTCGTCAGCGCGCGGGAGTTTCTCAACACGGTGGTCCACGAACAGACCCATGCCCTCCAGTGGGAAAAAGGCAACGCGGCCGTGACCAAGAAGCTGGACCGCACCGACCCCTACTTTGCCGCCGCCGAACCCTGGCTCGACAACTTCTACGATTACCAGACCCCCGCCAAGGGCTTCCGGGCTTATCGCGACCAGCCAATCGAGGCTCATGCCTTCGCCACCGGTGACGTGGTCGCCGCCGCCGTCCTGGGCAAGAACTGAGCCCCGCTGCGGCCCGTTCCCCCATCGGAGCGTCGAATTTCGCCGCGGGGAAGGAATCAGGCTTGATCTCGCTGCGTCAGTATGGTACGGTGGAAGTCGCCTCAACCTGGAGAGGTGGCTGAGTGGTCGAAAGCGGCTTCCTGCTAAGAAGTTATACCGGGTTAACTGGTATCGGGGGTTCGAATCCCCCCCTCTCCGCTAAAGGGCCGGTGCGTTTGCACCGGCCCTTTCGATATTTTCCGCCCCCGGAACGGCGCCTTCTATGCACCCCCGAGGCCCCATTCTCACGCCCCGGGTCAAGAAATCGTTACGTTCCCCAAACAACCTTTGGTCGATCGGCTCGAACCTAGCCGCTGCCTCGACGGGATGTCACATCCCCTCGAAAGACCCCTGCTCCTCTGCTATCAGCAAGTCAACAGTGGCGATTAATTTCCAAAATCCGAGGGTATAGAACCCGTAGGATGGAGGCAAGCCGCAAAACGGCATCACCACTGGCATTGGAGAAGGGGAGCGATGAAGAATTTTTCTGTCGTGCAAGAGCATTTTCGCAAGCTGCGCTGTGCCCACTGCAACGAGGCCTTTGCTCCAGAAGGAGTGAAGCTCTTGCGGGAAGAAAAGGACTACTGGGTCGTTCGCGTGCATTGCATTTCTTGCAACCAACCCGCAGGCGTCGCCATCGTGGGCGTGGAGTACGAGTCTTCCGAAGCCCCCGCCGAAGCCCGCGAGGCGACTCCAGCAGGGAGTGCCGGCGGCCGGGTGCGCGGCATCTTCTCCTCCCGCCGTGAGGAAGAGAAGTTCTCCGGACTTCCCCCCATCAGCCCTGACGAAGTCATCGACGCCCATCACTTCTTCACCGAGCTCGGAAGCAATTGGATGGATCAGATCCCCAAGCGCGCCCGGTAACCCCTAATCCCACCCCCATCCTAGCCTCTATGCCGCAGGACGCTCGAAAGGGCGTCCTTTCCTGTTTGACCCCCTGGGTCTAGAATGGCGGGATGATTGCACACGTGCTCGCCATGGATCCCCAAACCCGCAGATTCAGCCCCCTCTCGCGCCAGGGCTTCGATCCGGCAGGCCATCCCGGCCAGGTCGTCTGGGTCGATCTCCTGGATCCCACCCGCGAGGAACTCGCCTGGATAGGCGGCCTCTACAGCCTCCACCCCCTGGCTCTCGAAGACGCCCTCAAGGGAAGACAGCGCCCCAAGCTGGAGCACTACGGCACGCATGTCTTCATGGTGCTCTTCGACGCAAGCTTCAAACGACAGACCGGCCAAGTGGAACTCCAGGAAGTCGACGTCTTCGTGGGGCCCGGCATCGTGGTCACCTCGCACCGGGAACCGGTCCCAGGCCTGAGACAAGCCAAGGAACGCTGGTTCGAATCCCCCGAGGCCCTAGGGGAGGGAGCTGGATTCCTGCTCTACCTGATCGCCGATACCTTGGTCGATGGGTACTTCCCCGTGCTCGATTCGATTCAAGACGCCCTGGACGCGCTGGAAGAACGGCTTTTCTTTCAGTACGAACCGAGCCTCCTCAACGACCTCTTCGCCCTCAAGAAGCAGTTGCTGCTCTTTCGTCGGGTGGTCGGACCCTCCCGAGACGCCTTCGTCATGCTGGTTCGGCGCGAGGTCCCGCTAATCGGACAGAACACCGTCCTTCACCTTCAGGACGTCTACGATCACTTGATCCGCATCACCGACGCCATCGACCTCTACCGGGATCTGGTCAGCTCGTCCGTGGAGGCCTACATGTCGCTCGCGGCCAACCGAACCAACGACACCATGAAACGCCTGACCACCATCTCGGCGGTCTTGATGACGGTTACCCTCGTGGCGGGCATCTACGGCATGAACTTCCGAGCCATGCCCGAACTGGAGTGGCCATGGGGATATCCCTTCGCCCTCGGCCTGATGCTGGTCATCGCCCTCGTGCTGGTGGCCTGGTTCAAGCGCCTGCGCTACTTTTAAGCGCTCCGGGCACGGAACGGATCGCTCAGCGCTTGGTTTCATCCACGACGGGCATCGACCAGGATCGACTCGCCGCCACCCGTCCCAAGTTCGCGCGCATGCGCCGACCGATCGCCTCCACGCTACTGGCCAGACGATTGTAGTCCTCGAACGGGAAGCAAAGCACCTTGACGTCCCCCACGGCGACCACGTCGGCCGTTCGGGTGGGCTGCTTGTAGACGAGCGCCATTTCGCCGAAGACTTGGCCCGGCCCCAGGCGGGCTAGCGGGGTGGCTTTCCCCGCCTGAAGGGTCTGAACCTCGGCGTAGCCCGAGGTGATCAGGTAGAAGGCGCTGGCGGCGTCCCCGCTCCGAACGATCGGCCTTCCGGCTTCGAAGGGGATGGGAAGTGCGATCGCCTCCAGTTGCCGCAGTTCGTCGTCGTCGAGGCCCCCGAAAATACCCGCCTTCCGCATGATGTCCCGGTTGCTGGGAGCCTTGCCCGGGCCATCCGCCTGGGAGGGGGCTTGGGGTAGCGGATCCAGGCTCTTGGCGCTCCCTTGCTCGGTCGGCAGGGTGCTCCAGACCCGCCCCGCCACGATCCTCCCCAGGTTGGCCCGGAACTTCGCGGCCAGCTGGGGGTTCTGAGCGGTGAGTTGCTCGTAAGCCGCGTAGTTGAAGCGTAGCAAGGTGGATGGCTGGATCACGGTGACGTCAGCCTGCCGCACGGGCTGGCTATAGAGCAGGGGCATCTCCCCAACGAGGCTTCCCTGGCCCAGCTGGGCCAGCGGCGTGGCGAAGCCATTCTGTTTGAGGGAGATCTCGACCTGTCCGGTGGCGACGATGTAGAAGCAGTCGGCGATGTCGCCGGTCCGAATGACCACGTCTCCCGGCTGGTGCGATTGCTTGGTGGCCAGCCGGAAGAACGTCACCATCTCCTCGGCGGTGAAGCCTTGCAGGGCGGGAAGCTTGGCGAGTCGATCGAAGTTGTTGTTGGACATCAAGGGCTCCCTACGTGTCGTGATGATGGAGAGATCATACCTCCGGGGAGGGCTTCGTAAACGCGGCGGCAGGCAGGGGCGTGACCGATCGCACTGCCCGAAGAGGGAGATTCGGGTAGGCTTCGGGAGCGCCCGCGGCTAATAATTAGAACTTGCGGCTAATAACTTAGAACTTGCGGCAAAAAATGAGACTCATGCGGCTTGATGAGGTAACCGAATCGTGAAGATCTTGGGACGGATACTGACCCTCATCTTCTTCCTCGGGCTTGCCGCCGTTTTCAGCATGAGCGGGCCACCGCTGCTCGTCGGCGCATCGCCGGCGATCGCCAAGCCGCAAGCCGACAAGACCGGGCTTTCCAAGTCGCACCTCCCAGCATCGAGTGCCAGACGTACTTCCGGCACCTCCAGGGCCGGAGGAGTCGCCGTTGATGGGGCTGACCCAGCCCCCCAGGCGTCCGAAGGTGCCCCATCACTGCCGTTGCCGGTGATCGTCACCGAGCTGAGCTGGACGGGCGATCGTCTGATCGTGGGCACCGATCGTCCGCTGCGCTTCCGGACCTTCAGTCTCAGAGAGCCGGATCGGGTGGTGCTGGACCTTTTCGACGCCGAGCTCGGGGATCCGACGATGGCCCGCATCCTGTCGGTGCAGCGGGATCCGGTTCGCCAGATCCGTGTCGGAGCGCATCCCGAGGGAGGGTTCCTGCGGGTGGTGATCGACGGCGATCGCCCGATTCCCGTCCAGATCTCTCAGCCGCGTGGACGGCACCGGCTGGTGATCCGCCCGCAGGATCTGGCCCCGGGGGGACAGACTCGTGAGAGTCCCGAGGATCCAGATCCGGCGGGGCCTGCCGAGGAACGTCAGGCCTCCTCCGAAGTGCTCGGCCCTCCCGAGACGTTCGGTCCCCCCGAGCGACTTGCCGCTCGCTCGCTCGCCGCGTCCGCCGAGACGAAGCCCTTCACGCCCGAAAGCCCGAAACCCCGCTCGAAAGAGCTGCTGGGCGATGCCGGCGAGGCGACGCCGTCCCCCGACCGCGAGGCCGTTGGAGTTCGTATCGCGCAATCGGACGGCAATACGCTGCTCACGCTCCGGGGGGCTCGGACCCTTCGGTTGAGGATTCAGCAGGGGGTCGATCCGCCTCGCCTGGTGGTCCAGATTCCGTCGGGCGCCCTCAAGGGCCACTTGCCCAAGGCCCGGGGTCAGATCGAATCGCTGAAAGTGAGCGAGGACGGCGGGCAGTGGGTGCTCGAGGCCAAGTTGCTCGAGGGGCCTCTCGACATCCAGAACCGACTGGAGGATGACGGCAAGACCTTGGTTCTCGCCATCCGGCGGCAGAAGGTTTCCACGTCCAAGCGTCCGCTGGTCCTGATCGATCCGGGGCATGGCGGGGACGATCCGGGGGCGGTGGGCGCGGGTGGGACGCGGGAGAGCGAGGTCAACCTGGCGATCGCTCTGAAGCTACAGGTGGCCTTGCAAGCGCAAGGGGTGAACGCGGTTCTGACGCGCACGGGAGACGTGGGCCTGGATCTGGCCACCCGCACGCGCATGATCGATCAGTTCGGGGCGCAGGCGCTCGTGAGCGTCCATGCGAACTCCCACGACGCTTCGAGCGCTCTGGGGCTGGAAACCTACTTCCGGACCTCCGTGAGCCAGCCGTTCGCCCAGCAGATACATCAGGTGCTGGTGACGGATCTTCAGCGGCCGGATCGGGGGGTTCGGGAGGCTCAGCTCTTCGTGCTGAGGCATCCGACGATCCCGTCGGCCCTGATCGAGGCGGGTTTCATATCCAATCCGGCGGAGGAGGTGCTGCTGGGAGACGCGGCGTACCAGCGGAAAGCAGCCGAGGCGATCGCGAAGGGCGTGCTAGGCTATCTGAGCACGCCGGTGGCGGAGCTGTCGCACTGAGCGATCGGGCCGAAGTTATTTGTCTCAGATGTCTTGCTCTCTGGGATAAGGCGTGGTAAGATAATTACATCGACATTAAATCGGCGCGGGGTAGAGCAGTCCGGTAGCTCGTCGGGCTCATAACCCGAAGGTCGCAGGTTCAAATCCTGCCCCCGCAACTCAAACCGGCCTCCTTTCGGGGAGGCCGGTTTTTCTGTGATCTGTCGGCCCGCGGCGAGGTCGCTCCCTTCGGGAGCTTCGGCCGCCGACTTCTGGATCTGGCTCGCTCCCCATTCCGGTCGTTCCGGTCAGCCCATGACCCTGTGAACCGAACGAGGGGTTCGCCGGGAATGACGAAGCGGCCTCCCCATCTGGGGAGGCCGCTTCGAGGCTTCCAGGCTCGCCGCGTTACGGCGTGATCTCGAGGAGGGTGATCGAGGCCTTCGGGAAGGTGTAGGGCCGGTCCAGGCTCGCCACCTTGGTGCTGACGGAGGTGTTGGTATGGTCCGAGTTCCAGCCCTCCGAACCTTTCAGCTCGTAGGCGGTGACGCTCCGGGGCTTGAGCCCCAGCCCGACGCTGGTCGTCACGTCGGAATCGTTCGTCCGGTTGGTGACCATCACGTAGACCTTGCCATTCTTGCCTTTCGAGGCGGTGTAGGCCAGCTTCGGCATGTCGATGGAATCGGAGGATCCTTTCACGAACTGGGTCGGAAGGTTCACGCCTTCGGTCTTGAGCATGCCGTCGCCCCAGTGCTCGGCGAGCAGTTTCTGGAACATGAAGATGGTGGTGACCTGATTGGGGTCGTTGCCGACGAAGAACGAGGCGTCCGCCATGTCCCCATGGTCGAACCCGAACTGGTTGGCCACGAGCATGTCGAGGTTCAGCGCCAGCGTCACGGTGTCGGCGGCGTAGAGGGCGCCGAACATGCCGCGGGCGAGCTTGATGTCGTTGTAGATCTCGGTGAAGAACTCGGTGTTGGCTAACCGCACTTTCTTCTTGGCGTGCTGCTTGATGGCCGGAATGATCTCGGTCTTGTATTTGCGCTCGTTCCAGGCGTTCTGGGCCATGATGCTCATGCGATCGCCCCCCTTGTTCGCCATCGGATAGCTCGGATACCCATGGTAGATCAGGAAGTCCACGTCATCTCCCATGGTTTTCAAGATGTTCGATACCCCCGCCGCTCCTTGCGCCCAACCCTCACCCATGAAGTTGGAGTTGGTGGAGGCCACGGCGCCAATCTGGATGGGGACCGGAGAGGCCTTGCGCATGGCCTGGGCGAATTGCTTGGCCCGCGTCGCGTACTTGATATCGGTGGAGGCGTGTTCCTTGTGCCCCCGAACCTTGGACCAGGAGATCTCGTTGCCGATCTCGAAGAACTTGGCGTTCTGGACGGGGAAGGGGTACTTGGCCCGGTTGGCGTCTCCCGGGTTGTTGAGGTAGGAGACGTAGCGCGCGGCTTCCTCGGGGCTGCCGGTGCCGAAGTTCACGACGTGCAGTTGCTCGGCGTCCAGCGCGTTGGCTTCCTTGAGACCGTTGCGAAGATCGTCGTA
>DAZV01000042.1 GCA_002083825.1 Candidatus Sericytochromatia bacterium S15B-MN24 CBMW_12 | reverse complement strand
GTCACCCCCCCCCCAAAGCAAGCTAAGGATCCATGTCCGAGCCCGATTACTACGAGGTCCTGCAGGTCCATCCCAAGGCCAGCTCCCTCATCATCAAGAAGGCCTACCGGACCCTGCTCCTGGCCGGCACCCACCCCGACAAGGGGGGGAACTCCGAGCAAACCCAGCTGCTCACCGAAGCCTACCGCGTCCTGTCCGACCCCGCCTTGCGCGACGCCTACGACCGCCAACGCAACCCCAACGCCGCCAACTCCCCCTCGCTCATCGTCGCCATCTGCCCTCAATGCGGCACCTACAACCGCGTCCGATCCGAAACCGGACTCCTCGTCGCCCGCTGCGGCCGCTGCAAGAAACCCATCGGCAAGAACCCGCTCCCCGGAAAAAAACCCCTCAAAACCCTCCCCAACCTCAATCCCAGGGTCCTCGCCCTCCTCCTCCTCGCCTCCCTCATCCTCGCCGGCGGCAGCTTCGCCTGGTGGCTCTGGCAATCCACCCGCGACCCCCTCCAGCACGCCATGGACCTCGAAGACCGCGGCGACCACGCCGCCGCCATCGCCCTCCTCGAACCCCTTTCCTCCCCCGCCGCCCTCAAGCGGCTCGGACGACTCCATGAGGAAGACGGCAAGCTCGCCGAAGCGCAAACCACCTACGAAGCCCTCCTCCGCGTCGAAAAAAACGTCCACGCCTACCTACTCCTGGGTAGCCTCCTGCTCAAACGCGGCAACCTCCCCGCCGCCGAAATCCACCTCAAGGAAGCCGCACGCCTCGACCCCGCCAACCCCGCTCCCCTCACGCTCCTCGCCGAACGCTTCGTCAAGGACGAACGCTACGACGACGCCATCGCCTACTACCGCCGCGCCGTCCCTCTCGAACCCGCCAACGCCGAACTCCCCTACCGCCTCGGGATGCTTCACCAGATCCATCGCGACTCGGACCAGGCACTCGCCGCCTACCGCAAGGCCCTTGCCCTCAACCCCCGCCACCGCGCCGCCCTCATCCAGCTCGGCACCCTCCTCCACGAGCGCGGCTCCCTCTCCGAGTCCCTCACCCAGTACGAGCGCGCAGCCGTGCTCGGCTACGAGGACGCCGACCTCCACTTCCGCATCGGCAACCTCTACCAGCGCCTCGGTGACGCCTCCGGAGCCATCCGCGAATTCGGAACCGCCTTCCGACAGGCCGAGCGCGAACCCCTCCTGCGCGAGCGCATCTCCAAGGCCCTGAGCGTCCTGGGCGCCCAGAATCCCCAGGACTGAGCCTCGTCCTCACGGCCGAATCCCCGTCCCTCCTTCACGCAGGAACTCCTCCGCCAATCAAGCAAGTTAAGGGATCACCAAGGTCCCTGAGTCGATTTGCCGTTTTCACATCAACCCCTCCTCGCCTATCGTGAAACTGTGCTTGAGCGGTGGCCGTGGGGCGCACCGACATCACGCCAGATTGGGAGGAAACCAGTCCTATGAAATCATTCAAGATTTGCGGAACCCTCGTGCTGGGCGCGCTTTTGCTCGGCACCGGTTGCGCCCAGACCCCGACCATGAGCGCCTCGGGCTACGACTATTCAAAGAGCAACTACAGCAAGAAGTTCTATCCCAAGAAGAACCCCGACGTTAACCAATCGAACGTCATCGGCAGCCTGAATATCGGCCACCAGATCGATCAGACCCAGGTGGCGGTCCAGGATCAGGACGTCGATCAGTCCATCGTTCAAACCGACCTCAGCCTCAACACCGCCTCGAATACCAACACTCCCATCGGCGCCGTAGGCGACGTCGCCCAGGCCGCCGCGGCGGCTTCCGGTGGAAATCAGGCCACGCAGACAGCGGCGCAGGCAGCGGAGCAGACGCAGGCCGCCACCATCGTCGGTGACATCGAAGACATCTACATCAGCCAGTCGAACAACATCGGAAAGAAAGACTCCTTCAAGAAGGACGACAAAAAGTTCGACAAAAAGGACGACAAAAAGTTCGACAAAAAGCGCAGCTACCGCTAAGCCAAGGGATCACCCGATGGAGGCGCGACAGCGCCTCCATCTCGCTTTCTCCCGTCCCTGTCGCGACAATGACCTTCTACCTATCTAACGTCCTCAAACTAACGCTTCTTTCCTATGATGAAGGCATGGTCGATCGGTCACCGCAAGGGTGCCCGATCTCAGAGAGAGGGAGGTATCCATTACCATGCGTCATCCCACGATTCGGAGCGCCCTTGTCGTCGCCTTGCTGGCTTCAACCGGCTGCTCCTTGCTTCCCACCATGGAAGAGTCGGAGATCCAGGCCCGCCGCAGGAGCGCGCCAGCCCCCCAACAAGCCGCCCCTTCGCCGGACAACCAGGTATCCACATCCAAGACGTCCAAGACATCAAAGGCATCCCAGACCAAGGCGCTACCGGATAGCCCGGCGCCCCGGCCGGCCAAGGCAGCCCCGGATGCCAACGGCACGCTCGGATTCACGGTCGATCAGATCAACAAGGTCACCTACTACGGTAAAGACGGGATGAAGGGAGACGGCTATCTGGGGATCGGCACCAACGTCGCCCAGTTGAACGCCATGCTCAACATCTCCGTCACCGACTCGTCCAACGTCCAGTTCAGCCAGGTCAACAAGGTCAACATCCTCCACGACGACGACGAGCACCCCGAAGGCGGCAACGCGGAGATCTCCGACGTCTTCCTGATCTTCGGCAGCGCCGTCGAGCAGATCAACCTACTGAGCAACGTCACCGTGAACAACGCCTCGAACATCCGCGTGGATCAGGTGAACACCGTCAGTTTGGTCGACAGCTCGGGCCATGGCAGTACCGGTTACCTCGTCTTTCCCGATGCCGGTCTCTCCGAGCAAATCAACCTCATCGAAGCCACGGTCACCAACTCCGACAACGTCCGCTTCAAGCAACTCAACTCGATCTTCATCATCGACGCGGATGACTACAAGGACCTTCACCGACCCAACAAGAAGGAACGCTTCCGCGAGATTCAGGATCAAACACGCAAGCTCCAAGAGTCCTCCAAAAGCCAAGATCGCTTCAGCGAACGCTAGGCACCTCGCAGGGACGAACGCCCTCGGCATCGCAACACCCCTGGAATTCTCGCCCGGTGACGCGCATTTCGCCCCAGTTTGCCTTGTGGTAAACTGGGGCTTTGCACGCGTTCCCTTTCATAGCTATTGGACTTGCGCCCTTTGAGTTCACTCTCCGATCTCTTCAACCACCTCCTCGCCCATCCCGACATGGCCCGTCTAACCGACGGCCTCGTCCCAGGCAAGACCTTGTCGGTCGGCGGCCTCACGCCGATGGCCGCGCTCTTCGTCGCCGGCGGATTGCCGTCGGACGGATGGCTGCTCGTGGCTCCCAACGCCGAAACCGCCCGCCGCTGGCAATCCGATCTCGCCGCCTTCGGCGTCGAAGCCGTCACCTTCCTCCCGGTCGAGGTCCCGCCCTACCAGGGCGTCTCTCCCGAGGAGGAACTCCTGCATGCGCGCCAGCGAACACTGGCCGCCCTGTCCGCCGGCGAAGCCAAGCGCGTCATCACCACCCCCAAGGCGATCGCCATGCGCCTCCCCACCCCCGAGGCCTGGAAAGACGCCGCCATCACCCTCAAGGTCGGCGACACCTTCTCCCCCGCCGAACTCACCCAGCAGCTCGTCAAGCTCGGCTATCGCCCCTCGCCCGCCGTCGAGGACAAAGCCGAATTCTCCCGCCGCGGCGGCATCCTCGACGTCTATCCCCCCCAGAGCGACATGCCCGCCCGCATCGAATGGTTCGGCGACGAAATCGAAGCCATCCGCGTCTTCGATCCCGGAACCCAGCGTTCCGAATCAAAACTCGCCGAACTTCGCCTCTGGCCCACCCGCGAACTCATCCTCCCCGCCGAGGGCTGGGAAGAAGCCGCCGGCCGGATCAAAGCCGCCACCCGCGAGAAGGTCAACATGCTCCTCGGCGGGGGACGCAAAGAAGACGCCGCCAAGCTCTCCCGGATCGTCGAGGCCGCCCTCGAGCAACTCGGCTCCTTTCAGTACTTCGAGGGCTGCGAGCTATACGCCCCCTTCTTCGGCAAGCTCGGCACCCTCCTCGACTACGTTCCCAAGAGCCACCCCGTCATCTGGGCCCATCGCCAGGCGCTCGCCAGCGAGTACGAGTCCTGGGTCAAGCTGCTCATGGACACCTACTCCAAGCGGCTCAACGCCAACGACATGCCGAAGCTGCCGCAACTGCTCCACCTCACCTGGGACGAACTCCAAACATCGCTGAAAGCGCACGCCCAGCTGGATTTGAGTCCCAACGATGGGTCGATCGTGATGGATACTCACGCTCCGCTATCCTTCGGGAACCAGTTCGATCGGTTGGCGGATTCGGTGAAGGACGCCGCCAAAAACGGCGAAACGCTGGTCATTGCGAGCGTTCAGCCTCAGCGGGTCTTCGCCGTTCTGGATGAGAGGGGGGCGCATGCCACCTATGGCGGGCGCTTGCCCGAGCCCGGCGCCCCTTACGGGGGAACCTGGATCGTTCGCGAGAGCCTGAGCGGCGGCTTCTCCATGCCGGACCTCGGCATCACCTTGCTGACGGACCACGAGCTCTTCGGCTGGCAGAAACGTCCCGGCCGCAAGGAAAAGCGCCCGACCCACGCGGGGGCCCAGATAGCCACCATCGGGGAACTGGTCACCGGGGACCACGTGGTGCATGCCAAGCACGGCATCGGGCAGTACCAGGGCATGCGTCGGCTCGAGGTCAACGGCCTCGCCCGCGAGTACCTTCTCATCTCCTACCGGGGGGACGACAAGCTCTACGTGCCGGTCGACCAGATCGGCCTCCTTCACCGTTACCGCGGCGGAGCCGACGGCGCGCCTCGGATCAACAAGATGGGGGGAGCCGAATGGACCAACGTCAAGAGCCGGGTCAAGAAGGCCGTCCAGGAACTCGCCTTCGATCTGCTGAAGCTCTACGCCCAGCGGGCGGCGCAACCCGGCTACGCGCATCCCTCCGACACGGTCTGGCAGTCCGAGATGGAGGAAGGCTTCCCCTACGACGAGACCCCCGACCAGCTTCGGGCCATCTCCGAGGTCAAGCGCGACATGGAGGCTCCCCGCCCCATGGACCGGCTGATCTGCGGCGACGTGGGTTTCGGCAAGACCGAAGTCGCCCTGCGCGGCATCTTCAAGGCCGTCATGAGCGGAAAGCAAGTCGCCTTGCTCGCTCCCACCACGCTGCTGGCCCAGCAGCATTACCAGGTGCTGCGTGAGCGCTTCGCGCCCTATCCGGTGAGGATCGGGCTCATGAGTCGCTTCCGGACCGCCAAGGAGCAGAAGGAAACCCTTCGCGCGCTGGGGACCGGGACGGTCGACATCGTGGTCGGCACCCATCGTCTGCTTCAGAAGGACGTCGACTTCAAGGATCTCGGGCTGGTCGTGATCGACGAGGAGCACCGTTTCGGGGTGGCTCACAAGGAGCGCCTCAAGCAGCTCAAGACCAGCATCGACGTGCTGACCATGAGCGCCACGCCCATCCCGCGCACGCTTTACCTGGCGCTTTCGGGGGCGCGCGACATGAGCCTGATCACCACGCCACCGCGCGATCGCCAGCCGGTGAAGACCACCGTCAGTCCCTTCGACCCCGAAATCATGCGCACGGCCGTCCTTCATGAACTCGAGCGCGGCGGCCAGGTCTTCGTCCTGCATAACCGGGTCGACTCGATTCACCGGGTGGCGGCCGAGATCAAGGAACTGGTCCCGCAGGCCAAGGTCATCGTGGGCCACGGCCAGATGAACGAGAACGAACTCGAAGACGTCATGCTGAGTTTCCTCGATCGGGAGTACGACGTGCTGGTGGCCACCACCATCATCGAGTCGGGACTCGACATCCCCAACGCGAACACCATCGTCGTGGACGACGCCGACCGGCTGGGACTCGCCCAGCTCTACCAGATCCGCGGACGAGTCGGCCGTTCGGACGTGAAGGCCTACTGCCACTGCTTCTACCAGGCGGGCAAGCAGCTTTCGGACGAGGCCCGCGATCGGCTCCAGGCCCTTCAGCAGTTCACGGCCCTCGGTTCCGGCTACCAGATTGCCCTTCGCGACATGGAGATTCGCGGGGTCGGCAACATCCTGGGTCCGGAACAGAGCGGAAACATGCTGGCAGTGGGCTACGAGACCTTCATGCAATTGCTCGAAGAGGCGGTTCAGGAGGCCCAGGGCGAGGAGGTCATGGCGACTCGCGAGGAGGCGTTGATCGACCTCAACGTGGCGGCCTTCCTTCCCGACGACTGGTTCGAGGCGCCCGAGCGCAAGATGGACGAGTACAAGCGACTGGCGGTCGTTGCAAGCCTGAAGGAGCTGGACATGCTGGGCGCGGACTGGCGCGATCGCTTCGGGCCTCCTCCGCCGACGGTGAAGAACCTCCTGCGGGTGGTTTCCCTGAAACTGAAGGCCACCGAGGTGGGCGCGACCACGGTGCGCTCGGATACCAAGCTCATACGGGTGGCCGTTAGCCTGCCACGCTCTCGCTGGGCCGATCTTAGCCTGAGGGTTCCGGGACTCTCCCGCTGGAGCTGGGCGGAAGGGGAGCTGACCTTGGGACGTGACGGCCAGGACATGCTCTTAGCCGTCGACAAGCTGCTGGATGCCCTCGGGGCCAAGGCTCTGGCCGAGGCCAGTTGAAGGCCGTCAAAATGATCCAGCCGAGCTGGACAAAAATCAGCGCTCAACCATGCGTACAATGACGCGAACCGGCCCGTCGTCGGTTGCAATAGAGGAGAGAGAGTCTTGAAGAACGCGAAGAAGGTCCTGCTGGGCTTGGCGGCTGCCATTCTGGTGGGAGGGGGAGCTGCTGGGGGCACGTACTTCGTGAGCCAGCAGAACGCCTACGTGGCGACGGTCAACGGCCAGAAGATCTCGGTCCAGGAATTCAACACCGAGTTCGAACAGGCCAAGAAGCAGTACCAGGCACGTTTCGGCGTGGACTTCAACTCCCCCGAAGGCAAGCCGATGCTGGCCGAGATGAGGGCGGGCGTGGTCGAGCGGCTCGTAGAGCAGGCTTTCCTCCTTGCCGAAGCCTCGAAAAAGGACATCAAGCCCACGCCCGAAGCGCTGGACGCCAAGATCGCCGAGATCAAGAAGCAGTTCCCTGACGACGCGGCCTTCAAGAAGGCTCTCGGCGAGTTCGGGACCACCGAGGCGGATCTGCGCAAGCAGGTGATCACGGGCTTGACCATCGAGACCCTCATGAAGGAAGTCACCAAGGAGCTTTCGGTCCCCGAGGATCGGCTGCAGGCCTACTACGACGAGAACCAAGCCCAGTTCAAGCATGACGAGGAGGTCAAGGCGGCTCACATCCTGATCAAGACCGACGCGACCGCCAAGGATCCCAAGGCCGACGAAGCCAAGGCACTCGCCAAGATCCAGGGCCTGCTCACGCAGATCCGCGGCGGCGCCGACTTCGCCGAGCTCGCCAAGAAGAACTCGGAAGACCCCGGTTCCGGCGCCCAGGGCGGCGATCTCGGCTTCTTCGGCAAGGGCCGGATGGTGCCCGAGTTCGAAACGACCGCCTTCGCCATGAAGGACGGAGACGTCTCGGAGCCCTTCAAGACCCAGTTCGGCTACCATATCATCAAGCGCAACGAGTTCCGGCCCGCGCGCACCGAGACCTTCGAACAGGTCAAGGAGAAGATCCGCGAGGACATGCTTTCCCAGGAGCGCAACCAGGCCTTCCAGACCTGGCTCGACGCCCAGAAGAAGGAAGCCCAGATCGTCATCAAGCCCGAGTACCAGAAGTCCGCTGACCCGCATGCCGGCGCGGCGCCCGGTATGCCCGCAGCTCCCGCCAGCGAGGGCGCACCCGTCGAGATGGACGAGCACGGCCACCCCAAGGGTAGCCACGACTAAACCGAGGACCGACCGCCAGGCGAGCCCCCCGGATTTTTTCCGGGGGGCTCGTCCATGCGCGCCGGCCCCACGACTTGGTATGCTAGTAGGGCGGGATTCCCGCTCGCTAAATAGCGTTGCGTAGGTTTGGTACAGGGAGCGAGGGTTGTAACCCTTGGCTGAAGTCAAGATCGACCCTCTCGTGTTCAAAGGGCGATCGGCATTTAACCCTTAGCTGGTGTTTCCATGTCAAGTGTCCCAAGTCAATGCAACGCTATTTAGAGTAAAGCTCGTTACGGCGATCTCTCGCGGCCTTATGAAACAGCCGCTGGCGCTATTTTGATTGGAGCACTGGACATGGCCATCACCGTCGTCGGCCTGGGGCCCGGAGACCCCGGTCTCATCACCCTCGCCGCCAAGGACGCCCTCAGCCTCCCCAACCTCTGGCTACGCACCGAGAAGCACCCCACCGTGAGCGCCCTCAAGGACTGGGGCCTCGCCTGGCAGAGCTTCGACGACTGCTACGAGGAAGGGCGCGCCTTCTCGGAAGTCTACGAAACGATCGTCTCGCGCCTTCTCGAGATGGGCGCGACGCAAGACCTCGTTTATGCCGTTCCAGGGCATCCCCTGGTCGCCGAGGACACGGTCCATGCGCTCCTCAAGCAGAGCGAAATCCCCATCCGGATCGTGCCGGGGATGAGCGCGCTGGAAGTCATCTACGCGCGCCTGGGAATCGACCCCAACCAGGGCCTGCGGATCCTCGACGGGCTGGCCCTGGACGGCGCCACGCTTCAGGCCGAGGTGCCCACCTTGATCCTGCAGCTCTACTCGCCGGCAGTGGCCTCCGACGTCAAGCTCGCCCTGATGCGGCACCTGCCGGATGACGCCGAGGTCATCCTCATCCGGGCCGCCGGCATCGAGGGCCAGGAGCGGGTCGTGACGCTGCCCCTCTACGAGATCGATCGCTTGCCCTGGATCGATTACCTGACGACCCTCTACCTCCCGCCGCGCCCCAAGCGCGGGCTGTCCCGGGCCGTCGACATCATCGCCCGCCTGAGAGCGCCCGATGGCTGCCCCTGGGACCGGGAACAAACTCCCCAGAGCCTGCGCAAGTACGTGCTCGAAGAAGCCTACGAGGTGGTCGACGCCATCGACCGGGACGCCCCCGACGATATCGAGGAAGAACTCGGCGACCTGCTGCTGCAAGTCGTGCTTCAGGCCCAGATCTTCGAGGAGGAAGGGCTCTTCAACATCGAGGACGTCGCGGAAGGCCTCGCCGACAAGCTCGTCCGCCGACACCCGCACGTCTTCGGCGAGGAGACCCTCCACACCGCCAGCGACGTCAAGCGCCGCTGGGACACGATCAAGGCCGAGGAGAAGGTGGGAACGGCCGTGGAGTCGCGGATTTCCGGAGTGCCGCTGCCGCTGCCGGCCCTGACGGCCTCCGAGAAGATCCAGGCCAAGGCGGCCAAGGCGCGCTTCGAGTGGCCGGACGTTCAGGGAGTGCTCGCCAAGATCCGCGAGGAACTCGGCGAGGTGGAAGCGGAACTGGAATCGGGAGACCGAGAGAAGCTCTCGCACGAGGTCGGCGACGTCCTGATGGCGGTCGTTAACCTCGCCCGCTGGGTCAAGGTGGATCCCGAGGAGGCACTGCGCCTGACGAATGCGCGGTTCCTGAAGCGCTACCGGGAGCTGGAGCGGCTGGCGGGCGATCGCTACGACACCATGAACCTCGACCAGCTCGAGGAGCTTTGGCAGGAGGCCAAGCGCATCGTCGGCTAGGCCCTCTGACGCTTGGCGCCCGGAGATGCTATAGCAAACGTCGTTTCTTCAGGCCAGCGAGGGCTACGACTCTATCGCATCGGGGCAACGTCACGGCTATCCCTCGCTGCCTTACGAAACAGCCGCGGGCGCTATTGCCCGGAGTCCGGATCCTGGGGTATGGTCTGGGAAGGATGATGCCCGCCGGCCGATAGGGCACCCATCAGGCCACCCCTAACTTACTTTGCCTAACTTACGCCGCAACGAAAGGAATACCCGATGAATCACACCATCACCATCACCGAACATCAGCTGACCGTCCTGCGCGACCTGCTCGAAGAGCGCCTGGAAGACATCGACGAAGAGATCACCTTCTACACCGAGAACCCCAAGGCCCTCGAAGAGGATGCCGCCGAAGGCGAAACCCTCAACATCGAAGACTACGAAGACTACCGCGACGAGGTCCAGACCTTGCTGGACAACATGCCCGAGCCCACCGAAGCCTGATCCACGACGCCTCGACCATGAAATCAGCGCCCCCCGAGCAGGCTCGGGGGGCGCTGATTCTTTATTGTCCCAGGTCGGCCTGGGTGAAGTCGGAAGGCACCTTGAACAGGCTCGGCGCGAGCTTGCCCTTCGTCGAGATCGACTGAACGTCGAAGGTGAAGGTGGGCTTGCCACCCGAGGCGCCCTCGAGGCGCATCGGCAACTCGAGCGCATCCGCGAACCAGATCTTGGTCGTGGTCGCGCCCTGAACGGCCTGCCAGATGGAACAGCTTTGGTTCGCCAGGACGTCCTTGCCTTGGAGACGCTTGCCCTGCTTCGCAAGCAAGCCCTTCCAACTGGTCAGATCCATGAGCTGCTGCAAGGGAAGGCTGGCACCGTCCTGAGGCATGGCGTCAGGAGTCACGGTGAAGGCGAACTTCTGCTTGACGTCCATCATGGTGAGGGCGGCCTTGCCCTTCTGGGCCAGGATCACCGAGTCGCCGTAGTCCGGCACGGCCATCTCGAGGCGCATCTGGCCTTGCTGGTAAAAGATCTTGACGGGAGTCCGGGTCTCGGGCTGCTTGCCGCTGGCATGGATCAAGGCCGTTCCGGAAGCCGTGAAGCTCGATGGGGGGGCCGCCACCGCCGCCAGCGGCATGGCGGCCAACGACGAGACCACGAGGGCGGGAATCAAACGATTCAAGGTTTCCTCCTTCAAGAGCCGACCAGGCGTCTGGCACCTGTCCGTATCCGACCAAAATTCTCTTCCGACCCAAAACCGTGACTCACCCATGCGATTCGGGTCCGAGCCCAGTTCTTTCCCGGTTCGCCTATTCTACCAGTCTTTGTGATCCGACTGGGAACCCTCAGGGGGCTGTCGGAGCAACTGTCTCATCAGGTCCCCGGCGGTGGCGGGAGGCTTCGGCTGCGCCTGCGAGGCTTCCATTTGACGCTGGCGCTCGTCATGCTCCAGGGCGTCGAGCATCGCGCCGATCTCGGCCTGATCCGGCGCCGGTAAATCAAAGACGCCGGCGCGAGCGGATTTGTTCCCTGCCCGAGAGGGATCGGGCTTGGCGCCGCCCTTGTCGTCGGCCAGGCGCGCCTGGACCAGCTCCAAATTGTGGCGGGCGTCCTCGTCCCGCGGGTCGATCTGAAGAACCTTCTCGTACTCCTCGGCGGCGGCCTCGAGCAACGGCTTCGCTTTCTGGGCCCGCTCGGACTGGCGCACCAGCGCGTTTCCCAGGTTGTAATGAGCCCAGGGGCGGAGTTTCGAGGAATCGGGGAGCTTGCCGAGGGCTTTCTTGAAGGCAATTGCCGCTCCCCCGTAGTCTTCCCCCTGGTATCGACTGCACCCGAGATCGTACCAAAGCCTCGGATCGGCATCCCTGGAACTGACGGCCTGCTCCAGGCGGGCGGTGGCGGCGGGGTAGTCGCCGTTTCCGTAAGATCGGGCGGCCTCGGTGAGGACGCCTTCCCATGGCCAGGTCCAGGCGATCTGGGTGAGGGCCGCGAGCACGATCAGGTTTCCCGAGCGCTTCAAGGCGGTCTCCAGGACGCGACGGAAGCTGAGAGATCCGAGGGCGGAAAGCCGCCGGCGGGCCGAAAACGCAGCCTCGGCAACGAGAAGTAGGAAGCAGAGCAGCAGCGGCAGGGTGGCGAGGAGAGCGCCGCCTTCGTCGGCCTTGGCGGTGCCCCAGCGCTCTTGGATGAGCTGAAGGGTTCGCGGGGCGGCCGCGGGGGAAGCCGCGTCGAGGTAGTGACCTCCGGCGCCGGCGGCGAGGGCCTTCAGGCCGCGCTCATTCAGGCGGCTGGTCACGAGAGCCCCCCGGTAGGTACGGAAGATGGGCTGGCCGAAGAGGTCCGAACCCGAGGGGATCTTGCCTCCTTGCTCGGTTCCGACTCCGAGCGTGACGAGGAGGACGCCGGCGTCCTTGAGGGCCCGGACGGCCCGAGAGGCGTCACCGGCGAGCTCCTCGCCGTCGGTGAGCAGGAGAATGGCTCCAGGGCGTTTCCCTAGCAACTTCAGGCTGGCGTTCAAGGCCACTTCGAGGTTGGATCCGGGCTTCAGCTCGGATCCCGGCCGTGCCCGCTGAGCCAGGGTGATGAGGGCGCGGGAGTCCGAAGTAACCGGGCAAAAGACCTGCGCCTCATCGGCAAACGCCACCATACCCACCTTCCAGCTGGGCAGCCCTTCCAGAATCTCGGTCATGACCGCGCGAGCGCGATCGATCCGCCCCCCATCGACGTCATCGGCGAGCATGCTCTGGGAAACGTCGAGGGCGACGACGAGGGCAGGCACCTCCCCGGGCTGAAGACTGCCGAGGGACCCGCCCCATCGGGGGCCGGCCAGGGCAAGAACGCCGAGAGCCAGGGCCGCCATGGTGAGGGTCATGCGCAGCAGGATCTCCCCCTCGTTGCTGCTCACGGCCATGCGTCCGAGCGCGGGAAAATCGGCGAAGCGGGCGCGGCGGAGGCGCAGGCTCGTGAGGGTCCGGATCATCAAGGCGAGCAGAGGAACGAGGGCAAGCAAAACGAGGAATGCCAGCGGACGATCGAAGCTAAGCAGCGCCGGCGGCAAACTAAGGAGCGCCAGCGGCAAACTAAGCAGCGCCAGCGGCAAACTAAGCATGATTTCCTCCCTGCAAGACCAGCCAGCTTCCCCTCGAAACCAGAATCTCGGCGACCACCAGGATCAAACCGAGGCCCAGAGGCCAGGGGTAGCGGTCGTCGGGGACCTGCCGGCGCTCCGTGGGGATTTCGGTGCGCTCGAGCTTGGCTATCTCGGCGTAGGCGTCCTGGAGGCCCCGAGTATCGGTGGCGCGGAAGTAACGGCCGCCAGTCAGCTGAGCGATCCGCTCCAGGGCCATCTCGTCCATGGCGGTGAGAAAGAGGCTGCCGTCGCGATTGCGGATATAGACTTTTCGACCGGCGGCATCGATGAGTTCGCCGCCACTGCGGTCGACGGCGGGGACGGGCGCGCCGCCGGGCTTGCCGACGGCGATGGTGTAGATCTTGACGCCCTTGGCCTTGGCCATGGCGGCAGCCTGAAGGGGCTGGAGGTAGCCCGAATTGTTTTCGCCGTCGGAGAGCAGGACGATGACGCGGCTCTTGGCGGACCGATCCTCGAGGCGGTAGAGGCTGTTGCCGATGCCGTCTCCGATGGCGGTGCCGTCCTGGCCGGCGACTCCGAAGCGGATCCGGTCGATGGCTTGCTGAACGACGGGAGTATCAGTGGTGAGCGGGCAGAGGGTGATGGAGCGTCCGGCGAAGGCGACGAGACCGATGCGGTTATCGGCGTTTCGCTGGACGAAGTCGTTGAGGACGCGCTTGGCGGCGGCGAGACGGTTGTCGGGTTGGAAGTCCTCGGCGCGCATGGAGCCGGAGACGTCGAGGGCGAGCATGAGGTCGATGCCGAGTTGTTTCTCTTCGATCCAGCGCCCGGGGGCCTGAGGGCGGGCGATGGCGAGGACGATGCAGGCGATCGCCCCCATTCGCAGGGCGATCAAGAGCCGGCGGTTTCGGCGGGCGCGCTCGCCGTCGGCGGCATCGAGCAGGCCATAGGTCGAGAGCGGCAAGCCCTTGGCCTTGCGGGTCAGAAGTAGCCAGGCGAGCAAGGGAATGAAGGCAAGCAGTAGGAGCCAGCCGGGGCTTGCCAGGGTCAAGGTTCACCTCGCTTGGGCGCGACGTCGGCGTATTCGAGCACCAGGTAGGCGGTGGTGAGAGCTTGCTGGAGGCCGATGGTATCCGGCTGGACCTTGGCGAACTTGACGAGATCGCAGCAGACGAGGACGTCCTCCAGCGAGCGGCAGACGGCATCGGGGGCGCGGCGGCGAATCTCGTTCATGATCTCGGAGGTGGTCAGGCGCCGGCTGGAAAGGCCGTAGCGCTGGCGGAGGAAGTCCCGAAGAATTTCAGAGAGCTGGTCGCAGAAAGGAGCGGCCGATCCCGCCTCGATCAAACCGCTCAGGCGAATGGCGTCGAGGCGGCTGCGGATGGTCAGCGGAGGCTCGGCGCTTGCGGCCAAGGGAGGGCGAGCCGCGGGAACGCGCTTGGGGCGGCGCATGAGGAGCGAAAGCGCATAGCCCAGGGCAGCAAGACCGAGAAGCGCGAAGAGCAAAATGAGCGGCCAGTTGGGATCCGTCGCCATGAAGGGCTTGAGACCACGGAGGTCGTCGGAAGCGACGACCAGGGGAAAGGGAATCACCGCTTCGCGAGCCCCTCGGCGATCACTCGACACGACCCGCCGACACCGCGGCGCCAGATCATGTCAGACCGATACGTCATTGCAGGAACCCCTCGGGAAGGGAGGGCATTCCGGATGAATTCGCGGGGGCGCCCATCTCCCGGTTCTTTTCGGGTTGCGGGGGGTTCTTCGCCAGCTCGATCAGTTCGCGGATGTGGGCGTCCTCGGGGCGGATCTTGGCGGCTTGCTCGAAGGTGTCGATGGCCATGCGGGTTTCGCCCCCGTAGAGCTGCATCAGGCCGGTGGTCCTCAGTCGGTCGAATTCCTTGTTTCGCTCCACCACCTGAGCGAACTGGGCTTCGGAAAGTTCGGTCTCGGTGACTGCGACGGAGCCGGTAGCCCCTTCAGCCTGGGCAGGCCGATTCGCGCCGGCGCGGCGAGGGCGAGGGGTCGAGGCGGTCGAGGGCGACGTTTCGCTATCCGACAGTCCAAGCATCCCCTTGATTGGCGTGATCACGGGTTCGAGCACCGACAAAAAAGGCTTGAGCGACTCCAGCGCGGGGCCCACGAAGGGAACGTCCGCGCAGCCGCTCGTCAGTAACGCGGCGAGGAGGGCCGAGGTAGCCGTGATGCGTTGAAGGAATTGCGCCATTGAAAAAAACGTTCCTGTCGTTGGGTTCATCACTCGAACGGATGGCCTTGCCTGGAAGCTCTCCGGCTGCCCCTCACATACCCGCCCGTTTGCCACTCCAAACAGAGCGAGCGCGCTAAACAGCCGTCCGACAAGGCGCGAGTGAGCTGAAAGCGCGGTGAACAAGTGTCTATGCTACAATGGACATCTTTACCCGGTTGAAATCGGTCAAAGGAGTCAGGGATCCAACGTGGCAACGAGCAAAATGCGGCGCGTCACCCTCTTGGGGGCGTTTGAGATCATCGAAGACGCTGAAAGCCCGGTTCGGGATGGAATATTCCTCGGATCCCGGCGCGAAGGCCGGGGATTCGTGCTGGAGACCAGCCGCGAAAACGTCGAGCAGATCGTCACTGCCGCCAATCCCATCTTGCCTCCGGGTTCTCCCCAGCGGCTTCCCCTGTCACTGGGCTCCTTCCTCGGCGAGCTGGAATGCGCGCTGATCCGAATCGAGCTGAAGCCGATCGGCAAGGTGATGGATCCGACCGAGGGAACCTTCGTGCAGGGGGTTCTGGTGCTTCGCACCCCGCGAGGGCGGGTTCGCCGGATTCCCATGACGGCCACCGAGGCCATCCAGATAGCGATTGTGGAGGGCCTCCCGATGCTGGCGGCCCTGGAGCTGCTCCAGCTCGACGTCAGTCAGTTCATCGACGAGATCGACGCGATCAGCGATCGACAAAGCCAGGAATCCGATGACTTTCGGAGCTTCATCGATAGCGTGACGGCCACGGATTTCGCCCGCTACCTCAAGCACCAGGGGGATCCCCCGCCGGAAGAACCCGAGGCCTGAGCGCGTCACCTCGTCACATAGAGTTTGGCCGCCCCCTCCGCTTCGGAGGGGGCGGCCAATTGGTTATGGGTTAGCTATGGGGCGCTTTCGGGTTACTGCCCGACGATCGTGATTCGACCGGTCTGAGGATAGAGGACACCCACTTGCTTGATGTAATCGATCAGGGCATCGCGCTGGAGGACGTCGGTGTTGGTGCGCTTGAGTCCGGGGACCATGCTGAAGCCGGAGCCGCCGTCGGCGATGTAGTCGTTGACCGCGACCTTGTAGGTCTTCGAGGGGTCGAAGGGCTTGCCGTTGATGACGATGTTCGAGATGGTGCGGGCCGCGGGATTCAGGCTGTAGGAGGCGTTGGCGATCGAGTGGCGCTTGTTGTCGGTCCAGCGGCGCTGGGTGGTGAGCATCTGGACGAGGGTGTCTCCCTTGGCTTCGACGATGACGAGCTTGTTATCGAAGGGGAGGGCGTAGTAGGCATCCTCGATGGTGATGGGGCCCGAGACGATGTAGTTGCGGGGAGTACCCGAGCTGGAGATGCCGAACTCCACCTGGGGGTCGAGCTTGCGGGCGGCGGCGAGGGTCGAATCGGCCATGAGGTTGTTGAGCGAGCTTTCGAAGTCAGCGCCGGAGTAGCGGCGGAAGTCGCCCTGGGCCGTCCCGATCTCCTTCTTGATGGTTTGGTTCATCTGGGAGCGGTAAGGGGCAACCAGGCTTTCGATGTCGGCGGCGGGTGCCACGCTGGAGGTGAGGGGAACGAGGCTGTTTTCGTACTTCTGAACCTGACCGTCCTTGACGACGAGGTCGAGCTTGCCGAGGTAGCCACCGCCGTAGCCGGGGGCGACGATCAGGGTGCGGTGGGAGCCGGACTTGATGACGAGCGGGCGGCTGACCATGGCGTGGGTATGTCCGCTGAGGATGACGTCGATGCCGGGGACCTTCTGGGCGATCACTTCGTCGGTGACCTTGTGCGAGCTGTGGCCGGCGGGATCTTCTTCGCTCCAGGGCGGAACGATGCCGACGTGGGACATGCAGACGATGATGTCGGCTTCCTTGGAGAGCTTCTCGACGGCGGCCTGGGCCACCTTGACGGGATCGTAGTACTTGGCGGTCTGGAAGTTGGGGGGGGTGACGAGGCCGCTCACCTCGGTCAGGAGGGAGAAGAGGCCGACGCGGACGTTTCCGGCCTTGAGGACCGCGTAGCGCTGGCCCAGCTCGGGGGAGAAGGTGACGTTGGTGTTGATGATGGGCCCCGAGTAGTTGCCGAGCGCCTTGCGGAGCATGGGGACGCCGTTGTCGAACTCGTGGTTGCCGATGGTGATGGCGTCGAAGCCGGCCTTCTGGTAAGCCTTGAGTTCGACTTCACCCTTGAAGAAGTTGAAGAAAGGGGTGCCTTGCAGGTAGTCGCCGGAATCCAGCAGAAGGGCGTTGGGAGTCTGCTGCTTGATTTCCCGGGCCTTGGAGGCGATCCGGGCGAGGCCGCCCTTGCCGGCGTAGGTCTTGTGATAGAAGGCTTCGGGGAAGGGATCGATCCGCGAGTGGACGTCGGCGGTGTAGAGCAAGGTCAAGGGAACGGCCTTGCCGGCGACGGCGGGATCCTGGGGCAGGACGGGCTGCTGACCGAACTTGGGGACGCCGGCCGAGGTGGGGATGCCGTTGGCGCCGTGGGTGTGGAAATCAAGATCGTCCTGGCCATTGGCGAGGGGGGCTCCACCGAAGACGCCGCAGCCCGAGGCGAGCAGCATGGAGGCGCCGGCGGCCAGTCCGAGGCCGTGATGGATCAAGGATTTCATATTGGATTGCCTCATCATTGTCGGCACCTTTCCCCTAGTCGAAGCGTAGACGTTACCTGCGGATGTTAATGACGTGTTATCGGTCCGCTGGGGCTCCGGCTTGCGAGCAAAACCTCAATCTTAAACCGGACTTACCTTAACCCTTAACTCAGTCCTCAAAAGAAGTTGGCGCCGACAAGCGGCGCCAACGGAGGGGGTGATTTAGAGCTTGTCGTACTTCTTGCCGTTGAGGGAGATGTAGCCGCCTTCGCCACCGCGGGGGTTGTAGTGGGTCCAGTGGATGATGTCGTAGGGGGATTCGTCGATGAACTCGCCCTTGATTTCGACGGCGTCGCCGACCTTGAGGGGCACATAGGGGGCGAGGGCCGTGTTGTGGGCGCACTGGACGGTCACTTGCTTGCCCTTGACCGTGGCCTTCAAGCGGAAGAGCTGGTGCGGGTTGCCCTGGGTGTCGTCCGGCAGCAGCTCGGAAATGGTCCCCTGAATGGTGACGAAGTCGATCTGGCGCTGGGGCTTGTTGGCGGAGGACTTGCTATCTGCGGAGAGCGTGCTGGCCGAATCCGCCGAGAGGGCGAAGGGGCTGGTTCCGCAACCGGTGAGGGCGGCTCCCAGGGCGAGGGCCGTCACGATGGCGGTAAGCGGGTTTCGGTAATGACGCATGAGTGTTTCCTTTCCTCAGGCTTACGTCGGTTATCCCGGCTTCAGGTGCCCTCGTCGAGGAGGGCAAATGAAGCGCTCTGGGAAGGTTATCGTGCCTATCTTTGGAAACTTGCTAAGTAATTCCTAACGAACGGTTAACCCCTGTCCTGCAGACGGCTTTCCGGTCAGGCAGGAGTCAGGGCGCCTCCTCGAGCTTCGGGGTTCGGGAGGTGAAGCCTCCCGTCCGCTTGGCGGCCACGCGTTGCAGGTAATCCCCGAAGCGCAGGAGCCCGGGGAGCGGATCGCGCCAGTTGAAGACGACCTCCTCGATCTCGCCGCGGGTCAGCGAGTTCAGCCAGTCCTTGAAGCTCACGCCATACTGGGGGTCGTTCCGGTAGCGCTGGAAATACAGCGAGAAATCGTCGCGCAGGTCCACGAGTTTACGCGTGAAGTCGGTTTGCTTGGCTTCGAGGGGATCCCCGGTGAGATCCCGGTACTTGAGGTAGGGGAGGTTGACCCCGCAGTGATTGGCCAGGTTCATCCAGAGTTCGCCCCGGGGGTTGATCTCGAGGAACTTGTAGAGGCCGTCGCGGGGATCGTACTTGTACTCCATGCCGCAGATGCCTTTGAATTCAAGGGCCTTGGCCATGCGAACGGAGGTTTCGCGAACTTCCTCCGAGGCGATCGCCCGCCCCAGCGTCATGGTCCCGAAGTCGGCGGGCGTCTGCCGCAGCTTGGTTCGCACGAAGACGCCCAGGGCGTCCGATTGGCCGTTGGCATAGAGGGTGGATCCGTAGAGAAGATCCTGGCCGCCCGGTATCTCTTCCTGGACGCAGGCCTCGATATCGAGTGCGGCCACCCGCTGAAACTGCTTCACGAGCTCCGGAAACGTCTCGGCCCTCACGGCCTTGGACCCGAAGACCTTGGGGAACGTGCAGATCTTGCTGGCCTCTCCGCTGCGGAAGTCGAAGCGCGCCACGACCGGCTTGACGATGGCCGGCAAGGGGATTTGCCCCTCGAGGTCCATGAGGTCGCGGACAGTCCTGGGGTAGAAGGTCCGGGGGACGGGTACGCCGATGCGCTCGGCCACCTGGAAGGTCAATCGCTTGTCCAGGCAGTTCGACAGCGTTTCGGGGCTCACGAAGGAGAAGCGGAAGTAGGGGGCCAGACGATCCTGGTAGCGGTGTGCCAGCCAGACGTAGAGATCCTCCATCATGAACAGGACCGGGGGAGTCTTGAAGCGGGCTCCCAACTGGGTCAAGAAGGTCACGAAGGCCTCGGGCCGGTCCTTGGGGTCCGGGCAGCGCAGGCCGTGGCAGTAACGCGAGTGGAATTGGGGGTTAGGGTTTTCGTCGAGGGCGATCACGGGGACGCCCTTCTCTCCCAGCCCCCGGATCACCCCGTAGCAGTTCAGCGAGAACGCGGGATAGACCACGGCCACGGGGCGTTCCGACCGATAGCATTGTTCGAGCGATGGCATGCCGCCTCCTTACTCCGCAGAGGGTTCCCCCTCCAGCTCCCTGACTTCGACGCTCCGCCACTCCTCCCGGTTTCCGGTCGCGCGAAGGGTGAGCGCTCCGCGTCCGTCCCCTTTTAGCAAGTTTGAATAGGCCTTGGCGACGGGTTGGCCGTCCAGGAGGGCCGTGATGGTGCCGCGGTCTCGATCGACCTCGGCTCCGAACTTCACCCAGGCCCCCACCTTGCCCCGGTGGGGCACTCGCGCCAGCTGCGTCCAACCCCTTCCCTGCATAGGAGCCGCGTCGACGGCCTCCCAGATCAGAAGCGCCTCATCGGTTTGAAGCACCTCCACGTAGGTCTTGGGACTCCGGTAGAGCACCTGCATCGCCAGCTCCCCGTAGCCGTTGAAGCGGAAAGCCCCGCCCATCGAGCGCGCCTCCGCCTGCACGCGGTACCTGCGGGGCAAGGCGCCATCCGGGCCGAAGACCGCCCCGCGGTATCTCCGGAAGGTCAAGGGTTCGGTCGGATTCCTCAAGGCCAGCGGGACCTCGTAGACCGTCTCGCGGCCGCGAGGAGCGAGACGCCAGCCTCCCGCGTACAACCAGGGATGCGCATGGCCCTCGGCTCGGACGTCCACGAACTCGGCGGGTTCCGAGCCCGCAGGCAACCGTGCCCAGTCGGATCGGTAGATCCGCCCCGTCGGCGTGACCGCATCCGTCGCGCGCCCTTGGGGTAAGGCCTCGTTTTTGTTACAGGCGAGCAAGAGCAGCGCGGAAAGCGCCAACCCCCTTCGTTTGCCCGGGATCCCGTTCAGCCTTCGCATCGAACGATCCTTCGCATGATGTCGGTCACATGACGTCGGTCTGACTCGGGGGCCCACGTCGGGACCCCGCTCAGAGCGGACTTGCGGCCCAATTCCCACCCCCGTGGAGCCCCCGAGTCCGGAGGCTTGCATACGAGGTTCGCGGGGCCATCATCGGGGTTCAAGGGCGGGAGGGGTTAGGCATGCATGGCCAAGTTGTTTGCCGCGAGTTGACAGCGCCTGCTCGATTGCCTACGCTCCTGGAATGCAAAGGAGCACGCCGTGATCGCCACCACGCGACTGACCCGCCGATTCGGAACCTTCACCGCCGTCGACTCCCTCACCCTGCAAGTCTCTCCCGGAGAGGTCTTCGGGTTCCTGGGACCCAACGGCGCGGGCAAGACCACCGTCATGCGCATGCTCGCCGCCCTGATAGCCCCCACGGAGGGCGACGCGCGGGTGGCGGGGTTCGACGTCCGGCGCGACGGACACCGGATCCGGCAAGTGGTCGGCATCCTCACCGAAGCGCCAGGGCTCTACCGCAAGCTCTCCGCCCGCGAGAACCTACGCTTCTACGCCAAGCTCTACGGCGTTCGGGATCCGGATGCCCGCGCCACCGCCATGCTGCAGCGCCTCCAGATGGAAGCCAGTCAGGACGTCCCGGTCGGGCGTTTCTCGAAGGGAATGACCCAGAAGATTGCGATCGCCCGCGCGTTGATCCACGACCCTCAGCTGGTCTTCCTCGACGAGCCCACCTCGGGGCTCGACCCCGAGGCCGCCTTTCTCGTTCGCGAGTTCATCGCCAACCTCAAGGCCCAGGGCAAGACCGTTTTCCTCTGCACCCACCGTCTCGAGGAAGCCGAGCGCCTCTGCGATCGCGTGGCCGTCTTCCGCCGCAAGATCCTCGCCCTCGACACACCCCAGGAGCTGCGAAGAGGGCGCTTCGGAAGCCGCACGCTCATCGAGCTTTCCCGCCATGACGACACGCTCGTCGAGGCCGTTCGAAGCCTGCCCTTCGTCGCCGCCGTCCAGTGGCGAAAAGCCCCCCCCTCGGCAAGCCCCACCTTGATCGTGACCCTCGGCGATCCCCGGACTCAGAACCCCGAGCTGGTTCGCCGCCTGGTGGATCGCGGCGCCGAGATCCGCTTCGTGCGCGAAGAGCAGGCTTCCCTCGAGCAAGCCTACCTCTCGCTGACCGGGAGCCTGAACCTTGACTAGAACGCTCGTCATCCTCGCGAAGGAGCTTCGCGACCTCCTGCGGAACTGGGGCGTGCTGATCGCCTTGATCCTGCCGGCCCTCTTGATCCCCGGCCTTGCGATCGTGGGCCTTTACGTGGCGGGGCTCACCCCCGAGACGTTCAAGCTGCCTCCCAACCTGGTGATTCCTCCGGGGCTCGTCGGTGCCGGCAGCCGGGCGATCGCCCAGTATGCGGCCCTGTCCCCCTTCTTCATGCTCTGGTTGATCTTCCCGGTGAGCATCCCCAGCGTGCTGGCCGCCAATTCCATCGTGGGGGAAAAAGAAGCCAACACCCTCGAACCCCTGCTCGCCACCCCCATCCGCACCTGGGAACTCTTGCTCGGCAAGGCCCTGGCCTCGGTTTTCCCGGCGCTCCTGCTCACCTGGCTGCCCTTCCTGGTCCTCGTCCTCACGGCCTACCGGCTGGCTCCCGCGTCAGTCCTGCATGCGACGCTGCTCTCGGCTCCGTGGCTCGTCGGAATCTTCCTGCTCGCCCCGACCCTCACCCTGCTCACCGTGATGTTCCTCGTGATCGTCTCGGCCTGGGCCACCGAGGTTCGCACCGCGAACCAGCTCGGAGCGGTCCTCATCGCCCCCTTGGTCGCCATGATCGTGATCCAGGTCACCCAGGGCACGGCCCTCACCATGGGCAAGGTCCTGGGCATCTGGGGCGTGGTCCTGTTCCTCTTGGCGCTCACCTTGCCCGTGGCGGTGCGGCTCTTTCAGCGCGAGACGATTCTGGTGCGCTGGAAGCAGTCCGGGGGCTAACGGACCCGGCCTCAGTCCTCCAGGGTCGCCCGACAGCTCTCCCGAACCCAGTTCACGTAGGGCTCGAAGGCCGTCTCGACCGGAATCACCACGATCTCGGGCACGTCGTAGGGATGCAGCTCCCGGATCCGGTTCATGACCGGCTCGATCAGCTCGGCGCGGGTCTTGATCACCAGGAGGGATTCCGTGTCGGTGGTAATCTCCCCCTTCCACCAGTACATGCTGGTCGCCGGGGGCAGGATGTTGCAGCAGGCAATCACCTTTTCCTCCAGCAGCGTGCGGGCCAGTCGGGGGGCGTCTGGCGGGGGAGCCGTCGTCAAGATGATGCGCATGGATCCGTCTCCTGTCGATACCTGTGCCGCTTCGATCGCGGCGCTCCCATTGTACATGCTAGAGTGGTAGCGAAAGGAAACCGCCGTGAAAGCCCCGCTCATCGCCCCTCTACCTCCCGCCATGACGCTCGATCGCCTGATTCGGCGGGTGGTTGCCCAGCAGGATGGGTTTGTGTTGGATGGGGGACCTCGATCATGGACCTTCCTGGGTGCCGGAGCGCGGCGCACCATGGGGGCTTTCGGCCACGTCGTGGAGCATGCCGAGGGGGATCGCGCCCGGTGGACGACCACGGAGGACCCCCTGGAGGCCCTTCGCTCCGCGCATGCCTCCTGGCGACTCGACCCGAGCCTCCCGGACGCCCCCCCCTTCCTGGGCGGAGCCGTCGGCTACATGGCTTACGACTTGGGTCGCTCGCTCGAGCGCATTCCCGAGATTGCCCGCGACGACCTGAACATGCCCGATCTCCGGATGGCCTGGTACGACGTCATCTTTGCCTTCAAGGACGGACGGGGCTGGATCGTCAGCTCGGGCCTGCCGTACCCGATCGCGCAGCGCGAACGCGAGGCCCTGCGCCGCATGGAGGAAACCCTGGCCTGGCTCGAAACGGAGCCCCCGCCGCTCGCCTCTTTCCAGGCCGTCGGACCGTGGAGTTCGACCTTCACGCGCGAGGAGTACGAGAGGGCAGTCGGCCGAATCCAGGCCCACATCGCCGCCGGCGACATCTACCAGGCGAACCTATCCCAGCGCTTCGAGGTCTCTGTTGCGGGGGATCCGGCCGACCTCTACCTGCGCCTGCGGGAGGCGAACCCCGCCCCCTTCGGGGCGTTCCTGCGCTATCCCGACTTTACCCTGGTCTCGGCCTCGCCGGAGCGTTTCCTGGAACTGAGGAACGGTCGCGTCGAGACCCTTCCCATCAAGGGCACCCGTCCCCGGGGCAAGACGCCTCTAGACGATCGGCGGCTCGCGGACGAGTTGGAGGCCAGCGCCAAGGACCGCGCCGAGCATCTCATGATCGTCGATCTGGAGCGCAACGACCTGGGGCGGGTCTGCCGGACGGGCTCGGTCCGGGTACCGGAGCGCTTCCGGCTCGAAGCGCATCCCACGGTCTGGCACCTCGTCTCGACGGTCGAGGGGGAGCTTGCGGAGGGTCTGGACGCCGTGGACCTCGTCCGGGCGAGCTTCCCGGGGGGGTCGATCACCGGCGCGCCCAAGCTGCGGGCCATGGAGATCCTCGAAGGGCTCGAGCCCACGCGGCGCGGGCCTTACACCGGCTCGATCGGGTACTGGGGCCTGGACGGCAACCTGGATCTCAGCATCGTGATCCGCACGGCCATCGTCACGGGCGATCGCGCCTACGTTCAGGTCGGCGGGGGGATCGTGGCGGACTCGGATCCGGCCTGCGAGTACCAGGAGACCCTGGACAAGGCCGCCGCGCTCGTGCGGGCGATCGCCCCGGAAAGAGCCTCGGAGGCCGCATGCACGTCGTCCTGAACGGAAGCCTCGTACCGGCTCATGCCGCCGCCGTCCCCCTGCTGGACGAAGGACTCCTGCAAGGCTTCGGCCTGATCGAGACCATGGCGGCCTTCGGGGGCCAGATTCCCCTCTTCGCTCGCCATTTCAAGCGCCTGACCAAAAGCGCCGAGCGCTTCGCTCTCGCTCTGCCCCGCAACTCCAGTCAGACCCTGGAGGACTGCGGTCTCTTGCTTGAGGCCGACGGCCTTCTCGACGCGCGCATCCGCCTGACGCTCACCCGTGGCAATGCCGAGCATGGCATCCCTCCGACCCTCGCCCTGCATGCCGTGCCCCTGCCCGAGGCGCCCCGGACGATGACGGCCATCATCAGCGAGACCCTGCGCCTCTCGCCGGTTTCGCCCCTGGCCGGCTACAAGACCCTGAGCCATTTCGCCTACCGATGGGCCCGCGAGGAGGCCAAGCTACAGGGTGCGAACGAAGCCTTGTTGCTCGATACCGACGGCTATCTCGCCGAGGGAACGCTCTCCAACCTCTTCGTGATCACCCGGGGGCAGATTCTCACCCCCGCCTTGCGGCACGGGGGCCTGGCGGGAGTGGCTCGCGGCCTGGTCCTCGAACTCCTCGACGCGTCGAATTGCGAAACGGGGTCGATCCGTCCCGAAACGCTCCTGACGGCGAGCGAAGCCTTCCTCACCAATGCGGTAATGGGGGTCGTGCCCCTGGTCGCCGTCGACGGACGGCTCATCGGCGACGGAGAGCCCGGTCCCGTGACCCGCGGAGTCCAGACCTTCTACCGGGAGTCGCTCCACGACACGCTGTACCAGCGCTAGAGTCTTCAGCATGTCTTCAGCCAAACTATGCCAAGCTCACCACGGGCCCATCCTTTTCTGCGCCGGAGGAGCTGCCAGCGGAGTCGTACGGCCGCGTTCGGGCACACTTCACCATCCAAGACCTCGCACCAGCAGTCATGAAAGAAAGAAGTACGCATTGAAAACCCTACTATCCGCCCTGTTCCTTTCCGCGCTGACCGCCACCCCCGCGATGGCGGGGGCTGTGACCGGATGGACTGCGACCGATGGCTTTGGCGCGGTCCCCCTCGCCAAGGGACGTTCCGTCCTGGATGTCCGCATCAACGCCAACATGGCAGGTAATTCCGTGGCGGCGCCGGTCATGAATATCGTCACGGGGGCAGCGGACGGCATCGAACTGGGGCTCGGCACCACCCTCAGCAGCAATCCCACCCGCGCGGCGATCGATAACGTCTACCCCTGGCTGCGTGCCGCGCTTCCGTTCTCGACGGAGACCGTCAAGACCGGCTTCATGATCGGCGGCATCCTGCCGGCGGCGAACTCGACGAGCGAGGCCCTACCGGGAGTCACCGGCCTGATGGACCTCGTGACCGGCCCTGTCACCACCGGTATCAACCTGGGTTATTCCCGGGGTCTTTCCAGCCAGACCAACTGGGGCGCCGCGAACGTGAACTTCACCCTGCCTTTTGCCGGCCTGACCTGGTACGAGGAGCAATTCGTCAACGTTCCGATGGGGGGCAATTCCAACGGCGGCGTGCGCGGATCGGCCATCATCCCGGTCAGCGAGACCGTGGCATGCGATGTTACCCCTGCCCTCCTGTGGACGAACGATCCCACGGGCACCACCTGGACCTTCAGCCCCAACGTCGGGCTCACCATGCTCTTTTAGGCGCGACGCTAAGAAATCCGATGCGGCATAGCCAATAGCATCGATTCGAAAGGAATCCGACACTTGTTCAATAGCTGGATGAATTCGCTGAAGATCTGGCAGAAACTGGCCCTCATTTCGGTCTTGTTCTGCCTGCCCACTTTACTGACGGTCTACCTCTTGGTCGCTGAGAAGGAAATCGCCATCGCTTTCGGCAACAAGGAGCGTGATGGGGTTCGCTACCTGAGCGCGCTGAGTCACGTGCAGCAAGAAACCATCGCGCATGGCATGCGGCTCAGAGAAGCGTCCGGCCGTTCCACGCCGATGGATGGCCCGGCGAAAGCAGCCTTTGCAGACCTCGCCACCGTCGAGGCCGATCTCGGGACCAGGTTGAAATCCCAGGTGGACTACGGGCAACTCGACAAGGAGTGGGAGGCGCTAGACCGTTTGGGCACGGAGGCCCAGCGCATTAAGACGAAGGCCCAGATTCTGGCGTTGAATGCGCGGGTCGGCGACACCTCCAATCTCATCCTGGATCCCGATCTAGACAGCTACTACTTGATGGACGCGACACTTCTCAAGCTGCCAGCGGGCGCCGATCTCCTCGATCAGATTCTCGTCTTCACGGAAGACGTCTTGGCTCGGGGGGACTTGAAGGCGGATGATCGGACCCAACTCGTGGTCCTCACCGGCTTATTGAAGTCCAACTTGGAAGCCACCAACTACGCCTACCAGGTAGCCTACCAGAACAACGCGAAGCTGGAGGGTGAGCTGGAGGCAACGCGAAAACTCTATCAACAAAAGGTCGAGAGGCTGCTCGAAAAGATCGACACGCACGTCCTCGGCAGCCAGACCCTCACGACATCTCGCGGCGAATTTCGCCAAGCCGCTCAGGTGGCGCTCGATGCGGCTTTCGACTTGTACCATGTCACTATTCCGTCCTTGGACCGGCTCCTCGAGATCCGGGTGGGAAATTTCCGTCAGCAGGAGACCGTCACCGTCGTGGGAGTCGTGCTGGTTCTGGCCTTGGTTCAGCTGCTGGTGGTGGTCGTCATTCGGAACATCACGGCTTCCTTGCGGGAGGCGATTTCCGTGGTTGAACGGCTCGCGGAAGGGGATCTGAGCGTCCAAGCCCATGGGTCGTCACGAGACGAGATCGGGCAAGTCCTCCAAACCTTGAACCTCATGATCTCCAAGATCCGCCTCATGATAGCCGGCATCCGCACGAGCGCGTCGGTGGTCGCGGCCTCCGCGGATGGCATCGGGGATGGTTCCGAGCGCATGACGGAAGCGACCCAGAACCAGGCCCGCGCTGCCGAGACGACCACCAGGGCGATGAACGGGATGACCGCATCGATCTCCGAGGTCTCTCAAAACGCGGGGTCGCTGGCGGCTGCCGTGGAGGAGACCTCCTCGGCCATCGAGGAGATGGCGGCGAGCATCCAGCAGGTCGCCGGCAACGCGGACACCTTGTCGAACACGGTAAACCGGACATCGGCTTCGATCGAGGAGATGGCGACCAGCATCCAGCAGGTCGCCGGCGACGTCGGCGAGGTCAACCAGGTTGCCGCGGAGGCGGTGAGAATCGCCCACCGGGGCCATGCGGCCGTTGGCCAGACCATCGAGGGGATGAACCGAATCGCCGACGTGATAGGGGACCTGGCCAAGGTCATCCAGAACCTGGGCACGCGCTCCGAGGAGATCGGGGACATCATCGCGGTGATCGATGATATCGCCGAGCAAACGAATCTCCTGGCCCTTAACGCGGCGATCGAGGCGGCGCGGGCCGGAGAGCACGGGCGGGGATTCGCGGTGGTCGCCGACGAGGTTCGCAAGCTGGCCGAGCGCTCGGCCAAGGCCACCGGGGAAATCGCCCAGCTCATCAAGGGAATCCAGCGGGAGACCGACCAGGCCATCTCGAGCACCCAAAAGGGGGAGGTGGCGATTCAGGAGGGAACGCAGCTGGCACGGAGCTCCGGGGACTCCCTACAGGAGATCGTTCGCACTGCGGATCGGATGACCAGCTTGATGAGCCACGTCACTCAGACATCGGATCAGCAGAATCAGGTCGCCACGCAGATCAACCGGGCGGTTTCGGAGATGACCCACTTGACGCAGCAAGTCTCGCTGGCCACCCGGGAGCAGGCACAGGCATCCGAACAGATCATCCAGGCGGTTACCGTGATGAGTCGGATGACCCAGGAGGTCTCCTCGGCTGCCTCCGCTCAGCGCCAAGATGGCGAGCAGGTGCTGAAGGCCGTGGAGCAGATCAACCATTCGGCGCAGGATACGGCGAGTGTCACGCAGCTGGTGACCGATGCGGCCAGCGAGTTGCAGCAGCAGGCGCGGGACCTCGTGGAGGCGATCGCCTTCTTCCACGAAGAAGAGCCCGAGATCCTCACCCTGAGCATCGGCGTGGCGAGGCAAGCCGTCACGGCGATCTGAAACTAGGGGGGCGGCGGATCCTCCGTCGCCCCCTCCACTTCCCGTTCGAGCCGTGATACGATCACGGTAATCGTCGCTCGCTTCCAAGCAACTCATGACGACATGTGCATCTGACGCGATTTTTTGGACTTAGCCGCTGGCGCCAGCGCCTCGCGAGGCGCCATGGGGTGCCATCCGACGAATTGCGGGAGGTGCGGCTAAGGAGACTCAAACATGAAAGCCCCCAAGATTGTCGCAGTGACCGGAGCCGCCGGTCAGATCGGCTACAGCCTGCTGTTCCGGATTGCCAGCGGTGAGATGCTCGGCAAGGATCAGCCGGTCATCCTCCAATTGCTCGATCTCCCTCAGGCTCAGAACGCGCTCAACGGCGTGATGATGGAGCTCGAGGACTGCGCCTTCCCCCTCCTCGCAGGCCTGGTCGGTACCGACGATCCCGAGGTGGCCTTCAAGGACGCCGACGTCGCCCTCCTGGTCGGCGCCCGTCCCCGCAGCAAGGGCATGGAGCGCAAGGACCTGCTCGAAGCCAACGCGGCCATCTTCACCACCCAGGGCAAGGCCCTGAACAAGGCTGCCAAGCGCGACGTCAAGGTGCTCGTGGTCGGCAACCCCGCCAACACCAACGCCTACATCGCGATGAAGAGCGCCCCCGACCTCGATCCCCGCAATTTCACCGCCATGCTGCGGCTCGACCACAACCGCGCCCTCGCGCAGCTGGCCGCCAAGACCGGCAAGCCCGTCGGCGGCATCAAGACCATGGTCGTCTGGGGCAACCACTCCACCACCCAGTACCCCGACTACCGCTTCGCCACGATCGACGGCCAATCGGTCAAGAATCTCGTCAACGACGAGACGTGGAACCGTGAGACCTTCATCCCGACGGTCGCCAAGCGCGGAGCCGCCATCATCGAGGCCCGCGGCCTCTCCTCGGCGGCCTCCGCCGCCAACGCCGCCATCGACCACGTCCGCGACTGGGTGCTCGGCTCCAACGGCGAATGGGTGACCATGGGCGTGCCTTCCGACGGCTCCTACGGCATCCCCGCCGGCGTGATCTTCGGCTTCCCCTGCACCTGCGCGAACGGCGACTACACGATCGTCCAGGGTCTGGAAATCGACGCCTTCAGCCGCGAGAAGATGGACGCCACCCTCGCCGAGCTGAGCGAGGAGCGCGAAGGCGTCTCTCACCTCCTCGGCTAACATGTCAGCCATCGAGACCCAGGGCCTCACCAAGACCTACGGGTCCGGCAAAGGCATCCAGGACGTTTCCTTGACGGTCCGGGAAGGCGAGATGTTCGGCTTCCTGGGCCCCAACGGAGCGGGCAAGACCACGACCATCCGGGTCTTGCTGGATTTCCTGAGGCCGAACGCCGGATGGGCGCGGGTCCTGGGTTTCGATTGCCAGCAGCACTCCCTCCAGGTGCGAGAGCTCATCGGGTATCTGCCCGGCGAGATCCACCTAGAGGAGCGCCTCACGGGCTCGGAGCTGCTCGCGACTCTTTCCAGTTTCCGCTCGGGCATCGAGCCCCGCTTTCGACAGGAACTGGCCGAGCGACTCGGCATCGCCGCCAGCCTCGATCGGCCCATCCGTTCCTATTCCAAGGGCATGAAGCAGAAGATAGCCATCGTTCAGGCCCTCATGCACCGCCCGCGCCTGCTCATCCTCGACGAACCCACCGAAGGGCTCGACCCCCTCGTCCAGCAAACCTTCTTCCAGCTCCTCGCCGAAGCCCGCCAGGACGGCTGCACGATCTTCATGTCGAGCCACGTCCTCGGCGAGGTCGAGCGCAATTGCGACCGCGTCGCCCTGATCCGCTCCGGCCGCTTGCTCGTCACCGAGGAAATTCAGGCCCTCAAGGCCAAAGCCAAGCGCATGGTCGCGGCCACGCTGGCCGAAACCGCCTCGCCCGACGCCTTCACCCTCCCCGGAGTCTCGGCGACCTCTCTCGGCGAAGGCCGCTGGACCTTCGTCGTCGAGGGCGATATCGATCCGCTCTTCAAGCGGCTGGCCGCCTTCACCGTGAAGGACGTCGAGATCACCCGTTCGAGCCTCGAGGACATCTTCATGCGCTACTACGAAACGGAGCGTCCATGAAGAACCTCACCCTGCACGAACTGCGCCTCAACCGCCGCGTCCTGCTCGCGCTCACCGTCGCCCTCGGACTCTTCGCCTTCGGGATGGCCCTGATCGCGCCCTCGATTCAGAATTCCCTCGCAGAGGCCCTGAAGATCATCCCGCCCTTCCTCCGGGCCCTGGCCGGCGACCGGATGAACGTCCAGGGGCTATCCGGAGTGGTCGCGATCGCCTTCACCCACCCCGTCTGGCTGATCCTTCAGGGGGCCTGGGCCGTGGGCTACGGATCGCGGGCCATCGCGGGCGACATCGAAGGCGGCACGCTCGGCCTCACGCTCGCCTACCCGATCAGCCGCAACCGCTTTCTCGCCGCCAAGACCCTGACTCTCGCCACCGGCACCCTGGCGCTGGCGCTCGTCACCGTCCTCGCCACCGCCGCGGGCCTGAGCTTTCAGCAGGAAACGCTCGACGCCGGACTCGCCGGCTACTTCTGGTCGGCCGTCGGCATGATCCTGCTCTTCGGCTGCATCGGCGCGTTCGCGCTGGCATGCTCGGCCCTCGCCGGCTCTCGCGGCGCGACGGGCGGAGAAACCGGAAGGGCGCTCGGCTGGACCCTCTCCTTCACCGTCGGATCCTACTTCATCGACGCGCTCGGCCAACTCTGGAAGACCGCCGAACCCTACCGCCCCTTCTCGATCTTCAAGCACTACGACCCCAGGGTCCTGCTCGAAGGCATACCGCCCGCCCCCATCGCGTGGGCTTATCTGGGCGGAGTGGGGGTCCTTAGCCTGCTCGTGGCATGGGTGGCCTTCAACCGTCGCGACCTCTCGATCTAAATCGGCCCGCGGTTCTCCCGACTTCATGGCGAACTCGGGAGAAAAAAAAGAGGGGCCGGCGACAGAATCGCCGGCCCCTCTTCGGTTGTCGTTTGCTTAGCGCTGGTTCATCGGAACGTAGGAGCGCTCGGAGGGCCCCACGTAGTCCGAGTCGGGACGCATCAAGCGGTTCTTCTCGTACTGCTCGATCACGTTGGCCGACCATCCGGCGATCCGGCTGACCGCGAAGATCGGGGTGTAGAGATCGAGGGCGATGCCCATCATGTAGTAGGTCGAGGCCGAGTAGAAGTCGACGTTGGGGTCGAGGCCCTTGGCTCCGGTAACCATGTCGTGGATCTTCTCGGACATGTTGAACCACTTGAGGTTGCCGGCGCGCTCGCCGAGATCGCGCGAGACCTTCTTGAGCACGATGGCGCGGGGGTCCATGGTCTTGTAGACCCGGTGGCCGAAGCCCATGAAGCGCTGCTTGTTGGCGAGGCCGGTGCGGATGTAATCCTCGACCTTGGCCTCGTCGCCGATCTCGAGAAGCATCTTCATGACGTTGGTGTTGGCGCCGCCGTGCAGCGAGCCCTTCAGGGTGCCGACCGCCGAGGTGATGGCCGAGTAGAAGTCGGAGAGGGTGGAGGCCGTGACGCGCGCCGCGAAGGTCGAGGCGTTCATCTCGTGATCGGCGTGCAGGATCAGCGCGATGTCGAAGGCCCGGGCGAAGACGTCGTTGGGCTCCTCGCCGTTGAGCATGTAGAGGAAGTTGGCGGCATGGCTCAGGCTGGTCTTGGGAGCGATGGGCTCCTTGCCGTTGCGGATCCGGTCGAAGGCCGCGACGATGGTGGCCATCTTGGCGGTGAGGCGATAAGCCTTGCGCAGGACCGAGTCGGGATCGTTGTCCTCGGACTCGGAATCGTAGAAGGCGAGCGCCGAGACCACGGTCCGGAGAGCGGCCATGGGGTTGGCGTCCTTGGGCATCAAGCGCAGAAGATCGATCACCTGCGCTGGGAGCTCACGGTTGGCGGACAAGGTCTGCTTGAGCTCATCGAGCTGGGCAACCGTCGGCAGATCGCCGTTGAAGAGCAGGTAGACAACCTCTTCGTAGGTCGAACTCTGCGCCAGTTCGTGGATGTTGTAGCCACGATACATGAGCTTGCCCAGGGTTCCATCGATCGAGGTCAATCCCGAAATCGCCACCACGACGCCTTCGAGGCCGGGGAAGTAGGGCTTTTCGGTAGTAGCGACGTTCTCAGCCATGTTCCAGATTTCCTTTCGCGGTCCTGCGCGGGAATTACCCCATGGGCAGCTCCCCGAATGAGCCATGGGGGAAGGAATCCACGGGGAGCAATCAGCGGTATTTTACCACGGGTTAACCCCGACTACCAGCGGGGATTCACGCCTTGACCCGGCCCCCTACTTCCCTGAAGATCGGGTCAAGCTCCCTCCAGAGGGGAGGGACTCGAATTCGCCGGGCGCTTTCGGGCGCCGACGCGGACCCGCCTGACGGGGTCATGACGGGCCGATGGCACGCCCTCGGCGGCCAGCGGCGATCGACGGCAGTGAACGGCAGGCATGAGGGAAGATCGAGGAGAAAGGGGGTCGCGATGAACCAGGACGAATTCGTCGCCGCGTTGCTCAGAGCACTGGAACTCGAGCGCACGTCCGGCATGTTGACCAAGCGCTGGCTGGATGCGGGCGGGCGCGAGAGCCCCGTCTACGACATCCTGGAGCGGCACGCCGCAGAGGACGAAAACCACGGGCAAAGCCTCTGGGATCTGCTGGTGGATCGGGGCATCGCCCCGCCGGAAACCCCGGAGGTCGAGACCCCCGTGGATTACCCCCAAGTCCTCATCTCGTTGAAAGAAGCCCTGGTGGACCTCTTCGACCAGACCGGCGTCCAGGGCGAGGCGCCCGGGGCGCTGACGGGGCGCGAACGCCAGACCCTGAAGCGCCTCCGAGCGGAGGACGACGACCAGCGCGCGCTCCTCAGCGTCTACTTCCCCGAACACCTCCCGAGCGTCTGAGCCGATCGAGGCGGGGTATAATAAGGGGACGATCCCGCGGGGATGGCCCCCAATCGATGGTGCCCGCCCAGGACCTTAGTTAGCGCCTGCGGCTTGGATAACAAAAGGAGCGACCGAGTGTCCGTCCAGCTTCCGCCGAATCCGATCCTCGCCGAACTCACCCAGCTTGCGGTCGAAACCCTGCCGCAGGGGAGCCTCGAGGCCAAGCTCAAGGAGCTCGACCGGCCCCTGCGCATCAAGCTCGGCTTCGATCCCACCAAGCCCGACCTACACCTCGGTCATGCGGTGGTCCTTCACGCCCTGAGGCGCTTCCAGGACGCCGGCCACCAGGTCGTGATCATCATCGGGGACTTCACCGCCCGGATCGGCGACCCCACCGGCAAGGAAGCCACCCGCCCGCCCCTCTCCCTCGACGACGTCAAGCAAAACGCCCAGACCTACCTCGACCAGCTCGGACTCATCGTCGACCTCTCAAAGGCCGAGGTCCACTGGAACGGGGAGTGGCTCGACCGCATGTCCTTCGCCGACACCGTCAAGCTGGCGGCCCAGGCCACGGTGGCCCAGATGCTCGCGCGAGACAACTTCGCCAAGCGCTACGAGCGAAACGACCCCATCGCCCTGCACGAGTTCCTCTACCCCCTCATGCAGGGCTACGACTCAGTCGCCATCAAGGCCGACGTCGAGCTGGGAGGCACCGATCAGAAGTTCAACCTTCTCATGGGCCGCGACATTCAGCAGGCCTACGGACAGAGCCCCCAGGTCGTCATGATGTTCCCGATCCTCGAAGGCACCGACGGCGTTCAAAAGATGTCCAAGTCCCTCGGCAACACCATCGGCCTCACTGACGCTCCCGAGGACATGTACGGCAAGGTCATGTCGATTCCCGACAGCCTGCTCGAGAACTACTACCGGCTGGCTTCGGGCCTGCCCCTTTCCGAGATCGCACCCCTCCTCGAAGGGCTCGAGGCGGGGACGACCCATCCGCGCGACGCCAAGATGCGCCTCGCCAAGGCCGTCGTCAGCCGCTACCACGGTCCCAGCGTGGGACTTCAAGCCGAAGAGGCCTTCGTGCGCCAGTTCCAGCAGCGCCAGCTTCCCGAGGACATTCCGCTTTGCCCGGTGCCCGAGGCCAGCATGCCGGCTGCCGCCCTCTTGGTCGCCATGGGGCTCGCCGCGAGTTCCTCCGAAGCGCGGCGGCTCGTCCAGCAAGGTGGCGTGAAGCTGCATCGCGACGCGGAGCCCGAAACCGTCAAGGCGATCGACCAGCGCGTGGAAGTCGGGTCCGAAGGCGTGATCGTCCAGGTGGGCAAGCGCCGTTTCGGTCGCGCGATCCACCAGGCCTAGCGATGGCCGTGAACACCACGCCCCCCGCCTCTCCGACGCTCGCGGATCTCGTCCCTCAGGAGGGCGATCGCCGCTGGATTCAGAACATGAGCCGCCACCTCGCGTTCCTCGCCGACATCATGCCGGCGGACCTGCTCATCTACTGCCCGAGTTCCGAAAAGAAGCTGGTCGTGGTCTCCGAAGCCAAACCCACGGTCCGGGAATCCTTTTACCGCCGCACGCAAATCGGTCAGGTGGCCGATCCGGGAAATGCCTCGGCCCTCTACCAGGCCCTCAAGTCCGGCGAGATCACCGAGGGCTCCGTCGGCAAGGTCGTCAACGGCCAGCCCATGAGCCAGATGATCTACCCCATGCGCTCCGGCAAGCGCACCTGCGGCATCCTCGTGGTCGAACGCAACCTCTACGAGGAACTCAAGCACACCGAAGAGAAGCGCCAGATCTACCGGACCGCCATCTCCCGCGCGGTCCTCACCCTCATGAACAAGGCCAAGACCTCCGACGTCTCGCTGCCCCCCTTGCAGCCCGGAGACGCCCTCCTGCTCGTCGATTCCCAGGGCATCATCAAGCACGCGACCCACTCGGCCGTCAATCTCGCCCGCCGCATGGGCCTTCCCGAGTTCCTCGACGGCCTCGGCTGGGAAGAAACCATGGTGGCCAACCGTGAAAGCCGCATCACCAAGACCAACGCCATCTACGAGGACATGGAGCTGCTCTCGCCCCGCATGGCCCTCGCCGTTCGCACCGTCCCGTTGGATCCCGCCGACGAGACGGTCGCCTGCATCCGGGTCCTGCGCGACTTCACCGAGCTCAAGGAGAAGGATCGCGAACTGGCCATCAAGGAGACCATCATCCGCGAGGTCCACCACCGGGTGAAGAACAACCTCCAGACCGTCGCCGGCCTCCTGCGCCTCCAGCAGCGCCGCAGCCGCAGCTCCGAGGTCAAGAGCATCCTCACCGAGTGCATCGACCGGATCTCCTCCATTGCCCTGGTCCACGAGTACCTTTCCCAGGATGACGTGGGCGTGGTCGACATCAAGGAACTGGCCTACAACTTGTTGTCGGCCGCCCTGCAGAGCATGCTGCCGCCGGACTCCAACATCGACGCCCGCGTGGTCTGCCCCTCGTACCCCATCACCCTGCCCTCCGCCCAGGCCACCTCGATGGCGCTCATCATCAACGAGCTGCTTCAAAACACCCTCAAGCACGCCTTCACCGGCCGCAAGCAGGGACGCGTCGAACTCGGCCTCTCCCTCACCGACACCGAGCTCACCATGATGCTCTGCGACAACGGTATCGGCCTGCCCCGCGACTTCAACCCCAAATCCAACGGAAACCTGGGCTGGGAGATCATCGACACCCTAGCAAGGCAGGACCTCCACGGCGACATCAAGATTGAAAGTTCGAACGAAGGCACGATCATCACCGTCACCATTCCCGTGGCAGAGAGAGGATAATAGCCCCATGAAATCGAAACTTCGCATTCTCCTGGTGGACGACGAATCCATCATCCGGCTCGACCTGCGCGAGATGCTCAAGGAGCATGGCCACGATATCGTCGGAGAGGGCTGCAACGGCGAGGAGGCCATCGCGCTCGCCCAGAAGCTCAGCCCGGATCTGATCGTCATGGACATCAAGATGCCCGTCATGGACGGCCTGGAGGCCGTTCGCCGGATCAACGCCGAGCGCACCATCCCGGTCATCATGCTGACCGCCTACTCCCAGCCCGAGCTGATCCAGCAGGCCACCGAACTCGGCGTCTACGGCTACCTGGTCAAGCCCATCAAGGAAGCGGATATCCTTCCCACCATCGAGGTGGCCCTCGCCCGCGCCAACGAACTCTTCGCCCTTCAAAAGGTCGTGGGAGACCTCAAGGAGAGCATCGAGATCCGCAAGCTGGTCGAAAAGGCCAAGGGCATCCTGATGGAGAATTACGGGCTCTCCGAGGCGGCCGCCTTCCGCAAGATCCAGAAACTCTCCATGGACAAGCGCAAACCCCTCAAGGAAATCGCCGACGCCATCATCCTGGCCCGCGAGGTCAACCTCGACACCGCCAAGGGGTAATCAGGGCTTTCCGCTTGCCAACCTTCACTCCCCCTTGGTAAAATCTAGACCGTCTAGACATAATTTAGAGATCGCATGAAGGGAGGCCGAAGATGCAGCGCTGGCAAATCCAGGACGCCAAGAATCGCCTGAGCCAGGTCCTTCGAGATGCCGCCACGAACGGCCCTCAGCTGATCACCAGCCACGGGCGCGAGGCGGGAGTCATTCTCTCCTTCGAGGACTATCGCGAACTCACCCGCCCCAAGACGTCGCTCGTCGACTTCTTCCGAAACTCGCCGCTGGTGGGCGAGAACCTCGATCTCGAGCGCCCCGCCGAACCCGCCCCGGTGATCGACCTTTGAACTACTTACTCGACACCTGCGTCATTTCCGAACTCGTCAAACCCGTTCCCGACCAAGGTGTACTCGAATGGCTCACGGCGCAACCCGAGGAACGGATATTCCTCAGCGTCGTGACCCTGGGCGAGATCCAGGCAGGAATCAGCAAACTCGCAGACTCCCGCCGGAAAATCGACCTGCTGAGCTGGCTCGAAAATCACTTGCTCCCACGCTTTGCGCAACGGATGCTGCCGGTGAGCGCGGAGGCCGCCATACTCTGGGGAATGAAACGCGGGGAGGCCGCAGCCACGGGAACGACCCTCCCCCTTGCCGACAGCATGATTGCCGCGACGGCGATCGCCCTCGGCATGACGGTCGTCACCCGCAATTCGAAGGACCTCCAACGTTGCGGCGCCCTCGTCATCAACCCCTGGGGCTCGTCTTCCAAGGGATGACCGCGGCTAAACGGGAATCGAGTCCTCCTCGGTCGGCGCGTTCTTGGCCAGCGAAGGCGCCTCGTTGAGGGATGCGACGATCGTGTTGACGCTGAGCTCGGTACGCTTGAGCTTCTCGCGACAGTGGCCGACCAGGTAGGCGGCGCGCGCGACCTTCTCCTCCAGCCTGTCGATGTCCACCTCGCTGCTCTCCAGCTCCTTGATCAGCGCCTCGAGTTCCTGAATTCCCTGCTTGTAGCTTTCAGGCACGGCCTGGTTCATCCTGTCCTCCTGCGTGATGGATTTCCTCGATGCGCGCGCGGGCGATTCCGTCCGGCAAGACGATCTCCAGGGGATCTCCCGGCCGGAGTTCCGACGCCGATCGAACGCGCCGCCCTCCCGGTCGCTTGATCATGGCAAATCCGCGGGCAAACTGCTTGGCCGGATCGACGGCAGCCAGGCGATGAGCCAGGTCGCCCAGACGCGCGGCCTCGGCGACCGCCGGCTGCCGGCCTACCCGCGCGAGCCGCTCGGCGAACTGCTCGATCGACCGGAACGAACCCGGGAACTCGCGGAGCGCCAAACCGGGAAGCCGCGAGGCCAGGGCATCGAACGCTTCGCCGGCGCTCCGCGCGCGCCAGCAGACTTGTCCCATCCGAAGGACGACGGAGTCCACCCGAAAGAGGGCGTCATCCACGCGGCGGGCGGGTAGGGGAACGAGACGCGCTTGCATCACGCTCAAGGCCTCGATACGTTGGCGCAGGAGTCGCGGCTGGGCCGCTATCCGCTCGGCATGACGGGCGAGCGTGGTGCGTTCTCCGCCGGTCCGGGCGAAAGCCGCGCTCCGCAGGGCGAATGCCCCAGCACGCGTCCGCTCCTGCTCCAAGGCCAAGCGATGCAGCAAGCCTGCCAGCGCCCGTCGCGTGCCGCTTTCAACCGCTTCCAGGGCGGTCTCCACCTGCTTGACGAGGAACGTGCCGAGAGCCGTGGGGGTCGGATGCGGGCGCGCCACCCGATCGAGAATCGTCTCGTCGCTCGTGTGACCGATTCCGACCAGGACGGGAACCGGGCAGAGGCAAACGGCCCGGGCCAGGGCCTCGTCGTTGAACCAGTTGAGATCGCCCTTGGCGCCGCCTCCCCTGACGATCAAAATGGCATCGGGGCGGCGAGCGGCGAGGATGGCGATCGCCCGCCCGACTTCCCTGGCCGTCTGGGGTCCCTGCATGGCCGCCTCCGCCAGTTCCACCTCGAAAGCGCCGCCGGCTTGCCCCAGCACGGCCACGAGGTCTTGAAAGCCTTGCGCGTTGGGGCTGGAGACGATCCCGAGCCGCGTCGCGAGCGTCGGCAAGGGGATTGCAGGGTTGCGCGAAGCCAGGCCTTCCTCGACCAGGCGGCGATAGAGGCGATCCAGGGTCTCGGCTTGCTTCCCCAGGGTGTAGGCGGGATCGGCGTCGTCGACCTCCAGCTGAACCTTGTTGCCGAAGGAAGCCAGGACGACCCGGCCTCTCAAGAGGACCGGCATTCGCTCCTCGAGGGTGAGCCCCGCCTTCTCGAAGCGCTTTCGGATGCGGGCGGCGGCGGCTTCGGGGACGTAGACGGCGAGGCTCGCGCGTTGCACCTGGGCGCCGTCCGGGATCTCGGCGAGTTCGCAGGCGAGGTAGCGCTTACCCTTGGTGCGTTCGAACCCGATGAGGGTGCCGCTGATCCAGCGGGGGGCGTCGAAGCGATCGCGCAGGGCCCGGCGAATCTCGTCGAGCAGCTCCGAGACGCTGGAGACGGCGGGCGGGGGGATCGGCGGCGCGGGAGCCACGGGCGCGAGCAGCGCGGCGAACTCGGCTACGAAGGTCGGGGTGGGTTCGTAGCCCAGGGGCACGAGGACCTGGACGGCCCACGCCGCGTACGCGACGGGAAATTCCCAGTGCTTGCGAGCCCCGTTATAGCGGTTCGGGGAAGGCAGCATGGCCTTGAGATCCGCAAGGCGCTGCGCGTCCCAGGGTTCGAGCTTGGCGGCCAGCAGCCGCTTTGGCGGATCGTAATCGAGGTGGCTCAAGGCCGCTCCTTTCAACCTGGCGATCATGTACCCGTCAAGCAACGGTTATCCCCCCTCTCCATACTTGACAGGCAGGCGCCTTGCCCGCCAAGCTAGGGATAGCGCAGGGGGGAGACGGCTTGGAACGTAACTTCAGCTATCTATCGGAAAGCTGGCCGGCGGTCGCGCAGTACGGGATGCAGGCGGAAGACAGCGTCTACACCGCTCCCGACACCTGCGCGCTCAAGCTGCGACACCTCGCGGAAGCCCTGGTGGCGGGCATTCTGGGACCTGATCGCCCCAACGAGCTCTATGGAGCCATCGACGAGCTGGGGCGCCGGCATCACGTCACCAGCCAGACCCTCGACGACATGCATCGCCTGCGAAAGCAAGGCAACCGAGCGGCCCACCACGACGCCGACAAGAACCTCACCTACGGCGACGCCCTGCTCGCCCTCAGCATCGCCCACCGGGTCACGGCAGACCTCGCCGGCCGCTTCCTCGCACCGCCACCCGAACCCACCGCCTTCAAGGAACCCGAGCAACGCCTGCCCGCCCAGGAACTCGAGCGCCTGCTGAGCGAGAAAGAAGCCGCTCTCATCGCCCAAGAGGCCGCGTTCACGGCGCGCGAAGCCGTCCTGTCCGCGGAAATCGGCGCCCTGCGCCGGCGCCGGGAGCAAGAAGTCGCTCGCGACCTCGACAAGCGGCACGCCAAGCTCAAGCGCATCCTCGAAGCCGACCTCGCCGTCCGCCAAGACGCGAAGCAGATCAGCCTCTTCGCCGAACCCGAGCACGACCCCGAGGCGATCCTGAACCAGCGGCTCACCGCCATGGAAAGCGAACTCGATTCCTACCGCTCCGCCAGGCTCGCGGACATCGAGCGCGAACTCACCGAGCTTCGCGAACGCCGCGAGCGAGAGGGCGATCCC
>DAZV01000028.1 GCA_002083825.1 Candidatus Sericytochromatia bacterium S15B-MN24 CBMW_12 | reverse complement strand
AAGCTGCGAACCCCGGTGGCAAGCGTGTCCATCTCCAAACACTCCAGAAGCGAGACTTCTGGGCGAGCCGGCAAGATTAACGTCAGGTTCAAGAGATCTTACCCGGGGCTTAAACGTAGAGGCGCACGGTCGTTAGGCGATCGGGGGATAACTTTTTCAGCAGAAGACCCATTGGTGAGGAGGAAGTGCCATGATTTCCGGAGTTTCGCAGCCGAACCCCAACCTGACCCGGCCGACCGCAGCTCCGGCAAGCAACCCGCTGGGCGTCCAGTGGGTTGGCAGTTCCGCAGCTCCCGCCGCCACGGTCGCTTCCGCCCAGCAGGTTCCGCAGCAGGCCGTCGCCCAGAACCAGGTTGCTCCGATGGGCGAGATGCTCTCGCAGCTTTTCTCGGGCTTGATGACCGCGCTCAAGGGGCTCGTCGGCTGGATCGCCAACCTCTTCAAGCAGTCCGACACCTCGACGCAGCCCCCGGTCGTTCAGCCGCCGGTTGTTCAGCCCCCCGTGCCCCCCACCGGTGGCGTCGACTACATGGCCATCGCCCAGCAGTACAATCTTCTGGCCACCCCCGAGAACGTCCAGGCCTTCCTGAACGAGGTCAAGACCTACGAGACCGACGGCGCCCTCGGCCCCGGCTCGAACAACCCTCAGGCCGTCAAGGATCTTCAGACCGTCCTCGCCAAGTTCGGCTTCACGGCTCCCGCCACCGGCGTCTACGACAACGTGACCGCCCAGGCCGTGATCCAGTTCAAGACCCAGCACGGGATCCGCCAGACCTACAAGGCCGCCAACGGAACCCCCGCGGTCAACGAGTACGCCGACAAGCAGACCCTCGAGCTCATCATGCGGAAGCTCGAAGCCCTGATGACTCAGCCCCCGGTCATTCCGCCCGTGATTCAGCCGCAGCCACCGGTTCAGTCGGTACCCACCCCGGCTGGGGCGAGCAACCCGCTCGGGATGCAGTGGCAAGGCGGCGCCCCGGCGCAGGCCCCCGTCACCCAGGCCCCTGCGGCTCCCGCAAGCCAGACGCAGGCACCCAACCCGCTCGGAGTGCAGTGGGCCAGCTAAACCGAATCGCATCGAGGCGTCCCGAGAGGGGCGCCTTTTTTCATGAGAAGGCGAGTTTGCGAGCGAGAGCGATGGCGTCGTCGTGGTCGGTGACGTCGCCACGGACCTGGGCCTCGGTGATGGCGAGAAGGATCCGGGCGTAGGCGGGACCGGGGGGGAGGCCGAGCTGCTTGAGGTCGGCTCCGCTGAGGAGACGGGGGGGGGCGGTGAAGCGGGCGTCTTTGCGCCAGTAGGAGCGCATGAGGACGAGGATGCCCTCGGTGATGGCCTCGATTTCGGCGTCGCTGACGGCGGGACCGCGGGAAGCGCGGCGGTCGGCGAGGGCGAGCAGGAGGAGGGCGGGGGTGGAATCGCCGGCATCCTGGAAGAGGTGGTAGATGGCGACGGGGTCGAAGCCTGAGCGGATGACGTCGAGCGGCCGGAGGTGCAGGCCCACGAGCCGGGTGAGGTGGTCGCGTTCCTTGACGCTGAGTCGGAAGCGCTCGGCGATCGTCGCGGCGAGGTTGGCTCCCTCCTGTTCGTGACCGGTGTAATCCGGTTCTCCGAAGGCTCCCAGGACGCCGCGGAAGTGTTTGCCGGTGTCGTGGATGAGGGCTCCCAGGGTCAGAATGGCCTTGAGGTTGGGGGCGTGGGCGCTTCGCTCATCCAGCCAGGCCCTAATCGGGGCCTCGTGGGGCTTTGCCCAGCGGGGGAGGGTGGCGAGAAGGGTGTCCAGTTGGCGGACGGTTTCGAGGGAGTGGGCGAGCGCGTCGAGGTGGTTATCGAGGTTGGGGGGGACCTTGGCGAGGGGGGTGAGTTCGGGGAGCAGGAGGTTCCAGATGCCGAGTCCGAAGAGTCGGTCGACCCAGCGGGAGGCGTTGGGGAGGGCGAGGATGCGCATGAGTTCGGGGGTCACGCGTTCGGGGGCGGCTGCGAGGATCTGCCGGCGGGAGATTTCGAGCCAGGTGAGGGTTTCGAAGTCGATCTCGAAGTCGAGCGTGGCGGCGAAGCGGAGGACTCTGAGGGGGCGGGCGGGATCGGCCATCAGGTTATCGAGGGAGATGGCGCGGATGCGCTTGTTATGAAGGTCGTCGAGGCCGCCGGTGGGGTCGATGATGGCGCCATCCCCGTCGAGCGGGATGGCGAGGGCGTTGAGGGTGAGGTCACGGCGGCGGAGGTCGTCTTCGAGGCGATCGCCCTGCCGTCTGGCGAGATCGATGACGAATCCCGTGTTTCGGGGCGCTTGAGGGGTCGCGTGCGGATGTCGGTCGGGCTTGAGGACGACCCGGGCGATCCCCCAGTCGGCATCGAGGTCCACGGCAGCGCCGCCGAGTTCGCGGGCGATTCGCCGGGCGAAAGGCATCGGGGGGGCGTCGATGACCAGGTCGAGGTCGACGGGTTCGCGTCCGAGCAGCAGATCTCTCACGGCTCCGCCGACCAGCGCAGCAGAGATTCCCTCGTCGCCGGCAAGGCGGCGGAGGTCGTCGAGAAGGGCATCGGCGCGTCGATCGATCGGCATGGGGGCTCACTCGCTCGCAATTCATGCGGAACCGCGGAGGGAATCCGCGGGGGATGCTACAATTATGCCAGATTGCCTCGGTACCAGGGGCTTTCGCGGACCAAGTCCGCGTCTTGAAGCCTGGCTACCTTGAAAAGAGACGTCGAAAGAACCCTCACCCAGAAAGGATGGACAATGGCCGTTCAATCCCAGATCGTCGAGTCGAGCGTCAGCAGCCTCGAGAAGGCGCGCCAGCAGCTCCTGCAGGCGGGCGAGTTGCTAGGACTTCCCGCCGGGCTGACCGAGCGGCTCGGAGCTCCCGACAAGCTGATCCAGACCTATAGCCCGATTCGAATGGACGACGGGACGATTCGCCAGTTCAGTGGGTACCGGGTTCAGCACTCCAACATTCTCGGGCCTTACACGGGGGGAGTTCGCTTTCATCCCAACGTCGATCTCGACCAGGTGACCGCCCACTCCATGCTGATGACCTGGCAGTGTTCCCTGGTCGGCCTTCCTTACGGCGGTGCCCGGGGCGGCGTGACGGTCGATCCGTACCAGTTGTCGGATGGCGAGCTCGAGCGCCTGACACGCCGTTACACCTCCGACATGGTCCTGGTCTTCGACCCGAAGAAGGACATTCCGACTCCTGACGTGAACACCGGTTCGCGGGAGATGGCCTGGATCATGGACACATGGAGCGTCAACCAGGGCTTCGCGGCTCCCGGAGTGGTCACCGGCAAGCCCTTGAGCATCGGGGGCACGCTGGGTCGCAAGGAAGCGACCGGCCGGGGTTTGATTCTTTCGCTCCAGCAATTGCTTGCCTTCAAGGGCCGCCAGCTGGCGGGGATGACGGTGGCGATTCAGGGCTTCGGCAAGCTCGGCTCGGTGGCGGCACGGCTGGCGCAGGAGGCGGGAGCCAAGGTGGTCGCGATCAGCGACATCACGGGGGGGATTCATAACCCCGAGGGGCTGGACATCGTGGACGTGCTGGAGTACGTCCAGGCGAACCGCTTCGTGAAGGGCTATCCGAAGGCGGCGCCCATCGGGGAGGAAGCGATTCTCTACTTGCCGGTGGACGTGCTCATTCCCGCGGCGTTCGGCGGTCAGATCCACCCGGGGAACGCGGATCGGATTCGCGCGGAGTTCATCGTCGAAGGGGCGAACGGTCCGGTGACGCCCGAGGCGGACGCACTTCTCGAGGCGCGCGGCATCACGGTGCTTCCGGATATCCTGGCCAACTCGGGCGGGATCATCGTGAGCTACTTCGAGTGGATCCAGGATAACCAGCAGCTTTTCTGGTCCGAGGAAGAGGTGAACGAGCGTCTCAAGGACGTGATTGCTCGGGCCTTCGCCAAGTTGGCGCGCAACGTGGAGGAGCGGGGCATGTCGTTCCGGATGGGCGCCTACGTCGAAGGAGTGGGACGGGTGGCCGAGGCGCTGAGCCTCCGGGGGCTGTTCCCCTAGGAACCTCGTTTCGCGCTTGCAGTTGGCCCCGGGGACGACGTCCCCGGGGCCCTTGCTTTGGGGGCCTGGTAGGGGCGAGAGGGAACGGGGTATCATGGCAATAGAAGCTTGGCGGCGAATAGCTCCCCTGGCCGCGGGTGCTGAGCCGCAGACGCTGCACCGAGCCGCAAACGCTGCACCGAGCCGCAAACACTGCACTGAGCCGCAAACGCTGCACTGAGCCGCGGGCGCTGCCCAGCAGTGTTGGAGCCCTTTTCGAGGAGGCACATCGATGTCCGAGGTCCTAGTCGTGACCTTTACCTGTCGCTCTTGCGGGAAGCCGTTCTCATTCGAGTCGCCGGATCTGCGCATTCCCTTCCGCCAGATTCATTGCCCCGAGTGCAACTGGTGTCCGCTGGATCCCGTGAAGGACGATCCGCTGCGCACCTCGTAACCCTCTGAGCATCGGCCGTTCAGGCCGCTTGACCGCGAGCCCTCGCCCCTGTTCGTGCGTTGACCTCCCTCGATCCCGCCGTTAGGATCGGCCTGTGGGAAGGTTGCGCGCAAGGGAGGGTGGCCGTGTTCTATCTCGTGGGCGTCGACCTGGGCGGGACCAAGATCGCCACCGCCCTCACCGACACCGACTGTCAGATCCTCAAGTATGAAACCGTCCGGACGGAGGCTTCCCGCGGCGCCGACGCCATCGTCGATCAGATGATCGACGAGATCCGGCGTTTGACCGACGGTCTGCCGAAAGAGTCGATCCTGGGCATCGGCGTGGCTTGCGCCGGCTTGATCGAGCCCGGCACCGGCAAGGTGCTCTACTCCCCGAACCTCAACTGGCGCGACCTGCCGCTCAAGGACATGATCGCCCGCAAGCTCAACTATCCGGTCTACGTCGGTAACGACGTGAACATGGCGGCCCTGGGCGAGTTGCATTACGGTGCGGGTATCGGCAAGAAGCACATGATCTGCGTCTTCGTCGGCACCGGAATCGGCGGGGGCATCGTCATCGACGGCCACCTCTACGAGGGGGCCAACGGCTTCGCCGGCGAGATCGGCCACGCCACCATCGATTGGGACGGCCCGGACTGCCCCGGCGGCAATGCCGGCTGCTGGGAAGGCTTCGCCTCCGGCACGGCCATGCAGCGCCGGGCCCTCGAGGCTCTGGATCGTGGCGAGACCTCCATGCTCCGAGAGATGCTCCGCGGTGATCCCGGCAAGATGCGGGTCGAGCTGATCGCCGAAGCGGCCGCCAAGGGGGATGCCCTCTCGCAACGCCTCATCGACGAGACCGGCGAGCTGCTGGGAGCCGGTTGCGCCAACCTCGTGAACATCCTCAACCCGGAGCGGATCCTCATGGGGGGCGGGGTGATCCGGGGCGTGCCCGAGCTGGTCGATCGGGTCGAGGCGGTGATTCAGCGCCGAGCCCTGAAGGACGCCGCCGCCGCGGTGGAGGTCGTGAGAGCGCGCTTCGGCCGCGAAGCCGGGGTGATCGGAGCCGCGGTGCTGGTGAAACTCGCGGGCAAGCCCTGAGCCGCAGCACGAGCCTTTTGCCTCGGGGCTACTTGAAGAAGCCCTTCAGCTTGCCGAGCAGGCCGCTCGGTTCGGGGGTTGGCCTGGGATCCGGCGCGGCAGGCAGTTTCGGGAGCTGACCCGAGCCGGACGCCCCGAGCGGCTGGGTGCCGCGGGGACTCTGAGCGGTCGGCGGCGGGAAGAGCTTGCAGATCACCGGATCGCCCTTGAAGTTGTCCCAGAAGCCGCAAACGGCATAAGCCTTGCCCTTGGTTCGCTCGATACCGAGTTCTTGAAGGCGCTCCCAGGCCTCCTCGAAGTCGCAGGAAGCAATCCCATCGAGGGTATCACTGCCCACCTTGAAGGCCTTGAGCACCTCGTCGTACTGGTAAAGGGCGACTTGTGCCCGCTGCTTGACCCGGGGGTCCCGGATCAGGACTTCGGCGATGTCGCGCCCGAACTGCTGCTGGGGAGCCCCCAACCCCGCGAAGCGCGACTCCTCGCCGCCATCCGCGGGGGGATCCGGCGGCAGGGAACCGGGGGCCGCCTGATCGAACGATTCCATGGCGGGACGTTCCGGAACGGCGGCCAGATGCACCGCAAAGCGCAAGATGAGGATCGACTGGGCGAAGAGCGTCATGAGATGACGCACGTAGTCCAGTTCCTTCTTGACCTCGATCAGTTTGGCGGATACGGCGTCCTTGAGGGGCCCCGAGGGGGCGCGCAAGGGGCGCGTGGCGTTGTTGGGCCCAGCCCCCGTCCCCGAGGAGACGAAGGCGTCTCCAAAGGGGGTGGTCCGGGCCCGTTGAAAGGGCTGGGTCGGTTGTCTGGGCTCGTGCTGCATGACCCCTGCTCCCTGGCGATGAACGCTAGGGAGTCATGTTCCCCGGCGGGCGGTTTTTTAACGAGCGGCTACATGCGGGCGAAGCCAACCGGACCGCGAGTTTTTGACTCTTCAGGGGCCTTGGGGCGCCGAAAAACGAAGGGATTTGCGGTGATGAGCATCCACCCATCGTCGCCCAGCGCGTTGAGCTTGGCCTTGGGGTCGCTGCCCAGGTCCTCGAGGATTTCATACTCCCACTTGAGAGTCTTTTCTTCGCCCACGGTGGGCACCACGGGGGCTCCAGCACCGGCTTCGGCGGCAATCGGGGTCTGCATGGGGGCTCCTTTCCGGATCGAGGGGAGGCGATCGGAAGCGATCGTCCGTTCAGGCACTCGGCAACTCCTCCGATCTTAGAGCCCTCCCGGCCAAACTGCAAGGATGAGAGGAGCGGGTCAGAGGCGAACCATGCCGCAGAGCGAATAGGTTCGTTCGTCGTGGCGCGAGCGTTCGACCCATTTGGCGAGGCCGATTTCCCAGGCATACCATTCGGTGAGGAAGGGTTCGCCCCTCGCGGCGTGCACCACCCGGTAGCAGTCTCGCAGGAGGCCGGCTTCGGTCAATACCTCTTCGGGACCGTGGACGTGGCACTGGACCGTTCCCAGGTCGGGGTCCTCGTAGCTCCACTTGGCGCCGGGTTTGAGCGGGAAGCGCAGGATCGGGGCATCGGGGGCTTCCGGACGATAGAGGCCGTTACGAGAGACGATGAACTCGTCTTCCGAGCCTCCTGCCGAGGCGAAGGTGACCTTGCCACCGGACGGGGTTCGCAAGAGGCGATCGATGGCATAGACCACGATCTCGTCGGATTCGTCGTCCCGGTAGATCCACTCGTACCCCGCCACCAGCGGGTAGTAGGGATCGAGCGGGATACAATCGAACGCAGCGTCCATCGTCACCTCTCCGTCGGAAGGGCATCAAGCTCCGTTCTACCCCGATTCAGCGGTCGAAAAACCCCTCTTCATCTCGCATTGAGCGAGTTTCGGCGCTTCAGGAAAATTGAGGGGGGAGGGAGGCTTGCGGCGTTAAATCCATGCGCCCGCAGGTTAAAAATTCGTTTCGTTCCGACAAGCCTGCGTGAAATCACGCGAGCTTTACCCGGAGCGAGGAATAATACGATCAGCAATCATGCGATACAGCAAGAATCGAGGGAGCCATTCGGAGGAATCCTCGGGATGGGAGGTTGGCATGTCGACGGGTCCACTCAACTTAAACTGGCTCAACGGGGCCATCAAGTCGCTTACTCGCTCCGCAGAGCCGGCAGCGCGGACCTCTGCGGGCACTCAGCCTGAGAGCCCTTCGATGGCGGGGGATAGCGCCTCCGTGCGCGCGGGCCAGCAGCGCTACATGGGGTGGGCGGACCAGGTACCGGCCGAAGAAAAGCCGACCGAGGCAGCGGCTCCCGAGATGACGGCGACCGAGCCGGCGGCCGAAGCGCAGGATGCGCCAGCGGCCCCTCCTCTGGACGTGGAGTGGGTGACGAACAGCCCTGCGAGCGGCCAGGTTCCGGCATCGGCCGGCAGCGCATCGGCGGGCGGGCTCGACATGGAGTGGGTGACGAACCGTCCCGCAAGCGGTCAGGTTCCGGCATCGGCGAGCAACGCATCGGCGGGCGGGCTCGACATGGAGTGGCAAACCGGGGCATCTGCCTCCCAATCGCTAGGTGGCACCCGCGGGAACGCGGGAGCATCGTCGAGCGGCAGCCTTGGACTCGAATGGCGCTCCGGCAACACGTCCTCCGGCCAGGGGGGCATTCAAGCGGGTGGAGGTCGCCCGTCGACCTCCGCGGGCCTGGGCATGGAATGGCAGCGGGGGACGAGTTCTTCCGGGCTGGGAGCATCGGGCGGTGGCGGCGGTCGTTCCGGCGGGCTCGACGTGAACTGGGCCGGTGGCTCGGGGGGTTCGATCGGCGGGGGCGGCTCCGGGGCGATCGCGCCCCCGCGGCCCGATCCCAATTCCGCGGTCAGGCCCAACCCCGCACCGGAAACGGCGGTCAAGCCCGCACCGGTCACCGACGCCCCGACGACGCCGCCTCTCGACGCTTCGCGCTTGGCGGAAATCCGGAGTCAGCTGACAGGGGCCCTGCCCGCCATTCCCGAGCGGCCTCTGAGCGACAACTGGCAGCAGAGCGATCTTCGCAACCGCGCCGCCCTGATCAAGGCCATGCGCGGGGACGTCGCCCTGCAGGCCGCCTTCGCCGACTGGGATAACCTGCCCGCCGATCTCCGACTCGAGGCCGGCAAGCGTATCGCGGCCATGGAAGGAGCGATTTACGGCTTCGAGCCGGCACCGATCCAGGTGGACTCCTCCCTCAGGAAGCCCTCCTACGGCTTTTATCATCCGGGCGAGGACAAGGTCCACGTCTCGCCCGACACCCTAGCCAACCTCAAGGAGTTCGTGAACACCGTGACTCACGAGCAGGCGCATGCCTACCAGTGGGAGAAGGGCACCGACGCGAAGAAGGGGCGGATGAGCCCGAGCGATCCGCTCTATGCGACGGCCGTGTCCTGGCACGACAATTTCTTCAACTATAGTGAGCCGAGTTACGGGTACCAGGCTTACCGCACGCAACCCATCGAGGCCCATGCCTTTTCGACGGGCGACGGCGTGGTGGCGGGGGTCTTCGGCTAATGGCTGGCGTGACGTTCTGCCTCTAGACGGTGTCGTTCTCGCCGGAACCCGCCTAGCAGCAGGAAGGCCCGCTCGTTTCAAGATCTCAAGATCCTCAGGAGGACCCGATGGAAACCAGTCTGATTTCCCGCATCGTCAATCGGCTGCAGAGCCCGCATCCGATGCGGCGAAGGACGCTCGCGCCGGCTTAGAGGCAAATCATGGCATCACCACGGCAACCCGACTCTCGCCGCGACACCCGCGGGCTGCCGCGAGCGCGCGGCACCACCCGGCTGGACAGTTACGCCTATCCGGCGGAGACACCATCCGCGGCGTCCGAGAGTCTTTCTCAGGAAGCGCTTGGGCAGGTCATCATGGAAGCGGAAGCGCTGCTCGTGACGCTTCGCCCGCGTTTCGGCGCCCTGGGCCGCGCGCTCGCGACCCTCACGGCGGAAGCGTCCTCGCTCGATGACCTTTTCACGGGAGTGTCGGAGGGCGAGCGGGTTTTCACCATGCAGTTGGCGCAGGTGCTCGGCGATAACCCGGACGCGGTGCGCATGACCCAGATCGCGCAACAGCAGTACCAGCAGGCGGAGCATGAGCTGGCGATGGCCAGAGACCCACAGAAAGCCTCGGGCCTCAGCGCGTCCAAGTTCCGAGGGACGCTCTACCCGCTTTACAACATGGGAGTCACGTTCACCGGGATTCCGACCCTGGAGCGTCTTTTCCCGCGGCCGCGGAGCCAGGCCGAGACGCGGCCACTGAGCAAGTCGGAGCCCGATCCGAAGCAGGGATTCGATTCCGGCCAGTTGACCGATCAAGCGGCTGAGCTCTTGAAGCATGCGGCGACATGGCTGCGTCACGTTTACGGCACGCTCACTTCCCGCTGAGAACGCATCAACGTCGCGTTAAGCCTCCATTAGGTCGTCGCGACCGAGCAGGCAAGCGGGTACATGATGATCTAAGGACAAAGCGGAGGCCCGTCCTCGCAGCGCATTTGGCCAACCGGCACGTCGCCATGGGCCCGATCGGGTCCCCGTGAAAAAGAGGAGATGGTATGAGCCAGATCGATTTTCAGTCGCGTTTCACGAACATGATGGCAGCGTTCACCGCTCCTGCCGCTCCTGCCTCGAACGCGCCGGCTCTTGCAGGCACTCCCGAAGCTGCGCCACTTGCAGACCAGAACCATGTTCAAGCGCAAGCTCCCCAGGCGCCCGAAATGGGTGCCCTCCCCTGGGATCCCGCCATCGACGCGCCCAAGGAGCCGGCGATCGCCCATGAGATCCCGATCACGGAGAATCCGAAGTTCCTGGAACTGAGCGAAAAAGATCGGGCGACCGTCATGACGCTGCTCGAGACCGCGTCGGCGGGACTCGAGCCTGGCGAGGCGAAGGATCTGAGCGTCCGGCTATCCCGCATGCTGGACAGTGGCGCGCTCACGGACATCGACACCTTCAAGAAGAGCACCCTGCACTACCTCGCCGACTTCAACAAGGAATCGATCCATTCCTCCCTCAAGAAGCATGCGAGCAAGGGAGAGTTGGCGCGCGACCTGATCACGGCGTTGTCCGAACCGGGAAAGTTGATGCAAGGGGACTCCACCTCCTCATGCGCCGAGGCGACGCTCGAAGCGACGCTCGCCTTCACCCAGCCGGCAGATTACGCGCGCATCGCCGTCGGTCTCGCCACCAAGGGCGCGGCGCCCATTCCGGGCACGCCGAACGACCAGCAATCGAATTTCTTTGGCGGGCCCCCGCAGGATTTCCTGCAACTCGACGCGAACGTCCAGCCGAAAGGGCGATCCGCACTCAGCTCCATCATGCAGCAGTCATTCAACGCGAAGGTGAGCAGTCGCGAAGAGGTCCCGTTCTATCTGGCCAACCTAGACATCGATACGGGCCTCGACGCGAATCAGGTCGCCATGCTCTATGACGGCATCATCGGCAAGAACCACCTTACCCTCTATGCGGAACGCGGAGTCGACATGACGCCGGCCATCAAGTTCGCCCTCGAAAATGCGCCGGACTCGGTCGTCAAGGTCACCATGCAGTCGGACGCAGGGCTGCATGGGGTGGCGATCACGGGCGTCTCGGAGAAGGGAGTCGACATCTGGGACCCAGCCCTCGGCGAGATCGTGACGATGCCCGCGGATGAATTCAACCAACTGGTGGTCCGGGCCACGCTCGACAGCGGCGCTTTCCTGCAGAAAAGCGAGGACAAGGAAATCCGGACACTCCAGAGTCAATTCCAGAGGCAGCAGTGGTCTAACGAAAACGAATTCGCCAACTCGTCCGGCTCGGACCGGGGGAAAGCGCCTGAAAAGGGCGGGCGCCTGGGTAGCCGCGGACGGAAAGGCTAGCAAAGTCGCCCGATCGAAAGGAAGACCATGCGCATCCCGCCAGTAACCCCTTCACTGCTCATATCGCTCGCTTTGTCCTTGACCGTGGCAGGATGCGCGCCCCCTCCCTCGCTTTTTGATAACGACGTCCCGAACCCCGGCGGGTCCGAGCAGGACACGCTCATCAGCAACAACGCCGCGAGCCTCTCGGGTCTGGTTCGCGGCCCCGCCACGCTCATCAGCAACAACGGGGCCGGCTACCGGTTACTAGGGCTCGATCAGCAGCCCGCAGCGCAGGCCCTGGTATACTTGACCGCTCCTGACGAGCGCTTCTACGCGGGAACGGACGGCAAGGCGCTTCACACCCTCACCGATTCGGAAGGACGCTACGCGTTCACGGCCGCCCCAGCGGGGGTCCCGGTCGTGATCACGGTCCTCCTGGCCAATAACAAGCGTTTGGTCGGCTTCATGATCCCCGCCAAGGGAGCGAACGAGTACGACGTGGACGTGGCCACCACGGTGGCGGCGGAGTTCTTCCGCGATCAGGCCCGCCTCGCGGGCAAGTCGATGGCCGACTACCCCGCCCTCACCGACGAACTCCCCAAGATTATCACCATGACCCGAGAGCTGCTCACCAGCGGGAAGATGCCCCTTCCCGATCTCGGCGTGAACGCCATCCCCGCCATGCGCCATGCCTACGTCCGCGCCTTCGGCGCCGACAATCAGGCCCTCAGCGACGCCTGGAAGCGCCTCCTGGGCTACCGCCCGCTGCTCATCGACGAGGTGGACGCGGGACTCGACGCGGGGCTGAACGCCCTCTCGATCCACGTCGACGAGAACGGCAACCTCTACACTGCCGGGTTCAACGATTTCAATCTGCAAATTCGGCGCCGCAAGCCCGACGGAACCTTCGAGGACATCACCAAGGCGCCGCGCGCCGACGGGGTCGACTACGTCGGCGGAATGCTCGCGCTCGACGGGCTGCTGCACGTGGGCGTGCCCACCGGCTGGAACGGACACTACGGATTCGATCTGAGCAAGGCCTTCACCGCCGATGACTTGTTCTACAACACCTCGCTCTGGATTCGCAGCGGCTGGAATTCCAGCGGTGACGCCGTCCCGTTCCGGGCCTTCGATCTGGCCCAGAAGGAAGGCGTCTTCTACGCCGCGAGCGACTCCACGAACGAGATCGTGGCATACCGACTGTTTGCGAACATGGCGCTGGACGACGACGGCGCCCAAATCGCCGAGAGCTTCGAGGTGATCGCGGGAAATCGCGCGGATGCTTCCACCTTCGCCGGAGACGCCGCGACGGCGGGAACGACCGCCCGCTTCAATTATCCGACCAACCTCACCCTGCAAGCCGCCGACGATCAGGACTACCTCTACGTCTCGGACACCCTCAATCACCGGATCCGGCGAATCAACCTCAGCGACGGCGTCTTCACCACCGAGACGATCCTCGGGCACGGACTCGGCAGCACCGCCTACGGCAACATGCTCCAGCCTCCCGGCGCCCTCGAGAACGGCAAGCTGCCCGCGAGCAAGGAGGCGGGCTTCGTCGACCTGGATCACCCGGAAGGCGTTCCCAAGGACAAGGCTTCCTTCTCTTACCCGCACAAGGTCGTCTTCGACGGGCAGGGACGCATGTTCATCGCCGATCAAGATCACCGGCGCGTGCGCATGTTCGACGGCGTGAAGGTCTACACCCTCGCAGGCACCGATCCGGGGGTTCCAAGCGCCATCGGGGACTCGCGTCGCGCGGGGCTCGGCGAGGTGGCGAGCATCGCCTTCGACGCCGATGGCAACCTGCTCATTGCGGACGGGCGCTCGAACAAGCTGCGGCGCCTCTGGCTGAAGTTCGGACTCTAGGAGATCACCATGAGATTCACCCTTCTTCGCGGCCTCATGGCCCTGAGCCTGACTGTCTGCCTCACCGCCTGCACTCCAGGATTCCTGAAGTTGCCGAAAACCGGCAACCCGCAAGACCAATCGGATCTGGTCTCCAACAACGGCGCAAGCCTCGTCGGGAACGTCCGGATTCCGAGCGAGATCATCTCCAACAACGGCGGCGGCATCATCTCCAACAACGGTGGTAGCATCATCTCCAACAACGGTGGTAGCCTCATCTCCAACAACGGCGGCAGCTACCGCGTCAGCGCTCTGGATGAGCAGCCCCTGGCGAGCACCCTCGTCTATCTCCTCACCCCGAACGAGAAGTTCTACACCGATTCCGCGGGCCGACCCATCGTGGCGACCACCGACGCGAAAGGCGCTTACAGCCTGGATCACGTCCTGCCCTCCAAGAAGCAGGTCATCGTCAGCGCCATGCTCTCGGGCAATCGCCGCATGGTCGGCTACACCAGGACCCAGACGGGCAAGAACCGGGTCGACATCAGCGTAGCGACCACCTACGTGACGGAGTTCTTCCGGGCACAGGCCGCGAAGGCGGGAAAAACCATGGGAGACTACCCGGACGCCCTCTCGATGTTTCCGGCGCTCGTCGCCGAGACCCAGAAGCTCCTGGACGACGGCTCGCTTCCGATCCCGGATCTCACACTGGGAATGGCCGATCGCATGAACCAGATTTACCTGGCAGCCTACGGCTCCCGCAGCGAAACCCTCAGCAACGGCTGGGCAAGCCTGCTGGGCCGTCGCGTGGTGGCACTGTCGACGGCAGCGGGCACGTATGCCCTCGGGGTCATGCAGGAAGACGGCATCGCGACCCGGGTCGGCCTGCACTTGCCGACCGGGGTAGCCGCCGACGCGGAAGGCAACCTCTTCATCACGGAGAAGAACCACCACGGCGTGCGCTGGGTGAAACCCGACGGCAGCAGCACGTTCATCGGCGGCTTCCAGGGCGACGGCTCGGTGACGGTTCCCGGGCGCTCGGACGACGGCGTGAGCTTCGCGAACACGATCCTCCCCGAAGTGCAGGACATCACCTGCGATCCGGACGGAAATGCGATCGTCTCCTTGCAGGGCGATGACGGCCAAAACGACGTGCTGGTCTTCCTCTGCCGCAAAACGGCCGTTAACTTCGGGATGCCCATGCAGGCGGGACACTCGTACATCCTCGGAAGCGGCCCGGCAGGGAATGACGACGGGGAACTCTCGCAGGCGAGCTTCACCGCCGTCACGGGCGTGACCTCGGATGCGGAGGGGAACCTCTACCTGGCCGATCGCCGCAACAACCTGATCCGCCGGATCGATCGCGCCACGGGCCAGGTCACGACCGTGGCGGGCTACCGGAGTTTCGACCAGGACGGTTACACGACCATCCCGGACGATAAGCTGAAAGCCTACTGGACGGCCGAGCAGGACGCGACGGCAGCGGTCATCCACCGCCCCTTCGACGTGGCGTGGAAGCGGGGCACGGACGGCAAGGATCGGCTCTACGTGTGGGAGGGCACCAATCCCACCGAGTCGGACGGCGCGGTGAAGGCCCTGGGGAACGCCATCCGGGAGATCGTCTTCGATCCGGCGAAGCCCGCGGAGGGCAAGATTTCCTTCCTCATGGGAGGTCCGGAGAAGCGGGGCTTCACGGGCGACGGCGGGCCGGCCAGGGACGCCCAGCTCAACCTCGTCGATCCGGCGTCCCCCGAGATCCCCAACGGCGGGATCGCGATGGCGAAGGATGGTCGCCACCTCTACTTCAACGACGCGCTCAACCGGCGTCTGCGGGTCATCGACCTCGAGACCGGCCGGGTGGACAGCGCCGCGGGCGGAGGAAGCCAGGAAGGAGACGCGGAGGCCCAGGACGCGCTGCTCAAGGGTCTTTCCGGCCTGGCGACGGGCCCCGACGGCGAGGTCTACTTCTGTGATTCGGTCAATCATGTCGTGCGCAAGCTGAACCGGCAATTTGGCCACTGAGCGCGCGAGCCGATTGTTAAAACTCTCTTACGTCCTGACAAGTCTGCGTAAAATCGCGCAGCTCCCGTGCAAACGGTGGCATAAGGAGAATAACAAGAGTTTGAATCGAGAGGAGAACGCGCGATGAGCAGCCCGATCGGCGGAAGCAACACTAACCAGTGGGCGGAACTCGTCTACACGCCCCGAACCGATACCATCACGCTGCCGGATGATACTCCGAAGACCAGCAACTGGGCGGAGGCCGTCACCATTCCCGCCGCCGAGACTCCGGTAACACCGCCTAGGACCACCTGGGGGGACGCCGTCGATCTGCCCGGTGACGCCGCTCCAGCAGTTCCCAGCCGGAGCTGGGCCGACGATTACGAAGTGGTCATGCCGGATCCCTGGAAGGACCGCGTTCCGCAGGGAATTCCCTGGATGGAGATGGGCGAGGTCTTCAAGGCTCCGCCGCCGCGTCGCAGCGACCCCATCGCCTTGGATCTCAACAACGACGGCAAGATCGGCGTGACGGGCCAGAGCACGGCCAAGGATGCACAGGTCGACACGCTCGGTCGGACCGTTTCCTTCGACATCGACGGCGACGGGAAGAAGGACGAGATCGAATGGATGAGCGGAGACGGAGACGGCCTGCTGGTCGATGACCGGGATGGCGGTGCGACCGGAGCCATGCTCACCGACGGGGAGATCAACGGGACCCGGCTCTTCGGGGACGAAGGCGGCAAGCATGCCAACGGGTTCGAGAAGCTCAAGGCCCTGGACAAGGATGGGGATGGCAAGCTCACCGGCAAGGAACTCGACGGCTTGAAGGTCTGGGTCGACGACGGGGATGCCAAGCTGGAAGGCGGCGAACTCAAGACCCTGGCAGAACTCGGGATCACCGAGATGTCGGTTCAGATGCACCACGAGAAGAACGATCGTGGGGAGACCCTCGAGCGCTCGAGCTACGTACGGGACGGCGAGACCCGGATGTCGGAAGACGTCTGGTTCGGAAAGAAGTAAACGCCCGAAGGCGCGAGCCACAGGCGTTTCGTCACTTTCGCTTAACTTTCCTGTATGGCAAGCAAGAAGCTTCGCCCAGCCTTGTCTGGTAAGTTTAATCACAAGGGTCGGTTGCGGGACCTGAGGGCGTTGATTTCAATCACCCCTAGCAGGCGCCCCGCACCGGCCCTTACCCCTTGAGGGGCGCCTGAGGCGCCCCTTACTTCTTGCCGTACTTCTCGCGCAGGTAGGGGATAATCTTCTCCTCATCGTCCAGCACGACGTCTCCGTCCACCAGCACGGGGACGGTAGGCTGGCCGGAGACCCTCATGACCTCATGGCGCTGGGACTTGTCGCGGGGGACGTTGATGTTGATGTAGGAGAGTTGCAAGTCGCTCATGAGCTCACGAACCAACTTGCAGTAAGGGCAGGATTCGAACTGGTAGAGTTTCATCATCTCGGTCAAGGGATATACTCCTATCTAGAACTACGTGCCAACTACAGGCTACCATGCGGCGCGTTCCTTGGCTGTTAAGGGGATCGCCTGCTAGGATTTCAGGTGGGGGAGCCTCGGTGTCGCTTCCCGATGTAGAAGGAGGATCGCCATGTCGCAGGGTGCGCGCCGGGAACGACTCGGCCAAGTACTTCTTTCTCAGGGCATCATCACCGATGAGCAGCTCCAGCGGGCGCTGACGGAGCAGGCCAAGAAGCCGTTCCTGCGTCTCGGAGAGCTCCTCTTCGGGTTGGGCTACCTCACCTTCGGCCAGCTCGAGGAGCAACTCGAGCAGCAGTATCGCGACATGCGCCTGGGCCAGATGCTGGTGCGTCACGGCTACCTCGCCGCCGAGCAACTCGAAGAGGCCATCAACGAGCACGAGAAGACCGGCCTGCTCCTGGGGCACCTGGTGATCCGGCTCGGATTCTGCACCATCGAACAGGTTTCGCGGGTCCTGGAAGTCCAGCGCGCCTGGCATTCCGACGCGGCCTAGCCCCGGACGAAGCCCTGGGCGGCGGGATCCCGCCGCCATGGCGAATAGGCGAGGATTGCCTGACGCTTCATCACCCGCTACGCTGGGCCCAGGTCCCGCGATCCCCTACGACGCGCACGATGACGTTGCGCGAACGGATCGCGAGGGACGACCGGGATTTTTGACGATGAGGTCAAGACCATGTCGGTGCAAAAAACCACCTTTCGGCTCTGGCCGGAAAAGGACCGCGGCCTCCATGGCCTCGAAATCGCCCTGGAAGCCCTGAGCGCCATCCTGCCCTACGCGCGCATCGAAACCGTCTGGCTCGATCACGTCGCCTTCCCCGTGGATGTCGATCGCTTCCCAGCCGCCATCTGGCAACGCCTCCTCGCCGACAAGACCTGGCATCCCAAGCTGGTTTCCCACCTGAGCCAGAGCCTGGCGGTTCCGCCCGTCGAGAAGGTCGCCCCGGGAAGCGAAGCCGCGCCAGGCGACGCCGCGACGCAACGCGCCAAGCGCCTGACGGCCATTCAAGCCAGGTTCTTCAGGCTGCTCCCGAAGCCCCACATCCGGGTCGCCCTCGGCGGCACCATGCTCTTCGATCCGGAGAGCACCCCCGGCATGCTGAGCACCGTCTTGATCCCCAAGGCGCGCGCCATGGGCTGCCGCCTCTCGGTGGACGCCCTCGCCGAAACCCTGCGGCAGAACCAAGCCACCCCCGCGACCCTCCAGATCGCCATGCTGCAACGCATCTTCTACCGCGACCTCGAGACCGCCGCCCCCCATTGAGGCCCTCGAACCCGCTTCGTCGCGTTCAGAAGAGCGGGAGCTGAAGCAAGCGAGCGCAAGGCGCGAAGCTCAGCCGGTGATGCGGGCTGAGCCCGTGGCGCGCCAGTGCCGCCTGGTGCTCGCGGGTGGGATACCCCTTGTGACGATCGAAGCCGTACTGCGGATGCGCGTCGTGAAGACGCACCATGACGCGATCGCGGTGGACTTTCGCCAGCACCGAGGCCGCCGCGATCGAGATCGACCGGGAATCCCCCTTCACCAGCGCCACCTGCGGCGTGCGAATACCCGGCAAGACCAGATGCCCGTCGATGAGCAGGATGTCGGGAGTCAACTTCCGGCGCACCTTGGCGAGCGCCAGCCTCATCGCCTCCTGGGACGCCCGGAGGATGTTGAGGCGATCGATCTCGGCCGGCGACAGCTCGGCGACGGCCCAAGCGCGAGCGATCGACGGCAAGATCTCCGCGAAGCGCTCGCGCTGACGCTCGCTGAGCTGCTTGGAGTCGGTGAGCCCCCTAAGGCGCCGCTGCGCCTCCGCGAAGTCCGGATCGCCCGCGCGCGGAAGAACCACGGCCGCCGCCACCACCGGACCCGCCAGCGGCCCGCGACCGACCTCGTCGAGGCCGCAGACGCGCGCGAAACCTTGCTCCCACTTCTCGCTCTCGATGCTCCACATGGCCCCAATTCTAGCATGCGAACTTCCAGCAGGTTGACACCCGAGCATTGGCCGGACGATCCCCGCATGGTATCCTCGCAACAGGGCACCTGCGCGATGCCTGCGGTTCGGCACCATCGCCTCATGGCCGGCAGGCGCGCCCCCCGAAATGCCCTCGCGGCTCGGCGGACGCAAGCCTTGTGAGCGCGACGACCGGGTAACAGAAAGAAAGGGCGGCAAAACCACCATGATTGATACGTTGCCGGACGGGCTGGTCGCGGAGTTCCAGGCCGCTCAACCCTTTCCCCTCGATCCCTTCCAGATCGACGCCATTCGCGAACTAGCAGCAGGCAATTCGGTGCTCGTCTCGGCGCCCACCGGCTCCGGCAAGACCGTGGTCGCCGAGTTCGCCGTCTTCCTCGCCCTGAAGCAAGGCAAGCGCTGCATCTACACCACCCCCCTCAAGGCCCTCTCCAACCAGAAGTACCGCGACCTCAAGGCCGTCCTGCCCGGTCAAGTGGGACTCGTCACCGGCGACGTCGTCATCAACCGCGACGCCCCCATCCTGATCATGACCACCGAGATCCTCCGCAACATGCTCCACATGGATCCCGCCTCGGTCGCGGACGTGAGCCAGGTCATCCTCGACGAAGCCCACTATATCGCCGCCGAAGGCCGCGGAACCGTCTGGGAAGAAACCATCGTCTTCCTCGGCAAGCAAACCACCGTGACCGCCCTCTCGGCGACCATCCCCAACGCCGAAGAACTCGCCACCTGGGTCAGCTCGGTTCACAAACCCATGACCGTCGTCCTGCACGCCGAACGGCCGGTCCCCCTGGAGTCCTACGTCGCGGCTCCCGGCGTCACCAAGCTTTTCAACCAGCACGGCAGGCTCGCCATGAAGCGATTCTCGGAGGATCGCTGGGTAGATCCCCCGGACGCCGTCAGCGTCGTGAAGGATCTCCAGGAGAAGAAGATGCTGCCGGCCATCTACTTCATCTTCAGCCGGATGGGCTGCGAGTCCCAGGCCAAGGACGTGATAGCCGCCGACCTCGAGCTCACCACCCCCGATGAGCGCCGCCAGATCGAAGCCATGGTCAAGGAAGCCGTCCTGGCCACCCCCGGCATGCTGGGATCCGTCAACACCAAGCGCTGGCTGGATCTCTTGCCGTACGGCGCCGCCCCTCACCATGCCGGACTCCTGCCGCCCCTCAAGTTCCTGATCGAACGGCTCTTCCAGAAGGCTCTCATCAAGGTGGTCTTCGCCACCGAGACCCTGGCGGCCGGCATCAACATGCCCGCACGCACCGTGGTCATGTCGACCCTCATCAAGCGAACCGACGACGGCCACCGCATGCTGGCCGCCAGCGAATTCCACCAGATGATGGGACGCGCCGGCCGGCGCGGCATGGACCCGGTCGGCTACGGAGTGGTTCTGGCCAGCCACCGCTACGGCCCGATCGAACTCGGCCAGCTGGTTCGCAGTCCCGCAGAGCCGTTGAGAAGCAGGTTCACCCTGAACTTCAACATGGTGATCAACTTGCATCACCGCTACGAGGCGGAGATGGCGCGTCGAATCGTCGAGCAGAGCTTCAGCCAGTTCCAGGGTTCGGGAGCTGCCGATCGCCTGATCGAGCTTCGGGGGCGAGCCCAGGAGAAGCGCGATCGCCTCCAGGTCCGCAACCCCCAGACGGGCGAGACCCTCGATCTCTCGCTCTTCGAAGAGCACCAGGTGCTGAGGAACCAGCGCGACTCGCTGCGAAAGCGGCTTTCGAGCATGGTGAGCGAGCGGCAGTACCTGTCGCGGGAATCCGCCATCGGCATCCTCGGTCAAGCCCCCATCGGAAGCTGGCTCCTGGTGCATCGCGGCGGGATGCCCGCCCCGCAAGTCGCCATTTTGCTCGATAGGCAGTACTTGAAATCCGGCGACGTCCAGTACTCCGTCCTTGTCGAACCCCGCACCATCGCTCGGCTGGGGACCCGCCACCTGGTGATGGGGCTGGAACTGCCGCCGGCAACCGGTATTCCGCCGGAGATCATGAAGAAGGCCGAGCGGTTGAGCTATCAGCAGGAGCTGACGACCGGGGACTACCATCCCACCTGGAGCGCGTGGAAGGAAGAGACCGGGCTGGACGTCGACGCGCTCCTGGCTCCCATCACGGAGCCCGTCGAGATCACCAAGGCCCGCGAGAAGCTGAAGGGCCTGCTATCGCAGATCGACGCGCATCCCGCGACGCCCTGCGTGAAGAACAAGCGCTGCATGGACATGATCAAGACCATCGAGCTGCTGGATGGCGAGATCGCGCGCTACGACGTCGAGATCGAGGCCATTCACTCGAACCACTGGCGCCAATTCCAGGCGCTCTTGGGGGTGCTGCAGGGCGCGGGTTACGTCCGTGGGCGCGAGCTGCTGGCGCGCGGAGTGGCGCTGGCCAACCTGCGCACGACCAACGAGATGATGGCCTCCGAGGCGCTGACCTCGGAACTGATGCTGACGCTCTCGCCGGCGCTCTTGGCCGCCGCGACCTCGATGATCGTGGCGGAGCCCGTCCGGGGCCGGATGTTCTGGCGCCCGATGCGCTTCGATCCGCAGCTGGGGATGCTGGTGGAGGAACTCAGCAAGACCGTGAAGGGGCTCTTCAAGATCCTGAAGCGCCACGGGCTGGAGGATCTTCCTTTGAATGCGGTGACCGACTACGTGGGCCTCACGCAGGCCTGGGCGGAGGGTCGAGTCTGGTCGGAGCTCATCGAGGAGTCGGGGATCGACGAGGGCCAGCTGGTCCGGCACTTCCGCCAGGTGATCGACATGCTCCAGCAGTTCCGGGACGTTCCCGGGGTGCCGCCGTCGTTCCATGCGAAGGCGCGGGAGGCCGCACTGCTGGTCGACCGGGACATCGTTCGCGAGGTCTTCTAGCTTCAGCCCTAACGGGGAATGATCGGCTACATGGTAGGCTGTCATTGCGTTTACGATCGACCAGGGGCCGACCATTCCCATGCACCAGTCTACAACCCAGCTTGAACTGCCCGGAAACCTCACGGTTCGCTTCGACCTCGACCACGTGACCTGCTCGACGTAGGCGGCCAGGGCGGCGCGGTAGGCATCGAAGCGAAAGACGTTGCGACGACGGGTGGGAAGCGCCTTTCGGCGGTTTGAAGGCCTGGATCTAGCTGGGGTGCGCCAGATGACAGGGTCCCTCAGCCGTCTGCCCATGCTTTGACGTAGGGCCACCCTTGCTGCTGAACCGCTTAGCGCCCGCTCATGGCCGTCCCTGAAAGATCTCCCGATCGCCCATGACGAAGAGATCGCCCGCCGGATTCACCCCCATGTCCACCGCGCTGGCAAAGCCGAAGGCGGACTCGTCTTCATCCCGCTCGAACTCGAACGAGGTATTAAGACGGGTCACCTGCTCCATCTGGCCTGCCGCAGTGATTCGATACAAGGAGTTGAAGAGGAAGAAGTAGAGGTGACCGTCGGCATTCCAGACGGGGGATCGGGGTTGAGGCGAGTTGCCGGGAATCTCCTCGAACGCGGCGAGGGTCGAAAACTGCCCCTGTGACGTCCGCATCAACAGTCGATTGTTCGTGAGGTCCGCAAGATAAAGGTTGCCGGCAGGATCACCCGCCAGCTCCAGATGGCTGCTCAGCCCCTGCGGCAGGTCCGCCTCCCGCGCAAGAACGGTGAAGCTCTTATTGACGGCGAGGCGACATAGGCCCGACGCCCCCCCGACGAAGAGGGCCCCGTCCGAGGCGATGAAAAGCGAGCTGAACTTGGCTTCGTTGCTTTCGGGGATGACATAGCCCTCGACCTCATGAGGCGCCTCGACGCCATTCGTAGTCAGGACCAAGGTCCTGGCCTTTCCGGTGGCCACTTCTACCTGCAAGATGAAGCTGCCCTCGTTCCACATCTGCTGACACAGCACGTAGACATGGCCATGACCATCGTAAACGAGATCCCGGAACATGACCCAGGCTTCGTTCCAGCCCGCGGGAACCTGAGGCGCCTCGATAGCGAGGGCCGAAACGGTTCCATCCGGGTGAATGACGTCTATCCCCTCGGTGCAGTCATCCAGCGCATAGAAGGTGCCTTGCTCTCCGATAGCCAGCTTGCCGGGACACCATTCAGTCGTGCCCCAGATCCGGGTGAATGGAGACGTGAGGTTCACCAGGGGGAAACGACCCTGGTACTTGCTCAAGTATCCCTCGATGGGCATGGACACACTGAGCTTGCCGCTGCTTGCCGTCAAGGTCGTCTGGCCAGCCGACCGGAATGTCACGACTCCCTCCGAAACAGTCGCAAGGGAATCGGCGACCGTCCACTTGAGGAGGGGGGAGTTAATGGCGTTTCCGTGGCTATCTTCGGCGCCGACCAGAACACGGCCCTCCTTTCCGACCTGCCACATCGCCGGAAAGCTACGAAAGCTCAGCGCTTTGTACAGCACAAGGGGGACGGCATTGCTCGGAATCCCACCGATCCTTACCAGGAGTTCGCCGCCATCGAGCGTTTCGGGCATCTTGAACTGGATGGTGTGGTCGTCCAGGCGCACGGCATCCACTTGGACCTTGCCATCGATGAGCAGTTCCCACGGAGTCCCGTCCGAGGCACCAAAATTCTGCCCCTGGAGGCGCAAGCTCGCACCGCCTCCCCCCTCGCTCTCGCTCGTAAGCGCGATCTCGGGAGCCTTGACGAGCAACGCCAGGTCCGGGGCCATGGTGCTTTGATGGGACGTGACCTCGACCGAGTTGGCAAATCCCCGACCAAGCCCTGTCTTGCTTGCCACAAGACCAAAGGAGCCTACCGGCACGTTGCCGAGAGTGTACCGACCCTGGGCATCAGCCTTGGCTAGATAGGACGAGCCGGGGATGAAGACATCCACCCCCTCGAAATTGGTGACGCTCGGGGCGTTCGGTGCCGTAACGCGTCCGGTGATCGTGCCTGTGTAGGCCAGTTGGAGACGCAAATCGGTTTGGCCGGAATCGACGCCCAGCCGGATGGCCTTCACCTCCTCGGACAGGACGGCTTCGATATTGGTCTTCTGATCCATCGGCAAGTCCAGGACGAATCGGCCGTCCTTGTCGGTCCGCGTTACCATGTCGCCCGCAAGGACCCGGTAGGAGGACGAGTTGTTGCTGATGATCCCCCCAGAATTGTTGCTGATGAGGTAGGCTTTGACCAAGACCTCCGCGGCAGGTTGACCGTTCAGCCCAATGACCGAGCCTGTATAAGAAGTCGCACGCTTGGTTCCCGCGGCAATTTGGCTACCCTGCCGCAGGTTCATCACCCCGCCCATGCCAGGGGCGCAGCCCGCGATGAGCAAAATCGCCAGAAGCACGACAGAAAATGGAGCAGTCCGCAGCTTAGTCAACGTTTCTCCCTCCGAACACACTGACCTTCAATATACCCAGCAAGCAGGCCTTCTAGTTCCTACCCATCGGGCGCCCGCATGGACCGGTTCGGCCATTGGCGAGCCACCGACCCGCTGGCGTGAATGATCTGGGCTAGGCCGCAATCTAACGCTCGCTTCACGAAGCAGACAACCGTTCGAAACCCGGCCCTGTCATGCTCTACCCGTCGCCTGGCGGGAGGGCGCATTGGGTCGGGTTTTTCGCGTCTCAACCGCCGCTTGCTTTACATTAATTCACTAAGAATGTCATAATCATGGCATCCGAGGAGTCGATGTCGACCCTCGGGGGGAACCGGATCGGGACCTTTTCGAGGGATTCTGCTTCGTGAAGACGCTCGGATGGCAAGCAAAGCGTGAAAAAAGTCGCGCGAAGCCCCTGGTGTCGACATGACACCGCGAGGGTTTCCCTCCGGCATGTCCGCCCTGGGAATGGCGCTCCGATCCCAGGGCCGATCCCCGTCAAAAACCCGGTTTCGAGACGAAAGACCGCGACAACCCGTCGACCAATGAGGATCGAAAGGAAGTTTAGCAATGGCGCAAGAACTTGATTGGCTCCCTCCCACCATGCACATGGATCTGGTCTGCGGCCAGATCCTCGCTCAGAATGAAGCCCTGGGGCCCGTCTTGCATGATGGAGAGCAGTACTACTTCTGCTCCTCCCGGTGTCAGTCCCATTTTCTGCGAAGCGCGAAGCCTGCCCGCAAGAAGGTCAAGGCCGTGATCCTGCCCTTTCCAGGCGAGCATGCCGAGGGATCGATCCACGGCCCCGCTCTAAAAGCCAAAGCATTTTAGCGCCAGCCACCATGACGAGAGGGGCAGCCCCGGAGGGCAGCCCCTCTCGTCATGGTGGCCCCCCTCGAGCCCGAGGCCCCAGCCTCGCGAAATAATGGCATCTCCCCCCTTCGATACCTCCTCGAATCTGGGTATTACTTAATTGATAGCCGATGTCAGGACGCAAGCGCGCAGCCTGCCGCATTTTTGGGGAGATGAAGATGCCAAAATCTTTGCTGAAACTCTTTGGAGCCGTCCTCGCCCTCGGATGCGCACTGCCGGTGGGCGGCGCACAGGCATACCCCAATGCCGTCGTCTTTTCGCCCAGTGGGGAGGCCAAACCGCTTGGAGACGCCTCCGTGCTCACTTACATCGCCTACTTCGGCGGAAGCCCCCTGACCTGGGCGGGGATGAACGTCGGAATCATGCCGACCTTCGCCTACGGAAACACCGGCCTTTCGTTCGGTGGGCTCGAGGTCGGCCTGGACCTGATCAGCATGGCCGGCTTGGTTCCCGCCAACAAGCCCGTCTTCAACGCCAAGGCACAACTGTTGCAAGAAAGCGGGATGGTCCCGAGCGTCGCGCTGGGACTGGCCGATCTGGCCGTCAGCACGCTGGATACGAGCCTGAACGCCACCTACGCCGTGGCGACCAAGACCCTGTCATGGGGGGATCTCTCCCTGGGACGGGTCACCCTGGGCGGTGGCGTCGCGTTGCCAGGCTCCCCGGCGGCCTTCCGGGCGACAAAACCCTTTTCCGCTCCTTCGCAAGCTTTCGTGCTGGGCGGTTACGAGTCGCCCGCCTGGGGTCCCGCCTACGCCGCCATCGATCATATCGGCGGAGTGAGCGAACTGGGATCGACCAACCTCGGCTTGAACTTCCTGGTGAACTCCGGAACGTACCTCGGCCTGGGCCTCACCATGGGGAACGATCGCTCGGCAGTTCCGCCGGATGCCGCCTACGTCTACCTCGCCTCGGCCTTCAGCCTCCTCGACAAGACGGGAGGACGCTAGGCGATGCGGCTCAACCGGCATAGCGTCAAATTCGCCATCAGCCTGAAGGCGGGGCTCGGCATGGCCGTGCTGCTGATCCTGATGGACGTGCTCATCGCGGGATGGTTCTGGACCTCCGGCATGGAGGCGGTCGAGCGGAACGGCATGCTGACGGTCGAGCGAATCGCCAGCCAGCTCGATGGTCGGAACCAGCGTGCCGCGACCCTTGCCCAGACCCTGGGGGACATGCAGCATAGCGGCGGGTTCGGCGATCGCCAGGCCTCGCTGGACTTCATGAAGCGCGTCCTCGAACAGAACCCCGACATCATCGGCAGCTACTTCAACTACGAGCCCAACGCCGACGGGAAGGACGCCGCATGGGACGGCCGGAAGGGAATGGTTGACGGACGCTTCGTCCCCTACTGGAACCGGTTCACCGGCAGCCTCACGCTGGATCCCGTCGTCGATCTCGACGGCCTGGAGATCTATGCCACGCCCGAGAAGACCCTCAAGCCGGTGATCACCGAGCCTTACCTCTACGAGGGTGTATTGCTCGCCTCCTTCGGTTCCCCGCTCGTGATCGACGGCCGCTTCCAAGGCATCTCCGGCGTGGACATGAGCCTCAACGACATCAACCGTTCGCTCCAGGCCATCAAGCCTTACGAAAGCGCCAAGTTCGCCGTACTGTCCTCCCAGGGGAGCTTCGTGGCAACCCCGGATGAAGCCTTGCTGGCCAAGCCGATCAAGGACGACCCGAAGCTCAAGGCAGCCTTCGGGGAGGCGATCGCCGCGGGAAAGAGCGGGGTGAAGACCCTGGATAGTCCCTTCGGCGGCCAGAAGGCCCGGATGTTCTACGCTCCGGTGAAAACCGGCAACTGGACGGTGGCGCTCCTGGTCGAGGAGTCGGAGGTCGTCGCTCCCATCATGCGGCGCATCCTGGTGCTCGTGGGCATCGGGATGGCAGGCATCCTCTTCATCGGCATCCTCCTCAACTGGCTCGTCGGCACGGCGATGCGCCTGCTGGATCCGCTGGTCCTCGCGTGCGAGGCGATCGCCAAGGGTGAACTCTCGCGCGTCCAGGAACTCGTTCCCGAGCAGATCGGGGCGAACACCGGCAACGAGTTCAACCGGATGATCCATGCCTTCCGCCAGGCCATGGACTACTTCTCGCGCATGTCCCAGAGCGTCGAGGCCATCGCGAAGGGGGACCTGTCGCGAGACGTCACGCCCCAGAGCGAACGCGACCAGCTCGGCAACGCCGTTCACTCCATGCAGACGAGCCTGCGCGGGATCATCCGGCAGGTGCGGGGCTCCGCCGAAAGCGTCTCGGAGGCCTCGGTCCAGGCAGGCCAGGCGGTGGAGGAAACCTCCTCGAGCATGGAGGAGATGGCCGCCAGTATCCGGCATGTCGCGGGCAACGCGCATAACCTCGCGGCCTCGGTGGAGGAGACCTCGGCCAGCATCGAGGAGATGACGGCCAGCATCCAGCAGGTCGCGAGCAACGCCGACACCCTGGCCGCTGCCGTGAACCAGACCTCGGCCAGCATCGAGGAGATGGCGGCCAGCATCCAGCAGGTGGCGGGGAACGTCACCCAGGCCAACGCGATGGCCGAAACCTCCGCCGAGGCGGCGCAGAAAGGCCAGACGGCCGTCTCGAAGAGCGTCGACGGGATGGCGCAGATCCAGCTGGCCATGGGGGAAGTCGTCTCCTCCATCGAGAGCCTCGGAAAGAACTCCGTGGAGATCGGCCAGATCGTCGAGGTGATCGACGACATCGCCGAGCAAACCAACTTGCTGGCGCTCAACGCGGCCATCGAGGCCGCGCGAGCCGGCGACGCGGGTAGGGGCTTCGCGGTGGTGGCCGACGAGGTCCGCAAGCTCGCCGAGCGTTCCGCCAAGGCCACCCGCGAGATCGGAGACCTCATCAAGGGCATCCAGCGGGAGACCCAGCAGGCCGTTCACTCCACCAAGCAGAGCGAAAGGGCCATCCAGGAAGGAACCACGCTCACCCGGACGGCCGGCGAATCCCTGGAGGCCATCGTCCGCTCCGTGAATCAGGTCACGGCGATCATGCGCGAGATAACCCAGGCAACGAGCGAGCAGAACCGCGCGGCTCGCCAGATCACCGACGCCGTAGGCTCCATGAGCGCGCTGACCCACCAGGTGAGCGTGGCAACCACGGAGCAGGCCCACGGCTCGGATCAGATCAACCGGGCAATCCATGCCATGGCCACCCTGACCCAGCAAGTGAGCGCTGCTACCGCCGAACAGCGGACCGGCGCCGACCACGTGGTGACGGCGGTCGAGGACGTCCGCCAGATCTCGGGAGCGCTTCAGGGTGAAGCCCGCAAGCTGCTCGACGAGATCGCGTTCTTCCGGGAGGCCGAACTCCAGCTGACCGTCAGCGCCGCCCCGAGCACGAGTCTGCACCGCTAGACTCCCCCGCATGAAGCGAGAGGCCGTCCTGATGGACGGCCTCTCGCTTCATGCGGGGTCAACGGAAAGAAGGCTAACGAGCCAGGGCCTTTGCACCGATCAGGCCGAGTTCGAGGCCGACCTTTTCGAAGGCCTTCAGCGCCAGATCGAGTTCCTCGCGGGTATGGGTGGCGGTCACGATGGTTCGCACCCGGCTCTTCTCGTTGGGCACCGTGGGGAAGCCGATTCCCTGCGCGAAAATCCCTTCTTCGAAGAGGCGATCCGAGAGCTGCATGGCGAGCTTGGCATCTCCCGCGATGACGGGAGTGATGGGGGTCTCCGAGCCGGAGGTATCGAAGCCCAGGGCCTCGAGGCCCGCCTTGAAGTAGCGGGTGTTGTCCCAGAGCCGCTCCATGAGGGTGGGATCCTCCTGCAGCAGTTCGAAGGCGGCGATCGCCGCCCCCGTGACGGCAGGCGGGTGCGAGGTCGAGAACAGGAACGGCCGCGCCTTGTGGATCAGGTAATCGACAAGCGCGCGCGAGCCCGCCACGTAGCCACCCAGGCAGCCAATGGCCTTGGAAAGCGTGCCGACCTGGATGTGAACCCGGCCGTGAAGCCCGAAGTGATCGACCGTGCCGCGGCCCTGATTTCCCATGACGCCCGAGGCATGGGCGTCATCGACCATGATGATGGCCTTGAACTGCTCGGCGACTTCCACGATATCGGCGAGGGGCGCGATGTCGCCGTCCATCGAGAAGACGCCGTCGGTGATGACCAGCGTGTGGCGGTACTTGCCCTGGGTCTCCGAGAGTACCCGCCGCAGATCGACCACGTCCTTGTGCTTGAAGACCGCGATCTTGGCCCGGCTGAGACGGCAGCCATCGATGATGCTCGCATGGTTGAGCTCATCCGAGATGATCACGTCCTCCTTGCCGAGCACCGAGGAGACGACTCCGGCGTTGGCGGTGAAGCCCGACTGGAAGACCAGGGCGGCTTCGGTGTGCTTGAAGGCCGCGATCTTGGCCTCGAGCTCCATGTGCTGGCTCATGGTGCCCGCGATGGTACGGACCGAGCCCGAGCCCGCCCCGTATCGATCGATCGCGTCGTGGGCGGCGGCAATCAGCTTCGGGTGGGTGGTCAGGCCCAGGTAGTTGTTGGAGGAGAGGTTGATGACATGCTTGCCATCGAAGGTCGTCTCGGCCGCCTGGCGCCCCTCGAGGACCCGCAAGGAGCGGAAGAGGCCGCGTTCCTTGAGATCGTCCAGCTCGGCATCGAGGTAGGCCAACGGGTTATCTGACATGCGGGTTCTCCTTATCGCAAAAAACGTTTCTTCAGGGCCGAAAGAGGGAAAATAGCCGCAGGCGCTAGGGTGTTAGGATGACCTTGCCGCAGAGGCCGGCCTTCATGAGGGCCATGGCGGCCTCGACGTCTTCGAGGGGCATGCGGTGGGTGATCATGGGGCTGAGATCGAGCTGGCCCGAATTCAGCAGATTGGCGACCTGGTACCAGGTCTGGTACATCTTGCGACCGGTGATGCCCTGGATGGTGATGCCCTTGAAGACGATTTCGGCGATGTCTAGCGGGACATCCGTGGAGGGGATGCCGAGGATCGAGTAGCGGCCGCCGTTACGGATCATCTTGAAGCCGTCGCGCATGGCCTTGGGATTGCCGGACATCTCGCAGACGACGTCCACTCCGCCGGGGACTTCGGCGAGGATGGCGGCTATCGCGTCCTCCTCGTCGGCCTTGATGGCGCGGGTGGCTCCCATCTTCATGGCGAGGTCCAGGCGATAGGCGTTCAGGTCGATGGCGAAGACCGCGGAGGCTCCGCAGGCCTTGGCGACTCCCGCCGCCATGATGCCGATGGGGCCGCAGCCGATGATGGCGACCGACCGACCGGCGACGTCACCTGCCAGCACCGTGTGGACGGCGTTGCCCAGGGGTTCCTGCAAGGCGGCCCATTCCAGGGGAAGCGTGGCCCGGTTCTTCCAGGCGTTCTTGGCGGGGATGGCGACGTACTCGGCGTAGCAGCCGGAGATGTCGACGCCCAGGATCCGGGTGTTGGCGCAGATGTGCTTGTCGCCGGTACGGCACTGGTAGCAGGTGCCGCAGACCACATGGGTCTCGGCCGAGACGTAGTCGCCGAGGGCGACGTCGATCACCTCGTCGCCGACGGCGACGACGGTGCCTCCGAACTCATGGCCGATGATCAAGGGGGGCTTGACCCGCCCCTGGCTCCAGGCGTCCCAGGAATAGATATGCAGGTCGGTGCCGCAGACGGCGGTGGCGTCGACCTTGACCAGCACGTCGCGGGAGCCGATGGCGGGGACCGGGACGGTGACGAGCTTCGCGCCGGGTCCGGCCTCGGTCTTGGCGATCGCCTTCATCATGTCCGGGATCGGGGCCATTTCAACACCTTTATCGATCGCTGCGGTCTTGAGCATGGGGACCTTCTTTACAGCTTGAAAACAAGGGCCGGAGCCGAAACTCCGCCCCTTGAGTATACCTGATCTCCCCAGTAGCCATCAAACGGCCCTTGAGGGCTTCGTCGGTCAGGCCAGCGGGCTACGGCAAAGAGCCTTGAAGCGTCTCGTTCGTCCTCACGGCCGTCCGGTGTGCGTCCATCAAGGCCCAGATCGTGTAGCCCACCGTCACGACGGACGAGATGGGAAGCGCTATCAAGGCAAAGCCGAAGCCGGCCGACTGGCCACCCGCCGACATGGCCTGTGGGTAAGCGGCATAGGCCACGCCCAATCCCAGGGCCAGTCCGCCGACCATGGCCCCGTAAGTCCCGAGACCCACCCATAGACCGCGTTGCGGGTCCCCAGCATAGGCCTGACCTGTGCCGAGGGCTAGCGGGCTGGCGGCTCCCACGGCCATGCCGAGGATGCCCAGGGCATTGACGCTCGTCGGGTAACCGCCTAGAGCCATCAGGCTAGTTCCCATCGCCGATACGGCCAGGGGGGCGCCGAGGCTGAGCCCGACGGAGAGGCTCGGGGACTTCAGAGTCAGGTTCTTGGCGGCCTCCGGGCGGGATTCGGGCGAGAGCGCGGGGGACTCCAGGCTGAAGGAATCCGGGCTGGCGGCGACGGGCATGGCCGTGGCCGAGACGGTGAGCAGGGTGATGAAACTGACTGCGACAACTGGCTTGCGCATGGCAACCGCCTTCGGGTAACGTCCATCCTTCGTGTAAGCAAACGGATTATACCCGTGTGCAGCCGACTTCACCGGGCTCGCAAGCTCATCATGACGAAGATCGCAGCCCATGCGCGATGCAATCAACCTTCGGCGCGCCGAATTGCGCTCACCTGCTCCGGGAGTAGACGCTGTAACGTAAGCTTGCTATTCTCTCATGAGAACTATTCTCATCTACCTCCATAACAACCCTTCATCAAGGAGCGGGCCAGAGCCAGGCCAGCAAGGAGAACCGCATTGAACACTCGAAACGAGATAAAGCCCCTCGGGGGGTTAGCCGAGATCATGGCGTTACAAGGGCCGATGCTTGGAATCGCCGCGCTTTGCTCGACGCTCGCGGCGGCCCTTGGCCTCGTGCCCTTCTTCATCGTCGCGAAGATGGCCGTGGCGATCTACGCGACTCCGCCGCAACTCCCCGAGATCCATTCCCTGGCCCTTGCTGCCATCGCAGCCATCGCACTTCGCTACGCCTTTGTTTCCGCCTCGACCATGCTCGCGCATGTCGCCGCATTTCGAATCCTTCACCACCTCCGATTGCAGCTCGCCCACAAGCTGGGATGCGTACCTCTATCCTTCTTCAGCCGACGTTCGGCTGGTGAGCTAAAGCGCACGCTCATGGACGACGTGAATCAGGTGGAGTCGTTCGTCGCCCACGGCTTTCCGGATGGGGTGGCCGCCGCCGTCGTTCCCCTCGCCACGGCCATCGCACTCGTCTGGGTGGACTGGCGAATGGCCCTTGCCAGCGTCGCGATGGCCCCCCTCGCGATCGGCGCGATGACGATTTCCACGCGCGGAGCGCGGAGTGCGTACGATCGCTGGCTCGCGATCCAGGATCGGACGAACGCATCCTTGCTCGAGTACCTCCGGGGCATTCACGTCATCAAGACGTTTGGCCTGTCCGCCCATCGCTTCGGGGCGTTCTCCCGAGCCATCGAAGATGGGCTCGGGTGGATGGAGGGATACATGCGCACCAACGGCCGAGGCTACGGCAGTTTCGGGGCGCTACTCGGCTCCAGCCTCGCGGTCCTCGTTCCGGTCGGCGGCTGGCTCCACCTGCGCGGAGAGCTGTCGCTGGAAGCCCTGGTCCTCTTCCTCGTGCTGGGTCCCCAGCTCCTGATGTCGCTGCTTCGGCTCATGTTCGTCTGGGGAAACGTCGCGCGCATCCTGGCGGGCAACGCGCGCATCCGCGCGATCCTCGCCACCCCGGATCTCGAGGGAGCGGATTCCGCCGCCAGGCCCGCGCACCATGGGATCGCCTTCCGCAACGTCGGCTTTCGCTACGAGGAGGGCGGCCGAGACGCGCTCCGGGGCGTCAGCTTCGAGGCGCCGGCCGGAAAGGTCACCGCGCTCGTCGGCCCTTCGGGCTCCGGCAAGACGACGCTCGTCCGTCTCGTCGCCCGCTTCTGGGACGTGACGACCGGCTCGGTCGAACTTGGCGGAATCGACCTGCGAGAATTGCCGATCGACGTCTTGCTCTCGCAGATCTCCCTGGTTTTGCAGGACGTCTTTCTATTTCACGGAACGGTGAGAGAAAACCTGCGCCTCGGACGCACCGACGCCACCCACGAGGAAATCGTCGCCGCGTGTCGGGCGGCGCAGGCGCATGACTTCATCCTCGCGCTCCCGGACGGCTACGACACCATGCTCGGCGAGCGCGGCGCCCGTCTTTCGGGAGGCGAGGCCCAGCGCCTCTCCATCGCGCGCGCCCTCCTCAAGGATGCCCCCGTGCTCCTTCTCGACGAGGCGACTGCCTTCGCGGATCCCGAGAACGAGGCGCGGATTCAGGATGGACTCTCGATACTCGGCCGGGATCGCACGCTGATCGTGGTGGCCCACCGGCTCTCCACCATCGCGGCGGCCGATCACATCGTCGTTCTCGACGCCGGCGAGGTTCAGGATCAAGGCGAGCATGCGGCACTGCTCGAACGCTCCCCGCTTTACCGCGCACTCTGGGCCAATCAAACGGACGCTCTCGGCTGGTCGCTCGACAACCAAGCGGATGCGAGCGCCCTCGACAACATGGAGGTAGGACGATGATCGGCGAGATCTTCAATCTGGGTGAGCGGCTGGCCGGACAAAAGGACGCGCGCTTGCGTCGAGGCTTCCTGCTCGCGTTCTTCGAGGCCGTGACGGTGGCGATTCCCCATGCGTTCGTGCTGCTCGTGGTGCAAGCGGCTCTCGAGCGACGGCTCACCCCCCGCCTCATCGGGCTCGCGACGGCGGGGATCATGATCTTCGCGCTCCTCCGGATGCTGCTGTCCCAGGCGGCCATGTCCGATCTCTTCATCGCCGCTCACAACTTGATGGGAAGGACCCGCATCCGTGCCGCGGACCATCTCAGGCATCTGCCGATGGGCTTCTTCACGAAAACGCGGGACGGGGAACTCGCCGGCGTGCTCACGACTGACCTGGCGCTGGTCGAGGACGTCTGGTCCCACCTCATCGGTGTCTTCGCGGCCGTTTTCATCCTGCCGGTCCTGGTGGGGCTAGGTCTCTGCCTCATCGATATCCGATTGGGATTGGCGGTGATGGCGACCCTGCCCATCGCGCTCGCGGTACTGGCTTTCACGACTCCGCTCTTCACCCGGCAGCTCGGCACGGCGCTGGAGGCGGCGGCGGATACGAACGCGCGCATCGTGGAGTACGTGCGGGGCATCGCGGTCCTTCGCGCCTTCGGGAGGCATGGAGAGGCCTTCCAAAGACTCGAGCAATCCATGGAGCGGCTGCGTGACGCCTTGATTCGTGCGGATGTTCTGCCGTCCCCGCTGCTTTCCATCTTCGGCTTCGTCATCGAGGCCAGCTTCGCCGTGGTCGCCTACGTCGGGAGCGCGCTGGTCCTCGGGGGGTCGCTACCGCCGGCGACGCTGCTCCTCTTCCTGGTCGCCACGGTAGCCGTAACGCGACAGGTTGGCGAACTCGGCGCGGCGCTCCTGATGCTTCGGGCCGCCCAGCATGCCCTCGGTCGTGTCGATCGCCTGTTGAGCGAGGAGACGCTCTGCGAGCCGTCCTCTCCGGTCACGGAGATTCCGGGGTTCGAGATCGAGCTGGATGACGTTTCCTTCGCCTACGAGGACGATCGCGTCCTGTCGGGGGTGTCGGCCACGTTCCCGGAGCGCTCGCTGACGGCAATCGTCGGGGCATCCGGATCCGGGAAATCAACCCTCCTGCACCTGGTGGCTCGCCTCTGGGACCTTCCGCGAGGGCAAGGCGCGATTCGCATCGGCGGCGTCGACATCCGCGACATTCCCTTCGAGGAGCTCCACCGGCACCTCACCATGGTCTTCCAGGAGGTCAAGTCCCCGGACGTGTGTAAATCGGTTCTTTCCGTTTCAGCCTAACGTATTTGCCTAAGTCTCCATCGTGGGCCGGTGGCTCCGCCTACGCTTTTGAGGGCTTCGGCGGGCCACCGGCGTCGTATCATGCCGCCTGGGTGGGCTCTGGCGCGGGCAAGGCCGGCGCGTAGCCCTCAAGCACCTTGAGCTTGAATGCCGCGAGCGACTCCAGGCTCATGTAGCGTTTCGCGCTGGCCAGCCACTCGTCGTTCTGCTCGTTCAGGACCATCCCGATCAGGCGTAGCGCCGACGCCGGATTCG
>DAZV01000054.1 GCA_002083825.1 Candidatus Sericytochromatia bacterium S15B-MN24 CBMW_12 | reverse complement strand
CGCGGGAAAAATGAAAGCCGAGACATCCCTGCCTCGGCTGCTCAAAAGGCCAAAGTCCAGAGCGCCCCGACCTTTGTCGGGGCGCTTTGTTTCGCCCTGGTGAACAATTGACCCATCCCCTGTCATTATGGCGGGGGATGCGGTATATAAAGGGCGTCTCTTTCTCATTCTGCGAGGAGCCCTTTCATGACGACCTTCGGTATTTCCAGCCGCACCCTGCGGGGTGCGCTCGCCGCCATGCTTATCATTCCCCTGGGCGCCTGCAATTCCAGCTCGGATTCCGCCGGAAAGCCCCCCTCCGGGTCTCCCGAATCCGCTGCCGCCTCGGCTCCCCAGGCGACCCAGCCGGCCCAGACGACTCAGGCCGTCAAGCCCGCCAAGTCCAAGACTTTCGTGGCCAAGGGCATCTACATGACGGCGACCTCGATCCAGATCGATCGCTTTCACACCATGACCGACAGTCTGGTCAAGGCGGGCGGGAACACGGTGGTCTTCGACGTCAAGAACGAGGAGGGCATCATCTCCTACAAGAGCGAGGTCCCCCTCGTCAAGCAAATAGGAGCCGACAAGGAAGGCCCCATCCGGGATCTCAAGACCCGGGTGAAGCAGATGCATGACAAGGGCATCCATGTCGCCGGTCGGATCGTCCTCTTCAAGGATCCCATCCTGGCCAAGGCTCGCCCGGAACTCACCCTGAAAAGCCAGTCCACGGGTAAACCCTGGCTGGACAAGGGCAAGCTCCAGTGGCTCGATCCCAATCATCCCGAGGTCGCCGCCTACAACCTGGCGCTGGCGACTGAGCTTGCCGAGATCGGGGTCGACGAGATCCAGTTCGACTACGCGCGCTTTCCTGCCGAGAGCAAGACCTCGGACATCCGGTATTCCTTCGACACCGAGAAGATCCCCAAGCACGCGATCATCACCGCCTTCATGAAAAAGGCCTACGAGGAGCTCAAGCCCAAGGGCGTCCTGGTCTCCATCGACGTCTTCGGCGTGATCGCCTGGAACAAGGACATCGACCAGCGGATCACCGGCCAGAGGGTCGAGGATCTCGCCAAGTACGTCGACGTCATGAGCCCGATGGTCTACCCCTCGCACTTCGGCAAGATCTTCGACGGCAAGAAGAACCCCGCCGATCACCCGGCCTACTTCGTCGAAGAGGGAGTGAAGAAGCTAACCAAGAAGATCGAAGGTTCCGGCGCCGTCGTTCGCCCCTGGATCCAGGGCTTCGGCTGGCGGGTGACCAACTTTGGCCCGTCCTACGTCGGCAAGCAGATCGACGCGGCCAAGGGCGCCGACGCCGTCGGTTACCTGGTCTGGAACGCCAGCAACAAGTACGAGCCCACCTGGAAGGCCATGTCGGCTCGTTAACCCCCCCTAATCTTCCTTTAATCCGCCCCCCTCGATGGGGGGCTACGGGGGGTGTTCGCCGGCGAAGCCATGGCCCCTAATCTTCCTTTAATCCGCCCCCCTCGATGGGGGGCTACGGGGGGTGTTCGCCGGCGAAGCCATGGCGTTCCTAATAATTTCCGAATCACCATGGGGGAGAGATAAGGAACCTGGGATCAGCAACACCCCCCCCTGCCCCCCCCCCATCAAGGGGGGGGATAAAGTGCTGCCTGCTTCTCCTTGGCTCCTCGGTTCCTTTCCCTGCCCCCCGTCGCTAGGCGCAGCCTAACTGGGCCCGCAGGCCCAGGCTACGGGGGGTGAGCGCCCGCGGCTAAAGGCTATGAACGGCGTAGCCATGGCGTTCCTTAAGAAGAAGATCCCGGCTGTGCGCAGTGCGACCCACGCGCGGCGAACACCCCCCTGGGCGCGAAAACGGCTTGCGTAGTGTACCAGGCAATAGTATATTTGCTACTATGACTGCAACCAGCCGCCGTTCCCCCTTGGCCCTGGCCGTACTCGGTCTCCTGATCGAGGCGCCCATGCACCCTTACGAGATGCAGCGCTTGATCAAGCAGCGCTGCAAGGATCGCGTGATCAACGTCGGCCAGCGGGCCAGCTTGTACAAGACGGTCCACCGCCTGAGTCGAGATGGTCTGATCGCGGCCCTCGAGATCGTCCGCGACGCGCAACGACCGGAGCGCACGGTATACATGGTGACCGAGGCCGGCCGTGCCACCGCACGCGAGTGGCTACGCGACATGCTGGCCGTACCGCCAACGGAGTTTCCGGAGTTCCCCGCGGCAATCTCCATGCTCCCGCTGCTTGATGTCGACGATGCCGTCCTTCGCCTGATGGAGCGGCGAACCCGCCTCATCGAGTCGTTGGCCCGGCAGGAAGCGGAGCTGGCTTCTTTGCCGGCTTTACTGCCGCGCCTTTTCCTGCTCGAGGAGGAGTACTGCCGGGCGATCGCCGTCGCCGAGTTGAACTGGGTCGACGCCATCCTCGACGATCTGCATGCCGGTCGACTGAACTGGTCGCCCGAATGGCTCATCGACATCACGGCCAAGCTTAGTCCGCCTCACGTCGAGGGCTTCCTGCCCGGAAAGGGGCCCGCGCGGAATCAATAAAAACGCGAAACCTCATTCAGGTAAACCCATCGCTTCAGGTCTTCCACCGACGGATTAACCCCCCTCGCTTTGGAGCGCCTAACGAATCCCGTCCCTGACGCCGCCCAGCGGCGCCACTGGCCTAGTTAGCCGCTCTTGGCATGGTTGAATAAAGGAAAGAACCGCGACATGCATTCCATAGCGTTCCCCCTGTCCCGACGGCTCACTGTCGGATTTCTGCTTGGTCTCACGATGGCCGGTAGCCTCTCGCTGGCCGGCTGCCGCAAACCGGAAGCCTCCAAGAGCTCGGAGGCGGCTTCGGCCCTGACCGTCAGCACTGAGGTCGTTTCCTCGCGCAGCCTGGCCCTGGAAATCGAGGTCAACGGCAACGTGGCGGCCTGGGACCTCTTGCCCGTCATTCCGGCCGCCAATGGCCTCAAGATTGTCCAGGTCCTCGCGGAGGAAGGCGACGCGGTGAAAAAGGGCGACCTGCTCGTCAAGCTCGACGACTCCATCCTGAGGGCCCAGGTCATGCAGGCCAAGGCACGCTTGCAGAGTTCCCTGGCGCAGCTCGACAAGATGAAGCGCCCGAGCCGGCCTCAGGAGCTGGCAACGGCTGAGGCGGCGCTCGCCCAGTCCGAAGCCTCCTGGCGGAGTTCGAAGGACGCCTACGAGCGCGCCATGAAGCTGAAATCGGCTGGCGGCACCACCAACGCCGAGATCGTCACGCGGCAATCCTCCCTGGAGGCCAGCCAGGCAGCCGCCGAGCAGGCCCGCCAGCGCTTGATCATGCTACGCGAGGGATCCCGACTGGAAGACCTCGCCATCGGCTCGGCGCAGGTTGCCGAGGCCAAGGGCGGACTGGCGCAGGCCGAAGCCCTGCTCGCTCAGACCGAGGTCCGGGCGCCCAGCAACGGCTACATCCTTAAACGTGACGCCCACCTGGGCGACATGTCCAGCGTCGCCAAGACGCTCTACAGCATGGTGAGGGATTCTCGCCTCGAGGTCGAAGCCCTCGTCCCCGAGGCCGATCTGGCTCGGCTGGCAGCAGGCCAGACGGCCGTCATCACCTCGGACGCCCTTCCCGACCTGCAACTCAAGGGCCGGGTTCGGCAGTTGAGCCCCGCCATCGACACGACCAACCGTCTGGCGAAGCTGGAGATCGACGTGCCCAAGGCCAAGGGCCTGCAGGCCGGCATGTTCGTCAAGGCCAAGGTTCTCCTGGGACAGCGCAAGGCGCTCGCCGTCCCCGCCTCGGCCATCGTCAGCCGTGAAGCGGGAAGCGAGGTCTTCGTGCTCGACGGCAAAAACGCACGCCGGCGGCAGGTCGTGCTAGGCAACCGCTCCGAGGGCTACGTGGCCGTCATGGACGGCCTTCAGGCCGGCGAAGAGATCATCGTCAACGGGGTCGGCTTCCTCAAGGACGGAGACGTCGTGACGATCGCCCCCCTCTTGCCCAATGCCGAGAACGCTGCGAAAACGGCGGAAGGGAAGTAGGTAGCCATGAATATCTCCGCCTGGGCGATCAAACGCCCCATTCCCATCATCCTGCTCTTCCTCTTCATCTCGATCCTCGGTTTCGGAAGCTTTCGACAACTGGGCATCAACGAGAATCCCGACGTCGACTTCCCCATGGTCACGATCACCGTCGGACAGCCCGGTGCTTCGCCTAACGAGCTCGAGACCGAGGTCACGCGAAAGGTCGAGGACGCGCTCGTCGGCATCTCCAACCTCGAGCACACCCGCTCCGTGGTTAGCGAGGGCGCGAGCATCACGATTGCCGAGTTCAAGATCGGCACGAACTCCCAGAAAGCCTTGATCGATGTGCGCGATGCCGTGGCGCGCATCCGGCAGCTCCTGCCGGGCGACATCACCGAACCGTCGATCATCCAGCCGAACTCCGCGGGTGAGCCCTTCATCACCTACACCGTCGCGAGCGACAAGCGCTCCGTCGCTGAGATCTCGCGCTGGATCGACCAGGAAATCACCCGCAAGCTCCTCGCCGTTCCCGGAGTCGCCACCATCAAGCGCTCCGGCGGCGTCACCCGCGAGATTCGCGTCAAGCTGAACTCCAGCCGCCTGCAGGCTCTCGGCACGACGGTCGACAGCGTCAACGGGCAGCTTCGCATGCTCAATCTCAACTTGCCCGGCGGACGCGCCGAGGTCGGTCAGCAGGAGCAAGGGATTCGCACCCTCGGTTCCATGCAGACCGTCGAGGATCTCCGGGCGTTGCCCATCTCGCTCGGCAACGGGCAGTTCGCCCGACTCGATACCCTCGGGACGGTCGAGGACGGCGTCACCGAGGTCCGACAGAAGGCCTTCCTCGACGGCAAGCCGGTCGTCGGGTTCTCTGTCGTGAGAGCTCAGGGGGCCGCGCTGGTCCAGGCGGAGGAAGCGACCCGCAAGGCGGTCGATGAGCTATCCAAGGAACTGCCGAGCGACATCAAGATCGAGCTGATCCGCACCATGGCGGACTACACCCGGTCCGCCTACTTCGCATCGGTCGATGCCCTGCTCATCGGGGCCACCCTGGCCGTGATCGTCATCTTCGCCTTCCTGCGAAACTGGCAGTCCACCTTGATCTCGGCCCTCGCGATCCCCCTGTCCATCCTGGGGACCTTCATCTTCATGAAGGGGTTGGGTTACACCCTCAACAACATGACCCTCATCGGTCTGACGCTCGTCGTCGGCATCCTGGTGGACGACGCCATCGTCGATCTCGAGAACATCCACCGGCACATGGCGATGGGCAAGAGCCCGTTCCGGGCCGCCATCGAGGCCACCGAAGAGATCGGCCTGGCGGTCATCGCCACCACCTTCACCATCGTCTCGGTCTTCATCGGAGTGGCTTTCATGGGCGGCATCCCCGGGATGTTCTTCCGCTCGTTCGCACTGACCGTCACCGTGTCGGTGCTGTTCTCGCTCCTGGTCGCGCGGACGCTGACCCCCATGATGGCCGCCTACCTCCTGCCCTATCCCAAGGACCACGTCGAAAAAACGCCCGCCTACCAGAAGATCTACCTCGCGCTCCTGAACACGTCCCTCCGCCACCGCTGGGTGACGCTAGGCGCGGCCATCCTGTTCTTCATCGGATCCCTCGCTCTGGTGCCCTTGATCCCCAAGGGGCTCTTCGGGAACGCCGACTACGGCGAAGCGATCGTGAACATCTCACTGCCCACGGGCTCGACCCTTGCAGATACCGAGGCCGTCGTGCAGGCGGTCAACCGCGTACTTGCCGCTCGCCCCGAAGTCGCCAAGGTCTTCGCCACCATCGGGAGCGGCGACGATAGCGGCTGGGTTCCCGCAAGCGGCGCGGTTTCGGCCGCCAAGCTCAACGTGATCCTGGTGCCCAAGCACGATCGCAAGATGACGGTCGGGGAGTTCCAGGTCGCGGTCACCCCCGAACTCAAGAAGATCCCGGGCGCGCGCATCGACCTCGTGAACCTGGGCGGCTTCGGCGGCTCAAAGCCCGTCAACATCATCCTCCAGGGCACGGACACGATCGCGCTGGATCGGACCGCGAACGCCCTTCAGGATGAGATGCGTCAGCTTTCGGAGCTGCGGGACGTGACGTCGACGACCGCCGAGGTTCGCCCCGAGATCCAGATCCGGCCGGACTTCCAGCGAGCCGCCGAACAAGGCGTCTCGGTCGCGACCATCGGGCGCCTCGCCCGCCTTGCAACCCAGGGCGACAGCGACTTCAACCTGGCCAAGTTCAATGCGGGCGATCGCCAGCTCAACATCCGGGTCGAACTCTCCGATCGGGTCAAGGGGGACCTCGATTCCATCGGCAACATGATGGTGCCGGGCCGCAACGGGCTGGTGCCCCTGCGCTCGGTAGCCACCCTCTCGATGGGCTCGGGCCCGGTTTCCATCAGCCGTTACGACCGGACCCGCCAGGTCACGGTCGGCGCCAACCTCGGCAACGGCGTGAGTCTCGGCGATGCCATGGGCAAGGTCAACGCCCTGCCCATGCTCTCGAACCTCCCTGCGGGCGTCTCTCAGGACTCCCTCGGCGAGTCCAAGATCATGGCCGACATCTTCATGGGCTTCATGACCTCGTTCGGCCTGGGCATCCTGCTCACCTACGCGGTCCTCGTGCTGCTGTTCGGCGGATTCCTTCAGCCGTTCACGATCATGGGCGCCTTGCCGCTCGCCATCGGCGGTGCGCTCGCGGGCTTGCTGATCGGGGGTAAGGAACTCGACATGATGGCCCTGATCGGCATCCTCATGTTGATGGGACTCGTCACCAAGAACTCCATCCTGCTGGTCGAGTACGCCATGAAAATGCGGGCCGCCGGTCAGAGCCGCTTCGATGCCCTGATGCTGGCGGGCAAGAACCGGCTGCGTCCGATCCTGATGACCACCATCGCGATGATCGCCGGCATGGTGCCCATCGCCATGTCCCTGGGGGAAGGCACCGAGAGTCTGTCGCCCATGGCCGTGGCGGTCATCGGGGGGCTGATCACCTCGACGCTGCTCACCTTGGTCGTCATTCCGGCGGCCTACACGGTGGTCGATGACATTCAGGGGTTCTTCCGCCGGTTCGTGAAGTTCGAACGGGCGGAAGACATGGAGGCTGCAATTCCCCCATCGCCTTCCCAGGCCTCGGCCCCTCTTCACTAGGATTGGATGACAGACATGAAGCAGATCTCGTCAATCATGGGAGTGGGGGCCACGCTTTGGCTGGCTCTCACCCTTCAAGCCGCGGCTACTCCGCTCACCTTGGGCGAAGCCGTCAAACTGGCCCACGGTCGCCATCTCAGCGTTCAAGCAAGCCAACACATGCTTCGTTCGGCGCAAGCACAGCAACGGGAGGCCGCAAGTCGGTACTGGCCCAGCATTTCGCTGGAGACGGGCCCGAGTTACTCGCATCTTCCGGGAGCCGGGTTCGGTTCCATTCCCGGCATGGGGGGTATGGTCGGATTCCCAAGCTCCGGGACGGTGGTCGATACGACTCTCTCGGTGCGCCAGACGCTCTTCGATTCGTTCGCGACGCATGATGCCGTGCGTTTCGCCGAACTGGGCGTGGAAATTGGCCAGCAGCAGTTGAAGCAGGTGGAGCAGGAGACGATGCTCAATGCGGCGCTCGCGTACTTCCAGGTCCTGCGGGCCGAGGGGTTGCGGCGGGTCGCGGCGGAGAACGCCAAGCAAAACGCCGATCACATGCGGCTGGGACGCTCGCGGCTCGCGGCGGGGACCACGACCCAGATGGACGTGCTCCAGCTTCAGGCGATCTCCGCGAACGCTCAGGTCGCCCTGATCCAAGCGGAGAACGCCGTCGAAATCGCGCGGCTGGGATTGTCGAACGCCATCAACCAGCCCCTGGATAATCGCGAACTCGTGGCCCCGCAAGCTTTCGCCGTGCTGGCGACCGCGGATGCGGCCAAGCTGGCCACCGTCCAGCAGCGGCCGGACTTCCAGCAAGCCCAGCTCAGGATGAAGCAGAGCGAGACGCGCGCGTCCCTCGAGGGGCGGGGCCTCTGGCCGACGGTCTCGGCGAACTCGCGTTACAGCCAGCGGGATACCAACCAGGGCACCCTGTCGGCTGGCGTCACGGTCAGCTGGAACGCCCTGGACAGTTCGCGCGTCCTCAGCCGCATCTCGGCCAGCGAGAACGAGGCCGAGGCGAGCCGACTGCAGCTGCAACTGACGCAGCAAGCCATCGAGTTGGAGCTGCAACGCGGCCTCAAGACCCGAGACGAGGCGCAACGCCGCGCGGTGGCGCTGAAGGAAGGGCTCAGTGCCGCCCAGGAAGCGTATCGTTTGGCGAAGTCCCGCTTCGAGCTCGGGCTTGCGATGCAGGTGGAGCTGAGGGACGTCCAGACCACGCTGGTTCAGACGGAAAACAACATGCTTCAGGCCGAGACCGACTGGCGGGAAGCCGAGGTTCGCCTTGCCAGGGCCATGGGAGTCGATCTCGCGGGGTTTCTGGGGCGCTAGCGGGAGGCTGAACTCGCAGCTTTCGTCGTTCCAGGTTGGTCAATGAGGGGCGGTCCGTAGGGTTTTTCCTACGGACCGCCCCTCGCCTTTTCTAGGCGCTCCGGCCTAGAGACGTGAAGGATCTTTCGAGGATCCGGCGGCGATGCCCGGAATGAAGGGGGCTAGCTCGGATCCCTGCTGGCAGGAGCTGTGGAACGAAAATAAGCTTAATCTCTCCTTAGGGCAGACTTGAATTGACCTTCACCGGATCGCCGCAAGCCCTCCCGCCTCTCCCCCGATAACCCTCCTACGACAAAGGTTTGGCAGAGCGTGAACCCACAGGAGGATACACCGATGGAACTTATCACCAAGATTGTTCGGGACGAAGAAGGTCAGTCGATGGTCGAGTACAGCCTGATCGTCGCCGCCGTCGCCCTGGTTTGCGTCGCCGGTTACAACACCCTCGGCAAGAACGTCAACGTCATGGTCGAGAAGCTTGCCAAGAAGGTCGGCGATCTCAGCAAGAACATCAACTAACGACATCCCCCTGTTTATCGTTTTCGCTGGCTAGAGGAGGTTACATCATGGAACTTATCACCAAGATTGTTCGGGACGAAGAAGGTCAGTCGATGGTCGAGTACAGTCTGATCGTCGCCGCCGTCGCCCTGGTTTGCGTCGCCGGTTACAACACCCTCGGCAAGAATATCAACGTCATGGTCGAGAAGATGGCCAAGAAGGTCGGCGAACTCGGCAAGAACATCAACTAGCCTCCAGCATCTCTAGACCAGTTTCAGGCCCTCGCTGGCGTGAGGCCATACCCCCCACCGGGTATGGAAAACCCAGCGGGGGCTTTGTCTTGCCTCCCTTTCCCGTCTGGAGGTCTTTCATCATGTGGCAATGGGCCCTGGTCGCGGTGCTGGCGATCGCCGTCTACACCGACTGGCGCTGGCGGCGGATATACAACTGGCTCACCCTGCCGGCCTTCCTCGTCGGCCTCGTCCTCAGCCTCGTCATGGGCGGCGGCAACGGCCTGCTCATGAGCCTCGCCGGCGCCGGAACCGCCTTCGTCATCTTCCTGCTGCTCTTTATCTTCGGCGGCATGGGCGGCGGCGACCTCAAGCTCATGACCGCCATCGGAGCCTGGCTCGGCTTCCCGGTGATCCTCGTCGACATGGCCTACGTGGCGATCGCCGGAGGCATCCTCGGCCTCGCCTTCGCCCTCCAAGCAGGCGTTCTAAGCCAGGTCCTCGCCAATATCTATCACTTCTTCGCCATCGCCCTCATGCCCGGCGTGAAGACCACCGAGATCCTCACCGAAAGCGCCGCGCCGAAGTTCCCCTACGGCCTCGCCATCGCTGCCGGCACCCTGCTCGCCCTCGCCTTCCCCACCCTCCCCCGCCTCGCCGGCGGATAAGGATCTCGCCATGCTGAGCCGCGCCGCCAAGGCCCAGGAAGGACAGGCCACCGTCGAGTTCATCCTGGTGCTGCCCATCTTGCTGCTCTTGACCTTCGGAACTATCGAACTCGGCATCTTCCTCCAGCGACAACTCGTCATGGGCGGTGCCGGCTTCATCGCGGCCCGCGCCGCCGCCGTCAGCGGCCCCGAGACCGACGGCGCCGTCCGAGAATCCCTCCGCACCTTCGCCGAGGAAAGCCATGCAGGTTGGCTCGGCAAGCTCGTCGCGGGGGAGTCGGGAAGCGTGAAAGCCACCAAAAACCCCGATCAGCGCTGGGTCAAAGTCACGATGCAGAAGCAGGAATCCTGGACCGGCCTCGTCGCGGGGGCCTCCGAACTCATGGGAGGCAAGCTGGACCCCGAGGTCAAGCTCGCCGCGGCCGCCGTACTCAATCAGGAGTACGTTCCGGGCGAGGGCGCACGCTCGATCGCCCGGTCCCACACCCACAACCTCATCGACTACCGCGCCAAGATGGGCAACCTCGACACCATGGCCGAGCCCCTCGCCAAACTCGCCCCCGTGCTCGGCCGTCTCCCCGGTGTCGGAAACCGCGCCGCTTCCCTCGCTCTGGGCATCGATCCCTCCCGCCAGGCCGTGGCGGAAAACCCCCGCCGCGCCTGGACCCAAGAGAATCGCTCCGCCGGAGACTGGTACCTGGATCGACAAGCCGAGGAGATCGCCTCGTACACGCGCCTGGGACCCGGAGTCGGCAACGGCCTGGGGCAGTCCGCCCATGTCTACCAGGGCCTCCAGGATTACAAGACCCTCGCCAACTGGATCTACGCCTTCAAGCAAGGAGGCTCCCTCGACCCGACACTCACGATCGGGCCCGCCGTCGAGTTCATTACCACCAACGCCCTCATCCTCGATCGGACGGCCATGACCCCCCTCGCCAACCTGGTCCAGGGCTTCGTCGAGGGCACCGTCTTCCATGCCAAGGCCAAGCCATGAGGCGCATGAAGAGCTTGCTGGCGGGGCTGCGCCGCAACCAGGCCGGCCAGTCCATGATCTACGTGGCCATCATCGCGGGAGCCCTGGTCACCGTCCTCTACACCACCTACGATCTGGGGCGCCTGGTGGCAGCCAAGGTCATGAGCCAGAACGGCGCCGACGCCGCCGCCCTGGCCTCGGTTTCCCTGAAAGTGAGCGTCCACCATACCCGCATGCTGGCCTACCTCGCCATGACCGACCAGGCCACGCTGGCGCGCCGCGAGATCCTCGCGGGCATCGCCAGCCTCAGCAAGTTCAATGGCGTGGCTTCGCCCGTCCCGACTCCCGGCCAACCCGCGGGACCCGTTCCGGCCAAACCCACCCATGCCGCCTTCGAGGATCACATGAAGCGCGCCGACAAGCACATGAACCAGTACCACCGCTTGCGGCATGGCCTGAGGGCCTACAACGCCTGGATCGAGGAGGAAGGCCCCAAGCTCGCGGCCGAGGCCGCCCGAATCGCCTACGCCTCCAACCTCTCCACCATGAACGATCACTCGGCCGCGGGCCGCGCGGTGGACGCCAAGAACATGCGGCTGCTCGCGGATCCCGGGGCCTTCGTCGAGAACGGCGGACTCGGCACCTCCAAGTTCATCGGGGGCCTGAACTTCGCCAACGAGGGAGCCGGCAAGCGCGGGGTCTCCGGCAAAAGCTTCGTCTGGGTCAAGCCTCATGTCCAGCCGCTCTCGCGCGGCAAGGCCCCCCTCGAACTCTGGGCCTGGGCCGCGGCAGGCCCGGTACCCGCCTCCGAGATCCAGAAGAACGACCCCCGCGAGCAGGGCCTCGGCTTCAAGGTACCCGTGCTCGGAGAGTTTGGCCTCCCTTGGTACAGTCCCCGGTTGATGCGAACAGGAAAGCTACCCGATGGCACCGACATGCAAGGTCTCGATTCCCAGCACTGAGCGGGGGCAACGGGGCCAGGCGTTGCTCGAGGCGGCCCTGATCCTTCCCTTTCTGGTGTTCATGCTGCTCGCCATGGCGTTCTTCGGCTTCGCGATGGTCGAACGCCAGAACACCATCGTGGCCGCGCGCTTCGCCGCCCGCGAGACCTCCATGGCCGCCATGCGCGGCTGGGAAGACAAGTTCTGGGGCAAAGGCACCATGATGGAAGCCGTCCTCGCCAAGACCAAGGAAACGGCGGCCAAGACCGCGCTACCCGGCCGTACGGTCAAGGTCGCCCCGCCCGACTGGCGAAAGTTCGTGACCACGGTTCGCCCTGCCCCCATGTACCGCCAGGTTCCCCTGGGACCCTACGCCATGGCCTTCGTCGCCTCGAAGCAACTGACTCCGACCGACGAAACCGGCAAACCCGCGGGCAGCCCGTTCGACGCCGGTATCGGGTTCGTCCTCTACGGCCAGAAGGTCGTCAGCAATGCCTCCTGGCTCAACGAGTCGGGCCGAACCTTGGACGAGGCCCGCAAGTCCATGCCGGGCAGCAGCCGAGAGAAGATCTGGAGCGGCTTCGGGCTCGAGGCGGAGGCCTACATGCCGTCGGAGCTCCCGCTCTACCTCAAGAGCCCCAAGGGATCCTACGGGCTTTTGGACCTCAACCCCTGGATGAAGAACAACCTGAACAAGTAGGGCTTCTTCGCCTCATTTTGTAGAGGGAGTCAGGGCTGCATGGCCCCGTCGTCAGAGGAGGCCATGCAGCCCTAACCAACTGCTAGCGCGTCGTCCAGTTGACAGTGCCGCTGAACGGGATCTGTCGGGCGGTCGGCGACATGTCATTGAGGATTGTTCCAGATCCCTCGTTGCACGGCCAGTAGCTGACCAGCCCAGGCTCGGTTCCGGTCAGGGACCGGTTCATGTCGGCTTGAATCTGGGAGGCGGAGCGGTCGTAGTTCCAGACCCGCATTTCGTCCAGGTCCCCCGAGAAGCCCCCCCAATAGTTCCGCCCGAAACCATAGCAGGCCACCGCGGTTCGGCCTCCTCCCGAATAGCCCGTCTTGGCGAAGACCCCGTTAACGTATAGCGAGGGCTGGTTATTCTTGTAAACCACTGCCACATGGGTCCAGCCGCTGAGGGTCGTCGGGTAAACCAGCTTGGCCGGCATGTAATTGACCGCGTGCTCGTAGACGGAGATGCCGTTGGTGCCCATCGAAACACCAACTCCTGCTTTGCCTGTAGGGCCACGCAACGGGTCCCAGACATAGTGCTGGCCGCTGGTGCCTCCGACGCCACTGGTGGTCTGGCCATCGTTTTGATGAGTCGCTCGGGGCCGCGCCCAGAATTCGTAGGTGAACGACGTGGCGACGCCGGTCAGGACGCTCGCAAGGCCGACGTATCCGCCGTCCAAGGCCAAGGCGTTGCGGCCCGGCGCATAGTAACGGCTTGCCGAGTAAGTGGACGAACCGCTCGAGAGGGTGATGGTTCCCTGTTGGTTGGCGTTCCAGGTCATGGTTCCTTGCTGGATGTCATTGCGACTCACCGTTCCGGCTCCCGATCCGTCGGCCAGATAGTTCTCGGTCGTGACGAGGTTGCCGTAGCTCAGGGTGCGCATGACCGTGCCATCGGGAATAAACTCGCCCTACCACGTATGGCCAAGCATGGGAGATAGCCCCTATCCTGTTGGGA
>DAZV01000022.1 GCA_002083825.1 Candidatus Sericytochromatia bacterium S15B-MN24 CBMW_12 | reverse complement strand
CCCGCCACATCTTCGCCCAGCTCCGCCCCGAGAAACCCTGAACCCCGCCCCGAACCGCCCCCAACCCCCGCCCCGTTGTCGCCGCGCCGCCGAGGAGGGAGGTATACTCGCGCCGAAACCATGGGGAAACCGGTTCGCCTTTCGCGATGACCGGGACTCTCATTGCAACCGGGACTCTCTCTGCAACGGGACTCAAGGAAGGGGGCGGCCATGAGCCGAGGATTCTCCACGAAGTACCAGCTCGGAAAAGATCCCCTGCGAGGAAAGGATCGCGAGAAGCAGAAGCTGATGGGCAAGGCGCTCGACCAGTCGCGTCCGAACGAAGCCCACAACGCCGACGCGGCCCCCGACATCGAGGGAGACGTCGCCGTCTGCGGCCGCTGCCACGCCATCTACCATCCCAAGCACTGGCACCTCGACGAGGCCGAGTACCAGCAACTGCGCGGGGATCCCAAGGTCAGCGAGATCGTCTGCCCGAGCTGCATCGCGATCGAGCACCAGGACTTCAAGGGACAGGTCACCCTCAAGGGAGCCTCGCTCGCCAAGCACCGCGAGCAGATTCTCAACACCATCTACAATGAAGAGGCCCACCTCCGCGCGACCAACCCCCATTCCCGCATCGGCCTGATCGAGGAGCAAGAGGAGCAAATTCTCGTCTGGACGGTCAACGAGTTCCTGGCCGACCGGATCGGCAAGGAGCTGAAGAAGGCCTTCGCCGGCAGCCACGCCGAGATCACCCACCTCCCCCGCGAGAGCTTCACCCGCGTGGTCTGGTGGAGGGAGGAGTAGCCATGGCACGCTTGGACGATCTCCGGCAAGCCCTGCTGGACGCCTACGCCCGCGACCCCAAGGTCGGCAGCCCGAACATCAACGTCACCTTCCTGGAGGACAAGGTCGCCCTCACCGGAGAGGTCGCCACCCTGGGAGCCAAGGAAGAGGCCGAGAACCTGGCGCGCCAGATCGTGCCCGGCCTCGACGTCGACAACAGCCTGGTCATCACCGGCAACCGCCCCGCCAACGACGCGACCCTGGCCGAGCAAGCGACCCAGGCCCTCCGCGACGCGGGCATCGACCTGGGCGTGAAGGTCCGCGACGGAGCCGCCCAGCTGCTGGGCTCCGCGGCGAACCTCGATGCCCGCAACCACGCCCACCGGATCGTCTCCCGGGTCCCCGGCATCCGGAGCGTCCGGGACGAGCAAGCCCCGATCATGGGCCAGCAAAAGATCGAAGTCGAACCGGAGTACCGCCAGGAAGGCAAGTTCCGCGTTCCCCCGGAAGCCCCCCAGGTGGTCGTCGGCCGCGACGACATCACCCTCACCAACGAGATCGAGGAGCTGCTCGCTACCCAGATGACCTATCCCCGCGCCGACGAGGTCCACGTCTGGACCCACAACGGCACCGTCGCCCTCGACGGCTGGGTCAAGACGGCCGAAGAAGCCGTCCAGGCGCAGATCCTGGCCGAACGGGTCTCGGGGGTCAAGTCGGTGCAAAACCGACTGGTGGCCACCGATGGCTCGACCGGCGGCGACGACGCCCTCAACCAGGAAATCCGGCGGGCCTTCGGCAAGAAGGGAGACGAGGTCAGCCCGGTGGACGCCCTCTCGGTGGTCGTCCAGCAAACCGCCTACCTCTGGGGCCAGGTGGACACTCCCGAGCAACGCCTCAAGGCCCAGCAACTCGCCGAGCAGGTGCCGGGAATCCTGAGGGTGAACAACAACATCCAGGTGGTGACCCGGCGATCGCGGCCCGGAAGCGGACCCGGCGGTGGCCCGGGGTAAGGGCGCCCGCAATCCGTCACCAGCGCGGAACCCCCGCCCGGGGGTTCGGAAAGGGGGAGGGGATGTCGGAGATCCGCAGCTTCCGCGAGCTCGGGAGGAAAGACCTCGAACTCGCCGGCGGCAAGGGGGCCAACCTCGGCGAGATGACGCAAGCCGGCCTCCCCGTTCCCCCCGGCTTCGTCGTCACCGCCGGCGCCTACCTCCGCTTCATCCAGCAATCGGGTCTCGCCGCGCGCCTGGAACGCGACCCGGCGAACCTCGACGTCGAGGACACCGAGGCCCTCAACCGGCTCGCGTCAAGCCTGCAGGCGCTGATCCTCGCCGTGCCGCTTCCCGACGCCCTGCAAAAAGACATCCTGGAGGCCTATCATCAGCTGAACGAGCCCTTCGTGGCCGTTCGATCCTCGGCCACCTCCGAGGACACCGAGGCCGCCTCCTTCGCCGGCATGAACCGCAGCTTCCTCAACGTCCGCGGCGACGAGGCCCTCCTCGCCAAGGTCCGCGAGTGCTGGGCCTCCCTCTACGGAGCCCGGGTCATCTACTACCGCGCGCAGCGCCGGATCGCCGAGCCCCCCGCCATCGCCGTGGTGATCCAGGCCATGGCGGACGCCGAGAAATCGGGGGTGATGTTCTCGGCGAACCCGACCACCGGCGATCGCCAGGAGGTCGTGATCGAGGCCGCCTGGGGCCTGGGAGAAGTCGTGGTCGGCGGCGAGGTCACCCCCGACTCCCTCGTCCTGAACAAGGCCACGCGCAAGGTGACCTCGAAGCAAATCGGCTACAAGGAGTTCAAGCTGATCCGCGGTGACGGCGGCGAGAACCAGCGCGTCGAGCTGGAGGACTGGGAGGCCCAGGCTCCGGTCCTGACGCCCGAGGAACTCCAGGAGCTTCTCGAGCTGGCCTTCCGGGTCGAGGATCACTACGGCGCCCCGCAGGACATGGAGTGGGCGATCGCCGACGGCAAGCTCTACCTCATCCAAACCCGCCCGATCACCACCCGGATGCCGACGATGGCCCTCCCCGTGATGGCCCCGCCTTCCGAACGCTCCGCCGACACCGCGGCGAGGCCCGAAGCCAAGGGGGCCGACTTCCCCCATGCTGGGCCATCCGGAGCGGGGGTGCCCGAGGCGAAGGAACTGCTCCGCGGCATGGGCGCCAGTCCCGGCGTCGCCGTGGGTCGCGTCCGGGTACTCACCTCCCCGCAGGAAGGCGACAAGCTCTTGAACGGCGAGATCCTGGTGGCTCACACCACGAGCCCGGACTGGGTGCCGCTCATGCGTCGGGCCGCCGCCACGGTGACCGATACCGGCGGCATGACCAGCCATGCCGCCATCGTCTCGCGCGAACTGGGAATGCCCTGCGTGGTCGGAACCCGCCTGGCCACCCAGCGGCTGCGCGACGGCGAGGTGATCACCGTGGATGCCACCCGGGGAATCATCCTCCAGGGAGCTCGAACCAACGGGCACCTCGTGAAGGACCAGCCGGCCGTCGCCGCGGGGCTGGCGGAAACGACCGCCACCAAGCTGATGATCAACCTCGCGGATCCCGAGCAGGCCGAAGCCGCCGCCGCCCTGCCCGTCGACGGAGTCGGACTGCTGCGCGCCGAGCTGATCCTCATGCACGCGCTCGAGCAGACCCACCCCGACCGCTACCTTGCGGACTGCCCCGCTACAGGCTTCGTGGATCGCCTGAAGCGGTCCGTCGGACGGATCGCCCAGGCCTTCCATCCGCGGCCGGTCCTTTACCGGACCACCGACTTCCGCTCCAACGAGTTCCGCAACCTGGAAGGCGGAGCCGAGTTCGAGCCGGTCGAGGAGAACCCCATGATCGGCATGCGCGGCTGCTTCCGCTATCTCAAGGATCCCGCGCTCTTCGAGCTCGAACTGCGGGCCATTCGCGAGTTGCGTGAGGAGGGCCTCCGGAACCTCAACGTCATGCTCCCCTTCGCCCGCACGCTCTGGGAAGTGGAAGCATGCGTCTCGAAGGTGAGAGCCAGCGGATTGCTGAGCGATCGCCGCTTCCAGCTCTGGCTCATGGCCGAGGTGCCCTCGGTCATCTACTACCTGGAGGAATACCACGGGCTCGGCATCCATGGCGTCTCCATCGGCTCCAATGACCTGACCCAGCTGATTCTGGGCGTGGATCGGGATAACGAGCGGCTCGGTGAGCTGTTTGACGAGCGCGATCCGGCCGTGATGGGCGCCATCGAGGCGATCCTGACGACGGGACGGGAGCTGGGGCTGGCCACCAGCCTCTGTGGACAAGCTCCCTCGGTCTATCCCGAGTTCGCCGAACAACTCGTCCGCCTGGGCATCGACTCCGTGTCGGTGAACATGGACGCCGTGAGCCGCACCCGCCGCCACGTGGCCGCCGCCGAACGCCGCATGCTTCTCGACGAGGCCCTTCGTCGCCAGCAGGGGTAGGGCGTAGTCAGCGGGCATCATGTCGGCGACAGCGACAGCGCCAGCAGCCGGGCCGAGGCCTCCTTCATGTCGGCGATCGCCTCTCCCAGGCGATGCTCGTAAGCCTCTCCCTTCTGCCGGAGCAAGTAAGCCGGATGCCAGGTGATGAGCGTATCCGTCCCCAGCACGAGGTCCTTGCGCCATTGGCCCCGCTCCTGCTGGAGCTTGAAGTTCGGACCCACGAGGGCACGGCCGGCAACCGCCCCCAACCCGAGAAGCACCTGCGGATCGATCAGCCGCAGCTCCTCGTGAAGGCATGCGTTCCACGCCCGGATCTCGGAAATCTTGGGGGGCCGATTCCGCATGCGATCCCCCTCGAAGAGGACCGGCCGGCACTTCACCACGTTCGTGATCCAGACCGCCTCCCGCGCGAGTCCCGCCTCTTCCAGGAGCCGGTCGAGAAGCTGCCCGGCGCGGCCCACGAAGGGTCTCCCCTCGCGATCCTCCTGCTCTCCGGGAGCTTCCCCCACGACGACGATTCGCGCGTGAGGGTTCCCCTCCCCCGCCACCACCTGGGTCGCGCCTGGGCAATCCAGATCCGCCCCGCAAGCCTCGGCCAGCCGCCTCAGCTCCTCACTCACGTCCATGTTGCAACTCCCTGACGTAGGCCACCACCCGCCAGCGCTCCTCCGGACTCAACCGCTTGTAGAAGGCCGGCATCGTCGAGTAGCCGTTCGTGATGACCTCGTAAATACGCCCGTCCGTGGCCGAAACGAGCCGCGGCAATTGAAAATTGGCGGGCTTCGGGGCGTAGACCTCGCCGACCGGCCCATCCCCCAGGCCCCGAGCCCCGTGGCAGAACCCGCAGTTGTCGGCATAGAGCTGCTTTCCCTCCGCTATCATGGCTTGGTTCACGAGCAGCGGAGTCGACGCCGTCGCCGTCCCCGGGGGCAGGCGCGAGGCCCAAGGCTTGCGCGGCACCATCGGGATCGAGCCGCTCGCCGGCAACCGGGCGAACTCGCCGGTCTTGTACGAAGGCTGATCCGCCATCTGGCCCGAGCAGCCCCCGAGCGCCGAGGTCCCGAACAGTCCGAGCATTCCGAGCAGCGCCAAGACGTGCGCGCGGCATAGTCTCCGGGACGGCGCCCGAGACGGGGTCCTGGTGGTCAGTCCCATCGCTTCACCTCCATGGCTCCGGCCATGGCGGTTTCGGCTGCGCCCGCTCGCCCCGCGTCCGCCATGCTCACGACCAGACCGATAGCGCCCATGGCGATCCGCTCGTCGTAGGGGGCTCGCTTCGAGCGCCAGCCCTTGAAGAAGATCAGGGCCCCGAAGAAGGCCGTCCAGATGGCGAAGAGCATGGTGGTCTCGTACATGATCACCGCCACCGTGGGCATCGCGATGATGGGCTTGCCGCCGGTCGGAAGCTGATACAGCCAGGCGGTTCCCCCCGCCAGGAGGAAACCGAAGAGCGTCCCCAGGGCCCCCATGCCCGTCGAGAGCCATGCCTGGTTATCGGTGCTGGTTTCCTTCAGCCCCGCGGTATGGGGGGGATACGGCATGGAGGAGAGCATGTCGATGTCCGCGACGTCGAAATTGGCGGCCTTGAGGGCATCCACCGCCCCCACCACCTCGTCGAACTCCTTGAAGAGGCCGAAAACCCTAGCCATGTCCCTCCTCCTGACCCACCACCGGCAGAGCCACCGCCTGATACGTCTCCTTGCCCACCCGCTTCGAGGTGGTGTAGATGCGCTCCTCCCGGACCTCCCAGATCGAGATGATCGGGATCAGCTTCGAGAAAAGGGTGTAGAGCAGCGTGAAGAAGGCGAAGGCCGAGGCGAGGATGGTCCATTCGACCCAGGTTGGCCAGTAATGGCCCCAGACGTAGGGGAATTGCTTGAACGAGAGCGGCGGGATCACGATCAGCAGGCGTTCGCAGTACATGCCCACGTTGATGAGCAAGGTCAGCACCACCATCGCGGGAACGCTGTGGCGGAACTTCCGGAAGCTCAAGCAGACGATCGGCAGGACGGCGTTGGTGAGCAGCATGGCCCAGGACATGGGCCAGAACCGCCCGAAGAGGTACTCGTTCCAGGCGAGTCGCTCGTGAGGCAGGCGGCCGTACCAGTTGATCAGGAAGTCTCCCCACCAGAGGTAGAACCAGACCAGGGCGACGGTGAGCAGGATCTTTCCCATCTTGTCGAAGTGCTCGGGTCTCAGGTAGGTTTCCAGCTTGTAGACCCAGCGGAGGACGGCCATGACCGTGATGACCAGGGCCAGTCCCGAGTAGATGGCGCCCGCCACGAAGTAGGGACCGAAGATGGTGGTGTGCCACATCGGGGGGGCGATCGCCATCGCGAAGTCCCACGACACGATCGTGTGCACCGAGACCGCCACCGGCAGGATGGTCACCGCCATGATCGACACGGCCCGTTCCAGGCGCTCCCACTGCTGAGCCGTCCCCCGCCAGCCGAAGCTCAAGAAGCCGTAAATACGCTTCTTCCAGCCGGTCGATCGGTCTCTCACCGTGGCCAAGTCCGGGATCAGGGGCAGGAAGAAGTACATCGTGCTTCCCGTCAGGTAGGTGGTGATGGCCATGAAGTCCCACATCAAGGGAGAGCGGAAGTTCGGCCAGAGCCAGCGCTCGTTCGGATACGGGATCAGCCAGTAGAAGAGCCATGACCGGCCCAGGTGGATGATCGGGAAGAGAGCGGCCACCATGATCGAGAAGAGGGTCATGGCCTCGGCGGCCCGCACGACCGGTCGCCGCCACTCGGCCTTGGTCAGCCTCAGGATCGCCGAGATGAGCGTTCCCGAGTGCGAAAGCCCGATCCAGAAGACGAAGCTCGCGATCATGAAGCCCCACATGTTGGGGCGGTTCAGGCCCGTCACCCCCATGCCGGTCATGGCCATGTAGAGGTAAGCTCCGACTCCGAGCGCGCAGATCGTCAGCAAGATGGCGACCAGGACCCAGAAGCGCCAGGTGATCCGCTGCATGGGGGCGAGGATCTCGTCGACGATCTGCGCGTCGGGAGGAAGCGGGTGCCGATGCGCCCGGGCGCCGTTCGATTCGGTCATGACGATTCTCCCGCCTGCTTGAGGTAGATGACCACCGGCTCGGTGCCTAGCTCTCCGAGCAACTGGAACCGGCGCTCGTTCCCCACCAGCTTGCTCGCCTTGCTCTGGGGATCCCTCAGGTCTCCGAATACCAGCACGCTTGGTGGGCAGGCCTGGGCGCAGGCGGGAACCACCTCGTCGGTGGCCAGCGGGCGTCCGTCGATGGCGGCTTGCTCCTTGGCCCCGTTGATCCGCTGGATGCAGAACGTGCACTTCTCCATCACCCCTCGGCTCCGGACCGTCACGTCGGGGTTGAGCATCATCGGCATCGGTTCGGGCCAGTGGGGATCGAACCAGTTGAAGAACCTGACGTCGTAGGGGCAGTTGTTCGCGCAGTAGCGGGTTCCCACGCAGCGGTTGTAGACCTGAGCGTTGAGGCCTTCCGGGTTATGGTAGGTGGCGTAGACCGGACAGACCGGCTCGCAGGGAGCATGGGTGCAGTGCTGGCAGAGGATCGGCATGAAGCGGGCCTTGGTATGGGGGTATTCTCCTTCCCAGTAGCGCTCCACTCGGATCCAGTTGAAGGCCCGGTCGTTTTCGCATTCCTCCTCGCCCACGATGGGAAGGTTGTTCTCGGCGTGACATGCGAGCACGCAGGCCTCGCAGCCCGTGCAGCGGTCCAGATCCGCCACCATGCCCCAGCGGGGGAGCTCTCCTTCGCTCTCGGGGCGGGGTTGGTCCGCTCCCGCAGGCTCGGGCATCCCGTTAGTGGCTGTTTCCGGCACCGGTTCCTCCTTGATGGCTGCCGTCCCACGGCCAGCGCTGGTCGATCAGGTCTCTCATGCTGACGAATCCCGGAGCATGGCCTTCCTCCGGGCGCGTTCGCTTGTCGATTCGGGTGAACGACGGCGCCTCGGCGACCTTGGCGAGTCTCACCCGGGTGGCCGCCCAGGCCAGGGCTCCGGTTCCGGCGACCTCCAGGGGCTCCACGATGTCCAGGGGGTTGGCGCCGCGGCCTGCGGCATACCGGCCGTAGGCCTGGTGTCCTTGCCCCATGGGCATGGCGAGCACTTGAGGGTGGATGCCGGGATTCAGGTAGACGCGCCCTCTGATCGTGCCGCGTGGCGAGGTGAGCTCCACCGCGTCGCGATCGCCGAGGCCCAGTTCGGCGGCGGTGCGCGGGTTGATCTCGATCCAGGAGCTCCAGACCCCGGTGATCATGGTGTCCGGCAGCTCCTGTTGCCAGGGGAGGTTCGCCGCGCGGCCCTCTCGGAGGGTCATCGAGACGTAGGGATAGAAATAATAGGGAAAGTCCGTGGCGTCCCCCGCGAAGATCGCCTCGGGGACGGCGGGCAAGCCTCCCACGGGGCGGAGGCCGGCGCCTTGGGTCTGTTTTCCGGTCCAGACTCCTTGCTGCCGGACCTGGGTCCAGAAGTTCGGTTCCGGCGAGAGGGTCTCCCAGGTGGTCTTCACCAGGGCCGTGTACGAAGGCCATGGGAGCGTTCTCGCCTCGACGGAGCCCAGTGATTGGCCGATCGACAGGAGGACGTCCGCGACCGGGCGGGTGTCGTGCAGGGGAGCCATGACGGGTTGCAGCGAGCTGGCGGCGGGAACCTGGACGTTGGGGTCCGGCAGGAGCAAGCCCCAGGACTCGAGAAAGGTATGATCCGGCAGGATCAGGTCCGCGTAGGCCGCGGTATCGTCGATGAACGGGCTGAAGCTCGCGATGAACGGCACCTGGCTGAGGGCCTCGCGGAACCCCATCGCCTCGGGCAGGAGGTAGACCGGATCGATCTCATGCACGAGCAGGGCCTGAATCCGGCCCTGCTGCATGCGGGAGGTGAGCTCGCGGACCTCGCGGAACCGACCGGGAGGAAGGGCGTTCATCTCGCGAAGCGGGGTCACGGCACTGGCCAGGACCCCGCCGGGGATGCCGACGCTGCCAACCAACTGGTTGAGGGCATGGACGGCGGCGATGGCGCTGACTCCGTTGGTCTGAGCGGCCATGGAGCCGCCGGCGATCGCGAGAGCCGGTTTGCGCGTGCCGAACTCCCTGGCCAGCTTTTGGATCCGCTCGGCCGAGACTCCGAGGCGCTCGGCCACGCGCTCGGGAGCGTAGGGCTCGAGGGCGGCTAGAGATGCTTCGTAGCCCGTGACGGCGAGGCCCTGGGTGATCAGGCTCTGGGCGATCGCGAGCGCGAGAATTCCCTCGTGGCCCGGCGGAACCGGGACCCAGTCGTCGGCCGCCGCGCCGGTGATCGACATGCGGCTTTCGACGTGAACCAGTTTGCCGCGCATGCCCTCGCGTCCCTGGCGGAACTCCCCGAACTGGAGGCCGAAGTTGACCGGCGAGACCCACGATCCGAAGAGATCGGCGCCGAAGTTGAGCACGTATCGGGCGTTCGACAGGTCGTAGTAGGGCACGCGATCCCCGCCGAGGCTCGCCTTCAGGCCCGCGGCGAGGGTTTCCCTCCCCTGGATGTCGAAGGTCACGGGGCCGCGCCCGCTCACGACGCGACTGAAGCGGTCGATCACCAGGCCCAGGGTGCCGTTGAGGGGCATGGCCATGAAGGCGGAAGCTGCGGCGCTCTCCTGCAGACGGGTGGCGAGCGTGCTCAGGGCCTCGTCCCAGGAGATCGGCTCGAAGTCGCCCTTGCCACGATCGCCCTTGCGCTTCATCGGCTGGCGCACGCGATCCGGGTTGTAGAGCACCTGAAGTCCCGACTGCCCCAGGGCGCAGATCTTGCCCTGATTGACCGGATGGCGGGGGTTGCCCTCGAGCTTCACGACCCGCGCGTCGACCACCCGGGCCATGAGCCCGCAGTTGGCCGCGCACATCGTGCACGTGGTGGCGTACCAGTCGGAGACGCCCGGGATGATGTCTTCGGGTTGCTCGACGTAGGTGACGTAGGTTTCCCTGGGCTGCGGCTTGGCGCATGCACCCAGGACCGCCGTGGAAGCCGTCAGGCTGCCGAGTTTCAAGAAATCTCGCCGCTTCATGCTCGCTCCTACTGTTGACGGTCCCCGCTCGGCCCGATCAACGTCGACGTCTGGTGGCCGTTCAGCACCGATCGGGTCACTGGTGGCACGTCAGACAATCCGTGGGGGCACCCTTCTGATGGTGGCAAGAGAGACAGTCGCCCATGCTCAGGGCATTGGCCTTGTAAACCCGGTCCATGCGAGAAACGTCCCCGTGGCAGCTCATGCAGTCGACTCCCGCCTGGATATGCCGCCGGTGGGTGAAGCGCACGAAGTCCGGCAGGTCGGTGACGCGGGCCCAGTCGATCGATTCACCCTCCTGGTAGGCCGCCGCCACCTTCTGGATCTCCGGGGAATCGGGCCTGACCACCCGATGGCAGTCCATGCAGGTTTCGGTGGACGGCAAGAGCGCATTGGCGGTCTTCGTCACGCCCTGATGACAGAAGACGCAGGAGATGCCGCGATCGCCCACATGCACCTTGTGGCTGAAAGCCACCGGTTGCTCGGGTCCCCGCTGCTGGGCTCTCGCCATGAGCCATGCCGCCCCACCGAGGACCAGGACGAGCAGCAAGATGAGGACCAGCCGACGGTTCATGGGGCTCCTCGCTCGATGATGGAAACGATGATGCGATATATTTGTTCATAAACAATCTTACAGATGGGGGCTTGCTTGTCAAACATGCCGAAGAAGCGGAGGCCCCGCGGTACCGCGGGGCCTCCTGAGCGCTGGAATCATGGGGATCGAGGGGCTAGCCGGTCGTTCCCTCGGGGGCTTGCGAGGCCGCGACCTCCTCGGCGGGGCGTTCCTCGCGGAAGAGGGTGAAGCGCCCGTCGGCGAAGTCCGCCCGGATGAGGTCACCGGGCTTGAACTCCTCGACCAGAAGTAGCCGGCTGATGGGGGTCTCGATATCGCGCTGGATGGCCCGTCTCAGGGGACGGGCGCCGTAGGTCGGGTCGAAGCCGCGCTCCGCGAGCGCTTTCTTGGCCGTATCCGTCAGCTCGAGCGTGAGGCCCTGGGCCGCCACCTTGCGCTTGGTGGCTTCGAGCATGAGGTCGACGATCCGGAGGATCTGGTCGCGAGTGAGCGGGTGGAAGACGACGATCTCGTCGAGACGGTTGATGAACTCCGGGCGGAACTGGGCCTTGAGGGCGTTCAAGGCCTCGTTCTTGATCGCTTCCCATTCGGCGCCTTGCTCTTCCAGGTCGAAGATGCGGTGGGCGCCGACGTTGCTGGTCATGACGATGACGGTGTTCTTGCAGTCGACCACGCGCCCCTTGGCGTCGGTGAGACGGCCGTCGTCCATCATCTGGAGCAGGATGTTGAAGACGTCGGGATGAGCCTTCTCGATCTCGTCGAAGAGGACGACCGAGTAGGGTTTGCGACGGATGGCCTCGGTGAGCTGCCCGGCTTCCTCGTAACCCACGTAGCCCGGAGGGGCTCCGACGAGGCGGCTCACGGTATGCCTTTCCTGGAACTCGCTCATGTCGAAGCGGATCATGGCGTCCTCGTCGGAGAAGAGGTATTCCGCCAGGGCCTTGGCGAGTTCGGTCTTTCCGACGCCGGTGGGGCCGAGGAAGATGAAGGATCCGATGGGGCGATTGGGGTCCTTCATGCCGGTCCGGGCGCGACGGACGGCTTCCGAGACGGCCTGGATGGCTTCCTCCTGGCCGATCACCCGCTGGTGGAGATGGTCCTCCATGGCGAGCAGGCGCTTGCGCTCCTCGGCGACCAGCTTGTCGGCGGGGATGCGGGTCCATTCGGAGACGACGCGGGCGATGTCCTCGACCTGGACGCAGGGTTCGGCCTTGCCGGTTTCGGAGCGCCACTCCTTGCGGAGGGCGGCGAGATCGGCCGAGGATTTTTCCAGCTTGTCCTTGATGTTTCGGGCGTCATCGAAGCGCTCGCCGCGCACGGCATCGTCCTTCTGGTGTTCGAGGCGCTCGATGTCGGCTTCCAGTTCCCCCAGCCGCTGGGGCTCGCGGCGGGAGCCGAGGTGCTTCATGGCGGAGGCCTCGTCGATCAGGTCGATGGCCTTGTCGGGCAGGAAGCGGTCGGTGACGTACTTGTCGCTGAGCTCGGCGGCGGCGGTGAGGGCCTCGTCGGCAATCTTGACGGAGTGGTGCGCCTCGTAGAGGTCGCGCAGGCCCTTGAGAATCTCAACCGTCTGCTCCACGGTGGGCTCGGCGACCAAGACGGGCTGGAAGCGCCGTTCCAGGGCGGCGTCCTTCTCGATGTGCTTGCGGTACTCGTCGAGGGTGGTGGCTCCGAGGGCCTGGAGTTCGCCGCTGGAGAGCGCGGGCTTGAGCATGTTGGCGGCGTCCATGGCGCCCTCGGCGGCTCCGGCCCCCAGGATGGTATGCAACTCGTCGATGACGAGGATGACGCGACCGGCCTCGGCCTTGATCTCGTCCATCAGGCCTTTGAGGCGCTCCTCGAACTCGCCGCGATACTTCGTGCCGGCCACCATGCTGCCGAGGTCGAGGGCGAGAACCGACTTGTTCTTGAGCATCTCGGGAACGTCGCCCGCCACGATCCGTTGGGCGAGCCCTTCGGCGATGGCGGTCTTGCCGACGCCGGGCTCGCCGATCAGGACGGGGTTGTTCTTGGTGCGGCGGGAGAGGATGCGCGAGACGCGCTCGATTTCCTCGTCGCGCCCGATCACGGGGTCGAGCTTGCCTTTGCGGGCGAGCTCGGTGAGGTCGCGGGTGAACTTCTGCAAGTTTTGGCCCTTGGGGGCGCCCGCCGTCATGGCGCTCCCGGTGGGGGTGTTCGAGAGCTGCCGGCGGGCGGACGGGGGCATGCGACGGAGGGTTTCCTGCAGGATCTCGGAGGCGAGGCTCTCTCCTTCGCGGATGATGCCGGCGAGCAGGTGTTCGGGACCGATGCTGTCGATTCCCTGGAGCAAGGCGGCGTCGTGGGCGAGCTGCAGGGTTTTCTTGAGGCGCGGGGAGAGGGTGACCCTTTCGGGTCGGGGTCCTTCGCCGCGAGGGAAAGAGGCCTCCAGGCGCTTGGCGACCTCGTTCGCGTCGATGCCGAGCTCGGCGGCGAGGGCGGGGCCTTGGCTGGCATCGGTCAGCATGGCCAACAGCAGGCGTTCGGTGCTGATCTGGGCGTCGCCGGCATCGGCGGCTTTCTCGGCGGCTATCTCGAGCATGCGCTTGGAGTCGGAGGAGAGGCGGTCTAGCAGGTTTCCGCGGCTCCGGCTGCGCACGCGGGGGCCGAAGACGGACTCGATCAGGTTATCCAGGCCCATTTCGCCGACGCCCAGGCCCTCCCAGCCGCCGCGCGGGCGTTCTTCCTGGAAGTGGCTCGCGCAATGCGCGCAGAGGTTCACCTCGGTGCGCTTCCCGTTGATCGTTTGCTTGAGGTGGTAGGTCGCGGGCCGCTCTCCGCAGTTCTGGCAAAGCATGGCTACCCCCTTTTAAAGAAGTACTACCTGCGATTCTAGCTCCGTCTCGGCGCGAGAAAAGCCTCGGCTGCTCGTTGAAATGGCCTGCCCGTGGCTTGAGATCGGCGTCCTCGGGAGAGAAGATTTCCTCGCAGGGAGCCGTTGGGGGAAATGAGGGGGATGTGAGCGGGGAGCGGGGGGAAGCGAGAATGGAGCCCATCATCTTCAGGGACCGCACCGAGGCGGGACGCATGCTGGCCGAAAAGCTGGAGGGGTACCGGGGAAAGGACGTGGTGGTGCTCGCTTTGCCGCGCGGCGGGTTGCCGGTCGCGCGCGAGGTGGCGGATCGCTTCGGCTGGCCGCTGGATGTCCTGGTTGCCCGCAAGATCGGCGCTCCCAACCACGAGGAGTTCGCGATTGGCGCGGTGACGGCCCGGGGAACCCGCGTCCTCAACGAGGAGGTCTTGAGAGGGGTCATGTTGCCGCCGGGTTACCTCGAGGCGGTCTCCGACGACCAGACGCTCCTGGCCAAGGAGCGCGAGGCCATGCTGCGCGGGGCAAGGCCGGCCGAGCCGCTGGAGGGCAGGGTGGTCATTCTGGTCGATGACGGCGTGGCGACCGGCATGACGCTGGAAGCGGCCATCGCCGACGTTCGCCACCAGGAGCCCGCCCGCCTCGTCGTGGCCGCGCCCGTGATCGCCCCGCGCGCCTTCGAAGCGCTGCAATACCAGGTCGGTGACGTGGTCGCCGTCACGGTTCCCTCGCTCTTCTTCGCCGTCGGGCAGTTCTACGCGGACTTCACCCAGGTGACCGACGCCCAGGCCAAGGCCTACTTGCTTCATGCGGCGCGCTGAATGCCTTTCCCGGGAGTTCATCCCCGCTCCCTGGTTCCTGCAAGGAGGGAGATCATGGCCGATCGATTGACCGCGAGACTCTCGGACTGGGTCCGCGCCAACGCCGCTCCGCTCGAAGGAATTCCCGCGGACTTCGACCCCCTGCTCGATCGCATCGGCGACGCCCGGATCGTCATGCTCGGCGAAGCGAGCCACGGAACGGCCGAGTTCTACGCCTTTCGCGCGCAGCTCACCCGCCGCCTGATCAGCGAGAAGGGTTTCGACATGGTGGCCATCGAGGGAGACTGGCCGGACGCCGCCAGGGTCAACCGCTTCGTGACCGGCGAGAATGCCCACGAGCGCCCCGAAGACGCCCTTTCGGCCCTCGAGGGTTTCAAGCGCTTCCCCACCTGGATGTGGCGCAACACGGTCGTGCTGGACTTCGTCGATTGGCTGCGAAATCACAACGCGCGCCATCCCGAACGCATGACCCACTTCTACGGCCTCGACGTCTACAGCCTACACGCCTCGATCGCCGAGGTGCTGCGCTACCTGGAGCGAGTCGATCCGCCGGCCGCGGCGAAGGCCCGCGAGCGCTACGCTTGCTTCGAGCCCTTCCAGGACACCCAGGCCTACGCCCTGAGAGCCCATTACCTCGCCGAGACCTGCGAGGACGAAGTCGTCGCCACCTTGATCGATCTCCAGCGCCGCCGGGGAGACTACGAGACGCGCAGCTCCCCCGCTGCCCTACTGGACGCCGAGCTCAACGCCCTGGCCGCCCTCAACGCCGAGCGCTACTACCGGCAGATGGTCTACGGCGGGGCCGTGACCTGGAACCTGCGCGATCACCACATGATGGACGTGCTGAACCGCCTGCTCAAGCACACGGGCCCGGACTCCAAGGCCGTCCTCTGGGAACACAACTCCCATATCGGCGACTTCCGCGCCACCTACGAGGGCAAGAGCGGCCACGTCAACGTGGGGCAACTCGCCCGGGAGCAATTCGGCGACCAGGCCTTCGCGGTCGGCTTCGGCGCGCACCACGGCACCGTCACTGCGGCTGCCAGGTGGGACGGCCCCCATGCCTTCATGCGGGTCCCCCCCGCCCGGGATCACTCCTACGAGGCCATCTTCCACGAGGCCGGCCTCGATCGCTTCCACCTGGACCTGGGCCCCCCGCTCATGGAACGCGGCGGAGACTGGCTCTTCGGCACCCGAGAGGAACGAGCCATCGGCGTCGTCTACGATCCCGCCCGCGAGCGCTGGGGCAACTACGTCCCCTCCAAGCTTGCCAACCGCTACGACGCCTACATGTTCTTCGACGAGACCTTCGCCGTCGAACCCCTGGATCCTATCGAGCCCCCCGGGCTGGAGACCTACCCCGAGGGGTTGTGAGGTTCACGCGCAACACGCGGGCGCATGAGTTCGAGGGCTACCCGACTGGGTAGCCCTCGAACCAAATCATCACTTCTTAGGCAGGCTGAGTAGGAACTCGTCCCAGGACGTCTCCTTGGCGAAGCGGGTCCGGCGGTAATCTCCTCGGAGGAAGGTGAGGCGCTGCTTGAGGTCCTCACGGGCCGGCATCATGAGGGACATGCCGTGCGCTTCGTCTTCGAAGGCATCGCGCTCGAACAGCAGCGCGCTGGCCTGGGCGGCCCTCACCTTCGCGATGTCCGCGAGAACCGCCGGATCCGTGACCCGCCGCTCCAACTGCTGAACGAACGCGAGAAGATCCCGCATGCCCGTCGAATTGCCGTCAAAGGCGGGGGTTTCGTCATAAGCGGCCAAGATGGCGGAACGGTTCGCTGCTTTAGCCTTCAAGAGCGCTTCGGCGAGCCCGTCAACCGCCTGGGTCAAGGCTCCGAGCCGATTGACGTCGACCACCGCGATCGCGTTGAAACCGGTGAACTCGGGGTTGAAGATTTGGTTGCCCTGAGTTTTGGAATAATCGGCGTTGGCCATGGTCGCGAGCTCCGTGGCGATGGCGAGCGGCTCATCGCCTCGTGCGAGCAAGGCCTCGAAACGCTTGGGCATCTCCACCATGGCTCCCGGCATCAGGATGAATTCGGCTTCAGAGGCGAGGGCGTAGCGGGTGAGGCCTCGAAGCTCGCCAAGGGCCTCCAGGTTGCTCATGTAGCAGCTCGTGAAAAAGGTCAAATCGAGCTGGCGCCCATCGAGCCCGGAGCGCAGGGCCGCGCCGAAGTCGGCAACGGGCATGAGGGAAAGCTGCTGGTTCTTGGGCAAGGGCGTGCCGTCGGGGGAGGTCTGAATGGCGTCCATCCCGAGCCCCATGGCCCCGTGGCCGTGGGTCATGAGGTGAAGATACCGGCGAGGCTGGTCGAATTGCCCCAGCGTCCACCGGATGGTTTCGGCCAAGACCCGGGGGTTGTTGGATTGAAGCTCTCGGACTCCCGGGGCCAGGGAACTCGAGGGCCACTTGGAAGCAGGGGTCAAGCCTCGCACGTAGCTCAGCCGCGTGTCATCGTCCTTGATCCCGTCGAAGAAGACCAGGCTGTGCGCCATTCCTTGCGAGACCGTGCTCAGTCCCTCCACCGTCTGATCGAGACCCGGCATGGCAGGGCTGGGAGGGGCTCCGGGAAGGGTCGCGCCCTGTTTCAAGTAACCGAAAACCCGATCGTCGGCGATCATGTAGCTCAGCTTGACGGCGTTCTTGGGGCCGGCATCGCGTAGGCGCTACCGCCAAGCGAGCTCAACGACATCGAGTTGGAAGTATCGGCTCCGTTCAGGGCGCCCGAGGGCACGCCGCAACCCGCGAGAGTCACCACGAGACAAGTTGCGAGAATGTTGCGACGCAGGAGTGCTTCTTCTCCTACTCGAACCGACCGCGATCGTTATCGGGCAAAGGGTCGAAGATCTTGGTAAAGTGAGTGTGAATATTCAGTTAAGTACCATGAGAAGGGCGATCTTCCGCTGTTCCAGCAGCCCTCTGGCTGCTTGATCGCCAAGTGGCCATCAACGGTCGTTCTATCCGCAGCCTTCGGCAAACCGTCCGACCGTCTGGACGAACTCGCCTGAGAGCCGGGGCCACTCGAAACTTTGAATGAATCCAGTGTTCTTCCAGGGCAAACCCGTGCGAAATGCCGCTAACCAGGCAAGAAGGATCCTGCGGCACCAGGCCTCTGCCTCTCGCCTGAACGCGCGCTGCGATTTCGCCGCGAAGGTTAGTACATTTTCAAGAATCATGTTGTGTATAACCAGCGACTTGCTATAAGCTTGGCTAACGTTCTCTTTATAGCACCATCAACTCAGACGAGGTCATGCCCTTTTCAATGCAGCAGCAATCGTACTTGCGCAGTCAGCCGAGGTTGCCGAGCGGGTCCTTTTTCGCCGTGGTCCTTGCCGCCCTCTTGGTGCCAGCGACCGCGGTCGAGGGGCGCACGCTGTACGGTCCCTTCTCCTTCGCGCGAAACACCCAAGTCATCTCGATTCCGGTCTCGGGGCCTCGCGCCCCCTGGGTCGTCGTCCGCGAAGACATGAACGTCACCTATCTCGAGGTGACGGGGGGCGGAGCCACCTCGCTCGATCTGGATTCTCGCTCGCTCGACGACGCCTCCAGCCTGGTGAAGCGGATCCTGGTCGCCGAAAATCGCAACGGCGTGCTGCGAGTCGCCGTCCGCGGCACGCGCCCGGTCGACCTCGTGCCCGCCTACAAGCGAATGAACGGCAAGTGGTTCCTTCAGGTTAGCGTGGTACCGTTCCGAGAGGCTGCCGCGGAAACCCCCGGCAAGCCAGTCACGGCGCTGTTGACGACTCGCTACGACGCACCGACCGATACCCTGTGGGTGGGTTTTCAGGGGAGCCCCCCCGTGTACCAGGTGAAACGGCACTCGGATCCACGTCGCTTCCACGTGGATTTCAAGGGCGCCACGGCTTCCTCTGTCCTCAAGGGATCCGTGAAGGATGAAAGCTCCTGGTTGTCACGCTGGGAACTTCGAGCGCCAGGTGATGGTCACTCTCGGCTCGTGCTCAAGCCGACTCCGTCACAACCGCTGACAGTGCTTTCCGAGCGAAAGGGCTCCTACATCGTCTTCTCTCGGGCCATCACCGAGTCGTCCCCCACGGCCCCGTCCCTTCCGATTCCGCAGCCGACGCTTGCTCCGACCCCCACCCTGGAGCCGACCCCTATCCCGGAGCCGACCCCCACCCCGGAGCCGACCCCTATCCCGGAGCCGACGCTAGCCCCCACCCCGGAGCCGATCGCTACCCCGGAGCCGATCGCCATCCCGGAGCCGACCCCCACCCCATTTTTAATTGTCACGCCGCCCCCCGCCTCCGTGCCTACCATGCCGCGGGCCACCGTCGACCTTCCCTCGCCGGTAGTCAGCACTTCCCTCGGCTGGATCAATGAGACCTTCGGCCCCGAGAGCCAAGCCTTCTCCAACGCCGGCGTGTTGGGCCTCAGCGTGGAGTGGGCTCCTACCTGGCATGACTGGCGCTTCCCCCTCGGCTTCGGACAGATGGGCTACCAGATCGCCAACGCCGACTACCCGGGCATCGTTCATCGGCGCGAGGTCACCCAAGGCGTTGTGGCCTTCGAGCGGTTGTACCGTCTGAACGGCTTCGAATTGGCCACCGGTCTCGGATACGAAGGCCGCTGGGCGCAGGTGACCAGCAACGCGGGCGCCCCGACGCCTCCCGCGCCCAGTCGCATGTGGTTCTCGCCCACCATGAATCTGAAGGGCTTCACCCTGCGCCAGGACATCGCCTATCAGGCCTCGCGTGATCTCTCGTTCGCCCTCGCCCTCGCATGGGCTCCGATCGAAATCGCGGACGTCTCTTTCACCAGCGCAATGCCCAGCCTGACCCGCATCCGACTTGCCCCCTCGGTGGCCTTCGGACCTGAGCGCTTGGTCACGCTGAACCTGTTCTACGATCAAGTTCTCGGCGGGGATTTCACCGCGGACGCCAACGGCGTGAGCGGTGCGTTCACGCAGACCACCTTGGGGGCCGGCGTGAGCCTCGGCCTGGGCAAGCTCGACCGGAATGGAAGTGCCAGATGATCCCCTTACTCACGACGGCCCTCGCCGTCACGATCGTGGCCACGCCATCGATCTCACCTGCGTATCCCGACTGGACGCCCGTCGCCGCTTCGGCCATCTTGCCGGGCAGCGGGCAATACATGCAAGGCCAGCAATTGAAGGCGATGGGCCACCTGGGCACCGTCGCCGCCTGCCTTGCGGCCTTCACCTACGCACAGCTTCAAAGTGCCGATACCAGCGGACCGACCGGGACCGCTCCCAACGTCCGAAACTTCGCTAACGCAGGCCTTCTGGGGCTTGCCATCTGGAGCCCCCTGGATGCCTGGCTCTTCCAGCAGCGCGGCAAGGCGCAGGAAAGCCCGGCCTCTTCATCGTCATCGAGAGGGAACTAACATGAACCTACATCGCAATATCGCAGGCTTGGTCCTTGCAACCTCTATTCTGGTGACCGCCGGCTGCGCGACCACCTTGGCCGGCGGGGCTCTATGGCCGAGCGACCATCGAGCCGATCGGGGTCCCATCGGCTACTTCCCGGAAGCCAACGGCACCTCGAGCCTGACGATTAAGATCGTCGACCAGCGTTCGCGCCTTGGCATCCAGAGCATCGACCATGCGGACACCTACAACGGCGTCCTCTTCAAGCTCGCCAACTCCGCCAAGCTCAAAGCCCCTCAACTCGCGGCGGTAAGCAGCCAGGGCGGTGCCTATAACATGGTTTTCTCAAGCCTTCCGAGCGACAGCGCCGCCAACTACTCACTGGTGGCGGGGCTGTACCGCAACGTCGGCACTCCCGCTGATTCCGCCGATAGCGCCTACTCCGACCTCGATGCCAAGGTTGGCGAAGGCGCCTCCGAAAACTTCTCTCTGAATCCGGGTGAAAACAAGTCGGTCACCATCACGATCAACGCGGTCGGCCAGCTCTCCTTCGACAGCACGACTTACGTGCTCGACTCGGTGATGCCGACGTTCCTTTCCGGCGACACCACCATCACCATGACCTCGCAGGACCTTCGTGGCGACAAAAATCCCATGGGCGCCGAGTTGAAGGCCTACTTCGTCGACGCGGCCAGCCAGACTGTGGCGGTTGCGACTGCCTCTATCCCGCCGTCGAGCGATGCCGCCATCACGCTCAACGTTCCGACCGTCACCGGGACGGCAGGATCGAATTACTGGGTCTTCGCCGAGCTTGCCACCGGCAGCACGGTCCTCTCGCGCCGCTCGCGCGTCGTGACCGTCGAGCCGACCGCCTCGATCAACGTCGACCCTCGTGGTGATGGCCAGGACCAATAGGAGCCGCCCTTCCATGCGTAGACAGCGAACCTGGACTTGGAGCTTGGCGGTCGCCCTCGGGGCGACGCTTTCGGGCTGTGCGCTGGTGGCTGGGGGGGGCTGGTTCGCCCAGCCCGTCCCGCTGTCACAGCGCAACGTCGAGCCGCCCAAGCGAGCCCTCACGGTCCGGGGCGTCCTGAAGGCGCCCACGAACCTGGTGGCCCAGGGGTCGCTGGCGGATGCCCCCGCCATCACGGCGAGCCATCCCTTCGACGCGGCGGCCCCGATCTCGCGGGTACAGTCGCTCGCCGGCTTCCGGATCATGACGCTGCCGGGCGAAGGGGAGCCCGGCCGGGCGAACTGGAACGCCGATGGGACCGTCGGAAGCGCCGTCGTGCAACTCATCGACCCCAACACGGGTGAGCTCATGGGCACCGGCTTCACCGATGCTCAGGGCCGCTTCGTCATCAAGACCTTCACGCGGGGAAGGGACATGTCGGCCTTCATCGCCCAGACCGTGCTGCGCAACGCCAAGGGCGAGACCGTGGGCCTGCTCGCCGCTCCCTTCGGGGTGGCGGTCGTATCGGTCCCGACCAAGAAGGAGGGCGTCGAGATTTCCGCAGGAACGACGCTCCTGACGTTCTCGTCGGTTTTCCTGAGCAACACCTATCCTACCCTGGATTTGTCCAAGGGCTTCGCAGGGGTCGCCAGTCCCCGACTCGGCAAGCTCGTGAGCGGCTTTTCCGCTTCCGATGTCCATGCCACCTCGGCGGTCCTGAATCGGGGGACGCCCATCACGGGGGCGAAATCCTTCGATGAGGTCCTGACGAGCCTGGTCACCAGCAGTGCCGTGCTCTCCTTCCAAGTGGACAGGCTGGGCAAGCAGGTCAATAGCGCCCTGCTGAGCCCCGAGGAGGAGGTGAGCCTCCACTCGGCGATCTTGGACCAACTGCTCGCCACGATTCTCAAAGTCGATGACCAGCAAGCGGCGAGCGGCGCTCCCGCGACCAATGACCTTTTCGAGACGGCTGCCGGCGAGGTTGACCTCGACATCGTCAAGCAGAAGGCCGAGGAGATCGCCCGGCAGATCACTCCCTCCTCGATGCCGACCCTTCCCCCGATCCCGACCCCGACGCCGGGTAACGTCGGCGTGGAGCTTCGCTAATGAGATCGCTACCTGCGCGCCTGGCGCTTTCCTTGTCCCTGTCCGCCACCGTGACCGTCACGGCTTGCATGGGGCCCCATGGCCGCGGCCTGCTCGGCATGTCGCCTCTCGGTACGGATGGGCGCCCGGTCGGCTTCTTCTCGCAAACCCAGGGCACCTCGTCCTTGACGGTCCGGATTGTGGATGAGCGCAAGGTGCAGGCCATCGCGGACGCCGACGCTTACGACGGCGTTCTGATCCAACTTCACAACGCCACCCGCCTGAAGAACGACCTGGTGGCGGCAGCCGCCAAGCAGGGTGGCAGCTACGCGGGAGTGTTCAGCAAACTTCCAAGTGATAACGGCGGCCACTACTTGCTCACGGTGGGGCTCTACCGCAACGTCGCGCAGCCCTCCTCACCGAGCGATCCCGCCTACGCCGACGCCCAAAACAAGACGGGTGAAGGCTCGGCCACCTTTTCCCTGGATCCCGGAGAGAACAAGACGGTCGTGGTCACGATCAACGCCGTCGGTGAACTCACCCTTACGAGTGACAGCCTACCCCTCGATCCGACGAGCCTTACCTCCGGCCAAACGGGTGTTACCCTCGACACCAAGGTCAATGCGCTCAAGGATCCCGAGGCCGATGCGGTCAAGGTGTACGTAGTGGACGGTAGTAGCGTCGTCCAGAGCACGGTGACCCTGCTCAAGGCGCAGTGGCCGGCCTCCCCCGGCACCGTGACGACACTCCTTACCGTGCCGACCCTCGCCGACGAAGTACCCAATGCCGGCTACACCCTCGTGGTCGAACTCTTCAAGGGCGAGACCTTGCTCTCGCGGCGCTCCCAGGCCATCACGGTCTCGGCCCTCGTGGCCAGCCCGACACCCAATCCGCTGACCCCCGGCACGACGACCATCGCTGGACGCTTACTCCCGCCTGCCGGGACCGCTGCGACCCAGTGGCCGTTCGATTTAGCCGACGTCATCACGGCACCGGACGGAACGATTTATGCGTGCGATTCCGCGCAGCATGCCATCTACCAGATTGCGAACGGGAGCGTCAACGTCATCGCGGGCCAAGGCAGTGCCGGCTTCTCGGGTGACGGGGCGTCCGCGGCTTCTGCCATGCTCCGGAGCCCGCAGGGGCTGTTGCTCGACGGTTCCGGCAACCTGTATTTCTGCGATTCGGGAAACCATCGCATCCGCAAGATTGCCACCGACGGAACCATTTCGACGGTGGCGGGATCCGGCACCCAGGGGGTCGCCGGAGATGGAAGCGCTGCCCTTTCGGCTCAGCTCAATAATCCGGGCGCACTGGCATGGGATAATCTGGGCCAACTGCTGATCTCAGATCGTGGCAACGACCGAGTTCGGCGCATCGCGTCCAACGGCACCATCAGCACGGTCGCGGGCCTGGGGCCGCACTCCTTCTCGGGCTGGGACGGCAACGCCGCCACCAACTCCTATGTTCGGTACCCGGCTTCGCTCTTCGTCGATGGCTCCACCGTCTACGTCTGGGAAAGCGGAGCCAATCGCTACCGCTACTTCCCGCTCGGGGGCATCATCAACACCTTCGCGGGCCCGAGCAACCTGGCTCAGGGTTACAACGGCGATGATCGCTTGGCCGTCGGGGCGCTCTTCAGCAATGCGAGCGCCATGGTCAAAGACTCGAACGGCGCGCTGGTCTTCGGCGACGTCGGAAACCATCGTATCCGGCAGGTCTTGAGCGGGATCGTCACCACCCGCTTCGGCACGGGGGTCGCGGGCTTCACGCCGGATGGCCAATCGGCTGTCGGGAATCCCCTCTACTCCCCCTTCGCCCTACACAAGGATGCCAGCGGTAACTACGTCTTCACCGAGAAGGGCTATGGCTTGATCCGCAGGATCAACGCTGCGACCAACGTGCTGACCACCCTGGCCGGCAACGGCTTCACCACCTTTGCCGGGGAAAACGTGTCGGCGCAGAGCGCGCGCTTCAACAACCCCCGAGGGGTCGCGGTCGACAGCGCAGGCAACGTGTACGTCGCCGACTCTCTGAACCATCGCGTGCGCAAGATTGCCACGACCGGCATCGTCACGACGGTGGCAGGGACCGGTACCGCTGGCTATTCGGGGGACGGTGGCCTGGCCACCGGCGCCAAGCTGAATGAACCCGGCTCGCTTTGTCTCGGGTCGGACGGTGCCCTGTACATCGCCGACAGCGGCAACAACCGGATCCGGCGCGTCGCGGGTGGCACCATCACGACGGTCGCCGGCACGGGGACCGCTGGCTATTCGGGGGACGGCGGCCAGGCCACCAGCTCCGAACTCAACTACCCGTTGGCGGTCGCAGAGCGCGGAGGCAGCCTCTACATCTCCGACTCGAACAACGGCCGCGTGCGCAAGGTGGCTCCGAGTGGAACCATCTCCACCTCCGTGAACACGGAAGGCTATCCGATGGGGCTGGCCGTGGACGCTGACGGCAACCTGTACGTCGCCGAAGGCGGCCTATCGAGCGTCATAAAGGTTCTGGCCTCCGACGGCACCGTCAGCACGATCGCAGGCAATGGCGAGTGGGCGGCTTCGGGCGATGGGGGGGCCGCCACCGACGCCGCATTCCAAGGACCCTCCGCGGTGGCCTTGGGTGCCGGCGGGGTCATCTACGTCCTGGACTACGGCAACGCGGCCATCCGACGCATCAGCGCCACGGGGATCATCACGACCGTGGTAGGACAGCTGGGCAGCGTAGGCTATCTAGACTCCAGCACGCCGACCTCTGCCTTGTTCAGCGAACCGTACGGATTGGCCATCGGTCCCCAGGGCGAACTGTACGTCGCGGATACCGCAAATCACCGGATTCGCAAGGCGGTGCCGTAACCAGAGGGCAAGACGAGTGCTCATTCGACGCCGCCGGAAGACGATCTTCCCGCCAGGCAGAGCCTGGGTGGCGCTCTATTGCGATCTGAGGTGACTCGTGAACCAGTCGGCCGCAAGGCCCGCCACCTGCTCCAGCGTGCCCGGCTCCTCGAAGAGGTGGGTCGCTCCCGGGACGATCCAGAGTCGCTTCTCGGTCTTGAGCTGATCGAACGCCGTCTGGTTCATGGCGATGACCGGCAGGTCATCCCCTCCCACGATGAGCAAGGTCGGGGTCTTCACCCGGGGCAGCACGGGAGCCGCGAGGTCGGGCCTGCCGCCGCGCGAGACGACCGCTCGGACGCGCTCGGGCCGCTCGACGGCCGCCATCAATGCCGCTCCCCCGCCCGTCGAGGCCCCGAACAGCCCCACGGAAAGATCCCGGGTGTCGGGATCGTCGCCGAGCCAGTCGATGACTTCGGTCAGCCTCTCGGCCAGGAAGGGGATGTCGAAGCGCAACTCGGCGGTGCGGACGTCCACGGCTTCTTCCTGGGGATTGAGCAGATCGATCAGCAGAGTGGCGAGCCCCGCCTCCTGAAGGGCGTGGGCCACGAAGCGGTTGCGGGGGCTGAAGCGGCTGGAGCCCGATCCATGGGCGAAGAGCACGATCCCCTTGGCACCCTCGGGCAGGGTCAGGTTGCCTTCCAACTGCAAGGCGTGTACCGGGCCGGCTCGCCGGTTTCCGGCCATTTCCGGGCCGGACGTCACCGGAATTCGAACCTCGCGTTCTCGAATCGTCGTCTTGGGCATGGCCTTCCTCCCTTCGTCGCGACATCGGAGCCAGTTTCCCACGATTGAGAAGGGGCCTCAACGCTCGGACCTCCTCTGGTCCGTGGGAAGATCTCCCCCATGCGGGGTATGGGATCCTCGGATACCCACCCCTTGGCCCGGACTTGCTCGCAGACGACGGCGGAGCGACAATGGAAGCCCCCGCGGGACTTTCGCGCCCGACCCTAGAGAGGAAGCCCCATGGCGACGCCGCCGTCCCCCATGAATCTGCCGTTCACCGGCCTTTTCCTGCGCGAGCAGCAAGAGGAGTTCGAAGCCCGACACCTTTCGCCCAGGGCCGCCAAGAGCGGCGAGAGCCGTGGCCGCCAGCGCCCCGAGGAGCCCGATCTCTTCCGGACGGCCTTCCAGCGCGATCGCGATCGCATCCTCCACACCAAGACTTTCCGCCGCCTCAAGGGCAAGACCCAGGTCTTCATCGCCCCGGACGGCGAGCACTACCGCACCCGCATGACCCACACCCTCGAGGTCGCCCAGGTCTCGCGCTCCATCGGGCGCGCCCTGAGACTCAACGAGGATCTCATCGAAGCCGTCTGCATGGGCCATGACCTCGGCCATCCCGCGTTCGGTCACACCGGAGAGCACTCGCTGGCTCGCCTCGTTCCCGGCGGCTGGCAGCACAACGCCCACTCGCTGAGGGTGGTGGACGTCCTCGAGGACCTGAACCTCTCGGAGGAGGTCCGCGACGGCATCCGCTGGCACACGGGCGTGCAGGACCCCTTCACCCTCGAAGGGCAGATCGTGAAGATCGCCGACCGCGTGGCCTACCTCAACCACGACGTGGACGATGCCTTTCGGGCGGGCATCCTGACCTTCGACGAGCTTCCCAGGCGCTACCAGGAGCTCGGCGAGAGCCACGCTCAGCGGTTGGGGGCCATGATCAGGGATCTGGTGATACACTCCCACGGGAAGGAAAAAATCGCGATGTCTCCCGAGATGTGGGATATCCAGACCGAGCTGCGAATCTTCATGTTCCAGCGGGTCTACCTCGGCTCGGAGGCCAAGCGAGAGGAGCTCAAGGCCCGCAAGCTGATCACCGACCTCTTTCAGTACTTCATGGAGAATCCGGACGAGGTGCGGGAGACCGCGGGCGAGCGCTACCGCGGCGAGGACCACCTCCAGCACGTGGTCGACTACATCGCGGGCATGACCGATCGCTTCGCCATCCGCAAGTACGAGGACCTCTTCATTCCGCGTCCCTGGACCATCTACAAGGATTAGCACCCGCGGTTTCATCATGAGGAACGCCATGGCTTCGCCGGCGAACACCCCCCTGTGGTCCCCCCATCGAGGGGGGACAAGATAAGGAACTAGGAGTCTCTAATGGCGGGACTGGACCCTGTCCAGCTGATCCGAGACCGGGCGGACATCACCGAGATCGTCGGCGAGCATGTCGTGCTGAAACGCTCCGGTCGCAACTACCTCGGCCTCTGCCCCTTTCACTCGGAGCGCACGCCTTCCTTCAACGTCAACCCCGAGCGCGGCATCTTCCGCTGCTTCGGCTGCGGCGAAGGAGGGGACGTCTTCGCCTTCGTGCAGCGCCTTCACAACCTCTCCTTCCCCGAAGCCCTCAAGGTCCTTGCCGATCGCTACGGCATCCAGCTGGCCGAACGCGACAAGGAAGCCGACGACGCCCGCAAGCACCTGCGGGAGGCCAACGATCTGGCCGCGAAGTTCTTCCAGGAGTGCTTGCACCATCCCGATGCGGGTCGCGATGCCCGGGATTACCTGGCGGGCCGCGGGCTACCGCCGGAACTCTGGGAGAAGTTCGCCATCGGCTACGCTCCCGCGGAGTGGGACGCCCTTTCCAAGCACCTGAACAAGCACGGCGTGCCGCTGGAGGTCCAGGAGACCGCGGGGCTGGTGCGCCGTCGCAAGGACGCCTCGGGGACTTACGACATGTTCCGGGGGCGGGTGATCTTCCCGATCACGGCGGCCCTGGGGCAGGTGATCGCCTTCGGGGGCCGGATCCTCAAGGAGGCGGAGCGCGAGCCCAAGTACGTGAACTCGCCGGATACCCCGCTCTACCAGAAGGGCCACCACCTCTATGGGCTCTCCCAGGCCAAGGGGCGCATTCAGGAGGCTGATCGGGCGATTCTGGTGGAAGGCTACATGGACGTCGTGGCCCTCCATCAGTTCGGATTCTCCGAAGCCGTGGGCGTGCTGGGGACGGCCCTGACGCGAGACCAGGCCAAGAGCCTGTTGCGGTATTCCAAGCGGGTGATCGTGAGCTACGACGCGGATCGCGCGGGGCAGATCGCGACGGATCGCGGAGTGGCGACGCTCGAGGAGGTGTCTCAGGGGATGGGGCTGGAGGCCCGGATCATCCGGGTGCCATCGGGCAAGGATCCGGATTCGTTCCTGCGGGATAAGGGGGCGGCGGCGTTCGAGGGGCTGATAGGCTCGGCTCCGAGCCTCTGGGACTACCTGATCGCGCGGGCCATCGAAGGGGTGAGGGGGGAGTCGTCGGCTCCGGAGTACCGGCAGCGGGTGGCGGAGGCCTGCGCTCCGATTCTGGCGCGGATTCCGTCGGAGATCGTCAAGGCGGAGATCGCGAAGCGCTTGCTGGATGGGTACGGGGTGAACGCGAGCCCGGAGCAAGAGGCGGGGCTGCGACTGGAAATCGGTCGGAGGATGCGGCATAATAAGAAGCCGCGTTTGGCGCCGGGACGGACGGGAGTGTCGCAGGTCCGGCGGACCGGGGACGAGAAAGCCGAGGCGGAGCTGCTGGCCCTGATGGTCGAGTCGCTGGCGGTCCGGGACCTGGTGCAAGCGAAGCTTCAGGGGGTACCGTTCGGTGTGGAAGCGTATCAACTCTTCCGCGAGCGGCTCGAAGCCTGGCCGGCGGAACAAACATTAACCTGGGAAGCGTTACTTCGGGAGGGCCCCGGGGAACAAGATCCGCGGTTGATTTCCAATCTGGCCTTTAGTGTGGATGCGGGCAAGTGGCCGGATCCCGCGGGCTATGCCGACATGTTGATCCATACCCTCTCCCTGAATTTTTGGAGTGTGGAGGCGGAGACCTTCAAGGGGATGGTGGCGGACGCGCAGCAGACCGGGGCGACCCTCGACGAAATCGACGAATTAATGCGTCATTATCACCAAGCCTTCCAGAAGACCCTGGAGTTAAGGTCCCAGAGTGGGCATCTCTTGCCTACTCGGGCAAGAAGGCCCCTCGGGGGCGCGTAACTCGATGGGGAGAGGATTCGACGGAGATGAAAAAGGTAGTAGTGGAAAAGACGGAGAGCCTCAAACGTAAGGGCCACGCGACCATGGGCGAGATCTTGGAGGTCTTCCCGGAGCCCGAGGAGCATGTCGACGAAATCGACGACATGCTGCGAACGGGGCTCGAACTCCGCGAGGAGGAAGAGAGTCCGGAGGAGAACGAGATAGCTCCCGAGGAGGTCGCGCTCGATCTGTCGGTTCCCAAGGGAGTTTCGACCGACGATCCCGTGAGAATGTACCTGCGAGAGATCGGATCGATTCCGCTCCTGAACCCCTCGCAAGAGATCGAACTGGCGCGCAAGATCGTCGCGGGCGACGCCCGAGCCAAGCGAAAGCTGGCCGAGGCCAATCTGCGCCTGGTGGTCTCGATCGCCAAGAAGTACGTGGGCCGCGGCATGCTCTTCCTGGACCTCATCCAGGAAGGAAACCTGGGCCTGATCCGCGCGGTCGAGAAGTTCGACCACGAAAAGGGCTACAAGTTCTCGACCTATGCCACCTGGTGGATCCGGCAGGCGATCACCCGGGCGATCGCCGACCAGGCCCGGACCATCCGCATCCCGGTCCACATGGTCGAAACCATCAACCGCCTCAAGAAGGTCAGCCGCAAGCTGGCCCAGGACCTCGGACGCAAGCCCTCCGAGGAGGAAATCGCCAAGGAAATGGAAGTCACGGTCGAAAAGCTCCGCGAGATCATCAAGGTCGCCCAGGAGCCCCTCTCGCTCGAGACCCCCATCGGTAAGGAAGAAGACTCCCGTCTCGGCGACTTCATCGAGGACCGCGAGACCGAGGCCCCCGTCAATGCCGTCACCCATGGCCTCCTCCGCGAGGATATCAACGACGTTCTCGGCACCCTGTCGTCCCGCGAACGCGACGTTCTACGCCTCCGCTTCGGCCTCGACGACGGCCGCAGCCGCACCCTCGAAGAAGTCGGACAGCAGTTCGGCGTCACCCGCGAGCGCATCCGCCAGATCGAAGCCAAGGCCCTGCGCAAGCTGCGCCACCCCAATCGCAACAAACGCCTGCGCGAGTACATCGAGTAACAACCCCCTAAAAATCCCCCCTCGGTTTTCCGAGGGGGGATTCCGCTAACATGTCCCCCCTCGACGGGGGGCTACGGGGGGTGAGCGCCTGCGGCTAAAGGCTATGAACGGCGTAGCCATGGCGTTCCTTGTGATGACAGATCGAGCGAGCCACAGCCCCCAGCAGGTTTGATCGTCGGCCTCCCTCGGGAATAAGGTAGACGGAGGACTCGACGTGGAACACTTCCCCCCGCAACAACCGTCCGAGCAAGGCCCGGAGATCCCGATCGACGGCCCGTTCGCCGAGGTTCGGATCCCAGCGAACCCGAATCCGGCGGCCCCGCGCGAACTCACGCCGGAGGACTTCGCCTTCCTCGCGCGCCTGCCCACCCGCAAGCCCGAGTTCTTCGATCGCGACGCCATCACCCGAGCGGCCTGGCTGGTCCTGGCGCTGGCGCTGGGGCTCTGGTTCATCACGCTCTTCGCGAAGCCCGACGCCCCCGCCGAGCCGGAACCCGAGCCCTCGACGTTCGTGCAGGAGGCCCCACCGATCGTCTTGCCGGGAAACGAAACCGCTCCTGCCCTGGAACCCGAGCCTCTCGCACCCGTTCAAGCGCCTGCCATGCAGGCCCCCGCCATGCAAGCCCCGCGCTTTCAGGCTCCCGTCTCGCAGCGGCGAGCCGAAACAGCGGAAACCTATCCGGCGGCCGGCCCTGAAGCCATGCCGGCGGCTGATAGCCCGGATCCCAGCAACCTCTTCCCTGCCGAATGAGGGGATTGCCGAGCCGCTGAGCTTAACCCTGAAACGCCGATGCCCTGGTCTCACCTGAGGTGAGTCCAGGGCATCCGGCATGCGATTGAATTCTAGCGCGTCGCGGGAAGCAGCTCCCAGTTCTTGCGGAAGACGTCCCGGGGCTCGATGGTGCCCCGCTTGCGGAGGAACTCGATCAGCAGCTCGCGGATACTTTCTTCCTTGCTGTAGACCACGGGAGCGTCCTTGAACATCTCGTAGCCGCCGCCGCCACGCTGGCGGTAGGAGTTCATGGCCATCGTGAACGCCTGGTCCTCGCGAACCGGCTTGCCCTGGTACTCCAGCTTGCCGATCCGCTGGCCGACGGGCTTGGTGCGGTCGATCAGGTAGTCGACGCCCACCACCATGTCGTAGTTGTAGCCGCGAACCTCGGGGTTGATGAGCGGAAGGCCCGCCTTGGCGGCGTTGTAGAAGCGCGCGGTATGCTCGAGGTAGGCCTTGAGCTGTTTGCCGGTGATCGAGATGGCGACCAGGTTGTTCTCGTAGGGGTAAACAGAGGCCACGTCGGCGATCGAGACGCTCCCCTTCCGCAACTCGGCCTCGGTGTTGAACGAGGCTGCCGACGACAGCTGGGCGCCGGTCGCTTCCAGCTGGACCTGGTTGATCAGGTCGATCAGCGGCGTGTCCTGGATCTGGGAGTCCTTGGCGGACCAGGAAACCGAGGTCTTGGCAATCGAGGCGCGAACGTAGGCCAGGGTCGCTTCGTGAGCCGCCTGGGATACGGCCAGGATCTCCGGGGCGGGGACGACTCCCTGGGTGGAGCGGGTCTCGGTCTTCTTGGAGACGACCTTCCACTTGCCGTTCTCCTTGGAGAGGGTGAGGTGGGCGATCGCCAGATGCTCGCCCCACTTGCCCGCCTGGCAGCAGGCCACGCCCTCCGGGGTCAGCTCACCGGGCACGTCCTGGTGGGAGTGCCCCGCGAAGATCACGTCGATCTCGGGGAAGAGCCGCGCGAGTTCGAGGCCCACGTTCTCCGGAGGAAGGCCCGAAGAAGCCGAATAGCCCGCATAGGCCGGACCGAACTTGCCGCCCAGGCCGCTGTGGGGATTGGCGACGATGATGTCCGCACCCTGCTTCTTGAGCTCGGGGATCCAGCGCTTGGCGGCCACCAGGATGTCGCCCACGTCGATCTTGCCCTGGACGTTGGCCTTGTCCCAGATGGTGATTCCCGGCGGCGCGAAGCTCACGATGCCCACCTTGATCCCCGCCACCTCGGCGATGTGGTACGGCTTGAACGTGGTCGCCGGATTATCCCGGGTGCCGACTTTCTTCTCGTAGGTGTACTCCGGCTTCAAGCCGTAGATGTTCCCCGAGATGAGCGGAAACTTCGCCTCGGAGTACGACCGGTAGAGATGGGGAAGGCCGAAGTTGAACTCGTGGTTGCCCACGCCGGCCACGGTATAGCCCATGGCGTTCATGGCCTGGATCATGGGGTTGGGACCGGGCACCTCAGCGACCTTGGCCTGATGGTACGCCAAGGGAGAGCCCTGCAGCATGTCCCCGGAATCCACCAGGAGGGTGTTGGGATTCTTCGCCCGGGCCTCCTTGATCAAGGTGTAGACCTTGGCGAGACCGACGTCCTCGACCTTGTCCCCGCCGAAATAGGTGGTGGGGTAGATGTGGCCATGAACGTCCGTGGTGCCCAAGAGCGTGAGTTCGACCGTCTGGCGAGGGGGACGGGCAGCAGCCGTCGCGGGGGCCGCGATCGCCACGACCAACCCCAGAGCCAGTGCTAACTGTCCGTGCTTCCGATGAATCAAGCCATCCTCCCGAGCTGCCGCTCCATATCCGCTGAAAACCTGATCGTTCCCCGATTATAGCAGCGGGTAGGCCGGCTGGCGAGGTTGCCTCGGGACCTGGCCGCAAGGGGGTAAGCTCATTGCCTACATAGAGCCCATAGAGTCTGCTCACCTTGACGAGATCCGCTCAAGGCTCTATACTTCGGGTATTGGCGAAATATCAGGGGGAGCGATGCTGGAAGTAGAACTTCAGGATTTCTTGAAGGCGATTGCGAGCGAGACGCGCCAGCGGATCCTCATGGTCATGCTGGACGGCCAGGAACACACCGTCGGCCAGATCGCGCAAACGGCCGGGATCGGGATGTCCACCGCCTCGGAACACCTGAGCGTCATGCGGCGAGGCCACCTGGTTCAGGTGCGCCGGGTAGGGGTCGAAGCGCTCTACAAGCTCGACAAGGAAAAGATTGTTTCCAAGCTACAGGAACTGACGACGCTCTTGACCTGCTGCTGATTTTTTTGAAGCATGTTTCGGTTTTTCGAGAAATAGGAGAATATCATGAAGCGACAGTTTTCACTCGCCCTGGCATTCTGGTTGCTCGCGGCGCCGGTCGGCGCCGGGCCGGATCGGCCTTCCAGCAGCGGTCCGGACGATGACGCGAGCATCCGGCGCTTTGCCGGCGCCCTGCGCTACGAGACGACCAACGACCAGGAGGCGCGACCGAAGGTGGCGGCTTTCCTGCAATTTCATGACTACCTTGCCCGGTCCTTTCCCCGCGTTCACGCCCAGCTGACGCGGGAGACGATCAATGAGTTGAGCTTGCTGTACACCTGGAAAGGAAGCGATCCGGTCCTTGAACCGGTCCTCTACATCGCTCACCAGGACGTCGTGCCGGTCGATCATCCGGAAGGATGGGCGCACCCGCCGTTCGCCGGTGTCGTCGCGGACGGCATGATCTACGGCCGAGGGGCGCTCGACGACAAGTTCGCCCTGGTCGGAATGCTCGAGGGCATCGAGGGCTTGCTTGCCCAGGGCTTCCAGCCGCGTCGCACGATGTACCTCGCCTTCGGGCATGACGAGGAGATCATGGGAACGCGGGGAGCGGAGCCCATGGCCAAGCTCCTGGCTCAGCGGGGAATCACGTGTAAATTCGCCCTCGACGAGGGGCCTCCGGTGGTTCAGGGCCTCATGCCCGGCATCGATAAGCCGGTGGCCTTCATCGGAACCGCCACCAAGGGGCAGCTCTACCTTCGTCTGGAAGCCCGCGGAATGGGGGGGCACGGCTCGATACCGCCGAACGACACTCCCATCAGCATCCTTTCGAAGGGCATCACGCGGCTCTACGAGCATCGCTTCCCCAGGAGCCTCACCGAGCCGGTCCGGCAATCCTTGCAAACCCTCGCACCCGCCATGCCTTTCGCGAACCGCTTGGTTTCATCGAACCTTTGGCTCTTCGAAGGCCTGGTGCTCGGCACCCTGGAGAAGGACCACCTTTCCCGGGCGCTCGTGACGACGACCGTGGCCGCGAACATCTTCAAGGGCGGGGAGAAGGACGCCACCGTTCCGACCCACGCCGAAGCCGTCGTGAACATCGGGATCCTTCCCGGACAAACCGTGGCCTCCGCGATCGACGACGTGCGGCGAATCGTCGCCGACCCTCGGGTAGAAGTCTCGATGGTCACGTTCCCGGACAACAAGCGCCCCCACGTCTACGAACCCACCGCACCGGCCCCGACCGACGGCTGGGAGTACGCCTCCCTGCAGGCTGCCACGCAGGACGTCTTCCCCGAGGCCTTGGTCGCTCCGACCCTCATGCCGGGCGGGTCGGACGGAAAGCACTTCATGATCCATGGCGTCACGCCGGCAGTCTACTACTTCAATCCCCTCGACCTCACCCCGGAGCTGCTCGAGGGCATGCACGGCGTCAACGAGCGGCTACCTGCCAAGAGCTACCTCAAGGCCGTTCGCTTTTACCGGAGCTGGATCTCCCAACTCAACCCAGCTCCCGCGCCGTGATGGAAGGAATTTGGCTCTCGGCCAGCTCCCGCGCCGCGATGAAAGGATTTGGGCTCTCGGCCGGCTTCCGTCCCGTGATGAAAGGATGTTAGCGCTTGCCGCGATCGAGCATGCGGTACTGGATGGCCTCGGCCACGTGGACGGGGAGAACGGCGTCGGAGGCCGCGAGGTCCGCAATGGTCCGGGAAACCTTGAGGATCCGGTCGTAAGATCGCGCAGACAGCGACAGTTGGGCGATCGCCAGCCCGAGAAGCCCCTCACCGTCACTGTCTAGCCTGACATGCTCCCGGATCAGCCGCGGAGTCATCGCGGAGTTGGAGTACACCCCCCGGACCGCCCGAAACCGCCAGGACTGCCGCGCGCGTGCCTCCAGGACCCGCGCGCGGATGGCCTCCGAGGACTCGGCGCCCTTGCTCGACAGCAGCTCCTCCGGGCCGAGCCGCGGCACGGAAATCTGCAGATCGATCCGGTCGAGCAAAGGGCCCGAGAGCCGGGACCAGTAACGATCGGCCTGAAGGTCGGAGCAGGAACAGGGCTTCAGCGCGTCCCCCCGAAACCCGCAGGGGCAAGGGTTGCTCGCAGCCACCAGGGTGAAGTCGGCGGGGTAGGTCAAGGAGAGCCGCGCCCGGCTGATCGTCACCGTCCGATCCTCCAGGGGCTGGCGCATGACCTCGAGCACCGAGCGGGAGAATTCGTTGATCTCGTCGAGGAATAGAATCCCCGCGTGGGACAAGGAGACCTCGCCGGGGCGCGCCGTGGCCGATCCGCCGACCAGACCCGCCGGAGAGATCGAGTGATGCGGGCTCCGGAAGGGGCGACGGGTGATCAGGGGGCGATCGCCGCTCAGCAGCCCCGCCGTCGAGTAGATCTTGCTGACCTCCAGGCATTCCTCCCGGCTCAACGGCGGAAGAATCCCCGGTAAACGGCGGGCGAGCATGGTCTTTCCCGACCCCGGAGAACCGACGAGCAGGGCATTGTGGCCGCCCCCCGCCGAGACCTCCAGCGCGCGACGCGCCTGCTCTTGCCCCTTCACCTCGGAGAAGTCGGCGCCCTGGGGGTCCACGCCATCCAGGCAAAGGCTCCCCGCCCGGAAAGGCTCCCGCCCGCCCGGATCGCGCAAGAGCGCGCAGGCATCCTGGAGGGAAGCCACGCCGTATACCGTCAGGCCCTCCACCAGGGAGGCCTCCGACGCATTCGCCAGCGGCAGAACGATCGCCGAAAGGCCCGCGCGCTGCGCCTCCAGCGCGATCGGAAGCACCCCCGAAACCGGCCGGAGATGGCCATCCAACGAAAGCTCCCCCATGAGCATGAAACGCCCTAAAACCCCCGTTTTCAGCTGGGAACTCGCCGCGAGAATCCCCACCGCGATGGGAAGATCGTAGAGCGGGCCGACCTTGCGGATATCGGCCGGAGCCAGGTTGATCGTCACGCGCTCGTATGGAAAATCGTACCCCGCGTTTCGGAGCGCCGATCGGACCCGGTCCCGGCTCTCCATGATGGCGGCGTCGCCAAGCCCGACGAGAATCACGGCCGGCAATCCCCCGGAAACGTCCACCTCGACGTCCACCAGGTAGCCGTCGACCCCCAGGACCGCCCCGCTCTTGCAGATGGCCAGCATGACGCCCTCCGATCGACGACGTTTGATTTAAATTCTAGACTACTTAATCATATCACGGTAGTCGGCCGATCGGATCGGCGCCCCGGGGCCTGGTTGACAGGGCCGATCGGGCTTCGCTAGACTGCCCACTGTAATCATGATCCGCCGCGCAGCGCGGCGGTTTTTCAATGGGGAGGCGTCTTGGAACGCGTGGCGATTTTCATCGACGAGGGGTATCTGAACAAGGCGCTGGAGACGCTTGGGCGCCCGAGACTGGATTACGGGCGGTTCATCGAGTCGATCCAGGGCGACATGCCCTTGCTTCGTACCTACTATTACTACTGCATGCCCTATCAGTCTCCGACTCCGACGCCCGAGGAGCGGAACATGTTCCAGGCCAAGCTTTCCTTCGTGCGCTACCTCTCGCGACTGCCGCGCTTCGAACTCCGCCAGGGGCGGCTCATCAAGCGGGGGACCGAGTACGTGCAGCGGCGAGTGGACATCCTGCTGGCGTCGGATCTGGTCCGGCTTTCGGTGAGCGGCCAGATCAAGGAAGCGGTCCTGGTGGCGGGGGATTCGGACTTCGTGCCGGCAATCGCCATCGCCAAGGACGCCGGCGTGCTGGTGACGCTCTGCTACGCCCCGGGAGCGGCCCATGACGAGCTTCTCGACGCCTGCGACGAGTTGGTTCCCCTCTCCCGCGACCTCATCGAGGACTGCCTGCGCACAGTGGCCCCCGCTTCCGGCTCGCCGGCCGCCATGTCGCTGGGAACCCCCGCCTAGGCGAGGCCGTCAGTTACTTCGCGGCCTCCGGATGCCATTCGAGCCAGCGCAGGACGTCGCTCTGGCTGAGAATCCCCACGAGCTCCCCGTCCTGTATGACGGGGAGTCTTCCCACTCCCAGGCGGTTGAAGCGTTCCAGGGCCTCGGAGACCGGGGTCTGGGGACTCAGCACCTCGGTATCGTCGAGGGGCTTCATCAGCTCGGTGACGCGCAACCGGGGCCACTCCCCCGCGGGAACCCGCTTGACGTCGTTGGCCTGGAGGATGCCGTGAACGTGACCGTCGGCCACGGGGTAGCCGCCGAAGGCATGTCGGGAGAGCGTGGAGTCCACGGCGTCGCGAACGGTCATCTCGGGGTGCAGGCTCGTCACGTTCCGGCTCATGAGGTCGGCGACGCCGACGCGACTCAGGGCATCCTTGATCACCAGATCTCCGTAGGAACTGCTCGCAGCCTGGAAGAGCAGGTAGCCCAGGAAGCCGACCCAGACCCCGCCGAGGAAATCGCCATTCACGAAGCGCAGCGCGGCCCAGGCGAGGAGCAGGCCCGCGATGATCTGCCCGCCGCGGGTGGCTATCCGGGTGGCGCGGCGATGGCTCCCGGTGATCTGCCACGCGGCGGCCCGCAGGACCCGCCCTCCGTCGAGCGGGAAGCCCGGCAGCATGTTGAAGACCGCCAGGGCGATGTTCACGATGGCCAGCCACTGGAAGACCACCGTCAGCGGATCGTTCCCGATGCCCGCCGCGAGCAGCGAGAGGCCCCCGCTGAGAACGCCGAGCAGGACGCTCATGAGGGGGCCCGCGATCCCCACCCAGAACTCCACCTTGGCGCTCGGCATCTCCTCGGTGGCCTCGGAGATGCCGCCGAAGATGAAGAGGATGATCCGACGAACCTGGAGGCCGAAGTGCCGGCTCACCAGGGAGTGGGAAAGCTCATGCAGGAGCAGCGAGCCGAAGAAGGCCAGCGTCGTGCCCAGACCCATGAGCCAGTAGAGCGCGTCGCCCTGCCCCGGCAGCGTCGCCGGAAAGAGCACGGCGGAAAGCGACCACAGGATCAGGCCGAAGATCACCAGCCACGAGGCGTTGACCTCGATGGGAATGCCGAAGGCCTTCCCGATTCGAAAGCCGCGCATGGATCCCTCCTCTCCGAGTGGTTCACGAAACTTAATATATAGCGGGCCCGCGAGGGGGTCAAGGCCCGCGAGGATCAGCGCGGCCGCCCCGTTCAGGCACCCGTCCCTTGCGACCCCCCGGGGCCGACTTTAAACTTTCCTTTGCAGAGTCGAATAATTCCGGCCTCGCCGGAAGGAGGTCGCCATGGCACTCACCCGCTGGGAACCCCCCGTGGGAATGCGTTCCCTGAGAGATCAGATCAACCGAATGTTCGAGGACGTGATGGGGTCGACCCTCACCATGGGGCTGCCGCTCGTCGACGTCTACCAGAACGAGAGCGAGATGGTGGTGGAAGCGGAGCTACCGGGCCTCGAGCTCAAGGACGTCGAGGTCAACGCCACCACCGACAGCATCACCATCCGGGGTCAGAGCCGCTACGAGCGCGAGGTGACGGACGAGAACCTCTTCCGTTCCGAGCGCCGGCTCGGCATGATCAACCGGACCATCGACCTTCCCACCCCCATCAACCCGGAGCAGACCCGGGCCTCCTTCAAGAACGGCGTGCTCACCATCCGCGCGCCCATCGCCGAGGGGGTCAAGCCCCGCAAGGTCGAGATCTCCGAGGCCTCCTGACATCCCCCCAGGACGCGGCAAGCGGGCGTTTAGCGGGATGATTTCCGTGGGTATAGAGGCCTCGGGGAAAACTCATCCTCAACTAAACAGACAGGAGGTACATGCTTATGGTTGGTAAGAGTACGACGGGCTTCGAGGTGCTGAATCCAGAGGTCAGCCCTACCCTGTAGCGGGCGACGGTTTCCGCTCGCGCGGGTGGCCTGATTCCTGTCAGCATTGACGACTTTCGGCGGGTTCCTTCGGGGACCCGCCGTTTGCTGCGTCCCCCGATCCCAAGCGCCCACCCCGCCCGACGGGAAGGCCGACGCCTGGAGCGTAAACCCCTAGACGCGCCGTGCGAATGACCGCGAAGCGCGCTCCTCCTCACCGCGGCGTGACCTCACGCCCAGGCCCAGCGTCCGAGGGGCACCAGGCCTTGCACGTCTGGTATACTTTCGAGGCTATGCTTGCAGAATTGACGCTTGGAGAATGCTTGATGATCCGCCGACAGCTCCTCAAAACCACGGTCCTGGCGTTGCTGCCCGTCGCGCTCACGGCGATGCCCGTTGCCGCATCCACCTTGCCTCGGGTCGATTTCCAGGGGGGGAAGACGGCGGTGGCCATCGGCTTGCTGGATGCCAACCTCGATTACGCCTTTTCGGATCGCGTGAGTCTAGGGGTTTCGGGATCCCTCCTTTCCCCGGTGACGGGTCGAGCCACCGTTCGACTCGGCGCCGTCCCCAACGGCGGGTCCTACGGCATGACGTTCAGCGCGGGGCTGACGCCTAATGTCTGGGGCAGCGTCTCAGGCCCCACGACCTATTCCGTTTGGATGCAGCCGGCCCTGAACGTCGCGGTCCCCTTGGGCTCGCCAACCAGCGACTGGACCCTTCGAGGAACTGTCGGCCCATTGCTCTTCGGTATGTCTATCGCCGCCGTCCCGTCCATGTTGTTCTGGCCGAACCTGGAACTGGCCTACCGGTTGGACGGAGCGAACGAAGTGACCCTCGGGGGGAACGGGCTCGTCGGATGGCGAGGAACGATCTAGCGATCGCTCAGGTGGGCTCTTGGGCAAATGCTGCTCCAGCGGAGGGTCCGCTCAAGTCGAAGAGTAGACAGGCGACCAGTCTCGGGAGATAATCGGAGGGAACTGCCGGCCGAGAATCGTACATCGGTCACAGAAGCCGCGATCGCCGACTGATACGCTGTCACGCCGTGGAGCCGGCTTTGTCCGCGCTCCAGCGCTAGGATGACCGGGTACCGCGCTCTTGCGCGTCACGAGGCGCCCGCATCGGGATAAAAAGGGACGAAAAGGGAGGAATTCACTGTGAACAAAGAAGAATTGATCGACGCCGTCGCCAAGGATGCCAGCCTCTCCAAGGCCGCCGCGGGCCAGGCGCTCAACGCCGTGCTCAACGCCATCACCGGCGCCCTCGGCGAGGGTGAAAAGGTCACCTTGGTTGGCTTCGGCACCTTCGAGACCCGCGAGCGCGCCGCCCGCGAAGGCCGCAACCCCCAGACCGGCGAAACCATCAAGATCGCCGCCAAGAAGGTCCCCGTCTGGACCCCCGGCAAGGCTCTCAAGGACGCTGTCGCCAAGTAAGCCGAGAAGACTTCCCCCGCGCCGTATCCCGGCGTCGGCGGCAAGAATTCGTCGAGTTTGACGAGGGCCCCGGTTAACCGGGGCCCTCGTCGCACGTCCACGGCTCAAATCTGATACAGTGAGAGCATGGACGTCTTCGCCGGAGAACCTCTCCTTTCCCTCAACTCAGCCACTCAGCGCCATTCCGGCCGCGTCATCCTCGACGCCGTCTCGCTGACCGTCCATCGCGGCAACCGAGTCGGCCTCCTGGGGCTCAACGGCGCCGGTAAATCCACCCTCCTGCGCGTGCTGGCCGGCATCGAGAAGCCCGACGAGGGCTCCGTCACCCGGACCCGCGACCTCTCGCTGGGATTCCTCGACCAGGAGTTCCTCCTCGACCCCGCGGCCACCGTCAGGGAAAGCATCGAGGACGGCCTCGCCGACATCCGCAAGCTGCTCCACCGCTATCATGCCCTGGGCCTGCGGCTGGAAGAGTCCCCCGAGCTCGCGGAGGAACACGCCGAGCTGCAAGACGAGATCGAGCGCCGGGACGCCTGGAACCTCGACCGCGACGTCGACCGGATCATGAACCACCTGCGCGTGCCCCCCGCCGATCAGCTCGTCGCGAAGCTCTCCGGCGGCGAGAAGCGCCGGGTCACCCTCTGCCGCACCCTGGTCGCCCACCCCGACCTGCTCATCCTCGACGAGCCCACCAACCACCTCGACTCCACCTCCATCGAATGGCTGGAAGGCTTCCTCGACGACTACCGCGGCACCCTCGTCCTGGTCACCCACGACCGCTACTTCCTCGACAGGGTCGCCGACCGCATGATCGAACTCGAGCGCGGCGCGCTCACCGAGTACGTCGGGAACTACTCCGAGTACCTGCTCCAGAAGGCCCTCAAGTCCGAGTGGGACGCGCGCGCCGAACAGTCCCGCCAGGGCACGCTGCGCCGGGAGGTCGAGTGGGTCAGCAAGCAGCCGAAGGCCCGCAGCACCAAGCAGAAGGCCCGGGTGGAGCGCTTCGAGGAGCTCGTGGCCAATGCCCCGCCCCCGCCCCCCGGCTCGGTCGACCTGCTCATCCCCACCGGCCCGCGACTCGGCAGCAAGATCGTCGAGGTCGAGGATCTCGGCAAGGCCTACGGCAGCCGCGCACTCTTCGAGGGGCTGAGCTTCAGCATGAAGGCGGGCGATCGCATCGGCGTGGTGGGCCCCAACGGCATGGGCAAGACCACCCTCATGCGCATCCTCATGGGCCTCGAAAGCCCCGACGCGGGCTCGGTCGACATCGGCATCAACACCAAGTTCCTCTACGCCGACCAGGGCCGCGGACGCCTCGACCCCGAGAAGACCGTCCTCGACGAGGTCTCGGACGGCGCCCAGTGGGTTAGCTTCGGCGACCAGCAGATCACGGTGAGAACCTACCTCAAACGCTTCCTCTTCACCGACGAACAGGCGGCCACTCCCGTCAAGCGGCTCTCCGGGGGCGAGCAGAACCGGGTCCAGCTCGCGAAGCTCCTGCGCGAGGGCGGCAACGTGCTCGTTCTCGACGAGCCCACCAACGACCTGGACCTTCCGACCCTGCGCGTGCTCGAAGAAGCCCTGGTAGCCTTCGAGGGCTGCGCCTTCGTGGTCTCCCACGACCGCTACTTCCTCAACCGGGTGGCGACTTCGATTCTCGCCTTCGAGGGCGACGGCCGCGTGGTCCTGCTGGCGGGATCCTACGAGCGCTACCTGGACTGGAAAGACGCCCAAACGGAGGACGCACCGGCCAAGGTGTCGAAAGCGGCGCCCGTGCGCGAGAAACCCGCGAGCCCGCGCAAGCTGAGCTTCAAGGAGCGCGAGGAACTCGCGGGGATCGAGGCCCGGATCGAAGCGGCCGAGGCCGAAGTCGCCAGGCTCGAGGCGGATCTCGCCGATCCGGAGCTCTACTCCGAGCGCGGAGCGGAGGTTCCCGAGCGCCTGGCGGCGGCCGAAGCCGCCCGAGGCACGGTCGAGGCCCTCTACCTCCGCTGGGAAGCACTCGAAGCGCTCCGCGAGGCCGTTTCCGCCTGATTACCCTTCTCTGGTCTTGATCGGGTCTGCTATAATATCGCGGGGAGAACCTAAACCTCCCTTTCGCGTTCTCAGTTCAAAGGAGGATTTCTAGTGCCGCGCGAGCGGCCCAAACCATGGACACATTTAGTATAGGGTGGAACCTTTTCCTCGTACTGCTCTTCACCCTCCTCAACGGGTTCTTCGTCGCCGCCGAGTTCGCCATGGTGAAGGCCCGCCAGTCCCGCATTCAGCAGCTCGCCCTCGAAGGCAACGCCATGGCGCGCACGGCCATGCTCGTCACCGGCCACCTCGACGCCTACCTCTCGGCATGCCAGCTGGGCATCACCCTGTCCTCGCTCGCCCTGGGCGCCCTGGGAGAGCCGGCCATCGCGCGCCTGATCGAGCCGGCCCTCGCCGCCTTCGGCGTCCCCGCCGCGCTGATCCACAGCATCGCCTTCGCGATCGCCTTCACCATCATCACCTTCCTGCACATCGTCTTCGGCGAACTCGCGCCCAAGTCCCTCGCCATCCGCAAGGCCGAGGAAACCACCCTCTGGACCGCCACCCCTCTCAGGGCCTTCTATACCCTCTTCTATCCCGCCATCTGGACCCTCAACGGCGTCGCCAACCAGACCCTCAAGCTCCTCGGAGTCGAGCCGGTCAGCGAGCACGAGGCGGCTCACACCGAAGAGGAAATTCGCATCCTCATGAACGAGTCCGCTCGGTCCGGGCACATCGACCAGACCGAAATGGCCCTCTTCGAAAAGATCTTCCACTTCTCCGACCGTCTGGCCCGCGAGGTCATGGTCCCGCGCGTCGACATCATCGGGCTGGATCGCAACGACCCCTTCGAGCAGAACCTCGCCATGGCGCTCAGCGAGGAGCACACGCGCTACCCCGTCTTCGACGGCTCCAAGGACAACGTCGTGGGCTTCGTCCACATCAAGGACCTCTACTCCAACGAGGACCAGAACCTCGACACCATCACCCGCCAGATCCTGGCCGTCCCCGGCTCCGTCGAGATCTCCGCCGTTCTCAAGCAGATGCAGAAGGCCAAGACCCACATGGCCATCGTCATGGACGAGTACGGCGGTACCGCAGGCATGGTCACCATCGAGGACATCCTCGAGGAGCTGGTCGGCGAAATCCAGGACGAGTTCGACGTCGAGCGCGAGTCCATCGAGCAAAGAGAAGATGTCTACTCGCTGGAAGGACGCCTGCTGATCCAGGAGGTCAACGAGAGGTTCGGTCTCAACATCGAGGCCGAAGAGGACTCGATCGGAGGCTGGCTCTACTCCCAGCTGGGCCACGACCCCATGGTCGGCGAGTTCGTCGAGATCGAGAACGCCCGCTTCATGGTGGCCGAAATCGACCACCTCCGCATCACCCGCGTCACCTTCGAGCGGATTCCTGCTAATGCCGTCTCCGAAGCCGGCGAGGAAATGCACGACTGAAGCCACCCCCCTCAATCTTCCGTTAGTCATCCCCCCTCGCTCAGGCGCAGCCTAACTGGGCCCGCAGGCCCAATGGGGGGATTATGGGGGGTGTTCGCCGGCGTAGCCATGGCGTTCCTTATTATTTCTGAATCACCATGGGGAGAGATAAGGAACCTGGGATCAGTAACCCCCCCCCCCCGCCCCCCCATCAAGGGGGGGGATTTAGGGGGGGCGCCCGCGGCTAAAGGCTATGAACGGCGAAGCCATGGCGTTCCTTAGAAGTAGTTCAGAAGTAGTTCGCCCCCCCTGCGCCAGGCAACCAGCACCCCGCGCACCGCATCGCACCCCTCCTCGGACAACCGGGGGCTTGTAGATTAAGATCGGTTTAAGGTAGACTCAGAGAGTCGTCGCAATCGATCGTGGAGGACTCGCCGTGTCCATGCTCAGGCCGCTCGTCCTGACCCTCGTCGCCGCCAGCGTCCTGGCCGGCTGTTCCCTGGCGGACCAGGGCCGCTCGCTCCTGGGCGGAGAGCCTGAATCCGGGCCTGTCGCCTTCACTCACTCCTCCGGGTTGGCTGCCGTCACCCTCCGTTATGGCAACCGGGACAAGCTCACGCAGCTCCTGGGGTCGGGAATCGACCTGTGGTCGGTGGACAACGACCTGATGGAAGCTCAGGCGGCGCTCAACCCAGCCCAGATAGAAACGGCCCGGAAGCTGGGCATGGGGATCTCCCAGCTGCCTGATAGGCGCTTGTTTAATCGCTTTGACGCCGGTTACCACACCTACGAGCAGGTCGCCTCCAAGCTCCGGGCCCTGGCCCAGAAGCGAGGCGACATCGCGACGATCGTCGACCTGGGCGATTCCTGGGAAAAGACGCAGAAGCGTGCCGATCGGGATCTTCTGGCGCTCAAGATCGGCAAGGGCTCGGGCAAGCCTGTGGTTCTTTTCGCGGCATGTCATCATGCGCGCGAGCTCGCCACTCCCGAGATGGTCCTACGCATGGCAGAGCTTCTGATCGGCCAGTACGGCGTGGATCCCGAGATCACCGCATGGGTGGACACACGGGAGATCTGGCTGGTGCCCATGGTCAATCCGGACGGTCATGCGTTGGCTACCAGGGGTGATAGCCAACGCAAGAACACCAACGACGTGAGCGGCGGTAAGCGGCGGGTGGGGGTCGACCTCAACCGGAACTACGCGACCGCCTGGGGAACCGTCGGCGACAGCCCGCATCCGGAGTCGGACACCTTCCGGGGCACGGCCCCCTTCTCGGAGCCCGAGACGAAGGCCATGCGGGACCTGATGACCGCGAAGAAGCCCGTCTTCCTGTTGACGTTCCACTCCTACAGCAACATGGTGCTCTGGCCTTGGGACCACAAGGATGCGTCCCCCCTCGATCCCCGTCTCCCTGCCATTGGCAAGGAGTTCGGCAAGCTTTCCGGTTACGTGGCTCAGCAGGGCTCGGAGCTTTACTTGAACGGCGGCGACGATGTGGACTGGGCCTTCGAGACCCTGGGGACGCTCTCGTATACGATCGAGGTGGGGTCGCGGAGCGACGGCTTCGATCCTCCGTACTCGAGGGTTGATCGATTCTGGAACGAGAACCGCCCGATGATGCTCTATGCGCTCAAGGTCGCCGACAGGCCTGCGGGCGTCTTCGGGCCGGCGCTGCGCGATCTGGCGGTCACGGAGGCCGGAATTCTCGTTCGCTCCGAGTCGCCTGTCGAGCGCGCGGAGGCCTTCCTGGGGACGCCGGGCGCCAGCGGCACGGGCATTCCCTTGGCCATCGCCGGAAACGAGGCGCGCGGGCAGTTTGCGACGACCGCGAGTCGGCAGCTTCTCTGGGTGCATGCACGCGGGAGGAACGGCGAGTGGGGGCCCTGGGAGGTCACTTGGAGTCGCTAGACTTCCGAACTCATGCTTGATCCTCTTCTTGCCCATGAATTGCTTCTTGCGGTCATCATCGGGGGGTTGACCGGTCGGCTCGTGGATTTCGGCGCGGTCCAGCTTCTGTTTCGGCCTTACCGGCGGCGCGTCGTGCTCGGCGTGCCGCTTCACGGGGTTCTTCCCGCTCGGCAGGATGCTCTCGCTCGGCAGCTCGCCGGCATGATCTCCGAGCGGCTTCTCAACGAGGAGGCGCTTTCGGCTTTTCTTCAGAGCCCCGGGATGGAGGCCACGCTGCGAGAGAACGTGCAGGAAGCCGTCGAGCGCGCCGTGACCCAGGATCTGCCCTCGATTCGCGACGCCCTCAGCTCCCTCTTTCCCAGCGGCCGCGCCTCAGAAGCTGAAAACAGCGCCTCAGAAGCTAGTAATAGCGCCTCGGAAGAAATTGATCAGGAAGTCGATGTCATCAGCGGCTGGCTCGCGGAGCAGGCGATCGCCTTTGCGCTCTCGGATGCCTTCCTGGAGCAAATCACCGACGTCTTCTCGGGCTACCTCCGAGATAGGCGCGACTCCACCCTCGAAGAACTGCTCGCCCCGCCTCTCTTCGAGGCCTTCGATCGCTTCCTCGAGACCGTCGTCGCGCATGCCCCGGAGCAGTTGCCCAAGATTCTCGCCGATGCCGACCTCAAGCTCGCCGAACTGGGTCCTCTCTCCGAGTTGCTGCCCGAGGAGAGCCTTGCCGCCGCCCGGCGCGAGATCCAGGCCAATCTCCCCGCCTGGCTCGCGACCTTCGAGACCATGTTGCGCCGCAAGGAATCCATGGCCTGGATCGAGACGCACGTTCTCGATCTGCTCGTCGGCCTGATTCTGGAACTCCCCAAGCAGAACCTCTTCGACGAGTTCCTGGGCTGGATGGTCCGGACGCAGCTGCGAGAAGAGGATGCGTTCCTGCGCAAGAAGCTGCTCGAGGCCCTTCCGGATCAGGTGATGCGGTTGCGCGAGAAGTTGCTGAGCCCCGAAACCGGCCCCGCCATGCGCAAGAAGATCGATAACTTCCTCGACGATCTGGTCCAGGTCCCCATCGGCCAGCGCTACACCGCCATTCCCGAGGAGTTCCGCCGCAAGGCGGGCTCGGGCCTCGAAAAGCTGCTGGAGAGCGAAGAGGCGCTCGCCACCTACCGCGTCTGGACCGCCAGGCTCATGGTCGGCGCCCGCCGCACGCCGCTCAAGGACGTGCTGCCGGCCGATCTCAAGGACGGGGATCCCCGTTCCATCCAGAGCGCCGTCTCCACCGTCATGGCCTTCGCCGTCGACTTGCTGCGCGGCCCCCAGCTCAGTGAAAAGCTGCAGGGGGTCATCCGCTCCGGCATCTCCTACCTGCTCACCATTCCCATCGGATCCCTCAAGGAACGGCTGGGAGAAGAGCGGCTCGCCCGCATCCACGATACGCTCAGCGTCCAGGTCATCAGCCTGGCTCGCAAGGAGGCGCCTCGCCTCTCGCGGATGATCGACATCCGCAGCATCGTGGAAGCCAAGGTCAAGGAGGCCGATCCGCAGGGCATCGAGCGCGCCGTCAAGGGACTCGCGCGCAAGGAGCTCAACTCCATCTTCACCAAGGGGCTCTACGGCGGCATCGTCATCAGCCTCGTGCTCACCACCGTTCTGTTGAGCGTCGAGCACGTGCTGAACCGCGTCTACGCCGGCGCCGGTTTCTGGGCGATCGGCTTACTGGGGGCTTTCCTGCTCGTCCTGGCGGGAACCAAGCTTCGCATCCCCGCTCCGAAGCCCTGATCGCTCCACCAACCGCTCCGCGGGCCTATCCGGTCCCAGCGGTGATGGTAGCTGGAAGCGCGTGAGCGGGTACGGCCGCTCCAGGCCCTTGAGGCGAACCTCGAAGGCCTCCCGGGTGAGCGGCATGCTCGAAAGCGCCCGCCGAACTCCGGGATCGGCGAGCATCTCCGTGGTCAGAACCAGGTCGTCTCCATGCGCTTCTCCCTGGACGCGGGCCGCGACGTTGACGGTGGTTCCGAAGTAGTCGAGCCGCTCGTTCAAGCTCACCGCGATGACCGGACCCAGGTGGGCTCCGAGCTTCACGGAGATCGGCGGCCGGTTCGAGCCGGAGTTGAAGGCGGCGATCGCCTGCTGGATCGCGAGTCCCGCCCGCGCGCAGTCCCCCGGATCGTCGAAGACCGCCATGATGGCGTCCCCGATGGTCTTGACGATGGCCCCCCGATGCGCCGCCACCTCCCGCTCCAGGATCCGGAAGTGATCCTGGACCAGGGCGAACGCCGGAGCGTCTCCCATGATCGCGTACATGGCGGTCGACGCCTTCAGATCGCTGAACAGGAAGGCCAGGCGGGAGATCCCCATCTCGACCCCCGGAGCGAGGATCTGGGAATCGAAGAGATCCCGGAACTCCTGAAGGGCGGTGACGGCCGAGGCGCGAACGATGTCGTCGGCCCAAGCCACCCGCTCCAGGATCACGAGCAGAGGGGCCTGATCGGCATTTTGCAGGCGTAGCGTCCCCCCGAGGCCCAGAGAATGCTCGGGCGGCAACACTTCGCCAGCCGACAGCGTCAGCGCGAGCTCGCCGTCGCCCCCAGAACCCAGGTTCAGCGGCACTTGGCCGGCAAGATGCGGGCTGCGCAGGCGATACGCGCCAGGCTCCATCGGCAGTTCCAGCGATTCCGACGCTCCCGGCCCCAGCAGTTGCTGGAAGACCCTGTGCGGGGTGTTTCCCGGTCCTCCCGCGCAGAAGTGCTGGGCGTCCACCTTGCGAATGGCCGGAGCGGGCCGGAAGGTCAGCTCGACCGAGGAGTCGAAGTTGGCTTTGAAGTCGATGTTGCAGGAGCTGCAGTGAACGTCCCCGCGAAGCCGCGAGAGCGAGTCGGTGCGTTCCTTTGCCCCCCGGCATTCCGGGCAGACCAGGTCCCAGCTCATTTCGAGCAGGCCCAGGCGGGTCGCGTGGAGGAATAGCGTCAGGACGTCTCGGCGATCCGCGCTCCAGCGGTCCGCGACGGTGTAGGGGCGAATCCGGAGGAGGTCGTAGTCCGGTGCGGTGGCGAGGTGAGCCGCCAGGCGCTCGACGAGGGACTTCGCGAAGCCTCGTTCGACGAGTTCCGCGCTCAGGGAGGCGAGTCGTTCGCGCGGGACCGCTGTCAGCTGAGACAGGGGCTCGGTGAAGACCCGATCGAATCGGCCGGCCGCCCATCCTTCGAGCCGCTCGGCGAACTGCTTCGTGCCCGCGCGGAGGCTGCTGGCGATCAGCGAGACGAGGGGGGTGAGCAGCGGCGCGCGCGGCGTGAGTTCCAGGTCGTAGGCCAGGCGGGTGAATTCACCGTCGCGCAGCAGGCGGAGTCGCAGGAAGAACTCGGCCATGGGGCCTTTGGTGTAGATCCGCCGGACACTCCATTCCTCGGGTTCGCGCCACTCGTAGGGAAGCTCGTGCCAGGCGGTGGGGATTCCCTTGAGGTGGAAACTGCCGCCGAGCTGGATGCCTCCGCGGGGATCGGGCGCCTCCTGGTAGGTGACGGCCGGCGTTCGGATCATGCGGTTGAAGCGCTCCGTATCCCCCGCGAAGGGCCAGAGCTGCTCCGGCGTTCCCGGAACTCGAAATTCCCAGCGCTGGGTGATCATCGCCATCCTCCAAGCTTCTCGCTGCTTGCTTTTGTACCCGGGATGCGTCGGAAGTCCCGGCATGCGGAGGATTCGCGAGAAAAAAGAGCACCCTCCGAAGCGGGAGAGTGCTCACTCAGCAGGCCGGCTCGGCGGGCCGAACGAAGCCGGGTATGGTAGCATGGGGACCGGTTTTGAGGGTTCATGAAAGACGGGAACGATGGCTGTTAAACTGCTTGAAAACTATGGGTTGACCTTCGATGACGTGCTGATCGTGCCGAAGCGTTCCTCGGTGCGTTCGCGCAAGGACGTCTGCCTGAAGAGTCGCCTGGTGGGGGATCTGAGCTTGGATCTTCCCATTCTCTCCGCCAACATGGACACCGTGACCGAGGAGCGCATGGCCAAGGCCATGCACGAGCTCGGCGGTCTGGGGGTCATCCATCGCTTCATCGCCGATCCCCAGGAACACGCCGACATGGTGAGCCGCACGCCGGGGATCAAGCTGATCGCCATCGGGGTCAAGCCTTCCGACCTGGACAAGGTCGCCTTGGTCCAAGGGCTGGACGCGGTGCTGATCGACGTGGCTCACGGCCACCATGACCGGGTGATGGAGACCATCCAGGCCGTGAGGGAGCGTTTCCCGGGGGTTTGGGTGATTGCCGGCAACGTGGCCACTCCCGAGGGGGTCTGGGACCTGCTCGAGGCGGGCGCCCATGCGATCAAGGTCGGCGTCGGCCCCGGGGCGGTTTGCACCACCCGGATCGTCACCGGCTGCGGGATGCCGCAGCTCAGCGCCATCATCAAGGCGCGGGCCACCATCAACCGCTGGTGGGATGTCGAGAAGCGCAGGGGCAAGCCCCGCCTTCGGTTCGCGCCGACGCTCATTGCCGACGGCGGAATCCGCAACTCGGGCGACATCGTCAAGGCCTTGGTGGCGGGCGCCGATACCGTCATGATTGGCTCGCTCTTCGCCGGCACCGACGAGGCCCCCGGCGAGATCATCGAGCGGGCCGGCGAGTCCTACAAGCTCTACCGCGGCATGGCCTCCGCGGGCGCTCAGGAGGTCGTCGGCTCCGACCGTACGCCCGAAGGCATCTCGACCTACATTCCCTACAAGGGGTCGGTCGTTCCTTTGCTCCGCGAACTCGAGGGCGGTATCCGCTCGGGCCTCAGCTACTGCAATTCCTATTCCATGGAAGATCTTCAGCAGCAGACCATCGAACTGGTCAAGGTCACCGCCGCCAGCATGCGCGAGAGCCTGCCTCACGCCGCATTCATCGCTCCCGGCGCGAGCGCGGCCCAGTCCAACGTTCCCCAGAGCGTCTAGGTCCGCGACGATGAAGTTCCCCCACTCGCTACGCGACCCCATTCATGGGCTGGTGCCCATGACCGCCTGCGAGTGGGAACTGCTTCGCACCCGCGCCGTGAGCCGCCTGCGGGGCATCCGTCAGATGGGCATGGCCTACGTGGTCTTCCCCGGCGCCCACCATACCCGCTTCGAGCACGTGATAGGCGCCATGCATACCGCGGGCCTCCTCGCCGAGCGCCTCAGCTTCGACGACTCCGAACTCCGCTTGATCCGGCTGGCCGCCCTCTTCCATGATATCGGGCACCGGCCCTTCTCGCACTCCCTGGAAGACGCCGCCCGCCGCCATGTCGACCGACCGGAACTCGGTTTCCTCCATCAGTTCCTCGACCACGAGGAGCGCACCTACCAGCTCGTCTGCCACGACCCCGAAATCGGCGAGGTCCTCGCGCGTCATCCCGAGTACCGGGAGATCGATCGCAAGCAACTCGCGCTCGCCGCCATCGGAGAGCATGCCCGCGCGGAATTCAACTTCTTCACCCACTCCGAAATCGACGCCGACCGGATCGACTACGTCCTGCGCGACAGCTACTACTGCGGCTTTGCCCCCGGAGTCGACATCCAGGCCCTCCGCGAACTCTACGTTCCCGACCCCACCTACGGCATCGTCCTCAACTCCGAGCGGCTCTACGTCGCGCAGCAGATCCTGTTCGCCCGCTACCACCTGATCTCCCACGTTCAAAACAACCCCTTCAGCCGGCTCGGAGACCTGATCCTCGCCGAGTGCATCCGCGACGCCCTGCTCGCTTCCGGCGAGGCGGAACGCCTGGAGTTCACGGGGATCGTGAACGAGGGCCAGGACGCCGATCTCGAGCACTTCCTGCGGCTCCACGCCCCCGAGGCTTGGGGCAAGCTCCGGGGCCTGGTTTCCGGGGCTCCCTTGGTGGAGGAACTCGTCAGTTACGACTTCCGGGTCCTCTCGCCGGTGGCGCGCTACGGCATCCAGTCCCTGCGCCTGGAGGGCCTGAGCGTGGCCCAGCAGTTGCAGGAGCGGCTGGCTGCGGAGCTCGAGGGCCATGCGCTGATTGGCGACGCCTTGATCGACATCACCCGGGTGAAAGCTCCGACCGACCCGTTGCCCACCACTCCCACCGGGCTGGTGCCGTGGCATGGCAAACTCACCGAATTCCCGACCATCCAGGGTATCATCGCAGCCTCCCACGACGGCGCCGCCCTCCACGTCTACGGCCCCCCCGATCTCGGCGTCACCGACGAGGCCTTCGACCGCTGGGTCGACCGCTACAAGCTGCTCGACCCGAGCATGGACGCCGCCAAGGCCGAAGGGATGCTCGCGGAGCTCTGGGCAGGCGACAAGACCCGGATGGGGCTGCTGCTGGCGATGGAGGAGGCCACCTTCGACCTCCTGGCCGAGCAAATTCGACACGCCCCCTCCCGGATGGACGTGCTATTTTTGGTCTGCTACCTGACGCTGGGGCTGCTGGAGCAGGTGCTCGGCGAAGAGCGGCTTTACATCGACGGGATGGAGGCGGTCTGGGCGATCGCCCGACACCCCGAAGTCGTCGCCGCTTTCGGCGATCGCTACCCCAAGGCCTTCGAAACCTCCGAACCCTCCGGCACCTTCTCCGATGACCTGGGCTATCTTCAACGCTGCGGCCTGCTCTACGTCATGACGCGCCTGGAACGCGTCCGAAACGCCTTCGTGGAGCGACCCAAGTACGGCGGAACCGGCTGGGGCCGCCGCTTGGCGCGGTTGATGACCGAGCCGGCCGACTCCGAGAAACTCGCCCGAATCGATGCCGCCATCCGAAGGCTGATCTTGCCCCAGCAGGAGGTCTACCGCGAATACTTCGCGCTGCTCGGAGCCTCGGGAGGAGCCGCCCGCCGCCGCGAACTGCGCCGCTTGATGCCCGTCGCCATCACCCGCTAGCCCCTTCGCCTCCAACCAAGCGATCTGCCATGCCCGCGCCGACGTCGCGAGCAGCCACCGGCCCTTCCCGCCGGTCCCGATCCTCACTACCGAGACTTAACGGAAGCTTTCCTGGGCGACAACCAAGATCCGCGCGCATTCCCGGATAACTCTCATGGAAGGAGAACGGGACATGCGTTTACTCTTGCTGATCGTGATTGCTCTGATGGCCACCGGATGCGCGAAGCTTCCCGTGGGAGCCTGGCAGCCCGTTCCTCCCGAACTCGCCTCCGAGGTCACCCCTCCGCCGGTCGGCGCCGTCTTCCCCCGCATGACCTTTCCCCACCACGCCGAAGATGCCCAGGGCCATGCCGCCGAGCCGATCACCATGGTCGTGGCCGCCCACGAAACTCAACTGGTCGATGCCTTCGCCAAGGCCGGCTGGGTTGCCGCCGAGGCCTTGACCCCCCAAAGCATGGAGCGGATGCGCACGGCCCAGGCTTGGTCCGATGCCTACCCCAACGCGCCGCTCACTCCCCTCTACTACTGGGGCCGCGAACAGGATGCCGCCTGGCAGCGTCCCGGAGCGACCGCCGCCAGCCGCATACGCGTCAGGGTCTGGCGCAGCGACGAGCGCGACGAAAAAGGCCGCTGGCTCTGGGCCCTGAACGTGGCCCAGGATGAAGGGTACATCGGACTTCCCCACTCGGGAACTCCCGTTCACCACATGCTTCCCAACGTCGACGACGCCAACGATAGCCTGCTCGAAGACCTGGCGAAAGCCGGCGCTCCCACCGCCCAGTACCTCCTGGCCGGCATCGGACCCAACATGGGCTTCCGTACCGCCTCGGGAGATCCCTACCAGACCGCCGGCTGGGTCCGCGTGATCGAGTTCTAGCAGCCCCCGAGGATCTTCCCGCAAAAGCGCGTGCCCTCGGCGTCAGGCCCTCCCTCTGACCTGACGAACCGTCATCGCCGGCAGCCTCGTGCGTTTTTCCGGCAACGTCGAGATGGTATGCTCCAAAGAGGCACGATGGGCGTCACGCCCGTTACCCAGGGAAATCGCAATCGAAAGGGATCGCCATGAAGATATACACCAAGACCGGCGACAAGGGACAAACCTCGCTGCTCTTCGGCAAGCGCGTCGCCAAGGACGACCTCAGGGTCGAGGCCTACGGCACCGTGGACGAGGCCAACTCCGCCCTGGGACTCGCTCTGAGTCACCTGCCCGGAGATAACGCATCCCTCGCGGAGTTCAGGGAAAACCTGCTCGAAGTCCAGCGGGTCCTCTTCAATATCGGAGCCGAACTCGCCACCCCTCCCGGCCGGAGACCCGGCTGGGAAGCCTCTCAGGAGCAAATTGAGTTCCTGGAGCGCTTTATCGACGCCCTTGACGCCAAGATCCCGCCCCTCACGAGCTTCGTCCTCCCCGGAGGATGCCCCTCAGGCGCCGGCCTTCATCTCGCCCGAACCGTCGTCCGCCGAGCCGAACGACTCGCCGTCAAGGTCGCGCGCGAAGAAGAGCTCAACCCGCTGGTGGTGATCTATCTCAACCGCCTCTCGGACGCCCTTTTCAATGCCGCCCGCTTCGCGAACCACTTCCTGGGAACCCCGGAACCCGCGGGTCCCGCGCCGAAGGCCCTTCAGCGAAACACCGAAGTCAAGTAGCGAGCGCCTTCCTGACCATCTCCGCGAGCATCACCGGATCGTGCGTGAGCTTCCCGAAGTCGAGCAGGCGTCTCAGCACGCCCTGAATCGGCCTCAAGGGAACTCCCTCGCGCATCAGATGCTGGATCACCCGGTGCAGATCCAGGAGCGTCAGCATGTCCGGCAGCGCCTCGACCAGCAGCGGATCGGTGGAATGAAGCTCGTCGAGCAGCCACTTGAGCTCCTCGAGCGTGAAAAGGTCATGGGCATGTTTCCTGAGAACCAGCTCCAGGTGCCTGACGACCACCTCGTCCGGCGAAAGCAGCCGATAACCGGCGGCTTTCGCGCGGCGCAGTTCGGGGCCCGCGACCCACAGGGCCGAGAGCGTCTCGCGGGCCTCGTGAAAGGCCGGAAAATCCTGAGCGAAGCCATGCGGAGCCCGCTCATCGGCAACCCGAACGTCGGTCGCCCGTTCGTCCGGCACCGCCAACGCGTAGCCCATCAAGAACTCGCCGGCAGCGACCTCATGGCCGTGAACCAAGATCCGAAAACCGTTCGGACGCAACGACAGGTTGTCGTTGAAGACGACCGGACATGCCACGTAGCCCGTCGCCTTGGCGAGCTGTAGACGCATCGCCGCCACGGATGCCAGCATGGGACCCGCCTCGGGCTCGATCATCGAGACGCCGTGAAGCCCCACCTCCACCACCAGCATGGGCGGCTTGATCGCCTGGTAGACATGCTCGGGGCGCGCGGGATCGAGCACCTCCAGCCCGTAGACCCCCACCTGGGGCGGCGGCTGCCGGTGCGCGCAGTACAGGCACATCCCGTCGCAGCTGAGCATCGCGGGCGCCGCATCGACAGGTTCCAGGTAATCCCGGAATCGGAGCGGAATCCGGCTCCGCTCGTTCCCCGCCGATCGCGGATCCCCCGCCACCGAACCCCCTAGCGCCAGCTCGAAGAGCGGAGCGAGCAGCGGAAAATCCCAGAACATGTCGCGCGCATGAGGGAAGAAGGCAAATAGCCTCGCCACCTCTGCGGGAGTCTCGCTCCGGATCTCGCCAACCCCACCCGCTTTCAGGTAGTCCAGAAGCTCCGAAGCGACGGCCAGCTCCGTGTCGGCGCTGTCCGCCAAGGCGATCACCGCCTGAACCCTCTCTCTCAGCCTCGAAAACAGCCTCAGCTGGGCCGTCAGCGCGCGAAGGCGGTCTTGGCCGAGCGCGAAGGTGCCGGGAACCTCCAGGTCATCCGCGGGAATGTCCTGGCTGGAAGCCCAAAGCGCGAAGCGCAGATGCTCGAGCGCGGGATGAAGGCCGGCACGCATGCCCGCCGCGTGGGCGATCGCCTCCGAAAGCGCATGAAGCCCCGGAGTCCCACCCCAGAGTCTCGACGCCAAGCCCGGTAACCCGCGCCCCGGTAACCCACGAACCGGCACCCGGTCCGCCGTTCGGTCCGAACCTCGGAGCCATGGTAAGAAATGCAACATAGGGAGGCTTCCTCCGGGTAAGCAGTCGTTCTTTAGGATCCTTTACCCGCCCACGGCCCGATCTCACGCGATCCGGTGCCAGGGGTCACTTCACCCGTGCCCCGCCTCGATTAGGATCAAGGACCTGATCCGCATCGAAGGACTCCCCGAAAGAACCCGCATGAAACGCGTCTATTCCGGCATCGAAGAAGGTCTGTCGCGCCTCGAGCGCGCCCAGTACGATCCCCCCTCCTGGCAGAAAGTCTGCATCCAGGCTCACCTGCTCTCCCTCGGCTCCGAGATCACCGAGCTCAAAGCCATCCAGCAGCTGGAGGGCGAACGCATCCAGGTCCTCCCCCACCAAATCGGCGCCGTCATGACCGCCATCAACAAGATGCACACCCGCGCCATCCTCGCCGACGAGGTCGGACTCGGAAAAACCATCGAAGCCGGCCTCATCCTCAAGGAGTACCTCAGCCGCGGACTCGCCCGCCGAATCCTCATCCTCACCCCCGCCCCCCTCACCACCCAGTGGCAGGGCGAACTCGCCGGCAAGTTCGGCGAGAAATTCGCCGTGGGAGGCGAGGAAACACAAGGCTGGCAAAACCTCGACCGCCTGATCGTCAGCCTGGATACCGCCAAACACCCCATCAACGCCGCTGCCCTCCTCCGCAAACGCTGGGACATCCTGGTCGTGGACGAGGCCCATCGGCTGAAGAACGACGCAACCGTCGCTTACCAGTTCGTCTCGAAGATCCAGAGCCGCTACATGCTGCTGCTCACCGCCACCCCCATGCAAAACTCCCTCTTCGAACTCTACAACCTGGTCAACCTGGTCGCCGAAGGCCTCCTGGGAACCAAGGAGAGCTTCCGGACCCACTTCGTCGAGGATGCCAAGGGACGGGTGCTGAAGAACCCCGAGGAGCTCTCCCGAAAGCTCTCCCAGGTCATGATCCGAAACCGCCGCTCCGAGGTCGGAATTCGCTTCGTCGATCGCAAGGTCGAAACCATCCGCCTGGACGGCACCGCCGAGGAGCTGCGCCTGCACGACGCCGTCGTCCAGTACGTCGCCAACCAGATGGGCAAGGGCACGAGCAAAGGCCAGCAAACCCTCCAGTTCATCCGGCTCTCGCGCATGCTGAGCTCGAGCCCCGCCGCGCTCGCCAAGAGCTTGAACGCCACCATGTCCTACGTGACCGTCGAGGAAACCCGGGAATTGGCTCCCATCGCGGATCTCGCTCGAAGAATCCAGGTGGTCTCCAAGCTGGAGGCCCTGAAGACCTTCCTCAAGAATCACCAGGGCAAAGCCCTGGTCTTCATGGGCTTCTACGAGACCCAGGACTTCCTCGCCGACGCCCTGACGCGCGAGGGATACAAGGTGCTTTGCTTCAACGGCAAGATGGGCCAGAAGGAAAAAGATCGGGTGGTGGCCGAGTTCAAGCAGGACGGCCAGGTCCTCCTCCTGACGGATGCGGGATCCGAGGGCGTGAACCTCCAGTTCGCCCATGCCCTCATCAACTACGACCTTCCCTGGAACCCCATGCGCGTCGAACAGCGGATCGGACGCGTGCATCGCATCGGCCAGACCCGCGATGTCCTGATCGTTAATCTATCGATCAGGGGGACCATCGAGGACTACGTGCTCCAGATCCTGGAGCAGAAGATCGAGCTCTTCACCCAGGCGGTCGGAGAGACGGATCTGATCCTGAGCAACCTGAAGGGGACGGATTCGTTCGAGAAGACCATCATCGAGCTGATCGCCAAGGCCAAGGAGCGCGGCAAGCTGGAGGAATCGTTCGCGGCGTTCGGCGAGAATCTCGAGATGGCCAAGCGCGCCGCCGATCAGATCCGGGAGTTCGACGAGCAGACGCTATCCCGCCTGGATCTCTCCGCGCTGAAGGCCTGAGCCCCTCGCCATCCGCTTCCGCGTAATCCATGCTTGCAACTTAACAAATAGTCACTACAATATGATAAGCAAGCATTCAATCACGAGGAGGACGTTGCATGAAAAGTTTCCTCAGACGGCTGCTCCCATCGCTGTTCCGGACCCCGCTGCTGCTGGTCCTGATCCTCGTGCTCGGCGGCTGCCGTGGCGAGACGCAGGAAGCCCGGAATTCCGCTCCCCCGAAAACGGCCGCGGCGGAGGATGCCAAGCTGATCGACACGCCCGAAGCGCATGCTCAGTTGGCCAAGGAGCTTGCAGAGTCGCGCAAGCAGGCTCAGGCGAAGCAGGAACCCGTCGATCCCGAGGTCGCGAAGCGCATGAAGGATCCGGAGTACCGCAAGGAGAAAGACGCGATGCTCAACCGGTTGTCGCAGGTGAGCACGTCCTATTACAAGAAGGGGATCGAGATCCGGCACACCCGCAAGCGACCCGAGTGGCGGTTGATCGATCCCAAGCTCGCCAAGCTCACGGACGCCGGCGAGCGAAAGAAACAGGGCGAAGAACTCGCGCTGCGTTTCAAGGGGGAAGTCGAGCCCATCCTCGACAGGCCCATCGCCGTGAAGGTCTTCGCCGATGCCTCCGAGAGCGTCGAGATCTACTGAGCCCGCATTTCCTTTCGCTACTCGCTTCCGGGCCCCCGAGGCGCTGTCTCGCGGGGCCCAGCTTGAGTTTGGGCCGTGATCCGGGCAACACGGCAAGGGGTGTTTTGATCTTCAACAAATCATGAGCGAGCCTTAACCGGTCGTTAAGACAGTTATTTTTCTGCGGGGCGATATAACAGCAAGGGAACACCGCCGCACCACAGAAAGGTCGTGACTCATGAAGGGCTCGAAGATGCAGAAGACGCTCGGAGGAATGCTGGGATTGCTTCTGCTGGCCGGTTGTGGGCAGCTTCCCGGAACCTCGCTCGGTGGATCGGACGCTTCGTCGCTCGACGCCAAGTCCAAGTCCAAGTTCAAGTACGCCATGGGAGCCGACGTTTCCAAGGATCCCGGCGTCACGCTCGACGAGACCTTCGATACCCAGGCCTTGCCTGCCAAGGTCGACCTTCGCGCCGACTGCAGCCCGGTTCGCAACCAGGGCCAGTTCGGAGCATGCACCTCTTTCGCGACCATGGGTCTCCAGGAGTACCTGCTCAAGAAGCAGGGACGCTACACGGCCCAGGCTCCTGCGTTCAACTGGTATCAGTCGCGCCGCCAGACCGGCGCCAAGGATCGTGACGAAGGCGTTCCCACCGAGTTCGCGGTGAAGATGCTCGATAGCTACGGCTCCGTTCCCGAGTCGGACTTCCCCTACCTCGCCTCTGCCAAGCAGAAGGACGAAACCGCTCGCATGGGCTTCCTCATCAACCAGCCCTCCAACGCGCTCACCGACAAGGGCAAGAAGAACCGCATCGTCACCGGCTACAAGTCCGTCACCAAGCTCAGCGGCGTTCGCAAGAGCCTCTCCGAGGGCATTCCCGTCGTGATCGCCATGCGCGTCTTCAGCAACATGTCCAGCACGCCGGATTCGGGCCTCCTGCCGATGCCGACCACCAAGGACACCTTCGAGGGCGGTCATGCCGTCCTGGCGGTGGGCTACGACAACGAGAAGCGGGTCATCATCATTCGCAACTCCTGGGGCTCCGACTGGGCCGACGGCGGTTACTTCTACATGCCCTACGAATACCTGAAGCTCGGTGGCGTGCGTCTCGCGATCGTTCCCAAGATCTAGACCCCGCTCCTTCCCCGATCGACGCCATCCCGGGCCCTCAGGGTCCGGGATGGCTGTATGTGCGCCCGGCACGGGCGCAGTCCTGGAGGTGAGAGTCCTCTACGGGGGCCGGTTTGGTCCGCCGAATCCGGGTTCGATCACAGATTCGGCGCGAGAAATCGATCATCATGAACTCCTGCCGGCCCGTGCGGCCTAGAGGAGCCCCCATGCAGGAACCATCGATCCGCAGCTTCACGCTCGACTACTACCGGAGTCTCGGAGCCGAACTGACCCCTCTCGACGCGACCTCGCGCCGCTGGGAGGTCCGCTGGCCCCAAAGGCGCCTGTCCATCACCTTCGGCCACACGTCGGAGCCTTTGGACGCGCCCGCCGACGCTTCCGAGGAACGCCCGATCTCCCTGGTGAGCCCCCACTGGCGGGCCATCCTGGAGGAGTGCACGCGCGAGCAGACCGTTTCTTACCGTCATGTGGTCTCCCGGCCGATCGATCACCCCGCTCAGCTCTTCGAGCCCATCCTGCCGGGCGGTTTCCGGGTCGAAAGCGCCCGTTTGATCGAGGTGCTGTCGCGTTCGGCGATCGCCTTCAGTCACCGGGTCACCTACGAGGCTCCCGCCATGAGTTCGCGCGAGGAGGAGCTTCATCTCGACGCGATCGATCCCGAGACGGGCGATCGCCTCGACGTCCTTTCCGAGGCCTGCTTCAGCTTCCTCACCATCCCCGCGGATCCTCCGGGGAATCCCTCCTACCAGCTGGAGAACCTTCACGAGCGGGCGATCGCCTGGCTTGATTCCCGCACCGAGCAAAAGGGCGAGATCCTCGAGCAAGCGCTGGCACCTCGGTTCGAGGAAGCCGCCTCGCGGGTTCGCGCCTCCGTCGCGGGTCAGGTTTCGAAGATCCTCGAGGCGGAGGAGCGCGCGCTGATAGCGCGGGTCGAGGATCTGATTCGCCGCAAGGGCGAGACGCGGATTCCGGCGGCGATCGCCAAGCTCGAGACAGACGCCGAACGCCTTCTGGTCGAGATCGAACACCTGCATGTACAGCGTGAGCTGGATGCCGAGGGCCTGCGCCGCGACGAGGCCGCCCGCCTGGAAGCCGAGCGCGAGCGTCACGAAGTCACCGTCGAAACCCGACTGGTAGGCGTTTGCCACGTCTCCTACGACGAGGTTCGCTACGAACTCACGCTCTCGCGAGGGAGCGAGCGAGGCTTCCTCCACGTCGCCTACCTTCCCACCACCGGCGAGATCTTCCTTCCCGCCTGCCCGCAGTGCGGCAGCGACATCCGGCAGCCCGGCTTCCTCGATAATGGGCAGGCTTGCTGCCATCGCTGCGCGGCCCGCCACCTCGCGGCCTCCGCCGGCGCTCCCGAACAGCTCCGGACCGTCGCCTGCGATCGCTGCGGCACCGAGACCCCTGTCCCCCTGGTGCAGTGCTGTCACCTGACCGCGACTCCCTACTGCGTGGCATGCGCGCTCGATTGCGTGGAATGCGGCAAGGTCACCCGCCGGAACCTGCTTCGTCCCAGTCCGAGCGGCCGGGGAATGGTCTGCCCGGATCACCTGATCACCTGCGCGACTTGCCAAGCGAGCGCTCTGCCGCGCGAGACCTTCAAGTGCCCGATCTGCGAGGAGCGTCACTGCCTGGCCGAGGCCGATCACTGTCCTTCCTGCGCGATGCCGGCTTGCCGTCGCTGCTCCCGGGTCGTGCTGGGGCATTGCCTGGCTTGCGCCCAGCTGAAGCGGGTTCGCGAGGATCATCCCCACGTGGCGATCGTACGGTCCCAGTACCCCGATCTCGCGCGGCGCCGGCTGACCTGGCGCTGGTCCAAGGCCGGCGAGTTCGCGCTGATCGAGTGGCGGAGTCTTTCGGGCGCTCAGGGGCGCTTCATCCTCAACACCCAGGATCACTTGCTGCTCTCCCAGTCGCGCGTGGGCGCCGCAGCCAACGTCAAGAACCGCGTGATGGCCTACTTCGGCTGGAATTCCGGCTCCTGAGGGGCCGCCGCTCCGGGTCGGGAGGGAGGTTAGGTATAGTTTTCGGATGCTACCCGTCGGACTTCGGAGATACACTGAGGCCATGATGAAGATCCCTCGTATTCGGATCCTGCTGCCGCTGATTTCCCGGTCGTGGCATAACCTCTCGCTGAGCGTGAAGGTCCTCTTCTGGGGGCTCGCCTCGATCATGCTGGTGACCGGGGTGCTGATGGTCACGACCTACGTCAGCGCGGAGTCCAGCCTGCGCGCGCAGATGGCGCAGCAGGTCAGCAACGAGCTGGCCGTTTTCGAACGCTTCTACCTCTGGGAGCGCAAGGCGCATCCCCACGGGGACGCCGCCCGGCGTGCCACCGGGGAGATGACCGAGATGATGGGGGGGATCGCCGCCATTTTCGAGCGGGGAGAGGCGATCGCCGTCTCGGGCCTTCCCACGGGCCGACTCGTCGCGCCCGGCGATCCCGGCAAGGACGGCCTCGCCGTGGTCTGGGTCAATGGCCAGGAGTACGTGACGCTCACCCAGACCCTCCACGACCCCGCCGGTCGGGCCGTCGGCATCCTCATGCGCGGCGTTCCCAAGCGGCAAATCGCCGAGATGCTCCAGCGCCATGCCTGGGGAATCTTCTCCATCTCCGGCACCGCCATGCTGATAGCCTTCATGGGGCTGCTGGGCCTCACCAACCAGATCGTGAGACCCTTGCGCCGCCTCATGCGCGCGTCGGCGTCGCTGCTCGACGATCCCTCCCCCTCGCATCTCTCCTGCACGCCTCCCCCTTCGCGAACCCAGAACGAGGTCGGTCAGCTCTCCACGGACTTCCAGCGCATCGCCGAGCGGCTCATGGCCCAGCAGTGCGAGCTCGAGGTAGCGCATGTGAAGCGCGGTCAGTTGCTCGAGCAGATCATCACGGCCCAGGAGGATGAGCGCAAGCGGATTTCGCGCGAGCTCCACGACGAGACCGGGCAGTCCCTGACGTCGCTCCTGGTGGGCCTCAAGATCGTCGACAAGTCCCCCACCCTGGAAGAGGCCCGAAAGCGGGTCGCCGAGCTGCAGGAGCTCACCTCGCGCACGCTCGAGGAGGTTCATAAGCTTTCGGTCGAACTGCGGCCGACGCTTCTCGACGATCTCGGGCTCATCGCCGCGATGCGTTCGTACTCCAAGGATTTCAGCCGGAAGCATGGCGTGGAGGTGGCCTTTCATGCCACGGGCTTCGAGGAGCGGATTCCTCCCCTGGTGGAAGTCGCGGTCTACCGGGTCGTGCAGGAGGCCCTCACGAACATCGCGAAGTACGCCCAGGCCCGGACCGTCCACCTGAAGCTGGAGCGCGATGCGACCATGGTCCATGCCGAGGTCCGGGACGACGGGGTCGGCTTCGACCCCGATCGCATCCTCGTTCAGAAGCGCAAGGAGAACCGCCTCGGGCTGCTGGGCATGCAGGAACGCGTCACGCTGCTCGGCGGCAAGTTCTGTCTTTACTCGGCGGAAGGGGAGGGGACGCGGATCGCCTTCGACCTGCCGCTTTCCACCGCCCGCCCGGAATCCACGCTCTAGCATGGCAGCGTTCGGGGCTCGTTCCGAACGCCGCCATGCGCCGTATCGCCACCTGAGAAAGGGACTGCCAGATGCCACCGACGCTTCCCAAGATCCGGATCCTCCTTTCGGATGATCATGCCATCCTGCGCTCGGGGCTCAAGATGCTCCTGTCGGCGGAACCCGACATGGAGGTCATCGGGGAGGCCACGGACGGCGAGGAGGCGATCGCCCTTGCCGAGCAACTCCAGCCCGATCTGGTCCTGATGGACGTCTCGATGCCGCGCATCAACGGCATCGAAGCCACGGCCGAGATCAAGCGGCGCATGCCCCACATCAAGGTCCTGGTTCTCACCATGCACGAGAACGAGGAGTATCTCTTCCGGACCCTGAAGGCGGGCGGCTCGGGTTACGTCCTCAAGAAGGCCGCCGACACGGAGCTTCTCGACGCGATTCATCAGGTGATGGAAGGAGGCGCTTTTCTCCGTCCTTCCGTGACCAAGGCCCTGGTCCAGGACTACCTCGAAAGGGTGGAGACCGGCGAGGAGACCGACTCCTATGGGTTGCTTACCGAGCGCGAGCGCGAGATCCTCAAGCTGATAGCCGAGGGCTACACCAACCAGGAGATGGCCAAGATGCTCGTCATCTCGGTGCGGACGGTCGAGACCCACCGGGCGCACCTGATGGACAAGCTGGGCATGCACACCCGCTCGGAGCTGGTGAAGTACGCCCTGCGCAAGGGGTTGCTGGACTAGTAGTCGCTGTCGTCGAAGATCGGCCCGGTGATGGCTGATCGATCCATGGGGCGCTTGGATGGCGGGGGAATGTCGGCCCGCGCCAGCGCGACGATCTCATCGCGAACCACCTGAATGATTCGCTTCACGGCCTCCTCCTCGCGTTCGGGGGGGAGGTCGTAGAAGTTATCGAAGACCAGGGGCCGGCCGATCGCGATATGGGCCTGGCGGTAGACCACGCCGAGCACCTCGCGGCTGTCCCAGCAGTGGTTGCCGGGGTCGAGCTGGCGGAGCACGGCGCCGGGTATCCGGAGCAGGACCTGCTCCTCCTCGCCGGTGATGGCGATGGGGATGACCGGAAGGTCGGGGATGCGCATCTGCATGAGCAGGCGGGCGAAAGACGAGTGGAAGGGGGAGATGGTTCCCGGGGCCGAGCCGTTGACGAAGTTGTCGATGCCTTCGGGAAAGACCCCGACCAGGCGTCCCCGCAGTAGCAGGCGTTTGGCCTTGCGCATGAGCTCCCGGCTGCGACCGCCCTGGGAAACCGGCAGGACGATGTTTCCCGTCGAGCGAACCATTTCCCGGGTGATCGGCAGTCTGCTCATGAAGGCGGCGACCACCCAGTGCACCCGGCGGGGCAATTCGGCGCTGAGGATGAAGGGATCGATCATGGTGCGGTGGTTGGGCACCAGCAGCGCAGGACCCGACTCGGGGATGTTCTCCAGGCCTTCGATCGTCGTTTGGAGGCGGTTCTTGACCATCGGCGCGAGCACCGACTTGAGGGTTTCGTACCAGAGATCCTGGCCGAGAACCGTCATTTGAGGGGGGAGTTTGAACATCCGGCCTCCACGCGCTGGAAAATGGGCGCTGCAACGTCAGGATAGCAAAGACTCGGCGTCGGAATCAAGCGCGGTAGCGTGCATGCCGTGATGGGCGATCATGCGCTTGGAGTTGCGATAGAGCACCCACTCGGCCTCGTGACCGTGGACGGCCCGGCGAACATTGGAGAGCGCGACGTCCTGCCGCAAGAGCGGGAAATCGGATCCCATCAGCACCCGGTGAACGCCCAGGCGATCGATGGCCTCGCGGATGATCTCGGGGGGCTGCCAGGAGGTCTCGACGTGGACGTTCAGGTAGCGCTCGGCGAGTTGGATCGCCTTCTCGTGCTGATCCCAGCCGATGTGACCCAGGACGATCGGGATCTGCTCGAAGCGCTGGATGAAGGGTTCCAGCAGCATGACGTCGTCGCAGTGGTCATGCAGGGGGAAGGGGAAGGTCCCGGTGTGCACGAAGACCGGCAGGTGGTTGGCTTCGGCGAAGGCGCCGAGCTCCATCATCTCCGGGGAGACCGGGTGCGGGCCCGCCACCGGGGGATGGATCTTGAGTCCCACGACCTGACCCGTCTCGACGTAGGTCCGGAGCCTGTCCAGGTAGCCCGGCTCATGGGGATCGACGGCGCAGTAGACCGAGATCCGATCCCGGTGCGGGGCCACCGCCCGCAGCACCTCGGTCGTCCCGATGAAGGGCTCGATCACGCAGACCACCGCATGGTCGATGCCGTTGCGGTCCATGGACTCCAGGAACTTATCCACCCGGTACTTGTTGAGAAGTCTCATGAGCTCGTGGAAGCCGAAGAAGGTCATCTCCCGGTAGAGGTGGTGGAAGCGGGTGCCCCGGCCGTAGCGGGCGAAGAGGTTGACCCCGCCGTAGAGGAGCGGTTCGAACATGTCCGCGAGCTTGTGAAGCAGCGGGTACTGGGGGATGTCCGAGAGATCCATCTCGTCGGTACCCTTGATATGGGCGTGGTAGTCGATGATGGGGCCAGAGTAGAATCCGGCGCCGAGTACCTTCACGGTCATGGGGCCTCCTCTCTTCCCTCATCCTACCCGAGGAGGGGTGCTGTTAAAGCGTTGCTCGCCCGGGCGAAAAATGCGGCGAACGCCGCGGCTCATCGGAAAACCCCCTCCCGGATGTGCTATTCTCTAATCTTATGAGAAATCTTCACATTCTCGTCGTCGAGGACGAGCCTTCAAACAGCGAGATCGCCAAGGTCATCCTGATGGGCCAAGGCTATAAGGTCACCTGCGTGGAAAACGGCCAGGAGGCCCTCAGGCTCTGCATCGACGAAGGCCAGGTCTTCGACGCCATCCTCATGGACATTCTCATGCCCGTCATGGACGGGATCGAGGCCACGCGCCGGCTGCGGGCCCACGCCAAGACCCAAGACCTCGCTATCATCTGCCTCTCGGCCAAGGCCTCGGGAGCCGACCACGCAGCCGGCATCGAAGCCGGCTGCGACTCCTATGTGCGCAAACCTTACAAGCGCAAGGACTTGCTGATGGCCCTCTCCGAAATCCTGCTCCGGAAAGGCGTCATCGACGAGCCCCTGCTCTAGCCGGTCGCCCCCCAGACCCCACGCCGCCGGCAAGAAGGAACGATCCATGGCCCTCAAACGCGAACAAAAAACCGTGCTCAAGCTCGCCGCCGTCACCCTCGTCTTCACCGTCGTGCTGCTTCAGGCCATGATGCCCTTCCTGGGGGTGCGCCAGAATCCGACCATGGCCTTCGTGACCATCCTCGCCGTGGAGGCCCTGTTCTTCTCGGTGGCCTTCTGGGTGACGGGCAAGGGAATCATCCGCTAGCGCGGTCCTGTCACGACCTTTTTCCGGATCCGCGCTCGAAAAATAGGCTTGACTTAACGGTGTTAAGTGATAGACTGCCGGGATGAGAAGCAGGCAAAATACCCAGGCTCAAAGGGTGAGCGAATCCAGCCGAGAGCGCCGGGATCGCGAGAAAACGCACCTGCGCGCGATCATCCTGAAAGCCGCCGGGGAGATCTTCCTCCGGCTCGGCTACGAGAAGTTATCCCTGCGCAAGGTCGCCGAGCAGATAGGCTACTCCGCCACGACCATCTACCTGTACTTCGAGGACAAGGACGATCTGCTCTTCGCCCTGGCCTGCGAAGGTTTCGAACGATTCGAGGCCCATCTGGAGGCGGCCGAGGCGAGCAGCGACGACCCGCTCCGGCAAATCGAGGCCATCGGCCGGGCCTACATCGCCTTCGGCCTGGGCCACCCGGCACACTACCGGCTCATGTTCATGCAGCGCGGGGACTTCCTGATCAAGCCCCTCCCCGGAAGCGATTGCCGGACCATCGAAGCCTTCGGATCCCTCGGCAAGGCCGTGCGGCGCGCCATGGACCAGGGACTCATCCGCCAGGCCGATCTCTTCACGACCTCCAACGTCCTCTGGGCGGGAGTCCATGGCATCGTCTCGCTCGCCCTGACCGTTCCCGTCCTCGACCCCGAGCAGGTGGCCGCCATGGGGGATCGCTACTTCCAGCTCACCTGGGAGGGCCTGCTGCCCCGGGGCTAATTTTTTTGCGCCCCTATTAACACCGTTAACTTTATTTTATATGGAAAGGAAGGTTCACCATGCAGCCACTTCACGTCATCCTGGGTGCTGGAGCTCTGGGTCGAGCCGTCGCCCGCATCCTGCTCGCTCAGGGCAAGTCGGTCCGGATCGTCAGCCGAAGCGGCCATGCCCCGCTCGGGGCCGCGACCCACGGGGCCGAGACCTTCCGCGGCGACATCATGGATCCCGTTCGCCTGCGAGAAGCCGTCGCCGGCGCCTCCGTGGTCTTCCACTGCGCCATGCCGCCGTATACCGCTTGGGCCGAGCGGTTCATCCCCATGACCGACGCCATCCTCGACGCGGCCGCCGAGGCGGGCGCCAAGCTGATCTTCGGGGATAACCTGTACATGTACGGGCCTACCAGCCGTCCCATGACCGAGGACCTGCCCGACCTCGCCACGGGTCCCAAGGGGCGGACCCGGGCCCGGATGGCGCAGTCCCTCCTCGAGGCTCACCAACAGGGCCGCATTCGGGTCGCCATCGGGCGTTCCGCCGATTTCTTCGGCCCGGGAGTGGGTGGTTCCTATGTCGGCCAGCAGCTGTTCGAGGCAGCACTCGCAGGCAAAAGCTTCGGGGGCCTGAAGGACCTGGATGCCCCCCACACCTTCACGTTCATCGATGACTTCGCCCGCGGCCTCGTCACCCTGTCGGAGCACGAGGAGGCCCTCGGAAAGGTCTGGCACATTCCTAGCGCCCCCACGATCACCACCCGGCAGTTCGTCACGATGGTTTACGATCAGGCCGGCACGCGTCCCCGCTTCCAGGTGGCCACTCGGCCGCTCGTGGCGCTATTGGCTCTCTTCAACCCCATGATGCGGGAAATCAAGGAGATGCTCTATCAGTTCGAGCAGCCCTTCATCGTGGACCATTCCCGCTTCGAGGCGCAGTTCGGAGCGTCTCCCACCCCGCATGCCGAGGCGATCCGCCGGACCCTCGACGGGTATCGCCGCCGACAGGCTAGCGTCGCAGCAGCTTCCATGCCTCGCTGAGCCAGAGAAGGCTGCTACCGATCGCCAGTGCCAGGGCATACTCCCGGATAGTGAGGGACTCCGTACCCATGATCAGCTGCAACGGGCCCCAGTAGACGACTATCGTCTGAAGAACGACGCCCAGCAGCAACCCGCCGAGCATCCAGCGGTTCAAGCGGAGCTTGAAGGTGGATTGGCGGCGGGAGCGGAGTGCGAAGGCGCTGAACCATTGAAATGCGACCATGGTGGTGAAGGCCTGCGTGCGCGCATGCTCCAGGCCCTGACCCCAGGTGTATTCTCGGACGAAGACCCCCAGGGTGCCGATGGCCATGAGCAGGCCGTAGACCGTCATGAGGCCGAGGTTGGAACGGGGCACCAGGGGGGTCCGGGGCGGAATGGGGGGGTGGCGCATCTGCTCGGGATCGGGCGGCTCGAAGGCGAAGGTCTTGTCGAGGACTCCGGTGGCTACCAGGTTGATCCAGAGGATCTGGACCGGGGTCAGGGGCAAGGGCAGGCCCAGGAGGAGCGCTCCGAGGATCACGGCGATGTTGCCGATGGCGGTGGTCACCAGGTAGGCGATCGCCTTTCGGAGGTTGCTCGCGATCGCCCGCCCCTCTTTGACGGCCGAGACGATGGTGGCGAAGTTGTCGTCGGCCAGGATCATCCCCGAGGCACCCTTGGCGACCTCGGTGCCGGTGATGCCCATGGCGATCCCGATGTCCGCCTGGGCCAGGGCCGGAGCGTCGTTGACCCCGTCTCCGGTCATGCCCACGATCTCTCCGCGCCGCTGCAAGGCCGTGACGATCCGGAGCTTGTGGCTTGGGGAGACCCGGGCGAAAACGTCCAGACGCTCGATCCGATCGTCGAGTTCCTCGTCCGACAGCCGATCCAGCTCGACCCCCTGAATGGCGCGCTCGGGCGCCTCCAGGATCCCCAGCGCGAAGGCGATCGCCTTGCCGGTGGCCACGTGGTCCCCGGTGATCATCTTGACCGCGATGCCGGCCTCCCGGCACGTCCGGACGGCCTGAGCCGCCTCCGGGCGCGGCGGATCGATCAGCCCCACCAGCCCCAAGAGGGTCACCCGGTCCTCCAGGGCCGGTGGGTAGAGTTCCTCATGCGCCTCCAAGCCGCGCACCATGCCGAGGGCCAGCACCCGGAGGGCCCCCTGGGCCATCTGCTCGGCCGCTTCGTGGAAGCGCTCCCGGATCCCCTCGTCGCATGCATGCTCTTGGCCGTCGAGGTCCATCCAGCGCGTGGCCATCGGAAGCAGGCGCTCCAGGGCTCCCTTCACGAAAGCGACCCCTTCTCCCTCCGGCGCCTGGTTCAGGGTGGCCATCCACTTGCGCTCGGAGTTGAAGGGAATCTCCTGCGTTCGGGGCCAGTCAGGGCGGAGGCCGAGCTTTTCGGCGAGCACGACGAGGGCCCCCTCGGTCGGATCTCCCAGAATTCTCCACTCGGAGTCCTTCTCCTCGAGCATGGCGTCGTTGCAGAGGCGCGCGCAGGTTCCCAGCCACGTCAAGCCTTTCAGGGTTCGGGGATCGAGCGGTTTTCCCGCGCGACGGATCGTTCCTTCCGGGATGTAGCCTTCCCCGCTCACCTCGACGCTTTCCCCCATGTAGACGCGTTGGACGGTCATCTCGTTGCGCGTGAGGGTGCCGGTCTTGTCCGAGCAAATGACCGTCGCCCCTCCGAGCGATTCGACGGCCGGCAGGCGCCGGATCAGGGCGTGCCGACGCGCCATGCGGCTGACCCCGATGGCCAGCATGATGGAGACCACGATGGGCAGGCCCTCGGGGATGGCGGCCACCGCGAGGGTGACCGCCACGTAAAGCATTTCGGCCATGCCGCGGCCGGTTAATACCCCGACGAGCCAGACCACGACCACGGTGACCATGATGAGCAGCCCGATCTGGCGCGAGAACTGGGTCATGCGCCGCTGGAGCGGCGACTCGCCCTCGGCGGAGGCCACCTCGGAGGCTATCTGCCCCATCTCGGTGGCCATGCCGGTCGTCACCACCACGCCCCGGCCCCGACCGCCGGTGATGACGGTGTTCATGTAGGCCATGTCGAGGCGATCGCCCAAGGGCGCGTCCAGCTCGGCGATCGGCGCGGGGTTCTTGGCGACCGGGACCGACTCGCCCGTGAGACCCGATTCGTCGACGGAGAGCTCGCTTGCCGAGAGGATCCGGACGTCGGCCGCCAGGCGATCGCCCGCTTCCAAGAGCAGCAGATCCCCGGGCACCACTTCGGTGGCCACGATCTCGTGGACGATCCCGCCCCGCAGCACGCGCGCCCGTGGGCTCGTGAGCTTGCGCAGCGCCTGGATCGCATCGGCGGCCTTCGATTCCTGGATGAACCCGATCACCGCGTTGAGCAGCAGCACAGCCACGATCACCCAGACGTCGAACGGCTTGCCGACGAAGAAGGCGACCACGGCCGAGACGCCCAGGATGGCTACCAGCGGGCTCTTGAACTGGGCGAGGAAACGCTGCCAGGGTCTGGGCCCCGCCTGGACCTCCAGCTGGTTGGGGCCGAACTCCGCCAGCCGCTTGCGGGCCTCCTCGGGGGAGAGGCCATCCGCGGGGGTCTCGAGCTCATGCATGACCTGTGCGACCGGAAGGACGTGCCAGGGACGCACGATCATACGCCCCCCTGCCGATTCCGGGCTCCCGATCTGGGTAAGTTGTCCATGTCGTCCTTGCTCAGGAGAATCGCCGCATGAACCCTTCGATCGCCTCGCCGCGCCATGTTCTCACCATCCTTGCCGTCAGCGACCTGGAGCGGGCCTCCCGCTTCTACCGCGAAGCCTTCGACTGGTCGATTCAAGTGGACGTTCTGGTCTACGTCGAGTTCGAGACGCCCCAAGGGCTTCGCTTCGGGGTCTATCAGCGCGAGGCCTTCGCCATGAACACCGGGCAGGCCCCCATGGAGGTCCCTTCCGGATCCCTCTCGGGTACCGAGATCTACTTCCACTGCCCCGACCTGCCGGAAGCCATCTCCCGGATCGAGGCGGCAGGCGCCCGAAAGCTCTCCGATCTAGCCCCCCGGGGCTGGGGCGACGAGGCCGCCTACTACGCCGATCCCGAGGGGAACGTCCTCGTCCTGGCTCGTCCGCTTTAGTCACCGGCACCTCTGGCGTCCGTCGCCTCGGAGAGGGAATCCAGCTTGCTCGAGGCGCCCGCGGCCGGCAGGCCGGAGGCCGGCAACGTGACGGAGAACGTGGTGCCCTTGCCAAGCTGACTGACCACCGCCACCTTGCCGCCATGCAGTTCCGCGAGCTTCTTGACGATCGTGAGGCCCAGACCCAGACCGCCTTTTCGAAAGGCATCTCCCGCCTCGAGCTGGCTGAAGGCCTCCCAGATCCGCGGAAAGTCCTCCTCGGAGATCCCGGGGCCGGTATCCCAGACGTCGATGCGGACCTCGGAGCCGCGGGGGCCTATTCGGACGCCCATCCGCCCGCCGCGAGGAGTGACTTTCTCCGCGTTCTCCAGGAGTTCCACCAGCATCTGCGTCATCCGCTTGGAATCCCCCCGCAGGGGAGGGGTTTGCGAATCGACCTCCACCTCGATCTTCTGCTCATGGAGCTTGGCCCCGCCCTCCGTGATGGCCTTGGCGTTTGCGGCGATTTCGCCGAGGTTGATCTCGGTAGGATACAGGGGCATGGATCCGCTGAGCAAGGCGCTGTAATCCAAGATGTGGTCGATGTGCGCGTTCAGCCGGCGGGCGCCCTCCTGGATACCGGCGACGAGGGCGCGGTGCTCGTCGGATTCCTCGAGCAACTCGGCGTAGCCCGTGATCAGCGACAGGGGGGTCTTCATCTCGTGGGAGATGGTGGAGAGGAAGTGATCCTTGAGCTGGTGAAGCTCCTTGGCCTTTTCGAGTTCGGCCGTCCGGCTGGCGACCTCCTCGTAGGCCCGCTTGCGGTCGGTCAGGTCCCGGGTGATCACGGCAAAGCCCACCAGGCATCCGGAGGGGTCGCGCAGGGCCGTGACCACCAGTTCCTCCCAGCGCTGGGCGCCGCCTCCGCTCACGTACCAACCTTCGTCGCAGGAACTTCCCTTCTTGGCCGCCTCGTGAAGCAGATGATGAGGTTTTCGCTGCCGGTTCTCCTCGGGTGAGAAGAAGCGCCGGAAGGGCCTGCCGATGATCTCGTCCGACCGATAGCCCTTCAGGTGCTCGGCGCTCGCGTTCCAGCTCTTCACGCGGCCCCTGGCGTCGAGGAGGAAGATGGCGTAGTCGGTCACGCTCGAGACCAGGAGCTGAAATTGCCGGAGGTACGCCTCGCTGCGTCTTCGTTCGGCATCGAGGCGATCGACCGTGACGGCGTTCCAGACCGCCAGGGCCATGGTGACGGCCGTCAACACGAGGACCAGGAGCGCGACGCCCATCGGATCGGTGAGCAGGCCGATCCTTTCGGCCCCCAGCCTCACGATGCCCAGAAGCGGGGGACCTAGCATGATGAAGGGAAGGAAGCGACGCAGGATGAGTCCCCCCGGGGAGCTGCGGGTGAAGGAGGCCATCCAGCCACGGTTAGGGCGGGCACAGAGCAAGCCTAGGCTGAGGAAGATCAGGGCGACCGCGGCATTCACCGCCATCGGGATGCTGGGAGCCACGAGGACGATTCCGAAGGCGTACCCCAGCAGCGCGACGTAGGGAATCAGGAAGGCACCCAGAGCGAGCGCTTCCGCCGGGATCACCGACTTAGGCGAGGGACCGTCGAGCGCCAGCAAGGCGCATCCGTACAGCAGGAGCGCCACGGCGGTCTGAGGGTACGCCAGCAGGACGAGCTCTTGGTCCAGGGCGACTTGCCGCCCGCCGATGTCCAGTCCGAAAACCCTCGCCAGCACCATCCAACCCGAGGTCAGAACGACCATCCAGGCCAGGCCCGCCCCGAGCCGCCGCCGCACCGGGGCGACCGGCTCGCTTCGCATCAGCAGCAGCGACGCTCCCGCCAGCACCAGCAAGCCTGCCGTGGCGAGCGCGATCCCCGGAGTCCCGGGCAGCACCCACATCAAGCGGGGGCTGTCCAAGAACCAGCCGGCCAGGGAGCTGCCCCCGATCCCCACCGAAACCAGCCCAGCCAGCCCCGAAAATGCCCGACAGCGCGCCATGCTCGCGCTCTCGGCCTTTCCGCGCGGCCTCTTGGGGGCAGGCTCAGGATGTCGCATCTTCGTCCCTCACCATGGTCTCGCCTCACCATGGTCTCGATGACACCCTATCGCGAACCCCCCGCTTGGGCAACCTCGTTTCGCCCAAGGATCTTGCTCGCCCCTCCGCCCAATGGCGCCAAGAACGGGTATAACTCACGTTACCCCCACTCGCCCCCGCGACCCCGCAAGGAGGCCCTCTTGTTCCGCGTTGCTCTCCCGCTTGCAATCCCCGCCGTCGCCGCCATCCTCTCGACCGTGTCGATCGCTCTCCCGGCCCATGCCCAATCCCCCTCGGTAGCCGATCGCTTCGTCCAGGACATGCTCCAGCAAAAGCAGCTTCTGCCCACGGACAAGGTCTGGCTCGCCCCGCCGTCGGGAGAACGCTCGGCTCGCGACGTGGCGGTTTGCGACGCCGTCGGCGCGGCCCTGGCCGCCCAGGGGATCGCCGTCATGTGGGACGTGGGAATGGCCGAGTCGGTCACCACGGGAGGCTTCCAGCAGCAACTCGCCGCGCTAAAGGACATGGGCGTGACCCAGCTCATCAGCTTCGGACACGCCGATGATCGCGGGAACCTCACCGTGCGGCTCGTCGAGGTCCCTGGAGGCTGGCTGCGAAGCGCCCGGAACGTCAACCTCGACGCGACCGGCATGGCCTCGCCGCCTTCGACGATCGCGGTCGGACCCACCGGCATCATCTTTTCCGACCGCCTCGTCACCTGGAATCCCCGCCACGGCCTCGGTATCCAGTACTCGTCGCTTTCAGGTTCCGGAGCCACCTACCGCAACTGGCTCGACAACGGCTGGGGCTACCAAGTAGCCGGCATTCCGGCCATCTCCTTCTCCGATAACCGAACGACGGGCTTCGTGAACCTCGGACTTCAAGGGATGGCCCCCATCCTCAAGACCGATCGCCTGCGTCTCTACAGCCTGCTGGGCATCGGAGCCCTCTATCGGCCGAACGACGTCCGCTACATCTACGACCCCGGGACCGGAGTTTCCACCGACCGAACGGGGGACGCCTGGGACATCGGGCTCGCCCCGGGAATCGGGCTCGACTTCCGGATCTACGATCGCTTCTTGTTGACCGGAGCCCTCGGGTACACCTTCTCGCGCCAGTCGTTCGCGGCAGATGCTCCCACCTACGCCTACTCACCCGGCATCTCGCTGGGAACGATAATCGAGTGGTGATCGTTCGAAAAGTCCGCGGCTAGGCCTGTTTCGGGATGATGCTGATCCCCCCTGTCCGTTCGAGCACCGCGTACTTGATCTGATCCAGCCGCTCGAGGCCTTGGCTTTGGCGGGCGGCCGCGAGGATCTCCTCGAGATCGATCCCCTCCTGGTCCAGGCGGTCCTGCAGGACTTCCCCCTCCGCGATGAGGACCAGCGGGGTGCCTTGCAACCACTGCTGGGCCCGAGGGACGCGGTAGAGGATCCGGCCGACGAGGGCGTCCAGCCCCAGCAGGGTCGTGATGACGAGAAAGGAGTTCATCATGGAATTGTCCGCGCCCATCAGCCCCGGTTGGGTCGCCTCCGAGACGATGAGCAGGAGCACCACATCGAAGGTCGTCACCTCGGCGAGAGTTCGCTTCCCAACGATGCGCATCAACAGCATGAGGACGCCGTAGACGATCGCGGCCCGGATGACGCTTTCCATCCCTCACCTCCCCTGGGTTCCCGTCACGGGTAGACGAACTGTTCGAAGGAGACTTCGGGGCCTCCCAGCAGTCCCAGCCGTCCCCGCAGGGGCCCGAAACCCACCGGCATGGTGGTGATCCGGACTTCAGGGCTATCCCCTGAGACCCGGACGTCGAGAATCAGGCGATCAGAATGAGCCTCGGCACGCTCGGGAACGGGCTCGACGCGCTGAATAGGCTGCTCAGAGAGGTAGTCCCGGTCGATCCAGAGCCTCACGACGCCGGAAGGCTGCGGGCCGAAACGCACGATCAAGACCGCCTCCTGGGAGCGGCGCTCGAAACGGGGATATGCGACCTCCAGGTGGGCCGGATCCCCCACGCGATCGCGGGAAAGCGGCCCATCACCGAAGAGGCCGGCGAGTGCCGCCCCAAGGAAAAGCACGATCCCTCCCCAGCCGATCCGCTGAAAGCGCCAGGATCGTCTCTGGACCTCCATGTCCTGATCGATCTCGAGGTCTCCGATCCGGGAACGGGGTGAGCGGGGCATGTGGCACCTCCTCACCCGCCCATCCTGCTTCAGACCCGGCGCTCAGGCATCGGATATGTTGACCAAGCCCTTTCTCAACCGCGCGTGGTACCTGGGGCTTCGAACGTCGGTACGATTGATGCCCGGAACCGCCCGAAACGGCAGCTTGCTACCGCGGGACTCTATGGGTAAAATTAGTGAATCACTTACCCTTGGAACATTCACGCATCAGCGACGCTCAGGTCATATCCGTCTAGATCTGAGCGACGATAAGTCGAGAGGAGCCACCCCGTTGAAGCCGTCACTGCTCAAGCCCCTTCTGCTCGCCGCGCTTTCCGCGAGCATGCTCGTGGGATGCACCGAATTGCCGACCTCCAAGCAGAACCCCGACTCGTCGCAGGAGACCGCGCAAGCCGCGATCACGACGCAAGCCGTCAAGGACTTGCTGCGTGAGGTCAAGCAATCGTTGACCTCGTTGAGATCCGTGAACGGAGCCTCGAAGGATCTCAATGCCCCGGCATCCGGTTATCGCTTGAGCGGCTATGCGATCGCTCAGGCGGAAGATCCCTGGGAATGGACAACCGAGCAATCGGAGGAGGGGACCCAGAAGCTAACCCGGCATGTCGTCGAGAAGAATGCTGCCGGCGAGACCGTCGTCGACATCACGTCGACTTACCTCATGACGGGCGACGGCAGTTCCGCGAGCTCTAGCCGCACGGACATCGTCGCCAAGAGCCCGACCATGTCGCCCGGGACCTACACGATGGAAGGCACCTACCTGACCAGCGGCGAGTACGGAAAACCCGGCTACACGACGGAGAGCACCCTGAAGAGCAGCTTCGCCCCAGAGGGCGGAGGTGCCGCTCGCGTGACCACGGCGACGATATCGACCTCCGCTGCCGGCATGACCTTCCAGGCGGCCGGAACGCTTCCCGACGGCTCCACCATCGCGCTCGACGGTTCCATGACCCAGAGCGGCGACTTAGCGTCGATGACGACCGACGGCAAGATGACCCTGATCCTCACCAGCCCCAGCGGAAAGGCGATCACGGTGGAGAGCGACTTCGACGGGACCTATTCCCAATCGGGCGACACCAGCACCAGCGAGTCGAAGGGGTTCTATCAGGTATCTCTCGGAACCCTCTTGAAGGTCCGTTTCAACATCGACACGCTCTCCAACACCACCCGGGTCGACGACGGGTCCGGCGACTTCTCCAACGAGACCACGTATCCCCGCAACAACATCACGGCGGAGCTGCTAGACGGGGCGGGCAAGTCGATCGCCCCCATCGAACTCGAGGCGACCACCGATCACTCCAAGCCGCCCACCAAGGGAACGATCACGCTCGGCGGCGAAGCGCCCACGGAGCTGGACATGAGCTTCATGACGGATATCATGGCCGCCCAGACCAGCCTGATGAGCCTCGGCGGCTACTAGCGGCAAGTCCCCGATCCGGATTTCCGTTCCACGAGCCGAGAGGCCGGGCCAACTTGGCCCGGCCTCTCGGCTCGTGGGTGTCCGGCCCCCTCCTTTCAGCACGCCTGAAGACCGCCAGACGGCAAGGGACGCCACGACGCTCATCCCCGATTCGACGATTCCTACGGTGAAAGGAACGAAGAAAGCTGCGCCTGGCGACCAGGCGAGGGTGGGGCCAACCGGCGTTCAATGAGGGAGACTCGCGGAGGTGGCCCGTGGAATGGTATGTGCCGACGGGACTGGTCCTGCCCTGGGTCACGGCACTCGTGTTGGTGCTGTGGCCCAGGCGTCACGACCGTCTCTCTCCCCTCATCGCCATGTTCGGGGCCGGCGCCGCGGCCCTGATCGTGAGCTACGGGCTGGCAAGCCGCCCGGTCACCGGATCCATGGGGACTTTGGAGTTTCCGGCGGGCGCGTGGATCCTGGATGGGCTGACGGGCATGTTCCTCCTGCTCACCGCCTGGATTCACCTGCTGGTCACGATCTTCTCGTGGCGCTACCTGCCCCATGCGCAAGCGGATGCGCGTTCCTCCCGTCGCGATGCCCTCTTTTACGGGCTGCTCAGTGCCTTCTCCGGGGCCATGATGGCCATGGTCTCGTCCGGAAGTCTGATCCAGCTCTACGGATTCTGGGAGCTGACGGGCATCGCGTCGTTCCTGCTGATCGGGTACTGGCACCAGCGGCCCGAGGCACGCGCGGGTGCCGTGCGGAGCCTGGTCATGACGACGGCCGGAGGCATCGCCATGCTTCTCGCTTTCCTCGGCCTGGATGCGGTCGCCGGAACCATGATGCTTCCCGAGCTTCTCGCCCCGGGGCAAACCTGGCAATCGTCCGAGCTGCTTCCCTGGATCGCCGCGGGCATCATTCTCGGCGGCCTGGCCAAGAGTGCCCAGCTGCCCTTCTCGAGCTGGCTTCCCGGGGCCATGGCGGCGCCGACGCCGGTCAGCGCTTTCCTGCACTCGGCCACCCTGGTGGCCGCTGGCGTCTACCTCCTGGCGCGCTTCTTCCCCCTCCTGCACACGACGAGCACCTGGAGCCTCCTCCTGGTGCCTGCCGGCATGATCGGCGGAGTGCTGGCCGGCATCATGGCCCTCCGCCAGAACGAGATCAAGGCCCTCCTGGCCTATTCGACCATCGGCCAGTACGCCTTCATCTTCCTGGCCTTCGGCCTGGGGTCGGTACTCGGAGTGCAGGCAGGTCTTTACGCCTTCTTCGTGCATGCCTTCATCAAGGCGGGGCTGTTCCTGGTCGCGGGAGCGGTCACCTTCCTCACGGGCGAGAAGCGCCTCGACGCCCTCGGCGGTCTCGGGCGCACGCACCCCGCCCTCGCCGTCCTGGCCGCCATCTTGGCTTTCTCGTTGGCCGGATTGCCCCTCTTCGGCGGCTTCTACTACAAAGAAGAGCTCATGCACGCCGCGTCCGAGCAATCCGCCTGGCTGTCGCTGGCATTGATGCTGGGAGGGGGCATGCTGACCCTCCTGTACATGCTGCGCTTCCTGACGGCGATCGTCGGAGCGAAGCCCCCGTCGAGCGGCCGAAGCCCTCAGGATGCCGCGCCCGCGCTGCCGATCTCCATGATCCTGCCGGTGGCTGTCCTGGCCGCCGTGGCCATGATCACCGGGCTCGCCCCCAACTGGATGAACCCGGGCGTGATCGACCCCGCGATCGCCAGCGTCGTCCAGGCGCCCGCCGATTTCGCCGTCGTCCTGAAGCCGGGAGTGATCTTCCTGCTGAGCCTCGCGGCGCTGGCCGCCGCCGGGGGCGTCTGGGCCCTCCGGAGCCGAGGAAGGATTCCGGCGAGCTGGATCGCCCGACTGCCGATGCGCTTCGACTTCGGCGGAGCGGCCGCGCTCCGTCTTTACGGCACCCTCGCCGAGCGCTGCCTGGACCTCCATGGAGGCAACCTGCGCCGCTACCTCCGCTACGAACTCATGGCCGGCCTCGCCTTGATCCTCGTTTGCTGGTGGGGAATCCGCTGGCCCCCTCCCCGAGCCGAAAGCTTCGACCTCGCCCTGATCGTCATGCTGGCCGTCAGTCTTCTGGCCGCGCTGGCGACCATCTGGCTGAGGCTCCACGTGCTGGCCGTCATCGCCCTGACCATCTCGGGCTACGCGCTGGCGGTGGTCTTCGCCCTCATGGAGGCGCCCGACGTGGCCCTGGCACAGGTGCTGGTCGAGACGCTCGCCACCTTCTCGATCGTCATGGCCCTGCGCCAGAGCCGCCAGATCCACCCGGAACGCACCAAGATCCTCACCGCAGGCCGCAAAGACTGGGGCCGCTGGGGCATTTCCCTGGGAATCGGGGTGGCAATGGCCGGCCTCGCCTACGCGATAGGCACCAGGCAGCCGGCGGATTCCGTGGGCGCCAGCTACGCCGCGGACGGCTACTCCCTGAACGGCATGACCGACCTCGTCACCGCCATCCTGGCCGACTTCCGCGCCCTGGACACGGCCATCGAGATCCTCGTCTTCGCCTGCGCCGCTTTCGCCGTCATGGGCCTCTTCCCCCGGAGGCGTCATGAATAACCTCCTGGTGCGCTTCGTCGCGAGCGCCGTCCTGGCCGTCACCTGGATCATCGCCTGGCAGGAGATCTTCTACGCGGGAACGCTCCCCGGAGAGGGCTTCACGGCCGCCATCCTGATCCTCCTGGCCGTGATCCTCCAGTTCGTCGTCCTCGGCTACGCGGAGGCGTGCCGGCGCATTCCCCCCCGGATCTTCCGAGTCGCCTTGATCGTCGGCATCGGCTTGCTGCTCGCGCTCCTGGGCCTGCCCGTGCTCGCCGGCAAGGCGATGCTCACCGCCTTCAAGATCCCCCTCGCCTTCGACACGCTCTCCAGCACCACCCTCTTCGACACGGCCATCTTCCTGGTGATCGGCGGGGGACTGCTGACGGCCTTCACCAACCTCCGGGAACCCCGCTCATGAGCCTCCTCTACGCGCTGGCCGTGGGAATCCTCTTCACGATCGGCATCTACCAGCTCCTCGGACGGGACCTCCTGCGCATCGCCTTCGGGATCTACCTGGTCTTCAACGGAGCCAACCTCTTCATCTTGACCGCGGGAACGATTCCCGGCCGCCACGCTCCCTTCGTGCAACTGGGAGGACCCTTCGTCGATCCCATGGTGCAGGCCATGGTGCTGACGGCCATCGTCATCGGGTTCGGACTGGCGACCTTCCTTCTGATGCTGGCGGCACGCCTCGCTCACGAGCGCAAATCGCTCGACGCCGAGGCCATGCATGAGTGGAAACGATGATGCTGCCATGGGTCTTGCTCACTCCCCTGACGGGCCTCTTCGCGGTCCTCCTGACGATGGGGAGGCCCCGGTGGCAAGCTTGGACCGTCCTCGCCATGAGCCTGCTGAGCCTCGCCCTCGCCCTGGGGCTGTTCCTGGCCGGTGAAACCGTTTCCACCGCGGTGGGAGGCTGGTCCGTGCCCTACGGAATCCGCCTGCGGGCCGACATGTTCAGCCGCCTCATGCTCGTCCTCACGGGCCTGCTCTTCAGCCTGAGCGCGCTCTACCACCTCGACCAGAGCCTGCGGAGCGTCCCGCCGACTCAAAACCCCATCTACCACGTGAGCTTCCCGTTGCTGCTCCTGGCCCTCAACGGACTCTTCATCACCGGCGACTTCTTCAACTTCTACGTCTTCTTCGAACTCGTCGCCGTCTCCTCCTACCTGCTCGTCTCCATGGGCCGTCACGCTCCCCTGGAGGCGGCCTGGAAGTACTCCGCCCAGAGCGTTCTGGGATCGATCTTCCTGCTCGTCGCGGTGGTGAGCCTCTACGGGGAAACGGGAGCCCTCGAGATGACCGAGGTGGCCCGCCGGCTGCCCGAACCGGCGTTCTGGACGGCGCCCTTCCTGCTCGTCTCCTTCCTGCTCAAGGGAGCTATCTTCCCCTTCCACTTCTGGCAACCCGACGCCCATGCCGCGGCCACGACCCCCGGAAGCATGCTGCTCGCCGGTCTTCTCATCGCCGTGGGAATGTACGGCCTCTTGCGCTTCTGGCCCCTCCTCATGGGAGATGCGCTCCTCGGCCTCTTCCTCGGGCTCGGTGCCGTTTCCCTGCTTTTCGGAGCCCTGGCCGCATGGCGAGAACCCGACGCCAAGCGCATGCTGGGTTTTTCATCGATCAGTCAGCTCGGGTTCGTGCTGCTCGCCCTGAGTTGGGGCACGGTCGGAGGCCTGGGAGTCGCCATCCTGTACCTGATCAGCCACTCGCTCGCCAAGGCCCTGCTGTTCATGACCACGGGGGCGATCGCCGATCGCGTCGGCAGCACGCGCTTCGACGACCTCGTCGGAAAAGGCCGGGACATGCCCCTCCTCGCCGCCGCCTACCTCCTCGGATCCTTGTCCCTGATCGGACTCCCCCCCACCCTCGGCTTCTTCGCCAAGATCGCCCTCCTCGGCGAAGGAGTGGCGGCCAGACAATGGATCGGGGTCGCGGTCGCGGGCGTCGGCAGCCTGATGACGGCCGGATACACCTTGAAGGCCTTTCGGCGTCTCTTCTGGGAAGATGGCCGGCTGCCGGGAAGACCCTCCGCCTGGGTCATCTCCGCCCTCACCCTCAACACGACCCTCGTCCTGCTGGGACTCTTCGGCGGCGAAACGCTCTTGGCGGCTTGCATGCAGGCTGCCGCGGAGCTCGAGTCTCCTGGTTTCGCCCCCCCCGACCTCCCGGAGGGCGCGTTGTGAACGCCGGACTCGTCTTCTTCCTCGCGATCGGGCTGGGGATCTGGTTCGCGCTCGTCGGTCGCGTCGGCGTCAGGGAAAGCGTTTACGGGACTCTCGTCGTCCTGAGCGCCTGGGGTATCCTCACGAGGCTCTCGGAGCTGAATCTCTCGCTTCCCCTGCGTCACACTTTCCCATGGCTGAAAGGGGTGGGGGGCTACCTGCTCGGCTACGTCAGCGTGGACATGGTCCGATCCACCTTCCGCGTCTTTCTCAAGGTGCTCTCCCCTCGACTTCACATTGCGCCCGCCATCCTGGCCGTTCCCGTCCCCGGGGCGCCGCGCTCGGCCCTCATTCTCCTGGCCTACGGCATCGCACTCACCCCCGGACAGCAGATCGTCGCCATCGACGAGACCCAGAGCATCCTCTACGTCCACTTTCTGGACGCCCCCGATCCCGATGCGGCCCGAGAGGCCGTGATTGACCTCTACTGCCGCTATCTCAAGGAGGCAACCACATGGTGACCATGCTGCTCATCGCCCTGGTGATCTTGGTTTTCCTGGCCCTGGCCGCCACCTGGCGCGTCGTCACCGGGCCGTCCCTTCCCGATCGCCTGCTCGCCGGCGACCTCACCATCGCCCTGCTGACCTTCATCCTGGCCGTGGCCGCCGTCCTGGAAGGCTCCGAGGTCTACCTCGACGCCGCCCTGGTCGCCGCCCTCCTGGCGTTCACCAGCACGATCATCCTCGCGAAGTTCATCGCCTGGGGAAAGGTCATGGAGGAATGATGGCCCTACTCGGCCTGCTGGGCCTCTACGCGGGAATCGCCATCTGCGCGGCCGGCGTGCTGGGAATCTACCGCTTCCCTGACGTCTACACCCGCCTGAACTCGCTCGCCAAGGTCACGACCATGGGAGCCCTGCTGGTTCACCTTTCCTCGGCGGCCCTGCTGCCCTGGGGGGAGGGCGAGAAGGGGGTCCTGACCGCCCTGGTGCTGCTCCTGACCACGCCGGTGGTGACCCAGGCGATCGCCCTCACTGCCCACGTCCTGCGCACCCCCAACGTCAACCGAAAGGACGAGCTGAAAAACCCTCCCTCATGAAGGGGGCTCCGATGAAATCCTCCCCGCCGCGTGATACCGTGGAGTCATGATCACGCTGCGCTTCGACAATTCCTTCGTTCGAGAACTGCCCGGCGATCCTGAAACCGGCGCGCATCGCCGGCAGGTACGAGCCGCGCTCTACTCGCGCACCCACCCGACGCCGGTTCCCGCCCCCCGCTTGGTCGCTTACTCCCCCGAGGTGGCCACATTCCTCGGTTTCAGCCCCGAGGACCTCGCCGACCCGTCGTTCGCGCAGGTCTTCGGCGGCAACGCCTTGCTGGAGGGCATGGAGCCTTACGCCGCCAACTACGGCGGACACCAGTTCGGCAACTGGGCGGGACAGCTGGGAGACGGCCGCGCCATCACCCTCGGCGAAATCCTCGATGCCCGGGGCGAACGCTGGGAACTCCAACTCAAGGGTGCGGGACCGACCCCCTACTCGCGCGGTGCCGATGGTCGCGCCGTCTTGCGCTCCTCGATTCGAGAATTCCTCTGCAGCGAGGCCATGCATCACCTCGGCGTACCGACCACCCGCGCCCTGAGCCTCGTGGCCACCGGAGAACCCGTCATGCGCGACATGTTCTACGACGGCCATCCCCGCCCCGAACCCGGCGCCGTCGTCTGCCGGGTCGCGCCGTCCTTCATCCGCTTCGGCAGCTTCGAACTTCCCGCCGCCCGCGGCGATACGGCCCTCTTGTCGCAGCTTGTCGACTTCACGATCCGCAGGGACTTCCCCGAGTTGCTCGACGGTACCGACGTCACCGAGCAGGTGCGTTCCGAGTTCTTCGGGCAGGTCTGCGAGCGCACCGCCCGCATGATCGCGCACTGGATGCGCGTGGGCTTCGTTCACGGCGTCATGAACACCGACAACATGTCGGTCCTGGGCCTGACCATCGACTACGGACCCTACGGCTGGATCGACGACTTCGACCCCGACTGGACTCCCAACACCACCGACGCCGACCAGCGCCGCTATCGCTTCGGAAACCAACCCCGGATAGCCCTCTGGAACCTCAACCGACTCGCAAACGCCCTCGTCCCCGTCTTCGACTCCCTGGAACCCTTGCGCGCCGGTCTGGAGCGCTACCTCGCAGCCTTCGACCAGGCCAACCGCGCCGGCATCGCCGGCAAGCTCGGCCTGGCGGAGGGCCGGGACGAGGACGTCGCCCTGATGCAGGCGTTACACGCCTTGCTACAAGCGGCTGAAGTCGACATGTCGATCTTCTTCCGCGAACTCGCCGAGGTCGACCCCCGAGTCCCCAACCTCGATCCCCTGCGCGCGGCGTTCTACGACCCGGAAAAAATGAAAAGGGCCGAGCCGGAGTTCAACGACTGGCTCGCCCGCTACGCCGCGCGGCTCCGCAGCGACCCCGCGTCCCCCGGGGAGCGACGCGCGCGCATGCGCGCGGCCAACCCTCGCTACGTCCTGCGAAACTACCTCGCGCAAGAGGCCATCGACCGCGCCGAGCAAGGCGACGATGCGGGCATCCTGGAGCTGCGGGAGATTCTGAGGCGCCCCTACGAGGACCAGCCGGGCCGGGAGCGGTTCGCGATGCGCCGTCCCGACTGGGCCCGGAATCGCGCGGGCTGCTCGATGCTCTCCTGCAGTTCCTGAGGGAACGGGCTCGGAGCTACTTTTCGGGCGAGTCGATCGTGCTGATCGGAAGCATGATCGAAAAGCAGGATCCCGCTCCGAGCCGGCTCGATACCGTGATTCTCCCCCTGTGGAGTTCGGCGAGTTCCTTGGTGATCGTGAGCCCCAGCCCGAGCCCCATGCCGCCCTTCTGAGCGGCTTTTCCGGCTTCCACCTGGGCGAAGGGCTGCCAGATTCGGGCAATCTCGCTATCCGGGATCCCGCGTCCCGTGTCGCAAACTTCGATTTGCACCTCACTCCCCTCCTGCGAGACGTGGATCTTGATGTTTCCCTCCTCGGGAGTGAACTTCTTGGCGTTGTCCAGCAACTCGAGAAGCATCTGGGTGATCCGGCGAAAGTCCCCCTGAATCGCGGGAACCCCGGGATCTACCTCGACCTGGAGGTGCAGGTGCTTGAGGTGGAAATCCTGATCCGCCTCCAGGATCTCCCGGGCGTTCTCGACCGCTTCCCCAAGGTTGACTTCGGTCTTGTAGAGGGGAAGGCTCCCGCTCAGCAGGGCGCTGTAGTCGAGCATCTTGTTGAGGTGTTCCATGAGTCGGATGCTGCCCTCGTGGATGCCCGCCAGAAAGGGCTCCTGGGGGTACTTGTCTTGTAGCAGCTCGGCATAGCCCATGATGAGGGAGAGGGGGGTCTTCATCTCGTGGGAGACGGTCGAAAGGAAGTGATCCTTCAGGGTGTCGAGTTCTTTCAGGCGTTCGTAGGAGCGCCTCAGATCTTCTTCGGCTGCTCGATGGGTCGTCAGGTCCCGGGTGACCTTCCCGAATCCGACCAGGCGGCCCTGCGCGTCGCGGGTGGCCGTGATGACCGCATCGGCCCAGAAGCGGCTGCCGTCTTTGCGGACGGCCCAGGACTCGGCTTCGATGTGCCCCGCCGCCAGCGCGGCCTGCAGGAGTTGCTCGGGCTTGCCGGCCTCCGCGTCCGCGGGATCATAAAAGGTGGAGAGCGGCTTTCCGATGGCCTCGGCTTCCGGGTACCCGAAGAGCTGCTCGGCGCCCTTGTTCCAGGTCATCGCCCGACCTTCGGGATCCAGCATGAAGATCGCGTAGTCGACGACGCTCTGGACCAGCAACTCGAACTGGCGGCTCTTGTCCTGCGAGTAAGCCGTCCCGTCCCCCTCGCGGTCGGGGGCGTCGTCCTTCTGGATCATGTCGGAATCCCTTCCTCGTACCCGGAACGGATTCATTATGCCATGCCATATGCCATGCCGAGTGCCGGTGGGCGTCATCGATCCATGGAGCGAGGATGGCCTGCTCAGCGGGTGTGATCGAGGTGTCGGCGTCTCATGGAAGCGCGTTCACGCCGGCCGCGAGTTCCTTTTCATTGGCCTCGGTAGGTCCGCCTCGGAGGATGAGACGCACTTGCCCCTCGGCATCCACCAGGGCGAGCACGGCCGCGCGATCCGGATCCGAGATCTCGAGCCCCTTCACCAGCGCATCGCGGTCCGTGGTCGTCATGACGTTGCGGCGCTCGGCCTTGGGGGTATTCTTGGCCATGCCCGACTCGATGAACGGTCGCGCCCAGACGGCGGCCCCCGTGAGGACGGGCATCTGGACGACCCGTAGCGGGCGCTCGGGATGCGTTCGCTTCGCCAGTTCCGGCAGGATCTTCACCCAGGATTCGAGCTCGGCGCGGCTGTCGTAGCTGAAACCGAGGAGGTAGGCGATCGCCTGCCCTCGATGCTCCCGGGTGGCCACGTCGCTCCCGTTCAGATCGCGCCCCCGGACGTCCGGGAATGCTGGGAGCGCCTGAGCCCCCTGGGCGAGAAGGATCGCAGCCACCGCCGCGATCGCGAGCTTGGCCATCATGTCGTTCTTCCTTCCCGCAATTCTGGCCGCGATTCCAGCCGTAGGTCTTCCGGCGGGCCCGGATCCTCGCAAGGCCTCTGCCGAGCCCTCCCAAATCTAGCAACGGGTCCCGCGTTTGTCATCGGGGGACGGCCGCCGATCACTCCCCGTCCCGGGACCCGGTCTCGCTCGGATCGGGTGAATCGGGGGTCTCGGCGCCATGAGGGTAGAGATACTCCGCGCAGGGAATTTGCTTCTGGATCGCGTCGAACTCCGCTTCCATGTCGGGGCTCACCAGCATGACGGTCTTGCCGACGTTGCCGTTTCGCGCCGTGCGCCCGCTCCGGTGGATGTACGTCTCGACCACGGCGGGAAGCGAGTAATGGAAAACGTGGCTGAGCCCCTCGATATCCAGGCCGCGGGCCGCGATGTCGGTGGCCACGAGCACCGGCAGCTCTCCGCTCCTGAAGCTGGCCATCACCTTGTTTCGGTCCATCTGCGTCATGTTGCCGTTCAGGAAGCCGGCCTTGATCTTGCCTTTCTCCTCCAGCCTTCGCGCGAGTTCCTCGGTCTCATGCTTCATCTCGGTGAAGATGAGCGCGCGCGTGGGCTTCTCGATCCGCAAGAGGGCAACCAGGCGGTTGTAGCGCTTCTTTCGCGGGACGCGCAGGTACCAGTGGCTCAGCTCGACCGGCGACAAGGCCTCGCTCTCGAGCCTGACGCTGGCCGGATTGGTCATCTGCTTGCGGGCGAGCGTCTCGATTTCCGGCGGGATGGTCGCCGAGAAGATCAAGGTTTGCTCGCGCATCCGGACGTGAACGAAGAGAAAGTCCAGATCCTTGCGAAAGCCCATCTCGAACATCCGGTCCGCTTCGTCCAGCACCAGGAACCTGACGCCGCTGAGGTCGAGCCGGTCCTGATCGACCAGGTCCCGGAGGCGTCCCGGCGTCCCGATCAGGATATCCTGGCCCTCCTGAACCGCTTTTCGTTGCTGGCGAAGGCTCATGCCGCCGTAGACCGTGACGACGCGCAGGCCGCAAGGCTCGCCGACGGTCGCGATCGCCTCGCCGATCTGGATGGCGAGTTCGCGCGTGGGGGCGATCACGAGAGCCTGAGGCCTCGGCCCCGGCTTGATGAACGACAGAAGCGGCAGGCCGTAAGCCAGCGTCTTTCCGGAACCCGTCTTGGCCTGAACGATGGCGTCACGCTTCGCGAGGATCAGCGGGATGGCCTCCCGCTGGACGGGGGTCGGCTCCGAGAAGCCGACGGCGGCAAGGCCTTCGAGGACGGCGGGGCGAAGCGGCGGGGTGAATTGGAATGACAAACGGAATCCTTTCCAGCGTTAAACGGTATCTCGCCCGAACGATAGGGGCCGAAGGAGGCCTCGTTCCCCTGGAATTCAAGCAGTTATTGAGTTACAGGCCTTACCCATTTAATACGATGTGCCGCGCGTTGTCACTTCCCGACGCTCCATGCGGGTGAGCATGCAACGGCCTGACGACGAGCGCCGCCGATTGCAGGCACGTCTACCGCCCTCGGGCGATCGCCGTCAGAAGGGTGAGGTTGGTAAGTTGCTCGGTTAGGAGGTTGTAGCTCATCAACCGGACGGCTCCACCCGACAAGGTCACGAGGAGTACGACGTCATAGGGATCGCTGCCGTAGAAGTTGGGCGCCCCCACGGTCTCCGCATTCCAGGCGATCGCCACGAATGGCACGGGGTCGATCTGGCCGGTCCACCGGTCCAGCACGAAGATGCTCCGGCGCAGGCTGTCTTGCCAGACCACGAACCGCCCCCAGACCGGATCGATGTTGGCCGAGGAAGCATGCCCCCCCGAGATCTCCTGCTCAGCGATCAGGGCCTGAACCTCCACGTGTCGGGTATCGTAAATGTACAAGCCACCGTCCGCAGTGGTGAAGACCACCCAATCCCCCGAGCCGGTCACGTTGAGGGAGCTGATCCCCCCGTGCAGCCTTCCGACAGCGTTGATCCTCGCGAGGTAGATAGGCTTGCCGAGAATCGGCCCCACCGGGAAGGGCTGTCCGACCCCCGTGGCACTCTCCGTCGCGATTCCGGTGAGGGGCATGGTGCCGTTCCGGGGCGCATGCTTGACATAGGCATCCCCGATGGCCGAGTCAGCCAGGTCCGGGTCGCCGGTTCCCAGGAAGTAGAGGTTGTTCTGGCCGTCGAATACCGGAGAGAACGCGAATCCCCCGACCTCGATGCCCTCGACCAGCGTGATCCGAACCTCGCGGGGCGAATCCAGGAGAAAGATGTCCCGGCGATCGTCGTAGTAGAACTGGTTAGGGTTCCACTCGAAGACATTCTCGATTCCTACCCCAGCTCCAGGGTAGACGAGAATGTCCTGACTGGCGCGATCGTAAAGCCAAAGCATCGCCTCCGGACCCGGAGGCAGGGCATAGGGGATGCGCTCGAAGGGTGCGGGCGAAGCGCTGGGACTCGAGGGCAAACCCAAGGGAACGGGCAGCACCGAGCCTCGCCCGACTCCCCCCGGATGGGACCCCATGTCGTGACTTCCGCGCGATGGATTCCCGCATCCGAACAGCATCCCCAAGGTGGCCGCCGCAAGCACGACCACGAATCGACCTACCGACATCGCTCCCCCTCCTGCTCGTCAGCTTATCCGCTTCCCTTTCCAGAGGGTCGGGCGACTTGCCCAAATCCCTTCGGTCGATTCCCCCAGTTGCCGACTAGTCCCCTTCATGGGTAGCAACCAGCACCACGTCGATGTTGCTCGTCTCATGCAGCACCGTCTCCAAGATCGGCTTCCGCCAGAGGACCTGCCAGCGAGGGCGCCGCGATTCCCCCATCAGGATCATGGTGATGCGGTGCTCCTTGGCATAGCGGGCGATCGCCTCCCCCGGATCCGCACGGGCGACCCGATCGACCTGAGCCTCGAGAGATTCAGCCAGGGCGATGCCTTGCGCCAATGCCCGTTGTTCCGGTGAGGAGAGCTTGCGGTCCTCGACGTAAAGCACGTAGGTCCCAGCATTGAGGCGATCGGCGATTCGAATCCCACGCCGAATAAGGCGCTGGGCGTTCGAAGTAGGGGTGATGCAGATGAGCACCCGTTCCTGGATTCCCGCTGCCCCCTTGGACCTTCCGAAATCGGCCCGCACCGCCTCGAGGCGTTCATCTACCTTGTCGGCGAGCTCGCGCAAGACCAGCTCCCGCAAGGCCGTCAAGTTGTAGGTGGTGAAGAAGTTGGAGAGGGCCTGCGTGATCTTCTCGGGGGCGTATATCTTCCCAGCCTGAAGGCGCGCCTGAAGCGCCTCGGGAGGCAGGTCGACCAGCACCACCTCATCGGCATCCTCCAAGATTCTGTCGGGCACCGTCTCCCGGACCCTGATCCCCGTGAGGCGCTCCACGATGGAGTTGAGGCTCTCCAGGTGCTGGACGTTGAGGGTCGAGATCACCGAAATGCCGGACATTCGGATGAGCTGGACATCCTCATAGCGCTTGGCACTCAAGGCACCGGGAACGTTGGTATGCGCCAATTCGTCAACCAAAACCCAGCGCGGCTTGCGGGCGAGAATGCCATCCAGGTCCATCTCGGTCAGCCGAGTGCCTTTGTACGCGATCGCTCGGCGAGGGATTTCCGGCAATCCCTCGGTCAGGATGGCCGTTTCCCTTCTCCCATGGGTTTCGACCAGCCCGATGACCACGTCTTCGTCCCGTCCGTGAAGTTCATGGGCTTCTCGGAGCATCGCGTAGGTCTTCCCCACCCCCGGCGCCGCGCCGAGGTAGATTTTGAGCCGCCCTTGATGCCGGGTGATCGCTCGCCTCAAGACCTCTTGGGGGTCCACCTCTTCGGCGTCGCTCTCCGCCTGAGGACGAGCATGCCGGGCCATGCGCCACACCAACCGAGAGGCCGAACCTGGGGTGAGCGGGACAAGCGCGACGGCATCCGCCCCTTCAGCCAAAAGCTCCCCTTGGTCCGCCTCATGCGCGGCCAGGACGCCCACCAGCACCCTCCGGGACTTGGCGTGATGGCGGATGGCCGACAGCCACCTCACGACCTCCGACACCCCGTAGGTCGAGGCATCGAGCATCACCATGAGCGTGTCGGAGCGCTGGGCATTCTCGGCCGCCGTTGCGGGGCTCGGCGCCGAATAGGGCACGATGCCGAGAGAGGTGAGAACCTCCCTCAACATCGTCATGCTCGGATTTTCAGGCCCCGCCAGGACGGCGCGGGGTTCGATCGTGGAATTCATGGGGGCTCCACTGCGCCTCAGCCCTGGACGTCCAGCGCGAGGTTGAGGTTGAGAACGTTGACCCGAGGCTCTCCGAAGATCCCCAGATCCCGCCCCTCGGTGTTCTCCTCGATCAGGCGGCGGACCTGCTCGACCGGGATGTTCCGGACGTGGGCCACGCGACTCGCCTGGTAGTAGGCCGCCGCCGGGGAGATGTGGGGATCGAGACCACTGCCCGAGGCCGTGACCAGATCCGCCGGGATCGGCTCCCGGTTGTCGGGGTCGGCCGCTCGAAGCGCGGCCACCCGTTCCTCGACGGCCTCTCGCAGATTCGGATTGGTGGGCCCCCAGTTGGATCCGCCTGACGAGCCCCCGTTGTAGGGGTGCTCCGCAGTTGCCGACGGACGGCTCCAGAAGTACCGGGGCGAGATGAATGGCTGCCCGATGAGCTCGGACCCCACCACGCGCCCACCCTCCCGGATGAGGCTCCCGTTGGCCGGCGCCGGAAAAAGCACCTGGGCGATCCCGGTGACGGCCGCGGGGTAGAGGAGGCCGGTTAGCGCCGTGAAGAGGCCGAGGAGGAGGACGGCCGGACGCAGCATTTCAAACATGGCTTGCCTTCCTTATCGCGAATGGAGCATGAGGTGCTCGTAGATCGGGCCGAGCGCCAGGACAGGGAAGAAGGTCAGCGCTCCGACCAGCAGGATCACGCCCACCAGGACTCCCACGAAGAGCGGGGTATGGGTTCCCAAGGTGCCCACGCCCGGTGGAACGTGCTTCTTGCGAGCGAGCGCCCCCGCGATCGCCAGGATGGGGACGATGACCCAGTAGCGTCCGACGAGCATGCAGATCCCGAGGGCCGTCGTGTAGAACAGGCCGCTCACCCCGAGGCCTGCGAACGCCGAACCGTTGTTATTGGATGCGGACGTGAACGCGTACAGGATCTCGCTCAGGCCGTGCGCCCCGGGGTTGTTGCGCGTGGCCAGGCCCGCGGGCAGGACGCTGGCGATCGCCGTGCCGACGAGGACCGCCGTCGCCGGGAGCAGGATGACCAGGGACGCCATCTTCATCTCGTAGGCCTCGATCTTCTTGCCGAGGTACTCGGGAGTGCGACCGACCATGAGGCCGGCGATGAAGACGGCGATGAGAGCGTAGACCAGCATGCCGTAGAGGCCGGAGCCGACTCCCCCGAAGATGATCTCTCCGAACTGCATCAGCCACATGGGCACGAAGCCTCCCAGGGGAGTGAAGCTGTCGTGCATGGAGTTCACGGAGCCGTTCGAGGCGGCGGTCGTCGCGGTGGCCCAAAGGGCGCTGTTGACGATGCCGAAGCGGGTTTCCTTGCCTTCCATGTTGCCGCCCGACTGGAGGGCGCTTGCCGTCTGGTCGACGCCCAACTGCGAGAGGAGCGGGTTCCCAGCCTGCTCGCTTCCCACCGTCAGCGTCAGGAGCGGCACGAAGATGACGAGCATGGCGGCCAGCAAGGCCCATCCCTGCCTGCGGTCCTTGACCATGGCGCCGAACGTGAAGCAGAGCGCGGCGGGAATGAGCAGGAGGGAGAGCATCTCGACGATGTTCGAGATCGGGGTCGGATTCTCGAGGGGGTGGGCGGAGTTGACGTTGAAGAAGCCGCCGCCGTTGGTGCCGAGCTGCTTGATGGCTACTTGCGAGGCTGCGGGCCCCAGGGCAATGACCTGCTCGACGACGGTCTTGCCGTCGCTACCCGGGGTCGGATCGATCAACTGAGCCGTCGCATGGCCCTCGAACGTTTGGACGACTCCCTGGGACGCGATCGCGAGGGCGACGACGAACGACAGGGGCAACAGGATGTACAGCGTGCTCCGGGTGAGGTCCACCCAGAAGTTCCCGATTCCCTCGGCCGAGCGCCGCGCGAAACCCCGGATGAGCGCCACCAGGACCGCCATTCCGGTGGCCGCCGACAGGAAGTTCTGAACGGTCAAGCCGAGCGTCTGGGTCAGGTGGCTCAGCGTCGTCTCGCCGCCGTAGGCCTGCCAGTTGGTGTTGGAGGCAAAGCTGACGGCGGTGTTGAACGAGAGCTCCGGCGCCACGGCGCCCAGGTTGGCCGGGTTGAGCGGCAAGCCCGCCTGGAGCCGCTGGAGCGCGTAGACGGCCAGGAAACCGAGCAGGTTGAAGAGCAGGACGGCTCCGGCATAGCGCTTCCAGGACATGTCCTCGTTCGGACGGACACCGGCCAGGCGGTAAAAGAGCCGCTCGACGGGAGCGAGCAGGCGCTGCGCGAAGGTCGCCTCCCCTTGGTAGACGCGCGCCATGTAGGCGCCAAGCGGGATTCCCAGAGCGATGAGCGCGACGAGGTAGAGGCCGCACTGATGCAGGGCATTGGTGATCATGACCGACTCCCCCTCACGCCTTCTCGCAGAGGTGCACGAAGCCCCAACTCAGCGCAAAGAAGCCGAAAGCGAGGGCAAGGAATACGATATCCATGGAGTGACCTCCCTAAATGAAGAGCCCGACCACCAGGTCGATCAGCTTGATACCGATGAAGGGGACGATGACGCCGCCCAGGCCGTAGATCATGACGTTCCGGAACAGGAGCTGATCGGCCGTCAGCGGGCGGAACTTCACGCCCTTGAGCGCGAGCGGGATGAGCAGCGGAATGACGATCGCGTTGAAGATCAGGGCCGAGATGAGGGCGCTTTGGGGGCTCCCGAGCCGCATCACGTTGAGGGAGGCCAGTTCGGGCAGGCCCACCGCGAAGATCGCCGGGAGGATCGCGAAGTACTTCGCGACGTCGTTGGCGGTCGAGAAGGTGGTGAGCGCCCCACGCGTGATGAGCAATTGCTTGCCGATGGCCACGACGTCGATCAGCTTGGTGGGGTCCGAGTCGAGGTCCACCATGTTGGCGGCTTCCTTGGCCGCAGGCGTCCCCGAGTTCATGGCCAGCCCCACGTCCGCCTGGGCGAGCGCAGGAGCATCGTTGGTCCCGTCGCCCGTCATCGCGACGAGCTTACCTTTCGCCTGCTCGTCGCGAATGAGCCGCATCTTGTCCTCGGGTTTCGCTTCCGCCAGGAAGTCGTCGACGCCGGCCTCCTTGGCGATTACCCGCGCGGTCACGGGGTTGTCGCCCGTGCACATCACCGTCCGGATGCCCATGCCGCGCATCTGATCGAAGCGCTCGCGCATCCCCGGCTTGATGGTGTCCTTGAGGTGAATGACCCCCAGGATCTCGTTGCCCAAAACCACGGTGAGCGGAGTCCCCCCCTCCTCGGCAACCCTGCGAACGGCCGCTTCGAGATCGGAGGGAACGCTCCCTTCGCGCTCGAGCGCATATCGCTTGATGGTATCGCTCGCACCCTTGCGCAGGAGGGTTCCGTCGGTCAGATCGGTGCCGCTCATGCGCGTCTCGGCCGAGAAGTCGATGCCGGTCGCCTGGTCCCACTCCGGGCGCTCCGATGTTCCCATCCGAACGGCCAAGGCCACGATCGACCGGCCTTCCGGCGTGCTGTCCTGCCACGACGCCGCCATGGCCGCTTCGGCGAGTGCACGCTCGCTACAGCCCCCAACGGGGATGAACTCGGAGGCCATGCGGTTGCCGAAGGTGATGGTGCCGGTCTTGTCGAGGATGAGCGTGTTGATGTCGCCCGCAGCCTCGACCGCCTTGCCGGACATGGCGATCACGTTGAACTGGGCCACCCGGTCCATGCCCGCGATGCCGATCGCCGAGAGCAAGCCGCCGATGGTCGTCGGGATCAGGCAGACCAGGAGGGCGATGAGCGTCGCCACGTCCACCGGACTCTGGGAGTAGATCCCGAAGGGCGCGAGCGTCACCGTCACCAAGAGGAAGATCAGCGTGAGCACGGCCAACAGCACCGTCAGGGCGATCTCGTTGGGGGTCTTCTGGCGGGCCGCGCCTTCCACCAGGGCGATCATCTTGTCGAGGAACGACTCTCCGGGATTGGCCGTGATCCGGATGGCCAGGAAGTCGGAGACGACCTTGGTGCCGGCGATGACGCTGGAGGCGATGTCCGTGCCGGGCTCCTTGAGGACGGGGGCGGATTCGCCCGTGATGGCGGATTCGTCGACCGACGCGATCCCCTCGATGACCTCTCCGTCCCCCGGAATGAGCTCCCATGCCTCCACGCGGACGACGTCGCCCTTGCGAAGCTCAGTGGAGATCACGTCCTCGTAGGCTCCGTCGGGGCGACGGCGGTGGGCCATGGTGTCGCTCTTGGTCTTCTTGAGGCTATCGGCCTGGGCCTTGCCTCGACCTTCCGCAATCGCCTCGGCGAAGTTCGCGAAGAGCAAGGTGACGAGCAGGATGAGCGTGATGACGCCGTTGTAGGCGGGGCTCGCCCCGCTCGGCCCGAACAGGTCCGGCTTGAACGTCAAGAGGGCGGTCAGGATCGTGCCGATCTCCACGACGAACATGACCGGGTTGCGGACCATGACGCGCGGGTCGAGCTTCGATACGGCCTCGATCATCGCGCGCTGGATGATCCCCGAGGTATCGACCCGAGGCACGTGCCGGCGCTCGCCGCGGGGCTTATGCGCGTATCTGTGGGCGGAGTGCAGCTCCGCTTGGCGTTCGCGGTTTTCGCGTTCGATCATGGGTTTGTCTCCAGGACTAGAAGCGCTCGGGGCGCAGCATCACGTAGCTCAGGTAAGCCCCGATGGCGACGCAGATCGCCAGAAGCGCCAGGGTTCCGAGGGTCATTGGGCCTCCTATTCTCGCCCTAGAAGCGCAGGGTCGAACCGAAAACCGCCCGGGCTCCGGAGCGGGGGTCGAGGCGAACCGAAGTCAGGACGGGGTCAAGATTAGCTCCGGCGGCGTCAAGAAAACCTCAAGATTCGCGGAGGAGCGAAGGGGGAGTGGTAGGATGGGGCCATGACGCGACCAAGCTTCACCGCACCTCGATCCCTGCGGGAAGGATGGTTGGGGGCGGACACCCCCACCCTCCGCACCGAGAGCTCGTCATGGCGAGCCTTTGCCTGGGCGATCGTCGTGGTCGTCGCCTGCACCTTCGTCGATCTGCTGCTCTATGGCCACATCGCCGAATCCAACCTGATCATGGTCTTCCTGCTCGGCAACGTGGCGGTGGCGCTACGCGGGAACCGCACGGCGGCCCTCGGTTCTGCCTTGCTGTCAGTCGGAGCGTTCGACTTCTTCTTCACGCATCCCTACCTCACCTTCGCCGTCTCGGACACCCAGTACCTCTTCACCTTCTTCGTCATGGGCCTGGTGGGAACCGTGATCAGCAGCCTGACGGCACGGTTGGTAGCCGAACTTTCAGCGACCCGGCAGCGGGAGCGCCGCGCACTCGCTCTCAACGTCTTGAGCCACTCTCTGCTAACGGCACACGCGCCTGCGGAGATGCTGGCGGAGGCAGCCCGGTTGCTCAGCCAGAAACTCGGGCTCACGGTCGGAGCATGGTTGAAAGATGAGCAGGGAGCGCCCATCGCCGCCGTCTCCCCACCGTCTCCTCTCACGCCAAGTGAGCAGGAAATCCTGCGCGCGGTCTTGCGGGAAGGCACGGCGGCAGGCCCCGGCACCACGAACTTTCCAGGCTCCGTCTACCTTTTCATGCCGGTGCGGTCCGCCCCGCGGACCCACGGGGCGATCGCCATTCCCCGCCCCGAGGGATCTCCGCCGCTCGCTCCTGAATTGCGCTCCACCCTCGAGACGGTCGTCAACCAACTGGCGATCGCCTTGGCGCAAGCCCAAGCCCGGGAAGAAGCCAATGCCGCCCAGCGAAAGGCTGCATCCGAGCAGCTTCGCAGCGCCCTGCTCAGCTCGGTCTCGCATGACCTGCGTACTCCGTTGACAGGTATCGTGGGTTCGGCAGGAACCCTGGTGGAAGGCGCGGAAGCCCTGGATCCCGACATCCGACGTGAGCTTGCCCAGAGCATCGTCGAGGAGGCGGAGCGCTTGAGCCGGCTGGTCAACAACCTCCTACAGGCGACCCGACTGGAAGCCGGCTCGGTTCAGTTGACCCGGACCTGCTTCCCCCTGGAAGAGGCGCTCTCACCGGCACTTGCACGGTTGCATCCAATCCTGACGCAGCACCCCGTGGAGGTGGATCTTGCCCCAGAGCTGCCCTTCGTCAACGGGGACCCCGTCTTGATCGAGCAAGTCTTTGGGAACCTCCTGGAGAATGCCGCCAAGTACACGCCGGCAGGCACTCCGATCCGCGTCGCGGCATGGCGGGAGGGAGAGCTCCTCTGGGTATCGGTCTGCGATCGCGGCCCCGGCCTTCCCCCCGGGGAGGAAGAGCGGGTCTTCGAGAAGTTTTACCGCCATCCGGCGCTCAGCGGTAGTTCGGGTGCCGGATTGGGGCTCGCCATCTGCCGTGGAGTCATCACGGCCCATGGCGGTACGATGGTGGCCTTCAACCGAACCGGCGGCGCTTGCTTCCGCTTTTCGCTGCCATTCGCCCCTTCCCCCGCTGAGCTCCCGCTCTCCGCGCATGAGGTCTCGTGACCATGGCTGACCCGAAGCCCCTGATCGTCGTCATAGAAGACGAAGCGCCCATCCGGCGTTTCCTTCGCGCCTCGCTTCCGCTTCATGGCTACCGGATGGGCGAGGCGGTCACCGCTGCCGAGGGGATGCGATGCGTCGCCGAACAGCGCCCGGACCTCGTGATTCTGGATCTGGGACTCCCCGACATGGATGGTCTCGACGTGGTTCGTCAGATTCGGAAGTGGAGCGAGGTCCCGATCGTCGTGCTGTCCGCACGCGAGCGGGAATCCGACAAGATCGCCGCCCTGGACGCCGGGGCGGACGATTACCTCACCAAGCCCTTCGGAATCGGGGAACTCCTGGCGAGGCTGCGCGTCGCCCTGCGCCATGGGGCCCACCGGGGGGCTCCGGAGGCCGCCGCGTTCGACTGCGGGAGCTGGTCGGTCGATCTGGCCGCGCGTCGGGTTTTCGTCGATGGCGACGAGGTCCACCTTACCCCGACGGAGTACCGGCTTCTCACGGTGCTCATTCGTCACGCCGGCAAGGTCGTGACCCATCGCCAGCTTCTACGTGAACTCTGGGGGGACGAGCACGAGGATGCCCAGCATACGCTTCGGGTTCATATCAGCCAGCTCCGGCGAAAGCTGGAGCCGGACCCCACCCGGCCCCATCATTTGATGACCGAACCCGGAGTCGGCTACCGGCTCAGTGAGGACCCTCTGTGCCTACGATAGCTGAGACAGCTTGTGCCGTTCTGGCAGCGTTCAGCCCCTCCCCTGCGCGTGGGTCGGGGGCGCGTCGGTAGAACTTGTACCGCACCTTCTGGCTGAGCTGCGCGGGCCCCTGCCGCTGCTTCTCCCAGCGAACCAGATCGTCCCAGCTCTGAAAGGAGTTGTTCGGACTGACCAGCGCCTCGGCCTGCAGGTACCACGACTCCTCCTCGGCGACCGCGATCAGGCTCGGATCCGTGGTCTCGCCCCAGCTCGAGAGCCGGTGCTCGTAGAAGTTCCGAATCTGGCTGTTCTGCCAGTAGGTGCGAATCCGTTCAGCCGTGACCTCGCCCACCAGCTCGGCCCCCCGCGGCGCTTCGCGCTCGAACCCGATCGTTCCTTTCAGGGGCGTCAGGTGCACGGCCACCCCTTGCGGCGATCGCGCGTAATCCGCCCCGACGTTTCCGGCCCATTGGGTCAGCCAGTTGGAGGCGAAACCCACCATCACCCCGGTGTAGATTGGCTGGCCCTGCAAACGCTCGTACATCAAGCCGACCTGAAAGCCCAGCCCGCGGGCCCCTGCGAAGAGATTGTAGCCGGGTGCCGAACGGCCGAGCGGTTCAGGCCTGATTTGCAGTTCGCCCGCGCGTCCCTCGAAGACGAACGGCCCCGCCTCTCCCAGGTAGCGGCCGTAGTTCTCGATGCGCTGCTCCCGGAGACTGACGAAATGCCAGCCCAGCCCCGTGCCATGCGCGTAGTCCAGCGTGAACAGCGGGCCTTCGTACCCCGTGAACTCGCTCGCTCCCTTCAGGTCGGAAACGCTCGGGACCTGATCGAAGATGGAAAGGTTGTCAGGATAAGGAAACCTCAGGTAACGGACGCGTCCCGCCTTCAAATTGGCTGATAGCAGCCCTCCCCAGTCCAAGGAGCCGAAGCTTTCGAGATAGGCCTCATCCCAGTAGGGCTCGAATTTGTCCAGCCGGTTGAACTCTCGGTTGGAGCGAACGATCGCGTGCGCGCGGGTGCCCGGTATGAGATCCATGTCGGCCTGCAAGTGAAGGTTTCGCAGGTACAGCTTGTCCGGCCACATGAAGGCGCCGAAGCTCATGCTCCAGTGACCGCGGCCAAAACCGACTCCCGGCAACTGCAGCGATGGCCGGCTAGCCGGTGGACGGAGAGAGGGGGGCTCGATAGGCGTCGATTGGGCGTTTGCCGGTTGCATGAAGCCAAGCCCGACCCAAAGCAGGCAAAACCCCAGGCGGCACCCTTTACGAATAACGGGAGACATCAAACCTCTTTCCTCATAGGCATTCCGTGCTGTCATCGAGACGATGGAGGCCTCGTGCCATGCCGCAAGCTCCGCCTCTCCGAGCGCATCCGTTCCGAATTCGGTCACTGCGTGGGGAATGGCTGGCTCATGCGGCGGCCTGAGTGGCCCGAGTTTTCCCTTGGCCGCTGCAAACGAATTTGCGCATGTCACTGCCGAGCATCGCGCGCGCTGACGGCAAATTGCGCTCGCCACTTGGAGCCTCGTAGACTGCTTGCTACACTTGGGGAACTATTGTAGCCGATTCGGCAAAGGCTTGGCTCTCGCACGTGCCTATCCAGCCCCCGGAAATGATTTCAGGAAGTAGGCCGCTCATGCTCGACATGTCCGAATACCGACTCGGGATCGAGGAACTCGATCGGGATCACGCAGAGTTGATAGGTCTGATTCAGCGACTGGATGCGGCCATCCGCATGGAGCAGGGCCACGAGGTCCAGACTGAGGCGATCGACACGCTCGTGGCGTATGTCGATCGCCACTTCGGCGCGGAGTCCCGCCTCATGAGCGACTACGGCTTCCCCTCCGATCAAACCGAGATCCATGAAGCCGAACACGCGCGCCTGCTGAATCGCGTGAAACGGTGGCAGCATGAAAGACAAACACCAGGCCGGCGAAGGCGGCTTACTTTTGACATCGCCGCTTTCCTCAACGCGTGGGTTTACCATCATGTGGCGGGCTCGGACGTGACGCTCGCGAGCTTCCTTCGGTCCAAGGGCATGACTTAGCGCCCCACCGATTGAAAGTCTCAGCAGCTTTCGCAAGCACGAGGAGCGTCTTGCCCGTGCCCAGCGGAAGCTTGCTCGGACGCGGAAGGGATCCACGAACTTCCGTAAGATAGGGATCGAACTCCCGCCAGGGGGTGCTGGCAGGAACCAATCTGGCTAGCGCAATGTCAGGAATCCCCGGCTTCAGCCGTGGGGTGGATGTCAACGAACGATGACCGTACCCTTCATGAAGGGATGCGGGGTACAGTGGTAAGGGTATTCCCCCGCCTGATCGAAGCGCCGGGAATAACTCTGACCAGGTTTCAACCATCCGGAATCCCAAACCCCGGTATCCGACGTGGCCGTATGGTCGATCTGCCCACGGTTGACCCAGCGGACGGTCGTCCCTCGTGGAATCCTCACCTCGGCCGGGCTGAAATCAAAGTCCCGGATCTCGAGCACCGGGCTCTGGCTAGGCTGGGCGGAGACCGTGGCGGGAACCATCGCGGGAACCTGTGGGGCCTCGCTGGGCGGAATAGGGCCGCCCAGCGAGCCATGCTCCCGAAGGGAACCAGAAAATCGAAGCCGTACCGGATCGCCGTGGTCCCCATGCTCAGGCCCTGGAGGGTCTGGGTGTCGGCATTCGTGGCATGGAGGGACATGCGGTGGGGAGAGTAAGGAATGATGAATTCGACTCCCGCGCTCCATGCCGGAAGCATGGGGGCTTGGGTGGCGATCCCCGCGGGGTTCCGGGCGGCGACCACCCCATTGTAGTCACCGGATATCCCCAGGAAGCGATTGAGATGCCAGATGACTCCTGCCCCCAGGGCCGCCGTGGCCCCTCCGACCCCGTAGCCGGAGGAGAAGCCCCGGGCAGAGCCGATCAACGAGAAAGGCCTCAGATCGGTGGCGACTACCAGGGCCCCATCCGCCGATACGGCTGCCGAGTCGTAGGCCCCGATCGCGGAGACCCGGACGGGAGCCGAGGGCAGGATCTGGCACTTCAGTAGGGGCTGCCACTAGTTGAACCGCCCGCCGACGGTCGAGTTCGTCGCGTAGCGCACTTCTACTTCCGAACGGTCGGTCAGTCCAGTCGCCAGCGCGAAGGTCGGCGAGTTGATCACCTTTCCCCCACTGACGAGGAAGCGATGGGTAAACATGAAGAGCAGGTCGCTGACCCGAGCCGTCTCCGCTTGGCTTTGGTTGGTCGTGCTCGTGACGAAAGGCTGGGCCGGGACACCACCAGCCAGCATCACGCCAGCCAGGACGAGGAGGGCTGATAGTCGCTTTCGCTGCACGGTCGCCCCCTTACTCCTTTTGCAGGCTCTCCGGAATGGGGCAGTTCACCAGCATCGTGGTGGACATGACCTCGAACTCGGCCTGAGGTGTGAGACCCGCAACCGTGTTTACGCTCCGGAAGCGGTAATTGTTCGGAACGTTGGCGTAGTTGACGAGTACGCCAACTACGCCAACCAGGCGACGATTTGGTGTCCTTGTGACGAAGGTAAGGGTTTGATGCCTGGCAATCGCTTGCTATTACCGCCCAAAAACGTCCGGACTTTCTCCATGGGAGGCAAGGATTCCACGCCGCAGCCGGGGAATCTGTCGCCCGCCCCACCGTGAGGCAACACGTAAAACGAGTTGACGCCAGACACTGGGCGCCCTACGAGGCGCCCGAGGGCGTTCCGAACGCGTTCTACATCGTCGGGGACGACGCCGGGCTCGGCTACGAGAGGCGGATCGGAATCGTGGGGTCTTCGGACCTTATTCGGATCAACGATCGATCCGCGAATAGAATCTCCAGGTAGGTCTCGAGGCCGGTTCCCGGCAAAACGTACGGCACCGAAACCTCCGAGATCGTGCCTCCCAGCAGCGTCATCGGATCAAGCGGTCGGCAGGTTTTCGACTCCGAGTTCACCGAGAACAGCACCAGCGGAACGTTCGGATCGGAAGACTCGAAGGTCACGTACTCCGAGTTGCTTGCGCAGCGCACATTCGAGAGTTGGAATTCCAGAACCCGCTCATCCGAGCTGAAGCTGACACCCTCGATGGACTTGCCAGGGAGTTGAATCCAGTCGTAAACATCAGGCATCGGGCTGACCTCAGGTAATTCGTACGCCGTCGCGGTGAAGTTCGGCCTCCAGCCAGGCCTTTGTGCCATCTTCGAAGAAGAAGCCCACGGACGTGCTCTGCGCGTACTCCGCGTAGGATACGACCAGCTTCAGGATCGTCCTTCCCTCCAAGGTCGGCAAGTCGATCATCTCCTCGCGATCCCAGCGATCGGCGTAGAAGGCGATGAAGAGTTGAGGATCCGCCGACTCGAACTCGATCATCGCATCTTCGAAGATCAGCCGAAGGGTGCCGTTCGGCAACCCCGAACGCGAGGAAATCACCGTTGTTTCCGTCGGAAGCGTGGTCACCACGCCGTCTCGCGCGACCCGACGCACCAAGAGGGAACCCGCTTCGTCGTGGTCTAAGACGTAAAGGACTCCCGATGGCTCCAGAACCAGTCCGGCCGGACGGTTGAACCGAGCCTCCCCTCGCGGGCCATCGGCGATTCCCGACCCTTCTCCCCCCGCCCAGGTGGAAACGATGCCATCAGGGGATACCTTCCGGATCCGGTTGTTCTCGCCGTCAGCGACAAGGAGGTTGCCGTCCTTGTCGGAAGCAAGGGCCGAGATAGACCCAAAGCGCGCCTCCTCGCCTTTTCCATCGACAAAGGCTCCCGGGCTGAGGATGTTGCTCTCGTCGATCCCGGCAAGGGTCTCGACCGTCCCCTGGGGAGATATTCGCAGGATCCTGCGGTTTCCCGAATCTGCCACGAAAAGGTTGCCGAGGCCGTCCTGCGCGATGGCACCGGGAAAGCGGACGCCTCCTTCCTGGCCCGGGTTTCTGCGGGCCACCGTGGAGACGGCACCTTCGGGACTCACCCGAAGAAGTCGATGATGCCCCCCATCAGAAATCAGCAGATTCCCCGTCTCATCGAGGATGCAAGCGATCGGGCTGATCCCCTGAGAGGCGATGCCGTTGAAGCCAGGCATCCCCTTTTCAGCCAGGATTACGACCTTGCCCATGCGCGTATCGATCCGGCCTATGCGATTCTGCTGGAGATCGACGAAGAATAGAGTCCCCTCCGCATCTGCGACAACCGCATCAACGTCGTAAGCCTTCGAGCCGGAGGGAGGCCGCTTCCGGGACTCGCCGACGTAGGTCGTGACTTCTCCGGAAGGCAGAACCTTGTGGATGCAGCGGTCCTCGAAATCTGAAACGAACAGGTTTCCGTGAGGATCGGCGGCTATCCCCCATGGTTTACGGAAGGGAGCGCCCGGTTCGAAGGATCCGCGAACCAGCGTCGTTACAACCGCACTCCAGGCCATGGAAACCTCTCAAGCTTCAAAATGGGTCCAGGGCGACATGCGCGACTGACATCCCTTCCTCATGATTATGCCCTGTGCGAACGCTCATGATCCTTTCCGGAAAAATCAGCACCACCCGCAGAGACGCTGCGGGGATGCCAGTGGAAGCGTCATCGACGATCAAGCGTCTTGGAAGTGCATCGTCAGGCACTTCTACTCCGCTCAGTGCCTCGAATGGCCGATTATCATCAGGAAAGACACCCTAGCGTAGCGTTGTAAAGGGGAACGGCGGCGCGTATGTTTGGCTCGACCTAATGATCTATTTTTGCTCAATGGCGATCAGAGCAAGTCACGACACTGCTCTCGCTCGACGTTGAGAACGGCGATCAAGGAGGGTCATCGATGAGCTTGAAGGACGAGCCTGGCATGATGCCGATGGGGCAGCCGGTAGAACCCGCCGTCTGGTCGCGCAACGCGCCGTCCTATTTCCACGTGATGGCCAAGCCGACCGGCGCCATCTGCAACCTCGACTGCAAGTACTGTTTCTTCCTCTCCAAGGAAGTCCTGTATCCCGGCAGCCCCTTCCGCATGTCGGACGAGGTGCTGGAAGCCTACATCTCGCAGGTCATCGGTGCCCAGCGATCGTCGCGCGTGACCATCGCCTGGCAGGGTGGCGAGCCGACGCTCATGGGACTTGCGTTCTTCAAGCGCGCCATGGCGCTGGTCCGGAAGCACATGCGGCCGGGAATGTCGCTGGAGCACACGATCCAAACCAACGGCACCCGGCTGGACGAGGCGTGGTGCAAGTTCCTGCGCGAGAACGACTTCCTGGTCGGCCTGTCGATGGACGGGCCGCGCCGGCTGCACGACGCCTACCGGGTCGACAAGGCGGGCCGCCCCACCCACGGCAAGGTCATGCGCGCCGCCAGGCTCATGCAGCGTCACGGCGTGCCATTCAACATCCTGTGCACGGTCCATGCGGCCAACGCCGACCATCCGCTCGAGGTCTACCGCTTCTTTCGCGACGAGCTGGGCGCCGACTTCGTCCAGTTCATCCCGATCGTCGAGCGGGTCGCCGAGAGCGCGGGCGAGGACGGTGGAAAGGCGCGTCCCCTCTACACCCAGGAAGGCGAGAGCGTCACCGATCGGAGCGTCTGCCCCGAGCAGTGGGGACGCTTCCTCACGACCGTCTTCGACGAGTGGGTCCGCCACGACGTCGGCAAGGTCTTCGTCCAGCTCTTCGAGTCGGCGCTCGCCGCCTGGTGCGGTCTGCCGCCCACCATGTGCGTCTTCGCGGAGACGTGCGGCAACGCGCTCGCGCTGGAGCACAACGGCGATCTGTATTGCTGCGACCACTTCGTGGAGCCCGCCTACCGGCTCGGCAACATCACCGAGACACCGATGCTCGAACTCATGGCCTCGGATCGGCAGCGTGCCTTCGGCCAGGCCAAGCGAGACGCCCTGCCTCGCGTCTGTCGCGAGTGTCCCGTCAAATTCGCTTGCAATGGCGAGTGTCCGCGCAACCGATTCATGCGAGCTCCGGACGGCGAGCCGGGACTTAACTACCTCTGTGCGGGTTACAAGGCCTTCTTCGGAAACATCAACCATCCCATGAGGAGCATGGCGGCCCTACTCGCACAGGGGCGGGACCCGTCAGCCGTGATGCGCGTGCAGGCAGAGGCCCAGGCGCCCCATCAAGCGGCGCCGCAAGGTTAGCATGCAGTCGAGAGCCTGAGCCAGGCTCAAGGAGGAAGGATGACCAAGGCATTCAAGGGGAAGATCAGCCTCGACATCCGCGACTCGGTGCCCGATTGGTCTCCCTACGAGGCCCCGAAGGCTACGGAAGGGGCGCCCAACGTCCTGTACATCGTCTGGGACGACGTCGGATTCGGGGCCTTCGACCTGTACGGCGGCCTGATCGAGGTGCCGAACATGAAGCGCCTCGCGGACCAGGGGCTGCGCTACAGCCAGTTCCATACCACGGCGCTCTGCTCGCCCACCCGTTCGTGCCTCATGACCGGGCGCAACGCCACGAGCAACGGCATGGCCTGCATCACCGAGGCGACCAGCGGCTTTCCAGGCTTCAACGGCCGCGTGCCCTTCGAGAACGCCCTGCTCTCCGAAGTGCTGATGGAGCGGGGTTGGAACACCTTCGCCATCGGCAAATGGCATCTGACGCCCGAAGAAGAGGAAAACCTGGCCAGCTCCAAGATCCGCTGGCCGCTGGGACGAGGTTTCGAGCGCTTCTACGGCTTTCTGGGCGGCGAGACGGATCAATGGTATCCCGATCTGGTCTACGACAACCATCCGGTCGAGCCGCCCGCCACGCCGAAGGAGGGTTACCACCTCAGCAAGGACCTGGCAGACAAGGCGCTCACGTTCATCCAGGACGCCAAGGCGATCGCCCCGGACAAGCCCTGGCTGATGTACTTCTGCCCAGGCGCCGGACACGCCCCGCACCACGTCTGGCCCGAGTGGGCGGACCGATACAAGGGCAAGTTCGACATGGGATACGAGAAGTACCGCGACCTCGTGCTCGCCAACCAAAAGAAGCTTGGCATGGTCCCCGAGAACACGCAGTTGCCGCCACTCAACCCCTACGCCGATTTGCGAAGCCCCGACGGTAAGCCCTGGCCGGAAGGCGATACCGTGCGGCCCTGGGAAACGCTTTCGGCGGACGAGAAAAAGCTGTACGCCCGCATGGCCGAGGTTTACGCGGGGTTCGTCAGCTACACCGATGCCCAGATCGGGCGGTTGCTCGACTACCTCGAGGAGACCGGCCAACTGGAAAACACGATCGTCGTGGTCGTCTCCGACAACGGCGCGAGCGGCGAGGGCGGCCCGAACGGCTCGGTCAACGAGATGAAGTTCTTCAACGGAGTCCCGGACACGATCGCGGAGAACATGAAGTTCCTCGACGTGCTGGGGACCGAGAAGACTTACAACCATTACCCGACGGGCTGGGCGATGGCCTTCAACACGCCCTTCAAGCTGTGGAAGCGCTTCTCCAGCCACCAGGGCGGAACCTCGGACCCGATGATCGTCTCGTGGCCGAAAGGCATCAAGGCCCGGGGCGAGGTGCGCGACCAGTACGCCCATGCGATCGACATCGTGCCGACCCTATACGACTGCCTGGGCATCGAGCCTCCTGCCGAGGTCAAAGGCTACGTGCAGAGCCCCCTCGAGGGAGTGAGCTTCAAGCACACGTTCGACGACGCCAAGGCTCCGACGGCGAAGGACGCCCAGTTCTACACCATGCTCGGCACCCGGGCCGTCTGGTATCAAGGATGGCAAGCCAACACGATCCATGCCGCGGCCCCCTCGGGCTGGGGACACTTCGGCGCGGACCGATGGGAATTGTTCAACCTCCAGGAAGACCGCAGCCAGATGCGAAATCTGGTCGACCAGCACCCCGAACGCCTCGAGCAGATGAAGGCCATCTGGAACATGCTGGCGGGTCTGTATCGCGGGATCCCCCTCGACGACCGCACGGCGATCGAACTCCTCGGCACCCCCCGTCCTCAGCCGTCCAAGCCGCGGGATCACTACGTCTATTATCCCGGCACGGCGGTGCCCGAGGCCGTGGCACCCGACATCCGGGCTCGCTCCTTCAACATCGCCGCCGAGGTGAGCCTCGACTCACCCGAGGCGGAGGGCGTGCTGTTCTGCGAGGGAAGCCGCTTCGGAGGGCACACCCTGTTCATCCAGGGCGGCAAGCTCCACTACGTCTATAACTGGCTGGGAGACAAGCTTCAGAAAGTCACCTCGTCCGTCGACCTGCCGCGGGGGAAGCACCTACTGGGCGTGCGCTTCCGACTCGAAAGCCGCGAAGGCAACATCCCCGTGGGCACGGCGGCACTCTACCTCGACGACGAGATGATCGGCGAAGCCCGGATCCAGACTCAACCCGGAAAGTTCGGGCTCAGCGCCAAGCTGGAGGTGGGGCGCAACAGCGGCCAGCCCGTGACGGACGACTATCAGGCGCCCTTCGCCTTCAAGGGAGGCACGCTCAAGCGCGTCCTGGTGGACGTCAGCGGTGAGCGCTACCGTGACATGGAGCGTGAGCTGGCCGCCATGCTGGCGCGCGACTGATACGAGGGGGCGGGCGGGCGTCGGCACGCCCGCCTGGGCTTCCTGGCCGACTTCCTGTCCCTGCCCATCCTGACGGGATTCATGGCGGGCACCGGCCTCACGATCATGGCCGACCAGGGAGAGCGCCTGCTCGGCATGCGTCTCGAGACCATGCACGTCCTGCCACAGCTCTGGGAAGACGCCGGGCGGCTGCCCGAGATTCACCCGTGGACCTTCGGGATCGGGTTGACCACCTTCGTGACCCTGGTCGTCCTGTGTCAGGTCTCGCCCCGATTCCCGGGGATCTTCCTGGTCACGGCGCTCTCCCCTCCCCTCTCCTGGGGCCTGCAGCTTCAGGCTCGGGGGGTGGAGACGATCGGAGCGATTCCGGCCGGATTGCCGTTCATCGAGAAGTTTCGCCCGCCCCTGGTCGACCTGAGGGCCCTCTTGCCCGGAGCGATCGCCCTCGCGTTGCTCGTCGACGCGGAGGCCGTGACCGGCGCCGACGTGACGTCGCTCGACATGCTCGCGGACTTCGCCGACGAGCTTTGCGCCCAGGGCGTCACGCTCGCGTTCGCCCGGGTCCATGCGCCCTTCTACTCCCAGCTCCAGCGTGCGGGACTGGTGGCTCGGATCGGCCCCCAGCATTTCTTCCGGAGCGTCGAGGACGGGGTGAGCGCGTACCGGTCGACATGAGTCAACAAGATTTGCCATATCTTGGAGGCGCGAAGTCTATTTGTCGGTTAAGGTCGACAGAGGGGCAGTCGCTGTTTTTCATGGAGAGTCGCCCTTGCATGTCGTACGCGCGATTACGCTGATGACCGGCATCCTCGCACTGACCCGGCTTTGGGCTTGCGGGCCCGTCCCGACTCCGGCGACGGATGGCCGCTCGCTCGAGTCGCCGGGGCCAGCCTCATGGCGAGGAACCGTGTTCCCCGGCCTCGTCGTCACGCCGCCGGCGACGTCCGGGGCGGCTCCCGAGCCGGCCGACCATTACGCCTTCGCCTTCGACACGGGCGGCACGTCGATCCTGGCGCGGTATCGGATGGATACGCACGACGTGACGTTCTTTCCTCAAGCGGGAGAGGGGCTCGGAAGCGTCAGCGAGCCCTATCCATTCGTCTTTTTCTATGACCTGGATGGGGATATCGTGCTCTACGACGTGAACCGCGAGGAGCGCGTCACGCTCGTCGACGGGCGCGAGGTGGGCGGGTTCGCCTTCTCGCCGTCGATCGACAAGCGCGACGCGCTCTACTTTCTCGGCACGGCCGATCCGGACCTCGCCGATCAGGGGATCGGCTTTGCCTATGCCGCCTTCGCGCCGACTCCGCCGGCGAGCGGTGATTATCACGCGCCCCGGGACGGCGACGGGCTGAGCAAGGTCGTGGCCATCGCCCCAATCAACGCCCTGGCCGACGCCCATGGCGGCGTGACGTCGTTGCGCATCGCGAACAAGGGGGGATTCGCCGTTTTCTCGACCGCCGACGGCGGGCTCTACCTCTACCGCACCGACGATCACACGGTCCTGAATCTGTTGCCGACGTCGATTCTGGATCAGCCCGCCTTCGCCGATTCGCCGCGCGTCGATCCCTATCAGAACCGCTACGTGGTCTGGCAAGACCTGAGCACCCGCAGGACCTGCGTCCTCGATTTGTGGAACGGTCACGTCGACGTGGTGCCTTACCTGAACGGCGCCAACGGTGGCTCGATCGATCCTGCCCCCAGTTTCATCGACGCCTACCGGATCGTCTTCAGTGTCCAGCCTCCTTCGGAAGAGGGAGGCGCGTTTCTCGTGCTCTACGACATTCGTACGGAATCGCTCGCGATCCTGCTCGCGCTCGATGCGTTCGAGACGACGACGGGGCGGCGAGAGGAGGGTTGACGGCATGGCGATCGATTCGAGCCAACTCGCGCTCCAGCGAACGGTGCTGGCGGCGGAGCGAACCTTTCTCGCCTGGGTGAGGACGGCGATCTCGATGTTTGGGTTCGGTTTCTCGATCTACAAGTTCTTCGAGTACTTGCGACAGGCCGAGGGCTTCGCCCGGCCGCACGCGCCGCGCAACCTGGGGCTCACGCTGATCGCGCTGGGCACGCTGACCATCGGGGCCGCGGCATGGCAATACGTTGGGACGTTGCGCGGTCTCGGCGTCCCGCGCCCTCGCGTGGCGCTGTCGCTCGCCGTCGTGCTCTGCGTCATCGGTGCCCTGATGTTCACGAGCATCTACCTGGGAACGGGCCCTTTCTGAGCGACGTCGTGCCGCCACGTCACAGCGGCTGCGGGATGCGCTGCAGGACGCCCGGGGTAAGGCGGAACTGCAAGGGCGCGCTGAACACGTTGAGCAGCGTGAGGTTGAGAATCGTCTCGGCGTAGATGGCGTACTCGTAGATGCGGAAGGTGGCATCGTTCCGGATGACAGAAACATAGAGGTGGAATGGGTCGGCGCCGTAGAAGAACGGGACGCGCGCCAGGACCGTTGAATCCGCGTCGAGGCCGGGCAAGAGGTCCGGATAGGGCAGCGTCTGGACATTCCCGTTCTCGAGGTCGAGCAGGTAGACGCCGTGCGTGACGCGGTCCTCCCACGCGACGAAGCGCCCGAACAGCGGAGAGATGGTCGTGAATCGCGCTTCACCCCGGTCGAATTCCCGGTTGGTCCGGAGCTGGAAGACCTGAGGATTTCGCGTGTCGTACAGGAAGAGGCTGCCGTCACCGGTCGTGAAGACGAGCTTGCCGGCGGTCGCGTCCACCTCTCAGCACGCCCGCTTCGGTGCTGCTCGCCAGCAGTCCCCGCAAGTCGCCCAGTCGCTGGACGGTCGACCCGACTCTCGCGACGAGCTTTTCACGCATGGCGTGCAACTGGTTTGGGAGGGCGCCGTTGAATTTGTAGAGCTGCCCCCGGCCCAGTAGCGCCTGGGCGGGATCGTCGGTACCGAGGCAATACATGTTGCCGCGGACGTCGGGCAGGGGATAGAACGCGAAGCCGCCGACGGCGCGCGGATCGAAGAGCTGGATGCGCAGCTCTTGCTCGGCGTCGTAGGCGTAGATCACGTTGTCCAACTCGTAGGTGAACTGGTTCGGAGCGAACTCGTAGGCGTTGGCCATGCTTCCCGTGCCGGCTCCCGGATAAAACCAGACGTCGTCATTCTCCTGGTCGTAGAGCGCGAGTTGGCCGTCCGGGCCGAGCGACGTGACGAATGCCAGCCGATCGTTCGAGAGCTTCTCGACGAGCTTTTCTCTCAACCGGGCCAGAGGACCGGACTCCTGCTGGGTCGGAGCATCGACGTTGGCGTCCGAGGGCTGTGCGATCGCTGGTGAGGTGATGGGCGGCCGTTGTGATGGCGCGCAACCGGAGACAGAGACGAGAACAATGGCCAGGAGATGAATTGAACGGTTCATTGCGCCCCCACTGACAGAGCTACGGTTAACCATAACGAGGTTAGATGGAGCCGTCCCTCGCAGATAGAGGGCGGGGTCACGATGCACCCGAGGCGCGGTCCCTCCGCGTGCGTGCGTAATCTCGGGCATAAGCCGGCACGGGCCCCTCGAACCTCAGATCCGGCGAGGCTTTCGGCTGAGCTTCCACCATTTGCAACGGAACTTCGCCGGCCCAAACCGGCCAATCCATGTCGCGAGCGTCGTCGACCGGCGGTCCGGTCCGCACCTTCGCGGAGGCCTCCTCGATCGCGATCGCCAGGATCGCTGTCCCAGCCGCTTCGGTGGGGTTTGGCGGCCGAACCTCGGCGGCGCGCCCGGGCACGACATGGTCCAAAAAGGCCTCCAAGGCGCTCAATTTCTCTGCCTCGGATTCAACCCTCTCGGCGCGTCCGAAGATTACCACCGAGCGGTAGTTCATGGAGTGGTGAAGGGCCGAACGCGCTAGCACCAGGCCGTCCAGCAGGGTGACCGTCACACAGACGTCGACGCCCTGCTGCAATTGCTGCAGCATGCGGCTGGCCGGGGCACTGTGCAGGTAGAGGCGGTTGCCGATGCGCCAGTAGGAACTGGGGATGACGAAGGGCAAGCCGTCTACGACGAAGCCCACATGGCAAACCAGGCCCTCATCGAGGATGGCATGCACGAGTTCGGGGTCGTAGCTGCCGCGTTGAGGCCGACGCTTGAGCGTGGTGCGATCGGTCCGAGAAAAAGGCGGTAGGGTCATCGGTGGCCTCCGTCGGTGTAAGGGGGGACTGGACTGCCTTCATCATAGGTGCGAAATTGGATCTCCTAAATGTCCAATTCAAGATATCTTGACCAGTCCAATTTACGGGGAAACGCCATGACGCTGACCTTCCTGCTCGACCCCACCGGACCCGATCCGTTGTATCAACAACTGTACGGCGCGATACGCTCGGCGATACTCTCCGGGCAGCTCGCACCGGGCGAGCGCTTGCCCTCCTCGCGCACGCTGGCCGCATCGCTGGGGGTTTCCCGCAGCACGACGACGCTGGCCTTCGACCTGCTGCTGGTGGAAGGGTACCTGACCTCGCGCTTGGGGGCTGGCACCTATGTCTCGACGGAGCTGCCCGAGCGACAGTTGGAAGCCAGTCCAGCTGGCCCGGCGGCGCCCGCGGCCTCAACGGCCTATCCCCTCTCGGACTACGGCCGGCGAATCGCCGAAACCGGCGCCTTGCGCGTCGCGGCGGCATCTGCTCCAATCGCCTTCATGCACGCTGGCGGTCCGGCACTCGACCAGTTTCCGCTCGACGTGTGGCGAGCGTTGACCCAGCGGTGCTTGCGGAATGGCAATGTCCCGCTCGGCTACGAGGAGGACGCCCGCGGGTATTCCCCCCTGCGAGCGGCGATCGCTGAGTACGTGTCGCGGGTGCGAGCCGTGACCTGCCATCCCGATCAGATCGTGATCGTGGGCGGCTCACAGCAGGCGCTCGATCTGACAGCCCGGTTGTTCGTGAACCCGGGCGATCGCGTGGTCATCGAGGAGCCGGGTTACCTGGGGGCGCGGCATGTTTTCGGAGCTTACGGCGCGGACCTCGTTCCTGTCCCCGTGGATGAGGCCGGTCTCCTGGTCGATGGGCTGCCGCGGTCAGGCGTCCGGTTGGTCCATACGACACCGTCGCATCAGTTCCCTACGGGTGCCGTGCTTTCCCTCGCGCGCCGGCTCGCGCTGATCGCGTGGGCCGACCGGGCCGGGGCGCTGGTCCTGGAAGATGACTATGACAGTGAGTATCGCTACAGCGATCGCCCCATCCCCGCGCTACAGGGCCTCGACCGCCATGGCCGGGTGCTCTACGTCGGCACCTTCTCGAAAGTACTCTTCCCTGGTCTGCGCCTGGGCTACCTTATCGTGCCCACGGCCCTGGTAGGGCTGGTTTCACGAGCCAAGTGGCTAACTGATCGCCATGCTCCACTGCTTGAGCAAGCCGTGCTCGCTGACTTCATCCGCGAGGGCCACCTCGGGCGGCATGTCCGTCGGATGAGAACGCTGTACGCGGCACGACGCGCATGTCTGATCCAGGCGCTCGCGCGGCATTTGGGCGATCGCGTCCGGTTTCTCGGCGGGCAGAGCGGCATGCATCTGTTGATCTCGCTAGAGAGTGGGCTGCCAGATTGCGAAGTGCTAGCGCGGGCTACGGCGGAGGGTGTCGGCCTCGCCAGTGCGGCCCCGTACTATGCCCGGTCCGCACCGGGTGGACAGTTTGTGTTGGGCTACGCTCACCTGACAGAACCGGCGATCGAGGAGGGAATCGTGCGGTTGGCACGAGCGGTTGCAGGCTAAACGACGAGCGGCTCTCAATCTGAGAGCCGCTCGTCGTTTAAGCTAGCATCTTGCTTATGCCTTATACGTTGAACCTGAAGTGCATGACGACGCGCCTCCGAGACGTTCAATGCTTCGAGTGGTCCTTACCAGTTGGGAGGGAGGGCGAATAAATCAGCGTGACAAAATCCCTTGATCGCTTGGTTCTACTCCGAAGGAGAGGGTTGCTGCATATTTAACCAAGGTGCGATCAATCGTTATTCAGAGAGGGAGTCACATGAGAAATCTTCGTCCGCTGCTTACGGGCACCCTGATGACGGCTATCCTGGGGTGTAGCCAAGCACCACCGCCACCCGCTTCCACACCGGTTTCCAGGGACACGCTCGACGGAAAGACGGGAATCAAGGTGCAGAGCACCCCCTCTCAAGAAGGGACTATCGACTGGTTTCGACAGTTCGGCACTTCTTTCTTTGAACAGGCCCTTGGAACCGCCGTCGACGCCACCGGGGTGTACGTCGCAGGACTCACGGGCGGCGCTCTTCCGGGACAGAGCAACTCAGGGGGTACGGACGTCTTCGTTCGGAAGTACGACTTCAGTGGCAACGTGATCTGGACTCGGCAGTTCGGTACTCCAACCGATGACCTAGCGAGGCGCATTTCTGTCGACGCCGGCGGGGTATACGTCACAGGACTAACCCATGGCACGCTTCCTGGGCAAGTCAGTTCAGGCGATCGCGACGCCTTCGTGCGGAAGTACGATGCCGATGGCAACGAACTCTGGACTCGGCAGTTCGGTTCCCTCTGTGCCAATAATGGCTGAGACAGCTTGCACCGTTTAATTACTGTCGAGGGCGGGGAA
>DAZV01000025.1 GCA_002083825.1 Candidatus Sericytochromatia bacterium S15B-MN24 CBMW_12 | reverse complement strand
GAACGCCATGGCTTCGCCGGCGAACACCCCCCGTAGCCCCCCATCGAGGGGGGCGGATTAGCGGAAGATTAGGGGCCATGGCTTCGCCGGCGAACACCCCCCGTAGCCCCCCATCGAGGGGGGCGGATTAGCGGAAGATTAGGGGCCATGGCTTCGCCGGCGAACACCCCCCGTAGCCCCCCATCAAGGGGGGCGGATTAGCGGAAGACTAGGGGGCCATGGCTACGCCGACGAACACCCCCCTGTAGTCCCCCCATCGCTAGGCGTAGCCTAAATGGGCCCGCAGGCCCAATGGGGGACGAGGTTTCCGGGTTCCTTTGCCTGCGGGTCCAGCCAGGCTACCTCTGAGCAACGGGGCAAGGTTTCCGACTTGTCCCCCATGATCCGACTTTCCTCATGGAGATGATTGTGAAAACGAAACCCTTGGCCCTCATCATCCTCGACGGCTGGGGCATCAACCCGGCATCGAAGGGGAATGCGATCGCCGCTGCCCAAACGCCCAACTGGCACCGCCTCATGCAGCAATACCCCTGGACCACCATTCCGACATCCGGTGAAGCGGTCGGATTGCCTCCCGGCCAGATGGGCAACTCCGAGGTCGGCCATACCAACATGGGCGCGGGGCGGGTCGTCTACCAGGACCTCACCCGGATCACCAAGTCGATCTACGACGGCGACTTCTTCACCAACCCCACCTTCATGGCCGCGATCGCGCATGTCCAGCGCACCGGCGGCCGCCTTCACCTCATGGGCCTGACCTCCGACGGGGGGGTTCATAGTTCGCTGGATCACCTCTGGGCACTCCTGGATTTCGCCCAGCGTCAGGGCGTGAGTCCGGTATTCGTCCATTGCTTCACGGATGGCCGCGACACGGCTCCGCAATCCGGGTTGGCCTTCGTCACCCAGGTCGAGGAGCAGTTGCAGACCCGCAGCCTGGGACACGTCGCCAGCGTGGTCGGGCGTTACTTCGCCATGGACCGGGACAACCGCTGGGAGCGCGTGGAGCAGGCCTACCGGCTCATGGTCGAAGGCAAGTCGGAGTTCACGGCGGCCAACGGGGTCGAAGCCGTCCAGCAGGCGTATTCCCGCGGGGAGACCGACGAGTTCATCAAGGCCACCCTGATCGATCCGGAAGGGACGATCCGGAGCGGGGACGCGGTCATCTTCTTCAACTTCCGGCCCGATCGGGCGCGAGAGATCACGCGGGCGATCGCCCTCGATCCCTTCGACGCCTTCGAGCGCCCCCACCATCCGCAAGACCTGTTCTTCGTCTGCATGACGCGGTACGACGAGACCTTCGGGCTGCCTCTGGCCTACATGCCCCAGTCCCTGGACCGGATTCTCAGCCCGGTGCTGGCGGACGCAGGCCTGCGCCAGCTCCGCATCGCCGAGACCGAGAAGTACGCCCACGTGACCTTCTTCTTCAACGGCGGTGTCGAGAAGCCCTTTGCCGGCGAGGAACGTGTGCTGGTTCCCAGCCCCAAGGTCGCAACCTATGATCTCAAGCCCGAGATGAGCGCCTTCGAGGTGGCCCAGATCGCCGCGAACTGGATCCGCAACGACCAGGCCGACGTGATCGTCATGAACTTCGCCAACGCCGACATGGTGGGCCATACCGGGGACTTCCAGGCTGCGGTTAAGGCCATCGAAGCTCTGGACAAGTGCCTGGGCCAAGTGGTCGATGCGATCGAAGACGTGGGGGGAACCGCCCTCATCACGGCCGACCACGGGAACGCCGAGATGATGATCGACCCGGTCAGCGACGGCATCCACACGGCCCACACCCTGAACCCCGTGCCGTTAATCTTGGTCAACCACCCGGGCTCCGTTCGCACCGGCTTGCTCAGCGACATCGCGCCGACCATGCTCGACATCCTGGGGATCCCGCAGCCCAAGGAGATGACCGGGCATTCACTGTTGCTCCGCGATAGCGTGGGCTCGAAGTAAAAGCTGGCGCTAAAACGAGCGGGCGCTCTCCTGAACAGGGGAACTCCCCTGAACAGGAGAGCGCTCACCTTAGAGGGTCCGCCGCCCTAGCGCCTGGGGGCCGCGAATAATGCGCAGCAGGATGGCGACATCCTTGGGGTAAACGCAGGGGATGAGGGCCGCGGCCAGGGGATCGAGGCAGATCCGGTGCGCGAGGACTCCCGAGCGGTAGTCCCGGGCCATCAGCAAGCTCGGGCGGGTGGGAAGTCGACTCTCGGGGTCGACGAAAATGGCACAGTCCTGGCAAACGCCCCGCTCGCAACAAGGGCAGTTTTCATCGAGACCCGGAGCGCCGCATCGACATGCCGAGTCCAGGCGATTCGGCAGGAAGGCGATGGCAAGCCTCAGCGTCATTGGCGTCGTTGGCTTCATTGGCTGTCGATCCTTTCACACCGGGAGCTCGCACCGGGAAGGTACCAGCCCGATCCACCGGATCGGTGACGATTCCAACCCGTTATATCGCTTGCTCGCCTGGATCCGCCACGGTCGTTTCCACCAAACTCGTCCGGTGGATTCTCTGATGAGGGCCGCTGCGCCGCTGGAAACGCACTCTTGCAACTCACTTTCCCGAGGGTTATCGCCAGCGCGCCCGGATCTTCAAGCTGAAAAGGCGGGGATCGTCCGTCGGGAGACGGGCTGGTCGCCGGGATCGGCGAAAACTCAATATTCCGTTAAACAATCAGGCGTTCGGCAGGGTATGTAAGGCTTGGATGTTTCGAAAGGAGGTCTTCCATGGGCTTGTCCGTATCCACCAACTCCAAGGCCATTCAGGGCGTGGTGGGCCTCATGATGGCGCGCAAGACGATGGACATCGCGCTGGATCAAAACTCCCAGCTTCTCGAGAGCGTTCCCAAGGCTCCCGGCCCCAGCCACCTCGGCCAGGGCGTGGACATGTTCATCTAGCCAAGGGCTTGCCTTTTTTCCGAGCAAACGAGGGCGAGCAAGCGGGCGTCAGCAGTATCACGTTCCGCCCGTGGCCTGGATAACGGCACGGAAGTCCCCCCTCTGGCATACTGAAACACGTCGGCTTCACACACCGACCCCTCTCTGAAAACCGGACCCGCTGGCCTCACAGGCCAGCGGGTCCGGTTTTTGCGGGTCATGCCGGAACTCGAGGGGAAAACAGTCCTATCGGTTACTCGATGAGGGTGCGACCTGAACTCGCAGCTCGGCCGCGATGGCGGCGTGAACGTCCCGGATCATGCGCTCCGAGAGCCCATGAGCGGCCGTCACGACGTTGGGGACCATCAAGGAAACGACGAAGAGCCCGACTCCCGGCTTGACCGATTGGATCATGTCGAGGATGTTCTGGATCGAAGGCGCCGAGCGGTTGATAACCCCGAGGGCGAAGTCCACGAGGAACATGACCACCACGGCCGGCATGGCAATCTGCATCGTGATGAGCAACAGGGCTCCCGTCACGTTCAGGACCTGCCCCCAGAGCGCGGGAGTCATCGCGAAGCCACCCAGCGGGATCAACTCGAAGGACTGGTAGAAGGCACCGAGCATGAAGAGATGGCCGCCGGCCAGCACGAAGACGGCCAGGCCCAGATAGTAGAAAAGCTGACCGGTGGCGGTGGAGTTGGTGCGAAGCATGGGGTTCATGGTGCTGATCATCGTGAGGCCGACGGCCTGGGCCACGTAGTCCCCCGCGCTCTGCATGGCGTAGTGAACGATCGAGGCCAGGAAGCCGAGGGTCATCCCCCAGAGCACCTCCGAAACCAGCAGGAGGGCAAAACCCAGGAACGTGCTGGGGAGGGTGGGAGCCTGGCTCAAGGTCAAGAAGTAGACCATCGCCAGGGCGAAGGCCAGGCCCATCCGGATCATGCCGGGGACGATCCGGGATCCTATCACCGGGGCCTGAAAGGTCATTCCGACACAGCGCCCGAGTATCAGGAGGAAGATGGGAGAGGCGACTCCCAGCCATTCCAGGACCCCGTTCATCCTAGCGCCCCAGCATGTCCGGGATGCCGAGCCACAGGTTCGAGATGTAGCCCACCATCGTACTGAGCAGCCAGGGTCCAATTGCGATGATCACGCTGAAGACCACGAGCGTCTTCGGGACGAAGGCGAGGGTCTGCTCCTGGATCGAGGTGATCGTCTGCAGGAGGGCGACCACGAAGCCCACGGCCATGGCGGTGATGAGGATCGGCCCCGAGAGGATCAGGACCAGGAAGATGGCCTGGGTGGCGACGTTGATGACGACGGCGTCCGACATCTACTTGAAGCTCTGGACGATGGCCTGGAGAATGAGGTGCCACCCGTTGGCCAGCGAGAAGATCAAGATCTTGAAGGCGGTCGAGATCATCTGCGGGGGGAGCATGCTCATGCCGAGCGCCATGAGGGTATTGGCGACCACGAGGTCGATCACCAGGAACGGGATGTAGATGATGAAGCCAATCTTGAAGGCGGTGGATAGCTCGCTGACCATGAACGCGGGGATGATGACGTGGATGGGCACGTCGTTGGGGGTCTGGGGAGTCGGCGTTCGCGAGAGGCGCACGAAGAAGCCCAGTTCGTTGGGGTTGACCTGCCGCAGCATGAACTCCCGCAGGGGCATCTGAGCTCGGTCGAACATCACCTGCTGGGAGATCTGGCGGTTCATGTAGGGCTGAAGGGCAGTCTTGTCGATGGTTTCCCAGACCGGGGACATGGTGAACATCGTCAGGAAGAGGGCGATGCCGAGCAGCACCGGGTTGGGGGGAATGCTCTGGGTGCCTAGCGCCTGGCGAAGGAAGCCGAGGACGATGATGGTTCGCATGAACGAGGTGGTCATGATGACCAGGAAGGGCAGGATGCTGAGGCCGGAGAGCATGAAGATCAACATGACGGGCGTGGCGAGGCCCGGAGTGTCGAGGGGTGCGCGGAGATCCCAGTCCATGAGGGGATTCGCGGGCAGGCCGGTCTGGGCATAGGCCATGGGAGCGACAATGAGGGCGATCGCCAGGCCCAGCCCAATTTGGCGCAGCCAGCGGTTCAGGTTGAAGCGGGGTTGAACGTGAGGTTCGGAGTCCTGGACCAGCTTGCCGAAGTCCGCACCGTCGCCCGTTAGGGGCTCCGGCGGACTCGCCAGGGCCGTGACGTCCTTGGCCTCGAGTTCGGCGAGCGATTGAAAGCCCGCATCTCCCACGCCAACCAGCCAGCGCCGTTCGCCCACGCCCACGATGAGCAGGGCTCGCTTCGGATCGACGGGAAGACGCTCGAAGATCTTGATTCCCTTCCCCTTGATCAGCGGGTTCATCTTGTCCCTGGCGAACTTGAGGGCGATGTAGCCCAGCCCGAGCGTGATGACCGCGACCACCAGCAGCTGAAACAGGTAGCCTGCAAGCGAGAGCTCCGGCATGGGCGGCCGCATGCCATACGCCCCGGGGGGCTGGGCGGTCAAGGTAAGCGTCTGGGGACTGGCTTCCCCAAAAGACAGGGAATCAGACGCAGCTATCGTGCCGGCCGCGATCGTGCCATCAGACGCGGGGGAACGCGTCAGCCGCGCATCCAGCCCATTGGATTCAGCGGCGGCTTGGGTCGGGGTTTCGGGGTTCATCACGATCCTCTACTGAGAGTAGGCGCTGGATAGCTCGGCCTGGAAGATCTTGGTGATCTTGATGCCGAAGTTCGAGCCGATCACGACCACTTCGCCCTGCGCGACCACCTTGCCGGAGGCGATGACGTTCACGGGCTCGCCGGCCAGCTGATCGAGCTCGATCACGGAGCCCTCCGCCACCTGCATCACCTGCTTGAGAGGAAGGCTGGTGCGGCCGAGCTCGACCGAGACGTTCAGGCGGATGTCCCGCAGGAGGTCGAGGGAGTTCCTCAACCGGTCGGCACCCGCCATGGGGCCGCCCTGAACGGGACCGAACTTGACGGAATTGTAACCTTGGATGTCATTGCTCACGGGTATTACCTCCCCTCGCGAAGGGTCTGTTGCATGTCGGAAGAAAGCATGAGGACCTTGATGGCCTTGTGGTTATCAAGGGAAACGGGGCGTGCGCGCCCCACGGCCCGGCCGTTGATACAGACCTGAACGGTGTTGTCGGCGGGTCTCGGGAACTCCAGGATGGCTCCCTCGGCCAAGAGCAGCCAGTCTGCCAGGGGGATCTCGGCGGATCCCAGCTGAGCGCTCACCTGGACGTAGACATTCGAGAGCTGCCCCATGGCCGAGTCGAAGGAGACATCGAAATCCGGCTTGCGGGCCGAGATGACGTTGAGGACCGGCGGCTCCTTGGGGGTATCGTCCATGGCCTCTTCGGCAGTGGCGAGCACGGTGGAAGCGGATTCCACCTCGTCGGACAGACCCAGCGAGCGGACCATGGCCGCGAGATCCTGCTGGAAGGACTGGGCGATCTGCTCCGTCTCGGCGGCGATGGCGCCGAAGTCGAACGTTGGAGGCTCGATCTCGGGGAGCTTGGGGACGTCGATCTTCATGTCGGGCTCGCGCTGCTCCGGGCGAGGATCGGTGAAGCCCACGGTGAAATCCGCCTTGCCCAGGAACAGGGTCGAGACCAGCACCAGGAAGCCGCCCGTGCTCAGGCCGTTGGTGAAGGCCAGATTGGGATCCGCGACTACCCCGAAGGCCAGGAGCATGGAGCTGATGGATTCGGGAAGGGCCTCGACTCCCGAGAAGAGCATGCGGCCCGTGGCGATGATCGCCGCTCCCAGCCAAAAGCCCAGGCTGAAGCCGTAGAAGTAGCCGATCAGCATGCGGAGCATGGGCCAGGCGCCGCCGCCGAAGGGATTCTGGCGAGGGTCGAAGACTTCCTTGCGCATGGCGGCGAGCCCCATGCCAGCGAGGGCGAAGACGAGGGCGTAACCCAGGGCGCCCCAGAGCGCACCGCCGAGGAAGATGCCCTGGCCCACGAAGGGGGAGAGAGCGGGAGCGGCGACCGGCGGCATATCGACAGGGGCTCCGAGCAAGAGCTTGGCGGCCACCTGGACCCAGCGGGCCGGATCCTGCATGGGATTGGGGCTGAGGGTGAGTCCATAGCCGACGGGGCTACCCCAGAGGCTAATCAGGCAGAAGGGCATGATGAAGGCGTTGACCAGGAGGGCTTTGCCCCAGCCGGCGGATTTGATGACGACCCGGGGGATGGCGGCGCGGTAGAAGAAGTGGTAGCCGACGCTGGCGAGGAAGCCGGCGATCGCCAGGAGCAAGAAGATGCCGACCACGCCGTGAATTCCGGTGCCGGAGCGGGCCGAGAAGGCCAGCAGCATGCCCAACGGCAAAAGGCCTCCCCAGAGGGGAAGCGCCTGCCCCATCAGGCCGACGGAAGGCTTCTTCTTGTCCCTGTCTTGGGCCATCTAGTCGTTCCCCAGACGGACCACTTGCACCGCCTTGCGAAGGCCATCGGGCGTCGTGCCCGCTTTCGCCAGGATGCGGGCACCGCCTGCCGAGCCGCCGCCGAGTTCGACCAAGAGCGGGGCTCCGAAGGGCTGGTCGAGGACGATCACGTCCTCCTCCTCCAGGCTGTGCAGTTCGGCCACGGTCATGGTGGTCCGCCCCAGGTAGACCACCACGGGGGTCGGAACGTCCCCCAGGAAGTCGATTCGCTCGTCGATGGACTCGCCCTGGTTCTGGGCGTAGGTCATCTCGGCCGCCGCCTCGAGCGACGCGGCCAGGGGGATGAGGTAGGGCTGGGGAATAGCCAGCACGATCCGCGCCAGAGGCTGAGAGGGCACATGGACCCGGAAGGAGGTCGTGATCATCGGGGTCTTGACCGTGAGCCCCATGAAGATCTCCTGAAGCTCGGTCATGTCCGGAGCCTCCGGAAAAACCCCCAGCTGCGCCTCTAAGTTCGCTACATCGCTCCACGCCTGGGCCATGGCGTCGGCGAGGCGCTGAAAGGCCCCGTCCAGCAGGGATTGATGCGCGTCGGAGAGGGGCTTGTTCTGGGGAGCCACGACGAGGCTCTTGGCAGAGGCCTCATCCGCTAGAATGATGGCGCCGCCGGGTTGTTCGACGAAGCTCAGGATGCCCCAGAGGGCTTGCCCTTGGTAACGTTCGAGCAGGGCCGAGAAGGGCTGCTCATCGACGGCAGCCACGTGCCATGAGGCGGGCGGGACCTGCCCCTCCTCGTCGACGAACTCGGTGAGCATCTGCTCGATCAGGGTTCCAAGGTAATAGACTCCGCGAAGGTGGACGGCCTCCCCCGCGGGTCCTTGGTTCATGATCAAGGTATTGAGTTCGTCCTGCATCATCAAGCTCCTTGTACCCCGCGCGATGAACGGAAAACGGGCGGCTTACGCCGCCCGCTTCAGCCCTTTGTCCGTATTCTAGCGGATCAGCTGGTTCAGATCATCCTGCAAGGTATTGCCGACCGAGACGATCTTGACGTTGGCCGTGAAGGCCTTCTGGGCGATGGTAAGCTCCGGAAGGGTCTGGTTGACCGAGGAGTTGCCGGTTTCGAGGTTGCCAGCGACCAGCTCGGAGCTGCCGAGCACGCCGGAGCGGGTACCCGCGACGCCGACCCGGTAGGCTCCGGCGGCCTGGGTGTAGTCGAAGGCGGTCCCCCCGGGGTTGCGACTGAGACCTTCGTTCGAGGTAAAAGAGGCCAGCGCGACGTACTTGTCGACGCGACTCTTGACGAGAACTCCGTTGACCACCTCGGCGGTCTCGGGGGGCTCGCCGTCGGCGCCCACGACGATCCCCGTGCGCTGGAATTTCAGGCTGGCGATGTTGTCGTGGTTGAGGTTGAGTTGCCCGTTGGGATCGTTGATGAAGGGGATTTCCATGGGTTTGAACTGCATGGCGGCGGAGATGTCACCGAAGGACATGCCGTTTCCGGTGCGTTCGGCGGGAGCACTGGGCTCGCCGGGGAGTCCCGGAGCGGCGGGTGGGCGATAGTTGCCGGCGGCGCTCATGACGAAGTAGCCGGTGGCCGGATCGACCAGGCGGTAGACCCCTTGGGTGCCGGTGCCGATCTGGGATTGAGGGACGAACTTGTTGGGTTCGACGTAGGACTGGAAGGAGAAGGAGCCGGCGCGGGTGAAGACCAGGTCATTCATGCTGGTGGGATTGGCGACCTTCGAGAGGACGAAGAAGCCGTTGCCGTTGATGGCGAGGTCGGCTGCGCCGCCGGTGGCGGTGAGCGCGCCCTGAGAGAAGTCGGTCTTGGTCGCGCTGAGCTGGGTGCCGCCCACGGCGTACTGCATCGGGTTGACGGCACCCTGATTGGCGAGGGCTGGGCCACCGGCGCGGATCTGGTCGACCAGGACCTCGGAGAACTGGACACGGGTGGAGCGGTAGCCGACGACGTTGGAGCCGGTCAGGTTGCCGGCGAGGGCCTTCAGCCAGTGGTCGATGGTCTGCAGGCTATTGGTGGCGGTGGTTCGGATATCCGACATGCCTTCCTCCTTGCTCGGGTCTAGCTACCGACGTGGGTGACGTCGTCCAGGGAGTAGTAGGTATCCCCGATTTTCACCTGGGGGGTCTCGCCCGCGAAATCGACCGCCGTGACCTTGCCCTGCGCGAACAGGCCGTCGCGGGCGTTGGAGACGACGACGTCCTGACCCATCAGGGCGGAGGCGGTGGTGGTCTTCTGGAAGGCCGCGGAGGACTGTTTGAGGTGAGTGAGGCCGATGGCTGCGTTGATCTGCGCGTACTGCGTGATCATCTGAGTGGCATCCATGGGGTTGTCCGGAGTCTGGTTACCGATCTGAGCGACGAGGAGCTGAAGGAACTCCTTCATGGGGTCTTCGGACTCTTCGATCCCCTTGCTGGTGACCCGGCCGGGGGTCTTGGGGGGATTCCAGGTGATGGCTTGAACGCCGAAATCCGCCATGCCAGGCTCCTTTCCCTCTATTTTGCTACGGCGCCACTCGTTCTGGCGCTGGAGCTCCCGGCGAGGGAGCGCATAGCGGCATTGTACCCCTGGAAACGGCCTGTTAACCGTGCCCCAGGACACGCAACCGCGCATTTACATTGTTTTACCCCGGTGCTAGGCTCGACCCGAAACGGACCGAAAGCCCGGCCGCAGGGGGATCCTCAGCAACCCACCCTTGGCCGAGATCACCCACCCCGAGCGGGGCGGCCCAGAAGTGGCCGGTAGGCGGACAAAGAAGCGGCTAGAGAGGCCAAGAAGAGAAGGAGAGGAACCATGAGCTTGTTAGCATGGATCGTCGTCGGCTTGATCGCCGGCTGGCTCGCGAGCATGGTGATGGGAGGCTCCGGAAGCCTCCTGATGGACCTGGTCGTCGGGATGATCGGAGCCCTGCTGGGCGGCTTTCTTTTCAACCTGGTCGGAGCCCCAGGCGCCACGGGACTCAACCTCTGGAGCATCCTGGTCGCCTTCGTCGGTGCCTCCGTTCTGCTCTGGATCGTGAAGACCGTTCAAGCCCGAACGTAAGAACGGACGCTTCCGCCCCGGCCAATCGGCCGGGGTTTTTGCTTTTTAGCCGGGACTTACCACCCCGACTTGCGACCTCACCCCCCAAGCGCGCTTTCAGTCGCCGGAACCGGGCCAACCCGAGCCCGTTAACATTATTTTGACATTAACGATTTCTCTCAAGCTTAACGTCAGCTTGATCCCGCCACAACCTATAATTGAGGGTAGCAGACGCCGTTCGGAGCGCCCGCAGCTACGACCGGAAACCCCACGGCAAATCGACGAAACGGGAGGCAAAGCGATGGCAGCCAAGCGAAATGCAACGAAGAACCTGATGGCACGACTCGGGCTCATCCCGCTGTTGGCCCTTTCGGTCGTTGCAGCGGGCTGCGGACGGCAGCTCCCCTCCATGAGCACCGGGAACACCGCCCTCCAGCCGATGGACCTGTCCAACCAGCGCCCCACCCTGCCGGCCGGCGTCTCGGTCCTCGGCATGACCCTCACGCCGAACACCCTCTCGGTCTCGGTGGGACAACCTCAGCGCTTCGCCATCGAACTCCAGCTTTCCAACGGCGAGACCGCCACGGACCCCCGCCTGGTCCAGTGGTCGGTCGCCGATCCCCAGGCCGGTTCCATCGACGATCAAGGCGTCTTCACCCCGACCACCCCCCGGATCACCGCCATTCGCGCCTTCGTCCAGAACAAGGTCGCCGAAGCCCGCCTCACCATCAAGACCGCCGACTACTCCTGGCAGCAAGTGGACTCCCGCACCACCGCCGACCTCTTCGACGCCAAGGTCCTCAATCCCAACGAGGCATGGGTGGTCGGAGCGCAGGGCACCATCTTGCGCTACTACAACAACACCTGGCAGACCGTGACCCAGCGGACCGGCAACACCCTGCGCTCGATCGACTTCTCGGACCCCTCCACCGGCTGGATCGTCGGACACACCGGCGAAGAGAAAAACCCCGGCACCATCCTGACCATCGGCTACACCGGCGGCCAATGGGTCCAAACCAATACCACCTTGAAGGGCGCCCTCTACGGCGTCTCCTCGCTCAATTCCAACAGCGCCTGGGCCGTCGGCCAGGATGCCGACGGCAAGATTCTGCTGATGAAGTGGAACGGCCGCAACTGGACCCGCAACACCTCCTACACCGCCAACGGCCGCCTGAACGCCGTCCAGATGCTGGGAGAATCTTCCGGTTGGGCCGTCGGACAGGAAGGCAAGGACGCCGTCATCCTCCGCTTCGACGGCTCCTCCTGGAAGAAAGACCGCCTGCCTTTCGGCTTCGACACCTTCAAGAGCTCGGAACTCAAGGGCATCCACATGCTCAACGCCCAGCAGGGTTACGTGGTCGGCCGAAAGAGCCCGCTCATCGGCTACGACAAGGGCCTCATGCTCAAGCTCGATTCCCGTGGTCAGAACGACTTCACCTGGTCCAACTGGGATGAAATGGACGCCGCCTCGAAGCAGACCAAGTTCCTCGACCAGGTTCCCCTCAACGGCATCAGCATGCTCTCCGGCAACGAAGGCTGGCTGCTCGGCGCCACCATCACCCCCAGCACCCTCAACCCCAACCCCGTCCAGGACGTCTACGGCAACCTGCTCGCCTTCAACGGCGCCGACTACAAGATCGAAGAAGGCTTCTACAAGGTCAACCTGGCCCGCGAGTTCACCGGAGTCGACGTTCTTCCCCTCGGAGACGGCCTCATCGTCGGACGCCAAGGCTACGTGATGCAGCGAGCCTACGACTGGCGCCAGCGGCCGGTGATGCAGACCCCCGGCCAGAACGCCGGCACCAACCAGGACAACCTGATTCCCACCACCCCCTACTAAACTGAAGAGGAAGCGGAGGCCCTTGGTAGGGCCTCCGCTTCCTCTTCAGGGGGCTGATTCGGGCAATTGAAAAAACCCTACAGGTCCAGCCGCTTGAAAAGCAGAATAGAGGCCGCCAGCGCCGCTAACGTCCAGCCGAGCGTAACCGCCCCGAGCAGCAGGATGCCGGCCGTCCCCCCCATCGCCTGCGCGATGACGGCCCCCGTCGCACCGACGAAGCTGTTGTTCCCCACCGCCAAGAGGTAGAGCACCCGGATGGCGTCCACCGGGTTCAACACGATCGCCGTGAGCAAGAGGGTCTTCAGCGGAATGGCGGGACCCGCCACCGTCAAGCCGAACACCAGCAGGTCGTAGAGGATGACGACGAAGAACCAGACGCCGAGACAGGTTCCCATGGCCCGCGCACGCTCCCTCGAGAAAACCGCGATGGAGATCCCCAGCGCCAAAAACAAGCCGATGAGCATCGCCGTCAGCAGCATCAAGAGCAGAAAACTGGCGAGGTAACCCGGGCCGGCCTGCACGAGAACGACCAGGCCCCCCAGCAAGATTCCCCCCAGGAGAGTCGATCCCAGGGCGCCCGCCATGCCCAGATACTTGCCGATAAGCACCTGAGCGCGATCCAGCGGCTGGGTCAGCAGGATGAGAAGCGTTTCCTCATCCGTGGTGAGGCTCAGCGCCGGAAGGATCATCGACACCATGGGCACGGTGAACAGGATCAGGTTCAGCAAACTGGCCGAGACCTGGGAAAAACCCCGATACTCGATCGACTGAGCGGCCGATACCCCGTACGCGGAGATAGCGATGGTCAGGACGGCGAAGAGCACGCCGAAACCGAAGAGCCAGCGGCTATGCAGGGCGTCGAGGAACTCCCGAAAGGCGATGATCCTAACGATGCGCATCGCTTGGAACCTCGACGGCCTCGCGGTAGCTCAACCACCGAAGGTCCTTGAAACCTTGCTCCCCGGCGAAGGCCTCGGCCTCGGCTCGGTCGGCAAAGGCCATGAGGCTTCCGCCCATGGGGCTCCGAATATCCGGCGAGGAGAGGTAGACGGCCGCCTCCGCGGGAACGAGGGCACCCTCCGCCCCGTGGGTGACGTAGGCTTTGCCCTCGATGGCCTTTGCCGCGAGGAACTTGGCCAGTTCATCGACCCCGTCGAACTTGTAGGCCCGGCCGCGGGCATCGACCAGTTCGGCGCCGAAGCGCTTGTCGGTCAGGATCATGCGGCACTGCTCGCAGGTGTCGACACCCCACGCGATCGGCTCGGGGCCGGACGAACACCCGAGCATGGCCAGGACCCCGAGCGTTCCAACCAGGCGTAATGCGAACTTCATTCATGCTCCTTTCCGACAACCCAGCGGTAGACTTCTTCCAGGGTGGGGGTCGTCGTCCAAAACGTCTCGATTCCCACCCCTTCGCGTCGCAGGAGGTCGAGAATGGCCAGGCCATCCGATTCGCCCGCCTCGATGCGAAGCGAAACCCCGATCGTTGTCGCCACGATTCCCCGATCGTTCAATAGCTGCTGGGCATGCGCGGGATCCGAGGGTTTCACCCAGAGGGCGGAGGACACGCCCGAGGCCGTCAGCAGGCGTGGAACGGTGTCCAGTGCGGCGATTTCGCCCTCCTTGAGCACTGCCACGCGATGGGCGAGCCGCTCGACTTCCCCGAGCAGGTGCGAGGTCAGGAGAATGGTGGTGCCCTCGCCGTTGAGTTCCGCGAGAAGATCCCGGAACTCTCGGGAGACGTTGGGATCGAGCCCGACCGTGGGTTCATCTAGAACCAGCAGCGGCGGCTGAGCCAAGATCGCCTGGGCTAGGCCCAGCCGCTGGAGCATGCCGCCGGAAAGCTCGCCCACTCGGCGATTTCGAGCATCCGCCAACCCGACTCTTCCCAAAGCGCGGTCGACGGCGTCCACGGGCAGGCTCTTGAGGGCCGCGTAGAAACTCAGCACCTCCGCGATGGTCAGATGACGCGCGAAGGCGACCCGCTGCGGCACGAAGCCCACCCGGGTGAGAGCCTCGCGGCGATTCCGCAAAAGATCGATCCCGTCGACCGTGATGCGGCCTCGACTCGGGAAGAGCAGGCCGACGATCGACTTGAGCAGGGTGCTCTTCCCCGATCCGTTGGGTCCCAGCAGGGCGACGATCTCGCGGGGGGCCACCGTGAAGCTGATCCCGCCCAGGACCTGCCGTTTCCCGAAGACCTTGTGGATGTTCTCAACGTGAATCATCAGCGAGCCTCGCGTGCGACATCACCGGATGCGCGTCTTGTAGAGCCGAGGGAGACAGAACCGGGAACAGCCTCTGGGCGAAGGCGAGCGCCTTGACCGCCGGACTTCCGACGAAGGCCGAGAGATCCGGATAGCGCATGGTCAGGTAGGAAAACATGGAGACCGGGGAATGCGGGACGTCCCCCTGGCCGTTCCCGTCCAGGTCGTAGCCCTCGTAGGCGCTCCAGTGATTGCCGTCGAAGAGGTTCCGCGAAATGCGCATGTCGACCGCGACGTCGAAGTCGTTGACGGAGAAGGCATTCCGGGTGAAGACGTTGTCGATCGAACTGGAGAAGAGGTGAACCCCCCAGCCGTTCGCCGCCACGATGTTGCCCTCGAAGCGGTTGCGGTTGGACCCGTCGATGAACATTCCCACCGTATTGTTCAAGATGCGGTTTCCCTCCAGGCGGCTATCGTTATTCTCCTTGAAGAGGATTCCGGAGCCCACGTGTCCGCGGTTGTCGGCGAAGACGTTGTCCTCGATGAGCAACTGCTTGGAGTACATCAGGACCGTTCCCGCCTGGTTCCGTTCGAAGCGGTTACCGGTGAATCGGCTTTCGTTCATGAACATGAAGTGCAGGCCGTAGCGACGGTTCTCGAAGGATTGGTTGTCCGCCAGGGTCGCCTTGGGGGAGAAGTCGAGGTAGAAACCGTCGCGGAACTGGGAGACGCGGTTTCCCTCCAGGCGGCTACCGGGCGAACTCCAGAGCCGGATTCCGTCCCCCCAGGCGTCGAAGCTGGCGGACGGGGCCGCGCCGGTGACCTGGTTGCGCCGGATGCGGCTTTCCTCGGAGCCTTTGAGGTAGATCCCATTGAAGACCCGGTCGATCACGTTGTCCTCGAGGACGCAGCCACCGGCATCGCTCACCTTGACTCCCGCGTCGCTCCCGTAGGGGCTCGATCCCCCTTGGGTGATCCGGAAGCCGCGCAAGGTCACGCCCTCGGCCACGATCGTGATCACGGTGCCCTTCCCCTCGCCGTCCAGGATCGGCAGACCCTCGCCGATCACCTGGATCCGGGGAACGGTGATGGCCAGGTTGCCCCGGTAGGTTCCGGGAGCCACCCGGATGACGTCGCCTGGTTTGGCCATCGCCAGCACCTGCTGAAGATTGCCGGCTGGCGTCACCCGGACCTCCCGGGCCATGGCGGAAGAGCCGAGCCCCAGGAGAACGAGCAGGACGCTCAGGACGAGCGTCGGAAGTTGCGCCATAGCAGCCATGGCCCCATCATCGATGCGAGGATGATCAAGCCACCTCCCCAGTTCGGCAGGCTCCAAACGGTGAAATTGGCGATTCGCCTGTAGCCCAGCGTGGGGGGGGTGAAGGGATCGATCGTCATGGGCGCCCGGGGATCGAGCTCATGGCCCCAGGCATGGAGCCATGTGGACATGTCCCAGAGCATGAAGACGCAGAAACCCAGCAGGACGAGCGACACCAGCGGCAGAAGCTCGCGGCGCCCGACGAGCGAGGCCAGGAGGAAGAGGGCCCCAAGCCCCATCAGCACCGGAGCCATCCACGTGAACTCCGGGAAGGTCGCGGTGCTGAGAGGCTTCATGCCGATGTAGTGGTTGAGGATGTTGATGTTCTGAACGTCCCCTTCCAGACTGCGGGCATGAATGTAGAGGCTCAGGCCCTTGGGATACTGCTGCGAGAGCAGGAAGATCTTCCAGATGGGCAGGATCAAGGCCAGCAAGATCCCGCCCCCCGCCAATGCGATCGTGAGGCGCTCGGGAAGACTGAGCCAACCTCGCATGGCCCTCCACGAGCGACTCATGAATCGACGCATCGCTATGGCCTCGGTGTGACTTCGATGTAGCCCTGCATCTCCTGATGCAGCGCGGAGCAGAAGTTCGTGCAGTAGAACGGGAAGATTCCGGCCTTTTCCGCCTTCCACTTGATCGTCTTGGTATCGCCGGGAGCCACCTCGATATTGACGTTGTAGTGATCGATCCCGAAGCCGTGGGCGATGTTCTCGTCCTGCTCGAGGCTGGTGACGTGGAAGGTGACTTCATCCCCTTGCTTGAGCTTGATCACGTCGGGGGTGAAGTGGGTCCGGATGGTGGCCAGCTTGACCGTCACCTGGTTACCCTGTCGGGTGACGCCCGCCTCGGTTTCCGTGTGAATCGCTCCGGGCTTGCGGTTTTCCGCCAGGTTGAAGATGGCCTTCGGCTTGATCTTGTCAGCCGAGACGATCTGGGCGTAATGCGGCTCGCCGAAGGTCGGGAAGTCCAGCAGCAGCCGCATCTTCTCCCCCGAGATGTCGATGAGCTGGGCGTTGGTCGGCATTTCCGGACCGGAGCCCAGGAAGCGATCCTTGGTGAGCTTGTTGAGCGAAAGGAGGTACTTGCCCTTCGGGTTCATGGTGTCGCCCTCGGCAGCCGAGAGGTGGCCGACGTTGTAGGTGACGGGGAGTCGGTCGGTGACCTCCCAGGTCCCGAGCTTCCACTTGGCGATCGCCGAGTCGACGAAGAGCGACGTGTAGGCGTAACCCTTGTCGTCGAACTGGGTGTGCAGGGGGCCGAGGCCCACCGGAACCTCCGCGACGACGGTGGAGGCGTAACGAATGACGGGAATATCGCGCCAATTTCCGTCGAAGTCCTTGTCTTGGACGGCCTTCAGGAACTTCTCGGCGCTGAAGACGGCCGCGACCGGCGAAAGCTTGCCGGAACCCACGATCCACTTGCCGTCGGGACTGATGTCCACGCCATGCGGGCTCTTCGGGCAGGGCAGGAAGTAAACGACCCCGGGCACCTTGGCCGGATCGATGACCTTGGCCCCGTTGACCATGGTGAACTTGCCGTCGGCGACCGCCTTGGCCGCCGCCTTCCAGTTCAGCGCGGTGATGAAGTCCTGGTCGTGCTGAGAGGCGTTGATCTCGAGCTTGTTGTGCGCAAGCTCCGTGTTGTAGGACGTGAAGAAGGTCCAGCCTTCGAGCGGGCCCTTGCCGCTATCCGAGAGATCGAAGTCCATGGGCGGCATCTTGACCTGGAAGTCCAACGCCATGTGGCCCGACTTGGGATCGATCTTGATGCCGGCCAGCACCCCATCGAAGGTCTTGGCGTAGGACTCGACCGTCTTTTCCGGGCTGTACGTCATGGGCACCGAGAAGCGGGACGCGGCGAAGGCGTACTCCGAGTTGGGGGTGATGAAGGGTCCCGCGTGGAAACCCGAGATGTTCGGGAGGGGGCCGAGGATCTCCTCGGTATGGAAGCCGGAGAGGTCGATGCGGGCGAGACGCCCGTGCGGGTTATCGTTGATGAAGAGCCAGCGGCCATCGTAGTTCCCCTTGGTCTCGGAAAGCGCCGGATGGTGGGCGTCGCCCCACTGGAAGTCACCCATCAGCTTCTTGGAGTCCTCATCGAATCCGTAGCCGGTCTTCGGGTTGGCAGAGAAGACGGGGATCATGTTGATCAGGCGGCCGGAAGGCAGGCCATAGACGTAAACCTGGCCTGCATGTCCGCCGGAAAGGAAGGCGTAGAACTTGTCATGCTCGCCGGGCTTGACGTAAACCTCTTCGGCTGGGGATTTCTGCTGGGAGCAGCCGCCCGCGAACAAGGACAGGGTCACGAGTACGGCTGCCGCCGAACGATGGAAAGTGGATCGCATGGCTTACTCCTCGGTAGATTTCTGGCCCGCGGCCAACGTGGCGTCCTCGGAACGCAGGTAGTCGACCAGCGCACCGACCTCGTCGTCCGTGAGGCCCAAGCTGGGCATCTTGACCAGGAACTGCCCCAGGAGCTCCTTGGCGCGAGCATCGCTTTCGAACATGGGCGTCGGATCCTTGATGAAGCGCTTCACCCAGTCCGGCTCCGCGCGGTGGGTCAGCCCGAGAAGGTCGGGTCCCACCACCTGCCCCTTGCCGATGCTATGGCAAGCGTTGCAGCCCTTGGCGTCGTAAAGCGCCTTACCGGAGGCGGCCAAGGCCGGATCGATGGCGGGTAGTTTTCCCCAACCCGGCAACGGCTCTCCCGCCGGCCCGCCGGTTCCACCGACCGCCTGAACCTGCCCATCCGTCTTCCACCATGCGGTGCCCTCCTTCGGCGCCGCGGCTTCCCCCGAGGGGGCTTGCTGCTCACTGCAACCGAGCAACACCACGAGTGTGGAGAGGGCCAAGGCTCGCATCATTCGACTTGGCTGCAAATCATTTCTCCTTATTTTCCACAGACAGATACACCCGTGGCGTGCTTACGCCAGACCGATCGAACTCGGTCGAATAGCTGGATCATCAGGCTAACTGAGAGCCGGAAGCGTTTCGTCAGTAACTATCCCCGAAAATAGCCCGACGGCGATTCAAGGGTTGAAAGACGCCCATCCAGCAGCGCAGAAGTAAGTGCAATGGAACAAGTGCAATGGTAAGTGCAATGGGAGGAGTGAGTGCAATGAAAGTGAGGCGCGGATGGCGCGATCATGCGTCCCGGCGAAGTCCGGTGATCTGGGTGATCCTAGAACACGAGCATAGCATTACTGACGGGGCGTTCGCGACCATCGGAAGGTCGGTTGACGATCTCACCCTCGACTATCATGGTGCTCGAACCGCCTCCATCCAGGTTGAGGGCGTTCAAGGCGCCGAGCTCCCGCATGACCTCGGCGGTCTCGGGGAGGGTGAGCCCGACCGAGAGCCGAGGCTGCCGGCCGTCCACCACCGCCAGGATGACGGACCCCGAGGCCGTGATGCCCACGGCGGTGCGGGGGGAGCGTCCGACGGCGATGTCGGGCTGAAACCGCTCGTCGACGGTCGTGAGCTGAACTTGCCCCTGGGCGAGGAGTCGCGGGCCGCCGGCCAGGATATGGTCGGTACCTCGCCAGAAGAGGGCGAGATCCGTTTGATAAGCGAGACGATCGCCGATTCGGAGCCGCCTCGCCAGCCACTCGGCCTCCACTCCCGAGGCCGAGACGACGTAGCCGCCCGGTGGAATGGCGATGTTCCCCAGCGATCGCCCCATGACCTGGCCGTTTGCGAGCACCGCGAACTCGATGGATGTGGCGCCCGGTTGCGTGCGGGTGGTCTCTCCCCATAACGGGGTGTAGACAACGATCTGGCCGTCCCAGCGGCGCTGGTTGAAGCCGTCGATGGCGGCGGATTCGCCATTGGGAAGCTGAATAGATCCCGACATCTGGGTCCCCTCGACGAAGGGGGGCGATGACCCGCCGAAAGCCAGGAGGGAGCGGGTGTAGAGTGGACCGCTGAGGATCTGGCGATCGCGCATGACGAGGCCCAGGGGTTCGCCGGTGCGGGCGAAGTAGCCGCCGTTGACGGCGGCGATGGCGCCATCGCGCCGCGCGATGGCGCTGGTGCGATCCAGGGCGAAGCGCATGCCGTCTCCGCCCATGCCGAGCCGGAGGGCGTTGGCCGAAACCAGGCGTTCGCGGTCGATCGTCAGGACATGAAGGGCGAGGGGACCGTGGGGAAGGCCGCGGCGGATCCGATCGTAGGTGAGCCCCGGAGCGAGCGTGCGGGACTCGCGGGAGGTGAAGAGACGTTCCAGGTGGATCCTGAGGCGGTTGGGGCTTTCCGGATCGGGCTGAAGATCGACCGGGACGGGATAGTCCCAGGCGATATCCAGCACGGCATCAGGGCCCTCCTGGCGCCATGCGAGACCCTTGACCAGGCGGTCGGGCGCGAGCGGGGGGACGAGCGAGGGATCGGCTTCGAGTCCGGGGATGCGGAGGCGGAGGGTATCGGGGAGGCGTTCGAGGGTAACCGCATCGAGACCGCTGGTGGTGTCCAGGGTGAGGCTCCAGCGCTCGGGGGTGCTTTCGAGGCGCAAGGAGGTGAGCAGTGAGGCGTCTGCAGTGGGAGAGCTGGCGAGGAGGCAGGCCAAAAGCAAAAGCGCCCCGCGGTTGAGCGCGGGACGCGAGAGCCGGAACATCCTAGACGAGGACCTCTTTGCGCTGGGCGCGGCTGATCTGGGCACCGACGGCGCTGAGCTTGCCGACGATGTCCTCGTAGCCACGGTCGATGTGGTGAATGCTGCCGATGGTGGTTTCGCCGCGGGCGGCGAGTCCGGCAAGGATCATGGCGGCGCCGGCGCGGAGGTCGGTGGCCTTGACGGGGGCGCCGGTGAGGGCCTCGACGCCCTGGATGACGGCACAGTTGCCCTCGGTCTTGATGTTGGCTCCCATGCGCTGAAGTTCGTCGACGTGCATGAAGCGGTTTTCGAAGACCGTCTCGGTGACCATGCTGGTGCCGGGAACCAGGGCGAGCAAGGTCATGAACTGGCTCTGGAGGTCGGTGGGGAAGCCGGGGAAGGGTTGGGTGCGAAGGTCGATGGGGTGGAACTCGCCGGTGCCGTCGACGGTGATGTCGCCGTTGGGCTCGACGCAGATCCCGACGCCGGCTTCTTGCAGCTTGCTGATGACGGCTTGCATGTGGTCGGCGCGGACCTTGGTGAGGGTGAGGCGGCTGCGGGTGACGGCGGCGGCGACCATGAAGGTGCCGGCCTCGATCCGGTCGGGGATGCAGTCGTGAACGGTGCCGTGGAGCTGGCTGACGCCTTCGACGGTGATGGTCTGGGTGCCGGCACCGACGATGCGGGCGCCCATCTTGATGAGCATCTCCGCGAGGTCGACGATTTCGGGTTCCTGGGCGCAGTTATCGATGACGGTCGTGCCCTCGGCGAGGCAGGCGGCCATCATGATGGTCTCGGTAGCGCCGACCGAGGGGTAGTCCAGGTAGACCGGCCCGCCGATGAGCTTGTCGGCCTGGGCCTCGACGTAGCCGTGTTCGATGATGACCTTGGCCCCGAGCGAGCGCAGGCCCTTGAGGTGGAGGTCCACCGGGCGAGATCCGATCGAGCAGCCGCCGGGCAGGGGAATCCGCGCATAGCCCAGGCGGGCCAGGATGGGTCCCAGCACGAAGAAGGAAGCCCTCATCTTGGTGACCAGATCGTAGGGAGGAGGGGTATCGGTGAGATCCGTCGCATCCACCCGGATCGTGTGGGTGGTCAGGTCCATCATGACCCTGACGCCGATCCGCGCCAGGACCTCGGAGATCACCCCGACGTCCGCCAGGTTGGGCACGTTGGTGATCACGGATTCCCCGGGAGCCAGTAGCGCGCCTGCCAACAGCACCAAGGCCGAGTTCTTGGCGCCGCTGATGGGGACCTTTCCGTGCAGGGGCTTCCCGCCCTGGATTACCAGCTTGTCCAAGCCCATTTCCTCCTCGTGCCTGACCCATAGTCCGGGGGGCTGCTGCGTTCGGGTTCCGTCACTTGCATCGTTTGCATCATTTTTTGCATCATCGCATCGTCTTTTGCGGCGTTCTCGGACCCTCTCCGGAAAGGTCTCTCCGCGGGCCTATCCCTCGGTTTCGAGACGATCTTCCTCGACGATCCTGGACGTTCTTCGACGTTCTTCGAGCCTAGCACGACCCTAGCACGCCATCATTGTCTGATTGTTGCGCAGGGGTTGCCGTGATGCTTAACACAAGCAAGGGTTCGCCGCGCGGCCCCCAATCCGGACCGTTGCCTCATCCAAGGGAGATCACCCGCCGATCCTGCCCTCCAGTCTAGCCCATGAGGGAGCACCACAGAGAAAGATTGGGTTAAATTTTCCTTGGAGCGGCGAATTCTCCCTTTTGCACCGGAATCCTCTCCCGGAATCCGGAACCCGATCCAACCAGCTTAAAGCCCGCTGTCAGCCACTCCTCGCCCCTGACCGCCCGAAAGACCACCCCCGGGTGCGAAGGCGAGGCGACTTAATCCAACGTTAAGCCCGCAGGTTGAGCTTGGGCGCGCCCTTCTTCTTCTCCTCGACCCGCAAGACCACCTCGTCGCCCTTGATTCCGCCCGAAAGCTCGGTTCGAACCCAGTAACGCCCCGGTGCCGGGATCTCCACGTTCTCGAAGGTCGTCCGGAAACCCATCCCGCCGCCCGCCGTCGGGATCGCTATCGTCTCGTGCTGATAAGCTATCAACTCGGTCTTGCGATCGTCACTCAAAAGCGTGTGCTTGCAGGAATACGGGGCCGCCGGCAAGTCGTAGCCGCAGCTCAGAATCGCAAACGAAATGGGAATCGGAAACTCCTCGGCCACCACCCGATGAATCGGATGAATGAACAACTGCTTGTTGTTGGAGACGTCGATCTCCACGTTCTCGAAAAGAATCGTCTGAACCGTCGGCATGCGGGTTTCCTTTCTCATGATCAGCCGCCCGACCCTCAACCCCTCGATCGAACGGAACCCCGTTACCCTACCTCGTTTACCCCCGCCGGTCAATGACGGCCATCACCACCTCAAAGACCACCACGGGGCCCCCGGAACCCCGACCGGAACCCGCCGAACCCGCCGCAGCGTTTGCTCGACCGCCAGCTTTTCCGGCTTGATCCCGCCCCCCGCCCATGGTAAACTCTTCCTTTGTCTGCCACGCCGGGCCGGGCCCGGACTACACACGCTATCCGGATTCCGTTCGGGGGGTGTTGGGGACAGTCCCCCTGACCCCGCGGAAGAAGATGGTAGCGGCGGAACAACCCATTCACCCTATCAAGGAGGACTACCCATGCCCGTCGTTCCCATGAAAAGCCTCTTGGAGGCCGGCGTCCACTTCGGTCACCAGACCCAACGCTGGAACCCCAAGATGAAGCCCTACATCTTCGCCGAGCGCAACGGCATCTACATCATCGATCTCGCCAAGACCTCGCGCTACCTCGACCGCGCCTACGAATTCCTGCGCGGCGCCGTCGCCGAAGGCAAGAACATCCTCTTCGTCGGCACCAAGAAGCAGGCCGCCGAGACCGTCCGCGAAGAAGCCGAACGCGCCAACATGTTCTTCGTCAACCAGCGCTGGCTGGGCGGCATGCTCACCAACTTCCCCACCATCCAGAAGCGGATCAACCGCCTCCGTGAGCTCGAAATCCAGCGCCAGGACGGAACCTTCGAACGGCTCCCCAAGAAGGAAGTCATCCTTCTCGAAAAGGAAATCGGCAAGCTCGAACGGCTCCTCGGCGGCGTCAAGAATCTCCCCAACCGCCGCCCCGACGTGCTCTTCGTCGTCGACACCAAGAAGGAGCACCTCGCCATCAAGGAAGCCCGCAAGCTGGGCATCCCCATCGTCGCCATCGTCGACACCAACTGCGACCCCGATGAGATCGACTACATCATCCCCGGCAACGACGACGCCATCCGCGCCGTCAAGCTGATCGCCGGAAAGATGGCCGACGCCATCCTCGAAGGCAAGCAGGGCGAGCAGCACGCCAAGAAGGAAGCCGCGGCCCCCAAGGCCGAAGCCCCCGCCGCCGTCTAAATCCATCCTTCCATCCCGAAACGCGGGGGGCGATTGCGCCCCCCGCGTTTCCTTTTCTTTTCCTTCCCTCGCACCCGCGTCAAATCTCCGTTAAGCCTCCGTTGAATCACGTCACTCCCGCCGCCCCCGAGGGAACAAGAAGAACAGCATCCGATCGAGCAAGGAGAATCACCATGGCTGAAGTCTGGGCAAACGTCGTCTACACCCCGAAAACCAACCTCACTGCGCCACTGGGAGATTCCAAGGAGGTTCCCAAGACCCAACTTTGGGAGATGCCCAGCGACGTCCCCAAGGCCCCGGAGGTAAAGACCGAAATCTGGGAGATGCCCGAGATCCCAGCCCCTCCCATCGACACCACCACCGTCGCCGGCGGGACCCGCCCCGCTGAGGTCGCCCAGGCCCCCCAAGACGACTCATGGTTCGACAAGGTCCTGGATTTCCTCGGCAACATGGCCCCGCCCGACCCCGAACCCACTGTGGCGCAGCCCCAACCCTTCATCGTGCAGCCGCTGCCCCAGCCGATCGTGGCGCAGCCCCAGCCCGAACCCGTCGTGGCGCAACCCAAGCCGGAGCCAAAGCCCGACCCGGAACCCATCCCCGCCTCGGGTCGCACCTTCAAGACCCAGGGAGACCCGCTCGTTCGCACCGGCGACGGCCTCTGGTTCGGCGTGCATGAGCCCGGCAAGTACGTCTCCCTCAAGAGCGCCGGCGGCGACTTCATGATGGAACAGGAAATCTCCAAGACCAAGGACGGCCGCAAGTACAACACCGGAATGGGTTTCCAGCTCGGCAACAACAAGATCGCCATCGACACCAACGACGGGAACGGCCCCGGAAGCATGACGGTCAACGGCCAGAAGTACGACCTGAAATTCGCCGCCCATGGGATCACCCTGCCGGATGGAGGCAAGGTGAGCTACGATCCCAAGACCAACCAGATCAAGATCGCCGGAGCGGACGGCGACGAAATCACCGTCAAGCGCTTCAAGAACGCTGCAGGCGTCGAGTACCTCAATGCCGACGTCACCCTCTCGGAGAAGCGCCCCGCGGGCTCGGTCCACGGCCTCCTGGGAAGCCTGGACGCGGACGACGACGCCAAGAACGACACTCGGGGCCGCGACGGGGAGGCGATCGCCGTCAATGGCACCACCACCCTCGACATGAATGACGGACGCCTCTGGAAAACCCCCGAGGCCTTCGCCCAAGAGTGGAAAACCCAGGCCGGCGAAGGCATCCTGTAGCCACTCAATTCCCTGTTTCGCCAGCGGCGGTCCTTCGGGCCGCCGCTTCTTTTTTGCTCAGCGCTTTATCGCGACGCGAAGAGGCGGTATAATAAGCTGGAATTAGCTCGTCGTTAAGGAGGATACCCGTGGAGATTACGGCATCGCTCGTCAAGGAACTTCGTGAGAAGACCGGCGCCGGCATGATGGACTGCAAGAAGGCCCTGACCGAGGTCGGAGGCGACATGGAGCAGGCTGTCGATTACCTTCGCAAGAAGGGCCTCGCCGCCGCCGCCAAAAAGGCCGGACGGATCGCGAGTGAAGGCCTGGTTGGCTCTTACATCAGCGAGGACGGCAAGGTAGGCGCCTTGGTCGAAGTCAACTGCGAAACCGACTTCGTCGCCCGCAACCCCGAGTTCGTCGACCTGGTCAACGATCTCGCCCATCATTCCGCCGCGAAAGCCGAGAAGCTCGCCGGCACCGGGGAAGACCTCCTGAACCAGCCCTTCATTTCCGATGCGTCGATCACCGTCAACGACGTTCTCAACCAGAAGGTCGCCAAGATCGGCGAGAAGATCGACTTCCGTCGCTTCGTGCGCTTCCAGGCCGAGGGCAACAACCTCGTCGGATCCTACATCCACCTGGGCGGCAAGATCGGCGTGCTCGTCGAACTCGTCTCCGACAAGGACCTGTCGGCGTCCCCCGAAGCCCGCGACCTCGCCCGCGACGTCGCCATGCAGGTCGCGGCCTCCAACCCCACCTTCGTCCGCCGCGACGAGGTGCCCGCCGCTCAGACCGAAGCCGAGCGCAAGATCCTGGCCGAACAGGAAGACATCAAGTCCAAGCCCGAGGCCGTCCGCGCCAAGATCGTCGAAGGCCGGATCAACAAGTACTTCGAGCAGGTCTGTCTCCTGGAGCAAAGCTACATCAAGGACCCCTCGCAGACCGTCTCGGACATGCTCCGCGCTCGGGGCACCGCGCTGAACGCGACTCTCACCGTCCTTCGCTTCACCCGCTACGTGCTCGGCGAGGGCATCGAGAAGCCCCAAGAAGACTTCGCCGCCGAAGTCATGGCGCAGATGGGCCAGAAGTAAGAAACCCCGCTCCCCCGGCCTCAGGCCGGGGGACAGTTCCAGGAAGGCCGTCTGATATTCGGACGAGACCGCCTTCCCGCTCGAACTGCTCAGAGAGGAGACCCGATTGGAAGGCCTCAAGTACCGCCGCATCCTGCTCAAGCTCAGTGGTGAGGCCCTCATGGGAGATTCAGGCTACGGCATCGATCCCCAGGTGATCAACGCGATCGCCCAGGAAGTGAAGGAACTCATCGATCAAGGCGTCGAACTCGCCCTGGTGGTGGGCGGCGGCAACATCTTCCGCGGTCTCGCCGCCTCGGCCGCCGGCATGGATCGCTCGACCGCCGACTACATGGGCATGCTGGCCACGGTCATGAACTCCCTGGCCCTGCAGGACGGCCTCGAGAATGCCGGGGTCGTGACCCGGGTCCTCTCCGCCATCGAGATGCGCGAAATCGCCGAACCCTTCATCAAGCGCCGGGCCATGCGCCACCTCGAGAAGGGACGCGTCGTGATCTTCGCCGCCGGCACCGGCAATCCCTTCTTCACCACCGATACCGCCGCCGCCCTGCGCGCCGCGGAGATCGGCGCCGAAGTCCTGCTCAAGGCCACCAAGGTTGACGGGATCTACGATTCCGACCCCAAGAAAAACCCCAACGCCGTCAAGTTTCAGACGCTGACCTTCACCGAAGCCCTGTCCAAGGACCTCAAGGTCATGGACGCCACCGCGTTCTCCCTCTGCCGGGAGAACCACCTGCCCATCATCGTCTTCGATCTGGGAAGCCCCGGCAACATCGCGAAGGTCATCCACGGAGAACCCATCGGCACGCTCGTAGGAGGCGAACCCATCCATGCTTAACGTCATGCCCGAAGCCGAAGAGAAGATGAAGAAGGCGATCGCCCGCGTCATGCAGGAGTTCGCCTCCCTCAGGACCGGCCGCGCGGCGCCAGCCCTGCTCGATCGGGTGGATGTCGACTATTACGGCTCCAGCACCCCCATCAAGAGCCTGGCCTCGATCTCGGTTCCCGACGCGCGAACCCTCCAGATCACGCCGTTCGATCGGACCGCCCTCTCGGCCATCGAGAAGGCCATCCTCAAGTCGGACCTCGGCCTGAACCCCAATTCCGACGGCCAGAACCTGCGCATCGTCTTCCCCCCCCCGACCCAGGAGCGCCGCAAGGAGCTCGCCAAGATCGCGAAGAAGGAAGCCGAAGAGGGCAAGGTCGCCATCCGCAACATCCGTCGCGACGAGGTGGACCGGGTCAAGGCCGCCGAAAAGAAGTCCGAGATCACCCAGGACGACTCCAAGCGCATGCAAGAGCAGCTCCAGAAGCTGACCGATCGCTACGTCGCGGAGCTGGACAAGTCATTGGCCTCCAAGGAGGCCGAAATCATGGAGGTCTAGTCATCCACCCCTGGCTCGGACTTCCCCTCGATGAAGCGCTTCTTCAAGCCGGCAGCAGGGCCATCACCCTGTCGCCGGCCTTGCCGCCGCGCGTGCCCCGTCCGGAGAGCTTCACCCCACCCTCCGAATGGAGGGTGGCCCGCGTCCGAGAAAGCGGGACGGAACTCGAGCTGATCGTCGTCCCTCGCACCATGAACCACCTCACGACCCCATGACCGAAACTCCTCGCAAAAAGTTCATCCTGCGCGCGGTGACCTCCGTCATCGGCATCGCCCTCGCCCTGGCGGCCATCTGGTACGCCGAGTGGACGCTGGCCCTGATGATCCTCGCGCTCGCCGTCTTCGCGAGCCAGGAGCTCTTCACCCTCTTCGAGGACAAGGGCTATCATCCCGCGCGCTACCTCGGAATCACCAGCTGCCTGTCCATCATCGCCCTCTCGGCCTTCACCGGCACGACCTACCATGCCCCCTTCCTGGTGGCTATCTTCGTGCTGTCCTTCATTTTCCTGATCCTCCGCGGCGCTCCCTGGTTCCCTTACTGGGACCTCTTGGAAGCTTTCCGGCGGGAGCCCTATCCCGCCCACCTAAAGGGCCCCCAGATCGCCTCGATCTCCGACGTCGCCACCACCTTCCTGGGGATCATCTACGCCGGATGGCTGCCGGCCTACATTCCGCTCCTGCGACAGTTGCCGGAAGTCGGACTGGCGGTGACCCTGCTCTTCTTCGGGACCATCTTCGCCACCGACGTGGGCGCCTACCTGGCGGGCAAACGTTTCGGCAAGCATGCGCTCATCGGGCCGCTGAGCCCCAAGAAAACCATCGAGGGAAGCCTCGGGGGCATCGCCTCCGCCGTGCTGGTGGGCCTGACGATCGGGGGGCTCTTTCACCTGCCGTTGAAGCATGCCCTGGCCTTAGCCGTGATCACCAGCATCATCGCCCAGGTGAGCGACCTGTCGGAGTCCTTGCTCAAGCGCGACGCGGGCAAGAAAGACTCGGGCTCGATCATCCCGGGTCACGGCGGGGTGCTCGATCGAGCCGACTCCTTCCTGCTGACGGGCGCCGTGGTCTACTTCTACATCGTGGGGGTCTGGGGCATCGTTCCCTGACGAACGCCCTGATGCGAAGCCCTCAGGCCTGAACCCAGGACAGCGCCTCATGATGGTCAGCGATCCAGCTTAGCGCTTCCTGGCGGCTCGACACTCCCAGCTTTCCATACAGATGCCGCAGGTGCGTCCGGAACGTCGCCTCGCTGATTCCGAACTCGTCCAGGATCAGCGCAGTCGGCCGATTAAGGTGAACAAGCACCCTTCGCTCGGTCCTGGTCAGGCGCTCGAGCATGGCGTCCGCCGAGAGCCGGGCCGCGATCACGCTCGAGAGATGGGCGGCCGCGAAATCGAGCAAGGCGTGATTCGGCGGGTCGAGGGCCGGATGCCCCTCCGGGAAGTATAGCTCGATGTCGCCGAACGACGCGTCCTCGCCCCGCAACGCGACGCTCATTCTTCTCATGCCGTGGAATTCACCCGCCTGCAACCCTTGCGAGGGAACGCCTTCGAGTCCATGGCGCCGGGCGCGCTCGGAGAGGGCGATCCGCATCCCCTGGGCGTCGAAAAGCGGCAGGAAAAGGTCGAGGAACAGGGAGCAGACCTCCGCCGGGGTACGAGCCGCCAGCATCCGCGCCTGCAAGGCCTGGACGAGCCGCACCATTCCCACCGCCATGAAGGGGTATTCCGCGTGGGGCCTCATGCGGTCTGCACGCGAAAAATCATCGGAAACCTACCCTTCTCGACCTGAAGCCTATCGGTTAATCTCTAGGTTAAGCATTGATTTAAATTCAGTCAACCCATCGAAAGGTCAGCGCGTGAGGTGGAAATCATCAACTCGCCCAACGATTTCATGAGAGTCCGCGTCCGCAACCCTTTGCTCACGTTGCCGCTACTCTTGGCTCTTACGGGCTGCCCGTGGTTCTTGGACTCGCCAAACACTTGGTCGAATACCCACGATGAGGCGGGAGACGGGTCAAACAATAAAATCTTCTCCACCACCCCCGTCGTGGTGACGACGCTTGCCGGAAACACGTTGCCCTCGTCGCCTAGCGCCTCTGGCTCTTCACTCGATTTCTTCAGCCCGGGTGGAGTAGCCTCTGATGGCGAATTGACTTTTGCCTCCTTTGTCGACTCAACCATCAAGGAACTCCGAGAGGGGCAGTATCGGGTGCTGGCAGGAAAAGCACACCATGTTCCCTATCAGGGATTTCAAGGAGCGTTTCTGGATGGCCAAGGTGAAAACGCGCGTTTTAACGGACCCGACAGCATCCTGCTTCTTGAGCAAGGTGACCTAGTTGTCGCCGATACCTTCAACCATCGAATCCGGAGAGTCCATCGCAACGGCCTGGTGACGACCCTGGCAGGTAACGGAGATCCGGGCTACCTCGATGGGTCGGCAATTGAAGCTAGATTTAATCGTCCATCAAGCCTCGCGGTCGACGCTCGCGGCACGATCTATGTAGGAGAAGAGGCCGGGCATCGGATTAGGCGCATCACCCCCGACGGCCAAGTAAGCACCGTCGCCGGCACGGGCGAGGCCGGGTTCGCCGACGGAATGGCGTCGCAAGCCAAGTTCAACACCCCTCTCGGTCTCGCTGCGGACATGCAGGGAAACCTCTACGTGGCGGACTCGAAGAACTACCGAATTCGGCGAATCAGCCCCGACGGAATCGTCTCCACGGTTGCCGGGGAGGGTTCGGAGGGCTACAACGACGGTGCCGCGGAAAAAGCCCGATTCGAATTCGTCGCGGGGGTCGCGGTCGATCAGCGCGGCAACCTCTTCATCTCTGATCTTGGCGCGGACAGCATTCGAGAACTCAGCCCAAACGGACAGGTCACGACGCTGGTCGGCGGAGGCGACCGTCATCTTCGTCATCACCTCTACGATGAACTCAACGAAAGGGGCTACGCCGACGGTGCAAACCTCCAAGCGCGCTTCGCCAGTCCCGGAGACATCTCCTTCGATCCGAAGGGCAATCTCTGGGTGGCCGATCTCGGCAATAACGCCATTCGGAAGATCACCTTCGTCAAGTAACCCACTGATTAGGAATTAAGGCCATGAATAGACAGCTTCGGCTCATCGCACTGCTTGCCATCTGCTTACCTTTAACCGGTTGTTACGATTGCCATCCCAGCGCGCCCCCCCTGACGCCGCGCCTGTACCAAAAAACGTTTGACGAGGCGCTCGCCTCGGTATCGACGCTTGCTGACGCCCGCATGTTCTCACGGACGGCGAGTGAATCCACGACGACCATCGCCGTCAGCCCCATGAGCGTCGCGGTGACCGGAAATCAAGTCCTCGCCGCTCTCGACGACCACACCTTAGTCCGATTGCAAGCAGATACCAGCACCCTCATCGCCGGAAAGAACAGCCATGTCCCGTACCATGGATTCGAAGGTGGTTTCGCTGACGGCAGCGGGGCGGATGCCCGATTCAACGGCATCACCGCCATCCGAAGACTGCCCGGTGGGGATCTCGTCCTCGCAGACTCCTTTAACCACCGGATCCGGCGAATCACGGCCGACGGTCACGTGACGACCCTGGCCGGTAGCGGTAAGGCCGGCTTTGCCGATGGCATGAAGGATCAAGCCGAGTTCAATCAGCCCTGGGGCTTGGCGGTCGCCGACGATGGCACGATCTTCGTCTCGGATTCGCTGAATCACCGGATCCGATGCATCGCCCCGGACGGCCTGGTTACGACCTTGGCTGGCACGGGACAGTGGGGACGCATGGACGCCGAGGCCATCCATGCGACGTTCAACGAACCCCGAGGGCTCGCACGCGACGACCATGGCACGATCTACGTGGCTGACGCCGGAAACCACGCCATTCGAATGATCCAGCCCGACGGTCGCGTCGCCACGCTCGCGGGGCTTAGTGCCGGCTACCATGATGGGCCACGCGGCAGCGCCAAGTTTTCATTGCCGAGCGCCGTGGCGCTCACCCCTTCCGGGGATATCCTCGTCGCCGACACCCTCAACCACGCCATCCGAAAACTATCCCCGCGAAGCGGAGCCGTCACGACCCTCACGGGCGGAGGCAATGCGAAACAAGTAAGCGAACGTGAAAGCGACTTCTCGACCTGGGGGAACCGGGATGGCAAGAGGAACGAGGCCCTCTTCCAGCTCCCCAGTGATCTCATGTTCGACGATGAAGGAAGTCTCTTGGTGGCCGACTCCGGGAATCAAGCCATCCGAAAGATCACCTTCGAGCGTTGACGCCCTGTGCCAAGACGCACCAAGGCGCACATTCGTTGAAACGTAAACGCTATGGAGAATGCTCCTTATTCCGCAGCGAGGCGGGGGCGAGCATCATCCCCCGCTTTCGCACGAAAGGCCCGCCGCCCCAGGCGCCCCTAACGAGGCTGCGCCACGACGTCAGCGGGCTGCAGAACCGCCGCCAAGGAAGGACTCCGAACGGCCGAAACACGGTCATGCCACTTCTGGACGTTCACCCCCTTGAACAAAAGCCAAAGGAAGAACGGGACTTCGCCGACAATCGAGGTCAGGGCAACCACCGAGGCAAGCATCTGCTTGTGGTCGGGGAACATGAAATTCCCGAGGCCATTCGTTAGATAGCCCAAAGCGGCGATGGCCATCAAGACGCCCAGAGTTCTCGGGAAGTAACCCGACTTGAAAATCAGATAGCCGAGCAAAAGGCAATGCAGGCCGAAAAACACCTGCCAAACATAAGCCCCGTACTCGTGCACCTCGAGAAAGAGCAACGCGAGCGCATGTAACTGTTCGGGCTCGAATGCCGCCAAGTAACCAGCACCGCTCAAAAGCAGCAGGACCGCAAAGCTATTGAGTAGGTTCACTCCCTGCATGACGGTCATCGACAGGCGGGCAAATGCCGCCATCAGCGAGAGCGTCTTGCTTACCGGCTTGAACAACACATAGAGAAGCACGACCATCACGATTTCGGTCAAAAATATGACGGTTTCGCTCAGCATGCCCAGGCGGAACATCGACTCGGAAGCCATGAATTTACCGGCTGTCGCCGCGGCATCTCCCGGCACGATGATGAGGGAAGGCACGTACATCATGCCGAACGGAGCGACTATCACGAGAACCAGGCAGAGAAAACCGGCAAGCCTCGCGTAAACAAGGGGCGATGTCTCGACGACGGGGGGGGCCATTCCGATTCCTCCTAAATTCGCCTCTCGCAGCATATTTGCCGCGTCCGGCGCGTACTTCTTGCCCCTCGAGGCAAACTTTCAGACAGGCAGCCGTGCCGGTGGCGATGCCCGTCGCCGCAAAGTCCATGCCTCCTGGTCACGCCGTCATGGCGGCCCCATGCCATGACCCAAGATCGCACGCAAACAGGCGTCGCCGCCAAGCCCCTTCGCTACCAGAAGAGGCCGCGGTAGCGGTTGTAAACGATCATGGTGCTGGCGACGTTGAGGGTCAGCAAGCCGTAGGACAGCCCGTTCGGCTGCGCGCCCAGGAGGGCCGCGGCGATCATGAGAATCCAGATGGTCCCGGTGGATGCGATGCAGATGTTCAACGCGAAGCGCGGATCCAGCATGTTGCCTCCTTTGGCCGACGATCAAGGGGTTGCACCCTCGCTCCCTGTATTCCCGAGATTTCGAGAGTCTAAACCGGCTGTGACGCAGGTATTACGCCAATATGGCGGAAGACTCGGCTTCCACGAGGAGGGTCGCGAGAAGCGAGGCAAGGCTTTCTTATCGGTGGAATAAGCTTGCGGAAGGTCAGTCGTCGAGCCAGAGGCTCTGGGCGGCCGCAAGGCGGGCTTGAACGCGGCGGGGCGGGGCGGTGGCCGACGAGAGGCGCTCGAGAACGGCGGCGACGACCTCCTGCTGATGGTTCAGGGGCAAGAGGCGCGCCTGTTGCTCGTCATCGAGGAAGGCGTCGGCGTCCCAGGCTTGCAACTGGGCGAGGTGCCTTCGCACGCCCTCGAAGGAGGCGAGCCACTCGGCCTGATCCTCGGGGTGAATATGCTCCCAGCCGGCGTCGTAGGCGGGAACCGAGGCGAAGGCGAGCTCCACCAGTTCGAGCGAGCCTTCCGCGAGATCCGGATCGAAGGTGACGTTACGGCGTTTCACGCTGGCTTCCTTCCCACTTGCCCAGGCAGGCGGCCCCTGGACCCTTCGCTATTTTACCACCCGAAAGCGGCCAACTGCCAAGCGAGCGAAAGCCTCGCTCCCATGCCGCGCGGCGCGCTGACGGGCAAGCGGGCAAAAATCCCTTTCGTCCAGCACCCCCTAACGCCATCGAGCAGCTCGATCGCAGGATGGGGCTCCGGGAAACCGGGAGGAGGGACGCATGCGACAGCGTCATGCCTGGCGGGGCCCCATGGGCCTCATGGCGGGAGCCGTTCTGGCCTTTGCGTTGATAGCGGGAGGGGCGCGCCCGGCCGAGGCCTGGACGGTCCAACCCCGCGAGGAGACCTACGGCATCGGGCTTCGCTGGCAAGATGGGCGATGGAGCGGGCAGATGATGGTGCCGACCAGCAGCTCGGCACCGATGGGTTCGGACAAGGTGCAGCACATGCTGGCGGGGGCCGTGATCGCGACGGCGTTCCGGCTGACCGGCGCGGAAGCCTCCACCGCGCTGGGAGCCGCGCTGCTGGCGGGAACCATGAAGGAGCTGGGAGACTCCGGGAGGATTCCGGGGGTGCCCCGTGGCCACATGGAGTTCGGGGACTGGGTGGCGACCGGATTCGGGGGATTGCTGGCGATCTGGTCCACTCAAAGAGAAAGCCGGGTCCTTTCGGACCCGGCTCGTAGTGCGCGAGATGGGACTTGAACCCATACGGTTTCCCACACGCCCCTCAAACGTGCGCGTCTGCCATTCCGCCACTCGCGCAGAACAAAGCTATTATCAGCTATTCCGAGCTGCTTGTCAACCTTATCGGCAGGAAAAGATGCGAGAAAGCGGGGAATAAGGAACTCAGCGGCCAGAACCGCCCAGACAGGCCGGTCCGGCGGACCGGTCGCGCAGGAAGAAAAGGAGAAGGGTTTGCGACGCGAAGGATGGATGGGGGCGATCGCCCTGCTGATCTTGACCCATGGAATCTCGGACGCGGCGGCGTCGACCATGCCGCGGGCCGACTTCACCCGCGGCTCGCGCGTGCTCGGCCTCGGGCTCGGCAACGGCATCGGAGCCTCCATCGACGTCACGGTAAGGCCGGACCTGAGCCTGGGAGGAGCCATCGGCTCGGGCGTCTACGGCTACGACACCACCCGCTGGGACGCACACCTTCTTTACCTCTTCGTGAACGGCGGACGGCGCAACCTCTCGGTGGCCGGCCTCCTCGGAATCTGGGGGGATACCGGTTACCGGGGGACCCTCGGACTCGCGCCCGGCCTCGAAATAGGCTTCGCCCTGAGCTTCCCGTTCACGCGTGAACTCACCGGCAGGCTCAACCTCGCCGTTCCCTACTACGGAAACCTCGGGGGCCCCTACGTCAACGCCTTCGGAGGGCCATCGGCCGGAGTCGAACTCGGCTACCGCTTCCAGCCCCATCTCGAAGGCACCCTCGGAATGAACGGGCTCGGTGGCCTACTCGGCGCCAAGCTGAATTTCTAGCCCCCGACAGCCCGTGATCCGACGCCTTGCGCGAGGGGGGCCAGGGAGCTAAACTGAATCATAGGCCAAAACCAAGACAGGACGGCCTTCCGGACGGAAAAGGGGCCATGCTGAGACGTTCCATTCCACGCGACGCCCTGACGGGCCTGCTCCTGCTCGGATCTTTGCTCGCTCTGGGAGCCCCCGCAGGCGCCGCAACCATCGAAGCCGAAGCCCCGACGGTCTCCGCCTCGCCGGAGGCCCTCTCCGTGTCCCTGCCCTCCGTGTCCCTGCCCATGGAACAAGCCGCCCTCGCGGGCCTGCCGCCCCGCTCCTCTTGGCTAGCCGCCGGCCTCTCGATCGCCGTCACCGGCTCCGGTCAGTTCTATAACAGGGATTCCACCAAAGGCTGGTGGCTCTTCGGTACCCTCGCCACCTACCCCCTCGCCATGGCCGTCGACGCCTGGACCGGCGCGGGCTATGCCCGCGTGGGCTCCTTCACCCTGATGATGGCCGCCAAGAGCTACTCCGCCTGGGACGCCTTCCATACCGCCGCGGCCAGCGCCTCGGCCACTCCCTAGAGGACGACCATGCGGATTCGCGTCTCCCTGCTCTGCATCCTGCTCATGACCTCGCCCGCCCATGCCCTGACCACCGGCGTCTGGGGCGAAAGCGGTCCCGCCGCCATGCCGGACGCCCGCGTGGGAACCGACCACCAACTCGAGCTCGGCACCCGCCTGATCGCCATCGGTGGCCTCCCCACGGCCCTCATGGGCTACGGCCGCTTCACCCTCATGGCCACCGAAGGTACCCTCATGTACGGCATCCCGGGCCATGCCTTGCCCACTCTCAGCCTCAAGCACCAACTCCTGCGCCCCACCCTCGAAAACCCCACCGCCGTCGCCGTCGGCCTCGGCATGCTCGGAGTCCAGCCCAGCCCCGGCATCCCCGGCTCGAACCTCACCGTCACCCTCACCCGCGACATCAACATGCTCCAGAACGGCAAGAACTGGACCCTGTTCTCCACCCATCTGGGATTCCGCACGGATCTCAGCTTGCAGAGCCGACTCATGACCGCCCTCGAACTCCCCTTCGGCCCGCATGGCAACGCCTCCATCGAATGGATAGGCGCGCAGGGAACCGAGTCCGGCTACGCCAACTTCGGGCTCAACCTCTCCCCCTCTCCTGCCCTCGCCCTCTCCATGTTCTCCCTGGGCCACCCGAACGCCAGTATCCTCGATCGAGGCCTGGCCATCGGGGTGAGCTTCAGCGGAACCCTGCCCCGCGGGCTGTTCGAGACCGCCGACGCGCCGGCGCCGACTCCCGCAAGCAAGCCCGTGACGGCCGTAAAGCCGCCCAGCATTCAGGTGCCGAGCGTACAGGTGCCGAGCCTGCCGCCGCCCCCGAAAGCTCCCGCCCCCCTGGTCGTGGTGGCGCCCATCCCCCCCGCGCTCCCGTCCCTCCCCCCGCCAAGCTCCCCATCCCGCCCGATCAGCGGCTTGAAGCCCCCC
>DAZV01000049.1 GCA_002083825.1 Candidatus Sericytochromatia bacterium S15B-MN24 CBMW_12 | reverse complement strand
ATTCAGGGAGGACGCCTCTCAGCGCCCTCCCTCATTATTTGCCCTCAGGAGCGAAATCTCTGTCGGGGCGATCTAGAAGTTACCGCCGAAGGGGTTGGTCATGCCGCCGTTCCCGAAGGGGTTCTGGAAGGAGGGCTGGGGGGGGGCGCCGTTGACGGGGGTCAGCAGCAGGTCGTCGGGGGTCGGGGTCGGGGTTAGGGCGGTCAAGGGAGCGTGCTCCTGAATGACGATGTCCACGCGTCGGTTGAGGGACCGGTGCTCGGGGGTGTCATTGGGGAAGAGCGGCTTGTACTCGGCGTAGGAGATGATCTGGAAGCGTTTTGCCGGGACGCCTCGCTTGGCCATGAAGTCGACGATGCTCGCTGCGCGTTCGGCGGCCAGCACCCAGTTGGATCCTCCGGCGGGGGGGATGTTGTCGGTATGGCCTTCGATGCTGATGGCGTTGGACATGGAGGCGATGGTGGTGGCGATCTTGGCGAGCGCGGGGTAGCCCGTGGGGCTGACCGCAGACTGGCCGACGTCGAAGAAGGCCGTGTCGTAGAGGGAGATGACGAGACCCTTGGACGTCATGTCGACCTTGACCTGGCTCTTGCCTTCGAACTCGGTGACGGCGCGTTTGAGCTTGTCCTGGACCTCGGTGAGTTCCTGGTTGGTGGAGGGGGTGGAGGCGAAGAGGTCCTTGGGGGTTTTCTTGAGGCTACTGGAGAGCGATTGCTGGAGTTTCTCGAAGTTCGATCCCGAGATGCGGGCGGAGAGGGCGTACATGACCACGAAGAAGATCATGAGCAGGGTGATCAAGTCGGCGTAGGTGATCAGCCATCGCTCGCTGTCCTTGTGCTCGTCCTCGCCGTCGCGTTCGAGGCGCCATTCCCGGGCTCGCAAGGCCTAGCCCTCGTCCATCTGGGGGATGACCATTTCGTCGGTGCCCATCGCGTTGGTGCCACGCTTGCGCTTGCCCTTCACGTCCTGGATCATCTTGCGGGTTTTGGGGGGCAGGGCGACCTTGAGGCGTTCGCGAATGACCCGAGGATTCGCGCCGCCTTGGATGAGCAGGATGGCTTCGATCATGACCCAGCGGATGCGGAGTTCTTCCTCGCTGAGCTTCTTGAGTTTGCTGCCGATCGGGATGAAGATCAGGTTGGCCGAGCCGACGCCGTAGAGGGTTGCGAGCATGGCTTCGGCGATTTCGGGGCCGAGTTCTTCGGGGTTTGCGAGGTTTCCGAGCACCGCAACCATGGACAGGACGGTGCCGAGGATGCCCAGCGTAGGCGCGAAGCCGCCGAGGGTGTCGAATACGCCGATGTTGTTCCGGTGTCGACCGCGGATGGAGATGAGATCCGCCTCCATCAGTTCCTCGATTTCCTTGGAGTCGAAGCCTTCGGCGACGTACTGGAGTCCGCGGCGCATGAAGGGGTCTTCGATGTGCTTGAGCTCGGCCATGATGCCGTTGAGTCCGGACTGGCGCACGCGGTCCGAGATGCGGACCAGCGTGGCGACCACGGCGGGCAGTTCCAGCTTGGTGGGGCGGACGGCTTCCCACATCAGGCGGGGAACCTTGAAGACGATGTCGGCGGGGAAGGCCAGAAAGGTCGCGGCGATCGAGCCCCCGATGACGATCACGATGGCGTGGATGGACCAGAGCGATCCAACGGTCGGCCCCTGCATCGCCATCGTGACGAGGATGAAGAAGGCCATGACCACCAAGCCGAACATCGAACCCACTGAGATTCTCCTCCAAATGCACCGCTAACCGGCTAGCCCTGGGTATTTTACCCCATGCCCTCGGTTGCCAAACGGTAGCAGCAGCGTCTGACCGAACCCTCGGCAACGCCCCCGGAGCCGTCCTGTCAGGAGGGGCCGTGGTCGTGGTGCTACCAGGACAAGGGTAAGGCTCGAGCCGCCAAACGGCAAGGGCGTCGGTCACAATGGGAACCTTTGGCTTGGTTGCCTCGTCCTGCTTCATGCGGCGAGAGGCTCAGCGTGGGTTATCATGCAGGGGGATTAGCTTGCCATGTCACCGGGAACAATGCCCCGTCAGCTTTACAGGAGGAACTTCGCCATGTTGAGACGCTTCTTGGCCCTTTCGGTTGCCCTCGCCACCCTGAGCGCAGTCCTGCCGGAATCGGCCCACGCCCAGATGAAGCGCCCCATGGGCATTCAGTCCTTCTCGGAGGCGGTTCGGCCCGACAACAAGCCGACGCTTGCCATTCTCCCCGGGGCGGGCATTTACGGCCCTTTCAACGACATTCTCTTCGGCAAGCTCCAGACCGCCCTCATCCAGCTCGATCGCTTCAACATGCTGGAACGCTCGCGGATCCAGTCCCTGATGAACGAGCGCGACATGGTTCGGGGGGGCTACGCCCGGGCGCAGGAAATCGGGAAGCTCCTCAACGCCAGCAAGATCCTCGTGGCGGAGATGACGAGCGATCCGACGGCCCAGGCCATCAAGGAAGACAAGGGCTATCGCTACGTGAGCTACGCGCGGGCGAGCGTTCGCTTCGTCGACGTCGCCACGGGCGTGGCTTACGACGCGTTCGAGATCAGCGCCGAGGCGAGCGACTCCAGTTCTCGCGAGCAGGCCCAGATGCGCGCCATGGACAACATGGTGGCCGATATCGTTCGCGGCGTCAGGGAACGGGCCAAGCTCAACGCCCTCATCACCAGTCGCGACGGTCGTCGCATCGTGCTCGATCAGGGGCGCAACAAGGGCATGAAGTCGGATCTCTTCTTCCTGGTCGTGAACCGTCGAGGCGAGGAGCAGGGGCGCATCCGGGTCTCGGAGGTGAACGAAACCTTCTCGGTCGCCGAGATCGTCAAAGGGTACGGGAGCATCGAGACCGGTTCCTCGGCGGTGGAGCAGCCCTACGGCGGGATGCCCTTCGGCGTGGGGTACGCCAACCGCTCGCTCTTGACCTCCGGTGGTCAGGTGGAAGGCGCCTTCAACGGCCTCGACCTACACTTCAATCAATCCGGCTACGGCCTGGGTTGGGGGCTGGAACTCGGTCATGTTTCCCATCGGGGGGGCGTCAGCGGTTTCGGAGCCTTCGCGCGCCTGGAGCCGCAGTACGCGATCGTTCCCGAGCGCTTCTGGCTCTACTTCACCCTGGGCGGAGGCGGAAACTTGCTGCTGGCCAATGTCCCCAGCGCGGGCGAGTCGGCGACGTCGGGGTCTCTCAATGCCTTGGCCTCGGTGGGAGCGAATGTCTCCCCCTTGGGAGGCATGAATCTCTTCGTGGACGGGGGCTACATGTCGCCCTGGAAGGTGGGGGGCTGGACCCAGGACCTGGGAGGGGACAAGTCGAAGCCGGTGACCGATCCGATGCCGACTCCGGTGATCGGCGGGGCCTTCGCGCGGGCCGGCATGACCTGGTCGTTCTAGGACCCAAACCTGAAGGGGGTCTGGCCAATCGGCCAGGCCCCCGCGCTTTTCTCCGACGGCTAGGGGGAGTTTGGCGGAATCCAGCGGTGCGCGTCGAGCTGGGGATCCGGGTTTCCGGAGGCCAGGACGGGCTTGTCGGAGGCGAAGCGCTGAAGATCGGCCCTGGGTTCCAGGCGGTTGACCATCTGGAGCTGGTAGTTGGCACGCAGCGGGTCGTTGAGCTGGTAGGACAGCTGGGCCAAGTAGAAGCGCGCCACGGCGTTGGCGGGGTCGAGTGCGACGGCGTGCTCCAGGCTTCGCGCGGCTTCGGGCATGCGGTTGTCCTCGTACGCCAGGATGCCGAGCCAGGCGTGGGGGTCGGAGTGCCGGGAGTTGAGGATCATGGCCTGGCCGAAGGCCTGCTGGGAAAGCTGGCTTTCGCCGAGGTGATAATAGAGTTCCCCGAGGGAGACGTGGAGGTCGAAGTCGCGAGGCCGGTAGGTGACGGCGCGCTGGAGGTGGGCTTCGGCCTCGGGATAGCGCTGAGCTTCGAGCAGGAGCTTGCCGACGCGGGCGTTGGCCTCGGCGTGGTCCGGGTCCATGGCGAGGACGCGCTGGAAGGTCGTGATGGCGGGATCCCGGCGGCCCCGTGCGGCCTGGTTGGCGCCATCCTGGAGGAGGCGCTGGAGGCGTTGCTGATGGTGTCCGGGACCGATGACGACGCCGAGCAGTTGGTTCCAGGCCTCCTCCATCTCGCCGAAGAGGCCTGCGGATCCTCCCTTGGGGGGAGTGCGGACTTCTTCGCGTTCGGCGAGGCGGCGCAAGGAATCGCGCAGGCGGGAGAGTTGCTGGTACTGGGGGTGGTTCTGAAGGCCGCGGGAGTCGAGTTCGGCGAGGAAGCCGGCAAGCTCGGTTTCGGCTTGTCCGAGGGTGGCGAGATCGGGGTCCTGGAACTTGTCGCGGGCCTTGCTCCAGGTCTCGGAGAAGGTGAGACGGTCGGTGGGGGCTTTGGGGTCGAGGGGGCGGGTGAGCTTGGTCTGGGAGAACTGGAGGGTGGTACGGAAGCCGCGGGTGATGCGGCTGTGGTCGCCAGGAAGGGTGGGTCCGGGGGCCGGCATGGTCGGGGCGGCCGCGTTGCCGACGGGCAGGCGGTTGACGTGAGTCACCTCGACTTGGAACCTCGGATCGACCCGCATTCCGCCTCCTGTCAATGCCTTCTAACTCCCGATCTACCCGTTGCTTGCCTGCGTTTAACTTACCGGAACGGCGTTTCAGTCACATGGCGGGCAAGTTAATGGAAAGCTGGCGTGGAAGTACTTTACAGAGGCCGCCGGCTTTGATAAACTGTCATCTACGTATTTGGAGTGTCTGGTGGAATTCTGCTGAGCGGCGTCAAAGGCTGCGAGGCGATGGATTTGGTCAGGTACTCGTTGGCCGGATTAGCACAGCGGTAGTGCATTCGATTCGTAATCGAAAGGTCGCGGGTTCAATTCCCGCATCCGGCTCTGGGAGGCCCGTATCCTTCATGGCTTTATGCCTGGATCGGTGCTCTCCCTTTTTTCTTGCCTGAGCCGGCTGGGCTCGAGTCTGAAAGTGAATCCTCTGAACGTGAAACCCATGATGCAGATGAAACGCGTTTTGTTTCATCGAGACCCGCCGGGGGAGGCCTGGCGGGTCTATTATTCGTAGGATGAGCTCTTGAACTTGGGTGGCTTGTCGAGCTTCACGCAGGTAAGAACGTACGCGTCTTCTACGTCCAGAACCTCCCAGGAGTAGACAATCGGCGGAACGCCTTCATACTCGTGAGAGAACTCGGTGTAATAATACTTGTCGACCAACAGCTCGCCCTCTGCCTCGTAATACTGACCGACCGCGAGGTCTTCCGGCCAATTGCGCTCAACATAAGCGAATAATCCGAAGTCGATGATGAACAGCCCATCGCCGTGTTCTTCGAATTTGTCGTAGATATACCGTACCTCACCGGAGATTCTGTACCGCCCGCCTTCGAGTGGTTGGCATGCTTTTTCTGGCTTATCGGCCCGCATGAATCCCGGAGAGTCAAACTCCAAGGCGAATTCTGGAAACCGCTCAGTGACGTGAGGAACATAGATTCCCTCGCTATTGATCTCCTCATTCAAGAGCCGTGGATAGCCACCATCTGGAATCACCCAGTCTTCGAGGCGGATCGTCCAAGTCTTTACATCAGTTGCTCTCATTTGTTGAGCCTCCTCCGACGCCATACAGCGACCAAGGCGACCGCCCCAAATGCCAGTCCCAGAAGAAGCCCGATTGGAAACTTTTTGGGATACCAGTATCCGACGACGTGCTGAGGAATGCCTCCTGAATTTGGGGTGGGCAGCGGCTGTTCGTTCGAGTGGACGAAACCACTTTCTTCAGGCAAATGGGATGTTGGCTCCTCAAGTTCAAGTTCGTAGGAGTACAGGAACATCTCGGGTTCCCGGATATTGGTCACGAGCAAGGACTTGTCAAAAGGGGACACATGGACGATGTACTCCTCGTTTTCGTGGTCAAGTTCAGGTAGGAATTCCGGGAATGAAAACCGCAGGAAGCGATCTCGTTCCGGGCTGATGATCGTTACGCTGCTGCCCTCGCTTGCTAGAGAGTTCTCAACCCATAACCTGTTTTCCGTATCGACCATGAGGTGATAAGGGTAGGCAAATAGCTCGTTTGGTTCGGTATTGATCTCAAAGTTTTCGGTCTCGACTTGAGAAAGCCCGCCATCTTCGGAGAGTTTCGACAAAAGGTGAAAAGCGCAGTCCGTCACCCAGATGGTGCCGAGCTTGTCCTCGACTATTCCGTTATCCAAAGCCCCTGAATTGTGGGAAATGCGCCCTATTTCTCTGCCTTCGCGATCTAGAACTGTCATGGTGTGGTCGTAGAGCGGCCAAGCTAGCGTTCGGTCGTTTGAAAGCGCACTCACTTTCCAGTACTTGTCGATCTTGAAATCCCAGAGCCTCTGGAGATTGGCGTCTACCTTGGTTAGGCGGTTCTCATCCTGACTCAAATACAGGTGTCCGTTTGGATCGGCTCCGATTGGTTTTGCACCGGCAGGGATGGGTAATCGCTCAAAGCTACCACTCGATACGTTGTATTCAAAAGCCGATCGCTCGCCAAGCAGCAAAACTGTTCCCGCGACTTCCTGAAAGACTGCACGTGTTACGGATTCTGAGGGAGAAAGGCGCTTGATAAGCGTCGCCCGAAGGCTGCCTTTCCCTTTCGATAGAATGATTGGTTCTCGCCAATTTGGGTTGGGCAGGTTGATAACAGGCCCAAACGTGACAACCAATTCTCCTTGTCTCTTGTTGAATAGGCCAGCGGTTAACCAGATCAGAATTATCCCGCCGAAGATCCAGAGAAAGTACTTCATCATGACGGTTTCACCTTGCTCGCATGGAGTCACCCCTAGCGAATTCTCGCCCGATTAGCCCTTATGCCTAGAAGCGGTTGCTGGTAGGTCTGTAAGATTGTACACCTGACGATGTATCGCTGAAACATCCAGTGTTTTGGGCGGTAGCTCTTCGACGATATCTTTCCGTTGCACTGAATTGTTGGAGTCGCTGATCACGCAACCTCTCGGGGGCGGGGTAGCGGCCGGAAGTTCGCATAGAGGAAGCCCGCCGGGGTTTGCGTCCGGCGGGTTCCGTTCAGCGAGGGGGCCTTTGCCACGGCACGGAATCTCCCCTGGCGGCCTTGGGGTCAAGCCAAGGAACAGTCGTTTTTGGGCACCTCGTGCAGGCTGGCTCGGATACTCTCCCTTAGCGCCTCGCCCGGCGATTCTTGGTGGACGGAAATCGTATGGTCGTAGGCTGCTTTGAGGACTTCCTCTTCGGTGCCCGCAAGCACCAGTGAACAGTTCATAACGCTGGGGGTTTTCCGACAATCGGCGTAAACCCGTCTCGAGGTCTGGGGAGTTTGGGCCTCAGTACGCATCGCCGCGGCTGGGGATTCGGATCGAAATTCAGCCATACTCTGCTCCTTTTCATGGTGCCTTTTCATGGGCCTTTCAGGATAACTCCGCGACCTGGCTGCACAAGAAGGAAGCGGTAGAATTTCGGCGCGGCGACAATTATGAGCGCGGCTAGTCACCGGGCTCCGAAAAAACCCCTTCTGGATTGTTGCTGATTATTACGGGGGTGGTAAATTAGGGGCTGAGATCTTTCGCAATCCTGATGGACGGTAAAGATCTCAGTTGGAGAAATTCCAACCACGGCCGGCAGATGGTAAGTCTGCCGGCCGTACTCTGCGAACGCCTGCTTCCTCGTTCTTCCTCGTTCTTCCCTCGCCTGCGCGCAAGCCCGGTCGCCATGCTCCAATCAAATCCGCCCATCGCCGGGCGGGTATAAGTGCCTTGGACTCCAGTACGCGCGAGCGGTTTCCCTGAAGGAGGGGGCTTTCATGATCAACGGTTCTTTCGTGGGCAACGGTTCTACCGGGCCCTACAAGTTTCTCCGCGTCGAGGAGGGGTTCCTCGGGACGATGCTGCTCGGAGCGAGTTACATTCGCGAGGAGAAGTGCGACGAGGCCACCAATCAAATGGCCGCGATGGGCTACGAACTCGTTCACTTCATCGTCGAGAAGCGCCGAAAGTACCTTTTCTGGCAGGTGGATTCCCTGCTGATGGCCTTCAGGAAGAAATCTGCCAGCGAGATGGGCCAAGGCAGTTCGAGCTACGCCTCTCGCCTCAAATAGCGCGCGAAAAGGAAGTCCGCGGGCTGAAGACGCTCAGGGTTTCTGGATCAGCTCGATCGCGTAGCCGTTCGGATCCTTGACGAAGGCCACCCGCGATCCGGAGGGAAGCCCGTAGGGCGCGCTGACCAGGGTGGCTCCGGACTGCAAGGCCCCCGCCACCACCTCCTCCAGGTCCGTCACCCGAAATGCCAGGTGCATGAGCCCGTCGGGAACGACTACCGCTTCCTGGCCCGAAGCCTGGGCGAGCTGAATCTCGCCGGGTTCCCCCGCGATCGCCATGAAGGCAATCTCGCTGCCATGCGGACCGGCGCGCCGGCTCCGAAGCCCATAGCCGAAGGCTGCTTCGTAGAAGCGGATCGCGGCGTTGAGGTCGCTGACCCGAAGCTTGGTGTGCAAGTACTGAATACGCATACCCCATTCTACCGCATGCTCAGGCCCGAACTCGCCGTCAGAGGTAGGCCCGCTGGTGAATGCGCTGGAGCGCCATGACGAGGCGCTCCCGCTGGAACGGCTTCACGATGAAGTCGGCGGCTCCCAGCGTCAGGGCGGATTTCAGGTTGTCCGGCGTCCCGAGGGCCGTGCACATCAGCACCCTGGCATCCGGATACTGATCCTTGATCTGCTTGAGCGCCGCGAGGCCATCCATCTCCGGGGTGTTGATGTCCATCACGACGAGATCCGGGCGATACGTCCGGTACATCTCGACGGCCTCGCGCCCGTTCTGGGCCTGGGCCACCACGGACCAACCCTGATCGGTGACGATCTCCGCCACGACCTCGCGCGCAAACCGCGAGTCATCCATGATCAAAATCCTGATGATCCGTCCTCCCTCGAGGTGGTCTGATTCTTTGCTATCATACCCAGTGACCGTCAGCCGTAACCCTGGCTTTCATGGCATCGCACCCGCTCGATGCCCCCCGGAACCGTCAATCCGGGGGTCTTGGCCCCGACAGGCGCCCGCGCGAACGATCTAGCGGTGGGCCTTGAGAGCTCGCTTCAGCAGCATTTGTTGCTTCTTGACGGCGGCAAGCTCCAACGCAAGCTCCTCGGGTGACCGGGAATTGATCAGCTGGGCCAACAAGATCTTCTTCTCGTACCGCTCTTCCAGGCGTTTGATGCGGAAATCGAGCTTGATGAGCCGATCTTCGTAGGTTTGGGCCAGTTCGTCCCGCCGGGCCCTCAACTCCTTCACCACCTCGTAGGGTGAGCGACGGGGCTTGCGCTTCGTGACGACCGCGTTCGCCGCGGAAATCCCCTTGGGCTTCCGCCCCCGGGTGGCGGTGGAAACCGGCTTGTCCATGATGGCGGTGGGTTTTTCGCGAGGCATTTTTCTCCTCCTCTGATGCTTCATCGAATTAAAGGTTAGCAAGTATCGTCAATACAGGCAATAGGTAGTTTTTTGCCTAAATTTGACTGATTTGGCTTGAAATCTTCGCTATTGCCCGAATATCCACGATATTATCCGGGAAACGGGCTCGCATGGGTTTCTTGCGCCCGAAGAATGACTGGGGCGCTCTCTGGTCGTTGGTTTTATCGCGCGGGGGTGGGATAACTCGGCTCGTGGCGATTATCCGCGATACTTCCGACCGCCCCCCCGCTTGCCGTCCGGCAGGAGCAGGCGACGAAACCGAGACCCCGCGCAGGCTCCGTAGCTACTACGGATGGCTATTGCCCTGAGGTCGGTTACCTTAGACTCAGAGAGATGAGACCTGAAACGAGTGGAAGCGAGGACGGCCACTCATCCCCTCCGGCCCCCGCCTACCAGCGGGGGCTTCTTGGCGTGCTTTCCCTCATGACATCGTTTCAATTTGTTTAAATATAAGTTAAAATTGGTCGACGTGTTAGGCGAGCATGCTTTTCGACGGAGGCCTCATGAGACAGCTTCGACTCCTGGTGGCGAGCACCACCCTCTTGGCATTGTTGACCGGTTGCGGTGCGGGAACCTTCCTGCCTCGCCTGAACCAAGCCCCGGATCAAGGGCTGCGGGCCAAGGACGCCCAGGTAGGCGTCGTCCTGGATGCCGTCCGTCAGACCTGGGGCAAGACGACGAGCGCCTCGGGCGTCGTGGCCTTCTGGGAGATGAAGGGCCGCGAAACCTCCGCGAGCAAGGCGGAGTTCTTCTGGACGCGCCCAAGCAAGCTGCGCGCCAACATCCTGGAAGCCGAGTCCTTCTCGAAGCGCGGAGCGAAGCTCGTTTACCTCGGAGACGGTCGCATCACCGCAAAGCTGGGCTTCATCAAGCGATCCTTTGCCTACGATGATCCCGAGGTCCTCTCGCTTCGCGGCTATCGAATCGACCAGACGAGCCTGACCTACCTCGTCGAAGGCCTCCTGGACCCCTCGGCCACCCTGCGCCATGCCGGTTCCAAGACGATTGCCGGAAAGGTGACGGACCTGCTGGAAGCCACGAAGGGGAGCGGCATGTTGCCCGGATGCTCGCGGATGCAACTGGCCATCGATCAGCAGACCCACATGCCCCTACTGATCGAGGGCTTCGAGGGAACGACCGTCGTCTTCCGGGCCCAGCTTTCCGGCATGGCGCTAAACCCCAAGCTCTCCGACGACCTCTTCAAGCTTTGAATCAGGGCGTCGCATGTCAGTTGACTTGACCCTCTACTCCGGGCCCGGATGCTCGCTTTGCGACAAGGCCAAGCTGCTCGTCGAACGGGTGGCCCGGGACATCCCCCTCGTCGTCGAGGAGGTGGATATCACGCAAGATCCGGAGCTCTACGAGCGGTTTCGCTATGCCATCCCGGTGATCGCCATCGGGGGGCGTCCGGTGATGGCCGGTAAAGTCACCGAGTTCTGGATTCGCAAGGCGCTCAGGGGAGAATCGCTGGAGCGCGACTCCCTCGCCGCCCTGGATTACCGGCCCTAGGTCGCGAGGCGTGGACCCGGCGATCGTCCCGCCGACGCGCTTGCGTCGTCTTCGACCCACCTCGCGTTGGGTAACTTGAACCAGAACTTACTGCCGGCTCCCAGCCGGCTTTCGACCCCGATCTGACCGCCGTGGGCTTCGACGAGGGCCTTGGAGATCGAGAGCCCTAGCCCCGCCCCCCCCTTCTCCCGCGTGCTGCCGGGGTCGATTTGATAGAACTTCTGGAAGACTTTCGGTTCGTTCTCCGGCGAGATTCCGATGCCGCTGTCTTGAACCTCGATGCCGACGTGATGCCCTCCCGCAACGAGGCGGACCTGGATCGTTCCGCCTGCGGGCGTGAACTTGAGGGCATTCCCCAGCAGGTTGAGCAGGACCTGGCCGATGCGATCGGGATCGAAGACGAGCAGCACCGGACAGATCGGCAGCAGGGATTCGAGGTGGATCTTGGCGGCCTGCGCTTGAGGCTGCAGGGTGCCGATGATCTCGCGGACCGTCCTGGCGAGGTCGTCGACGCGCGGGTTCAGATGGAAGGAGCCGGAGTCGAACCTCGCGACGTCGAGGAGATCGTCGACGAGAAGCCGTAGCTTGCGCGCGCCTTTCGAGATCTGGAGGACGTAGTTTTGCTGATCGGCGTTCAGGCGGCCGGAGATCTCGTCTTCCAGGAACTCCGCGTACCCCATGATCGCGGCCAGCGGGGTCCGAAGCTCATGGGAAACCGTGCTGATGAAGTTGTTCTTGAGGCGGTCGAGTTCCTTGAGTTTCTCGTTTTGAGCCCGGAGGGTGGCCTCCATGCGGTGACGTTCGGTGACGTCCCGGAAGGCCGCAATACGGGCATTTCGCCCTTGATACACGCAGTTTTGCCCGAGCATCTCGACATGAATGCGCGTTCCGTCCCGGCGCCGACCCACCACCTCGTACGGCTTGTCGTAGCCGGTGAGGATATGGTTCATGATCCGCTCGTGGTGTTCCGGGATGGCGAGATCGGTGGCGAGCGCGCCGATGAGTTCGGAGAGTTCGTAGCCGAACATCTGCGCGAAGCCTTCGTTGGCTTCGATGATGACGCCGTTCTCGTGGATGGCGAGACCTTCGAAGGTGGCCTCGAGAAGTTTGAGGAACCGGGACTCGCTCTGCTGGAGATTGCTCTCGATTTCTTGGCGCAGGTCGTCAGGTATTTCTTGCCAGGCGGTGAAGGGCTTCATGGCGTCAATCTCCCAGGCATGGCAGCGTGAACCAGAAGCATGAGCCTTCGCCCAGGATGCTCGTCATGCCGATCTGGCCACCGTGGGCTTCGACCAGGGCCTTGGAGATGGAGAGGCCCAGTCCCGCGCCGCCCTTTGCCCGGGTGGTGCGGGGGTCGATTTGATAAAACTTGTCGAAGAGCCTGGCCTGATGCATCGCGGGGATCCCCATGCCCGTGTCCCGGACTTCCACCCGAGCGGCGTCTCGTTCACGGTGGATCGAGACGTCGATCCGGCCGTGAGGCGGCGTGAACTTGATGGCGTTTCCGATGAGGTTGGTGAGAATTTGTCCGATCCGTTCCGGATCGCCCTGCAGGACATGCGGGGCCTGGGGAGTGTCGATGCGGAGGGCCACCTGGGCGTCTTGCGCTTGGGGATACAGCAAGGCGAGCGTCTCGACGAGCTTGGCGTTCAGGTCGACTTGCTTGAGCAAGAGCTTGAAGGCTCCGGATTGCAGGCGTGCGAAGTCCAGCAGGTCGTCGACCAGGCTGCCGAGGCGATCTGCGCCCCGCTGGATCTGGGTGACGAAAGCGAGTTGGTCGGGATTGAGGGTACCCGCCACCTCGTCTTCGAGGAATTCCGCGTAGCCCATGATCGAGGTGAGGGGGGTTCGCAGCTCATGGGTGACGGAGTTCACGAAGCCGTTCTTGAGGTGGTCCAGCTCCAGGAGTTGGTCGTTTCGGGTTTGCAGCGCCTCTTCGAGGGCTTTGCGCTCCGAGATGTCCTGGACGGTCCCGATCATGGCCCGGGGGCGGTTCGAATCGGCCGTGACCTGCCCCGCGCACTGGACCACGCGGAGGGATCCGTCTCGGCGCACGATCTGGTGCTCGAGGGCGAAGGGTTCGCCGGTCGTCCATGCCCGCGTCAGCGTTTCGACGACTTTGTCATGGTCGTCGGGGGGGATATGGGACAGGCAGACGTCAGGCGTGGGGACGATTTCGCAGGGGACGTAGCCGAAGATCAGGTAGAGCGCATCGGTCCACTCCGCCGATTCGGCTCCGGGATGCCAGCGCCATGAGCCGATCTTCGCGATCCGCTGGGAGTCCGCCAGCAGTTGCTGGCTGGTCAGGAGTTTTTCCTCGGAGCGCTTGCGATTGGTGATTTCCCGGACGAAGCAGAGGAACTCGCCGGGATCGGTGGGGATGCAGCGGGCTTCGTAATCCCTGGGAACTCCGTCGAGGTCGAGTTGGTACTCGATGGTTTGGGCCTCGCCCGTACGGGTTGTGGCCTCAAGGGTTACTTGCAGTTGGAGACCGAGCGTATTGGGGAAGATTTCCAGGAGGTGCCGACCGAGGAACTGCTCGGGCGGGAGCATCGGGGTCGTTCCCTTGGCGCCATGGTAGCCGATCAGGATGCCGTCTGGACTGAGCCGAAAGAGCTGATCCGGGATGGCCTCCAGGCGGAAGCGGTGATCGCGCTCGGTGCGGAGCTGCTGAAGGTCGGCTATGAGTTGCCCGCGGGATTTGTGGTGATCGTCCATCGGTTCCTCATCGTCGTTGACGGATGAGTTGATTTTGCTATGAAAGTGTGGTTGCTGTCCAGTCCCTGAGCTGTTTTGGTCCGCTAGAGGGAGGACTGGGTCATGGTTTGGGGGAGATCTGCAGGGTTCGGGGGGGTGCAGGCGAGAGGATGGTTTGGTGAGGTTCTCCATGCTGGAAGTAGGTGATGGCCTGTCGGAGGGTTTGCGCTTCTTGGTGGAGGCTGGCCGCCATCCGGTGGATATCGCCGAGGGCGTCGTGCATGCGGGCTCCGTCGCGTTCGTGTTCGGACGTGGCGGCTGAGACCTGCTGGGTGAGGCGGGTCATCGATTCGACGGAGTGGATGATGCGGTCTCCGTGGCTGGCTTGTTCGCGAGTGGCCAGGCGGATTTCCTCCAGCCTGCCGGCGACGGCGGTCATGGCGGAGACGATGTCGTGGAGGGCGACGCCGGTGGATTGGGCGAGCACCATGCCGCCTTGGATGGAGTCGTCGCCCTGTCGGGTCAGGCGCAGGGCCTCGTCTATTTGGCTTTGGATTTCGAGGAGCCGTTTCGCCGAGTCTCCGGTGGCTTGTGCCGAGTGTTCGGCGAGCCTGCGGACTTCGTCGGCGACGACGGCGAAGCCCTTGCCGTGTTCGCCGGCACGCGCGGCCTCGATGGCGGCGTTGAGGGCGAGGAGGTTGGTTTTTTTGGCGATGCCGTCGATGAGGCTCATGATGGTGCTGATTTCGGCGGAGCTGCGTCCCAGGCCTTCGATCACGGTGACGATCCGGCGCATGGCCATTTCGATGCCTCCCATGGCCTGGACCGTCTTCTCGACGGCCTGGCTGCCGGTCATGGCGGCATCGGAGGCGAGCGTGTTGGCTTCGGAGGTTTGCTGGGCGTTCTGGGCGACGCTTTGAATGCTGGAGATGATTTCCTGCATGAGGCGGGAGGTCTTGGAGACGTCGCCGGTCAGGATTTCGGCGCTCTGGGCCACGCGATGCGTGCGGTTGCCCAGCTGTCCCATGGCGTCGTTGGTTTCCTGGATTCGGGCGTGAGTCTGATCGGCGGCGGCTGCGACGGTGTCGGCGGCCAGTCGAACGTCGTCCATGATGCCTTGCAGGGCGGCTGTCATGTGGCGGAAGGCGATCGCCATCTCGCCCATTTCGTCTTTCTGGGGGAGATACAGCTGGGCGCTGAGGTTTCCCTGGGCGATCGCCTGGCTGTAGGCCTTGAGCGCCGCTACGGGTCGAATGACGAAGCGCCGGGCGGCGTAATCCTTGAAGATCGCGGAAAGCACGCCGAGTATCAAGGCCAGCACGATCACCCGCGGATCGAGGCCGTACTTCCCGATGAACCAGCCGGTGAGGGTCACGGTGAGGATCAGCGGGGCCGTCGAGACGGAGAGCTTGAACTGGAGGCCGGTCCCGAACCGGGCATAGTGAAAGAGGTTGACCGCGGCCACGCCGCCCCCGATGACCCAGGCGACGATCAGAAATTCCTTGAGGCTGTTGGGATCCACGCTTACCTCCCGCCGGGTAGGACGACAAGGGCTAGTATTCCCTGATTGCCCATGTTTTTAAAGCGGCCAGGCGTCCGGATAGGAGACTTGGGCGGGAACGGGCGCCAGGATCCGCGTGACGTTTCGATCCACCTGGAATCGGGCGATCCGACGGTACGTGCCGCCCCCCGCGTCCTGAACCGTCACCGAGACCTCGTAGTTGCCAAGCAAATCGGGTGGCTGCCAGGCACTGAAGCTGGGGATCAGCACGGCGCCGGAGGCCGTGGCGCTCTGACTGGCCACCGAAAGCAGTCCGCCGGTCGCGCTCCATGTGAATCTCAGCTCGCCCTCCCCGCTCGCCTGAGCCAGGATCTCGAAGGGACCCCGTCCCGGAGACTGGGGATTCGGGAAAACCTCGAACCGGGTGATAATCGGGTTCTGGAGCGGGTTGGTCCCCCCGGGTGCCCCTCCCTCCGCACACGCCGTCAGGCTGAAAAACAGGCAGACGAGTGATCTCCGCATCGCGTTCCATGCCTCCCCGGTTGACCGGTTTCCCCGGTTTACCCGGATTACCCGGTGTACCCGGTCTAGCAGGCCGAGCGGCCGCTCGGCCTCTTTCCCCCGTAGCCCTTGCCAGCGTAGGCGGAGGGGGCGTGACGGGCTAGGGGCGAACGGACGAAGGGAGTCGGTGGAACTTACATCCCGAAATAGCGGCCAATCAAGCCTTCGGCATGGGCGATCAGGATGCGCAGCGCCAGGACCTGATCGTCGCCGAGTTCCTCGGCATCCATCAAGGCATACGCCTCGTCGACGGCCTTCACCAGCGCGATCTGCTGGTGGGGACCCAGTCGAATGGCCTCCTTGAGGGTCTCGTGAATCGTCTCGAAGCTCATCTTCCCGCCTCCCGGCCGATCGGCCGCTCTGATTGCGCGCGCGGCCCCTGCGGTCCGTGAGGGGCGATGACCTGACGGAACGCGTCGAAACCGGGCTTGCGCCGGCCGTCCGCGGCGATGAGGCCAAACGAATTCTCCGTGGGCGGCGGCCAGGCCTTCAGGTGCGGATCGTCGGCCAGTTCGTAGAAAACGGCGAAGAGAAAGCGATCGCGCATGGGGCTCCGGGCGATCTCCTGCCCCAGCGCGCGGGCCGATTTCGCGATCCAGCGCGCTTGCCGCCCCTCCCCGAGAAAGGCGGGGCATCCCGTCTCGCAGATGGCCCCTTCCTTGTCGTAGCGCTGCATGACGCTCGCGAGGGTTTGGAGGGCCTGCCAGGCGCTCCAGTCGTGCGGATGCGAGTAGTTTCCCGGGTAGAAATCGTAGCCGATCACGTCGATCGCGTCGGCGGACTCCTCCATCACCCGCTCCAGGTCGTCCTGCCACGGCAGGTAAAACGTATCGCAGACATTGATGACCGTCTTCACCCGCCAACCGGGCTGCTTCGCCTTTTGCCCGTCGATCTCCGCTCGGGCTTCCCGGAACAGCCGTCCATCCAAAGGCTCCGGAATGGGATCCAGGATGGTATTGAACTCGTTGCCCATCTGGTAGTAATCCACATCGCTTCCCAGCGTGGCGACCACTGAACGTACATAGGTCCGATACCTGGAAAAGAAGTCGTCCGGGGTCTCGTTGGCCAGCTTCACCGCCCATGACGGGTAACCGCCCAGGTTCACCTTGATCTGCAGGCCTTTGGACTTGGCGTCAGTGATGAGTGAACGGAAATACGGAAGGCCCGCGAGGTCGATGGGCTGATCGGCCGTGGGTTGCATGCGGTTCCAGTGGACGTCGAAGCGAATCAGACCGACTCCGAGGTCGCCGACGGCCTTCAACTGGTCCTGGTAGCCCCCGGAGCTATCCTCGAGGCGTTCCGGATGCCAGGATACCCCCCAGATCAGCTCGGGCGGAATCGCTTCGTGAGAGGGCGAACCGATGGCGGGGAGCGCCTGCGGCCACGGTGAGGATTCGAAGGGGTGGTAGATCAAGGCTCCCAGGAGGGCCGTCGTGACGAGTCCGACTCCACCCGCGATGACGAGGGCATTGAGCCGGAAGGGGGCCTTGCGGGCTTTGAAGCCGACGAAGAGGTTCATGACTTCGAGCATACGGCCTTCCCGCGCCCCGTGCAAGGGGAGGCGGGCTTACGATGCGGGCGGGGTCGGCGCGCGATTGTTTGAGCGGCGGCGGCAAGTGCGGGTTAAGATGGAGTGCTGGCGCCGAGAGGGGCCAGAAGCAGGACCTGCGGCTGAAGGGCGAAGCATCGAGGGCTCAGAGGAGATAGCGTGGCGGAGATTCTCTTGGTGGTGATCGGTTTCCTGGGAGCCTTCGCCTCCGGTTTGCTCGGGATCGGCGGGGGCGTGGTCCTGATCCCCATGGCGCTCTACTTGCCGAGCTGGTTTGGCGTTGCGACCTACGCCATGGGGCAGGTGGTCGGGATGAGCATGGTTCAGGTGCTGGCCGGCTCGCTCATGAGCCTGAGGGCCCATGCCCGGCGCGGCTTGGTTCCGCGGCAACTGGCCGTGCCGCTAGGAGCCAGCGTGGGGTTCGGGGCGGTTCTGGGGGGGCTGGCCTCGGGGCATGCGCCCGAGGCGCTGTTGCGAATCGTCTTCGCGGGGCTGGCGATCGTGTCGGCGGTGCTGATGTTCGTGCCGGCTCCCAAGGCCGTCGAGGGATCGGGGGTTCCCCCGGGGTTCAGGATGGGGCTGGCCGTGCCGCTGTCGTTCTTCGTGGGCCTGGCCGCCGGCTTGGTGGGGATCGGGGGCGGGGTTCTGATGATTCCGCTGCTCACGACCGTGTTTCGCTTACCGATCCGGCTGGTCATCGGGACATCGCTTGCCGCGGTGCTCATGGCCGGTCTGCTGGGGACCCTGGGCAAGGCGATGGTGCACCAGGTTCCATGGCGAGAGGCTTTTTTCCTGGTCGTCGGGGCGCTCGCCGGCGCGCCCCTGGGGGCCAACCTCAGCCACCGCTTGCCCGTTGGTTTGCTGCGAAAGTTATTGGCCGCCACCATTCTGGTGACGGCCTTGCAGATGGTTTACTCGCTCATCGCCTGAGGGTGTCGGGCGGGTCAGTTGCTTCCGGGCGAGCCCGGCATGTTGGGCCGGAATCGGGGCAACGGGGTGTTCATGTCGTAGACGTCGGGAATGTAGGCGATGGTGCCGTCGGGGCTCCCCACGGTCATGCCGGCTTGAACCTGCTCGCGGTAGAGCGCCATGCAGAAGTTCATCGGGTCCTTGGGGTTGAGATCGACCATTTGCAGGGTCGCATCGAGGATCAGGTGGTTGTTGATCAGGACGTTGCCGCCCTTCATGAGGATCCAGTTCGGGGCCCAGGGTTCGGGGAGGCTGGGAATGTCGCGGCGGACCTGGTCGTCGAAGACCATGATGACCTTGCCGGCTTCGATGCGAACGCCGGAGACGAACCCGGCGATGGCCGGAGCGGGCAGCAAGCGGTCGGGGTAGATGATGATGTCGTTGCCGTCTATCTTCATGCCGCCGTTGGGACGGGAGTTCATGAGGCTCGCCACCTCGAGGCCGATCAGGTTCATGAGGCCCTTGACCGGGATGCCGGCGGACTTGACCGTATCCGGGGTGAGCACGACCTGGCCGCTACCGTTGGGCCGCAGCGACCCTTCCATCTCGAAAGGAAGCGGGATGCCCTTGCGCATGGTGCCGGACATCTTCAACTTGCCGTTCTTGGCTTCGATGGAGAGGTTGCTCAGCGGGCAGCCGGGATAGTTGAGCTCGTACTTGTTGAAGATCTTGGCGAGGGCGTCCTGCTCGATGATCAGATCGCCGGTGTGAATCCGGACGAGGTAGTCCTCGCGGTTGGCGGGGATGAACGGCTGGTTCTCTTGATAGACCTGGATGTCGGCGTTGAGATTCGGCATGCCGACGGTGATCTCCTCGTCGACGCGATAGATGACGTTTCGGGTGTAGAAGCCCGTCACGCGGCCGGTGGGGCGCTGGATGGCGACCCTTTCCCCTTTTTCGGGGGTAGCCGTGCTGGGGTTCTGCCCGCAGCCCGTGGCCAGAAGCGTCAGGAGCGCCATTGCTCCGGCTAGCAACTTGGTTTTCGGCTGCATCTTCGTCTCCCCTCCTCGACGGCCATCTACAAGCCGTTAACTTCTTTATCGCTCGGATAGGCGACGTTCTGACGTGCCCTGGGTCATGTTGAGGCTAATTTTCAGCAAGCTTTTGGTTAACAAGCTTGGGGTCAATCGGGAGCCGTCGCGGGCGAGGCTCCGACCATGCTCCCGGCAACCGGATTCATAGTTAAGCTTAGGTTAATGTCCAGTATAGGTTTCTCATGCGCGTAAGGCAAGTCCCCGGGTCCATCAAAAAGGCCCGTGGGCGCTCCCTTCAGGGAGCGCCCACGGGCGAGGCTTGCGGATTCAGGAGGACGAATGATCGGTCGGTTCACGGAATCCCACTTGCTCGAAGTGCATGCGGGGCTCCTCGTGCGTTTCCATGGGGCCCGGAATGCTCTGGTTGGGCGATAACTCCGGATCCTCGGCCAGGGAGCGCTCATGGTGCCGGAATGCGGCCTCCGAGTTCCAGCCCGGATTCTCGGGAATCGTCTCGTTTGCCCTTTCCTGATCCACGACGAAGCGCGGATCTCCCCCCGCCGCACCGTTGATGACCCGTTTACCCATGGTGGACCTCCTCTCGAAAGTTGCGGCCTCAGCCTATCCCAAGTCCCGAGAGGGGTCAACGAACGGTGGAATTCTTGCGGTGGTGTAGAATCGGATCGGGAGGAAAAGTTCATGTCCACGATGTTGAAACAGGAATGGATCGTCAAGGGATTGCCCACCACCGTGCTATCCGCGGGGCAAGGCCCCGGGATCATCTTCCTGCACGGTACGGGCGGATCGGGGAAGGTCTGGTTCAACCAGCTGCGCCGGTTCGCGCCGGATCATCGGGTGATCGCCCCGGATCTCCCCGGCAACGGGCGGACGCCGCTGCCGGATTTCATCGCCTCCCTCGACGATTATCCGGCCTTCGTCCTGGCCCTGATGGCGATGGCAGGCCTTGCCCAGGCCGTGCTGGTCGGAAATTCCATGGGCGGTCGGGTCGCCCTTCAGCTCGCGCTGGATCATCCCGAGCGGGTCTCGGGTCTGGTGCTGGTCAACAGTTCGGGCCTCAGGCTTCCTGGCATTCCCACGGTCGGAATCCGCGAGACCGACCCGCGGAAGTTCGCCTCGCTGCTCTTTTATTCGGCTTCCGGCCGTGACGCCGGGTCGTCCGGCTTGGCCGCCCGCCAGGTCTCGATGGTCGAGCGCGGGGTGGACTCTCCCGAGCAGAAGCAGGCTCGCGAGACCATGCTTCGGCTCACCGCGGGCCCCTTGCGCCGCGACATGCAGGATCGGCTCGGCGAGATTCAGGCCCCCACGCTGGTGATCTGGGGAGAAGGCGACCGGATCATTCCCCTGGATTACGGGGAGGCCTTTGCCGCGGGCATTCCGAACTCGCGGCTGGCCGTGATCGCGCGGGCTGGCCACGTGCCGATGATCGAGCGGCCCGGAGCGGTCAACGAGGCGATCGCCGCCTTTCTTCCCCTCGCCGCGGGCGGCTCCGTTTGCTCCTGATCAGCGCCTGCTTGATTGGCAAGCGATGTCGCTACGACGGGGAAGGCTTCGACGGCTACCCCGAGCTCGCCCGACTGGTCCGCGAGGGCCGGGCCGTAGCGGTTTGCCCCGAGCAACTCGGGGGCCTGCCCACTCCGCGCCCGCCCGCCGAGCTTCAGGGCGGAGACGGTTCCGGCGTCATCGAGGGAACGGCCCGGATCCTGGGGCTGGACGGGGGAGACGTCACCGAGGCCTTTCTGGCGGGGGCCCACGCGACCTTGGCCATCGCCCGCGGCTGCGCGGCGACGGCCGCCATTCTCAAGGCCCGCAGCCCGTCGTGCGGAGGAAAGCAGGTTTATGACGGCAGCTTCGCCGGCAAGCTCATGCCCGGCATGGGGGTGACCGCTGCTCTGCTCGAACGAGAGGGGCTCGACCTCTACGACGAGGAGGACTTTCCATGAGTCAGGCCCCGTCGCTTCGGACTGGAAGCGACGGGGCCTGTGTCTCGAGAGGGTTTCGACGCGTCAGGTCGCGGCGGTGGCCGGAGCGGAGGATTCGATCTTGGCCAGCAGGTCGGCGGCTTTCTGGGCCAGCTCCATCAGATGCTCCTTGGGGAAGGGGAGCTCGGCGAGCACCGATTTGTCCACGGGGAAGAGGCTGATCCCCAGCGGGAGCTTGGTGTGTTGGCAGTGCGCGGCGACGTCGGCGAGGTGAACGATCTTGACGAGTTTCTTGTTGATCACGGCTTCCTTGGGCTGGTGGTGGAGGGCGATGGGTTCGATGATGGCGGGCGGAAGTCCCCATCGTTCGGCGACCTTGGCGCCGAAGTAGGCGTGGTTGAAGCCCAGGGCGCGGTCTTCAGCCGTGTAGGTCGCGATGGCCTTGGCCTGGGTGAGCTTGATGGCGTCGCAGATCTCGTCGTAGGCGAAGGCGTTGAGGATGGCCTCCCCGATGTCGTGGAAGAGGCCCGCGGTGTAGGCTTGCGAGAGGTTGGGGTAGTCCCATTCCGCGGCCAGCAATTGGCAGCAGATGGCGACATGCTGGGAATGATGCCAGAGCCGCCCCTGCATGATCTCGAAGGTGCCGCCGTCGACCGTGGTCTGGGTATCGGCTTCGAGGGTGGAGGTGATGAAGGCCTTGACCGTCTGCAGTCCCGTGAGGCGGATGGCCTGGTGAACGCTCTGCATCGTTCGCTGGGCCGTCTGGGAGCTGGTGTTGAGGACGGCCTTTGAGAGGACCGGGTCTCCCTGGATCTTCGCGGCGATGACCTCCATGGGGATGCTCGGATCGTCGAGCATGGTCATGACGTCGTTCATGGCGGGGGAGAAGGTGAACTGGGGAAGGTTATCCAGCTTTTGCATCAGGAATGATTCGAGCTTGTTGGTCACGATTTCTCCTCCGACAGGGATGGGTTAATACGGCACCCATGGAAGGGGTTTCACCCTCCCTTCCATGGGATTATACCCGGGATCTAGCGGGCTACCGCGACGGGGCGACCGTCGATTGCCGCCTTGACGTAGGCCTGGGCCTTGGCGATCGCCTCGGGAATCGCCACGATCTCGGTATGGCCTTCCATGCGGAACTTCATCTCGACGAGTCCGTCCTTGATGGTCTTGCCGACGGTGATCCGGATGGGGTAACCGATGAGATCCGCGTCCTTGAACTTGACGCCCGCGCGCTCGTCGCGATCGTCGAGGGCGACTTCCACGCCTTCCCTGAGAGCTTCCTGGTAGAGATCGTTGGCGACCCGGGAAACCTCGGCGTCGGCGATGTTGACCGGGACGATGAGCAGGTGGTAGGGGGCGATCGCCACCGGCCACTTGATCCCGTTCTCGTCGTGAAGGCTCTCGACGGCTGCTTGTGCCGTGCGGGTGACGCCGATGCCGTAGCAGCCCATGACGAAGGGCATCTCGTTGCCGTCCGCGGCCATGAAGGTGGCGTTCATCTTGGACGAGTACTTGGTTCCCAGCTTGAAGGTGTTGCCGACCTCGATGCCCTTGGCGGCCTTGAGGTGGCCCTCTTGGCATCGTGCGCAGCGCTCCTCGGCCTTGGCGAGCCGGACGTTCACCCAGTGCTCGGGCGTGAAGTCCCGGTTCCAGTTGGCGTCGATGAAGTGCATGTCGGCCTCGTTGGGGCCGATGACGAAGTTGGTCAGGTTTCTGACGGATTCGTCGGCGAGCACGCGTTCGACCTTTAGGCCCATGGGGCCCACGAAGCCGGCCGGCGCGCCGGCGAGTTCCTGGATCTCGGTCTCGTTGGCCATGCGCATCTCGAGCACGCCTCCGACGGCGTTGGCGAGCTTGATTTCGTTGAGTTCGAGGTCGCCGCGGATCAGCAGGGCGACGAAGGAAGCCTTGCTTGCGTCGGAACCTTCTTCGAGCTTCTCGATCCGGTAGACCAGGGTCTTGACGATCTGAGACGGGGCGACCTTCAGGAAGTCGGAGAGCTGCGCGATGGTCTTCACGTTCGGGGTGGAGACTTTTTTCAGGGGCAGGTGCTCGGCGGGCGGGAGCTTGGCCAGGAGATGCGCGACGTCGAGGGAGCTCTCGGCGCGTTCGACGTTGGCGGCGTAGTCGCAGGCGTCGCAGAAGAGCAGGTCATTCTCGCCGCCGGCGGTCTCGACGACCACCATGAACTCGTGAGCGGCCGATCCGCCGATGGCGCCGACGTCCGACTCCACCATGCGGGTCATGAGGCCGCAGCGCTCGAAGATCCGGGTATAGGCGCGGCACATGACGGCATAGGTTTCTTCGAGGCTCTCGGTGTCGGCGTGGAAGGAATAGGAGTCCTTCATGATGAACTCGCGACCGCGCAGGAGGCCGAAGCGGGGGCGGATTTCGTCGCGGAACTTGACCTGGATCTGGTAGAGGTTCATGGGAAGCTGGCGGTAGGAGCGAATTTCGTCGCGGGCGATCGCCGTGACGGTCTCCTCGTGGGTCGGGCCCAGAAGTTCCCAGCGGTCGTGGCGGTTTTGAAGGCGCATCAGCTCCTTGCCGTAAACCTGCCAGCGGCCGGATTGCTCCCAGAGTTCAGCGGGGGTGAGGATCGGCATGCGCAGCTCGAGGGCTCCGGAGCGGTCCATCTCCTCGCGGACGATCTGCTCGACCTTGCGGGTCACGCGCCACATCAGAGGGTAGAAGTTGTAGACGCCGGGTGTCACCCGCCGGATCAGTCCCGCGCGCAAGAGCAGCTGGTGGCTGATGATCTCGGCCTCGGCGGGGACTTCCCGCAACGTGGGGGCGAGCATCTGCGACAATTTCATCGAGCAAGGTCTCCTTCTGGGGATTGGGGCGATCGAGAGTCAGCCTTTTTCGGGCCTTTTCCCATTATAGCGGCAATGCGCTTGATGTGCGGTCTAGCGCCAGCGGCTGTTTCGTCAGCCGCGAGAGAACGCCGTAACGAGCTTTGCTCTAAGGAGCGAGGCGGGGGCTTACATCGCCCTCTAATCGTGGCATAATGCGAGAACAGGCAAATCAGCGTCCCGGGGCCGAGCGACGTTGCCAAGACGGATTCGAGGAAGATGAACGATACCTTTCTGATGCCTCTGATGGCGCTGTCCCTCGGGGGGTGCGTCGTCAGCTTCCTTTTCATCGGGGGACTCATTCCCGGCACCTTCGGCTATCTCAGTCGCCAGGTCCGTGCGCTCAACAAGCAAGAGCGTCTCAGCGCCGTCCATGGTCTCGGGCGATTGGGCGATACCAAGGCCACCCTCTTGCTTTGCTCCATGATCAACCACCACGAACTCGATATGCGGCGAGCGGCGGTCGATAGCCTGGCCATGACAGCCTCTCCCCTTGCGGTCGACCCCTTGGGCACCATGCTGAGCGATTCCAACCCGCTCATTCGCAGGGCCGCCGCCATGGGACTCGCCGCCTTCGATGATCCACGGGCGACCGCGTACTTGAACCAGGCCCTCAAGGACATCGACGAGCAGGTGGTCACCACCGCGATCATGGCCTTGGCGCACCGTCGGGATCCTGCCGCCATCGAGCCGCTTTGCCGCGCGCTCGTCGGCTCCCCGGAAGTGGCAAGGGCCGTATCCAAGGCCCTGGTCATCTTCGGAATGGATGCCTTCGAGACGCTCTGCCGCTTGCTTCCCGAGGCCGGAGCCGTCACGGGCGAGCGCATGATCGAGGTCTTGCGCGCCATTAGCCCCGAGGCCTCCGTCCAACCGCTCATGCACACGCTTTCGAACGCACGGGTCGAGGCGACGGTCAATGCTTCCATCCGGGCGCTCACCGCCCTCAACCCGCCGGGATTGCTCGAACTGCTCTGCCGGATCGTTCTCGATCCGCAGGCCTTGGGTCGCGGTAACGCCATCGCCGCGTTGCGGGAAATCGACCAGCCCGAGGGAATCTCGGCAATCGCCCAGGTACTCGGAGATCCGAACCCCGAATTTCGGCGCGCCGCCGTTCTGTCCCTCGCCGGACACTCCGAACCCCTGGTGGTGGATGCGCTTTGCCGCGCCTTCGAGGACCCGGACCCGGACGTCGTCCGTTACGCAGCCCAGGCGCTGGGAACCCTGCGCGATCGTCGCATTCTGCGAAGCTTCTTCATCGCGCTCTATCCGCAGGATGGCGACTCCGTCGTGAGGATCCTCGAAGAGGCCCTCAAACGATCGATCGACGATCTCGAATCAGCCCAGGATTTCCTGCCCGTGCTCGAACGCTGGGCGGGCCCCAGTGCGCGACAGGACGATCAAACCGCCCGCTACTCCATGCAGTCGGCCTTGATCCTTTTCAACGGTCGGATCGTCAAGGGATTCCGCGACCTCACCTCGACGTTGCTCGTTTTCAAGGGCCAGGAGTGGAGCAGCGTTACCCGGGAGGACCGCCTTCACCCGCTGGCCGCCTCCTCGCTCGAGTTCATCTCCAGCCCGCGCGAGGTCCGTCAATTTCAAGCCTCCAGACCCCCGAGCTTGACCAGCTGAACCTGGCCGAGACTTCCGGCCAGCCGCAAGGTCTCAGGGGCCGGACGGCGCGAGCCTCAGGTCGATCCGGCCGGGCTCCTGGCGCACGAGTTCCAGCTTCAGCGCCGATCGCTTCGCCCCCGTCATCACGCGATCCAGCACCTGGTCAAGGGGATCTCGGCTCCAGACGGTGAAGGCTGCTTCGCCGCCGCCCGAGGCCTCCAGCCGCACCTCGCGCCCCGTTTCCTTGAGGATTTCGGTGAAGCGCTTCTGCTGCTCGTAGCCCGTGACTCCGCGCAGCGTGACGCGATAGCCCCGGCCCTTGGCGGCTTCGGTCCTCCAGTGAGCCAGGACCCGCTTCATGATGCGCTCGGCCGCATCCCCGACGGCTTCCTCGGTGGCCGCCTCGTAGCCCGACATGGCGCCGGAGCGCATGGCGAGCTCGCGAGAGTAGCCGGTCTCCGATCCGAGCCCCCGCCCCGTCGCGCCGTCGTGCGCGCTGATCTGCACCCGGGCCTTCACGAAGCGCCAATCCCCCGATCGCCGGGTCTCGCGCAGATCCGCCGTGATCACCACGTAGGCGTCCGCGAGCGACCGGCGGGCCACGTCCCCGGCAGAGGCCTCGGGGGCCTGAAGATACGAGATCCCCTTGGCCGAAAGATAGGCTTTCATCCGATCGACAGCGAGGCCGGTCATGGCGTGGCGGGGCCCCTTCGGGTCGTAGCTGACCACCAGAACGGGGTTGCCGACCTGCATCTGCAGAACCTGAAGAGCGACCAGATCGTCGTGGATCGACTGCTCGGTGATGACGACGCTGACCCGCAGGCCCACGGCGCCATCCGCATGCTGGTAGCGATCCGTGATCCGGTAGGAGGAAACGTAGCCCTCGGCATGCGTGAAGATCCGATCTCGGACGGTCTGGAAGTTCGAGACCTCGGTCTCGCTGCTGACCATCACTCCCACGGCGCTTTCGACGGCATTCCGGAAGGCGTCCTTGAGCGCGGCCTGCTCGTCGACTCCACGACCCTCGACGTCGAGCTTTCGAGCGATCGCGCTTCCCGCCGGGTTCGTCGCCGGATTGGCGGGATTCGCCGCCCAGGCGTCCATCGGGACGAGCAGGCAGAACGTCAGAATCAGGACCAGGAGGCGTCTCATGGGCGGGATCCTGGTTTGAAGTCGGGCTTGATCCACGTGCCGTCCGAGTCGATCCGCCGGCGAACATTGGCAATCATGCTTTGCAACGCCTCCTGCTGGATGGAATTGGTGATGAAGCCCGGGACGGGGACGCGCGTCGCGACCTCGGAATCGTAGGTGAGGATCGTACCGCCCTCGACCGGGTCCAGGTGCCAGGAGCCTTCCACCTTTTTCAGCATGGAGGACTCGACCAGCTTCCACGTGATGCGCGTCGGCGGGTCGAACTCACGACGCAGGATCATGCTGCCGCGGGAGCTGCGAAATTCGATTTCGGCCCAGTCGCTCCCACTCTTGAGGATGCGGCAGGAGTCCATGTTGGGCATGAACTCGGGAAGACGCGCATGATCGGTGAGCATCCGATACGCGCGCCGCGGATCGGCCGTCACGAAGAAAGTTGCCGTCACCCCGTCGCCCCGCCGCGAGATGCGAGGCTTCTCCCGGATCTCCGCCAGATCCGCGCTCGACCATGTCCCGGGCGTGCCGAAGGCGGGTAGGGCGAAAAACATCGCGATCGAAAACCCGAGGACGGTTTTTTGCATGACGTGCTCCTGCATGGTGATCCTCCGCATGGAAAGGGGCTCAGAACGTGACGGCGATGCCGCTGCGCAGGGTGATGCCCGTGGCCGAGACGTCCGGGAGCCCGCCGTAGTTCCCCAACCACTGGTGAATCTCACGGTTGTCGCCCTGGCCCCAGAGGGACCATCCCATGGTAGGGGTGTAGGCCTGTATTCCGAGATCCAGGGTGAACAAGGCATCGGGGCTGAGTTGGTAATTCAGGCCGCCGATGCCCGACAGACCGGGGGCATCCGCGTAGAGAACGGTCGAGGGGTAGGTGATCCCCCGAAACGTCGCGCTTCCCCCCGAGGCCATGGCTTGCATGATCCCGATCTTTCCGCCGTAGTACCATGCCCAGCGCCGCTGGAACTGTTTTTTCAGCAGGCCGATCTCCCCGAGCACTCCGAAGATGGGGCTCCCCATGACCAGGGTGGCGTCCAAGACCCCGTATAACTCCGAGATGCCGGTCGTGGCACCCAAACCGTACTCGTTGGCCCACGTGATGGCGGGGGCAAAGAGCGTTTCGGCCTGGCTGAAGGCAGGCCCTTCGCGCATCGAGACGTCGGCCGAGGGAACCATGAACGGCGAGAGGCCCACCTTGAGGCTCGCGTTCCAGTCGAGCCTGGGCCTTTCGATGAGCTGATCGCCGGGACCGAACGGCTCGTCCACGATCAACGGCTGGGCGACGCTCATGGTGGCTTCTATTCGGCGTACCTTGATCATGCCGATGTCTCGTTGATCGAAGCCGCCGTCCTCGCGCTTGATCCGTCGGACGACACGGTAGCCGTTGTCCGTGCGGATGCCCACATCTTCCCCGAAGACCATGCGAACCTCGTCTTGCTTCCAATCCGTCTCGAGCACGGCGCTCTTGAGGATGAACGGATCGAGGCCGCGGGCCCACTTCAGGATGAGGGGAATTTCTCCCCTCAAGCGCGAGTGCGCCTGATTTAGCAAGTGGTAGCGCGGCTGGGCGACAAGCAGGACGGCGATTTCATCCAGGAAGGCCCGGTCGAGATGGGCCTTCTGGGGCATTTTCGCCTCTTCGGCGGAAATCCGGACTTCGCGGGAGAGCGCGTGGTTCAGGGGGTAGGTCGTGGCGTAGTTCGCGATGGAGCGGTGGGCGGCGAGGTCGTAGACCATCAGGCGGAAGGCGTAGTGGCTCCGGAAGGTCACGGTGGTCTTGCGGTAGAAGTTGCCGTCTCGGTCGACGATCTTGACGTCGGGGTCGAGCTGGATCCAGTTCGAAAAGCGCCCCTGAGGGACCAGGGCGTAGGCGGAGCGCAGGATCCGGTCCAGGTCCACTCCGTCGACGATGGCTTCCTTGAACTTCTCGTCCGGCTCGAGGTCGCGGGCCGCCTTGTCGGCGGCAGTCTCCTCGACGCGCTGCTGGTAGCGCTCCAGGAAGTCGTAGAGGTCGTCGCAGTACCGGACGGGGATCGCTTCGTAGTCGAAGCGTCTCAGGCCCTGGAAGGCCGTTCGAATAAAATCGGGGGCCGGATCCCCGGAGTCTCCGAAGACCGCGATGGTCTTGCGCTGGTAGAGTTCGGCGGCCCGGGCGTGGCCGCCGAGCAGGAGGAGCACCAGCACCATGAAAGCTGGAAGCCCGAGGGGCCCGCCCATGGGAGACGGAATCCGGCGCATGGCCCTAGAGTACGATGACGACGTTGAAGGTGTTCAGGAAGGCCGTGCGCTGATCGGCCCCCAGCAAGAGGCCGGCTGCCGAGCGATCGAGCACGATGTCTGCCCGCATGGGGCCGCGAACGGCCTTCGCCTTGAGGACGAGGGGCTTGTTTCCGATGCGGGATTTGAGGCTTTTGGCCTCGTCGACGCTCTTGGCGTAGGACGCGATCCCGCGGTCGATGACCCCATCGGGATCGGCCGGGAGGCTTCCGAGGTAGAGTTCGGCGCCGCTCTCGTCGACCAAGGACGGGCTCATGGCGGGCTCGGCTGAAAGGCCCTTGGCATCGATGATGACGCCGGTATAGTCTTCCGTGACGGGGGTCGGCACCGCCGGAGCCGGAGTGGCCGGGGCTGTCGAGGCTGGGCTCGGTACGATCGGGGCGGGGGCCGAGGGAGCGGAGACCTGGTGCTGGGAAGGGACGACGATGCTGGCGAGCGAGCGGTTCTTGCCATGGAGGTCCAGCGTCAGCTTGACTTCCACGGAACCATTGTTCCTGTAGGTGGCCTTGCCGGCTTGGGCGCCCTTGATGAGGCTGCTGACCTGGGTGCGGACCACGTCGGATTCGGTGACGTAGTTCTTGACGGTGGTTTGGGAGTCGATGCGGACGCCGTCGAGGGCTTCGGAGAGTTTGCGGTAGGCGTCGGCGATCGCTGCCCGGTAGCCCATCATTTGCTTCTGGGCTAGGGAGCCGGTCTCGGGCATGATGCCGGTGCCGGTCACCTCGATCACGCCGTCGGTCCAATTGATCGCCCCTCCGGGCACGTCGTCGAGGAGATCCGCCGTTGCCGCTTGGCTGAAGGCGAGGGTGAGGGCGAGCGTGAGTGCGGCGCCCAGGCGGGGCAGCGTTACGGCTTTCATGGGCGTTGAACTCCTCATCGAAGGGGCGACACATGGAGGGACGATCGTATCATGCCCGAACCCCCGCCGTTTCGAAACGGCGGGGGGTCGTTGGGATGCGGGGTCAGGCGCGCTGGACTTTTTCCCAGGTGACCGGTTGCCGGCCGCTGAGGTAGCGAAAGGCTCCGGCGAGCGCGGCGACGTTGAGGAAGACGAAGTAGAAGGGGATGTAAAAGGCCTTCCAGCGGATGCCTCGGTGCTGGAGGTGGTAGCCGCAGGCGGCCGCGGCGTAGAAGAGGATCTGAGCGGCGAGGATCAGGGCGTAGACGGGATCGCTGGCGAGCATGACGTTGGAGAGGAAGGCGAGGGGGAGCAGGAAGGGGACGACCATCCAGCGCAGGACGCGGTGGGAGACGTACTGGAAGGCAATCAGGCCGTAGCGGGGGGTAAGGAGCGGCCAGAGCCGGATGACGGATTGCCAGCCGCCCGCGATGATCCGGACCTTGCGCTTGAACTCTTCGCCGAAGCTGGGGCTCGCATCCTCCCATGAGATGGCGGCAGGTTCGTAAACCACGCGCTGTCCTTGCATGACGTAGCGCATGGAGAGCACGAAGTCCTCGATCACGGCATCGACGGGAAGCGGTTCGAAGCGATCGCGCCTGAGGGCGAAGATCTCGCCGGTCGCTCCCAGCGCCGTGCTGACCTGCGAGTCCAGTCGCTTGAGGAAGGACTCGTAGCGCCAATAAAACCCCTCGCTCGCGCTCACCCCCTGGCCGTCGTCCCGAATTCGCTTCTCGCCCGCCACCAGCGCCACCCGCGGATCCCCGAAGTGTCGAACCAACAGCTTGAGGTTCTGTGGTTCGAAGAAGGCATTGGCATCCGAGCAAACCACGATCTCCCCGCGAGCCAGCGGAATCGCCGCGTTCAGCGCGTTGACCTTCCCCTGCCGCTCCGAACGGCTCAAGAGCCGCAACCCAGGACCCTCGTACCCCCGGATCACCGCCTCCGTTCGATCCGTGCAACCATCCGTCACCAGCAGGATCTCCAGCTTCTCGCTCGGATAGTCCAACGACTGGGAGTTCCGGATCTTCCGCGCGATCACGTCCTCCTCGTTGTAGGCTGCCACCAGCAACGTGACCGTCGGTAGCCGATCGCTCGTCAGGACCGGATCATGGCGAAACCTCGCGATCAGCCAGATCACCGCCGCGTACCCCGCGTAGGGATACGCAATCCCCAAGAGCGAGGCCCAGAACACCATCCCCCATGCCGCTTCCATCTCCCCTCCTTCGAGCCGTCCTGGCCCCATCTTACTCGCGCACCCGAGCGCATGGCATTGGTCAGCTTCGCCGGAATCCCCCGCCGCGGGATCCGTCCCCGGGTCCGCCGATTCATGGAGGGCCCCGTCTCCGGTACAATGGGGGATCTGCACCACCGAACCCCCGAGCAAAGGAGACGCCGCATGGCTCTTGCCTCCGAAAAATCCCTCCGCTGGGATCTTTCCCCCCTCTACCCTTCGGTCGACTCCCCCATGCTCGCCGACGACATGCAGGCGATCGCCGACGACGCCCGGACCTTCGCCGAGCGCTTCCGCGGAAAGGTCGCTGCCATGCGACCCGCCGAACTCAGCGATGCCCTCCGCCAACTCGAAGCCTTCAACGCCCGCATGATGAAGATCCACGGCTTCGCCATGCTCGCCTTCTCCACCGACACCCAGAACGCCCGGACCAAGGACCTCCTCGACAAAACCCGCATCTGGGGCACCGACCTCCACAACCAGCTCCAGTTCTTCGACCTCGAAATCAAGGCCGTCCCCGAATCCGATTTCCAGCGCCTCGCCGACGCCCCCGAACTCCATGACTACCGCTACTTCCTCCTCCAGGAACGCAAGTTCGCCCCTCACTCCCTCGGCGAATCCGAAGAACGCCTCATGGCGCTCAAGTCCATCACCGGGGACGCCGCCTGGAGCCAGCTCTACGAGGAAGTCACCTCCCTCATCAGGGTCAAGGTGCGCGTCGACGGCGAACTCGAGGAACTCTCCCTCGAGGAGGCGCGCGCCCTATCCACCCACCCGGATCGCGCCCAGCGCGAAAACGCCCGAACGGCCGTGCTCTCCGCCTTCGCCGAGCGCTCTCACCTCCTCACCTTCATCTTCAACACCCTCTACCAGGATCACGCCCAGGATCTGGCCATTCGCCGCTACCCCTCGGCCATCGCCCCCACCCTGCTCGGAGACGACCTGGACGAGGCCGTCATCGACGCCCTCATGACCGCCGTCGAGCGCGCCTATCCGCTGGCCCAGCGGTACTTCACGCTGAAAGCGAGGGCTCTCGGGCTCTCCGACTTCGCCTCCTTCGATACTCTGGCTCCCTACGCGCAAAAGGAACGCCACGTCTCCTTCGCCGAGGGCCGCGAACTCGTCCTCGCCGCCTTCGACGGCTTCAGCCCCGACTTCGCGCGCATCGCCGGCGACTTCTTCGACCAGCGCCGCATCGACCTCCCCCCCGAAAGCGGCAAGCGCGGCGGAGCCTTCTGCGCCGGCCTCTCTCCCGAACTTCCCACCTATGTCCTGCTCAACTGGACCGACCGGCTCGACGACGTCTCGACCCTCGCCCACGAACTCGGTCACGGCATCCACTTCGTCCTCGCCGGTCAGGCGCAGACCCCCTTCAACTTCCACCCCATCACCCCTCTCGCCGAAACCGCCTCCACCTTCGGGGAAATCCTCCTCACCAACCACCTTCTCGAACGGGAATCGGATGCCGACGTCAGGCTTCAGCTCATGGCCAACCGCCTCGAAGACGCCATCGGCACCATCTTCCGGCAGGTCATGTACACCCGCTGGGAACTCAACGCCCATGCCCTCCGCGCACAGGGCATCGTCAGCGATGACGCCTTCTCGGAACTCTGGCTCGACGAGCATCGCAAGCTCTACGGTGACGCCGTCCGCATGATCGACGTCGACCGTTGGGGCTGGAGCTCCATTCCTCACATCCTGCTCTACCGCTTCTACTGCTACTCGTACGCCTTCGGCCAGCTACTGGTCTACGCGCTGTACCAGAACTACCGCGACCAGGGCCCGGATTTCGTCCCCAAGCTTCTCGACGTCCTGCGCGCGGGCGGATCGGCAGCACCTCAGGATATCCTCGCCGGCGTCGGCGTGGACATCAAGGACCCGAACTTCTGGAGCCAGGGCCTGAAACTCGTCGAGGACATGCTCGTCGAGTTCGAAGCCGCCCTCGCCCCGTAAAAGGGAGCTCGCGGAAGGTTCTTGAAACGACACGACGGCGCGACGCATGGTAGCATGAGGGTGGAAGGCCCTCCGGCACTGCCACGGGCCAAGCGAGATGCTCGCTCGGGAACCTCGCTCGGGAACAAGGAGTACCGCTTTGTTAGAAGAAACCGCCGTCGAAACCCGGCAACTGCATCCGCTGGCTTTTGGTGCCGTGTCGTTGCAAGGCCCCCGGCCCGTGAACGAGGATTCACTCTGGAGCGACCCCGAACGGGGCTTGTTCCTCGTCGCGGATGGCCTCGGCGGGCCCGGCAAGGGCGATCTGGCCAGCCAGATGCTGCTGACGCTGCTCGAAAGCGCGCTTCGATCCAAGCCCCTGGCCCCGCTCGACGAGGTCGTGCAGGAGGCCCTGACCCTCGCCAACCGCAAGATTATCGCGGCCTTTCTGGGCGAGCCCGCGCTGAAGGGCCTAGGCACCACCGTCACCCTCGCGCGCATCGCAGGCAATCGCCTCAAGCTTTGGCATGTGGGCGATTCCCGGGCCTACTTGCTCCGCGGCAAGCTGCTCTCATGCCTGACCGAGGATCATAACTTGGCGAGGGTCCTCGCGAAGATGGGCCAGGCCCCGCCGGAAAATGGCGCGCATACCCTGGTGCGCTGCCTGGGCAAGGATGCGAATTGCCCCTTCGACACCGTGGAAGTGAGCCTGGAACCCGGCGATCGCCTCTTGCTCTGCACCGACGGCGTCTACCGGAGCTGGAGCGACGAGGACCTTGCCCGCATCGCCGCCACCGACGATCTGCCGGCGATCGCCCACGAACTCGCCCAAGGTGCGCTCGATCGCGGAACGTCCGACAACGCTTCGATCATCGTCCTCGGCTGGGCCGGCCCCCCCATGGAATCAAGCGGAGAGCCTGCTGCTGAGCGCGTGATTGCCCAAGCGCCCAGCACCGCGGAGTTCGAGGAACGCGTTCGCCGCCTCGCCGTCTTGCTGGATCTGGGGACTGCCCTGTCCATGGTCTGCGGCGTGGAGGATACCCTCAAGATCGTCCTGCAGCACTGCATGGGCCTCGCCCAAGCAACGGAAGGCGCCATCTTCGAGGGCGGGACCCAGGAATGGCTCGCCGCCGTCGACGCCAACGGCCAGAACGTTGCCGATTTCACCTTCGACCCGGACCTGATCGCCCGCGTCCACAGGGGCGGCGAGGCCGAGCTTCTCGTCGGAGGCCGCGCCGCCGCCGTCATGACCACCGCCGTGGGATTCGACCTCACGACCACCCTCTGCGTCCCCATCCGATCCGCCGGCAAGCGCCTCGGAGTCGTCTACCTGAAGGCGAACGTCCTGGTCACCGACATGACCGAACGCGAACTCGACCTGGTCACCGAACTGGTCGCTTTCGGTGCCCCGTTCATCGAAACGGGACGCCGCTTTTCCGCCCTGCAGCAGACCAATGCGCAGCTCTCTCAGGCGCTCAGCCGCGTGCAGCACACCCTCGGAGACACCTCCGAGGCCCGCATGCACGGCAACCTCGCGGAGCTGCGCCTCGAAGACGTCATCGCCGCCCATATCCAGGCGAAATCGTCAGGATGGCTCAGGCTCAAGTCCCAGATCGGCGCCTCAGGCATGCTGGGGCTGCGTGACGGCAGTTTGGTGTCCTGCCGAACCGCTCTGGCGCTCATGCCTGCTGAGCAGGCTCTCGGGGAGATCCTGAGCTGGGAAGAAGGCAGCTTCCACTTCGAACCGGGTGACGCCAAGGGAGACGCGCTCCCGATCACGCATCTCTACAAGGCCGTCGAGCATGCTCCGCGCTGGCGCATGGCCAAGGCGCGCGTCCCCGTGCATGCCGCTCCCGTCATGCTGGTCGAGCGCGACATCGACGACATCCCGCTCGAGCACTGGCAGATCATCCAGCGCTTGGACGGCAAGGCTACGGTCAGAGATGTGGCCCTGGCCTCCCAAATTCCCCTCTTGAACGTGATGGAGGCCCTACTCGCTCTGCAGGCCTCTTGCACGCTCTACATCCCCAAACCCTAGCTCCCGCGGCTGACTCTTTAAAGCAAAGCTCGTTTCTTCCTCTCGCGGCCTTGCGAAACAGCCGCTGGCGCTAGACTGCGAGAGCGGGGGCTCTATTTACGGCATGCAAGCATCGAGATGCGAGCGGCGTGCTCGATCGCGTTCATGGTCGCGGAAAATGTCGCATGAGGTCGAGGGCTCCGCGGGCGCGATCGCCCAGACCCGCCCCATGCAAGGCCATGAGGCTTCCCGAGAAGAAGTCGGCGAGGCCGCGGCTCACCGGAAACCAGAACGGCCGGGGGCGTCCCGAGCGGTTCATGTCGATAACCTTCGCCTCGACGAGTTCCATGAGGCCGGCTTCCCCGCCCACCTTGCCGATGCCCCCTTGCTTGAAGCCACCGCGCGGGGTCTGGGGAGTGCCGTAAGTATCCAGGCCCGTGTTCACCCAGACGGTGCCCGAATCCACTTGTCGGGCGACCTGCTCGGCTATTTTCAGGTCCCGTCCCCAGACCGAGGCACTGAGCCCGAAGGGCGAATCGTTGGCCGCGAGGATCATCTCTTCCACCGAGTCCAGGGGGATGATGGGCAAGATCGGGCCGAAGGTCTCCTCTTGCATGATCAGCATGTCCGGCGTCACGCCGGTGAGGACCGTGGGAGCGAAAAACAGTCCTTTTCCTTCGAGGCGATGCCCGCCGATCAGGATCTTCGCTCCCTTGGCGCGGGCATCAGCGAGATGCGCCTCGATCTTGGCCATCTGCAGCTCATTGATGATAGGCCCCACCTCGACCCCTTTTTCGAGTCCGTGGCCAATCGAGAGGGCATTCACCCGCCGCACGATCTTCTCGGTCAGGCTCTGCGCGAGGGATTGCGGCACGTAGAGCCGTTCGATCGATGCGCAGGCCTGTCCCGAGTTGCTGAAGGCAGCCCAGACGACGCCGCGGGCGGTGAAGTCGAGGTCCGCGTCCGGCAGGACCAGGGCCGGATCTTTGCCTCCCAGCTCGAGGGTCGCCGTGATGAGTTTTGAGGCGGCTTTTTGCGCCACCGTGATACCTGTGGCGACGCTCCCCGTGAAGCAGACATGATCGATCGGCGCGTCGAGAAGCGCAGCCCCCGTCGTTCCGTCTCCGGTCAAGAGTTCGAGAACGCCCTGCGGCAGGGCCTCCTTGGCAAGCCTATCGAGTCGCATCGCGATGAGCGGGGTCCACTCCGAGGGCTTGTGGAGGACGGTGTTGCCGGCGACCAGCGCCCCGGCAATCGAGGACATCGAGAGTAGCAACGGGTAGTTCCAGGGGGTGATCACGGCGACCACGCCCTTGGGTTGGTAAGTCAGGAAGGTCTTCTGGTTGCGCATGACGGGGTTGGGAACCCGGATCGGCCGATCGCGCAGGAACTTGCCGGCGTTTTTGGCATAGTACGCGAGGAACTCGCAGGCCGAGAGCACTTCGGCCAGGGCGTCAGGTAGGGGTTTACCGTTTTCGCGGCTGAGCAGTTCGGCGAAGGCCCGGTGATCGTCGCGCAGGGCGTCGCGAAGCCGCAAGAGCGCCCGGCCGCGTCCCTGATAGCCGAGATCTCGCCAAGCTGGTAATGCGTTTCGCGATTTTGCGATGGCTAGCTTGACCTCGGCGGGGCCGCAAATCGGCGCCTCTCCCAGGAATTCCCCGTTGCCGGGATCGAATGAGCGGATGGATGAGGTCGCGTCGTTCATGGGGGGCCCTTCCGGATACGACGAGTCCCTGGTTCCTGTGGTTGAGCCGCAGGAACCGGGGACGCGTCAGGGGATGGATGGGTTTTATGCCCAGCGGATCAGGGCCAGCTCGTGCTTGCTGATCAGGTGGGAGTCGTGGGGGACGACGCGGACGCCGTACCCGTAGGAGCCGCTGGTTTTGGGGATGAACTTGCCGCGATAGGTGACGGTGCCGTCCACTTCGCTGACGGCTTCCATGGGCAGGGTTTCGAGGTTGGTCAGTTCGCCGGCGACTTCGCGGCCGTGGGTGATTTCCACGGCCACGTCCTGGGGGTCGAGAAGACCCAGGCGGATCTTCGCGGTGACCTCGACGGGAGCGCCGACGGCGAGTTGACCGTCCTTGGGACCGGTGGCTTCGAGGTGGAGGTGATGCCAGTTGAAGCGCAGCTTGCCCTTCCACAGCGAGATCTCGCGAGCGGCCTTGTAGCCTTGGGCGGCGAACTCGTGGCCGTATTTGACGGCGGGAATGTAGAGGTCGCGCGAGTAGTCCTGGACCATCCGTTGCATGCTGAAAGCGGGGGCCAGGGTTTCCATGGCGTTCTTCATGCGTTTCACCCAGCCGATGGGAACTCCGGCGGCGTCGCGGTCGAAGAAGAGGGGGATGACTTCGTCTTCGAGGGTGGCGTAGAAGGAGGCGGCGTCGGCGGCGTCCTGTTCGTCGTAGGACTTGAACTCGCGCTCCTCGCCGATGGACCAGCCGTTGACGCCGTTGTAGCCTTCGACCCACCAGCCGTCCAGGACGCTGAAGTTGAGGATGCCGTTGAGGGCGGCCTTCTGGCCGCTGGTGCCGGAGGCTTCCAGCGGGCGTCGCGGGTTGTTGAGCCAGACGTCCACGCCGGCGACGAGGTGGCGCGCGACGTTCATGTCGTAGTCTTCGACCATGACGACCTTGCCTTCGAAGCCCTGCTGCTTGGCGAGTTGGTGGATCTGCTGGATGTAGCGTTTGCCGGGTTCATCGGCGGGGTGAGCCTTGCCGGCGAAGATGATCTGGACGGGCCGGCCCTCGGCGTGAAGGTTTTTTTGCATGCGGGCGGCTTCCCTGAAGATCAGGGTCGCGCGCTTGTAGGTGGCGAAGCGGCGGGCGAAGCCCAGGGTGAGGGCTTCGGGATCGAGAAGGGTTTCGGCTTCCTTGATCTTGGCGTAAGGCTCGCCGTGGCGCTGGCGCTGGACCTTGACGCGCTCGCGGATGAAGTCGACCATCTGGTGCTTTAGCTGGCGATGGACGTTCCAGAGCTCGGCATCGGGCACGTTGTCGAGCTTTTTCCAGGTGGCTTCTTCCTCGACCCGCTGATGCCAGTTCTTGCCGAGGTGGGTGTCGAGGAGGGTGGCGAGTTCGGGAGCGAGCCAGGTCTCGGTATGGATGCCGTTGGTGATGCTGGTGATGGGGACCTCGCTGGTGGGCACGCTTGGCCAGAGGTCGCGCCAGATCCGGCGGGAGACCTCGCCATGGAGCTTGCTCACGCCGTTGGCCTGACGCGAGAGGCGCAGGGCGAGGACGGTGAGGCTGAAGAGCGGCAGACCGGCCGGCTGATCGTGTCGTCCGAGGGCGACGAACTCTTCGCGGTTGAGGCCCAGAGCGCCCCAGAAGCGGTGGAAGTAGCGTTCCATCATGTCGAAGGTGAAGGCGTCGTTTCCGGCCGGCACCGGGGTGTGGGTGGTGAAGATCGAGTTGGCGGCGGCGGCTTCCAGCGCCTCGTAGAACGTGAGTCCCTTGGTCTGGACGATTTCGCGGCAGCGCTCTAGGTTCAGGAAGGCGGAGTGGCCTTCGTTCATGTGCCAGACGGAGGGGGCGTAGCCCATGGCGCGCAGGGCGCGGACGCCGCCGATGCCGAGCAGGATTTCCTGGGTGATGCGCATGTCCTGATCGCCGCCGTAGAGCTGCGCCGAGAAGCGGCGGTCGTCGGGGGCGTTCTGGTGGATGTCGGTATCGAGAAGGTAGAGGGGAATGCGTCCGATTTGGACCTTCCAGACCTTGGCGAAGACGGTCCGACCGGGAAGCTCGACGGAGATCACGATGTCCTGGCCGGCGGCGTCGCGGGTGGGCTTGATCGGAAGCTCGGCGAAGTTGAGCTTGGTGTAGGAGGCTTCCTGCCAGCCTTCGGAGTTGAGGAGCTGCTTGAAGTAGCCCTGGTTGTAGAGGAGTCCGACTCCCACGAAGGGGAGTCCCAGGTCGGATGCGGACTTGCAGTGGTCGCCCGAGAGGATGCCGAGACCGCCCGAGTAGATGGGGAGGGCCTCGTGCAGGCCGAACTCCGCCGAGAAGTAGGCGATGGTCTTGGCGCTTTGCTCGGGGAAGGTGCGGGAGTACCAGGTGTCCGTGGGGTTCATGTAGGCATCGAAGGCGGCCATGACCCGGTCGTAACGCTCTTGGTAACGGGGATCGCGGGCGGCCTGATCGAGGCGTGCCTGGTCGATTTCCACCAGGAACTTCACGGGGTTGTGGTAGATGCGCTCCCAGAGTTCGAGATCCAGGCTGCTGAACAGTTCCTGGGCCTCGGGGCTCCAGCTCCACCACATGTTATGTGCCAATTCGCTCAGCCGATCCAGCCGGGCCGGAACCACGGGGAAGACCGACACTCTACCTAGCAGATTCACTCGATGACTCCTCAATAGTAGGAAAATAGGCGGTTCCGCGATATTGCGGGAGGCCGGCACCCATGCCGATAATTTGCGCCATGGTACCACGCACGCCGGAAGCGTGCCTCGCTTCGTACCAAGAGCAAAGCTCGTTTCTTCAGGACAGCGAGAGATGGAAATACGCCCCATGATCCCTGCCTCACGGCGTTCTCTCGCTGTCCTAATCAACAGCCGCCGGCGCTACTCAACAGCCGCTGGCGCTAGGCGAGGGCCGGCGATCCGGAGAGGGTTTCAATGCAACTCGTGATGACCTCCACGAGGGCTTCGCGGGTCTGGGTCTGGTTCACGCGGTGCCGCAATTCGGCGGACGCGTGGATGCCCTTGGTGTACCAGGCCACGTGCTTGCGGCATTCGGGAACCCCCGTCTTCTCGCCCTTCTCGGCGATGAGCAGCTTGCAGTGGTCAAGCGCCACCTGGAGCCGCTCCACGTCAGAAGGCTCTGGCAAAAGTTCGCCCGTCTTGAAGTAATGGGCGGTCCGCGAGATGATCCAGGGGTTCCCCTGGGCTCCGCGCCCGAACATGACCCCCTTGCAGCCCGATTCCTTCAGGCGATTCACGGCGGTGATGGGGTCGTAGAGGTCTCCGTTGCCGATGACCGGGACGGAGACGGCCTGCACGACCTCGGCGATGGCTTCCCAGTCCGCCGATCCGGAGTACATCTGCGAGCGGGTTCGCCCGTGAACCGTGATCGCCGCGACGCCGGCGTCTTCGGCGATCTTGGCCACTTCCACGTGGTTCCGGTGGTCGTCGTCCCAGCCGAGGCGCATCTTGATGGTCACGGGGCGTTCGGGTACCGCGCGGATCATGCTCTTCAGGATCTCGCGAAGCAAGGACGTGTCCTTGAGAAGGGCCGAGCCGTCGCAGCCCTTGGTAATCTTGGGGACCGGGCAGCCGAGGTTCAGGTCGATCACCGCCGCCCCCGCATCCGCCAGGATCCGGGCCGCTTTTCCCATCGCGTCGGGATCGTGGCCGAAGAGCTGAAGCCCCAGGGGCTTCACTTCCTCCGGGATCCGGAAGGCCGGAGCGTTGTCCTTGCGACGTCCCCAGTTCAGGAGGCCCACCGCCGAAAACATCTCGTGAAAGGCCAGGCTCTCCTGGTCGTAACGTCGCATCAGCTTGATGTACGGCACGTCGCAAACCCCGCACATGGGCGCGAGGATCACGGGGCTGTCGAGTTCAAGGGATCCGATCTTCAAAATAGGTTCCGTCATAATCACCTAGTCTATCACAAGCGATTGGCGCCGCCCAAGCCCGCGCGACGGAGCGAGCGCGGACCTTCCCTTGTCAAAACCGGAAGGGGGCATTACCCTGGTGTCGCGCCCACCTTGCTGAGCTTTGACGCCCATGATCATCACCAAACCGCTGCTGAGTGGCCGCCTGCACCAACCCAAACCCCTTCGGGTGCCGGGCTTCGACGGCGATCGCCACCTCACCCTCTACCTCCCCCATGATTACGACCAATCCAAGCAGCACTACCCCGTCGCCTACATGTGGGACGGCCAGAACCTCTTCGGGGACCGGGGCTCCTTCGCGGGGGGCTGGCATCTTCACCAGGCCCTCGACATGCGCGCGACCCGCGGCAAGACCGTCCCCATCGTCGTGGCCATCCACCACGGCGCCACGCGCGAATCGGAGCTGGTCCCCTGGCCGGTGGAGGAGCAAGGCGAGGCCCAAGCTGACGCCATGCTCGACTGGCTCATCGGCACCCTCATGCCCATGGTGGAAAAAGACCTGCGGGTCCTCCCCGGGCCCGACCAGACCATGATAGGCGGTTCCTCGCTCGGAGGCCTGCTCTCGCTCTATGCCTTCTTCCGCCACAACGACCACTTCGGCAAGGCGCTCTGCATGTCGCCCTCCCTCTGGCTCGCCGAGGGCAAGATCTTCGAGTACGTCTCCAAGGCGCGCTGCGGGGGCGATCCTCGCCTCTACCTCGACTGCGGAGCCAAGGAAGCCGAAGGCATCGTCATCGAGCATGCCGAGTGGATGGCGCAACTGCTGGAACGCAAGGGATTCAGGAAGGACCATCACTACCTGTGGCGGCCCGATCTCCGGGGCGACCACAACGAGCGCGCCTGGCGGCGGCGCTTGCCTCGCGCCCTGCACTTCCTTTACGGCTAGCCCCGCGGCCCCCGTTTTCGCGGGGGCGGCCTGCGCGGGGCATGTCTCGCCCCCCGGTTACCGGTATAATGAAGCCCGGGTGACTGAGACGACAGGAGACGTGAGTTTGCGAAAGTTGACCTTCCTCTGCGTGATGGCCGCAACCAAGGGCCTGTATGCGCTGGCCTTCCTCCGGGAGATCAAGCGGCAGGGGCATCGCCTGCTCGTTTTGACCCAGGCCGACGCGCTGGGTTACGACTGGCCCCGCGACATGATCGACGAGCTCTTCGCGGTCGTGAACATCTTCGACCCCAAGCTCGTGCGCGATACGGTGAGCTACGTGGCCCGTCATCACGCCATCGATCGCATCGTGGCCCTGGGCGAGTACGACATCGAGATCGGCGCGGCCCTGCGCGAGCACCTGCAGTTGCCAGGCATCGGCGTCACGGTGGCCCGAAACTTCCGAGACAAGCTCGCCATGCGCCGGGTCGCTTCCCAGGCAGGCCTCCGGGTTCCGGAGTTCACCCCGCTCTTCCCCTACGCCTCCCTCGGCGCCTTCATGGCCGAGGTTCCAGGCCCGTGGGTCCTCAAGCCCAGGACGGAAGCCTCCTCCAACGGCATCAAGGTCATCCACCATGCCGAGGAGCTCTGGCGAGAGCTGGATCGCCTCGGAGACGACCAGTCCAACTTCTTGCTGGAACGCTTCACCCCCGGCGACGTCTACCACGTGGACGGCCTCGTCTCCGGTGGCCGCGTTCTCGTGGCGCGGGCCCATCGCTACGGCACCCCCATTCTCCAGCTTCACCGGAGCGGCGGCGTCTACACCACCTGCGCCATGCCATGCGGGGACGCCTCTGAGCAAGCGCTACTGGAGTTCAATTCCCAGGTGATCGCCGCGCTGGGGCTGCCTTTCGGGGCGACGCACAACGAGTACATCAAGAGCCGCGCCGACGGCCGGTTCTACTTCCTTGAAGCGAGCGCCCGCGTGGGCGCCGGCATGATCGAGGAGATGGTCGAGGCCGAGACGGGCCTCAACCTCTGGGCGGAATGGGCCCGCCTCGAAATCGCCCAGACCCAGGGCGAGTATCTCTTGCCTCCGGTCAAGGAAGCGTACGCGGGCGTAGCTGCTTGCATGGCGCCTGTCGAGCGCCCCGATCTGCGCGGCTACGCGGCGCCCGACGTGCTGCCGCTCGACTCCAAGCCGTATCACGCGAGCGTTCTCGTCCACGGAGAGGACGCCGAGCACGTCGGCGCCAGGCTCGGCGGCATGGCGCAGCGCCTGGGGCGCGACTTCCAGGTTCACGTCCCCGGCCACTGAAGCGAGACCCAATTAATAGCGGCCCGTCCCTTCGAAGGGACGGGCCGCTCGGGCTTTGTTCTAAAGAGGGGCCTTGCGGATGATCATCTCGTCGTCGACGATCTCGTAGTGCAAGATCTCGCCCGCGTTCCCCTGCAGCTTCTTTACGAGGCTCGGCGAGAGGTGAACACGGCCATCCGAAGCGACCTTGAGGGTGCCCTTGAGGGGTTCGAAGGGATAGGACTGGGCGGTCTCGGGGTTCGATGCCATGGCGATAGTCTCCTAGGGTTCGTGTTCCAAGCAGGTGGCAGGTTTTCTCGGCGGGCACTCGCGCGGATGCGAACAGGACCCTTCAGGCCGATCGTGCGGTACCAAAGGGGCGATGCGGCTTGCCCCTGGCGTACTCGCTCCCTATGTTATCATGCCCCGCGCCGCTCGGAGCCTCTTTGCCGGCGCGGAAAGTCGCGATCTCGCTTTGCCTGCGGACTTCCGAAAGGACGCGAGCCCCGACCAAGGTCAGGGCTCGTGAATTCCTCATGCCTGCGGCAAAAGCCGCAGGGGCTAGGCCCGGGTCAGCGGGCGGTACTTGATCCGGTGAGGCTGAGCGGCGTCAGCGCCCAGGCGCTTCTTCCGGTTCTCCTCGTAATCCTGGTAGTTCCCCTCGAAGAAGACCACCTGGGAATCGCCCTCGAAGGCAATCATGTGCGTGGCAATCCGGTCCAGGAACCAACGATCGTGCGAAACCACCACGGCACAGCCGGCGAAGTTCAGGAGGGCTTCCTCCAGGGCGCGCAGCGTGTCGAGATCGAGGTCGTTGGTCGGTTCGTCCAGCAGCAGCACGTTGCTGCCTTGCCGCAACAGCTTGGCCATGTGAACGCGGTTGCGCTCGCCACCCGACAGCGTCCCGACCTTCTTCTGCTGATCCGAACCCCGGAAGTTGAAGTTCGAGACGTAAGCCCGCGAGGAGACCTCGCGGTTGCCCACCTTGATCTTCTCCTCGCCGTGCGAGATCTCGTCCCAGACCGACTTCTCGTTGTCGAGCGAGTCGCGGCTCTGGTCGACGTAACCCAGTTCGACGGTATCGCCGATCCTCAGCGTGCCGGAATCCGGCTGCTCCATGCCCATGATCATCCGCATGAGGGTGGTCTTACCGGCGCCGTTGGGGCCGATCACTCCCACGATGCCGCCCGGCGGCAGGTCGAACTCGAAGTTCTCGAACAAGAGCTTGTCGCCATAGGCCTTGGTGACCTGCTTGCCCTGAACGACGACATTGCCGAGCCGCTTGCCGGCGGGAATGTGAAGCTCCACCGTCTCGACCTTGGACTGCGTCTCCTGGGCCAGCAAGCTCTCGTAGTTGCTCAAGCGGGCCTTGCTCTTGGCCTGGCGCGCCCGGGGAGCCATGCGGACCCATTCCAGCTCCCGCTCCAGGATGCGGCGACGGCCTGAAGCCTGCTTCTCCTCGAGTGCGAGCCGACGCTCCTTCTGCTCGAGCCACGACGAGTAATTGCCTTCCCAGGGAATCCCCTGGCCGCGATCCAGCTCCAGGATCCAGCCGGCCACGTTGTCGAGGAAGTAGCGATCGTGCGTGACCGCGACCACGGTGCCCTTGTACTTGGCCAGATGCTGCTCCAGCCACGCAACCGACTCCGCGTCCAGGTGGTTGGTAGGCTCGTCGAGCAGAAGCAAGTCGGGAGCCGAGAGCAGCAGGCGGCAGAGGGCCACCCGGCGGCGTTCGCCACCGGAAAGGTTGGTGACCTCCGCGTCTCCGGGAGGGACCCGCAGCGCGTCCATGGCGATCTCGAGCGTGGTGTCGAGGCTCCAGGCATCCATGGCCTCGATCTCGTCCTGAACCCGCTGGAATTCGTCGGCCGTCTCATCCGAGTAGTTCATGGAGAGCTCCTCGAAGCGCTTGAGGAGATCCTTGGCCCGCCCCACGCCTTCTTCGATGTTCTCGCGAACGGTCTTGTTCGGGTCCAGCTGAGGCTCTTGGGGAAGGTAGCCGACGGTCGCGCCGTCAGCTATCCGGGCTTCGCCCTGGAAGTTGGTATCTTCGCCCGCCAGGATGCGCAAAAGCGTCGACTTGCCGGCGCCGTTGTAGCCGAGCACGCCGATCTTCGCTCCGGGCAGGAACGACAGGCTGATGTCCTTGAGAACCTCCCGGTTGTTGGCACCCACCGTCTTGGTCATGCGGTGCATCGTATAGACGTACTGATAAGAAGCCACGCTAGCATTTCTCCCATGAAATCGAGGGGGCGACGGGTATGCGTTTCCCCTGCTTGAGCGGTTTAACGCAGTTCACGCCTGGGTTTAAAGGCTCCGAGGGGTCGTTGTTCCCCTCGGAGCCTAAGCTTGAGCCTGGACACAGGGTCCAAATGGTTGAGGAGGCAGGATTCCAGCCTATCGGGGTCGGCTCAGCCGGCTCCATGACGGGCCTGAAGTTCGCGGGGTCCGTCAGGACCCTTCCCCTCCCAGAACCTCCACTCTACCAGTTATGGGGGGCTTGTCAAAGCAACCCGTAACGGGATCCGCTCCGCTCAAAGGGTGTCACCGACCGCTCGTTGCGGTCGAAGGACTCGGCCCCAAATCCCGAACGAGGTCAGCCCGCAGCGGGTCGAAATCCCCCGATGACGGGGTTTGCGGCCCCCCGTATCGTTACCCCGGGGCGCCCCGGGTTTTTGGAGAAGGATGTGCGTCAGATGGTTCGTAAACTTGGGCTCGCCTTGACCTTGTTCCTGGGGGGCTGCGCGTGGTCGACCGCGGGGATTCCGCCCTCGCAGGGGCCATCCCCCACCGATGCCGTGGTCGCCAATTCAGGGCAGCAGGGCAACCGGGCGATCACCGTGAACCTGGTCGCTCCCAGCGAGGGTAGCTTCACCGCTCTGTCCGCCGTTCATCGCTGGGTGGATGCCGACATCTTCCAGTACGAGGTCAGCCTCAAGGTCAAGAACGGATCGGAATTCCTCGACTTCCCCACTCCCCTCATGGTCGTGGTGCCTCGCAAGGATACCCCCAAGACCCGGGCCGTCTTCACCAATCTCAAGCAGGGAAGCATCTACCAGGTTCAGGTGACCGCCAAGGGCAACGTCGGCGGCAGCGCTCCCGACGCCCTCCTCAACGCGGTTCCCGCCACGGCGCTCTTCGACTTCGCGGCCCTTCAGGACGTCGAGGATACCGTGAGCGCCGATCTGCGGATCGGCTTCGACCCGGTGAACTTCAACGGGACGGGCTCGGCCGATCTTCTGGCTCCGGTGGATGGAGACTACCTCAATCCCACCGCTCCGGAGACGGGAACGGCTCAGTAGCGTTGGCATGTCGGCGCCTTTCGCTCGGGATGATGCGAACGCTCCTCATCGGGGGCGCCGGCCTGGCCCTGACGGCATGCGCCCCATCACCCGCCGTTCCGATCGCCCCCGCCGTCGCGGATCTCGTCGTGGCCCTCTCCCCCCCGCGCCCGCCCTTGAAAACCATGGCCCTCAGTCGACGCTGGGGCGACGCGGATGTCTTCCAGTTCGAGGTCTCGTTGCGGCGCTGGGACGGGGATCGGTTCATGGATCTCGCGCCCGCGCTGACCGTCGTTCTGCCCCGGAAGGACGCAAGCGAGCATGAGGCCCGCTTCACGAACCTTAGAGCCGGCATGCGTTATCGCGCGGAAGTCGTGGCCAAAGGGAACGTCGGAGGGACGGCGCCCGACATGATCTTGAACGCACAGGAGCCGAGCGGCGTCGACTTCGACCTGACGGGCGCCCAGGACGTGGAGAACGTTCACTACCGTAGCCTGAGCGTCCGTCTCGATTCCGTTCCCTTCTCGGGGACGCTCGAGCTGCTTCCGCAGAACGTGCCGACCCTCGTCCATCGCTTTTCCGTCGATCTGCGGGATGCCGTCAGCGGGGAAAGCCGCTTCGCGGGGAGCTTCGCGAAGACCCAGACCCTGACGCTTTCCAATCTCCGGGCCGGGATTTCCTATCGGGTCCTGCTCACGGCCCTCCGTGCCAACGGCAAGCCGTACCGGTCGGTCGAGAGTGAGGTCGTCCATTTCGACCCGGCAGCTCCCGAACTGGAGCAGGATCGCTCGCTCGCAATCAGCTTCTGACTCAGGGGGGCCCATGCAAGGAAAGCCCCCCTGGCACGCCAGGGGGGCAAAGGGCTTTGGTTCGAGGGGCGTCAGTACTGCGAGTAGGAACCGGCGTTGGCCAGAGGGGCGTCGGTCTTGACGGTGACCGTCGCGCCGTCCAGGCTCCAGGTGCTAATGCCGGACTTCTCGAAGTACCGCGACACCGTCTCGTTGGGCTGAAGGCTCAGGCGCTGGTTCTCGACGTGGCTCGTGGCCTTCCCGGACTTGGTGAAGGTGACGGTCACCTCCCCCGACAAGGCGTACTGGCTGGGATTGCTAACCGTGACCTTGACCACGAGGTCCCCCATGCCGAGGAAGGACCCGTTCTTGACGATCTCGGACTGGGCTTGAAGCTGTGCTGCCGGATTATTCGGGACGGTAGGCACGTTGGGCTGGCTCGTCGTCGGCGGGGTCGAGGGCTGAGTCGATGGAGCCGGAGCGGGTTCTTCCTGTGCGGGGGGCTTTTCGGTAGGCTGATCGGCCGGATCGACCAGGGGCCCGACGCGCTTGCCGCCACAGCCGGAGCCGAGAGCGAGGATCAGGGTGCCTGCGATCAGCAAGGCGGAAAGTTTCAGTTTGCGAGCCTTCATGGCCATCCCCCTAAACTAATCAAGCGATGCTTGGAGCCGTCGCCGAAGTCTTCGTGTCAGAGCCGTAGGGGTCGCCTGCGGCTCGGGCTTCGACGCATTGGTCGAATGCTCTTAACAGGTTATGGACGCGAACGGTCCGGATCTGTCGTAAGGGGGATTAAAGTAAGCGGTAAGGTTGGGTTAAGGGGTTAGAGCTTGCGGATCATCCGGCGGTGCAGGATGTCGGCATCGAGGAAGACTTCGCCCACCGCGTGGAAGCCGAGCTTCTCGTAGAGGGGGATGGCCGCGAGTTGCGAGTCCAGGATGGCTTCGGTGCGGCCTTCTCGGTGCGCGTACTCCATGAGCAGCTTGACGAGCTGGCTGGCGATTCCCTGGCCGCGGTGCTCGTCAAGGACCGCGACCCTGCCGATCTTGGCGCAGTGCTGATCGAGCATGACCAGGCGGGCGGTGCCGACCGCTTGGCCGTCGAGTCGAGCGAGGACATGCCAGGACACGCCGTCGTAATCGTCGATCTCGAGGGCGGGATCGACGCCCTGCTCCTCGACGAAGACCCGCATCCGGATGAACAGGGCCTCCTTGAGGGGGGCTTCCGTTCCGCTGAACATCTCGAAGCTGAGCACGGGCATCTAGATGGCGAGCTTCTGGAGCAGGGGGATCTGCTGGAAGATTGCCGAGAGCATGGTCAGGTTGTTGGTGATCATCAGGAGGCCGACGCCTATCAGCAGCAGGCCGCTCGTGATCTCGATCACTCGCATGTGCCGCTTCAGGCGATCGAAGACCGCGAAGAACTGGTTGATGGCGAGCCCCGCCAGCAGGAAGGGGATGCCCAGGCCGAGCGAGTAGACCGCGAGCAGCGAGATGCCCTGTCCCATCGTCTCCTGGGTGGCGGCAATGGCGAGGATGCTGGCGAGGATCGGGCCGATGCAGGGAGTCCAGCCGAAACCGAAGGCCATGCCGACCAGCACGGCGCCGAGGATGCCCAGCGGCTTGGCGGAGAGCTGGACGCGCTTTTCCATGTAGAGCCACTTGATGCGCAAGAGGCCCATGGTGTGGAGACCGAAGACGATGATGACGACTCCGGCGACCTTGGAAAGCACGTCGAGCTGCATGAGCATCAGCTGGCCGAGGGCGGTGGCGGAGGCTCCCAGGGCGATGAAGATCAGGGAGAAGCCGAGCACGAAGCCGGAGGCGTTGAGCATCACCCGCTTACGGGTTTGGGCGTCGGCCCCCGCGCGCATCTGATCGCTGGAGACCCCGGAGATGTACGAGAGGTAGCCGGGGACGAGGGGAAGCACGCAGGGCGAGAGAAAGGAGATGAGGCCGGCGAAGAAGGCCGTATAGAGCGGGATCTGGTTATTCATGGCGAGAAGCGTACCTCCTGGGTTTCATGGGGTCAAATCTTGATCAGGCCTCGAAGCGGGATCTCGGCGCCTCGCGCCATCTGGCGCAAGTGCACCCAGAGGTGGGCGGTGGCGCGGGCATCGGCCAGGGCGCGGTGGCGATCGCCTTCCAGCCGGATCCCGAAGTGGTTCACCAGCGCATCGAGATTGTGCCGGGGCAGCTTCGGCAGCAGCTGGCGCGAAACCCTCAGCGTGTCGAGGTGCGCGTGAAGCAGCTTGCTCTGGCTGACTTGCAAGCTCTCCGCGTCCAGAAAGCCGCGGTCGAAAGGAGCGTTGTGGCTGATGAGCGGAGCCTCGCCGCAGAAAGCCAAAAACTCGGGAAGGACCTCGCCGAAACCCGGCGCCGATGCGACCATGCGATCGTTGATCCCGTGGACGCGCTGCGCATAATAAGGGATCGAGCGCTTGGGGTTGACCAGGGTCTGGAACTCGCCGGTCACGCGATCGCCTTCGAGACGAACCGCGCCGATCTCGACGATGCGATCGCCCTTGGCGTGGGAGACCCCGGTGGTTTCAAGATCCACCACCACCCAGGTGGCATGCGTAAGCAGCTGCATCTCGCCATTATAGCCGATCAGGGCTCGCTCGTGTTAGCATGAGCCGCATGGACGCATGGCAAAACTTACTTTCCGAGGCCTCGGCTATCGGCCTGGAACTCGACTCCGACGCGCTGGCGAAGCTCAAGCGCTATTACGCCCTGCTGATCGAGGGCAACAAGAAAGCCAACCTCACCCGCATCACCGACGAGCGCGAGGCGGTTATCAAGCACTTCCTCGATTCGCTCACCGTACTCTCCGTCCTGCCGCGAGAGCTTCGCGAGCGGAAGCTCAGCTTCATCGACGTGGGAACCGGTGCCGGCTTTCCGGGAATCCCCCTGCTCATCGTCTGCCCGAACTGGCATGGAGTCCTCCTGGACGCCACCGGCAAGAAGGTGGCCTTCCTCGCCGAGTCGATCCAGGCTCTGGAACTCGATGGGCTCGCGCTGCATGGTCGAGCGGAGGAAGTCGCCCGGGATCCCGCTCACCGGGACCGCTACGACCTGGCCTTCGCCCGAGCGGTCGCCGAGATGAGCGCGCTGAGCGAGCTTTGTCTGCCCTTCGTCAAGGTCGGCGGACGCTTCGTGGCCATGAAGGGAAGCGCGGGCGAGACCGAACTCGCCAAGGCCCGCAAGGCCATCAAGATCCTGGGAGGCGCAGGGATTGAGGTTCATGCCCTGGAGCTTCCGGAGGGCATGGGGGAGCGCCGCCTCATCACCGTCTCGAAGGCCTCCGCCACCCCCAAGGCCTACCCACGCCGCACCGGCATGCCCAACCAACAGCCGCTGGGCCAGTAACCACCCACTGAGTGGCCTAAAGCGACCCCGGGGTTTGTGAAAGCCGCGTTAAATCCAGGGCATGGAGTGCAAAATCTGCTTTCGATCTCCGCTAAGTCGAGAGATTCCGGGCTCCTTTGCGGTATAGAACACCAAGCAAGTGTTCAACAAGGAGGAGCTTATGTCCAGCGTCAACACGCCCGGCGGACGGAGTACCGGCCCCCTCAACACGGGCGGCCTCAACCGTACCCGGCCCGCTCAGCCTCAGCCGCCGTCTCCGCCGCCGTCGAGCACGCCGTCGCAGTCGCAAACGCGGATCGAGCGCGGGGACAACCAGCGAGATGAGGCCCGTTCTGCGACCAAGGCAGGAATCGAAGGCATGCTCGGCAGCGTCGCGAGCGAGATGGCATCTTCCGACAACGAGATCGTCAAGTCGACGGGCGAGGTCCTGCAATTCGTTCTGGACAGCAAGGCCCAGGTCGGAAATGCCGCAGACCTCAAGCAACTTCTCAAGGATAAGGGGCTCGGGCCTGACGAGATCAAGGCGCTGGACAAGGCGGGCGTGATCGGCCGGGCGTTCAGCGTGGCGCAGGGCGCGCTCGCGGCGAGCAAGTTCCTCGATCTGGCCCAGGAAGCGGTCAGCGACCCTTCCAAGTTGAAAGATGCTTCCTTCACGGGCGAGTTGATGAGCCAGGCGGGCGAGGTGACCCAGGGCGTTCTCAGCGCCATGGAACTCATCAGCAAGACCCCCATGGCCTCGAAGATTCCCGGTATCGCAGGCCTGATCGGCAGCATCGGCGCCATCGTGAGCGATGTCGGAAGCATGAAGGATGGCGCCGATGCCTCCGAAATCGTCTCGCTGATTGGCAACACGACCGGCGCGCTATCGAACGCCATGCTGGTCCTCGCTCCGGCCACCGGTGGCACCAGCGCAGCCCTGGCCGCTGGCCTGAAGGGTATCTCCCTCGCCATGGACGGCGTGGGCTTCGTGCTCAACAACAGCGAGAAAATCGAGGGCTGGGGTAAAAAGGCATGGAGTTGGGTTACCGGTAAGGATTAGGAAAGATCATGGCCAAGATTACTTACGATGCTCTCCTAGAGCAGTTCAAGAAGCGGACCGACGAGGCGGAGGCGCGGAAGCTTCTCAACCTTTCGCTGATGCGCCTGGGACTTTCCCCGAACGAGGCCTATACCCCGGAAGAGGCACTCCAGATCAACGCCTTGATCTTGGCGGATGCCGCCGAGGAGATGGCCCGGGGATACATGCAACTGCTCCCGACCTTGAAGACCGCCATGGAAGCGGGTTTCGACCTGGATTCAAAGAAATCATAATCAGGTTTTCGCGAGTCCCCGCAGGCCAAAGGTCTGCGGGGACTCGCCTTTTCTCCGGCCCGGTTCTCTAAAATCCTATCCGGGCTCATCCAGAAGCTGGGGGCTGACTCATCACTCGCCGACATGGCCTTCGCGAAGCTGCCGCTTGTCGACCTTTCCCGTAGCCGTCCGGGGCAGTTCCGCCAGTACATGGACCTGGCGAGGCAGCTTGTAGGGTGCGAGGCGCCCCCCCAGCCCCGTCAGCACCTCGTCGGGTGCCAGCGGCATCGCCGGAACCACGTAGGCCACCGGAACCTCTCCGTAGACCGGGTGCGGAATGCCGACCACCGCTGCGTCCCGGATCCGTTCATCTTGCAGGATAGCCTTTTCGACCTCGAAGGGGGAGATGTTGATCCCGCCCGAGACGATCAGCTCCTTGATTCGTCCGTGCAGGGTGATGAACCCCTCGGCGTCCAGGCTGGCCAGGTCCCCCGTCGCCAGCCATTCCTCGGTCAGCGGGGGCTCGTCCAGGTAACCCAGCATGCGGCTGGGCGTACGCACGAAGAGTTGTCCCTCCTCGACCTTGACCGTGAGACCTTCCAAGGGGAGGCCCACCGTCTCCGCACGATCGACGAGGCGATCGGGAGGCAGGAGCGAGACGCGGGGGCCGGCCTCCGTGAGACCGTAGGTCACGTACAACCGGGCAGGACTGCACTCGGCCAGGAAGTCGGAAAAAGCCTTGAGCAGGGCCGCCTCGGCCGGCGCAGCGCCGATGCTCACCCAAGCCAGGCGGGACAGGTCCCCGAGGGGAATTCCCCGAGACATGCCGCGCTCCAACACCATGCGAGCGTGCGTGGGAGTCAGGGAGGTCGCGGTGATCCGCTCGATCTCCAGGGCCTTGAGAAAGGCCCGCGGCATGAACGGCCCCCGCTGGCAGACCAGCGTCGCCCCCCGCTTCACGCCCGCGATCACCTGAGCCACCAGGGTGGCCGCATGAACCATCGGGGAGACCACGAAGACGCGATCCTCAGGTCCCAGGCCTATCGAGGCCGCATGCGCCGTGGCGTTCCAAACCAAACCCGCCAATCCCAGCCGAACGATCTTGGGAGTGCCGGTCGAGCCCGAGGTTGGCAAGAGCACCTCGGCATCGGGCGCAAAGGAGACGGGCTCGGCCTCCCGAACGAACGGCCCCACGTCGTGAGCGGAAGCCAAACGTGAACCCGAGGGATCGGTGGGCTCCACCAGGGCCACGGGGGCCAGGATACCCTCGAGCAGCGTCTCGCGTTCGCGAGTCGTCCAGGCCGGCGAGATGGGCAGAGGCCGCGCCCCGACCCCAAGCACGGCCAGCAGGGCGACCACGAAGTCCGCCCCGTTCTCCAGCACCAGCGGGACGATGTCCATGGGCTGGACTCCCCGCTCGCGCAGGTGGTTCATGAGGGCCGCCACCCGCCGCTGGAGGGTTCGCATGGTCACCCGTTCGGTACCGGTAACGATCGCCTCGTGCTCGGGCCGTTGGAGGGCGTGTCGCCAAAGCGAAGGGATCGGCATCGTCCGCTCCTAAAGACTCAACAAGCCGAGTTCACGGCCGCCGGTCACCGGAATTTCGGCTCCCGTGACGTAGGACGCCTGGATAGAGGCCAGGAAGGTCACCACGGCAGCCACCTCGTCCGGCGTTCCCTCTCGGCGCAGCGGAATGGCCTTGCGCATGGCCTCCTGGGCCCGCTCGCTGACGCCGGCGGTGCGCTCGGTCTCGATGCGGCCCGGAACCACCAGGTTGGCGGTCACGCCCATGCGCGCGTACTCCTGCGCGATGGTCTTGACGACCCCGCCGAGGCCCGCCTTGGCCGCCGCGTAGGCCCCCTCCGAGAAGCCGCCTAGCGCCCCCATCAGCGATCCCAGGGCCACCACCCGGCCCCAGCCCTGCTGGGCCATCCCGGGCAGGAAGGCCGCCGCGCAGCGCCAAAATCCGGTCAAGTCCGTGGCCATGACCTCTTCCCAGTGCGCCGTCTGAATCGAGGGAAGCCTCGCGGGGCGATCGGGAGCCGCCGCCGCGTAAATCAGGATATCCACCGGGCCGAACGCCGCTCCGATCTGCTCCCGGATCGACGGCCAGATGGCCGGATCCCGCACGTCCGCCTCAAGAACCAGCGATCGCCCCCCGAGTTCCTCGCGGAGCGCTTCGAGGGCCTCCCGGTTTCTCGCCGCCAACGCCACCTGGGCTCCCTCGGCCGCGAGAGAGCGGGCGATCGCCCTGCCGATCCCCCGCGAGGCTCCCACCACCAGTGCGGTCTTCCCCGCTATTCCCAGGTCCATGCTAGGCCTCCGCGAGGCGGCAGGCAATCGCTCCCACCGTGCCGAGGTCCAGCAATTCCGACTCGTCCACGGCACGCCCCAGACGGGCCTCCAGGCCCACTGCCAGGTCCATGAGGGCCACGGAATCCAGGCCCAGATCCTCGACCAGGCGGTGCTCGGGGACCACGGGAAGCACGCGCGGGCGGAACCCCTCGGCGGTGGTCAGGATCTCCTGAATGAGGGCCACAAAGCGATCGGAGGGACGTTTGGGATCCATGGGGGAACCTCTCCTTTACCAGCGGGTGTTGAGATGCGCGCCGCCCCCGACCGGGAGCGTGGTGCCCGTGATGAACGCGGCGGGTTCGGACGCCAGGAAGGCCACGGCCGAAGCGATCTCCTCCGGGCGCCCCAGGCGCTTCAGGGCCGCCGAGTCGGCGTGCTGCTCCTTGAACTCGGCAGAAACCGACTCGCGGAAGCGCTCGGTCTCGATGAACCCCGGTGCGACGACGTTGGCCGTCACCCCGAACGGCCCGTACTCCAGCGCAATCGAGCGGGCGAGCCCTTCTTGGGCCGCCTTGAGCGTGGCGTAGACCGATTGGCCCCGCCCGCCGCCCCAGGCCAACAACGAGCCCACGAAGACGATTCGCCCCCACTTGCGACGCTTCATCCCCCCGATCACCCCGGCGCTCAGGCGGGTCACCGCCAAGAGATTGACCTGAATCGACGCTTCCCACTCCAGGGGATCGATGCGCTCCAACCGCAAGCGGGGAGAGAACTTGGCCGCGTTGTGCACCAAGACGTCGACCTCGGCCAACGGAAGGGAAATCAGCGAGGCTGGATCGGCAAGATCGGCCGTCAGCGCGATGGCCTCTCCCCCTTCACCCCGGATGAGCGCGCAGGTTTCCTCGATGCGCTCTGTCGATCGCCCCAGAACCATCACGCGGGCCCCTTCCTGGGCGAGCTTGAGGGCGATCGCCCTGCCGATGCCTCGCCCCCCCCCGGTGACGAGGGCGGTCTTGCCTTGCAGACCTAAATTCATGCCCAACCGCTCCGCCGGAGGCAAGAGGTGGACCGATCCGGGAAGTGGCTCAACGCCGCATGCAGCTCCTCGCGCGTCCGTAGGGGGTCGATGATCCGATCGATCACTCCGCGCCGGGCGGCGGCGAGCACGGATTCCCCCCGCTGTTCCCAGTCCCGGGCCAGCTCGGCGAGCCGGCTGGGATCGTCGATTCCTTGCCCCAGGATCTGCATGGCGACGGCGGCTCCCGCCACCCCGATCCGGGCCTCCGGGTAGGCCAGAACGAACGCGCCCCCACCCTGCTTGGAATTGAGCAGGCCATAGGCCCCGCCGTAGCACTTGCGAGTGACCAGCGTCAGGCGTGGCACCTCGGTGTTGAGGGAGCGGTAGTACTCCGCCCCGGCACTGAGAATGCCTTCATGCTCGGGCCCGACGCCGGGCAGGATGCCTGGCACGTCCACCAGGAAGAGCAACGGCAAACCGAAGGCATCGCAGAGCTTGATGAACCGGGTCATCTTGCGCGCCGACTTGACCGTCACCGCCCCGCTTTCCCAGAGGGGCTGGTTGGCGATCACCCCGACGGCGCGCCCCCCGATTCTCAAAAAGCCGGTGACCACGTTGCGGGCCCAGCGAGCGGAGAGTTCCAGGAATTCTCCGTCGTCTGCGACGCTGTGGACCAGGGGCAGGACGTCATAGGCCAATGCGGGATTCTTGGGCAGCGGCGGGCAGGGGGGGGCCGGCGGCAAAGTCGGGTGCCGCAGGGAGGGCGGGCTCAGGTAGCCCACCGCGTCCCGGGCGAGCTTGAGGGCCTCGGGCTCCGAGGGAGCGGTCAGGTGGGCCACTCCCGAGATCTCGCTGTGGGTCTTGGCGCCGCCCAGCTCGGGCAGACGGACCTGCTGGCCGGTGGCGGCGCGGATCACCGCGGGGCTGGTCGTCACCAGGAAGCTGGTGCGCTCGACCATGATGACCACGTCCGAGAGGGCTGCCAGATAGGCGGGAAAGCCCGAGCAAAAGCCCATGGCGACGGCGATGAAGGGGATGCGGCCCGCGTAGACGATGTAGCGCTGGAAGACGAGGGTACCCGCCTCCAGCGAGCCGATCCCCTCGGAGAGACGGGCCCCGTTGGAGTGGAGCAGGCCGATCACCGGGGCTCCGGCGTCCACCGCCCGGTCGATGAGCTCGATGATCTTCTGGGCACCACGCTCCCCGAGCGTTCCCTCCAGCACCGAGAAGTCCTGGGCGAAGGCGAAGGCGAGTTTGCCGCCGATGCGACCCGAGCCGGCGATGACCCCGTCCCCGGAAGCCTCTTCGGGCTGCGGCCCGAAGGACTGGATCACGGGTTCGACGTGCTCCCCCCACTCGAGGAAGGAGTCGGGATCGAAGAGCGCGATCATCCGCTCGCGGGCCGTCATGGCCCCGTGACGGGCTTTGCGTACGACGCGCTCGATCATCGGACGACCTCCTTCGACGGAGCCAGGGCCATGATGCCGTCGGCGATGGTCTCCGCGGCCCGGTAGCGGGAAATCTTCGCCTGCAGGGCCTGCTGGTTGGCCCGGAAATGGTCGGCCTGGGCCAGGGTCTCGACGATCGTCTCGCGCAGAAGGCCGGGCTGGTCGATCACATGCCGGCGGAAGAGTGCTCGGCCGATGCCCAGGCGCTCGGCATCGCGTCCGTTCCACTCCTGATCGCCGCGCATCGCGACCATGACCATGGGGGTACCGGAGGCGATCGCCTGGTAGATCGTGCCCGATCCTCCGTTGAGAATCGAGAGCGCGCTGCGGCGCATGACCTCCTCGCCGGGAACGAAGTCCGTCACGGTGAAGTTGTCGGGGATGCCCGCGGGCAGCTCGAGCCCCGCGGTGGTCATCAGGAAGTGGTAGGGCAGGCCACCGAGTTCCCGGAAGAGCGAGGGGAAGACGTCGGGATTGGCCGAGCTTCCCGCCGAGAGGTAGATCCAGGGCTTGTCCGTGGGCAGGTTGGCGTCCCAGCCGTCCGGCACCTCGGGGGTCCAGTAGAGCGGGCCCGCGACCTTGATCGTGTCGGGGCGGCTCGGCTTGAGCTCGCACCATTCCGGAGCGTCGGTGAGGTAGGTCGCGTGTGAACCCTCGAAGAAGGCCAGGATGTCCTTGTGGGGGGGCAGCCCATGCTCGGCCAGCAACACGTTGTAGATTCGGACGTTCTTCTTGAAGATCCCCGCGGCGATGCGGGGGGTGATGTGGCTCAGGAGGCTCATGGCCAGCTTCCGGCCAACGAGCTTGCTGAGCCTGAGGGTGATGGGATGCTCGATGGGGGGGCTGATGGGAGTGGCCCAGTGGCGGGTCCAGTGGATGTTGGTCAGGGCGATGACCGGGACCCTTTCGATGGCCGCCGCCACGTGGATGGAGGGCCGGTAGTCGCTCACGATCACCGACGGGCGGAGCCGGCGGATCATCTCGCGCTCGGCCTCGACCAGGCGCCGCAGGGACTCGGGGGTATGGAAGTCGAAGCCGTTGACCAGCACCTGGTCCATGGTCATGTCGATCAGGGGATGGACCTCGATTCCCGATCGCCGGACCAGGGAGTCCTCGGGCAGGACGAAGGGGCCGTCCCCGACGAAGATCGGTCGGGCGCCGCGCTGTTTCAGCTCCTTGGCCACCAGGAGGGAGCGTCCGACGTGCGAGAGGCCCCAGGAATGGGGTGCGAAGACAATGGGGGTCATGCGGTCACCTCGGGATCGGCAGGGATGCGGTAGAATGCGACGCCGCCCGAGTAGCCTCCCCCGAGGCTCGCGAGCGCGACCAGCGCCCCGGGGCGCCAGAGCGGCATGCGGCGGGCCCGGTCCAGGGCGATCGCCACCGAGGCGGCCACCGTGTTTCCCGTCTCGGCAATGGTCACCACCCGCTTCGAGGCGGGGACGCCCAGCCGGTCGAAGATGCGATCCAGCATGACCAGGTTGGCCTGGTGCGGGATCACGAGGTCGAGATCGTCCACCCCCAATCCGATGCCGTCGCAGGCCTTCCGGATCAGGGTGACGAAGGCATCGACCCCGCGGCGGGTGAGCTCGGCGGGATCCCGGATGGTGATGAAGTGCTCCCCGGCGGCCACGGTCTCGGCCGAGGTCGGGAGCAGGGCGCCTCCGGCGGGCACGGTGACGAGTTGCTCCACGGCACCCTCGGTTTCCAGGTAGATCCCGATGAAGCCCTCGTCCGGGTGGGCCGCGGGAGCCAGGATGGCGGCGCCCGCCCCATCTCCGAACAGGGGGGCGGTCCGGCGGTCGCGGGGATTGACCCAGCGGCTGCGCAGTTCGGCCCCCATGACGAGCACGCGCTCCAGTCCGGTATCGATCCCTCGCAGGGCCTGGTCGAGGGCGAAGAGGAAGCCCGCGCACGCGGAGTTGACGTCGAAAGCGGGGCATCCGGCGCCGATCTTGGCCTGTACCGCGCAGGCGGTGGCGGGGGTCGGCCAGTCCCCCGAGATGGTGGCCAGGATCATCCGGTCGAGCGAATCCGCCGAGAGGCCGGCCTCGGATAGGGCGGCCTCCGAGGCCCTGGCAGCCAGGTCGGAGGTCGTGAGGTCGGGGTCGGCCCAGTAGCGCGAGCGGATGCCGGAGTGGCGCTCGATCCACTCGGGGGTGAGCTTCAGGCCGGTTCGCGCGATGAACGCGGCGTTGTCGATGGGCTGGCCTGGGAGGAAGGACCCGGTTCCGAGGATGCGGGCTGTTTGGCGCGGGCGATAGAGCACGTCAGATCCTCAAGATGATGCTGGCCGCCGTGATCCCGCCTCCGACGGCCGTCATGGCAAGCGTCATGTCGGGGTGCAGTCGACCCTCCTTGCGGGCGGCATGCAGGGAGAGCAGGACGCTCGCGGAGCTGGCGTTGCCGAAGCGCGAGAGGGTGTGGAAGGCGTTCTCGGGGGGGATTCCGCAGTCGCGCAGGGCCCGTCGCACGATCGGCATGCTGGCCTGGTGGGGAATGAACAGGTCGATGGCGTCGCGGGAGAGGCCGGCGGCGTCGAGGGCCTCATCGAAGACCAGGGGGTAGAAGTCGCGCACGGTTTCGGCCACGTCCTCGGAGAGGCGGATCAGGTAGTCGCCGCGGGCGATCGCCTCGGGGGTGGGGGGATACAACCCCGGGGGCATCATGGCCGAGGCGCTCTCGGGCGCGGTGAGCAGCGCTCCGCCCAGGAAGGCTCCGGAACGCTTGGCGAGGACGACGGCGGCGGCTCCGTCCCCGGCCACGGCTATTGGCCCCGGCATGCCGGGGGGCACGAGCTTGGTCCAGGCTTCCGTCGCGACCAGGAGCAGGTTCGGCGCCCCCAGGGACATCATCGAGGCCGCGGTCACGAAGCCGTAGAGTGCGCCGGCGCAGCCCGCCTTCAGCTCCATGGAGAACCCGCCCAGCCCCAGGGCCTTGGCCACGTGGTTGCCGGTGTTCACGCTGGGGCGCGGCGGAGTGGTGGTTACCAGCAGGAGGCCGCCGATCTCGCCGGGCGACATGCCGGCGTCATCGAGGGCCATGCGCGCGGCCTCGATGGCCAGATCCTGGCTGTTAGTCTCGGAGTGGTCGGCGGGAGTGCCGATGGCATGGGTCCAGTGCCGGGTCTCGACCCCGGACATGCGGACGAGGACATCGGACGGAACGCCGACGGCGGCGGCGAGCTCGGCGGTGGAAACCGCCCGATCCGGAAGGGCATGCCCGGTTCCCAGGATGGTCAACCCCTCGAAGCGGCCGAACTGACTCATGGTCGCTTGGCCAGGATCAGGCCGAAGCCGAAGCGATGCTTATTGGGAAGCCAGAAGGCCGTGAGCTCGCGCCCGTAGGCCCGGACGGCGGGCTCCGTCAGCCAGAGCCGGCCGAAGCGAATCAGGAACTTCAAGCCATCCCAGCCGTTATCCTGGAAGAAGGACCAGAGGGTGGCCCCATCCGAGATGGAGGCCTTGAACTCGCTGCGGACCACCTCGAAGCCGGCGTCGTGATAGGCGGCCAGCCACTGCTCGGGGCTCATGGGATGCATGCGCACCCCCTCCAGGCGCTCCAGGCCATCCAGCACGTCCGTGGGGACGGGTTCGTGGCAGGTCATGACCACGTCGGCGATCAGGCCGCCGGGAGCCATCACGCGGAAGCATTCGGCGAGTACCTTGGCGCGGTCGAGGAAGAGCGTGACCGACTCGGCGAAAACCACGTCGAAGCGCTCGGGCTCGAACGGCATGGCGTAGGCGTCGCCCTCCACGAAGGCGGCGGGCGACGCCGATTGGCGGGCGCGCTCCGTCGCGCGGGCGACCATGCGGGCGCTCTTGTCGAGGCCCGTGACCTCCGCGGCGTAGCGCTTTGCCAGGAGACACGAGGTTTGCCCTACCCCGCAGCCCAGATCGAGCACGCGGGTTCCGGGGGCGATTCCGGCCCACTGGATGAGTTTGCGGGTGGCGGCCAGGCCGCCCGGGTGCATGCTGGCCATTCCCAGGGCCGCAATGCGTTCGAAGCGATCGAGACGGGCGAATTCGTTTGCGTTGAGCGTAAGCATGGCCTTAGTATACCGTAGCGATGGCACGTTTCCACTGGTACTATACTTAGAACCTGCCCTCATTTCGGCATTTCGAGGAGAACGCATGCGTACAGCCCCCAAGAATCAAGGTCCCGTGCGAATCGCGCTTTGGTTGATCTACGACTTGCTCTGGGTGGGATGCGGGGCAGGCGTCTTCGGGACGGCCCTCTTGCTCCCGGCTCTGGCCCTGCAGGCTGCCTACCGGCAGGCCGGATGGACCGGCGTGGGCTTCGCCGCTCTCCCGAGCTACATCCTTTTCCTGCTCGGCGTGATTCTCCTGATGGGACTCATCCGGAGCGTCAGCCCCCGGGTCGTCCCGGGCACCTACGAGAAGTTCAAGGCGGGCCCCTTCTTCGCCCTGGTTTGGCTCACGGGACTCAACAACCTGATTTTCGCCATGCCCTTCACCCGGACGGTCCATTTCGTCGCGCTGCTGCGGTTTCTCTACTACCGCGGCATGGGCATGAAGACCTACTACGAGAACTGGATCAGCCCCGAGGCCACCATCGCCGATCCCTTCCTCGTCACCCTGGGGCGAGGGGTCAACATCGGGGGGCGAGCCAGCATGGGGTGCCACCTCGCCCTGCCTGACAAGATGGTCGTCGCGCCGATCGTCATCGGGGACGGAGCCATCATCGGGACCCACGCCAAGGTGGCTCCCGGCGTCGAGGTCGGAGCTCATGCCGTGATCGGGGCCGCGGCCGCCATCTCCTACAACGTCAAGATCGGAGAGGGGGCGCACGTGGAACCGGGCAGCCTGGTGCCCGCCAACGCCGTCATCCCGCCTTACGAGCGCTGGGGAGGCCACCCTGCCGTCCGCATCGGCCGGGTCCGCGCTCCGCGCCAGACCGAGTCCGTCCCCTCGCCCGAAGCAAGCTTAAACGAAGCTTAAAGCCACCCTAAGAAGCCATGCGCCCCATGCCGCGGACAAAGAGAGGGAGCCCCCCGCTTCGGAGGTATGGCCATGGTGGTTATCGGACGATCTCCCCAATCAGTCCCGGTTTCAGGAAGTCGATCGGCCGTGGCCGTTCGGACGGCGCCGGCCGCTGCGGCCGCCACGCTCGCTCACGATAGCCTCTCGCTCACCATGGCCGTCGCCCCTCGGACCTACCTCTTTCACGGCTGCGATGCCAAGCAACTGAGCGATCATGGGATGGGCGGCACCGAGGCCCTTGCCGAGCGCATGCGTAAGAGCGGCTTTCCTGAGGCCAAGGCCCTGCGCTACAACTCCAGCTCGCGCCTCCTCAACGCCTTCGCCATCCTCCGCGAGCAGGTCTTCCACACCTTCTCCCGGCGGATGACCCGAGAAATCCTCGCCGACCTGCAAAAGCACCCCCTCGCGCCCGGCCAAAAAGTCAGCCTCGTGGGCTACAGCCTGGGCACCCAGGTTGCAAGCCGCGTGGCAAGCGCGCTGGCGGAGAAGGGGATCCCGGTGGACACCGTCGCCCTGATCGAACCCCAGAGCAGCCGGTTCGGACGGGCCATATGGACCCTGCCCAAGGCCGAGAAGTTGCTGATCGTCGAGAACCAGGAGGGGGTCACGTTCCGCAACCCCCATGACGTTCCCGTACAGTACCACCACGTGCCGCAGCGCGACCACTTCGCCATGCTCGAGAACCTCGACGAGGGAATGGTCCGCTTCCTGCGGGACAACCTGAAATAGCTTGACCCCTTTTACCTTCGTTCCGTCCGGAATCCGGTCCGCCGCCCGCCGGTGCGCGCCCTGGCTCGTGGTCGGCTTCTGGCTGATCCTGGCGCTCATCGGGGTCAGTCTCGCCCCCCATCTCGAGAGCCGGCTGGCCACGACCGAAACCCCGCCCCCTGGCAGCGAGTCCGCCCAGGCCGCGGCGATCATGCGCGAAGCGTTCCCGCAGTTCGAAGGAACGGCCCACCTCGCCGTCCTCCATCACCCTTTCCTAGCGGTGGCCGATCCGGTTTTCCGGGATGCCAACGAGGCGCTGATCGCGCGATGGAGGCAGATCCCGGGCGTTCGTTCGGTCACCCCCTGGTCCGAGCAGGACACGACCATGGCCCTGCTGATCGTGACCTCCCCCGAGGTTTCCGGTTCGTCGGCCGTCGAGGCCCTGCGCGACCCCAGACCACCTGAGCCCTTCGAGTTGTCCGTGACCGGCTCGGCGGCCGCGTCGGTCGATCTCTTCCGGTTGCTGAGCGAACGTTTGGGGCAGATCGAGCGCTTTTCGATTCTCATCTCGCTGGGCGTTTTGATCTATGCCTTCGGGGGGGTGCTGCTGGCTTTCCTCGCTTTGGGGATGGGGCTGATTTGCCTGGCCATCATTCCGTTGCTGCTGTACGGATTGTCGGGGATTGGCGCGGTGAGCGTTCTGAACGGGGCGATCGCCGCCGTGGTCGCCCTCGCCCTCGGACTCGACTACCCCTTGCTGTTTCTGAGCCGCCTGCGGGAAGAGCTTCAGACCCGAAGCGTGTCTGAGGCCCTGGACCGCGCGTTTTCGACCGCGGGCCGGACCCTGCTGGTCTCGACCCTGATCCTGGTGGGAGCGGGGCTTTCACTCCTCTTGGTTCCCCTCGAGGAGAGCCGGTCGGTCGCCCTTACCCTGGCTGGCAGCGCCGTTCTGACCCTGGCTCTGGCCTGGACGCTGCTGCCCGCGCTCATTACCCTGCTCGCCCGCCGCTGGGATCTGCCCCAGCACCTGGGGCGTGCGCAGCGCGGGGGTGGAGCGGCTTGGTGGGCGGGCATCGTCAGGCTTTCAGTCCGGTATCCTCGCAGGGCCTTGGTGCTGGGATTCTTGGCTTTGGGACTGCTCATCGCCCCGGCGACCCAGCTCAAGACCTGGGTTCCCTACGTGTCGATGCTGCCCGAGAGCCTGGAATCCCGCAGGGGTCTGGATCGGGTGCTGGAGCTCGGAGAAGGTGGCGCCGCCAGTCCGATCCTGGTGGTCTGGAGCCGCGAGGAGGGGGTCGGCGACCCCGCTTTCCTGCGGCAGATCCGGAGCGCGGGTGAGGCGTTGGAGTCTGACCCTCGGATCGGTCGGGCTGAGAGCATCGCGAGCCACCCGCTGCCGCCCGAGGCCCTCGCGAGCCTGTTGCGCTCGCCGGCCATGCGCTGGAGTTCCGAGCGATTGGGGGTGAGCCCTGACGGGAAGCATGCGTTGATGCGGATCACCAGCCGCCTCGCCCCGGATGATCCGCGCATCGCCACCTTGATCGAGGACCTTCGCGCGACGCTAGCCGTTCGGGTGCCCGCGGGGGCCACGACGCGCTTGGGCGGCATGCCGGCCGAGCTCACCGACGTTCAGCGCGCCTTCACCGCGGGGATGCCCTGGGTGCTTGGAGCCAACCTGCTGGTGGTGCTCGCCGTGCTTGGCGTCTACCTGCGATCTCTGGTTCTGCCGCTGAAGGCCGTGCTCACCAACCTCCTGCCGGTGTTCGCGGGCCTGGGGGTGGTGGTGGCGGTCTTCCAGTGGGGCGGTGGCGAGCCGGTGCAGTCGCTGACGGTGACGCTGATCTTGAGTTTGCTGTTTGCCATCAGCATGGACTACGAGGTCTTCATGCTGGCGCGGATCCGGGAGGCCTTCGATCGGACGGGGGGGCATGCCGAGGCGATCGTCGAGGGTCTGACGGGGTCTGGGCGGGTGATCCTGGGGGGGGCGCTGGTGCTCTTGAGCGTTTTCGTGCCCTACACCCTGGTTGGCGTTCGGGGACTCCAGGAACTCGGGGTTGGGTTGAGCGTCGCTCTGGTGGTGGACGCGACGATCGTGCGATTGATCGTGGTGCCCGCGGCCATGCAGGTGATGGGGTCGTGGAACTACTGGTTGCCGGGGGGGAAGCGAGCCGGGTCCGCGGTGGGATCCGAAACGATGGAGCCCTAGGCTGCGGTATCGAATGAGTCGGGCTCGTTCGTCGTCATCGTCTCTTGACACTCCGCAAACCCCCCGGTATGATGCCTTCGTGATCGAAAGATCGCGAAGGGGAGTAGCCGCTGCCACTTAAGGCCCGGACGGGAACGGTGAGACAGCCCAGAGAGTCGTCAGTACGGCCTAAAAGCCCGGTTCTCTGACCCGAAAGACTTCGGGGGCAAGACCTTGTTGTAGGATGAGCAGCGCTCATTCTCCGAGGTCTTGCCCTTTTTGTTTTTGGCAACCCGGAGACGGCGGCTGCGCTAGAGGAGGATTCTGAGTGAAGTACCGTAAACTCGTGGCAATCGCCACCCTGAGCCTGATGATGGGCGGGGTCGCCGGGGCCTTGATGGCCGAGTCGGCCGATGCCCGGGCAGGACGTCGAGGCGGAAGCTTCGGAGGCTCCTCGTCCTTCAAGTCGATGGGCGATCGCGGAAACCGCACCATGGACCAGGGCCAGCAGAAATCGATGCAGGGCATCACCCAGACCCGCCAGAACGCCACCAATCCGGCCGCTGCGGGAGCTGCAGGCAAGCAAAACTTCTTCCAGCGTAACCCCATGATGGCCGGCATCCTCGGAGCCGTCGCCGCCACCGCCGTCGGCGCCATGCTCTTCAACATGCTCGGCGGCATGGGTGGCATGGGCGGCATGATGGGCATCCTCGGCATCCTGCTGCTCGCCGGCTTGGCCTTCATGGCCTTCCGCATGTTCCGAGCGTCGCGGCAGCCTCAGCCTCAGTACTCCGGAATGGGTCCTGGCAACGTGACGCCCTTCCAGCGGGACGCCAAGCCCATGGCCTACACTGCCACGGAGAGCGCCAGTGGCTCCTCGCAGACCTACACCCAGACCAAGGAACAGGGCCTGGCTGCCATCGCCCTGGCCAACCCCTCCTTCCGCACCGACAAGGCCATCGACGAACTCACCGGCATCTTCTTCAAGGTGCAGGAAGCCTGGAGTGCCAACGACAAGGCCGGTATCCAGGCGGTCACCACCGACGAGATGGCGGATTACTTCACCAAGGACCTCGACCTCATGGTCATGAAGGGCGAGCGCAACGTCATCAAGAACATCGTGATTCGCCAGTTCGAGATCACCGAGGCCTGGCAAGAGGAAGCCTCGGAGTACATCACCGCCAAGATCCAGGCGCGGCTCGTCGACTACGTCGAGCGCAACGGCCAGGTCGTGGAAGGCGATGCCGACGCGCCCACCGACTTCGCGGAGTTCTGGACGTTCCGGCGTCCGCGCGGCGGCCAGGACTGGCTGCTGTCGGCCGTCAACCAGGTGTCCTAGCGCATCAGCGCCACGGGCGTGTCGGCGAGGGGAGGCTCCATGGGGCCTCCCCTCGCCCTTTTTCTCCGCCCGGGTCGAAATGCCCGAAGGCTTTCCCTGAAAACGACCGGTGACCCGACGACATGAGAGCGGTAGCCTGAAAGAAGCAAGCACCCCATTTGCCGCTTTTTCCGGGAGGATTGCCATGCGACGATTCCTTTACCTGCTAGGGGTCCTTCTTCTCGTCACGGGAGGACTCGTCAAGCTGGACATGCTCCAGCTGGGCTGGCCTCCTCGGTTCGCCCTTTCCGCCGCGGTGAGGGCCGAGGCTGTCGAAGTGGCCTTCATCGGCCCCGAGGCCCTCAAGAAACGTCTCGATCAAGGGGAGGACGTGCTGGTGGCGGATGTTCGACGCCGCGCCTCCTACGACAAGCTTCACCTGGAGGGGGCGGTTTCGCGCCCGATGGACGATCATGCGATCTGGGGTCCCGAGTTGGCCAAGGATCAGCTCGTGGTGCTTTACTGCGCCTGCGAGAGCGACACGAGCAGCGCCGATGCCGCCCGGGAGCTCCGGAAGCGCTACGGGCATGACAAGGTCATGGTGCTCGAGGGCGGGCTCGGGGGCTGGGTCGACGCCGGTTATCCGATCGTCGAGAAGAAGATTCCCGCGGGGCTTCGGAAAATGAAGGTCTAGCGCCAGCGGCTGTTGATTAGCGCCAGCGGCTGTTGATTAAGGACCGAGCCCCCCGCGCGAAAGGCTTCGCGCGGGGGGCTCGGTTGGTTCTCGGGCCTCGTTTAGAAGGCGTTCGCGAGGTAGAGCGGCATCATGCGGCGCCAGGTGGTCCAGTCATGAGGCATGTCGTGTCCCCAGAGGTCGAGGTTGTGGGGAATGCCCTTCTGTCCGAGCAGCCAGGAGAGGTGCTTGGACTGGCCGGGGGCCTCGTAGTCGCCCTGGCCGGTGAGGACATGGATGTGGCGCTTGGCGCGCAGCTTGTCCAGGTACCAGGGGTCGTTGAGGTTCTTGAGGTAGGCGAAGGGCGAGTTGAAGTAGACGTTTTCGTCCATGTAGTCGCCGACCCAGGGGCGCAGGTCGTAGGCGCCGCTCATCGAGATGGTGCCGTCGAAGAGGTCGGGGTGCTTGAGCAGGAAGTTCATCGCGTGGTAGGCGCCCATGGAGGCGCCCGTCGTGATGATGCCGCCGCGCTGGCGCTGCTGGTTCCAGATGAAGGGGACGACTTCCCGGGTGACGTAGGAGTCGTAGAAGCCGTGCTTGTGGGCCCGGTCACCGGCATGAGCCCGGTTGTTCATCCAGGTATGGGCGTTGACGGAGTCGATCGAGTAGACCTTGACCTTGCCCGCATCGATCCAGGGGCGCATCACGCTCAGCAGGTAGAAGCGTTCGTACTCCTCGAAGTCCGCCGCGGCGGTCGGGAACATGAGCAGAGGGAATCCGTAATGCCCGTAGACGGCAATCGGCATCGTCTTGCCGATGCTGGGGCTATACCAGCGATGTACTTCTTTCTTCATGACCATCCGTTCTCGCTACAACCGTGTAAGCGCCAATAGGGCCGGCCGAGTCCAGGAATGACACGCAGGCGAACCCCAGATTCCCGTTATTTTAACCTGGAATCGCATGGTTTGTCGCCCCCGATTTCTGGCGGGAGGGTGCAGCGCGCCACGACGGAGCCCTGCGGCTCGTCTCCGGGGCGTTTCGCTTGCTATAATGGGCGCATCCCCCCGCGCCCCTTGCCCAGGAGTAGTCATGAGCACGCCCACCAAGTTCTTCGTCTTCGATTTCGAGACCACCGGAACGGATCCGAAAAAGCACGCCCCCATCGAGATAGCCGCCATCGTCCTCGACATGGCCACCCTCAAGGAACTCGACCGTTTCGAGACCCTGATGAAGCCCTACGAGGGGGCGGAAATCGAAAAGCAGGCCATGGAGGTCAACGGGATCACCCCGGAGCAGCTCAAGACGGCGCCCGACCCGGAAGTTGCCTTCCGGAACCTCAAGGCCTTCGCCGAGCGCCACGGCATGATGTACGCGGTGGCTCACAACATCGACTTCGACTGGGACTTCCTCAAGGCCGCCGAGGTGCGCCACAAGATCTGGGCCGTTCCCCTCGAGAAGTGCAAGATCGACACCCAGGCCCTCGCCATCTGGACCCTGGGGCGCCCCGGCCAGCTCAAGACCTTCGGCCTCAAGAGCTTGCTCAACCACTTCAACCTCGACAAGACCGGTCATCACCGGGCGATGTTCGACGTGGAGAAGCTTTGCGAGGTCATGCGCAAGCTGGCCGACTTCAAGCCCGCCTTGCAGATGGGCCTCTTCGGCTGATGGCGGCTCTCGACGACTTCAAGGCCCAGTTGGAGGCCCATGAGGGCCGGCTCGGAGCCGAGGAGGCGGACCTGGCGATCGCCGTGCTGCGTGACTACCTGAACGCCGGCGCCCCCCAAGGGCGCGGACTTCGGGGGCTCATCCGCCAGTTCCGGCCCGTCGACCCCGTGGGGGTCGATCTCAGCTACCTCTTCGTGATCGTGACGGACGCCGCCAATCACGCCGAGCGCAACCGACCGGTCGTCGAGTTCGCGCGATCCGACTCGCCCCTGGCCCCCAAGGTCCAGGAACTGGCGGACATCCTGACCTCCGACGCCTACGCCGAAAAGGCGGGCTGGCGTCCGGCCCGGCGGGGCGATCAGCCTCCCCCGTCCTGACCGACGCTTCCAAAGCCTGCGGGCTCCCCTCGTAACTTTTGGCCCTCGCGCTTCTCTCCCGTCCTGCCCAGGATGGGGGAGACGTTTTTTAGAGGAGGGTTTGCCATGCGCATGCGACGACTCGCTGCCGTCGCGGCGACGGGCCTGCTGGTCGCGCCGTCCGCCCAGGCTCAGCATGAGGATCATGCCCGGCGCGCGGCGCCCCCCGCGACGGTCGGGCCGGCCGGCAGACCATCGGGGCTGGAACTATCTCCCCGAGACCTCCAGGCCGATCCCATGGGGGTGCTGGGGAGAAGGATGAGCCTGCATGGCTCGGGGACCAGCTGGCAGCCCGAATCCTCGCCGATGGGGATGGAGATGCGGATGCAGGGGGCTTGGCTGTGGCAGCTCCATGGCAACGGCATGCTGTCCTGGAACGGAGCCTCGGGACCCAGGGGTTACGGGGAACTATCCTTCCCCAACTGGGGCATGCTCATGGGCTCTCGGGTGCTCGGTGCCGGCATCCTCGACCTGAGGGCCATGGGGAGTCTCGATCCCTTCACGACCCCGCCTGGGGGAACGGCACAGCTGTTCCAGACCGGGGAGAGCTTCGGAGGACGGCCTCTCGTCGACCGCCAGCATCCCCACGATCTATTCATGGAATTGGCGGGACGCTATACCGTTCCCCTAGCGACCGGTTCCGCCGTCTTTTTCTACGGGGGGCCCGTCGGCGAGCCGGCATTGGGTCCAAACGCCTACATGCACCGGGCCTCGGCCGCCGACAACGCGATGGCTCCCCTCTCCCACCACCTGCAGGACTCGACCCACATCGCGATGGGGGTCCTGACCGGAGGACTCCAGTGGAACCGCTGGCAGCTGGAAGGCTCGTGGTTCCGCGGCAAGGAGCCCGACGAGAACCGATCGAACATCGATTTCGGTCCTCTGGACTCGGTCGCTGCCCGACTGAGCTTATCCCCTTCCAGGAACTGGGTGATGCAGCTCTCCTCGGGATACCTGACCAACCCCGAGGAGCTCGAACCGGGGGATCTCGTTCGTTCGACCGCCTCGTTGCACCACAACCAACCGATGCCTTTCGGCAACTGGGCGAGCTCGCTGGTCTGGGGACAGAACCGAGAGCTGGCCGAAGCTCCAATCGAGGTGAGCAACAGCATGCTGGTCGAATCGACCCTGGATTGGGCTGCCCGCAACCACGCCTACGGCCGTTACGAAGGGGTCGACAAGGAGGGGCTGGGCGGGGGGATTCCGGGCGGCCCGATTTCCCGCATCCATGCCCTGACGCTCGGCCTGATCCGGGACGTGCGCCTGGAGCCCGTCGTGATCGGCGTCGGAGGGGACGTCACCCTGCATGCCATGCCGGCCGAGCTCGAGCCGAGCTACGGAGCGATGCCGCTGTCGTTTCGGGTCTTCGTCCGGATGCGCCCCCCGCATCGGGGTCATTGAGCGGCCGCTAGGCCACTTGCCATGAGGGGGAATGGCCCATTTGGCCCATTTTCCTCAAGCCCATGCGACGTTGCTCTCGAAACAATCTTGAATCTATGATGTCAAGGAATGGGTAGTCGGGAGGGTGCCCGACTACCGGAGGGTCGCATGCAGATCGCCTTCTTCGAGGTCGCCCCCTACGAGCGCGCGCGGGTCGAGGCGGCCGAGTTCCCGGGCCACGAGGTTCGGATCGTCTCGGAAGCCCTCGGCCCGCAGACGGTCGCTCGGGCCGCCGAGGCCGAGATTTTGTCGGTCTTCATCTATTCGAGGGTCACCCAGGCCCTGCTCGATCAGATGCCCAAGCTTAAGTTCATCGTCACCCGGTCGACCGGCCACGACCACATCGACGTGGCCGCCTGCCGGAATCGAGGAGTGGAGGTCACCTACGTGCCCTCTTACGGCGAGAACACGGTCGCCGAGCACGCCTTCGCCTTGATCCTGGCCCTGGCGCGAAACCTCCCGACGGCCATCCGCAAGACGCGCGGCATGGATTTCTCGCTGGAAGGGCTCGAGGGAATCGATCTGATGGGGAAGACCCTGGGCGTCGTGGGCGCCGGAAAGATCGGGAGGCAAGCCCTGCGCATCGGTCGGGGGTTCGGGATGGAGGCGATCGCCTTCGACCCGCACGAGCAACCCGAACTCGCCGCCAAAGAAGGCTTCCGCTACGTCCCGCTCGACGAACTTCTCATGCAGGCCGACATCGTCTCGCTCCATGCCGCCCTCGTGCCGGAGACCCACCACCTGATCGGGGAGGAGCAGCTTCGGCGCATGAAGCCGACCGCCCTCCTCATCAACACCGCGCGCGGCCCCATCGTCGACACCGAGGCGCTCTGCCGGGCGATGCACGAGGGCTGGATCGCGGGGGCGGGGCTGGACGTGCTCGAAGGGGAGGAACTCATCAAGGACGAGGCGGAACTCCTGCACCGCTCCCTGAGCCAGACCCAGCTTCGCCAGCTCGCCTTCTGCCATGCCCTGCTGCGCCATGAGAACGTGATCGTCACGCCGCACTCGGCCTTCTTCACCCGGGAGGGAGTCCAGCGCCTGGTGGACATCAGCCTGGACAACATCCGCGCCTTCTTGAACGGCAAGCTCCTGAACCCGGTACCCGGGATCCTCATGCCATGAGCGAGGGCGATCGCGCCATCCCCCGCCGGGCCTACCCGCTCATCGTCTTCGACTGGGACGGCACCGCCGTGGTCGATCGCCGGGAGGACGCCACGGAGCTGCTGGATCGCCTGCTCACCCTCCTGAACCGGGGCATCGCTTGCGTCATCGTCACGGGCACGAACATCGCCAACATCGCCGGGCAGCTCGACTTCCAGGGCAAGGCCGTGCCCCGCGGGCGACTCTACGCCGCCACCAACCGCGGCTCCGAGGTCTACGCCTTCGCCCCGGACGGGACCGTCCAGCGTATCGTTCTTCGCCGGGCGACCGCCTCGGAGAACGCCGCGCTCGACCGCATCGCCACGCGCCTCGCAGAAGCTCTCGAGCAGCGTACGGGCCTGCCCATCGCGGTGGTCTTCGATCGCCTCAACCGCCGCAAGATCGATCTCATTCCCCTTCCCGACTGGCGCGATCCCCCCAAGGCCCGGATCGGCGAGCTGCTGTCGGCCGTGAACGCCCGCTTCGAAGCCGCAGGCTTACCCGGTGGGCTGGGATTCGCCATCGATGAGGCCAGGCGCCTGGCGATCGCCGAGGGGCTGCCCGACGCGCGGATCACCAGCGACGTCAAGCACGTCGAGGTCGGCCTCACCGACAAGGGAGACTCCATGGCCTGGGTCCTGCGCGACCTCGCCCCCGCCCTGGGCCTCCCGAGCGAGGCCGTCCTGGTGGCGGGAGACGAGTTCGGAGGGCTCGCGGGATTCCCCGGCAGCGACTCCCAGATGCGCATCCCCGAGGCCCGGCACGTGACCTTCGTCTCGGTCGGATCGGAGCCTAACGGCGTTCCCGAGGGCGTCCACCACCTGAAAGGCGGGCCCGCCCGGTTCAAGACGCTCTTGGCCGAGCAGGCGACGATCAGGCTGGCCACCCTTCCGGCGATCTTCATCCCCTCCCTGGATCCCGCCTGGAACCTGAGCGAGACAGGCTTCCTGCCCCCGTCCGAGCACGAGGTGGAGTCGCGCTTCGCCCTCTCGAACGGCTATTCGGGAACGCGCGGCTCCCTCATGGAGGATGGGCCGTCCTCTCGCTCCGGATGCTTCCTGGCCGGCATCTTCGACCCCGGACGGGCCGGCTTCCCCGAGCTCGTGATCGCCCCCTTCTGGCCCGCCCTCCGAATCGAGGTGGCCGGCGAGCCCCTGAACCTCGACGTCGGGGAACTCCTGCTCCACCGCCGAACGCTCGACCTGCGGCGAGGGATGCTCCTGAGATCATGGCGGCACCGCAGCCCGGAAGGCCGCATCACTCGCGTCCACGAGGCCCGCTGGGCCTCGCTTTCCGACCGCCACGCCCTGTTTCAGCATGTCTGGATCGTCCCGGAGAATTACTCCGCACCCCTGCGGTTCACGGGCATCCTCGACGGCACGATCCGCGATTTCGAAGGGGAGGTCCACCTCTTGCCCGTGAGTGCGGACGGTTCCCCCCTGCTCTTGCTATCGACCCGTCAATCGGCCGTCAAGCTGGCGTTCGCCGGCGCGGCCGAGACCGATCCGTCCGCCGTCCCCGAAGCCCTGATCCAGGGGGCGACGGTGGAGACGCGCTGGCGCCTCGACGGGCGCATGGCGGAACCCCTGACCCTCCGGAGGGGCTTCGCGGCTTACACCGAGCGGGATGATCCCGATCCCGCCCGCTCGGCCCGCGCGCATGCCGACCGCCTCCTTCCGCTGAACCTGGAGGGTTTCGCTGACGCCCACGAAGCCGCATGGGCCTCCCGCTGGGAGGACGCGGACATCCGCATCTCGGGGGATGCCGAGGCCCAGCACGCGCTTCGTTTCGCAACTTACCACCTGATAGGCGCCGCCGACCCGGGTGATTACCGGGTTTCGGTCGGTGCGCGAGCCCTGACCGGCGAGGGCTACAAGGGGCATGTCTTCTGGGACACGGAGATCTACATGCTGCCCTTCTACCTTCACACCCATCCGCCGTCCGCCAAGGCACTGCTCATGTACCGCTACCATACGCTCGATGCCGCCCGTCGGCGCGCGAACGCCATGGGCTACCGCGGAGCGCTCTATGCCTGGGAATCGACCGACACCGGAGAGGAAACCGCCCCGGAGTCGGTCATCGGCTTCGACGGGGAGCGCGTTCCCATCCTGACCGGAAAGTTGGCGCATCATGTCTCGTCGGCCGTGGTCCACGGCGTCTGGAAGTACTGGCAAGCCACCGGGGACGACGCCTTCATGGCGGAGACGGGAGCCGAGATCGTCCTGGAGGTCGCGCGGTTCTGGGCGAGCCGGATCGCGCGGGATGCGGAGGGATGCGGGCATATCCGGCATGTCGTCGGGCCGGATGAGTACCATGAGGACGTGGACGACAACGCCTACACCAACGGAATGGCCCGGTTCTGCCTGGAACTGGGGAATCGGGTCGCCGCCTGGCTGCGCGCGGAGCGGCCCGAGGCTTGGGACGCCTTGGCCCAGCGGATCGGCTTGAGCCCGAGCGTCCAGGAGGCTGGCCTGGAGGGTCGAGACGTTCGGGAAACGGAGCCCGAGGCCTGGCTCCACGAGGCCCAGTGCCTGGTGACGGGCTTCGATCCCGAGCGCGGGATCCACGAGCAGTTCGCGGGCTACTTCCAGCTCGAAGACCTCGACATGACCCGCTACGCCGACCGCACGATCCCCATGGACGTGCTCCTCGGTCGAAGCATCCGCGAAACGCAGGTGATCAAGCAGGCGGATGTCGTCATGCTCCTGTTTCTGCTCTGGGAGCGCTTTCCGCCTGAGACACGGCGGGCGGATTTTCGCTACTACGAGCCGCGGTCCGGACACGGGAGTTCGCTTTCCCCGGGCGTTCACGCCCTGGTCGCGGCCAAGCTCGGCGATTTCTCGATGGCGCTGCACTACTTCCGCTTCGCCTCGGCCATCGATCTGAGCAACCGCATGGGAAATGCCTCCGAGGGCCTCCACATGGCGGCGCTCGGCTGCCTCTGGCAAGTGGTCGTCTTCGGCTTCGCGGGAATGCACGTCCGGGAGGACGGGCTCGCGCTGGATCCCAACCTGCCCGCGGAGTGGCAGTCCCTGGAATTCGCCTTTCACTACCGCGGTCAGCGGTTGGGCATCTCCTTGACCCCCACGGACCTCGAGATCGACTGTTCCGTCCCCGTCCCGATTCACCTCGGGGAGGGCGCGATCCGAGAGCTTTCACCCGGCCGTCACCGGGCTCGCTTCGAAGGAGGAACCTGGACATGGATGGTAGCCCCCTCCCCCTAGCCGAGGGTCCCGTACTCTTGGCCCTGGACGAACCGCGCCACGTGGCGGCGGCGCTGAGCGTCGCGCGGGCCCTCTGCGCTCGGCTGGATCGGAGCGTGACGATGATCCATGCCGCCGTTCCCGCCTTGTCCACCGAGGGCGTTCTCGAGCATCTGGAGCTGGCGCCCCAGGACCTGGCGGGGATCGTGCTCGAACCGCTGGAGGGCGCGCCGGAGGAGGTCATCCCCCGTTTCGCGCGCGAGCGAAGGAGCAGCGTGCTGCTGGTCGGGCTGAACCCCGGTCTCTTGGATCCGGGGCCCGTCGCTCGGAGCCTGTTGCTGAATGCGCCATGCCCGGTCCTGCTCGTTCCCCCGACCGTTCGCGCGCGCTGGGGTGAGGGCGGCGTGGTCCTGCTGCCCCTGGACGGCACACCGAGCACCGCTTCGGTGGCCCCTCTGGCCATCGAGATGGCCGTCCGGACCTCGTCCAAGCTCGAGATTCTCTACGTGGGAGGAGCCTTGCCCCCAAGCGAGCCGGGAGCCATGGGCTTTCCCTCGTTCATCGATCAGCCGCAGTACGAGTGGGCCGAGTGGAAGCGGGAGTTTCTCCACCGCTTCTTCGAGTGTCACTGTGGCGGCGAAAGGCCCGTGGACGTCACGCTCACCTTGGGCAAGGGGAGTCCAGGCGACGCGATTCTGGACCTGGCCGAGCGGCACGCCCCCGATCTCATCGTCATCGGCTGGCATGGAGAGCTCGAGCATGCCCACGCCAAGACCCTGCGGACCGTCCTGAATCGTTCGCGTTGGCCCGTCATGACCGCCAGGATATGACCTCGGGGGGCTGTCTCGAACCGTGAGACAGCCCCCCGCCGTGGAATCCCCCTCGATTAGGGCTTTTGGACGCCCAGGTCTTGGACGAGTTCGGCGACCCGGAGCCGGATATCATCTCGGATCTCGCGCACGCGCTCGATCGGCTGGCCCTTGGGATCCTCCAGACCCCAGTCCTCCACCTTGCCCAGCTTGGCGGGGCATGCCAGGCTCACGCCGCAGCCCATCGAGATGGCGCGGTCGCCCTCGCCGAGTTCCTCCAGGTTGGCGATCTTCGGGTGATGCGCCTCGCCGACGAGGTCGATGCCGATTTCGTTCATCACCCCCAGCACGGTCGGGTTCATCTCGGTCGCCGGCTCCGTGCCGCCCGAGACCGCCTTGGCCTGGCTCGGATCCGCTATCCGGTTGAAGAAGGCCTCGGCCATCTGGCTGCGGCCTGTGTTGTGGACGCAGGCGAAGAGAACCGTCTTCACAGGGCCTCCGGCTTCCGTGCCTGGATCATCGCCGATGCGACGTAGTCCTCGAGACCGCTGCCGGGAGCCCAGTCCTGGACCATCTTTCGGCTTTCGTTCGTCCTGACGGCGATGTCCACGTCCTGGAAACCCGCCGCCTGTAGCATGGCCGCGATCTCCTCGACTGTCGCCGCTCCGGCGATGCAGGCCGAGTAGAGCGACAGTTCCTGGCGAACCTCCGGGGGAAGCGGGACGAGCGCCACGATGTCCGAGATGGCGAGTCGTCCACCCGCTTTCAGTACCCGATACGCCTCCCGGAATACTTGTTCCTTGGCGGGGGAAAGGTTGACGACGCAGTTCGACAGGATGACGTCGACGAGCCCGTCCTCGACCGGCAAGTCCTCGATCAGGCCCCGCCGGAACTCGACGTTGCCGTATCCCCCCTTGTGGGCGTTCTGCTCGGCGCGCTCCAGCATCTCGGGGGTCATGTCCACGCCGATGACGCGACCGGTCGGCCCCACTTGATTCGCCGCCAGGAAGCAGTCGAAACCGGCCCCGCTCCCGAGGTCCAGCACGACTTCATCCGCTTTCAGCTCCGAGAAGAGCTGGGGGCTACCGCATCCGAGCCCCATGTCGGCGCCCTGGGGAACCGAGGCCAGCTCTTCGACGGTATAGCCGAGGCTCGTCGAGGCGGGCGAACTGCAGGTACCGCAGCAGCTTTGAGCGTTCTTGGCGACGTCCGCGTAGTGCTGCTGAACCGCCTGCCGAATACCTTCTTTGGAAGATGGCAACATCGGGGGGTCTCCTCTCTATTGAATCTTGCGAGCTTGGGTGTAGAATACTCATATCGATCAGTTTCGATGAATCGAATATATTGGATGAATTGCGGCAAGTCAAGGGGGAAATCATGAGGTCGGAACCATGAAGTGCTGCCAGGTGGCTCATCCGGTGGACTTCCCTGACTTCGGGCGGAAGGCCAAGCTTTTCAAGGCGCTAGGAGACGAGGTTCGGCTCAAGGTGCTCCATCTCGTGAGCGACCATGAGGTCTGCGTCTGCGACCTCATGGAGTTGCTCGGGATGGCGCAGGGCACCCTCTCGCATCACCTCTCGGTGCTGCATCAGGCAGGATTGGTAGCGGCCCGCAAGCAGGGCCGCTGGAACTACTACCAGGCTACACCTCTGGCAATGAGGTCGCTGGCCGTCTTCGAAGGGGAATGAGCGTGGCGACTGAAGCCGTTCAAGTCAAGAACATCGTTGGGAAACTGTCGCTCATCGACCGCTTCCTTCCCATCTGGATCTTCGTCGCCATGGGCCTGGGCGTCCTGTTGGGGAAGTCCTTTCCGGGCATCGGGCCGGCGCTCGACGCCGTGAAGCTGGCGGACGTCTCGCTGCCCATCGCCATCGGTCTGCTCTGGATGATGTACCCGGTGCTCGCCAAGGTTCGCTACGAGACGCTCGGGACGTTCAAGGCCAAGGGCAAGCTCTTCGGAGCTTCGCTCTTCTTCAACTGGATCCTGGGCCCGGTGGTGATGTTCTCGCTGGCCTGGGTGATGCTTCCCGATCTTCCGGAGTACCGGACGGGGCTCATCATGATCGGCCTGGCCCGCTGCATCGCCATGGTCTTGCTCTGGAACATGCTCGCCAAGGGGGACAACGAGGCGGCCGCCATCATGGTGGCTCTCAACTCCCTGTTCCAGATCGTCATGTACGCGGTGCTCGGCTATTTCTTCCTGACCGTTCTGCCGGTCTGGTTGGAGGGGACGGCCACCGCCCTCGACGTCTCGATGTGGACCATCGCCCAGAGCGTGCTCATCTTCCTGGGAATTCCTCTCGCCCTGGGCGCCGTCACGCGCATCGTGGGCGTCAGGCTCAAGGGGCGCGACTGGTACGACGACGTCCTGATGCCCAAGCTCGGGCCGACTGCGCTCGTCGGACTGCTCTACACCATCGTCTTGATGTTCAGCATGCAGGGCGGCAAGATCGTGAGCCTGCCGATGGACGTCCTGCGCATCTCGATCCCGCTCTTGGCCTACTTCCTGATCATGTTCTTCCTGGCCTTCGCCGTGAGCAAGGCCCTGGGCTTCAACTATCAGGAGACCGCCGCGCTTTCCTTCACGGCGGCGGGCAACAACTTCGAACTGGCCATCGCCGTGGCCATCGGCATCTTCGGCATCGCCTCCTCGGAGGCCCTGGCGGCCGTCGTCGGGCCGCTCATCGAGGTACCCGCCCTGGTGGCCCTGGTCTACGTCTCTCTCTGGCTCAAGCAGCGCTTTTTCCCTGGTGAGCCCGAGGGCTTCGTCCCCGTTCCCGACTGTGCGACGGGCCCCCGCTCGGGGTCGTAACGCAGAGATTTCCAGAAGATTCCAGTCGAGCCCTCAGTGCCGGAAAGTTATCCGGCACTGACAGGAAGTCCGGTCACTTTACTCTTTTTGCTCCATGCTCCTGTACCGTAACCGCAGAATCCCAATCGACGGAAAGCCGGATCGATCTTCACCTGACGTTTCCGAAGGGCTCTCGGTTCCCCTGTCACTCGTGTGGCCAGGCCGAGCAAGGCGTCTACGACACGCAAGAGCGGACGTGGCGTCACCGAGCATCTGCCCGACGCCGAGCTCACCTTCGACCGCTTTCACGTCATGGCCCTGGTCAACGATGCCGTCGACGAGGTGCGACGCAAGGAAGCCAAGGTCCAGGTCGTCCTCAAGGCCCATCCGCGCTTACCACATCAAGGTGAGCCTTCAGCGCCTCTGGGACTACAAGCGGCGGGATTTCGCGGAGGCTTACCTCAAGAAGTGGTACTTCTGGGCCACTCATAGCCGTCTCAAGCCCATCAAGGAGGTCGCCAAGACGATCAAGCGTCACTGGGAAGGCATCCTCCGATTCATCAAGAGCCGCGTGACGAATGGCGTGACCGAGGGCATCAACTGCAAGATCAAGGCAGCAGCAAAACGAGCTTACGGATTCAAGACATTCGAGCGGTATCGGACGATCATTTACCTTGTTGCCGGTCGACTCAACTTACCCACACCATGTTGAGGAGAGCCAGCCAATTTTCATTCTATATTTACTTCAAACGCGCCAATATAGTCTTTGGATAACGTCCAAAACAGATCTCTTTTATCTATTGCAAACCACATTCTAGCATATGCAGGTTGACCTATAATCTCAAGATTGCTTATTTCCTCAAAAAATATACATTCTCCGGTAAATTTAAAAACTATTAATGATGACCAGCATGTAACCCATATTCTGTTCTTGAAATCGAACTGTATTTTCCTAGGGCCAAGTTTTTCTAGACTATATAGCGTTCCGTTATATTTAAAATCCTTGATAATATTGATAACTTCTCCGCTCAAGGTATATAGATCAATCCTATCTTCAAGAGGCCACCCTGTTACTGCAAACGCAGTATCGTTAGCGCAGATCGAGTTTGCGCCTATCTCCCAAAATGGTTCAACCGTATCTGGTTTTTGGAAGTTTCGCTCGTTATCACGTAGTTTATATCCATCAACAACAAGATCTCCTCTTGGGTTAAATAGGCTAAATTGCCAATGGTAATCACTTATCGCAAGAAAATATCCGGCGGCATTGACTGCTGTTTCACCTTCGCAACCCACGCAATCAAATTCATATCTGTTGGTTGATAGTGTGTCTAAATTAATTCTCTGCACTCTCCAGTCTCGTACATAGATGTTGTTGCTCTTGTCAATCCCGCTAATCATCATAACGTCTGGGACTAATGAATCTGGAATGTACAGAGTGCCTAGAGGGGTACCTTGAATGGATTCGCCAGGCCTAAGTACTATCCATATGTCACCGCAACCACGAATAATTGCCCGATCATTTGACAATTGAAATGGAAAAGAATGAGTTAGCCTAGGAATCATGTCTCTCCTCATGAGTAATTACCAATGGTAGTGCCACCTACCATTGGTAAAGCTTGTTAGACTTCGCAGTTATTTTATGTTTGTCTCATACCTCAATTTTCCCAGCCAGTCTGGATATGCGGTGTGGAATACTGCTCCGTTGTGGTGAGATATAGCGCGAAAAAGAATAATATTATTCATGTTGTAAACATATCCAACATCTCTTCCTGCAGGATCCTGAGGCTTGATTGCTATTCCATTTTTCCAGATTGCTGTTGTGATTTTACAAGCTTCAGCAAATACGGACTTGTAAGGTTCGCTTTGTATTATCTTCTTTGTTGTTGTATAGCTATTATTACGGTCAGTATGTTCATTATATCTTGGGAAATTGGTGATTAATAGGTTGGGAATATATGTGCCAAATAATTCTTTTTTTGGTTGAACGGATGACACTATGTGTCCATCAAGAAAGTGTGCAATCTGATAGTATGGATCTGATATTTTCCTGGGATTTAGATTTAGAAACGACGCAGAAGCTTCATTCGTCCAATCGCTCTTCGTGATGAATGGCAGACCAGAGACCTTAAAATCAAACGATTTCTTGGTAACCTCAGTCCATCCCGGCGGCTCGAACAAGTCCAGTCTATAAATTCCGTCGTCTGCAAAAGTGCCTGAACTAGGATGGTGAGTAAAAGGGTTATGCCATTGTCCATCCCAATGAATCGTTCTAGTTTTAGCTTGCGGCTCGTTTGCTACAAATGTAATCGGATGCGTAAGGTATGTCTTAGGCTGCCCCGGAACTAGGTTCGATTGTTTGTTTATACTGTAGACCGAACTTCCACCCAATTGGCGAGGATCATTCGTTTTCCATTTATCCGAAATTGAGATCTCGCCAAGTAGCCCTGATTGCGAATAGAATACAGTTGATGGTGTAATGGGAACCGTAAAGGGACTGTTTGCAAGGCTAGTTAGCGCTCTTATGTTATGTCCGTTATTTGGGCGCTCATTCGCTGAGATTCGAAACTCAGTTCTAATCGTAGAACTGTATAACCTGGTCAGCTTTCGACTAGAATTTCCCGCCTTATCTTTTAGTATTACCGAGTAGTTCAATTCAGGATACTTTTTGTCAACTGGGCCAGTATACTTGTAATCAGCCTTGTATGTGCCTTCTGTAACGATCTCGAATGCCCCTTGGCGAGTGGTGGAAATCTCTGCAAACTCTACTTCAATAGAGGTATTATCAATTCCTGTGTTAAAACCAGCAGCAGAACTATCAACTGCTTCTGCGTTAATTGTATATACGGCTTCCATCCGAGAAGCATCGGTTAGCTTTGCGCTGACATAGCTAATATAGGCATCCTGAAGATCGGGTGCAATCGTATCAATGACAACCTTCACTTCCGCCTTGCTGGACGGATTGTTGGCGTCCTCGAGTCTGAGCGTGTACTCCCCATCGGGAAGTTTCACACCGTTGACCGTTCCATCCCAGGACAGGGGAGTATTTCCTGTGCCAGTGGTAATTTCGCCATGCTCAACCACAGAGAGCTTCCATGGGCCTTGAGCCTTGATGGAGCCAGTGGCAAAGTCTAGAGCGCCGTCGGCATTGGGGGAGAAGATGGGTGTGTCTACGTCTAGCTTGAGGGATATTTTAGGTGGCGTTGGATTAATGCGCACGAAAATAGGATGAGCATATGATGGGTCATATTTCTGTGGCAAGGTGTGGTCGTTAAACACTCTCACCGACATTGTTGCGGCGTTTCCGCTAAGATGTGAGATATTCCAGATATAACGGCACCACTGACTGTCTAAGTCATTGTATGTGATCCCAACTATACGTGGAGCGCCCCAGGGAGTTGTCCCATCATAGATATATGCAGTGAAAAAGCTAGGCGTATACGAGAGTTGCCATCTTGCTACGGGTGGATCGACAGAAGTATTTAATACACTCCATCCACTTCCAGATTTATTAGATAATCCAGAGTTGAGTGGTATATCATTAATGTATATGGAATATGCATAGTTTCCACCAGCATAATAAGGAAAGTCAATTCTTCCGTAAAGATCAAGAGTATCAGAGGTTGGTAGAACCCACGTATGTGAGCCAAAGGCAGGTGTTGCAACGTCTTCAACGGCTTGGCTCTTAAAGAGTTTTGGCACGAAGGCTGAGCCGGATGCCGTTTGAATACTATGCCCAGGCTGATTCACCCCCTTACTATCTACGAGAGGGTTACCATTTGGTTCTCCTGGGTTTGACTTTGGCACAATCGATGGTAGTTGGCAACCTACTAGGGACATAGCTGTAGCCAGTAATAGGGATTGTCCGTACCGTGTTCGTTTCCGCATAGCCTACCTCGTGTAAATAAAAGTGGATTTGATCGTATACCAAGCAATTGTTGCTAGATTATATATTCGCCATGAGCCTTGGATTTAAACGTCCAATATTCTGGACTGTTATCACCGGAGGAGTGCCGCGTCGTTGCTGGGCTTTGCCGCTTGCTGTCCAGTATTTCGGACAGGCAAATCTCACCTTCGCTCGACCGGAGTTCCTGACCGAGGGCTCGCTTCGATAATAGGATTGCGTCACGGTTGTTCGAGTGCTACGATTCATCAGGTAGTGAGTTGAGCAGGGTCGTGCGAGCAACGCACGAGCCAGGCGATATCCCGGAGGCGCAAGTAGAGGGCCATGTCGGAAACACCACCGCAAGAATGCAACTGCGAGATCACCTACATCCACGGGGAGTCCGTCGAGGCGATCGCCTCCCAGATGCCTCCGCGGGACGCCATTCTTTCCATGGCCGAGACCTTCAAGCTCCTGGGTGACCCCACCCGCTTGAGGCTCGTTCACGCCCTTTCGAAGGGCGAACTCTGCGTCTGCGATCTGGCCGCGATGCTAGGGGTGGGGAGCACCGCCGTCTCGAATCACCTGCGGCTGCTGCGGAGCATGCGGCTCGTTCACTACCGGCGCGAGGGCAAGATGGCTTTCTATTCGCTCGCCGATGACCATATCACCCAGTTGCTCGCCGAGTGCCTGGACCACGTCCAGGAGCCTCAGCACGTCGAAGGGAAGCCATGAAGACCTTGCCCAGCACCACACAGTTTCAGCTTGTCGGCCTTTGTTGTTCGCACGACGCCGCTAAGGTCGAGCGACGTGTTTCGGGCTTGGAGAACGTGGCGGAGGTCCGCATCAACCCTGTCACGTTCACCATGACGGTCACTCACAAAGCCCCTGTGACCGCTATCCAACAGGCGGTCTCGGATGTCGGCTATCAGGCCGAGCTTGCGGACGCACCCCCGCCGAGCCTCTCTGCGCCCTCGTTCTGGTCCACTCACGGCCGGAAGGTCGCCACCATGGTTTCGGGGCTCGCGGTTTTGAGTGCCTGGCTGCTTTCCCTGAAGCTCGCTGAGAGCCCTTGGGTCATTCTCCTGTACGGGAGCGCCGCGCTGATCGGAGGTTTCAAGACCTTTCGGCTTGGCCTCTCCGCCCTGCGCAGGGCGACCTTCGACATGAACGCCCTCATGACCATCGGGGTCGTGGGGGCGATCCTCATCGGCGAATGGGCCGAAGCCGGGCTGATCGCCTTCCTTTACTCGGTGAGCAACTGGCTGGAGGCTTCCACCATGGAGCGCACGCGAAACGCCATCCAGGGGCTCATGGAACTGGCCCCCAAGGTGGCCCTCGTTCGTCGCAACGGCCGGGAATTCGAGCTTCCCGTCGACCAGATCGACATCGGGGACCTGCTGATCGTCAAAGCGGGTGAAAAGGTGGCCATGGACGGCACGGTGTTGGCCGGAACCTCGATGGTCAACCAGGCTCCCATCACCGGGGAATCGATGCCGGTCTCCAAGGAACCCGGCTCGGAGGTCTTCGCGGGCTCCCTCAACGGAACCGCCGCCATGGAGGTGCGGGTCACCAAGTGCGTCGGGGATACGACCCTCGCCAAGATCATCCACATGGTCGAAGAGGCGCAGTCCGAGCGGGCAGATGTTCAGACCTTCGTGGACCGCTTCGCCCGCTGGTACACCCCCGCGGTCCTGGCGGCAGCGAGCCTCGTCGCGGTCGTTCCGCCGCTCTTGGGCGCTTCCTGGAGCGACTGGATCTACCGGGCTCTGGCGCTCATCGTCCTGGCATGTCCCTGCGCCCTGGTGATCTCCACTCCGGTCGCGCTGGTCGCGGCCATCGGCAACGCTGCCCGCCGAGGCATCCTCATCAAGGGCGGGACTCACCTCGAAGCCGCCGCAAGCATCCGGGCCGTCGCCTTCGACAAGACCGGGACTCTGACCGCAGGAAGGCCCGAAGTCCGTACGGTCTTGCCGCTGGGCGATCGCTCCGCCGAGGACGTCATCCGCCTCGCCGCCGCCGTCGAGGCCCGCTCCGAGCATCCCCTGGCAGCCGCAATCCTGCGTCATGCCGAGATCCCGGATGGCTCGGCGCAGGTAGGCCGGGACTTCGAGGCCGTGGTCGGCCATGGGGCCAAGGCGAGCATCGGCGGGAACGTCTTTTTCGTCGGTAGCCCCCGCTTCCTGAGCCAGCAAGGCCATGCTCTGGAAGCTCTCGAAACGCGCATCTCGGACATGCAGCAGGAAGGCCAGACCGTCATTCTCCTCGCCGACGCGACGGAAATCCATGGGCTCATCGGGATTGCGGATCCCGTCAGGCCGGAGAGCCGCCAGGTCGTCGAGCAGCTCAAGCGGCTCGGTATCGCGAGCGTCGTCATGATCACGGGAGACAACGCGCGCACCGCCCGGGTCATCGGGCACGAGGTCGGAGTCGACGAGATCCGGGCCGACCTGCTGCCCGAAGACAAGGTCCGCGTCGTTCGCGAACTCGAAGCCCGCTACGGTCGGGTTGCCATGGTCGGAGACGGAATCAACGATGCGCCTGCTCTCGCCACGGCTCACCTGGGCGTCGCCATGGGAGCGGCGGGAACCGACGCCGCCATCGAAACCGCCGGCATCGCCTTGATGGCCGACGATCTGACGAGACTCCCATTCACGCTTCATCTTAGCCGCTCGGCGATGCGAATCGTCCACCAGAACATCGTTTTCGCGCTGGGGATCAAGGCGATCGCCACCCTGCTGGTCTTTCCGGGGTTGCTAACGCTGTGGATGGCCGTGTTATCGGATATGGGCGCCACCGTCCTGGTCATCCTCAACGGGTTGCGCCTCCTGAGTCTCAAGCCGGCTACCACCAGGCTCGGCGAGGACTAGCGCATGAGACCGACTCTCCCCGCTGCCCTCCTGCTCGCGGCGCTCTGCCTCCCACCGCTGCATGCCGCCGCGCAGGAGCCCTTGACGCTTCAAGACGCCCTGGCGAGGGCGAGCGCCCAGAACCCCGAGTTGAAGGCCGCCGAGAGCCGCATCAAGGCGGCAAGCGCCCGGGAAACGCAGGCGGCGGCTTGGCCGAATCCCAACCTGACCCTGGGCCTCGATGAGGCCCCTTTCGCGGCTCCCCTCAGCGGCAGCCTCTCGGCCGGCATCAGCCAGCCCCTGCTCTTCGGAGGCCCGCGCGCCGCCCGGATCGATGCCGCGAAGCTGGACCATGAACTCGCCGAACTCGACAGGAACGTCCTGCGGCTCGATCTGGCCACCCGGGTAAAACAGGCCTACGCCCGCATGCTCTATGCCCAGGAGAGCCTTCGCAACGCGCAGCTCGGTGCGGAGGCCTCCGAAACCCTGCTCGAGGCGATCCGGAAGCGATTCGAGGCGGGGCAAGTCGCTCGCGGAGAGGTTCTGCGAGCCGAGGTGGAGCGCGATCGGGCCAAGCGCGTGCTCAGCGGCGCCGAGGGCAAGCTGAGGCAAGAGCGAGGGCGCCTCAACGTCCTGATGGGACGAACCGCACAGGGGGCGATCGCCATTCAAACCCTGCCCATCCCGAGCGATGCGGACCTCCCGCCCCTCGCCTCGCTCGTCACGCGGAGCCTCGAGTCCCGGGCGGAACTTCACCAGGCCGAGCTCGCCATCCGCCGCGAGGCGGTCCTGCGCCGCGTCGCCCAGTCCGGCATGTGGACGGGGACGGAGGTCTCGGTGGTCGCGAGCACCTATGGCGGCCAGCCAGGATTCTCCACCGCGCTGACGGTCCCGATCCCTTTCTACCGGCAGCAAGGCGAGGTCCAGGAGGCGGAGGCCAACCGACAGCGCGCGGAGGCCGAGCGCGAGGCGCTGCGCCATCGCATCACCCTGGAAGTCGAAGAGGCCTACCAAGAGGCCGTCAGTGCAGCCAAAGAGGCCGAACTCTTCCGCAAGAGCTACCTGCCCCAAGCCGAACGGCTTTCCAACAACGCCCAACGCCGCTTCACCGCTGGCGAAAGCAGTGGTCTGGAGGTCATCGAGGCGCGTAACGCCCTGAGGGAGACGCGAGGGGAGTATCATGAGGCCGTCCTGGCTTACCGCCTGGCGGTGGCGAGGCTCGAGCGCGTCTCGGGCCTGGAATTTCCCCAGTGAGTCCGGATAGTTAGGAGAACCGCTCGTGAAACCTTTGTTGACGCTGATCGGCGTGATGGGGGCCGCCTTGCTCACCGTCACGGCATGCAACCGGACCGCCCCGGAAGCGATGCGGCAGGTGGGGCATTCCGAAGCCCACGACGAGGCTCACGCCGTGGCGGACCATGCCGACGACAGCGTGAAGCTGAATGCCGACGCTCAGCGGCGGATCGGCCTTCGAGCGGTCGTTGCCGAGGTTCAAGCGGTCGAAACCATGCTGACCACCACCGGCGAACTCAACGCCAACGCCGATCAGGTCGCCCACGTGGGCACTCGCTTGCCGGGTCGCGCCCTCCGCGTCGCCAAGTCCGTCGGCGATCGGGTGAAATCGGGTGAGGTCCTGGCCGTCATAGAAAGCATCGAGCTCGGAGAGGCCCAGTCCGTATTTCTAGAGGCCCAGGCCAAGCATGATCTGGCCCTGACGGTCTACGCTCGCAAGCAGAACCTCTTCCGCGACGAACTCACCGCCGAGAAGGAAGTTCAAGAAGCCGAGAGCCAGTTGCGGCTTGCCAAGATTGAGCAGGAGAAGGCTGAAAACCAGCTCAAGCTCTTCGGCTACACGACCGGGCGCATCCGGAAACTCGCGAGGGACCGGCAACTCGACCCGACGGTGCCGATCCTCGCCCCCATCTCGGGCGTCATCACCGAACGCCACCTCACGGTAGGAGAGATGGTCGACCTCAAGACCGGGTCTCCCTCCTTCGTTATCCTCGATACGTCGCAGCTCTGGGCGAATGCGAACCTCTACGAGCGCGACCTCGCCGGGGTCAAGGTCAATCAATCCGCGGTCGTTACGGTCGCGGCCTATCCCGGCAGGACCTTCCGGGGGCGCGTGTCGCTCATCAGCCCGGAGCTCGATCCCAAGACGCGGACGGCCCACGCCCGGATCGTGGTGGCGAACCCCGATGATCTGCTCAAGCCCAGGATGTTCGCAACCGTCCGAATTTCGACGGGTGCTCGGCAGTCTCTGGCCGTTCCCGCCACGGCCGTCCAGCAAGAGAAGGAAGCATCCTTCGTCTTCGTTCAGACGGGCCCCGAGACTTTCGAACGGCGAAACGTGGAGGTCGGGGCGAAGAGCGGCTCGCTCATTCCGATCCAGGCGGGGATCCGGCCCGGCGACCAGGTCGTCGCGGACGGAGGCTTCACGCTGAAGTCCGAGGCTCTCAAGGAGAGCTTCGGAGAGCATGGTCACTAGCTCATGATTTCGAAGCTCATCAACCTGGCGCTCGGGCAGCGACTGCTCGTTCTGCTCATCTTCACGCTCATGGGCATCTGGGGCATCCGCTCCATGTTCGATCTGCGGATCGACGCCTTCCCGGACGTCACCAACAACCAGGTCCAGGTCTTGACCGAAGCCAAGGGCCTGGCTCCGGTCGAGGTCGAGAAGTTGGTGACCGCCCCCATCGAGATCGCCATGCAGGGGCTGCCGGACGTGGTCGAGATCCGTTCGACCTCCAAGTTCGCCCTTTCCGTCGTGACGGTGGTCTTCGAGGAGCACGTCAACCCCTACTTCGCTCGCCAACTGGTCTTCGAGCGGCTCCAACAGGCGCAATCCCAGCTGCCGAAGGGTTTGGCGGAATCCGCGCTGGGGCCCATGACCAGCGGCATGGGCGAGATCTACATGTACACCCTGGAGAGCCCGGGGAACCTGGACACCATGGAGCTCCGGACCCTCCAGGACTGGGTGGTCAAACCGCAGCTCCGGGCCGTTCCGGGGGTCACCGAGATCAACTCCTTCGGGGGGCTCGTCAAGCAGATCCAGGTGCTCATCGACCAGGATAAGCTGGTTTCCCACGGCCTCACCTTCCACCAGGTGCTCGACGCCCTGGATCAAACCAGCTCCATCGCGGGCGGCAACTTCATCGAACATAACAAGGAGCAGTTCATCGTCCGGGGGCTCGGATTGGCCGAAAACCTGGATGACGTTCGCAACACGGTCATCACCACGCATGATGACATGCCTCTTTTCGTGAAGGACATCGCCACCGTCACCCTGGGCCCGGAGGTCCGGCAGGGCGCCGTCTCGGCGAATGCCGAGGGCGAGGTGGTCTCGGGCATCGTCATGATGCTACGGGGCGAGAACTCCCTGGCGGTCATCGAGCGGGTCAAGGAAAAGGTCGCGGCGATCAACGAGTCCCTGCCGGAGGGAGTTTCGATCACGCCCTATTACGATCAGACCGACCTCGTTCACAAGACCATCCGGACGGTGGAGACCAACCTGCTGGAGGGCGGGTTGCTGGTCGTGGCGATCCTGTTCCTGTTCCTGCGCGACGTCAAGGCGGCCTTGCTGGTGGCCGCCACCATCCCGCTCTCCATGCTCTTCGCCTTCATCGGCATGAACTGGCTTGGGCTCTCCGCCAACCTCATGAGTCTGGGGGCGATCGACTTCGGGTTGATCGTGGACGGCTCGGTGGTCATGGTGGAAAACGCCATGCGGCGGCTGTCCATGCCCGCGAACCAGGGCAAGAGCCGCTTCGAGATCATCCGGGAAAGTGCCCGGGAGGTGGGCATGCCCATCTTCTTCGGAGTGGTGATCATCACCTTGGTTTACCTTCCCATCCTTACCTTGCAGGGGATGGAGGGCAAGATGTTCGCGCCGATGGCCCTCACGGTGGGCTTTGCCCTGATAGGCTCCCTGCTGATGTCCCTGACCTTGATCCCGGTGCTCGCGACCTGGGTCCTGCCCAAGCAGAGCCAGGAGAAGCATGAACCCGTCATGGATCGGCTCAAGGAAGGCTACCGGCGCTCGCTCCGCAAAGCCGTCGCGCGGCGGGCCCTCACCGTCGGCGTGGCCCTCGGGATCTTCCTGGGGAGTCTCGCGCTCATTCCTAGCCTGGGCACGGAGTTCCTGCCCGAGATGGACGAGGGGTCCATCACGATCCAGGCCATCCGTCTGCCGAGCATTTCGCTCACCGAGTCGCTGGCCACCCAGAAGCAGATCGAGGAAGTGTTACGGCAGTTCTCCGAGGTATCGACGGTGGTCTCGCGCACGGGGCGTCCCGACATCGCCTCGGACCCGATGGGGGTGAACCTCACGGACACCTTCGTGATGCTCAAGCCCCGGAAGGAATGGAAGCATCCCACCAAGGTCGCCCTCGAAGAGGCCATGCGCGAGAAGCTCTCGGCCATTCCGGGGGTGAACTACAGCTTCACCCAGCCGATCGCCATGCGCGTCGACGAGTTGATCAGCGGCGTCAAGTCGGACGTCGCCGTGAAGCTTTTCGGAGAGGACCTCGACGTATTGAGCCGGAGCGCCAATCAGATTGCCTCGGCCCTGTCGAAGGTGCCCGGGGCCCGCGAGGTCAACGTGGAGCAGGTCGAGGGCCAGACTTACCTCAACATTCACATCGACCGCACGGCCCTCGCGCGCTACGGTTCGAGCGTGGGGCATGTGCAGGAGGTCATCGAGGCGGCGATCGGCGGCAGAACCGTCGGTGAGTTGATCGAGGGTCAACGGCGCTTCGACATCCTGGTCAAGCTGCCCGAGGAAAAGCGCGGCTCGATGGAGGCCATCTCGAACCTCCTGATCGATACCCCGCAAGGGGGGATGGTGCCCCTGAGCCAGGTTGCGGACATCCGGATGGAGGAAGGCCCTTCCCAGGTGAGCCGGGAGGACACCCAGCGTCGTATCGTGGTGGAAGCCAACGTGGCGGGCCGAGACATCGGCGGCTTCGTGGCGGACGCCAAGCGGGCCATCAAGGCGGAGGTCGACCTTCCCGCCAATACCTTCTTGAGCTGGGGCGGGGAGTTCGAGAACCAGGAGCGCGCCATGTCCCGTCTGGGCGTGGTCGTGCCGATCGTCATCCTGGTCATCTTCTTTTTGCTCTACAGTGCCTTCCGTTCGTTCAAGCAGGCCGCCCTGGTCATGCTGATCCTGCCGCTGGCGACCATCGGGGGCATCGCCGCGCTGTGGCTGCGCGGGTTGCACCTGAGCGTATCGGCGTCGATCGGCTTCATCGCCCTCTTCGGCATCGCGGTGCTCAACGGCATCGTCCTGGTCAGCACCATCAACCGGCTGCGGGAGGAAGGGATGTCCCCGGGGGAGGCTGCTACCGAGGGAGCGGTCCAGCGCTTGCGCCCGGTGTTGATGACGGCTCTGGTCGCGAGCCTGGGCTTCATTCCCATGGCGCTTTCCACCGGGACCGGCGCGGAGGTCCAGCGCCCGCTAGCCACGGTGGTCATCGGCGGCCTGATCACGGCGACCCTGCTCACCCTTTACGTGCTGCCCACCCTCTACATCTGGTTCGAGCGAGGGAGCTCGTCATCGCATCCTTCATCGGAGGAACGCCCGTGAGTCCCCTGAAAACCATCGCCCTCTTCGTGTTCACGGCGGGCGCCGAGATTCTCGGCTGCTACTTGCCGTACCTTTGGTTGCGGCACGGTAGGCCCATGTGGCTCCTCTTTCCTGCCGCCATCAGCCTCGGCCTGTTCGCCTGGCTCTTGACCCTTCATCCCACGGGAGCCGGTCGGACTTACGCTGCGTACGGCGGCGTCTACGTGGCCACTGCCCTGCTGTGGATCTGGGTGGTCGAGCACCAGGCCCCGGATCGCTGGGACGTCGTCGGCGTCCTGGTGAGCCTGGTGGGGATGAGCATCATCGCCTTCGCCCCTCGAGGGGGCTGACTCCATAAGAATAACTTGGCATCCAGTGGGGCGCGTCGCCGTTGGTATCGTCGCAGCCCCGCCCAGTCAGCGTAGCGAACGTAGGCGACTTCCAGGATATCCCATCGAGCATGAGGAGTTCCGCTAGGGCCTCGAATGAGCCAAACCGGTCACGAAGCCCGGGAGGGACCGGCGCACCCTCGTCGATCAGCCCCGCATACGCACAGGCAAGCCGGGCAAGTATAGGCATCAGAGGTAGCCCCGTCAAACCCGATGCGCGAAGGCAGTGCAAGCGACGGAGCGGGCGATAGAGCCCGCTCCGTCCGCATCGACTTTACCGCCCGGCGACGATCTTCGGGTCGCCACCTCCGCAGCCGCCACCGCCGCAGCTACCACCGCCGCAGCCACCACCGTTCTCGGTGTAGGCGAAGGCCGATCCGACGTTCAGGGCGAAGGCTGCGGCGATAAGTCCCATCATCAACTTGGGCATGGGGGTTCCTTTCGAGAAGTTAAGTCGAGGAAAACCTGAACTTAAGGGTGGATGAACAAGCATGTTATTGCAAATGATTCTCATCCTTGTCAAGCCCTTGCATGGTTCGTCCGAACTTGCTAGCCTTGGTTACTAATGAGAAATACTCTCACTAGTAACGCCATCGTTCAAAAGGAAACGTAGGGGGCTCGCTGAATACGATGGCTTGAAGGCTTCCATGCGCGCCATCCTCACCGTAGGCGACGAGGGCCGCGTAGAATGAGAATGGCGAGTTTCTTTGGAGGGGGAAGTGAAAGGCGAGAAGTGAGATGGCTTTGATCGAACGAATCCTGACCACGCGTGCTCCTGCCAGCGTGATCCTGATCCGCCTGATGGTGGGGGCCGTCTTCCTGTCGGAGGGCATCCAGAAGTTTCTCTTCCCCGACCAGCTCGGCGTGGGGCGCTTCGCCAAGATCGGGCTGCCCAGCCCCGAGTTTCTGGGACCTTTCGTGGGAACCTTCGAGATCGGCTGCGGAATGCTCATCCTGCTGGGCTTGTTGACGCGCCTGGCGGTCATCCCGACGCTTGTCATCATGGGGGTGGCCATCGTCACGACGAAGCTGCCGATCCTGCTGGAATCCGGGTTCTGGAGGATGGCTCACGAGGCCCGCACCGATTACGCCATGCTCCTCGGCTCCCTCTTCCTGCTCTTGGTCGGAGCAGGGCCTTGGTCCTTGGATGACTTCATCAGGCGTAAGCGGTCATGAGCAGCGAACGGCTGGAAATCAAGGCCGCTGCCGTTCCCTTGACCGAGGTCGCCCTGCTTAATTTTGCCCCCAATAGGCTGCGAACTGCCGCTTGATCGAGGGGTTGGTGAGAGCGGTGAAAGTGCTGAAACGGGCCTTGTAGTCCTGCAAGCCGGCCTTGAGGGCCGTGAGATGGTCGACGTTCTTCTTGGCTTGCTGGTAGATCGGCTCGGCCGATGAGACCGAGTGGACCTCCGGAGCGATCTGGGCATCGAGCTGCTGCAAGGCGGCCTTGGCCTTTGAGACGCTGGCTTGGGCAGCGGCGAGCGTGACGGGATCGGGCTTCATGGTCTCGAAGGTCGCGGCCTGGATCTTGAGATCCATGCTCTGGACGAGCAACTGGGCAATCTGGCCCTGCTTGTCGGCAGCGCTCCGGAGATTTTCGTTGATGCTCGCATGCGTGGCCACTCGACCGGCCGCCTCGGCCCCGATGAGGATCAGGGAACCTAGTGAGCTTTCACTCTTGCCTAGCGAGCTCCCCCGGTTCAGGCTCCCCTGCATGCGGCTGACGTTGGCTTGCAGATTTCCGATTTCGCGGGTGAGTACGCCGATCTGACCCGTGAGGTCATTGGCCTGTCGAGTCAGTTTGAGCGCGCGCTCACGGCCGGGATGCAGCGCATGATCCTGCTCGGTCAGGGCGGCCTTGTATTCTGCCTCGACCTTACCGTAGCCAACCTGTGATTTCTTGTCGGCGAGCATCTTTTGAGCGTTGGCCCGGACCCCGGTCACCTCATGGAGGACCTTCTGGTACTCGGGAAGGCGGGAAACGGGGGTGGCGTCGGCATACTTCCGGAACTGCTCGAAAGTCTTGAAGGTGGGAAGCTGTCCGTTGGACGGAACGCTCGGTAGCGAAATGGCGGGAGTCTTGACGAGGCGATCGACGCTCGTGGGGGCTGGCGCCGTCGTCACCTGGCTTGGAGCTGGTTGCACCGCCGGTATGGCCGTCTGGCGGGTAGAAGGCTTGACTTGGGGTGGAATGATAGTCATGGGGAGCTCTCCTCTACCGCGATGCGTTACAGGAGTGTTATCGGCGGATCCTGTGGGGATTCGGTTATCTAGCAGTTAAGTTCGCGCGCATTTTGAGCGTTGAGGAGCCGTACGCCGAGTCGTGCCGCAAGGAAAAAGAGGGGGCGTTTCCGGACTGCTACAGCAGTAGCAGTCCGCCGCCGATCACCAGCAGGATTCCCAGGACCTGCTTGAGGGTCATGGTCTCTCCCATGGCGAAGACCCCGACCAGGATCGTCACGACGGGAGCCGCGCTGAAGAGGAACGGGAAGACCCGGGACACGTCGGCGCGCTGAAGCAGGGAGTAGTAGCTGTACTGGGACAGCAGTAGCGATGCGAGGCCGCTTGCGACGAAGAGGGCGATCGCCATGGGGGGCATCGCCTTCATCGTCGCAGCCCCGTTTCCGATGGTCGCGGCCAGGGGCAAGGTGAACACCGAGACCGCGACGGTGCGGATGGCGATGCCGACCAGCGGCGAGGCCGAGAATTGTGACAGGGCCAGCTTGTCGAAGATGGGGATGAGGCCCCAAAGCAATACGGTGAGGGCTGTCAGCAGCAGGGTGCTCATGGCCGATTCCTCGCGACGTCGAGGTGGCCTACCGATTGGGGCTTGTCATGGGGGCGGCCGAAACGCAGGTAGAGCGCGGGGATGACCGCCATGTTCAGGAAAGTCGAGCTCAGCAGCCCGCCCAGGATGACCGCCGCCATGGGAGCCTGGATCTCGTTGCCGGGCTCGCCGCCCCGCAGCACCAGCGGGATCAATGCCAGGCCCGCCGTGAGCGCGGTCATCATGATGGGGCTCACGCGCTCCATCGAGCCTCGGACGATGGCCTCCCGGAAGCTCATTCCCTCCGCCTCCATCAAGTGGTGGTAGTGGGTGACGAGCATCAGGCCGTTACGGGTCGCTATCCCGAAGAGCGTGATGAAGCCGACCAGAGACGCCACCGAAAGGATGCCCCCGGAAAGCCCGACGGCGACGACTCCCCCGATCAGCGCCAGCGGCAAGTTGGCCATGACGATGAACGCCGAGCGCCATGATTTCAAGGCGACGACCAGCAGGATCACGATGCCGATAATGGCGCCGGCGGTAAGCCAACCCAGGAGGCGGCCGGAACTCTCGGCGCTCTCGATCTGCCCGCCGTAGCTGACGTAGTAGCCCGATGGGACGTCCACTTTACGGGCGATCGCCTCCCGGATCGCACCCACCGTGCCGGCCAGATCCCGCCCCGCGACGTTACAGCTGACGACCAGTTTCCGCTGAACGTCCTCCCGAGAGATGGTATTCGGGCCCCGCTCGAGGCTCAGGTCGGCCAGCGTATCGAGGGAGACCATGCCCCCGGTGGGTACGGCTATCAAGGTAGCGCCGATGGCATCGCGATCCAGGCGCGCGCTGTCCGGATACCGGACCAGGAGATCGTACGTCCGCTGACCCTCCAGCACCTTGGAGACCACTTCGCCTTGGAAGGCCACGTCGATGGCCGAGCCGATCGCGCCGGTGGTGAGGCCGAACCGGGCGAGGGCCTCGGGACGGTAGCGAATCGCCAGCTGCGGGATTTCGACCTGCTGCTCGACCGCGAGATCCACCACCCCGGGAACGTCCCTCACGGCGGCCTCGACCTGCTTCCCCAGTTGACGCAGCTGCCCGAGGTCCTCGCCGAAGATCTTGATGGCCACGTTGGAGCGGGTGCCGGAGAGCATGTGGTCGATGCGGTGGGCGAGGGGTCCTCCCATGGTCACCGTCATCGGCAGGACCGAGACGGCCTTGCGGACCTCGCCCAGGAACTCCTCCTTGGAGCGATCGCGAAGCGCGAAGACCACGTCGATCTCGGCGGCGTTCACCCCCTGGGCATGCTCGTCGAGTTCGGCTCGACCGGTACGGCGGGAGGTCGAGACCACCTCCGGGAAGGAGAGCAAGATGCCCTCCAGCCGCCGGCCCAACGTGTCCGAACGCTCGAGGGAGGTACCGGGAAGCGTGACGGCGCTGACCGTGAGCGCTCCCTCATTGAACTCGGGAAGGAAGGTCCGCCCCAGGAAGGGCGTCAGCATGAGCGCACCGATCAGGGCGACCGCGGAGGATCCGATCACGAGGTTCGGGCGCCGGAGAACGCCCTCCAGCAAGGGGCGGTAAGCCTGTTTCAGGCCCCGCACGACGGCGCTCTCCCGCTCCGCCCCTTGGACATGCTGCTTGCCGAGCAGGTAGTAACAGGCCACGGGCGTGATGGTGAGGGCGACGATCAGCGAGGCGAAGATGGCCACCAGGTAGGAGAATCCCAGGGGTTGCAGGAGGCGGCCCTCGACTCCCGACAGGAAGAAGAGCGGAACGAAGACCACCATGATGATCAGGGTGGCGAAGAAGATGGCTCCGCGCACCTCTCGGCTGGCCTGGTAGATGACATCCAGGACCGGTCGCCTTTCGGCCTCCGGCTTCTGGCGATTCTCCCGGAGGCGGCGATGCACGTTCTCGACGTCGATGATGGCGTCGTCCACCAGCGCGCCGATGGCGATGGTCAGCCCCCCGAGGGTCATGGTGTTGATGCTTCCGCCGAGCCCCTTGAGGGCGATCACGGCGGCCAACAAGGACAAGGGGATCGCCAGCAGGGAAATGAAGGTGGCCCGGACGCTCAGGAGGAAGGCGAAGAGGATGGCCACCACCAGGAGGGCCCCATCCCGCAGGGCGTGCTCGACGTTGGTGACCGCGCGCGAGATGAAGTCGGACTGGCGGAAGTTCCGGCGGTCGATCGCGATGCCCTCGGGCAAGGAGGCTTGAATCTCATCGAGGGTCGCATCCAACCGCTTGGTCAGCTCGAGGGTGTTGGCGTCGGGTTGCTTGAGGATGGCGAGCACGACGGCGGGCTCGCCGCTGACGGAACCCTCGCCGCGTTTGATCGCAGGACCGACCGCCACCTCGGCCACCTCGCCGACCCTGACGGGAATGCCGTTCTGCACGGTGAGCACGGCGGAGGCGATATCCTCAGGGCCCTTGACCCGTCCGAGGCCTCGGATCAGGTACTCCTGGCCGCCCTCCACGAAGAAGCCGCCCGAGACGTTGCGGTTCGCGTCCTTCAAGGTCTCGACGACCCGAGTCAGCGACAGGCCCCGGGCATTGAGCTTGGCCGGATCCACCAGGACCTGGAACTGCTTGACCCCGCCCCCGATGGGAACGACCTGGGAGACCCCGGAAACGGCCAGGAGGCGGCGCCGCACCACCCAATCCGCGGCGGAGCGCACCTCCAGCATGGAGGTTCCGTCCCGGGCGGTCATCCCGATGAACATGATCTCGCCCATGATCGACGAGACGGGAGCCATGACCGGGAGCGGCAGGTCAGGCGGCAGGCTCGCCTGGGCCAGCTGAAGTTTTTCGCTGACGAGCTGGCGCGCCCGGAAGATGTCGGTTCCCCAATCGAACTCGACCCAGATGACCGCGATTCCCGTCGACGAGCTGGAACGGACCCGGCGAACACCGGTCGCCCCGTTCATCGTCGTCTCGATGGGGAAAGCCACCAGGCTCTCCACCTCCTCGGGGGCGAGGCCATGCGCCTCGGCGATCACGGTGACCGTGGGAGCGGTGAGGTCGGGGAAGACATCCACCGGCATCCGCAGGGTCGTGAAGGCCCCCCCGACGAGCAGGGCGGCCGCGAGCGCCAAGACGATCAGGCGGTGGTGCAGGGACCAATGAATGATGCGATCGAGCATGGCCGGCCCCCTAGTGCGCGTGGCCGTGAGCGGGCACGGCATCCGAGAGCGTGGAGAGTCGGATCTCGTAGCCCCCCTGAGTCACGAGGCGCTCCCCGACCTCGAGGCCGGCGGTCACCTGGACGCTATCGCCCTGTTTGACCCCCAGCACCAGCTCCCGGCGCTCGAAGCTCTCCCCGCCGGTCTGGACATAGGCAATCGGGCGCCCGTTGTCATCCACCACGGCACTGCGCAGAACCACCGGTGCTGGGGACGTAGCCCCGGTCAGGGCCCTCACCTCGGCCGTCATGCCAATCCGGAAGCGCCCGTTCGGATTCGGTACGGCGAAAATTGCCGGCGCCGTGCGGGTGGCCGAATCCAATACCCCGCCCACGGTCACGAGCCCCCCGCGCTGGCCGCCGACGGTCACGGTCTCCGCGCCGGGCAAAGTGACCTCCGCGCGCTTGGCTCCCGCGATTCGGTTCAGCGCGTCCTCGGGCACCCGGGCTTCCACCCAGACCCGGCTGAGGTCCACGACATGGTAGAGAGGCGCTCCCGCTTCGACGAAGCTACCGGGCACCAGGGTCGCCGCCACCACCGTCCCCGAAATCGGGGCTTTGAGAAGGTAGCTTTCCTCGCTCAACTCGGCCGAGCCGGACAGGGTCGCCCTCTTGGCTGAAAGCCGCTGCTTTGTGGCCTTCAGGGCTGCCTCAGCCCTGGAGACCCGGGTCCGGGCTTCCTCGGCCCGTTTTTCGGGCGCAGCCTGTTGCGCGACCAGGCGTGCAGCTCGGTCTAGATCTCGGCGAGCCTGCCTGAGTGACGCTTCCGCCTCCTCGACGGCCTGCGAAAGGCTAGCACGGTCGCTTTCGGTATCGGCCGAGGGGGTGAGGGCCGCGAGCACTTCCCCCGCCTTCACGGTATCGCCGAGCCGAGGCAAGCGGCCGTGCCCGACGGCGATTCGGCCCGTCGCGGGAGCGACCATGGCGACTTCCCGGCCGCTCTCCGGTTTCACGGTTCCCGCCAGGGTGACGCCGTCCTCCAGCGACCCTTGCTCGACCACCCGGGTCGCGAAGGGAATCTTCCACTGCTGCTCCTTGAGGAAGGAAATCTCCCCGGGGTTCTCCGCCGCTTCGGGAGCCGCAGCCCAGGCGCTCGCCCCGTTGGGGTGGACCTCGACCGTTCCGGCCTCGATGACGTCCGAAAAGTCCTTGGAGGTCACGCGAAAGCTCAAGCGGTAGGATCCCGGAGCCCGAGGCTTCACCACGGGACGGAAGATCCCAGGCCGCAGGACTCCCTCGACGGCAAACGCTTCAACCCCGCCATCGGGAGCCGTGAGAAGCACTTCCATCCTTCCCTCGGTGAGCGGGGAGAAGTCCCGCAGATCGGTCATGTGCGCCGCGAACGGCGCCTCTCGATCCACCACCAGGAAGGGGTGCTCGGCGAAGAGTTCGCTCTTGGCTGTATGAAAGGTGATGGCGCGGCCCGGGAATTCCTCGTGCGAGTGAGGTTCCTCGGGGCTGCAGCCCGGAGCGAGGGCCAGCGAGGAGAGAAGCAGGGCGGTCAGCAAGGAAGGACGAACCATGATCAAGGCCTCTTCAAGGTGGTGAACGGCTCGCCGATGAGGCGTTCCAAGGCGAGCAAGGCGCTCTGCGTATCCCCCCGCAGGGAAAGGTACTGTAGGTGGGTTTCGACGGCGGCTTGGTGGGCATCGAGCAGGGAAACGACTGGGGTTTCGCCCTCCTGGTAGGAGACTTCCGCGATCCGCAGAAGTTCCGGCAGGCGAGCCAAGGCCTCGCGACGGTAGGTCTCGATCGTCCGTAATCGGATCAAGAAGGCCTCTCTGCTCGGGGGTATCTCCGCCGAGAGGCGTTGCCGCAGGGCCGACTCGTCAGCTTTCAGCCGCTCGGACTGCGCTGCGGCGCGCGCCGCTTCTTGCTGGCCATGGGAAAAGAGCGGCAGCGGCCAGGCGAGCCCCGCCACGTAACCAGACCCCTGAACCGTCGGTTCCTTTGCCTGGGTGAACCCCAGGCTGATGCTCGGATCCGACCATGCGAGGCGTTCTGCCAGCTGGCGGGACAAGCGGGACTTCTCTTGCTCGGCCCTCAGGACCGAAAGGTCCTTGCGTCGGCTGGCCATCGCCAGCAGCTCTTGCGGCTCGGGCGGCGGAGTGAGCGGCAGGTCGAGTCGAAGCGAGCCCTCGACGGGTTTTCCTAGCGATCCGTAGAGCTTCGCGCGCTCCTCGCGAGCCGCGGCCTCGGCGCTCTTCAGCCTGGCATCCAGGCTGGCTTTGGCCAGGTGCAAGCGCATGAGATCGTAACCCGCGCTTTCCCCCGCCCGGGTTCGCGCCGCCACGATCCGATCCAGCCGTTGCAAGACGCCGAGGTTTTCCGTCAGGACGCGGGCCCGCTCCTCGGCGAAGTAGGCCTTGGCGTAGATCGCTCGGAATTCCTGTACCTGGTGGAAGGCCTCCTGGTCGAGCTCCGCTTGGGCGGCGTCCACGCCCACCTGGGCGATCGCCCTCCTCAAGCCTTGCTTCCCGGTTAGGGGCAAGGGCCATTGCAATCCGAGGCGGTTCCGATCCGTGGCTCCCCCGGGAGCGAAGACCTGCTCCCGTTCCAGATCGATCGAGGGGTTATCCCAGGCGCCCGCTCCCACGGTTTCCGCCGTTGCCAGACCCAATCGCCGCCGCGCGGCTTCCATGGCCGGGCTCTGGGCCAGGAAGGCCGCCACCGCCTCCGCTTCGGTCCAGGTGGGAGCTGCCAGGAGCGACATGGGAAAGACGAGGTGGGCGATTGCCAGACTCGCCAACAGAGCTCTCAGCGACAAGCACGGTCTCCTTTTTACTATCGATGATCGTATTTTGAGCAAGTGAATCGCTTAGCCATGCAGCACCGCCAGCAAGACCTCAAGGGCTTGGTGAATGGTCTCGACCTGCCAGAGCGCGACCGGCAGAAGGACCCAAGGCCAATGGCGACCCATTGAACGAGCGGGGACGGGGGGTTCCAAGAGGAAGCGAATCCGACGTTCCAGCGTGCCGGTTTCCGCGAAGGAGACCCCCAACGCGGGCCGCGGCCTTCCGGCAGCACCTCTTCGGCTCAAGAGGCGCTGGTAGCGTACGAGCGCATCCGCCACGGCGAGTCGGGAACCGAGCCGCACGGATGCCATGTCATCGCAGGCAATCTCCGCTCCATCGGTCCAGCGGCGGTAGGCCCGCCGCCCCAAGCCCGGAAAGTGCGCCAGCGAAGCCAAGCGGCCAATCAAGCGCCAGACGTTGTCCCTCCGTTCGAGGTGCGCGCGTTCATGGGCGACGACGGCGGCAAATTGCTCGGATGACAAGTCGTCCAGGACCATCGTGGAGAGGATCAATCGAGGCTGGCGCCAGCCCATGACGAAACAGAGGGGAAGGTCGATCCCGATGACTTGGAGCGGACCGGGCCATGAGAGCCCCAACCCTTCCAGTCGATCTCGAACCACCGCTTCCCTCTCAGGATCCGTGACCATCCTCAGCAGCTTCAGGCGCCCTACGCCCTCTGCCCACTGAAAAGCCAGCCAAAGTGCCACAGTCACCCCGGTGGCAAGCACCAGAAGGACAACGAAGTCGTGGACGGCGCTTCCGCCCGGCATGCCATGCGCCCAGCAAAGATGGGGATGCCGGGCCGCTGCGTCCAGGCAATGATCCGGCGCTCCCCCCATCGCTGCGCGGGTGGCGGGCCAAAAGCCGAGAGCCACGATCGCAAGTGCCCCGAGCGGAGGCAAGAAGAGGTGAATTAGGGACTGCTGGCTCAAGGAACCTGCGTCTCCCTTTGGCTCGGGCAGAAGCGCGACCACTCCGGAAAGGAAGAACGCGATCACGATCGTCAGGGTAAGCGCATCCAATACGAGACCGAGCGCCGGCATTAGCCCTCCTCGCGCTTGCGTTCGGCGATGAGGCGCTCGAGGGCGTCGAGTGTCTCGTCATCCGTGGCCGCGTAATCGAGGAAGCCGGAAAGTAGCGCCTCCCGTGATGCGGTGGGAAGGCCGCCCAGAACGGCCGCCACCAGGCGCCGCTCGTAAGCCTCCCGAATCATGGCGGGGCGGTAGAGAAAGGCATGGCTGCGCTTCTCACGCATGAGGAGCCCCTTCTTATAGAGGCGATCCATGGTCGTCATCAGGGTGGTATAGGCCAGAGCTCGCTCGGACAGCGCTTGCGACACCTCGTGGACGGAGATCGGTGAGGTGCGCCACGCGACTTCCATTACCGCTTGCTCCAATTCCCCCAGGGGTCTAAGGTCACTCGACATGGCGACGCTGCTCACCTCTATCACTTGTTCACGTGCTACTACAGACTACCTCATGATAAATACTATCGTCAATCGTATCTTTCCGCCCGCGGAGCTGCCTCAATGATGAACCGCGATCGAGCTTGCCGGACATGCTCGTTTGTTGTGCGCCGTTCTGAAATCCAGCACCCTATCCGTACGGAGGTGAGTGCGATGCATGAGTGGATGTGGGGATCCGGCCAAATGGGGTGGGGGTGGATGATGATGGTTCTGGGAAGCCTGTTCTGGATTGCCTTGCTGGCGCTGGTCATCGTGGCGATCATGCGGCTTTGGCCGGGGGCCGGCACGTTCCAGTCATCGGCGCCGCGGGAGGACGAGGCCCTCTCGATCCTGAGGCAACGGTACGCTCGGGGGGAGATCGATACCGAGGAGTTCGAGCGGAAGCGGCGCGACCTCCTCGGTTAGGCGGATCGATCGGCCTTGATGACGAGTCCCGGGGCGACTACTTCCGGGCGGCTTCCCTTGCGACCGGCACCTCCGGGGCGAAGGTGATCGGGAAGTCACGCTTCCTGGCCCATGCGGTGAGGGCCCAATGGGTCACCACTTCGTAGGCGACGCAGCCGATGAAGAAGTTGACCGGGCTGGCTTGGACCAGTTCTGGGAAGAGCCACGGCGCGAGTAGAAGGGTCGCGATACTTCCGCCCGCAAACCCCCAAGCGAGGCCGATCAGCGTAGAGTTGCCCCAGGTTCGGATCTGCTGGGGATAGAAAGTGGCTGCCGCCCAGCCGTAGAAGAGCCCGCCGGCCATCGAGATGAGTCCCAGAACCAAAAGCCCCGTTAGGGTCGCCCCCGGGGAGAACGCCGTGGAAGGCGGCCGGAAGGCGGGAAAGAGGGCCGCCATCATGTTAAGGGGGGCCCAGAAGCCGATCCCCAGGATCGCCAGCGAGGCCGCCTTGTAAAAGAGGAAAGCCGTGCCGCCGATCAGGCCTGCCAGGGCCGAGCGTCGCCACCATAGGCCGGGAATGTCCTGTAGTCGCGCAGTCATGGCGCTCTCCTTTCCCGCTTCGTCACTTGCGCCTGCGATCGTAGGCCGCCCAGAGAATTGGCGCAATAAATAAGCTTAGGAAAGAAGCCAAATAGCGGCCTGATGCTACTGGCCTTCGCTCACGGCCCAGGCTATTCGTGCTGATGGACCGGTGGTGAGGCCGTCGCGCTGGGAGCCGGCTGCATCATGCAGCACATGCCCATCTGTTGGCGCATCTGATCCAGGCTCTGCTGGGCCTGATCGAGGGCCATGCGCATCTGGGCTGGATCGTTCGTTTGCCTTGCGCGCGCCATCATGGCCCTCATCTGATCGATCCGCTGAAGCATCTGCTGGTGCTGCTGCTGGCACATCTGCATCATCATCTCCTGCGTCATCGCAGGCCCCGGTCCGCCTTGGTGAGCGAAGGAGGACGGCTGAAACAGTAACAGCACGCCAATCCCCATCGCCAAGATCCTCATCTTCAAGGTAGCCCCCCTTCGTGAAATCGATCCCCGTCTCGGGATCGCGCGCCCCATGGCCCTCCTTCCCCCTTTCTATTTGAGGCCTCTCATCGTCGCCTACTTCTCCAGCCGAAGCAGGCGGGCATTGATCGCGACAATCACCGTACTGGCAGACATCAAGACGGCTCCCATCGCGGGACTCAGCAGGATGCCCCAGGAGTATAGCGCGCCGGCCGCCAAGGGAATAGCGACGACGTTGTAGCCCGTGGCCCAGAGCAGGTTCTGGACCATCTTGCGGGTGGTGGCCTTGGAGAGCCCCACGATGGCCACCACGTCCAGGGGGTTGCTGCGCACCAGGATGATGTCCGCGGTCTCGATCGCCACGTCGGTGCCGGCCCCCACCGCGATCCCCACGTCCGCCTGAGCGAGCGCGGGAGCGTCGTTGACGCCGTCCCCGGTCATGGCGACGGTGAGGCCGCGAGCTTGGACCTCCTTGACCTTGAGCGCCTTGTCCTGCGGCAGGACCTCGGCGAAGAACTCGTCGAGGCCGATCTCCGCGGCCACCCACTTGGCCACCAGGCGATTATCGCCGGTGAGCATCATGCTGCGGATGCCCATTTCCTTGAGCTTGGAGATCGCGGCCTTGGACTCGGGGCGAATGACGTCCGCCAAGGCGATCGCCCCTTCCAGCTTCCCGTCCACCAGGACGAAGATAACCGTCTTGCCCTGCTCCGAGAGCTTGTCGATCCGGGGATCCTGCACGAGGCTACCTTTCGCCCTCAGGTAGCCAGGGCTCACGACTTTCACGTCGCGCCCTTCGACCCGTCCCTCGGCTCCCTTGCCCGGGATGGCCTTGAAGCCTTCCACCGGGGGGACATTAGGCACCTCCGCCACGACGCCCTTGGCGATCGGGTGCTCGGAATGGGCTTCGACGGCTGCGGCCGCCCTCAGGACCTCAGGCTCCGAAAGGCTTCCAAGGACCAGGACGTCCGTCACTCCGAACCTTCCCTCGGTCAGGGTGCCGGTCTTGTCGAAGATGATGGCATCGAGGTCGCGCGAACGCTCGAAGGCCGTACGGTCCCGGATGAGCAGGCCGTTGGAGGCCGAGATCGCCGTCGAGATGGCCACCACCAGGGGCACGGCGAGGCCCAGTGCATGAGGGCAGGCGATGACCATCACGGTCACCATCCGCTCGAGGGAGAAGGCGAGGTCCGCGCGGAAGGCGAGCGTCCAGATGGCGAAGGTGAGCCCCCCGCCGCCGAGGGCGACCAGGGTGAGCCACTGGGCCGCGCGATTCGCGAGGTCCTGAGTCTTGGACTTGCTCTCTTGCGCCTCGCGGACCAGGGTGATCACCTGCGACAGGTAGGAGTCCCCGCCGGTATGCCGGACTTCCTCGGTCAGGGAGCCCTCGCCGTTGACGGATCCGCCGATGACCTTGCTGCCGGGATCCTTGGGCACCGGCTTCGATTCGCCGGTCAACATGGACTCGTTGACGGAACTCTCGCCGGCGACGACCTCCCCGTCGGCTGGGATCTTCTCGCCCGGCTTGACCAGCACCCGATCGCCCACGGCCAACTCGCTCAGGGGAACGTCCCGGGTGCTGCCGTCGGGCATGATCCGGTGAGCGTCGGACGGCATGAGCCTCACCAGGGCCTCGAGCGCCCGAGATGCGCCCAGCACCGAGCGCATCTCGATCCAGTGGCCGAGCAGCATGATGTCGATCAGGGTCGCGAGCTCCCAGTAGAAGCCCATCCCGCTCAGGCCGAACGTCACGGCGGAGCTGTAGAAGTAAGCCGCGGAGATGGCCACCGCGATGAGCGTCATCATCCCGGCCTGGCGCGCCTTGAGCTCTTCGGCCAGGCCTGTCAGGAAGGGCCATCCCCCGTAGAAGTAGACGGCGCTGGAGAGCGCGAAGAGGATCAGGTCGTCGCCTGGAAAGCGCCAGGCGTCGCCCAGGCCCAGGAAGTGCTGGATCATCGGGGAGAGGGCCAGGATGGGAATCGTCAGCGCCGACGAGACCCAGAAGCGCCGCTTGAAGTCGGCGATCATCGCTTCGTGGTCATGGCCTCCCATGCCGCCGTGGCCCTGGTGCCCATGGGCGGGTTCATGCCGGGGGTCGCTCATCATCGTCCTCCCGTTTCGGTTGAGAGTCGGATTCGAATGAAAAAGCCGCGGGGGCTACTGCGCCTGGATGCTGAAGACGGCGCGCTGGGGACCGCCGGCGTCCTGGAAGGTCACGGTGGTCTGCCAGGTCCCCTTCATCGACAGATCCACCCGGCCTTCGAAGACCCCCGGCCGATCCGTCGGGCGCAGCGCGGATTCCGCGCTCATCGCCGCCATCGTTCCCATCGCCGGCATGAAGAACCGGATGCCCTGCGCCTGAACATCAGCAGGCTGGCCCGAAGGCTCCTGGAAGGATACCCTCAGCGCGTTCTCGCCCGAGGTGAGCTTGCCCCCAGGCGCCGACAACACGATCGTCTTGCCGGCAGCCTGCGTCGTCGTCACCGGCTGGAGTTCCTGGGCGCAGGCCGTCAGGCCGAGCGCCAAGGAAACGGTCAGCCCTGCTGCCACCCATGTCCGAATCATGGCTTGCCCTCCTTTCGTATCGCCTACTTCGCCTTTTTTAGGTGCATCTTACACTCCGGGCAGCGTCCCGGCTTGTCCGATTTGACCTCGGGATGCATCGGGCAGACGTAAGCGGCCGTCGGGGCCTCGATCTTTTTGAGGTGCATCTTGCACTCCGGGCAGCGGCCCGGCTTGTCCGAGATCACGTCCGGGTGCATCGGACAGACATAGGTCGCCGATACGGCCGCCGGAGTCTGCTGAGCGGCGGGCTTGCTCGCGGCCGCATCGGCCGGCGCGGCGGCGCCTCCCATGAGGATCGCTCCGGCGAGCATCGGCATGGTCAGGATACGAGGCTTCATGGTCATCGGGTTCCTTTCATCGACAGGGCCACGCGCTCAGCGTTCGGGCCGCGGCTAGTGTTCCGAGTTGGAGGGTGCCAGGGTTCCCCGCCGGAGCTCGAAGGTCTTCCAGAGGCTGAACAGCACCGGAAGCACGATCAGCACCAGAATGGTCGAGGTGAAGAGCCCGCCTATCATCGGCGCGGCGATGGGCCGCATGATGTCGGAGCCCGTTCCCACGCTCCACATGATGGGCATCAGGCCGATGAAGTCCACCGCGACGGTCATCAGCTTCGGCCGCAGGCGGAAGACCGCCCCCTCCATCGTCGCCGCCTGGATATCCGCCGCCGTCACCGGCCCTTTTTCCAGCATCCGATCGAGCGACTCGTCGAGGTAGACGAGCATGACGACGCCCGTCTCGACCGCGACGCCCGCCAGCGCGATGTAGCCCACCCAGACCGCCACGCTGAAGTTGTACCCCAGCGCCTTCTGGAGCAGGAGTCCGCCTATCAGGGCGAAGGGGATGGACAGCAGGACCATCGTCGAGGATGCCAGGTTGCGGAAGGTCAAGTACAGGAAGAAGACGACGATCACGAGCACGATCGGCACGACGACGCGAAGCCGCTCCGTGGCGCGGATCTGGTTCTCGTACTGCCCGCTCCACGCGAGGTAGGTGCCGCCCGGCAGCTCGAGCTCCCGGGAAAGCCGCTCCTTGGCTTCCGTCACGAAGCCGCCCATGTCCCGGCCCCGGACGTTGAGGAAAACGATGGAGCGCAAGAGCCCGTTCTCGGAGTTGATCATGGGCGCGCCGCTGGTCACCGTCACGTCGGCCAGTTGCGAAAGCGGAATCTGGGCGCCCGTCATGGTGGGGACCAGGATCTGCCGAAGACTCTCGGCGTCTCCTCTCAGCTCGCGGGCGTAGCGCATGCGAATGGCGTAGCGCTCACGCCCCTCGACCGAGGTGCTGAGGGTCATGCCGCCGATGGCGGTTTCGATGACGTCCAGGACGTCGCCGACCTGCAAGCCGTAGCGGGCGATCGCCTCTCGTTTCGGAGTGATATCCAGGAAGCGTCCCCCCACGATTCGCTCGGCGAAGACGTCCTGGGCCCCCGGAATCGTCTTGAGGATGCCCTCGGCCCTCACGGCCAGGCGCTCCAGCTCCTTCAGGTCCGAGCCGTAGACCTTGAGGCCCAGGTCGGTGCGAACGCCGGTGGCGAGCATGTTGATCCGGTTGATGATCGGTTGGGTCCAGCCGTTGGTCACCCCCGGGATCTGCAGCTTGGCGTCCATCTCGGCGATCAGCGCGTTCTTGGCCTTGCGCGGATCCGGCCACTCCGCGCGCGGCTTGAGGGTGACGACGGTTTCGATCATGCTGATCGGCGCCGGATCGGTGGACGTCTCGGCGCGACCCACTTTGCCCAGGACCATCTCCACCTCGGGGAAGGTCATCAGGATCTTGTCCTGGACCTGCAGGATGCGCTTCGCCTCGGTGATGTTCACGTCGGGAAGGGTGGTCGGCATGAAGAGCAAGCTGCCCTCGTCGAGATCCGGCATGAACTCGCTTCCGATGCTCTGGTAAACCGGAATGCAGGCCAGGATGCTCAGGATGGCCAGCCCCACGGTGGTCTTCTTGAAGCGCAATGCCGTGCCCAGGACGGGCTTGTAGAGCCGGATGAAGAAGCGCGAAACCGGGTTCTCCTCCTCGGGACGAATTCGGCCGCGCAGGAGGAAACTCATCAGCACCGGCACCACGGTGATGGCGATGACCGCGGCGGCGGCGATGGCGAAGCTCTTGGTGAAGGCCAGGGGATGGAACATCTTCCCTTCCTGGCCAACGAGCATGAAGACCGGAGCGAAGGAAAGGAGCACGATCAGCAGCGAGAAGAAGATGGGGCGTCCCACCTGCTTCGCCGAGCGGATGACGGTTTCGAGGGGGTCGGGTTCCTCGCCGCGTTCGCGTTGCTCGGCGAGGTGTCGGTAGGCGTTCTCGACCATGACGATCGCGGCGTCCACCAGCACTCCGACGGCGATCGCCACGCCGCCCAGGCTCATGATGTTGCTGGTGATGCCGAATTGGCGCATCAGGATGAAGCTGGCCAGGACGGCGATGGGCACCGAGAGGATGATGATCAGCGCCGAGCGAAGGTGGAAGAGGAAGGCCAGGACCACCAGGCTGACGATGACGGCTTCCTCGGTGAGGGCGACTTTGAGGGTGTCTACCGAACGCTCGATGAGGTCGGAGCGATCGTAGGCCGCATGCACGGAAATGCCCTCGGGCAGGCCTTTGGACAGCTCTTCCAGCTTCTCCTTGACCCGGTCGATGACGACCTTGGCGTTCTCGCCGTGGCGCATGACGATGATGCCGCCCACGACCTCGCCCTCGCCGTTCTTGTCGAGCATGCCGCGGCGGGTGTCGGCACCCAGTTGGACCGTCCCGATCTGGGCGACCTTGACCGGGACTCCGCCGGGAGCCGTCTTGACCACGATCTCCTCGAGGTCGGCGGCGCTCTGGATGTAGCCGCGGCCACGCACGGAGTACTCGGCGGAGTTCTGCTCGACAAGGCCACCGCCCACCTCGTTGTTGCTCATCCTGACGGCCTTGGCCACCTCGTCGAGCTTGACGCCGTAGGTGTAGAGCTTTTCGGGGTCCAGCTCGATCTGGTACTGGCGGACGAAGCCGCCGATGGAGGCCACTTCCGCGACGCCCGGAACGCTCTGAAGCTGTAGCCGCAGGTACCAGTCCTGGATGCTCCGCAGGCGGGCGAGATCGTAGCCCTTCCCTTCGACGGTATACCAGTAGACATGCCCCACCCCGGTCCCGTCGGGCCCCAGTGCTGGGGTCACTCCGGCGGGGAGCCGGCTCTGGACGGACGCGAGCCGCTCCAGGACCCGCGTCCGGGCGAAGTAGGGATCGGTGGCGTCGTCGAAGATCGCGTAGACCATCGAGAAGCCGTAGGCCGAGGAAGCCCTCACCGCCTTGATGTTCGGCAAGCCTTGCAGGCTGGATGCCAGCGGATAGGTGACCTGGTCCTCGATGACCTGCGGGCTGCGTCCGGGCCAGTCGGCGTAGACGATCACCTGGTTGTCGCTGAGGTCGGGGATGGCATCCAGCGGCGTCCGGAGGATGGACCAGATGCCCCCGAGGATCATGCCGATCAGGGCGACGACGACCATGAAACGGTTGCGAACCGACCATTCGATGATTTTTTCGATCATGGGAGGCTGCCGTCAGTCGGGGCCCCAGGGTCCCGGGATCCGGTTTCCGGGGCGTCGGCCTCGATTCCGAAGCCGGCCTGGATCTGACTGTTGGCGTCGATCAAGAAACCGCCGGAGGTGGCGACTCGCTCGCCCTCCGAAAGCCCGGAAATCACGGGGTAATGGGCCATTGTCTTCCCTCCGAGCGAGACCTCGCGAGGCTGGAACCTGCCCGGAGTCGTTTCCACGTAGACGATCTGGCGCTTGCCGGTAGTCAGGACGGCCGAGGCGGGAACGGCCAGGGTTCGGGTTCCGGGTGACTGGAAGGCGGCGGTCACGAACATGTCGGGCTTGAGCAAGCCGTCTCGGTTGGAAAGCTCCACTCTCACCTTCATGCTCCGGGTCTCGGGGTTCAGGAAGGGGTAGACGAAGCTGACCCTGCCCACGAAGGTCTTGCCTGGGTAGGACGGGCTGGTGATGGTGGCCCGGTGCCCGACGGAAACGTCCTTCATCTGGGCCTCGAAGACGTCCGCTTCCGCCCAGACCTGCGAGAGGTCGGCAATCTCGTAGAGGACGTCCCCGGTCTTCACGTACTGACCGGGCTGCACCAGCTTCTTCAGCACCAAACCCGAGGCGGGAGCGTTGATGGCCAGCTCAAGCTTCGGGGAGCGCGTCCGCTCCAGCTCCTTGATCTGGGCGGGGGTGATCCCCCAGAGCCGGAGCCGCTGACGAGACGCATCGAGCAGGCTCTTGGATCCCTCGACGAGATCCGGGTACTCGCTGTCGCGCATCTGGCGGTATGCCCGCTGTGCCACCAGGTACTCTTGCATGGTGGCGACCGCCTCGGGGCTATACAGCGTCCCGATGGGCTGGCCCTTGGTGACGCGATCGCCCGTCGCATCGACGTAAAGCGTCTCGATGCGCCCGTCGAACCAGGCGGTGATCTGCGAAAGTCGGGTCTCGTCGTAGGTGATCCGGCTCGGCGCCGAGACCTTGGTTCCCAGCAGGCGCGACTGGACCACCTCGGTCTTCACGTTGGCCAGGACCCTTTGCTCGGGGGAGAGCATGACGTCATCGAGGCCGGCCGGAAGCCGCTCCGCGGCGGATCCCGCGGAGGGCTCGGCTTGTGCGGAGGACTTCACCTGGGACAGGACCAGGTCCATGCCACAGATGGGGCATTCTCCCGGCTTGTCCGACGTGATCTGAGGGTGCATCGGGCATGTGTATGCCACGGCGGCTTGCTCATGCCCCGCGTGCGAGTCGGGCGCCTGAAACCGGGCGATGCCGAAGAGGCTTCCCCCCGCCAGCAGGGCGGCACCCAAGAGGGCGCCGGCAATCTGTAGCTTTTTTTGGTTTTCCATCCGTAACTTCCTCACTTGATTGGCGCGGCGCTGATCGGCGCGCCAATCAAAGCTTCGAGACTGGCCAGGGTCTGGTGGTAGTCCGCCTTGGCCCGGGCCTCATCCGTCTGCACCTGATAGATGGCCGTCTGGCTCTCCAGGACGGTGTCGAAGTCGACCTTGGCTACCTGGTAGGCCGCGAGGGCCGCCTGAAGCGCCTGGAGCGACTGAGGCCGGAGGCCCTTCTCGTACAGCTTGATCTGCCGTTCGCTGCGGAGAAGCACGACCCGGAGTTGCCGGATTTCCCCGCGCAGACCGAGCCTCTGGGCCTGATAAGCGGCTTGCGCCGCTGCCAGGCCCGCTTCGGATTCCCGAATTCGGGCGTCGAAGCGGCCCCCGTTCAGCCACGGCAGGGTGATCCCGACCATGCCACCCAGATAGCTCATGTTTCCGGGCACGCTGCGCCCGGTTTCCACCCCGACCTCGAAATCCGGCGCGCCCTTCTCCTCGCGAGACAGCGCCAGCATCGCCTCTTGAGCTTCCACGCGGGCCCGCAACGCCTTGAGTTCGGGACTATGGGTCTCCGCACGAGCCAGAAGCTCGGCGTCGCCCATGACGGCGGGAAGGGCGGGGAGGTCCTCGGGCACCTGCAAGGCCGCATCCACCGCACGATTCGCTAGGGTGTTGATCCGAGCGCGCGAGGCCTCGAGTTCGCTGTCGAGCATCAGCCCCCGATCGAGCAGCATGGAGAGTTCGCGCTGAGCCCGGATCGCGTCCTGGTGCAGGCCGGAGCCGACGGCGTACCTGGCGTCGGCGATTCTTCGCAGATTCCGGACTTGCTCCAGGGTCTGGAGGTAGATACCATGAGCCCGATTCAGGTAGACATGCTCGTAGTAGGCCTGGCGCAGGTCCCGGGCGATGCTCAGCCGCCGCTGATCGACCTCGGCCCGGATCATGGCGGCTTCGCGATCGGCGGCTTCCGTCATGAGGGCCCGTTTCAAGCCGCCGGGGAACATCTGGGACACGCCGAGACTCGGGCCTCCCAGGGTCGCGACGTCCATCAGAGCCGCCTTTACCCGGGGAGCTTCGAGAGCACCGGCGTAACCGGCCTTCGCCCGCGCGGCCTCGCCGCGCATCTCGGCCGCCCGGATCGCCGGATTCTGCTGCTCGGCGCGATCCAAGAGCTCCGCCAGACCCATCGCGGGCTCGGGCTTTGCCTTTTCGGCGGCCTCGACGCTGGAAGGGGCTCCCAGCACAAGGGTCGCGATCAGGAAGCCGGTGATCAAGCGGCCGCCAAGGCGGCGGTCACGAACGCGTGGCGGAAAGGTGCGGGTCTGGCGCATGGGGGGTCACGGCCTTCCGGGAAAGGGAGTCAGAACGGAGAGATCCTGGGAGAATTCGCCGCTCAACGCGCCCGCGATGTGCTGGCACGGAGTCTGCGGGGACGGTTCGCGGTCGTCGACTTCTTGCTTGTAGGCGCGCAGGTGGTCCCGGAAGTGGGTCATCTCGGCGATGCGCCGATCGAGGTCCGCGATCTTGGCGTCCAGCAAGGTCGAGACGTGCCCGCAGGGCGACTGTCCTTCGTTCCAAGCCTCCAGGATCTCCTTGATCTCGCTCAGGGATAGCCCCAGCGCCTTGCCGCCCTTGATGAAGCGGAGGCGCTCGAGATCGCGGGTGGAGTAGAGCCGGTAGCCCGATTCCGTGCGATCGGGCACGGAGAGCAGCCCGAGTCCCTCGTAATAACGAATGGTCTTGGGGTTCATGCCGACCTGCTTCGCGGCCTCCCCAATGAACGATCCGTTCGGCGATCCTGTGGACATGGGCCTTCTCCTCTTCGATTCACCGGACATGCTAAACCTTACCACCGAGTGGAAGGTCAAGCCATCCGCCAAACTTACGGGGTTTTTACGGATACTGGCTCGCGGCTTGACATTCCTCCTTGCGGGAAGGTTTAGACTACGACGACAAGCTCGAAAGGAGTGTCCCTTCATGATTCCACTCGACATCGTCAGTCCCGCAGCGACTCCCGCCGCCCGCCTCACGCTGGGGATCTCCGGGATGAGCTGCGCCTCGTGCGCGAGTCGCATCTCGAAGGGCCTCGAGGCGTTGCCGGGAGTTCACGAGGCCTCGGTCAACTTCGCGAGCGAGAGCGCGTCGGTCTCCTACGATCCGAGCCGCTTGACTCCCGCGGCGATCGCCGGAGAAGTGATCGCGCAAGGCTACGAGGTAACCCTGCCGCCTCCTCCGACCACGGTGGACCTGGTGCTGGGGGGCATGTCCTGCGCCGCCTGCGCCAACCGGATCGAGAAAGCCCTCGCGGCGGTTCCGGGGGTCGAGGATGCCGCGGTCAACTTCGCTGCCGGGCGCGCCACGGTGACCCTGCGTCCCGACGCCTCGGCAGAGGCCTCCGCTCTGGTCGCGGCCGTCGTGGAAGCCGGTTACGAGGCGAGCGTCGTCTCCGCCGAGGCTCCCGCCGAGATGGCCGCCTTGCAGGAAGCGGCCAAGGATCGCGAGCTCGCGAGCCTGCGCTTCCGGCTGATCGTGGCGGGAACGCTCACCCTGCCGGTCTTTCTGCTCTCGATGATCCCAGCGCTGCAGTTTTCCGCCATGGGCTGGGTCTTGCTGGCCCTCACGGCGCCGGTTCAATTCTGGGCGGGAGCGCCGTTCTTGCGCAATGCCTGGAAGGCCCTGACCCATCGCTCGGCCAACATGGACGTGCTGGTGAGCCTGGGAACGCTCGCGGCCTTCGGCTTCAGCGTGGCGCAGCTCTTCGATCCGCATGCCCATGGTCACTTCTACTTCGAGACCGCAGCCGTCATCATCACCCTGATCCTGCTGGGGAAATACCTGGAGACGCGCGCTAGGGGCGGAGCTACGCGGGCGATTGCGAGGCTGATGGGTCTGCGGGCCAGAACTGCCCGGGTGATCCGCGCGGGAATGGAACAGGACGTCCCTCTCGAGTCGGTCGTCGTCGGCGATCGCGTCCTGGTGCGCCCGGGCGAGAAGGTGCCGGTCGACGGCGTCATCATGAGCGGCGAGTCGTCGCTGGACGAGTCGATGCTCACCGGCGAGAGCCTTCCCGTGGAAAAGGGGGTTGGCGCCACCGTGATCGGGGCCACCCTCAACCGGACCGGCTCCTTCGTGATGGAGGCGCGCAAGGTCGGCTCCGAGACGGCGCTCGCCCAGATTATCCGGATGGTTCAGGAAGCGCAAGGGGGAAAGGCGCCGATTCAGCGCTTGGTGGACCAGGTTTCCGGCGTCTTCGTTCCCGTGGTGGTGGGCATCGCCGTGCTCACCTTCCTCGCCTGGTTCTTCGGCGTCGCTCCCGGCGACTGGGGCGCGGCGCTCAGGGCGACCGTCGCGGTGCTGGTCATCGCCTGCCCGTGCGCGATGGGACTCGCCACCCCCATGGCCATCATGGTGGGAACGGGCAAGGGCGCCGAGCACGGCGTGCTGATCAAGGGGGGCGAGGTGCTGGAGCGGGCCCGCGGCCTGACGACCGTGATCTTCGACAAGACCGGGACGCTCACCGAGGGGCAGCCGTTCTTGACCGACGTCGTACCGGCCGAGGGTCAGGATGCCGATGCGCTCCTGCGCGTGGTGGCGAGTGTCGAGCGGTATTCCGAGCATCCCCTCGCGGAGGCCATCGTGAAGGGCGCCAAGGAGCGGGGGCTGGAACTCATGGAGGCGAGGGGCTTCGGGGCGATCGCCGGCGGAGGCATCCAAGCCATGGTCGACGGCATGGCCGTGATCGTCGGGACCCGCCGCCTGATGGAAGCCCGGGGGATCGATTTTACCCGGGTCCTGACCGATGCCGAGCGGCTGGAATCCGAGGCCAAGACGACCATGTTCGTGGCGCTGGACGGCAAGCTCATGGGCCTGATTGCGGTGGCCGACCGGATCAAGCCGCATGCGCGGGAGGCCGTGGCAGGTCTGAGGCGCCTGGGTCTGGAGGTCGTGATGATCACCGGCGACAATCCGCTCACGGCCGAGGCCATCGGCCGCGAGGCCGGAATCGAGCGCGTTGTGGCCGAGGTCCTTCCCGAGCACAAGGTCGACTGGGTTAAGCGCTTTCAGGCCGAGGGCAAGAAGGTCGCCATGGTGGGCGACGGGATCAACGACGCGCCGGCATTGGCTCAGGCCGACGTGGGAATCGCGATCGGAACCGGCACCGACGTGGCGATGGAAGCCTCGGACCTGACCCTGGTCTCGGGGGACGTGCGGGGCGTGGAGCGCGCCATCATGCTGTCGCGCGCCACCCTGAAGACCATCAAGCAGAACCTGTTCTGGGCCTTCATCTACAACGTGATCGGCATCCCGATCGCGGCTTTGGGCCTGCTCAACCCGATGATCGCGGCGGGAGCCATGGCCTTCAGCTCGATCTTCGTGGTCACCAACTCCCTGCGGCTGCGGGACTTCCGGGGCTGAGCCCTCGAACGAGCCATTCTCCCCTCCGTTTTGGCCGCGGGGGAGGATTCGCCCGCGGGAATCGGAGGTAGGCTGGGGCCAGCATGAGCGAGACGGAGGAGGCGCCGTGGCGATTCGGGAGGATGGGGCGAACGTGCCCCCCGAAGAGATGCACCAGCGCCCCGAGACGCGTCAGCATAAGGAACGGGTCCTGACCCTCAATGCGCCTGCCATCTCCCATGGGATCGCCGACGCCGTCGTGATCAAGGACGGAGACCTCTTCTTCCTCAGCGAGCCGAGCGGAGACGTCCCGATTTGCCCGGGACACGGCCTCGGGCTCTTCTTTCGGGATTGCCGCTACCTGAACGGCTACGAGGTCCGCCTGGGTCCGACCGGGGGCATCTCCCTGCTCAGCGCGACCCAGGGCAGCCACGAGGCCGTCTTCGTCATGACCAACCCCCGGATTATCCAGGAGCAAGGCCATGGCACCGAGGAAGAAACCCTCAGCATCACCTGGAAGCGCCTGTTGAGCGGCGAGCGAAACGCCCTGATCGAGACCTTCGCGTTCCGGAACTACGGGCTGCGGCCGGCGGAGTTCCCATTCACCGTCGCCTTCCGGGCCCACTTCGAGGACGTCTTCCAGATTCGCGGCCTGCTCGATGAGCGTCCGGGAACGCTTCATCCGCCCGAACTGCAGGATGACGGCATCAACTACCTCTACGAAGGAGCGGACGGGATCCACCGCAGCCTGATGATCCGCTGGTCGATTCCCCCCGACGCGTGGCAGGACGGCCAGGCCCGCTTCCAGATTCGCCTGGGTCCGGATCAGGCCATGAAACTCGACGTGACGCTCATGGTCGCCGAGAGGCCCACCGCTCGGCAAATGCGGGAACACTGGAGATCGGTGAGCGTGCTCGCCGGTGCCGATGAACGAGACCTGGCCTTCGAGGCCTGGCAAAAACGGCATACCCGCATCACGAGCGATAGCCAACTTTTCGATCGGATCATCCAGCGAGGAGAGCAGGATCTCCACACGCTGCGAAGCCAGCTCCATGGGCGCGTCTACTTCGCGGCGGGGATCCCCTGGTTCTCCGCCCTTTTCGGCAGGGACGCCGCGATCGCGTGCCTGCAGAACCTGGCGTTCGAGCAGCAAGTCGCCGAGGATACCTTGCGCCTGCTCGCGCGCTTCCAGGGCAAGAAGGACGACAAGTGGCGCGAGGAGCAACCCGGCAGGATCCTGCATGAACTCAGGGTGGGGGAACTGGCCCGCATCGATGCCATCCCCCACACCCCCTACTTCGGCAGCGTCGATGCCACGCCCCTCTTTCTCGTCCTGATCGCGCAGCATGCCAAATGGTGCGGTAACCTCGGCCTCTTCGAGGAGTTGCGCCCCAACGTCGAGCGCGCCCTGGAATGGATCGACCGGTACGCGGACCTCACCGGCAGCGGGTACGTGACTTACGATAGCCCCGTTTCGGAAGGCCTGGTCAACCAGGGCTGGAAGGACTCCGGCAACGCCGTCGTCAACCGGGACGGGAGCTTGGCCGAGCCGCCGATCAGCCTGGTGGAGGTTCAGGCTTACGTCTACATGGCCAAGACCGCGATCGCCGAGCTTTTCGACCGCGCGGGCGACGGCGAGCGGGCTCGACGACTCCTGGCGGAGGCCCGGGAGCTTCGCGAGCGCTTCAACCGGGACTTCTGGCTCGAGGACGAGCAGTATTACGCCATGGCGCTCCAGAAGGGCCATCGCCCCGTCCGCACCACCAGTTCCAACCCGGGGCATGCGCTCTGGTCGGGAATCGTCGACGAGGACAAGGCCAAGCGCGTCGTCGCCCGCTTGATGGCCCCGGACATGTACTCCGGATGGGGCATCCGAACCCTTTCCGAAAACGAGTATCCCTACAATCCGAACGGTTACCACCTGGGGACGGTCTGGCCTCACGACAACGCGATCATCGCGGGGGGGCTGAAGCGCTACGGCTTCGACGACGAACTCGAGCGCCTCTTCGAGGGCATGGTCGAAGCCGCCTCGAATTTCGACGAGTACCAGGTTCCGGAACTCTTCGCGGGCTACCCGAGGGAGTTCGCGCCCACCCCGGTGCGCTACCCGGTCGCCTGCCACCCCCAGGCCTGGGGGGCCGGAACGCTTCCCTACATGCTGTGGATCATGCTGGGCCTGCACGCCGAGGCGCTCGATCGCCGGCTTCGGATCACCCGTCCGCGCCTGCCCCGTCTCCTCGGCCACCTGGAGATCCACCACATGCAGGTCGGTGCCGCGCGTGTCGACCTGCGCTTCGAACGGCATGGCGCCGAGACCCTCGTCAAGGTCCTCGCCCAGGAGGGGGACCTGGAGGTGGTGATCGAGCCCTAGTCCAGGGTGTACAGGTAGGCTGCGATGTCCCGGGCCTCCTCGCGAGAGACTCCGAGATCCGGCATGGCGGTTCCCGGGGCGATCGCCTGAGGGTCCTCGATCCAGGCAACGAGGTTCTCGGGCACGTTGGGCACCTGCCCCGCGATGTAGATCCGCTGCTTGAAACCCGCGAGCTCGGGCCCGACCTTGCCCGCCGCCCCTCGGATGCCGGGGATGGCATGGCATGATCCGCAGCCGTATTTGCCGATGAGGAGTCGCCCCTTCTCGGAATCCCCGCCCGGCACGTACCAGAGGGGGGATCGGGGCTCCTGCTGAAGCCCCCGGATCGCGAGGTAACCCGCCATCGCCACCCCCATGAGGACGCCGAGCGTCAGGAGGACCGGAGTGAATCGCTTCGGAGGCTTCATCGCAGGCTCCTTCTCACTGCGGCTCCTCTCGGAGCCAGAGGGCAAAGATCCCGATGGCGGCCATGGCGTAGAGCGTGCAGGCCGGCATCCACATGATGAGTCCCGCCAAGTGCTGATCCTCCAGCGGCGTCAGCCCCCACGCGGGCGTTCGACCCGCGTAGTCCGAGTACCAGATCCGGGGGGAAAGGGCCATGAAGACGCCCAGGATCGTGGCGTGCAGCGAGGTGGTGAAGAGGTAGAGGACTCCCAGTCCGCGATTCAAGCGGATCCGGCCGACCGGGTCGAGCAGGACGCGCCAGTACAGGGCGGCCGTCCCGAAGAAGAAGAGGTGCTGGAGATCGTGAATCCCCTGATTTCGCAGGGCCGCCTGGTAGAGGGCCGGCAGGTGCCAGAGCCAGAGCGTGAGGGCGAACAGGATCCACGCCATGGCCGGCTGCCAGAAGGGGTACCAGCACCCTCGCCACTTGCCCATCCTCCGGGAAACATGTCCGAAGACCTGCCGCGAGGCGGGTGGAAGGGCCCAGAGAAAGGCCAGCGAGGGGTGCCCGAGAACCAGGAGGGGAGCTGCCACCATCATCAGCAGCATGTGCTGGATCATGTGCACGGAGGATAACTCCGCGCTGAGGGCATCGATCGGCGAGACGAGGGCGAGGAGCAGCGCGACGACTCCCGCGGCGAAGCATCCGGCCTGCATGCGGGAGATGGCGTGCCCGCCCCCTGTCCGGCGCCAGATCCTGGCGAGCCCGAACCCGTAGCCACCGCCCACGATAGCGAGGCTAATGAGCAGGAGCGGGTCGCCGTTCCAAGAAGCCCACCAGGCACCGTCCCCATGTGGCTCGCCCGCATGCGCCCGGACAGCGGGGGCGGCAGCGAGAAGCAGCGCGATGAGCGGCAGGAGGCTTCGCATCGCTCAGCACCCCATCAGGAAGAAGAAGATCGGGAGCGTCTCGGCCAGGATGATCAGGATGAAGAGAGCGTTCGCCACGATCCCGTAGCGCACGAGTGCGACGTCCGGATCGCGCGCGTCCAGGATCCGGGCTTCCCGGAAAGGAGACGGTCGCTCGTAGCGGTAGCCGACGACGAGGGCGCAGAGGGCGATCGCCAAGAGCGGAACGGTGATGCCGAGGATGAGCCAGACGACCACCGGAAATCCCCGGAAACGCCCCCATCCGGCCACGCAACCGAATTCGGAGATCGCGTAGGCGGCGAAAAGGTGAAAAAGCCAGGCGATCGCCCCGCCGAGAAAGACGAACCAGCGGGCCAGGGCCCGTTCATCCCCGCCGCTCATGAGCCGCTTCCCAAGAGATACGGAGACAGGTAGAGGGTCGCGTAGACCAGCGCGCCGAGCACCGCAGCGCTCCCCCAGAACAGCGCGAGCACGTCGAGGTGCAGCGGCAGGAATCCCCGCGGCCCGTCTTGCCGGACGCCCTCCAGGACGACGCCGGTCATGACCGCCGCGGTCAGGACGATCAAGGCGGTGAGCGCCGCGATGACGTGGAAGAGGGAGGCATAGGCATTGGCTTGAGGCGCGTAGCCGGCCCGTGCGAGGTCGAAGGCCTGAATGCCGACGAAGAGCAGGCCCGACGCGATGGCCAGCGCCAGGCCAAGCTTTAGCCGGCCAATCCGCCCCTTTCGTCCCTCTCGTCCAGCCCAGGCCTGGGCCAGCGCCCCCCCGAACAGGGCGGCGTAGCCGAAGCTCGGAAGCAAGAGGTCGGGAAGCGGCAGGCCTCCCTGGGGCCACTGATCCGAGAAGAGGCGGATGTAGAAGTAACCGTAGAACAGGGCTCCGAAAGCGGTTGCCATCACGGCGGCGAGAGTTGCCATCCCCCACCAGGCCGTGGAGCGGGATCCGGTGGTGAGAATGGGCAGGCCGGAAAGCTGCGCGAGGGGGTCCTCTCGCAGGACGGCGGCCAGCTCTGGGCGCGGCCTCAACCAGGCGAGAAGCGTCCCGATGCTCGCGGCGGCGCCTAGCCCCGCGAGCCAGTAGAACTTGGTCAGGATGCCGATCGAGGCGATGAGCAGCCCGATGGACAGGATGAACGGCAGGTAGCTCGGGCCGGGAAGCCAGGCGATTGCCTCCGGTTCTGCCCGAACGACGGTCGTGACCAGCGTGGCTCGCCAGCCTTCCGGTGCCCCCGCGAGATCTCGGCTCGCACGCTCAGCGGCTTCGCTGGGAGACGTCTCCTCGCCCCAGAGCGGATCGCGGCTCCGGACCACCGGAAGCCGGAAGAAGCCGTAGGTGGGGGGAGGTGAGGGGGTGGACCATTCGAGCGTACCGGAGTTCCAAGGGTTTTCGGGGACGGGTCTGCCGTGTTTGAGGCTCAGGATGACGTCCGCCAGGAAGACCAGGAAGCCGAGGGCGAGGATGAAGGCGCCAAGGGTGGAGAGCATGTTGAGGGAGTCGAGGCCGAGGCTCGCGGGGTAGGTGTAGACCCTGCGGGGCATGCCGTGCAACCCCATGGCGTGCATCGGGAAAAAGGCCAGGTTGAATCCCGTGAAGATCAGCCCCGCGCCCCAGAGGCCGAGCCGTTCGTCGAGCGAGCGTCCGGTCAGCTTGGGAAGCCAGTAGGCGAGGCCCGCCAGGATCGGGAAGACCGCGCCGCCGATCAAGACGTAGTGGAAGTGGGCCACGACGAAGAAGGTGTCGTGCACCTGCCAGTCGAAGGGCACCACGGCCACCATGACCCCCGTCATTCCCCCCAGGACGAAGAGGATGAGAAATCCCAGCGCGTAGAGCATGGGCACCCGCAGGAGGGGGCGCCGGCCCCAGAGGGTCGCCAGCCATGCGAAGACCATGGTCCCGCTGGCGAGGGCCACGAATAGGCTGGTGGCGGTGAAGAAGCTCATCGCCAGATAAGGCAAGCCGGTGGTGTACATGTGGTGGACCCAGAGTCCGAAGCTCACGAAGGCGGTGAACATGACGGCCACCACCACCAGGGGGTAGGCGGCGAGGGGGCGCCTGGAGAAGGTCGGGATCACCATCGAGACGATCCCGGTCGCCGGCAGGAAGATGATGTAAACTTCCGGATGCCCGAAGAACCAGAAGAAGTGCTGCCAGAGCAAGGAGCTGCCGCCATGGATCGGATCGAAGAAGCGCGTCGCGAGCGTCCGGTCCATCTCCAGCATGAGGGTGGCGACGAGCAGGGTGGTGAAGGCGAAGAGGCTCATCAGGCCGACCGCGAGCATGGTCCAAGCGAAGATCGGCGTGCGGTTGAGGGACATGCCGGGCGCCCTCAGCTTGAGCACGGTCACCACGAGCTCCGCTGCGGCCGTGATGCCCGCGATCTCGACCAGGCCGAGCCCCAGCACCCAGAGGTCCATCCCGAATCCGGAGTAGGCGTTGTCCGAGAGCGGGGTGTAGGCGAACCAGCCGGTGTTGGGGACGTTTCCCACCACGAAGCTTGCGTAGAAGAGCAGGCCGCCGGCGAGGTAGGTCCAGTAGCTGAAGGCGGTGAGGCGAGGAAAGGCGACGTCCCGCGCCCCGATCATCAGCGGGACGAGGTAGAGGGCGAGTCCCTCGATGAACGGCACGGCGAATAGGTACATCATGGTGGAGCCGTGCATGGTGAAGAGCTGGTTGTAGACTTCCGGGCCGAGGAAGTCGTTGTCGGAGACCGCCAGCTGGATCCGCATCAACAGGGCCATCACGCCGCCGATCAGGAAGAAGCCGATCGCCGTGATCATGAAGCGCACGCCCAGGGGGCGGTTGTTGACTTCCGACAGCCAGCCCGGAAAGCCCGTTGGCGATCGCCAGGTTTCCTCGAAACGGGAACTCACTTCAGGCTCTCCAGGTAGGTGGCGATGGCATGCAGGTCTTTCGGGGGGAGGTAGTTCCGCGGCATCAGGTTGCCCGGCTTGATGGCCTGCGGGTTGGCGATCCAGCCTTGCAGGTTTCCGAGCGTGTTGGGGATCTCGCCGGCTCCCAGGGTGAGTCGGCTTCCCAGGTGAGTGAGGTCCGGGCCGACCTTGCCGACGGCCGCGGTGCCGCGTATGGCATGGCAGGCATGGCACTGGGCCTCGAAGAAGGCGTCATGACCCAGGATCAAGGCGGGGTCGGCGGGCGGCTCGGGGGGCATGCGGCGCTCGTCCACCCAGGCCTCGAACTCCGCGGGCGGCATGGCCACCACGAGGAAGGCCATCTTGGCATGTTGCGTGCCGCAGAACTCGGCGCATTGGCCCCGGTACTCCCCGGGCCGATCCGCCCGGATCGAGAAGGGATTGACGATGTCGGGCAAGAGGTCGATCTTGCCATGCAGGCGAGGTACCCAGAAGCTGTGGATCACGTCCGCCGACCAGACCTCGAGTCGGACGTCCATGCCGACGGGAACGTGGATCTCGTTGGCCGTGACGATTCCCCACTCGGGATAGCGCACCTCCCACCACCACTGGTGCCCGATCACCTGGATGGTGAACGTGCCAGGGGCAGGCTTCAGGGCCACGGTGGTTCGCAGCGCGACGACGAGCAGGATCACCAGGATGAGGGCGGGGACGATGATGCCTCCGGCCACCACGAAACCCGTGCTTCCGCCCGGCGGGCGGCCCCGGAGCCGCATGCCCAGGAAAAGCAGGACGAAGACCGCCAGGGTCACGCCGCCGAGCACGGCCAGCATGAACCACCAGAGTCCGGCGATTCGCTCGGCGGACAGGCTGACCGGGTGCAGCATGGACTGGGTATCGCTCCCCAGACATGCCGTCAGCTGGAGCACGAGCAGAATAACGAGCAGCGTGAGAAAGCGGCTCATGGTCCCTCCAGCGAGCGGGGGAAGGTTTGAGCCACCAAGACGAAGGCGACGATTCGATCCAGGTCCGCCGGCGGGACGCGGCCCTCGTACGCCGGCATGGGCACGCCGGCAGGCGGCTGCAAGATGTAATGGCGCAGCTCCTGGGGCGAATAGCGAGGCCCCAGACGCGCCAGGTCGCTCCCCACCCTGGGCGGTCCCGCACCGGCGATCCGGTGGCAACTCGTGCAGCCGTGGCGGGCGAACAGCTTTCGTCCCTGCTCCACCTCGGGGGCCAGCACGATTCCCGCGGGGATGGCGGGCGGGGTCGGGTCCGGCCAGCCGCCCCAGGGCGAGATTCGCCTGAAGGCCGTGAGGGAGACGAGGGTAATCGTCACGATCACCACGACCGCCGTCGCCACCGGACGCTTCCTGTAGCCTCGATAGGGACCGCGATCCACGAAGGGCAAGGAAACGAGAACGACGAAGAGCACGATCGGAAAGAGCCACAGGAACCACGAGGCGAGCGGGGGGGGCATGAGCGCGATGAGCGCGCTGTACCAGCCCCACCACCACTCCTCGGCGGGCTGGGACGCCATGACGAGGTTGGCCTCGGGGTAGAGGGGCGGGTTTCGCAGGATGAGCGCCGAGGCGACGACGATGCCGAAGACCGTGAGGGCCATGGCGGCCGATTTGGCCATGGTGTCCGGGAAGAAGGGCTCGCTTTCGTCGGGGTGTTGCTTGATCTCCTCGTGGATGCGCCTTTGTTCTTCGACCGTGTGAATGGGGCGATCTTGCTCCGGCCTGCTCGTGACCCCATGAACGACCACCAGGTAGAGGTGAAAGCCGGCAAGTCCGAGCAGCAAGAGCGGGCCGAAGGCGACGTGAGCTGCATAGAACCGGGTTAGGGTGAGCAAACCGAGATCTCGGCCTCCCTGCACGAAAAGGGCCAGGCTGTCTCCGATGAAGGGAACCCGGGCGAAGTGGAAGACGACGACCTTGATGCCGTAGATGGCGCGTTCGTCCCAGCGCAGGGTGTAGCCCAGAAGCGACATGGTCAGGACCAGGAAGAACATCAGGACCCCGATGAACCATGTCCCCTCGCGCGGGAACTTGTAACCTCCGACCAGGATCTGGCGGAGCAGGTGGAAGAAGAGCATGACCACCATCAGCCCCGCCGCCCAGTAGTGAAGGGCCCTGACGAACCAACCAAGCGGCTGCTGGGTGATGGCCTGGATGCTGTCGTAGGCCTGGTCGGGGGTTGGGGCATAGCCGAGGGCCAGGAACGGCCCGGTGAAGACGAGGACGATCAGGAGCAGGAGGAGCGTCGAGCCGTCCCCGTAGTACCAGGGGGTTTTTCCGACCCGCCGGTCCAGGAAGGCTCGTTTGAAGGGGAGCCAGCCGAAGCGGTCCGCCAGCCACTGCCGCCAGTTGGGCATCGTGCCTCCTAGGCCTCGGGGGGAATGGAGCGGAGGTCGATCTCGATCAGGCCCTCGCGGATCCGGGTCAGGTAGCGATGCATCGGCTGCTTTGGCGGGCCCGCCATGCGCGCACCGTCCTTGGCGAAGATTCCCCCGTGGCAGGGGCAGAGAAAGACCTCGCCGCCAGGATCCCAGGTGAGTGGGCACCCGAGATCCGTGCAGCTACGCGAGTAGACCACGAGTTCGGTTGAGGTTGGTCGCCAGACGAAGACCCCCTGGTCGATGATCGTCTTGGCCCAGTCGGGATGGGGCAGCGGTACCGCCGCTTTCTGGACCCCTCCGATCGGAAAGGCTTCCAGGCTCCCGACCGCGCGCCAAATTGACCGTTGCTGCCCCCGCAGAGGAGCGAGTGACAGGACCAGGGCGGGAATTGCCAAAACTGCCGCCACGGCGGCGCCTCCAGCCTGGAGCAATCGCTTGAGCATGTCGCGGCGCCTCATGGGGACCTCTTTTCAAGGTTCTGGTGGCAAGCGTCCGATGATCGTTACGACTATAATCTTAATTAAGCTTTATATCAAGCGTATGCCAATTGAGAATCCGAGGGTTCGAGCGGGGGCGGATCCTATCGCGTGGAGACTCGGCGGGGAACCATGCAACTCCGGCCCACGGCAAGGATTCCAAGCCGGATCCGGCTCGGGCGGGGGGCTTGGGATGCCCCAGTGCTAGCGGATGTACGTCAGCTTACGCGCCCAGGCTACCCGATCATGCGGTTTTGCTGGGGCCACCATGCCGCTCGCATAGCCGGCGAGCCAGAAGGCACCCAGGAAGGTGGCGCCGAATAGGCCCAGCACCTTGCGATGGGTGGTGGCTTCGAAGTGCCAGCTGCGGGGCTTGGCCCGTTCGTCGAAGTCGCCATGGGCTCCGAGGTCGTGATGGTGATCCAACGGCTCCCAGAGGTTGGAGGGGCTATCGGGGGCGGCGGCGCCATCGTACTGCTGGCTGGAGTAGCCCTTCCGGGCCAGGTATCGGTCGAGAGCGCGCGGGAGAATTCGCTGTCCGATGATGGCCTTCCAGGTCGAGAAGCCGACGTAGACTTCCCTGCGGCGGTGTTTGGCGGCCCAGACAATGGCCTGGGCCGCCACCTCGGGCTGGAAGATCGGGGGAACCGGCTGAGCCTTGCGTGGCAAGCGGCTCTTCACCCAGTTGAACTGAGGCGTGTTGAGGGCGGGCAGCTGGACCATGGTGACGTGGACGTTGCTTCGATCGTGAAGGAGTTCGCACCAAAGCGACTCCGTGAAGCCCTTGATGGCATGCTTGGCGGCGCAGTAGGCCGCTTGCAAGGGGATGCTGCGGTAGGCGAGCGCGGATCCGACCTGGACGATCACTCCGCGGTCGCGGTCGCGCATGCGCTTGAGGGCGGCGAGAGTGCCATGGACGTAGCCCAGGTAGGACACTTCCGTGACGCGCCGGAACTCGGCTGAGTCCATCTGGTGGATCGGCGAGAAGACCGAGGTCATGGCATTGTTGATCCAGATGTCGATCGGTCCGAAGCGTTCTTCGACGGCCTGCGCGGCCTCTTCGACCTGAGCGGAGTCGGCGACGTCAGCCCTCAGCATGAGGGCCTCACCGCCGAGTTCCTCGACCTCACGTTTCGCGGCCGCGAGTCCGGCTTCCCCACGGGCGATCAAGCCGATTCTGGCCCCCTCCTTGGCGAAGGCCCGGGCGGTGGCGCGTCCTACGCCTGCCGATGCGCCCGTGATGACGACCACCTGGGGGATCCTGCCCATGTTCGCCTCCCGTCCGCGCTTCCGATCGTTTCCGTTGACGGCCTCGGGGTCATGCTAGTCCTCCGGGCGCGAGGTGGGATCAGCCCGGGAAGAAAGCCGCGGGTCATTTTTCCTCCCGGAGGGAGAAAATCCTCGCCGCCCCTCTCTCCCCCGAACCCTGAAATGACCCCTCTGACGGCATCCCCCCCATTGGACAGCAATCGGATTGCCCGGTATGATCGCCCCATGACGCGCTTCATGCATATGCTGCTGATAGCCTTGGCTCTGCTTCTCATGGGAGCGAGAGATTTGCCGCGTCCCTGTATCGGGGACGGGCAGGGTAATGCCTGCTCCGTCGAGCGATGCGAGTGCACGGCCCTCTGCAGTTGCAAGGCGAGTTGCAGCGCGGCGGCCCCCGAGGCCCCCGCCTGCCACGTGCAAGAAGCCGCCATGACCCACCCGGACATCGCGCATTTCGCGTTGCCGGAACCTCCGCCGCCCGCCCTGCTCGCGCAAGCCCTCGACGCCAGCCTCCTCTTCGGGACCCGAGCCCGATCGCTTTTTGCCGAGCCCCGGAGCGTCCCGTCCCGATCCCCGTCCCCGTCCGAGCCCCCTCCTCGAATCCAGAGCTGAACTCGCTCTCGCGTTCCCTCTGAATTTGAAAGGAGAGAATGGCCATGGCCATTCGTTTCAAGGTGCTCGCAGCCACCATGCTGGTGGCGGGAGCCCTGGCTAGTCCTGCGCTCGCCTGCAACTGCAGTTGCGCCATCCCCGGCAGCGGCTCGGAGATCTCCTCGGTCTCCGGCACCTCCACCCTCTTCGCCTCCCAGGGCAAGTTCCTCTATCAGACCGTCATGAGCTTCCGGGACGTCACCGGCAGCTTCAACGAGAACAACGTCTGGATCCCCAAGCCCCAGGGCAGCAGCCTCAACACCTACCAGGCCAACTTCGGCCTGACCTACTACCCCAGTCCGGACTGGACCCTGGGACTGCTCGTCCCCCTGTCCGCCAACACGCTCGACGGAGCGCAATGGGCCGCCCAGGGCGCCGTTCTCCCCATCGACGCCATGGAAGGAACTCCCACCTCCCAGGCCGGCGCCGGCATCGGAGACCTCAGCCTCCAGGCCTCCTACGTGGCCTACCGCGGCGAAGAACTCTGGCCCTCCCTGGCCGTCTGGGGAGGCATGATCCTGCCCTCCGGCAACGCCACCGGGGACGCCGCGAGCTTCACCGGAAGCGGCATCGTGAGCGCTCAACTGGGCGTCTCGGCCCTGAAAGCGGTCGGCCCCGTCGAGCTTTCCGCCGGCCTGGGCATCCAACGTCCCCTGACCGAGCCAGCCGCTAACGTCTCGACCGCCTTCTACGTCGGTCAATCCCTGCTCGGCCAGCTTCAGGCCAACTGGGAACTCCACCCCGCCTGGCTCATAGGGCTGGGAGCCTCCACCTTTTACGGCGAAGTGGCCGCTTCCGACGCCTCGCCCACCGCGGCCAAACTCGGCAAGCTCAAGCTCACGCCTTCCCTGGAATGGCGCTTCATTCCGGGCCAAGGGTTGAGACTCGCCTACGGGGCCGATCCCAGTGCTGGACCCCGGATCAACGCCATGACCGACCAGACGTTCATCCTGGCTTACTACCGCTTCATCTAGGCTCCCGATTTCGGTCGAGCCCCTTCGAAAGGATTTCATCCCATGTTTCTTACCAACCATCGACCCGCCCTCCGGGGCCTCGCTCCCGTGAGATTGGCCCCTCTGGGGCTGGCGATCGCAAGCTCCCTCCTCCTCGCCGCCTGCGTCGGCTCGCCCAACCAGACAACCACCACCGATGAAGGCCTCCCGCAACTCGATCAGAAAACGGTCATCGCAGTGGGCAACGGCCCCCACGGCATTGCCCTGGCCGGCGGCACGATCATCAACTCCAACCCCAAGTCCGGCAGCATCTCCCTCATCGATCCCGAGAGCGAGACCGTGGTCAAGACCCTGGAGGTCGGCAGCCCGGACAGCAACAGTCCCACCCAGGCCCAGGCCACCCACGACGGCCTCTACGCCGTCACCATGGATTCCAAGGCCAATCTCCTGAGGGTCGTCAAGGGCGAAACCCGCGCGATCGTCTCGACGGTCGCCCTGGGCAAGAAGCCTGGCTCCAAGCTCGTCTGGGCCGACGACATTACGGCCTACCTGGCCGTCGGCACCACGGCCGATGCCAACGTGATCAAGATCACCTGGCCCAACGGTTTCGAGGCGGATGCCGCCACCGAATCCCTCACCGTCAGCCGTCCGGAAGCGAGCAGCTTCACCGCGGGCTTCCTGGCCGTGGGCGGCGGTTACCTCGCCGTGCCCAACGGCGCGGATAACGCGGTCTCCTTCGTCAAGCTCGGGGAAAGCGCCTCGCCGACCACCCTCCAGGAAGGCAACGGTCCCGGGCCGGTCGGCATCTCCACGGCCGACGGGGGCGCGGTCCTGCTCTTCGGTAACAAGAACTCCAGCACCGTCGTGCTCTACGACCTGAGCGCCAAGCAGAAGCTGGCGACCCTCCAGGTGGGATCCACGCCGACCGACATGGTGCTGCGTGCCGACGGGCGATTCGCCTACGTCACCTGCAACGGCTCGGGCGAGGTGGCGGTCATCGACGTCGAGGGGCGAAAGCTTCATGGGATGGTCAAGGTGGGCCGCGGCCTGGCTGACTCGCCCTCCAAGCCGGTTCACATCTACGCCGTGGCGAAGCCGGCCGAAGCGAGCGGCTACCGCGTGACGCACGAGGGTCACGACGAGATCGCGCAGCAGATCTGGGTCGGCGGCGACGGGGACGCTTCGGTGACGGTGCTCGACGCCGAGACCCAGAAGGCGATCGCCGTGATCAAGGTGGGCAAAGGCCATCACAAGATGGCCTTCACCGCGGCCAAGGCCTTCGTCTCGAATCTCACCGATAATACGGTTTCCGTGATCGATCGCCGCGCGATCCGGTAAGGTATAGGGGGAGGCGTGTCCTCCCCCGAACTTCCCCCCGCGGAGAGCGTCATGACCCAGACGACCGAATCCGAACCCCAGAACCCCCGCCTCTGGCGCTTGCTGGCCCTGGCCGTCGTGATTCTGGCCGTCGCGGTCGCCGCCGCCTCCGTTTACCTCAAGCTGCCGAAGCCGCTCGCCGACATCCCCATGGTCGACCAGACCGGGAAGACCGTCAGGCTGTCGGATTATCGCGGCAAGTGGCTGCTGGTTTACTTCGGCTACACCGGTTGCCCGGATGCCTGTCCGACCGGTCTCGGCGAGATCGCCAAGGCCCTCGCGGACCTGGGTCCCGATCGTTCCGTGATCCAGCCGATCTTCATCTCGCTCGATCCGAAGAACGACGAGCCCGGCCGGCTTGCCGCGTACCTGCCCTACTTCGATCCCTCCTTCATCGGCCTGCGGGTCGAGGAGCCCGCCCTGGCGGAGGTGGCGGGGCAGTTCGGCGTCCTCTACGTCACGGCGCAATCCCCGACGCATGGGACGCTCATCGATCACTCGCTCTACTCTTACCTGGTCGATCCCGAGGGCGTGAAACGCGAAACCTTCGCCACGCTCTTCCCCCCCGATTTCCTGCGAAAGCGCTTGATTCAGCACGGCTGGAAAGGAGTCTCGAGATGACCCGGACGATCCCCATGCTGCTGGCAGGAGGCCTCCTGCTCGGAACGGTTCAGCTCCCGGCAAACGCGGTCAATGCCTCGGCCGCCGAGACGCCGAGCGCGGAGACCCGGGGTTTGACGCGCATCGAGGTCTCCGATCCCTGGGTTCGCGAGGCGCCTCCTGGCATCCGGCTGGTCGCCGCTTACATGGTTCTTGCCAATCCGAGCGGTCGGACGGATCGCCTGGTTTCGGTCCGATCGCCGCTGGCAGGCAAAATAGAGATCCACCGGATGATCATCCGGAACGGCATGATGGACATGGACGCCATCCCTTTCCTGACGATTCCCGCCAAGGGGGAGGTCAAGCTCCAGCCTGGCGGCACTCACCTGATGATCTACGGCTTGAAGCGGGAGCTGCGGGCGGGCGATCGCCTGCCCTTGGAACTCGAGTTCGAGCACGCCGGAACCCGATTGATCGATGCGCCGGTCCGCAAGGTCATGGGGAAGCACTGACGCCAAGCAGGTTCATCTCCTCGATTCCCGTCGGAGTGAGGTAGAAGAGCCGCTCGCCGTCCGGCGAGGGCGTCAAGGATTCGAGGACCTCATCGCTGTGGTTGCCCACGTTGCTGCCGGGCGCCGTGACGACGAGGTCCTCGAGGTCCTTGGAGCGGATCTGCGGGCCGTAGGCATAGAGCATGCGCTTGCCGTCGTGGCTGAAGGCATGGGCGTAATACGAGTAGAAATGCGCCTTGTGAAGGGCGTCGGGGGCTTGCGGGGCGTTCACGTCGCGCAGCGTGTAGATGCCGTCCTTGCCCGACGTGAAGCCGGCGCGCTCGAGGTTGCAGGTCATGGGCGCGTGGAACATGAGCCCCTCGGGGCGCCACTCCAGCGGCGCGAACATCAGGCCGTAGGTGCCATCCCAGATGCCCCGGAGGTTCAGGCGATCCAGCAGGTCGATGAGCGTCACGGGGCTTCCTCCGTTGGCGCTGATCCGCATGAGCTGCGGGCTCTTGCTGCTCGGCACGTAGCGAACGTAGGCGACTTGCTGTTCGTCCGGGGAGAAGACGGGGGCGAAGACCGCATCGTTGCCCGCGGGAACGAGGGTCCGGGCTCCCCCGGGCGTCAGGAGCGTCACCGATCCGGACGCGCTGGCCGCGCTTCCGGAAGCATGCCACGAGCGGGTCAGGAAGCCGCGCTCTCCCCAATCGACCCAGTCCGCTCGGGTTCCGGCGGGCAGCGCTTTTTCGGTCCTAAGCTCCGTGCCGTCGAGCCGGACGCTTCGCACCTCGCCCGCCTGGATGAAGCCCAGGCGCTTGCCGTCGGGGGAAAGCGCGAGGTTGGTGAGGAATGGCGAGCGCGTGGGGATCATGCCGCCGAACTCGGGTTCCTCGGCTTCCTCGCCCTGAGCGGCATCGTAGACGCCGCTCAGGGCGACCAGTTCGCGGTGGTTGCGCAGCGTGACGGGCGCTACCGTGGATCCCGCTGCGACCGTCACCGAGGGTAGGGTCACGGGGAAGTAGCGATCCCGCTCGACGGTCAACGCGTAGCTGCCGGGGGGGATGTCGCGGAAGGCGAAGTTGCCCTTGCCGTCGGTCCGGGTTTCGTGTTTTTGCCCCAGCCCTTGGAGGCGCAGGCGGATGGAGGAGTGATCGGTGAAGACCCCTTCCATTCGCGCTCGGCCGGTCAGAGCGCCCGAGGGGGCGGGAGGGTCGAGCGGAGACGCGGCGCATGAGGCGAGGGCGATCGCCAGGATCGATAAGTAGAAGGCTTTTGACTGCCAAGCCGAAGCCTTCTTTTGCGCGGGGGTGGTAAACCTGAGTCGGGACATACATCCTCCGCAAGGGCGCCCTCATGTTACTACCCCATGCCCCCGTTGCCCCGTGCCAAAAAGCCGAATCTCGAGGGCGTCGCCATGTTCATGCCCGCGCCATTCCCGCGAAAGCTCCCCGCAAGGTCGCGACCTCGCGGATCCCAAGCGCTCGACATGCCTCTGATCCGCGCCAAAGCTTCATCCTGGCGAAATGGATTCACGCGAGGGCCAGGGGTATGGAGGAGCTACGCTATCAAGACCTCGGCGCCGAGGCCTCACGGCCGCGATCGGCCAGGCGCTCGGGTAGGTGATGGCGAACGTGTTCGAGGAGGGTTCTGATGCGTCGTGGATTCGGGGTGGCATTGGCCGCCACCATGCTGGTTAGCGGTTGCGGCATGCCGTTCTCTCAGCCTCCCCTGGCCGAGAAGCATGCCGAACTCGGGGTCGAAAAGGCGGCTGCCTCCTGGGCGCCGCTGGCAGTCAAGGACATCGCCTCCCTCACGGTCGAGGCCCCGCCCGCACCTGCATCCGCCCAGTTCCGGACGGAACTCGCCGAGCTCGAGGCCCTTCAATCCCGCCGCAACGCCGCCGACGTCAAGCAGATCGAGACCTGGAACGCCCAGGCAGCCCCCCTGCCCTGGAGCGCGCTCACCGACGAGCTTTTGATCGACGCCGGAACGGCCCCGCCGCGCGCCGCCCGCGCGCTCGCCATCGTTCACGCCGCCATGTTCGACGCGACCGTCGCCGCCTGGAGAGCCAAGGCCATCTATTCCCGGGCGCTTCCCAAGGCCTACGAGCCGAAACTCGCCCCTCTCGCGGGAGACGCCGGCATCCCCAGCTATCCGTCGGAGCATGCGGCGATTTCCGGCGCCGCCTCCGCCGCGCTCGCCTACGTCTTCCCCGAGAAGGCTGCCGAGTTCAGGGCAAAGGCCCGCCTGGCCGCCGAGACCCGCCTCCTGGCCGGCGCCAATGTCCGCAGCGACATCGAGGCCGGCTTGAAGCTAGGCGAAGAGGTCGCCAAGCAGGTCATCGCCCTTTGCGAGGCCGACGGATCGCATCAACCCGACAGCGGCGCCGTCCCCGCGGCCGCCGAGCAATGGGGACATTCCAGGGCCATGGAGCCCCATGCGGGCAGCTGGAAAACCTGGTTGCTCGACTCCGGAAGCCAGTTCCGCCTCCCCGCCCCGCCGAGCATCGAGAGTCCGGAACTGAAAGCCGAGCTCGCCGAGGTCCAGAGCGAGGTTGCGAGCTTGCCCCAGCATGCGTGGAAGGTCGAACAGGCGCGCTACTGGAACTTCGACGTCCCCGCCATCATCTGGAGCAAGCGCGCCCAGAAGCTTAGCAAGCTGTACCGCCTGAGCACCCCACAGACGGCCCGCGTCCTCGCCGTGCTCGCCGCCATCGAAGCCGATGCCTTCATCGCCTGCTGGGACACCAAGTACGCCATCCGGCGGCCCCGCCCTTCGGACGTCGATCCCTCGCTTCTTGTCGGCAACGCGAGCCGTCCTGCCATGCCCTTCCCCACGCCGCCGCACCCCTCCTACCCGTCGGGCCACGCCGCCGCCTCCATGGCCGCCGCCACCTACTTGAAGACGGTCTTCCCCGAGGACTCCACGGACCTGCTCGACGATGCCAACCAGGCCGCGATGAGCCGGCTCTACGCGGGCATCCATTACCGCAGCGACAACGCGGATGGGCTGACGCTCGGCAAGCGGTGCGCGGAGTTCATGATGGACAAGCTGAAAGCGCGTGGCACGCTGTAAGACCCGGGCATGGGAGATCGCCCTGGCTGCGGCGATCTCCCTCTCGGCCTGCAACGCGTCCCCATCCCCCGCGCCCCTACCCTCGCCGACTCCCCGTCCGACCTCCGACGCCTGGCAGTTCGTCAATCCCGATGCCCCCGACCGGATCCTCCTCGGTACCGTTCTCTTCCACGAGGACTTCGAGACGGACCTCTCGGCCTGGCAGATCGACGGCGAAGCCGGTACTCCGCGCTGGCTTCGCCTGGAGGGGAACTTCTGCGGTGGGGCCTTCACCATGCTCTTCGGCATGCCCGATCGGGGCGAGTTCGGCGCCGATGCCGATTCCCGATCGGGCTCCGCCGCCTCACTACTTACACTCAAAGCTCCCATCGACCTCTCGCAGGCCCAGCACCCGCATTTGAGCTATGACGTGCGTGGTATCAGCTACCCTCAGGATGGCGTCATGGTGCAGCCGGAGGCCCGTCGTCCCGGCGAGGACTGGGTGCCGGTGGGACCGGTCACCGTCTCGCGCTATCCTGCCGAGATGGGCTACCGTGCGGCCGACCTCGCTCCCTACGCGGGGGGCTCGGTGTCGATTCGCTTCCGGGCCTACCTGTCGGCGCTCGACCGTCCGACGCGGGGGCTGATGCTCGATGACGTGAAGATCCTGGAGCTCTAGCGCCAGCGGCTGTTTCGTAAGCGCCGGCGGCTTTTGATTCAGCCGCGAGAGAACGCCGTAACGAGCTTTGCTCTAAAGCCAAGGACCCGCCGGAGCCAAGCTCCGGCGGGTCCTCGATCATGGGGGCGGGGTCAGACCGTGACGGTTGCGGCCACGTCCCGGAACTCCGGGATCTGATCGAAGTTCATGTAACGATAGACCTCGGAGGCCTTGGCGTTCACCGCTTGAACTTGTTCCAGGTACTCGCTCGCGGTGGGGATCTTGCCCATCAGGGCGCAAACCGCCGCAAGCTCCGCGGAGCCGAGATAGACCCGGGTGTCGATCCCGAGGCGGTTCGGGAAGTTTCGGGTCGAGGTCGACATGGCGGTGCTGCCCTTCTTGATCTGCGCCTGGTTGCCCATGCAGAGGGAGCAGCCGGGCATCTCCATGCGGGCGCCGGACTTGCCGAGCACGGAGTAGTAGCCTTCCTCGTTGAGGACCATGGCATCCATCTTGGTGGGCGGGGCGATCCACAAGCGGGTCGGGATATCGCTCTTGCCGTCGAGCACCTTCCCGGCGGCGCGGAAGTGACCGATGTTGGTCATGCACGAGCCGATGAAGACCTCGTCGATCGTGTCGCCGGCGACCTCGGAGAGAAGCTTGACGTCGTCGGGATCGTTGGGGCAAGCGACGATCGGCTCCGTGATCTCGGAGATGTCGATCTCGATGACGGCCGAGTACTCCGCGTCGCCATCAGCCCTGAGGAGCTGGGGATCGGCAATCCAGGCCTCCATGGCCTTGATGCGGCGGCCGAGGGTGCGGGCATCCTCGTAACCCTTGGCGATCATCCACTTCATCAGGGTGATGTTCGAGCGCATGTACTCGATGATGGGCTCCGGGTTGAGCTGGACCACGCAGGCGGCGGCGGAGCGCTCGGCGGCGGCGTCGGAAAGCTCGAAGGCTTGCTCCACCTTGAGATCCGGCAGCCCCTCGATCTCGAGAATCTGGCCGGAGAAGATGTTGAGCTTGCCCTTCTTCTCGACGGTCAGCAGGCCCCGCTTGATCGCGTAGTAGGGAATGGCGTTGACCAGATCCCGCAGGGTGACGCCGGGCTGCATCTGCCCCTTGAAGCGAACGAGCACCGACTCGGGCATGTCGAGCGGCATGACCCCGGTGGCGGCGGCAAAGGCGACCAGGCCCGATCCGGCCGGGAAGGAGACGCCGATGGGGAAGCGGGTATGCGAATCGCCGCCCGTGCCCACGGTATCAGGCAAGAGCAAGCGGTTGAGCCACGAGTGGATCACGCCGTCGCCGGGACGCAGCGAGACGCCGCCCCGGGTGCTGATGAAGGAGGGAAGCTCGCGGTGCGTCTTCACGTCCACCAGCTTGGGGTAGGCCGCGGTATGGCAGAAGGACTGCATGACCAGGTCGGCCGAGAAGCCGAGGCAAGCCAGGTCCTTGAGCTCGTCGCGCGTCATGGGACCGGTGGTGTCCTGGGAACCGACGGTGGTCATCTTCGGCTCGCAGTAGGTGTCCGGACGAATGCCCCGGCCTTCGGGCAGACCGCATGCGCGGCCCACCATCTTCTGCGCCAAGGTGAAGCCCTTGCCGCTGTCCGCAGGAGTCTGCGGCAGGCGGAAAAGCGTGGACTGCGGCAGGCCGAGGGCCTCGCGGGCCCTGGCGGTGAGGCCGCGACCGATGATCAGCGGGATGCGGCCGCCCGCGCGAACCTCGTCGAGGATTACCGGGGTCTTGAGCGAGGCCTCGGCGATCACCGCGCCGTTCTTCAGCGCCGTGATCAGGGAGGTGGCATGGTCGATCCGCAGCTCGATCTCATCGCCCATCTCCATCTGAGCGACGTCGATCTCGATGGGCAACGCGCCGGCATCTTCCATCGTGTTGAAGAAGATCGGGGCGATCTTGCTGCCGAGGCAGACGCCACCGAAGCGCTTGTTGGGGATGAAGGGGATGTCCTCGCCGGTGAACCAGAGCACCGAGTTGGTGGCGGACTTTCGGCTCGAGCCGGTTCCGACCACGTCGCCGACGTAGGCGATGAGGTTGCCCTTGGCCTTCAGGGCCTCCAGCTGCTTGAGGGGACCGCGGGAGCCGGATTCGTCCGGTTCGATTCCCGGGCGGGGGTTCTTGAGCATGGCCAAGGCGTGCAAGGGGATGTCAGGGCGCGACCAGGCATCCGGAGCGGGCGAGAGGTCGTCGGTGTTGGTTTCGCCGGAGACCTTGAAGACGGTCAGCTTGAGCGAGGTCGGAACCTCGGGCCGCGAGGTGTACCACTCGGCGTCGGCCCAGCTCTGGATCACGGCCTTGGCGTGGGGATTGCCCTTGTCCGCCAGCTCCTTGATGTCGTGGAAGAAGTCGAAGACCAGGAGGGTCTTCTTCAGTCCCTCTGCGGCGGTCGCGCCGAAGGGGCCGTCGAGGGCGTCGATCAGCGCCTGGACGTTGTAGCCGCCCAGCATGGTGCCTAGCAGTTGGATGGCCTTCTCGCGGGAGATCAAAGCGCAAGTCATATCGCCGGAAGCGAGCTGGGCCAAGAAGGTGGCCTTGACCCGGGCGGCGTCATCGACCCCCGCCGGAACGCGGTAAGTCAGAAGCTCGACGAGGAAATCCTCCTCGCCTTGCGGCGGATTCTGGAGCAAGATGACCAGCTCGCTGGTCTGCTGTTCGGTCAGGGGCAGCGGGGGAATCCCCAGAGCGGCACGTTCGGCGACGTGCTGGCGATAGGCTTCGAGCATGTGGCGTCCTCTCGACGTTGCGGGGTGGAGACGATCTTTGTGCACTTCTCCCCTATTATAGGCCTTTTCGACGGCTACGATCGCCCCATAGTCGAGATCCCTTTCGGTCAGCTCTTTCGCTTCCGCGGTCCCTTCCCGTATCATGGCCGAATCGCCACTGAGAAAGGACGCACGGTTGGGCCAGATCCTCATCACCCACGGCAAGCTCGTCACCCCGACCGGCATCCTGGAGGCCGACCTCTTGGTTGTCGACGGCAAGATTGCCGCCATCGGAAAGAACCAAGCCGGCCCTTCCGGGACCCGGACCCTCGATGCCCGGGGAAACTGGGTCTTGCCGGGGTTCATCGACACGCACGTCCACGGGGGACTCGATGCCGACACCATGCATGCCACCCCCGCGGCCTTCGACACGATTTCCCGCCATCTCGCCCGCCACGGCGTGACCGGCTGGGTCCCCACCCTGTTTGCGTGTCCTGCCGACGCGCTGTCGCGGGTGTTGTCTGCCATCGAGGAGGCCATGCGGCATCAGGGACCGGGAGCCCGGATCCTGGGGGCGCATCTGGAGAGCGGCTTCATCGCCCCGAAGTTCAAGGGAGCCCAGCCGCCGGAGGCCCTGCGACCGATGGCGGATCCGGCGCTGCGAGAGGTGATCCGGCGGCATGCCGAGGTCATCCGAATCGTGACCCTGGCCCCCGAACTCTCGGGGGCCGCCGAACTCATCCAAGAGCTAGTGCTGCTGGGGATCCGCGTTTCCATGGGGCATACGGATGCCACTTACGAGCAAGTTATGGCGGGAGCGGCGGCCGGAGCCACCCGGGTCACCCATCTCTGCAATGCCATGCGTCCGTTTCACCACCGCGAACCCGGGACCCTGGGGGCGGCGCTGGTTGAAGATGCCCTGGACGCCGAGATCGTGGCGGACATGGTTCACGTGCATCCGGCGGGAATCCGGATCGCCTACCGCTGCAAGGGGGCCGATCGGCTCATGCTGGTCTCCGACGCCCTCATGGGGACGGGCCTGCCTCCCGGGATCCACGTGCTGGATGGCCGCGAGATTCACATCGGGCAGGATGTCGCCCGCCTACCCGACGGGACCATCGCGGGGTCGTGCATCACCCTCGACCGCGCCCTTCGCAACGTGGTTACCGACATTGGTGTTTCGATACCCGAGGCCGCCCGCATGGCTGCCTCGACCCCTGCCCGAAGCTTGGGATTGACCGATCGGGGATCGCTCGAAGTCGGGATGCGGGCGGATCTGGCCATTTTGGACGCCGATTTCCGTTGCCAAGGCACCCTGGTCGCGGGGGTCCGTGTCTTCGCGCCGGAATAGCCCCGCTCCTAGCGACCTTTGGGGGCTCATCGAGGCCGTAGTCGTGAGTTTCGGAAGGTGCCGCAAGGTGTTAGACTGGAGCGCGATAGGCAAGCCCTGCCCCCAACGACGGCAGGCCCGACGCGGGGGATGAAACCCCGGGCCACTAGCCCTTTTTGGCGATTCGATCCCTTACCGGATCACGAAGAAGTAAATCAAGAAACCTCCGATGAGGAGGGCGTCCACCGCCATGATCAGCGGGATGTATTTCTTGATGTCCGCCGACGAGATCTTCGGACCCGAGGGAGCCGTCTTGCACGACGGACAGGCTTTCATGATCGTGGGATAACTGGCGTTGCACTGGGAACAGATGGTTGTTGCCATGGTCGCTTCCTCCTTGCCCCCTTTTACCCTTCCGGCGCGATTTTAGCCGCGCGCGGCTCTTGCTTCAGAAAGGACGTCAATTGGCCGATCTTCCCGTGGCCCCCGGAGTGGTGATTCCCGATGAGGCGATCGCTTTCAGCGCCACCCGCTCCTCTGGACCCGGCGGCCAGAACGTCAATAAGGTCTCCAGCAAGGTCGAGCTTCGCGTGGCGGTCGCCCAGATCCGCGGCCTGACCCTGGAAGCGCGAGAGCGCCTGAGACTCGTCGCGGGCAAACGCTGGATCGAGGGGGACTACCTTCTCGTCACGGCTTCCGAGACCCGGAACCAGCCCGATAACCGCGTGCTGGCCGAGGCGAAGCTGGTGGCGCTCGTCAAGCAGGCCCTTTTCGTCCCCAAGAACCGCAAGGCCACCAAGCCCACCTGGGGATCGCAGGAGCGCCGGGTCGCCAGCAAGAAGGCCCGCTCGCAGACCAAGAAGGGCCGTGGCTCGGTTCGCGGGGACGAGTAATCTAGACCCATCGAAGGCAAGGCAGCGAGAGAACGCCGTAACGAGCTTTGCTCTAAGGCTGGATTTTCCTGATGAGATGGTTGCCGTTGTCGCTGACGTAGAGGACTCCATCGGGCGCGAGGGCGATCGCTCCGGGGAAGTAGAACTGGGCGAGGGAAGCCTCGCCGTTCTTGCTGCCCTTCACCCCGCGGCCGGCCAAGGTGCTGACGGCTCCGCTCGGGCCGATCATGCGGATCCGGTGGTTCTGGAAATCCGCGACGTAGATCTGGCCGTCCGGCCCCACCTCGACGTCGAGCGGGGTATTGAACCGGGCCTCCCGACCGTTGCCGTCGAAGTAGCCGTAGCTTCCGTTTCCGGCGACCGTGACGACCAGTCCCTGGGGCGTGAGCTTGCGGATCGCATGGTTGCCCATGTCGGCGATGTAGAGGTTCCCGGCGGCATCGAGGGCGAGCCCCGCGGGGCTGTTGAAGCGGGCGGTGGTACCGTACCCGTCCATGAACCCCGGGTTGAGGGTCCCCGCCACGGTGGTCACGGACCCGTCGACGGCGATCCGGCGGATGCAGTTATTCTCCGAGTCTGAGACGAAGACGTTGCCCCGAGGGTCGATGATGAGCCCCGACGGGCTGCTGAACTGCGCGGAACCGGCGGGCCCGTCCTCGTAACCCGAGAGCCCCGTTCCCGCGTAGGTCGTGACGGTATCCGAGGCGATCCGCCGCACCGCGTCGTTGAGTTCCAGGACGAAGAGGTTGCCGCCGGAATAATGAGCCAACCGGATCGGGCTCTTGAAGCGGGCGGATAGCAAGGGACCATCGGTCGTCTCGCTCACGCCGGACCCGGCGTAGGTCGTCACCACGCCTGCGGGGGTGATTCGCCGGATGCGATAGTTCCAGAGGTCCGCCACCAGCAGATCCCCGTTGGGTTCCAGCGCCACGTCGGACGGCGTGCTGAACTTCGCCGCCGCTCCGGAGCCGTCGGCGAAACCGTTCGTGCTGCCGGCCAAGGTGGTGACCTGGGGATGGCGTTCGAGCACCTGGAAGGTTCGAATGCTCGAGACCGTGCCGCTGGAGATCCGAAGCGTCGCGGTGCCCATGGCCGCTGCGGTGAGGGTCTCCGACGCCACGCTCACCGCGCCGCCGTCCACCGTCCAGCTCACGACCGGCTGGGGCACGATATCCCCGTTGGTGTCGATCGCCAGGACGTAGCAGGGGAGCGTCTCTCCGACCTTGAGGCGGGCGTTTCCAGGGCTGAGGCTGAGGGTCTTGATGATGGTGAACGGGAGGGGGTTACTCAGGATGCCGCCGACCGCGACCACGATGTTGCCGTTGGTGGCCCCGGCGGGGACGACGGCCTCGAGGGCCTGGTTGTCGATGCGCCGGACGCTGGTGGCGGGCGTGCCGTTGAAGCTGACCTGAATCGTGTCCCCGGTGCTGGCCCCGAAGTTGGTCCCGGTGAGGGTGACCGTGGCGCCGGGGGCGGCGTTGGCTGGAACGGCCCGGGCGACGCTCGGGGCCTTGAGGCTGAGCGCCAGGTCAGGGGCGGAGGTGGTGGCCCTGGAAGCCACCGTGACTCCGGGGAGCGAAGCGCTGCCCAGACCTGCCTTCGAGGCGACGAGGGCAAAGGCGCCGACGGCGACGTTGGACAGGGTATAGCGCCCGTTCGAATCGGTCTTGGCCAGGTAGGAGGTACCCGGGGCGTAGACGTCCACTCCCTGGAAATCAGTGACGGTGGGGGCCTCAGGGGCGGTAACCTTGCCCGAGATGCTGCCGGTGTAGGCGAGTTGCAGCGAGAGGGCGCGGCTCTTGGAGGCATTGAACTGGATGGCCTTGAGTTCCTCGGAAAGGATCGCCTCGACGTTGAGGGTCTCGCCGTCGGAGACGAGGCGGAAGCGACCATTCGCGTCGGTACGGGTTTCCAACTGGCTGGCCTGGATGCGGTAGCCCATCGAATTGTTGCCCACCAGGGTGCTGCCGTTGTTGGAGAGGAGGTAGCCCTTCACCAGGACGTCGGCGGCAGGCTGCCCCGCGAGGTCGAGCACCTGCCCGGCGAAGTCCTGGGACTCGATCTTGCTGGCCGTGGGGGCAAGCGGGGTGCAACCCGTCATGATAACCAAGAGACTGACGAGAAGTCCCCGAAGGATCGGCATGGGCATGATGTTCGCTCTCTCGATGATGGTGCAAGCTAGCAAGTATATACCCGTTCAGTCGCCAAAAATTGCCTGCGGCAACTCCGCTTAGCCGCAGCGCCGCTTAGCCCTCGTTGACCTGGAGGCGCTTTGCGAGCCGGGTATGGCGCGCATTTCCCCCGACGTTGCGAAGGGCCAAGGCGATCGCCTTGCGCGTCCCCACGATCACCACCCGCTTCTTCGCCCGCGTGAGCCCCGTGTACAGGAGATTCCGCTGAAGCATGGGGTAATGCTGCATCGTCATCGGCAGCACCACGACCGGATACTCGCTGCCTTGGCTCTTGTGAACCGTGATGGCATACGCCAGCGCCAGCTCGTTGAGCTCGTGAAACTCGTAGCGAACCGCGTTGTCCCAGTAATCGACCAGCATCTCCTGTTCTTCCAGGTCGATGGCCGAGACGATTCCCGTGTCCCCGTTGAAGGCCCCCTTGTCGTAGTTGTTCCGGAGCTGGATGACCTTGTCGCCCACCCGGAAGGAGCGGCTTCCTGACTGTGCCACCACGTCCCCCGCCTTCAGGGGGTTGAGGGCGTCCTGTAGCACCATGTTGAGGTTGTTCGCCCCCGGCAGTCCTCGGTTCATGGGGCAGAGCACCTGGATGTCCTCTCGCGCATGGTAACCGAAGCGCCTGGGCAGGCTCTTCGCGACGATCTGCGCGATCTTGCCCGGCACCTCCTCGGGTTCGTTCACCGCCACGAAGTAGGAATCGCTCGAGTTCTGCCCGTCCGGGACCACGAGGTCGGGCATCAGGCCCTGGTTGATCCGATGAGCGTTCGCCACCAGTTGCGACCCTTCCGCCTGCCGGAAGACCTCGGTCAGGCGCGCGTGCGGGATGACGCCCGAGTCCAGCATGTCTTCGAGCACCCTTCCCGCTCCCACGCTCGGCAACTGGTCGGCATCGCCCACGAAGAGCAGTTGCGCCCCCTCCGGAACCGCCTTGAGCAGGCTGTTGGTGAGCGTGAGGTCGATCATCGAGGCCTCGTCCACGATGATGACGTCCCCGAAGAGCGGATTCTCGGCGTTGCGCGCGAAGGCCATCTTCTGAGGCGTGAACTCCAGCAGCCGGTGAAGCGTCTTGGCCTCGCCGCCGGTGACCTCGCTGAGGCGCTTGGCGGCGCGACCCGTGGGGCTCGCGAGCAGGACCCGCTTGCCCAGCCGCTCGAAGAGCTTGAGGATGGCGCGGGTCGTGGTCGTCTTGCCGGTGCCCGGCCCGCCGGTCAGGATGAAGCAGCGGTTCTTCACGGCTTCGAGGACCGCCACGCGTTGCCTGGCTGCGAGCGACAGGGCTTCGTGGCGTTCCAGAGCGGCAAGCTCTCGCTCCAGCTTCGCTTCATCGAGGGGGAGGGGGTTTCCGGCCAGGGCCCGCAGACGGTTGGCCACGCCGATTTCGCAGTAGTAGAGGGCAGGTAGGTAGACGGCTTCGTCCTCGACCATGAGGGCTTTTTCTTCGACCATGGGCCCGATGACGGCGATCAGGAGTTCGGGGTCGATCTTGAGGATCTCGGAGGCCTGCGCCAGCAGATCCTCGCGGGGCAGGAAGACGTGGCCGGAGTCGGAGGCTTGCCCCAGCACGTAGGCGAGTCCGGCGCGCAGGCGGCCGACGGAGTCCTCGGGCACGCCGAGGGCGCGGGCTATCCGGTCGGCGGTGATGAAGCCGATGCCCCAGATCTCGTCGGCGAGCCGATAGGGAGTTTCGGTGACGACGGCGATGGAGTCGTCGCCGTAGGCCTTGTAGATCTTGACGGCGTAGGTGGTGGAGACACCGTGACCCTGCAGGAAGACCATGACCTCCTTGATGGCCTTCTGTTCGAGCCAGGCCTTGGCGATCAGCCTGACGCGCTTGGGACCGACGCCGGGGACCTCGTTGAGGCGTTCGGGCTCCCGGTCGATGATTTCCAGGATGTCCACGCCGAAGTGCTTGACCATGCGCCTGGCGGTGACGGGCCCTACACCCTTGATGAGGCCGGAACCCAGGTATTTTTCGAGGCCGACGACGGTGGCAGGCGCCAGGACGTCGCAGAAGAGCGCCTTGAACTGGGCGCCATGCTTGGGATGATTGGCGTGGTGGCCGCGCAGGCGGAGGGACTCGCCGGCGTTGATCTGGGCGAAGTTGCCGATCACCGTCACCAGGTCCATCTCGCGAGGAACCTTGAGCTTGGCGACGGTGTAGCCGTTCTCGGGGTTGTGGAAGGTCACGCGCTCCACGATCCCGGTGAGGGTCTGGAGGGGGGGCCCATTTTGCTCGCTCACATGGGCGATTATCCCGTGGATCGGGTCATCGGGCAAGAGGGAACGGGGGGTCCGGAGTCACCCCCCTGGGGCGGAGAGGCCGGTCCAGCAGGCTTCGAAGAGCGGCGTGAGCCAGGCCTCGAGGGAAAGCCCCGCGGGAATCGCGAGGTGGCCCTCGATCAGCAGCGAGGTCAATCCGTGAAGGAAGGCGTGGGTCACGGTGGCGAGATTGTCGACCGGATGCCCGCTCACCACTCCGGCCTCCTGGCCCCCGCGAATCATGTCGAAGAGGACCCCCTCGGCGACGGCGCATGCGTCGAGCAATTCGGGGTACTCGGCGGTATCGGGAAAGAAACCTCCGAACATGAGGCGAAAACGCTCGGGATGCTCGAGGGCGAAGCCCACGTAAGCTTCGGCGGAGGCTTGCAACTGTCGGCGAGGGTCGGCAGGCCAGCGATCGCGCGCCGAGATCAGGCGTTCACCCAGGTCGTGGAACCCCTCCACGGCGAGGGCCGCCAGGAGTGATTCCTTGGCCGGAAAATGCCGATAGGGGGCTCCGGAGCTGACTCCGGCCCGCTTGGCAGCCTCTCGGATGCTCAGCGCATGGATGCCTTTTTCGGCCAGCAGGGCGAGGGCGGCATCCATCAGGCCGCGACGCAGGTCCCCGTGGTGATAGGTTTTTCGCTCGGACAGTCGCGACATGCTGGGCTCCTCTGGCTGCTGCTCGATTCTGACAGGCATGGGGTGGGGGAGCAAGCAGCTTGACAGAATTCGCGCCTTAAGTAATCAATGATTACATACACCACTCGAACGCGTCTTGCCAAGGAGAACGTCATGTCGTCACTTGCACCCGCCCTCATCGCCGGAGGCTACGGCCTCGTCGGAAGCCAGATTGCCCGCTTGCTGCGCCGGCGTCATCCTCAGCTCCCCTTGCAGCTTGGCGGTCGCCATCCGGAGCGCGGAGAGGCCCTCGCCCGCGAGCTCGATCGGGCCGAGGCCGTGCCCCTCGATCTCATGGCGGATCGCCCCCTGTCATCGGTGACCACGCGGCCGAGCGCCATCGTCGCCGTGGCAAACGACCCCGAGGACCGGCTGCTCTGGGATGCGATTCGACTCGGGATTCCCTACGTGGATATCACCCGATGGACCCAGCGCGTCCGGGAGACCGTCTGGCAGATCGCTCCCGAGCGCTTGAGCGCGCCGATCCTCTTCTCCTCGGCATGGATGGGCGGGGTGATCCCGGTGGTCGCCGCCTACGCCATGCGAGAGTTGGCGGTGACCGAGGAAATCGACATCTCGATTCTGTACGCGACCCGCGATCAGGCCGGACCGAACTCGGTGGACTACATGGACCGCCTGCAGATACCCTTCGAGGTGCAACTGGCGGGACAGCGCCAGCTGGTCGAGCCCCTCACCGACGGGCGGCAGGTTCTGTTTCCGGGGGGACGGCGCGCCCACGTCTACCGCCTCGATACGCCCGAGCAAGCGACGTTGCCCCGCTTCAGCGGGGCGAAGACCGTCACGACCCGCCTGGGCTTCGACGACGCGGCGAGCACCTCCTTGCTCAGGCTTCTCGTTCGCTCGGGAATCTGGAAGGCTATCAGCGGACCGCGCTTCGCCGGATTGCGCCGCTCGATGCTCTACAATCCCGGTCCGGGAGCTCCCCACGAGGTCGTCATCGCCCTCAGCGGGCGAGACGCCGCCGGCAGCCCCCGCTCGGTCAGTGCCAGCCTCTCGGATCCCCTGGGACAGAGCCATCTCACGGCGGTCGGAGCCCTCCTGCAACTCGAGCGCGTGCTGGGGCTCGGCTCCTACCCGGTTCCCGAGCCCCGCGTCCTGTTCCCCGAATCAACCCCTCGTCTGGACGATTGCATCGAGACCCTGCGAGAGATGGGCGTCGTCGTGCGCCTCGAAAGCGGCGCGCGCTCGACATCCGGCGGTCGCTAACCCTCAAACGACCGAGAGTCCCCGGGCAGAAATGCCCGGGGACTCTCGGCGTTATGGCTGGAGGGCGGTTCGGTTCGAACGGCCTAGCGGAGGTTCAGGCCGGCCTTGCGAATGGCGGCTTCGATCATCTCCTCGGCGACGACCGGGTCCTTCCAGCGCTCCTGGGCTTCGGGAGAGAGCAGGTCGATGGGATCGAAGTAGGTGAAGATCTGGTCCTTCTTCACGCTCGGGGCGGTGTAGATGATGATGCCGTTCTCGCGGTCGTAGTACTCGTAGGAATGGATGTCGCGCTTGCCGCCGCCGCCCGGCGCGTCGCAGATGAAGGCGGGGGTGTTGAAGCCCGCCGTGGTGCCACGGACCCACTTCTCGATGTCGATGGCCGTCTGGACGGTGGTGCGGAGATCCTCCACGCCCTTGACCATGTCGTGCTGGTAGACGTAGTAGGGGTGGACGTTGACGTGGCCGAGCCGCTTGACCAGGAGTTGCATGATCTCCTTGGAGTCGTTGACTCCGCGCTGGAGCACGGCCTGGTTGCGGACGTAGATGCCCCGCTCGAAGAGCACCCGCATGGCCTTCTCGGTGATCCAGGTGATCTCGTTGGGGTGGTTGAAGTGGGTGTGCAGGACCACTTCCTTGCCGAGCCGGCGGCCCATCTCGGCCACTTCGGTGAGGGCGTCGACCCAGGCGGTATCGGTGAGGATCTTCATGGGCATGACGGCGGGACCCTTGGTGGCGAAGCGGATCCGGCGGATGTTGTCCATGGCGAGCAGGGTTTCGCCGATGATCTTGATGTTCTTGGCGGGAATCTGGTAGGCGTCGCCGCCGGAGACGACGATATCCTCGAGTTCGGGCCGCGAGGCGATGTAGCTGAAGGCCTTGGCCCAGCGTGCGGCGCTGGCGGAAAGCTGGACCTTCTCGACCTCCTCGGTGTTGGTGCCGACGGCGTAGGAGCGGGTGCAGAAGCGGCAGTAGACCGGGCAGATGTCGAGGGCCAGGAAGAGGGCCTTGTCGGGGTAGCGATGGGTCAGGCCGGGCACCGGCGCGTCATCCTGCTCGTGAAGCGAGTCGAGGCTGAGCTTGGGGTGATCGGGCAGTAGGCGCGAGGCCACGGTGATGAACTGGGTGCGGATGGGGTCGTTGTAGGGATCGCTCCAGTCGATGTTGGAGAGCATGTAGGGGCTGACGCGCATCGCCATGGGGGCGCGGCGGAAGCCTTCGCGGACGTCCTCGATGAAGTCGGCGGGGGCGAGGTCCTGGATGGTCTGCAGGAGCTTCTCGGAGGTGGTGATGGAGTTCTTCCCCTGCCAGAGGTGGTCGAGGAAGGTCGCTTCGTCGATGTCGTGGTAGGCGGGAATGGCGCGCCAGAACTCGCCCTGCTTGAGCTGCTTGTGCGTCAGGGTGGCGGGATCCACCGGGGGCTTGAGCGCGGGGATCGCTTCGGCGGCGATAGGCTGCTGGGTGGGGTCGATAACAGGCATGAACGTCTCCTCCTGTGGGGCGGATGGCGAGGCGGGATAAGGCCTCGGCAGGCGGGTGCATCGAGCCGGCGGCACCGGCGAAGGCACCGGATCACAGTCCGTAGTGAGGGGTCCGTCCGTTCCCGAAAGCGGGCTCGAAGGCAATTTGAAGGATTCGATACATCCGCTGCATCCTCTTCCGCATCGCCCGCGAGGGGCGTGGTGACGCGCATGGGGACTTCCAGTATAGCAAATCGCCCCCTTCGCGAGAAGGGGGCAAGGAAGGCACAGGGGGCCGCGGCGTTATTCCAGGGCTTCGAGCAGTTCCCGCAGGGCGAGGTTCTTCCTGATGAGATCCAGGCTCATTTCGCCGTTGCCCTTGACGTAGCCGTTGCCGATCAGCAGATCGACGTCCTGCCCGACGCTCTCGGCTCCCAGGGCCGCGGCGGCGAAGGAGGTGGCCATGCTGAAGAAGTAGACCTTGCCGCCGGTCCGGCAAGCGAGGATGCTCGCCATCTCGGCGTTCGGGACGTTCACGCAGTTGATGACCAGGTCCGCGTAGCGGCCATTGGTGAGCTGGCCCACCTGCTCGTAGGTGGCGACCGGATCGGTGGCGTTGCCCTCGACGACGGTCATGGGCAGCGGGAAGCCCTGCATGAACTCCAGCTGGCTGATCGTCTTGCCGGGAATGGGCAGCTTCGGGACGATCCCGATCACCTGTCCCTCGGGACCCACCTGGCTGGCGGCGACCCAGGAGCAGAGCAGCCCCGAGCGGCCTGCTGCGCCCAGGATGACGACGCGCATGCCGGGTTTGGCGAGGCGCGCGGTCTGGGCGGGGGCGCCGCAGACGTCGAGCACCGACATGGCGAGCTTCTCTGGAAGGTCCGAGGGGATCTTGGCGTAGGGGCTGCGCTCGAAGAGGATGGCCTGACCCTTCACCTGGACCTGGTGCGAGCTCCAGTCCACCTCTCCGACCGAGTCGAGTTGCAGCGGGGTGGTGGTGAGCGAGATGAGCGTGACGATGCGATCGCCCACCTTCACGTCATCCGTCCGCTTGGAGCCACGCTCGATTACCCTTCCGATCAGCACGCCGCCCGACCCCGTCACGGGGTTATGCATCTTGCCGCGGTCGGCCACGATCTCCTTGACCATGGCGGCCAGCTTGCCCGCGTCCCGGCCGGAGGCCTCGGTGAGCTGGACGAAGGAGGCCGAGTCGATGTTTAGCGCCTCCACCTCGATGGCGAGTTCGGTATCCAGTGCCGGAAGGCTGGCGTCGAGCTTCTCGCCTGAGTAGGGAAGCGCCCCGTGGGGACGGACGACCCGGTGGGTTCCGAAGGGGTTGGCGGTCATCGTGGTGGTCATGTCAGACTCCTTTGCGGCATGGATAGCAAGGCGCGGGCCTCGTCGGGGGTGGCGATCGGCCGATCCAGCTCGGCGGCAATCCGGGCGATCCGCGAGACCAACTGCGCGTTGCTGGTCGCGAGCTCTCCCTTGCGGTAGAAGACGTTATCCTCGAAGCCGACCCGGACGTGACCGCCCATTGCGATGGCCAGCGTGCCTAGCTTCAGCTCGGCGGCGCCGATTCCGGCGACCGTCCAGGTGGAACCGGCCGGCAGCTGGGCGTAGAGATGCATGAGGTTCTCGGGAGTGCCCGACAGCGCCCCCGGGACTCCGAGCACGAAGTCGAAGTGAAGCGGGCTCGCGATCAGGCCCTTCTTGGCCAGTCGCTGCGCGGTGGTCATCATGCCGGATTCGAAGATTTCGAGCTCGGGCTTGATGCCGCGCTCCAGGAACTCGCGGGCGAAGGTCTCGATGAGATCCGGCGGGTTCCAGAAGACGTCGGCTCCGAAGTTGACGGTTCCCAGGGTGAGGGAGGCCATCTCGGGGGCGGGAGCGAGATCCCGGACGGGCTGGAGCCGCTCGTCGGGGGTGGCGGAAACGGCGCCGCCGGTCGAGATCTGGATGATCACGTCGACGTCGCGCCGGATGAGGCGGATGGCCTCGGCGAAGCGCGCGGGATCCTGGCTCGGCGAGCCGTCGTCCTCGCGGGCGTGGAGGTGAACGATGGACGCACCGGCCTTCACCGCGGCGATCGCTTCCGCGGCTATTTCCGCCGGTGTGTACGGAACGGCTGGGTTGTCGGTCTTCATGACCTCGGCGCCGACCGGTGAGCAGGTGATGATAAGCGCGTTGCGGTTCATCCTAGACCTCTGCCAGGCGCTGCTTGTCCTTGGGGGTGACGCAGGTGCCGGAGGCGCGGCAGACCACCTCGGGGGCGTCCAGGATCTCGGCGGCCGACTCCGAGAGATCGTCCCGGCGGCAGAGCGTGATGACCTTTCGGGCCTCGAACTCCATGGTGCGCGAGGTTTTTCCGACCTTCGTGACGCGGCCGACGGCCTCGATGTAGTCGCCCGCGTAGACGGGCTTCAGGAACTCCACGTTGGAGTAGGCCACGAAGAGGCCTTCGTCCCCGTCGAGCTGAATCAGCAGTTCGGTGGCGACGTCTCCGAACAGCTCCAGCATCTTGGCGCCTGCAACCAGGCCACCGGCATAGTGGGCATCATGCTCTCCCATGCGCAGGCGAATCATGGACGTGTATTCAGACATGATCTGGGTCTCCCGTCACGGCCGGCGCCCAGGCCGGCTCTACTCTCATCATTGTGCCGGAAAGGCGCTCGCAAGGGAACCCTTTGTTTGGCTTGTGTTTACTTTGTTAAATCCGCCAACGGGAAGATTAAGGCTTGGTCCGATGTCCATTTTTTTGAGTTAAAGTGGTAGAGACTTCCGAATATTTTGGTACAAGAGGAGCAGCAGAGCGAAGTTTCGCCGCTTACACCGCTTACACGTCGAAGGAACCGAAGAAGGAGGCCAATCATGGGTGGAGCCGTCAACGCCATTAGCAACATCGCAAGCGCCGTCCAGGGGTTTGGAAACGCCATCAGCTCGATCGGAAACGCCATCAGCGGCATCTCGAATGCCGTCTCCAGCTTCAGCAACATGTTCGAAGGAGTCTCCAAGATCTTCGACGGCATCCGGCAACGGGCCAGCGAGGCGCGCTCCATCGACGATGGGATCAACGTCGCCAGCTCGGCGTTCAAAGAGGTCGGCGGCTTCCTCCAGAACGCCAGCGCCCAGGCCCAGAACATCGTGAAACCCTTTCAGCAGCTCAGCGCAGCCGTCAGTGCCGTCCGCTAGGCTTTCTAGTACGCCGGCAACGGAAGAAGGATAGAAAAAACCATGCAGAACCGTGGAACGGGCCCCATCCAGACCCCCGAGGAAGCCGCAGAGGAGGCGCGCCTTCAGGCCGAAGCCGAGCGTCTTCGCGGGGAACTGGAAAAAATCACCGCGAAGGTGACTCAGATCTCCGGCCAGACCCGCAGCGCCTTGACCGACATGATTCAGGAGAACCAGGCTCGCCTGGCCTACCTGCAGGCGCAACTGGCCGAACTGCAGCCATTCATCAAGGAAATGGAGTCCGTTCCGCCTTCTCCTTACGCCGACATGATCGCCGAGAAGCTCCAGGCCAGCCTGGAACTCTACGAGGCCGGCATCCGGCTCGTCGAACTCCAGCTCTCGGAGATGACGACCAACATCGAGGCTTTCCAGGGCGAACCCAACCCCGACGCCAAGTTCGCCGACATCACCGATTCCCCCGAGTACCTGCTGGCAAAAGCCGAAGCGGACGTCGCTGCAAGCCGCCTCAAGATGGCCTCCCACGACCTCCCCATGGCCATCCTCGAATGGTACTTCGCCCCCACCCGCAAGGACGTCGACGACGCGCTGGTTAATCAGATCAAGGATTTCCTCGACCAGAGCTCCAAGCACAAGATCGAGATGAACCTCGCCCTATCCACCTACAAGGAGTCTCGCGAACTCCTCGAGGAAGGAAGGAAAATCGTCCGCGGCATCCGCAAGTTCGACTGGTCCCTCGATCTGATCCACGAGTTCGGCGACAAGGTCTGGGGCAAGCTCAAGGGAAAACTCGTCCAGCTCGATCGCCTGCCGGAACAACTGGCAGATACCCCGCTCTCGGCCATCTTCATCAAGCCGGAGCCCCCGGAACCCCTTCCCTACCAGAAGGAACATGCCTGGATGGCAGGCGCTCCCCTGACCCCGAGCGGCACCGGCCGCCTCAAGGAAACGGGCAAGCTGAATCAAGCCGCCAAGCTCGGCAGCACGGGCCGGCTGATCAACAAACAAGGCTAACCGACGCCGTCGCGTCGCCATGAGCAGGCCCCGAAAGAGGCCGCCGAAGGAGGTCCGTCATGGGTGGTGCAGTCAATGCCATCGGTAATGTCGTCAACCGAGTCAGCAACTTTGTCAGCAAGGTTTCAGACGTCATCCAACAGGGCGTTCGGCTCCTGCAGGGCTTTTCAAGTGGTCTCAATTCCGTCCGCCAGGCCATGCAGGGCAACCAGCAGGACAACAATCGTGCCGATGCGGCCGCCCAGCGGGCCGTGGACGATCGCGGTCTCGAACAGGCTCGCGAGCAGCGCTCGCGCGCGATGATGCGCGGCTGATCCTTCCCTTCGCGAGCACCCCCCATGGGTCCGGCCTTGACTGCCGGCCAGCGGGGGTGCTTGCCGCTTGAATGGACGTTCCCCGCTCGGGGTATAGAAACCATGTCCCATCTTTTCCGCGAGGGAGACCATGAACGCCAGCACCCCCCCGAACCGAGACCCCGCGGAGATCGCGGAGGAAGAGCGTCTGCGCAGGGAGTACGCCGAACTCTTCGAGCAGGTTCAACGGGACTCCCGGGCGCGCCTCGCCCAGCTCGACAGCCTCCTCAAGAGCAATGCCCAGCGCGTCGTCTACTATGACCGCCTGCTCACTCAGTTGACTCCCTTCATCGCCGAGGTCGAGGCCGGACCGCCGGCTCCCGGCGACGAACCCCTGCTCGAAAAGCTCCGCGCCAGCCGCGATCTCTACCAGGCTGCCAGGGCCATGGTCGACATCCAGAGCCAGGACTACCGCCATAACCTCGAAACCATCCGCGCTGGGCTCGCCGCTGCCGCCCCTCAGGAAGCCAACTTCGCGGATTCCTCCCAGAGCAAGCCCTACCTCCTCGCCAAGGCGCGGATCGATGCCACTGCCGCCCGCCTCCTTCTCGGCGACATCCGCGACGCCATCCTCACCGTTCAGCATCTCCTGAACCCCGAGCAACCCCTCCCTTACGACGTCTCGCTCGACCCCGCGACCCTCGCCCGAATCGGCCCCGTCATCGCGGAAGCCCCCGAGATCAAGCCGGCGCTCTCGCTCGCCATCACCCATTACCAGGATACTCAGAGCCTCATCAAGGAGGCCAACCGCGCCCTCAAGGGCGTCGGCGAGTACGACTGGGAACTCTCCCACCTCCTGGGCAATGCCAGCGTCTTCTTCAAGCTCCGCGGGAAGATGTTCTACCTCGAACGCCTCGCCGAGCAACTCGCCCCTTATCCCGCCCTGGCCGAGCTCTTCGCCAAGGCTTCGACTCCCCCTCCCGCCACGAGCGGTCCGTTGAAGCCGGCTGACAAGGTAACCCGACCCCTGGGCAAGCAAACCCACCGCCTGAGGCCGGAAGGCAACCCCTTCGCCGATCGGAAGTAACGTGCTCCGCCCCTTCCATCCCCTGGACTTCCTCGCCCTCGAAGCCATGCTCGCGTCCTTCGCGTCAGAGGCGCCCGAGGTCCTGGGCGTGACCGACGCCGTCTTCGCCGATCTCGACAGCCTGAAGGTCTGGGCGACTCCCGAGGGACTGCGTGGCTTCGCTTTTCTGCCGGGCGAGGAGATTCGCTACCTGGGCGGGCTTCACGCCCGGACTCCCGCTCTCCGTGACGAGGTGCTGAGCGCGGCGATTGCCCCCCTGCAAGCCTCGGGGTCCCTGGCGCTCATGGCGCCCGAGTGCTTCGGTCCCTCCTCGCTCGCCATCCCCCTGCAACTGCTGGGCTTCCAACGTATCGAGCGGATCGACATGGTCCAGGAGGTCGCCCGCGTGCCGGTCGAGCCGCTCGGCGTTCCCGAGGGCTTCCGCCTGGTCGACTGGGACTCGCATCGAGATCAGGCCGCGGCAAGCTTGCTGTCCGCCGGCACGCGAGGGACCGTCGACGGGCTTTTCCTTTGCTTCCCCGAGCTTCCCAGCCCCGAGGCCTGCCTCGCGCGGTTGGAGGCTATCCGGGAGGGGCTTTTCGGGGATTTTCTGCCCGACGTGAGCGCGATGATCCTGCGCGATGACGTGCTGGTGGGGCTCCTGCTGGTCACGCGATCCGGCCCTGACGAGCTCTTTCTTTACGAGCTGGCCCTGAGCCGGGAAGTGCAGGGGGGCGGGCTCGCTCCCTTGCTCATTCGGCGCATCCAGGAAGGAGCGCGAAGGCATGGGCTCGCGGGCATCCGGTTCATGTGGTGCGACCTGAACCGGGCCGTCCGCAAGCTCTTTCCCCGGGAGACCATCGTCACCGAGACGCGCGAGCCCTGGTGGATCTGGCGTTCCGAAGGCTACCTCAAGATGCGCCCGAAGCGGACAGCCCTTACCACGCCTGCCCGCTGACCGGCGGGAAGACCTGTTCCGGCTGGCGAAACGCCGTGAGCTCGTCCGGGTCGTGCGAGCTGAAGATCTTCACCGGGTGGGAGTGCTCCCGGGACAGCTGCCGCAGGCGCTCCATGTTGGCCTGCCGCTTCGGGTGATTCGTGGTCATGGCGCGCTGGTAGAGATTCAAGCCGAGCGGCGGCCGCGCGTGCTCGGCTTGCAGCTCGTCGTGGTGAAAATAGGCGTCGCCGGCGTTCAGCAGCCAGCCCTCGGCGGTGCGGACCGCGACTCCGCAGTGTCCCCGGGTATGACCGACCAGCGGAATCAGCAGGATGTCGAGGTTGAGGTCGCCCATCGTGCGGACGGCATCGAAACCGAAGAAGCGATCGCCTTCGAGTTCGTAGCGCACCCAGTCATTGCCGCCCTCCAGCAGGTCGGATTTGTAGCGGAGGCGCTCCCGCAGCGAGGTGGGGTGCATGGCCGCCTCGTACTCGGGTTCGTAGACGTGAACCTTGGCCTGGGGGAAATCCGGGATCCCGCCGGCATGGTCGAAGTCCAGGTGGGTGACGATGATGTGCCTGACGTCGTCATGGTAGAAGCCCCGCGCTTCGATTTGCCGACGGGCGCTGAGCTCGGGGTTCGGCTCGGGTCGGAGCAGGGTGGACCACGTCGGCCCGAGCCGGGCGCGGGGATTCGTCAGATCCTGGATCCCCAGGCCGGTATCCACCAGGACGAGACCCTCGTCGCTCTCGATGAGCAGGCAGTGGCAGACGAACTTCCCGGTCGAACCGAAGCCGCCGGGGACGAGCTGAGCGGCCGGAGGGCAAAAAGTTCCGCAGTTGAGGTGGTGCACCCGCATGATCCCCTCCTTTCGGATGGATACTCCTCAGGTCAATCTACCATTTCGCCCCGCCGCCGCAAACCGGCGACAGGGCGTCATGACCGAAAATCTTCGCCCGCGCTACCGGGCGTCCCGCCGGCGGATCAGCTCCTGGGCCACGAAGCTCGCCACGTCCTCGGCGTAGGAACCCACGCTGAACCCCGCGTCGAACCCGAGCTCGGTCGCCAGGTCATGGGTGATGCGGGGGCCGCCGACGGCCACCACCATCTTGCCGCGCAGGCCCTCGGCTTCGATGATCTCGATCAGGTTGGTGAGGGTCATGATGTGGAGGTTCTTCTGGGTGACCACCTGCGAGACCAGGATCGCATCGGCCTTCTCGGCGATCGCCCGCGCCACCAGCGCCTCGTTGGGCACCTGCGCGCCCATGTTGATCGCGTTGATCATCCGGTAGCGCTCCAGCCCGTAGTGGCCGTTGAAGCCCTTCATGTTCATGATGGCGTCGATGCCCACGGTGTGTGCGTCGGTGCCCGTGCAGGCTCCCACGAGGGTCAGCTTCCGCCCGAACTCTCGCTCGATGAGGTCGTCGACATCTCCCATGTCCATCACCGTGAACTCGGAGCGCGGCACGTAGATGCTCGTGAAGTCCACGGTCTTGGTGCAGGCGGCGTAGAGGATGAAGTAGGTCAGATTGGGGTCGACGGCCTGCATCGACACGATCGAGGGCTCTTCGAGGTTCATCATGAGCGCCAGGCGCTTGGCGGCCTCGTAGGCCTCCGGACCTGCCGGAACCGGCAGCGTGAAGCTCAGCTGGACCTTCCCGTCGTCGAGCGTGTCGCCGTAGGGACGGATCTGGGTGAGGTCGGGTTTACGGGGGTAGGTTTGATTGCTCAACGCAGCGCCTCCACGTGATTCATCCGCTCGAGGCGGGTCATGAAAGGATTCAGGTAGTCCGTCGCGCGCTCGAAGACGCCCTGATAGCCTTTGCCGCCTTCCGGGGCGCGCTTCACGTCGGCGAAGACGCCCTTTCCGATGGCTTCCACCATGCCCATGCCCTCGACTTCCTCCAGCAGCGAGATGGACTTGTCCAGCACCTCGCGGGCGCGATTGGCGACGATCCCGTCCTCCTTGAACTCGATTTCGTTCCCCATGTCCTGGGCGTAGTTGAAGACGTAGTTCGTGTTGGTGAGCGCGAGGAAGCGATCCGAGGCGAACGGCGTGTGGATGGCCTCGGTCAGGATGCCGATCAGGTGGATTTCCTGGTGGGTCAGCACGGAGACCAGGTTGAAGAGGGCATTGTGGGCGTGGGCCTGGAAGATGTCGCCGGTGATGTGCTTGGTCGGCGGCATGTACTTCAGCGGCGCCTCCGGAAAGACCTGCCGCACCAGCTGGGCCATGGCGATCTCGTACATGAGGCCGTTGGGCGTGCGGGGGTTCATCTCGAAGGCATGGCCGAGCCCCATCAGGCGGGCGGGCATGCCGGCCGCCAGCGCGAAGTTCTCGTTGATGAACTGGCTCGCGAGCACCGTGTGGGCCTGATCGTAGGCGTCCGAGGTGGTGAGGTAGTTGTCCTCGCCGGTGTTGATGATCATGTCGGTGGCCCCGCAGATCAACCGCGAGAAGTACTGGTCGCAGAGGGTCCGGAAGATGTTGATGTCCCGGAAGAGAATCCCGTACATCGCGTCGTTCAGCAGCATGTCGAGCCCTTCTTGGGCTGCCAGCGCCGTGATCTCGGGCATGCAGAGCCCCGAGGCGTAGTTGGTGAGCTGGATGTAACGTCCGAGCTCTTCGCCGACCGCGTCGAGGGCTTCGCGCATGAGCTTGAAGTTGGCGGCGGTGGCGTAGGTTCCGCCGGTGCCCTCGGTGGTGGTGCCGTGGGGGACGAAGTCGATCAGCGACTGACCGGTCGAGCGGATGACGGCGATGATGTCGGCGCCGGCGCGCGCCGCCGCGACCGCTTGGGGCACGTCCTCGTAGATGTTCCCGGTCGCCACGATGAGGTAGCGCCAGGGCTTGGGGCCCTGAGCCAGCCGTTCGCGCGTGGCCTTGCGCTCGCGGCGCTTGGCGAGCAGTTCATCCAGCAACTGTCCGGCCTTGGTCTCGGCCCACGCGGTGGCCTCGCGCGGGGGGACGGGAGCGTCCAGGTCGACCTGGGCCTCGGCGATGGCGACGGCGGCCTCCTGGATGGATTTCCCGGTCGCCAGCGCGGCATGCGCCAGCCAGTAGGCGGCGCCGCGCGAAAGCTTGCCCTGGTCGGCCAGCACATCGACGACCCGGTTCGGCCAGGGAACGCCGGCGTCGTCCACTCCGTCCACGCCGTAGAGGCGCAGGACGGTGCGCTCGGTGGCGAGCGTCGAGTGGCTGCGGAAGTATTCGAGCATCGGCTTGGCGATGCGGCTAGCGAGTTCGCGCCCGTGGGCGACCTTCGCGGTATCGATCGTAATGTGCATCGTCAGGGTCCCTTGTTTCTCTGGGTCTGCGTCGAAGGCTCAAGTCGCCATCGGTCCGGGTCTCATTATCGCACGTCCCGCGTCGGGAGGTCAGTAGATGAGACCCTCAAATAGCCTCGCGCTCCAGCGCCTCGTGGATGAGCATCTTGAGGTAGGTCTGATAGGGGAGTCCCTTCTTGGCGGCGATCGCCTTGGCTCGACTGAGATCGCCCCCCGGAAGCCGGAGGCTGATGGCCTCGGTCTTGGGTCGGGCCGCCAGCCCTATCTTGTCAGCCAGAGCTTGGTCGAAGGGGCGGGGCTCGCCGAGAAAGGCTTCGACGTTGTCTCGGTTGGCATACCAGAAGGCCGCTTCTTCGGCTTCTGATTTGAACTCGGGGATGGGCTTCCTGGGCATGGCATGCCTCCTTATAGCAAAGCTCGTTACGGCATTCTCTCGCTGCCTTAATCAACAGCCGCTGGCGCTAAAAGTGGCGACGGAGCTTGCGGCTCTCGTGGGCGGTGACGACGCGAACCGTTCCCGTTTCATTGACCGTGAAAACCACCATGAGCACGCGCCCCGCGTCAGTAATTCCCGCCATGGCGTAGCGACGCTCAAGGTTGCGGACGTAACTGTCCAACTGGAGCGGATCATTGGCAAAGGCTTCCTGAACTTCGGCGGGAGAAACCCCGTGCTCAGCGACATGCCCGATATTCGCCTCATCCCAGCCGAATTGCATGATTTTCCACCTTTAGGTATATTCAGTGTATATTCAATCAGCCGGAATTGTCAACGACCGAATGAACCCACGCCCAATGGCACTCGAGAAGCGCCACGGTAGTCTCGATCGACGGGATGCTGCTTATGAGGCTGGAAAGCGCGGCGACTTCGCGCCGTCCTTTCTTGACATCATTCAACCCTCGCTTTACTGTTCACCTATGCCCCACGCCTTTGATCTCTACGAACACCTCATCACCCGCGCCATGGCCGACTCCCTTCGCCTCGACACGCAGCGGCAGAGCCAAATCGCGCCGATCGACCCCGCAGAGGGCCATGAATGGTTGGCGAGGTACTTCGCTGTGGAAGTGGCCTCGGCGATGCGCGGTATCCGGGGCGATCATGTGCAAGAACAGCAAGTTCGGGTGGTTAATCACCTTTTGGCCGAACTCCGTCGGTTGATTCCAGGCGGGCCGGCTGAAACCGAGGACGTCGAGAATCCCCTTCGTCTGTTGCTGGCAAAGCACCACGGTACTCCGCCCCCTCGGACGGAACTCCCTTTTTCGATGAGCACGGTGCTGACCCGCGCTCATGGCGAGCCCACGATTGGCCATGAGTTGGGAAAGGAAATTGCTACCGCGGACACGATTGATGCGCTCATTAGCTTCGTGACGTTCACGGGAGTTCGCGCTTTGCGGCCCGAACTGGAGGCCCATGCTCAAGCCGGCCGGAAGTTTCGCCTACTGACCACGACTTACATGGGAGCGACGGAAGCCAAGGCGGTAGAGGCCTTAGCTCGACTCCCCCAGGTGGAAGTGCGCATCTCCTACGATACGCGTCGGACCCGCCTTCATGCCAAGGCGTGGCTCTTTTCACGGCAGTCGGGCCTCGATACGGCTTACATCGGGTCGGCGAACCTTTCCGCGGCCGCCCTTTTTCATGGCAACGAGTGGATGATGAAAGCTACGGCGCATGACCTCCCGTCCGTCATTCAGAAGTTCCGAGGGACCTTCGAAACGCTCTGGAATGACGGAGAGTTCGAGGGCTACGATCCCCATGATCCCGATCAGCGACAACGGCTCATCGATGCGATCGCGGACGAACGTGGGGGCAATCGGGCGGCGCGCTCCGGGGCCTTCCTCCCGATCTTCTTCACGCTTCGTCCCTATGCCTACCAAGCGGAAATCCTGGATCGGCTCGCGGCCGAAAGAGAACTGCACGGTCACCACCGCAACTTGGTAATCGCGGCGACGGGAACCGGGAAGACCGTGATTGCGGCGTTTGATTACCTGCGTCAAATCGCGGAGGACGGTTTGCGACCGCGCCTCTTGTTTCTCGCTCACCGGGAAGAAATCCTGCATCAAGCGCTGGCGACGTTTCGAAACGTCTTGAGGGACGGGGCTTTTGGTTCGATCTTGGCGGGGGGGCAAGACCCCGAGGTTCACGACCATCTTTTTGCCAGCGTGCAGAGCTTCAACAGCCGGAACCTCATCGATCGCTTGGGGCCGAACCACTGGGAGTACGTGGTGCTCGACGAGTGCCATCACGTCCCAGCAGCGTCCTATCGCGCCATGATCACCGAGTTGCGACCCAAAATACTGCTGGGACTCACGGCGACTCCCGAACGCGCCGACGGCAAATCCCTTCTGCCTGATTTTGACGAGCGGATTGCGGCTGAGATTCGTCTTTGGCAGGCGCTCGAGAGGCAGCTCTTGGTGCCGTTCGAGTACTACGGCATCGCGGACAATACCGATCTACGGGAAGTGCGGTGGAGCCGAGGGGCGTACTCCATCGACGCGCTATCGTCCATCTATTCCAGCAATGATCGTCGCGCCGAGCTCGTCATCGAGCAAACCCTTCGCCGGATCGGCGATCCTCTCGAAATGCGCGCCCTGGGGTTCTGCGTCAGCGTGGACCATGCCATGTTCATGGCGCGTAAGTTCACGGAAGCGGGCATCCCTGCCGTGGCGCTTCATGGGGATAGCTCGCCTGAAGAGCGAAGCCAAGCTCCTCATCGGCTCCGAACGCGCCAGCTCAACGCGATCTTCACATGCGACCTCTACAACGAGGGTATCGATATGCCGTATGTCGATACGCTAATCCTTCTGCGCCCGACCTCCAGTGCAGCGCTCTTCCTACAACAACTCGGCCGCGGTTTGCGGCTGAATGACAAGAAATCCTCCTGCGTGGTTCTCGATTTCATCGGGCAGCATCGCGAGGATTTTCGTTTCGATCCGGTGCTCACCGCCCTGACGGGTATATCTCGCGGCGACCTTGCCGATGCTGCCGAGCAGGGCTTCCCGACTCTCCCCGCCGGCTGCCACTTGTCGCTCGATCGGGTGGTTCGCGAGCAGATCTTGAGTCATCTCCGCCGTCAGCTTCGCGGAGGCGAAACCAAGTTGGCTGAGGAGTTGAAGCTGCTGAGTGCCGGAAGCGACGCAGCCGTTTCCCTCCGTGCTTTCCTTTCAGCGACCGGCCGGGACTTGTCCGAAGTTTATACGGAGCGCCACTCGTGGGGCTCATTGAGGCGCAAAGCGGGCTTCAGCGTACCGCCGGCAGGTCCCGAGGCGTCGTTGCTTCAGGGCAAGATGAAACAGCTTCTTCACATGGATGATCCGGACAGGCTCGCCTTCTACGGCGCGTGGCTACAGGAAGCCAGCCTCCCCGTGCCGACCGAGCCGATGGCCCGAAGACGCCTCATGATGTTGGCGTACCAGTTTTTCCATGCGTCGGGCGATCGCCACACGCCCGAGAGTTTTGCGGAGTTGTTGCGGCGCAATCCCTACACTCGGGACGAACTTCGCGAGCTCTTCGCGTACCAGGAGGAGGCGATCGCCATCGCGCGACAAGCTCGCTTGCCAAACCCCAATTGGCCCTTGGCTCTGCATCGCCGTTATTCCCGTCGGGAAATCCTTACGGCCACCGGCATGTGGAACGAAACCTCCAAGCCTACCTCGCGCGAGGGCGTCGCGCGGCTCTCCGCCGAGAACGCCGAGTTGCTTTTCGTGACGCTCGACAAGTCGGGTAAGCGCTTTTCGCCGACGACGAGTTACGAAGACTATGCCATCAGTTCGGAGCTCTTTCATTGGCAGACTCAGGGCAACGTCACCCCGACGAGTCCTACCGGTCGACGCTACATTGAGCAGGCAGCGAATGGCTGCCAGTTTCACCTCTTCGTGAGGGAAACTATCCAGGACGTCTTTACCTACCTGGGTCCCGCGAGCTATGTCGATCATGCGGGAAGCCGCCCCATCAGCGTGACGTGGCGGCTACAGACTCCGATTCCCGGCAAGTATTTGCAGGCGTTCTTGCGCCTGTCGGCCTAGAAAAAACGACAAGGTAATCAGTGGGATGGTGGCGTCGATTCCTTCATGCGGGCGATGAGGGTGGTGAGATCCTGCTCCTCGAAGCGCAGCGAATGGCCAATTTTGAAAGGATGAAGCTCTCCCTGCTCGATGAGCCGATAAATCGTGGCCCGGCTCAATTGGAGCCGGGTCATCACATCCTTCAACGTCAGCAAGTTCTTCAGCATGCAAGCGAGCCTCCACGCAGGCAATAATAGCCGTGCGGGTTTTAGGGTGTCAATGAGCTGTTTGTTAGCGCCCTCGCGTCGCTTCGGCGATCATTTCTGATTGAATGAGACGACCTGAGACGGTATGATATCGATCGAGATGAAAAATTGCCTGCTCAGACCGCTAGTCAGGAGACCCTGCTGATTTTCAATTTTCTCGTCGTCGAAGACGAACCGGTCAATCGACAACTTCTGCTCACCATGCTCGTTCACCTGGGACATCGCGTCATCGAAGCGAGTAACGGGCTCGAGGCCCTGCAAGTTCTGGCGGCGGTTCCCGACGCGGCGACCCTCGCCGTCGACGTGGTCCTGCTCGACCTTCACATGGCCCAGATGGATGGCTTCGACGTCCTCGTGCGACTCCGGGGAAATCCCGCCACCCGAAACCTCCCCGTGATCTGCATCTCGGCCCACGCTCGGCAGGAAGACCAGGAAAAAGCCCTTCGACTCGGAGCCGACGCCTACATCGTCAAGCCTTTCCGCCGTCAGCAGCTGATCGTCGCCGTCGACGGCGCGCTCCTGCGATTGGGCCTCCTCGCCCCGGGAACCTCCATCGGCCCCTCATGAGTCCGCTTTGAGGCATTCCTGCTCCAGCACGAGATCGTAAACCGGCACATCGCCGAGCCTGGCGCGCATCCGCGCGAGGAAAAGTGCCGGATCGGTCGACGCTCCCAGCGGACTGGTGGGATTCAACGTCACGGCGATGAGGGCTATCGGCCGCAACACGGAGACTTTCATCCCCGCCGCCTCGAGCCGCTCGAAGACCGCGGGCTCCATCAGGACATGCGTCCCGTCCGGAACCACGATCGCCATCTCGCCGACCGAGCGCGAGGCGCTTCGCTTCAGCAAGCCCGAGGCCATGGCCTCGGTGAAGGCGCCGGGCAAGACCAAGGCCTCGGTGTCATCGGGGAGCCAGCACGCCAGCTCATCCCCGAGCGCGAGGAGACTCCTTCCCGGCCACGCCTGGAATCTGCCCCCCGACAGGAGCGCGCCGGCCTGTTCCGGAACCGCGAACCGCGCCGTCGGAAGGCTCAGCCAGTGCACGTGCGCCGCGGTTCGCTCCACCACCTCCGCGGGATCCGCCGAAAGCGCCAGACCCGTCGCGAGGATCACCCCTTGCGCCACGTCCGACGAGGCCGAGGCGCGTCGATCGATCGCTCCGTCCACGATCACCTGTTTGGCGCCGAGCTCCCTCAGCATCGCGACCAGCCGACGGGTATCGCTCGCCGATACCGGCCCCGCCACCTCGACGGTCCCGAGCGAGAGCACCTCGTAGATCGAAACCGGCCCGATAGCCGTCCGGAAAGGTGTCGAGCGAACTTCCTTGAGGCGAGCCGTGGAGCGCTTGGCGGACAGGTGCGCGGTCGCCACCAGACTGCCCGGCGGCGGCGTGATCCGGGGCTTGGGGCGATCGGTGACCATGTCGAGGTCTTCCCCGTCGCGTCCCACCGAGGTCAAGCCAAGCCGAATCCCTTGCGCCTCGAAGCGCGCGATGAGCCAGTTCATGGTCGTGGTCTTGCCGACATTCTTGGCCGTCCCCACGATGGCCAGCGAGGGGACGGATCGGCTACGTTCGAAGAGTTCCATGAGACGATCCTATCATGCCGCTTCCGGTAGGGCGCCTCGCGCCTGGGTATAAGTTCCGGAGCCGCGTCTCCGCCATCCCCAGCCCCGTCATGGCGCTAGCGGCCCGCAAAGGAGGAACTCGACTTGAAACGTACTCCCGCTCTTCTCGCACTCTTGGCCCTCTCGCTGACCGGCTGCGCGACCATCGAACCCGGCGCCGTCGGCGTCAAGACCAACGCCTACACCGGTTCCATCACCGGTAAGCCCCTGGGCGCCGGTTTCCATCTGGTCGGAATCGGCTCGCGGGTCTTCGAGTTCCCGACCGTGGTCGGCACCATCAACCTCGACAACTTCCGGGTCAACACCCGGGAAGGCCAGGAGATCACGGTGGACGTGCGGGTTCAGTACAAGCCCGAGTTCTCGACCTCCAACGACAACGTCGTGAAGCTCTACGAGCGCTACAAGAAGCCTTTCGACGGCTCAAACGGCCTGGCCGCTTCCCGCTGGGAGCCCGTGATCCAGCAGGCCGCCGGCTACGCCTTCAGCCAATCCGGCGTGATCGAGGTCTACCAGTCGCGCGGCGCCCGCGTGGCCTCCCTGATGAAGCAGGTTCTCCAGAAAGGCCTCAAGACCGACATCGTCGACATCGACGGGATCGGCGACGACTTCGTGATCGTCGAGACCGTGGCCATCTCGGACATCAACTTGCCGGAGGCCATCAAGCGGTCCGTCGAGACCAAGGCCCAGATCGAGCAGGAAACCCTCTCCGCCAAGCAAGCGCTCGAGCGCTCCCGCATGGAGTCCGAGCGGCTCCGGATCGAGTCCCAGGGCCGGGCGGACGCGGCCTTGATCGAGGCGCAGGGACGCGCCAAGGCACGAACGGCCCTGGGCATCTCCCCCGATCAGTACACCCAGATCGAGATCGTCAAGATGAAGACCGACGCCATCAAGGAGTCTCCCAACCTCATGATCGTGCCGGAGAGCGCCTTTCTCGACGCTCGCAGCCTGATGGACGGCCCGCGGCCGGATCGCCGTCCCGCGAAGAAGCCCTAGCATGAAGCGGCTCGGGCTGGCGATCGCCCTTCTCGTCTCCAGTCCCGCGCTTCCGCCTGGCTCTGCTGCTCCGGCCGCTGTCGCGGTCGCTCCGGGCCCGGTGACCCTCGGTATCGACGTGCTCCTCGCCGAGCGTCCCGACCTGCTCGCAGGCAAGCGCATGGGGCTCATCACCAACCGCGCCGCCGTCGTGCCCATGCGCGCCGGGGCGCGTTCCCCGGCCGGGGGCGTCACCGTCCTCGACCGCTTTCTGGGAGATCCGCGCTTCCTGGTAGCGGCCATCCTCACTCCCGAACATGGGTTCAAGGCCGACCGCCAGGGCGACATCGCCTCCGGCAAGCACGAGAGCGAGATTCCCATTCACTCGCTCTACGGCCCCACCAAGAAACCCACGCCCGACATGCTCAAGGGACTCGACGTCCTGGTCATCGACCTGCCGGACGTCGGAGCCCGCTTCTACACCTACGCCTCCACCATGGCGCTCGCCATGCAAGCAGCCAAGGAGGCGGGTCTGCCCTTCGTCGTCCTGGATCGCCCCAATCCCATCAACGGGGTCGACGTGGAGGGCTTCCGGCTCGATCCCAAGCTCTCCTCGTTCGTGGGTTACTACCCGATTCCCGTTCGGCACGGCATGACCATGGGGGAAATGGCCCGCATGTTCAACGAGGCCTTCGGGATCGGCTGCAAGCTCACGGTGGTTCCCATGGCAGGCTGGACGCGGGGCATGTGGTTCGAATCGACGGGCCTTCCCTGGTCCAACCCCAGCCCCGCCATGTTGAGCCCCACGACGGCGGCGCTTTACCCCGGCATCTGTCTCTTCGAGGCGAGCAACGTCGACTGCCGCATGGGCGATCGCCCCTTCGAGCGGGTCGGCGCCTCCTGGATCGATGGGGAGAAGCTGGCGAAGGCCCTCAATGCCCGCGAACTGCCCGGCGTGACGTTCCATGCGACACGCCTGGGCGAGAAGCGGGGGGTCTCGATCGTGCTCACCGACAGGGCGGCCTTCCAGTCCGTCCGAACGGGCGCCGTCATGCTCGAGGAAATTCAGCGGCTCCATCCCGGCAAGCTTAAGCTGGAAGCCAAGGGCTTCGACCAGATGGCCGGAAACGACCGGCTACGCCAGGCGCTCGCCAGTGGTGCTCCGGTTTCGGTGATCGTCGAGTCCTGGGAGCGCGACGCCGCATCTTTCCTCGGGGCTCGGGCGCCCTACCTGCTGTACAAGTAGCACGACAGGCGACAATAACAATCCTCGGGGGACGTCACCCCCCCCGAAAAGATCTCGAAAATAGTCAGGGCTCATCCCAAGCCGATCCGCGCGCGCTTCATCCCCGTGATGCGGCGAGGTCGCGGCGAGGGCGCCCCTCCCCTGTTACCGTTCAGAACACATGCTTGCTCAAGTCATCTCGTTATGTAAAGATGTGTGACGTTGAACTTGGGCGCTTGCCATCGTCTCTTTTGGTAGGCATTAAGGGGACAGCATGAACGAAGACTTCGAGATCGAACTCTACCGCTGCATTGCGCTGGCAGCCTGCGAGGCCGCCAGCCCCCAGGCGAGTTTGCTGAGATGCCTCGCCCGGATCTGCGGCTTGTTGGACTGGTCGGTAGGACACGCTTACCTTCCCCTCAAGCGGCAGGACGTTTTGACCTCCGGCTCGCTCTGGTACCTGACGGACCCGCTTCGATTTCGCTCCTTCCAGGAGCACTCCGAGGCCCTCGAATTTCCCGCGGGGCGAGGAGTCGTCGGGGAGGTCTTCGCGACGGGGGTCGCGACGAGTCTACCGGATCTCGGAAAAGCGCCCAAGTTCGTCCGGGCGCAGCATGCTTTGCAAGTCGGCCTCCAGTCAGCGGTGGCGATACCCGTTCGGGCTGGCGCGGAGATTGTGGGGGTCGTTGAGTTCTTTTCGACCGATCCCGGCGGGGTTGCCCCCGCTTTGCTCGAAACCCTTGAACGGGCGGTGAGCCTGCTTGGCAAGGTGCTCGTGCGAAAGCGCTTGGAGTTCAACCTCGTCAAACAGGCCCTCACCTCCGATGCCTTGACTTACCTGCCGAACCGCCGCAGTTTCTCGGATCGCCTGAACGATGCCATCTCTGAATCCAGGCGTTCCGGCAAGGCTGGGGCCATCTTCTTCCTTGACCTGGACCGGTTCAAGGTCATCAACGAGACCCTGGGTTACGACCAGGGAGATCGCTTGCTTCGAGGCGTGGCTGAACGACTCCTGGCGTTTAGCCGGCAGTACGAGGGTCTCGCGAGGCTCGGCGGTGACGAGTTCACCATCCTGCTGCCCGAAGCGGGGGAGCCGGAAGAGATCGCGTGTACGGCCCACGCCATCCTGAATACCTTGGCACGACCCTTCACCCTGGACGGCCACGAGGTCTACGTGACGGCGAGCATCGGCATCAGCCACTTTCCCGCCGACGGCGAGGATTCCTCGACCCTCATGAAGCATGCGAACAGCGCCTTGGTGCAGGCGAAGAAGAGCCAGAATTGCTTCCAGTTCTATCAGTCCTCCATGCAGGCCGCCACCTCGGAGCGCCTCATTCTCGAGCACCATCTGCGCCGCGCCATGGAGAGCGACGAGTTGGTCCTGCATTACCAGCCTCAGATCTGCCTGAAGAGCGGTCGGATCATCGGCGCGGAGGTGCTGGTGCGATGGCAGCACCCCGAGCTCGGCCTGGTTCCACCGGGCAAGTTCATCCCGCTGGCCGAAGAGACGGGCCTGATCATTCCCATGACCGAGCATATACTCAGGCAGGCTTGCGACGAGGGGCATTGCTGGCAGGGAATGGGACTCGCACCGATTCGAATCGCGGTCAACCTTTCCGGAAACCACTTCAAACGGGCGGGCCTGGTCGAGTCGGTCGCCGAGATCCTGCTGCAGACAGGATTCGAGCCCCAGTACCTGGAGCTCGAGTTGACCGAGGGCATCCTGATGGAGAATGTGGAGTCCACCATTGGCACCCTGAACGCCTTGAGCGCCATGGGGATAAAATTCGCCATCGACGACTTCGGGACGGGCTATTCGTCTCTTGGCTATCTCAAGCGCTTTCCGCTGAGCATCCTCAAGATCGATCAGTCCTTTGTGCAGGGGATAGCCACCTCCCGGGAGGATCAGGCTATTGTCAGCGCCATCATTGCGCTCGCGCACCGGCTGAATCTGAAGGTCATCGCCGAAGGGGTTGAAACCGAGGAGCAGCGGAACTTCCTCGATGAGCATGGCTGCGATTACGCGCAAGGCTACTTGTTCAGCCGGCCTTTGCCGGTCGCGAAGTTCGCGCGCCTTCTTAGCGGGAATTCGCGCGATGCGGCCGGCCGCCGCAGTCGCGTCCAGCCTTCGCGAGAACATCGCCAAGCTCAGGGGTAGGCGATGCATGCTCCAGGACCGTGGCTATTATAGGGAATAGCCACGGCGCCAGGGCTGACTTTGCGGGAAGCTGCTAGTGGTGGACGGGCTTGGCCGGCTCGGCCCACCGGATCGTGGCGATGGGGCCGAAGGCGGGGTAGCTCTTGCCGGGTTCGTTGGCGAAGAAGTAGCCTTCGAGCAGCTTGTAGACGTGATCGGGCTCGAACTGGGCCACCTTCACCGAGGACAGCGCGCGGCGGTCGGTGCGGTTGTCATCCCAGCCCCAGAGCGGGCCGAAACCGACGATGGGGAGGGGGAGTCCCAGCTTGGCGTGCCCCTTGGAGCAGGCGGCAGGATCGTAAGTCACGAGGTCGAGTCCGTCCGTGATGTTGGTCTCCAGCTCGGCCTGGCAGCCGCAGCTCAGACCGACCAGCAACTTTTTGAATTGGCATGCGTTGGACATGGGTTCGGAAATCCTCCTTGTAGGGGCGATCGCCGCCATTATACTATGCTTTCGCCGAGTAATCGGCCAATCGCACGTGGTGACGGTCGTCCTTGCGCTCAGAGGCGCATGACGGGATAATTCCCGATAGTAAGCCGCGGTAACCATCGGGATGTGTCTCGGTCATCATGGGTTAGCCGCGGTTGTCATGGGTAAGCCGCGATTATCATGGATTAGCCGCGATTGTCATGGGTTAGCCGCGGGCGCTTATCAATAGTCTGGCGGTACACATCGGGGTTCTTGGATTAAGGAGTCGGAATTGGGTAGCGCTCCCTTCCTGATCAACTTCACAACTTCCGGGTTTGGCTTCTTGGTCACCTTGCTGGTGATCCTTGGAGTGTTGCAAATCGCTTACTTCGTCGTGGGTGGGGGCTTGAAAGGGACGCGCTACTACTTCAACGCGAAGATCCACGATCCCAACCCAGCGGTGAGGGCGGGAGTGATCCGGACGCTCGCGGCGCGGGGCGATACGGTGGCACTGGGATTTCTGATGCGGGCGGTGGAGGATTCCGAGCCCAACAACCGGCTCACCGCCATCGAAGGCATGAGGCGCTTCTCGGAGCCTGCGGTTCAAAACTGCTTGATTCGACTTTCGGGGGATCCGCATCCCGTCGTTCGCCGGGCTGCGGTTGTGGCACTGGGGCGATTCCAGTCTCCCGAGGCCATCGAAATGCTGGTCAAGAGGTTGTCCGATACCACTCCGGCCGTTCAGATCGCTGCGATTCAGGGGCTCAAGGTGGCGCAGGAGCCGGCGACGATCGAGGCGATCGCGCGGGCGCTGACGAGCAACGACAAGGACGTGGTCAGACATGCCGGCGAGGCGTTGATCCCGTTCGGGATTCCGGTGATCGATCGATTGGGGGTCATGTTGCCGGAAGCGGGACCGGCGGCTTCGGCGTTCATCCGGGTCATGACGCAGATGGACCGCGAGCTCGCGTCCCAGGCGATTGCCCAGGCGCTGCCAGCCATTCGGCATACCCAGGCGATTTCCGACGCCCTGTCCTTGCTCGTGAGGAGCCAGTATCCCGGCATGGTGACGCTTCTCACCCAGCTTCTGGACGTGCCCGATTACCCGTCGCATGATCAGGTCATCCAGAGCTTCGTCAAGCTGAACGATCCGGAGGCCATCGTTCCGCTTTGCCGGCAACTGACCAGTGCGCGGCTCCGTCCCGCCGTCGTGGTGGCGCTGGAGTCGCTGGCTTCGGTTTACGGGCGGGAGTTGCTGGTTCCACTCATGGGGGCGATACAGTCGAGCGACATGTCGGTTCGCAAGGCGTCCTCTCACCTGCTCGGTAGGGTGGGGGGGGTCGCGATGGTCGATGCGGGTCTGAGCATGCTCTGGGGCGAGGATTCGGCCGATCACCGGGCTTTTCTGGAGCGCCATCTGGGTTACCCGGTGGTCCGGCTCGCGACGTATCCGGATGCGGCGCTTTCCCTTGACAGGCTTTTGACGGGCACGCAGGGAGAGGAAGGGGCGCGGGCCATCGACGAACTCGAGAGCCTGATGATTCTACTCTACGGAGACTGCATGCGCGGAGTCACGATCAACGAGCAGTCGCAGCTGATTCTCAAGGATCGGCGCACGCTCTACCCCATGCGCTTCGATCACCTGCATGCGCTCGCCTCCGATCTCCTCGACTTCGCCTCGAACGCGGCCGAGGGCGATCGCTTCAGGTCCGCCACCAAGTCCACCAAGTAACGAAAGGCTTTTCCATGTCGACGCCAAAGCATCACCTCTTCATCTGCACGAATACTCGTCCGCCGGGAAACCCCAAGGGCTCCTGCGGAGAACGCGGGGCCGAGGGTATCTTCGATACCTTCAAGGCCCGGATTCATGCCCGAAACCTGCACGGCGAGGTCCAGGTCAACTCCTCGAGCTGTCTGAAACCTTGTCAGTGGGGGCCCAACGTCGTGCTCTATCCCGAAGGAACCTGGTACTCCGGAGTCTCCGGGGAGGACGTCGACGCGATCCTGGATGCCACCCTCGAGGGCCGGGTCCTGGAAAGGCTTCGCATGCCACCGGAAGCCGAAAACGCCTTTCCGCGGGCCCTTCCCACCCGGGAATCGACAGACACTTAATCTTTTTTTAACTTCTCAGCCCGCTTTTCGCGGTATAGTGAGTTCAGAACAGGCAACCGACCCTTTCCTTCAAACCGAGGAACGGGGCGGATCACCGCCTGAAAGAAGTGCAGTAAGGGGAACGTATTCCCATCGCAGCCTCCCTTCTGCCCTCGAGAGTCGTCGTCGTCATCGTCGTTTCTTCGCTGCAAGTTACCTGTCACTCTCGAGTCACCGGTGATCCCTCGGATCACCGGTAATTTTTTTTGCGTGCTACCATGAAGGCGCTCCGCCCTTTTGAACCAGGAAACGCCATGACCGAAAGCACGCTTCTTCGCACACGCCTGACCGATCTTCTGGGGATTCGTTATCCCATCGTCCAGGCCGGCATGATCTGGGTGTCCGGCGGTAAACTCGCCGCCGCCGTCTCCAACGCGGGGGGCCTGGGCCTGGTCGGCGCAGGCTCGATGCGCCCCGACACCTTCCGCGAGCAGGTTCGCAAAGCCAAGCGCCTCACGGATCGGCCGTTGGGGGTGAACATGCCGCTGTTCTACAAGTACTCGGAGGAATGGGTGGCGATCGCCCTCGAAGAAGGCGTCGACATCTTCTTCATGTCAGGCGGCAGTCCGGCCAAGTACACGCCGATGCTCAAGGAACGCGGCTGCAAGGTCGTTCAAGTGGTCGGCACCGCCAAGCACGCCAGGAAATCCGAGGCTGCCGGCTGCGACGCCGTGGTGGCGGAGGGCTTCGAGGCTGGGGGCCACAACAGCCCCGAGGAGACCACCACCATGGTGCTCGTCCCCCAGGTGGTCGACGCCGTGTCGATCCCGGTGATCGCCGCGGGGGGCATCGGGGATGGGCGCGCCCTCGCCGCCAGCCTGGCCCTCGGGGCTTCGGGCGTTCAGGTGGGAACGCGCTTCGCCGCCACGACCGAGTCGTCGGCTCACCAGGCGTTCAAGGAAGCCATCGTGAGCGCGGAGGAGGGCCAGACCCGCCTGCTGCTGAAGAAGGTCATCCCGGTGCGCCTGCTGCTCAACCCGTTTGCGCGGCAGGTCATGGAGGCGGAGGCCTCCGGGGCCTCCAAAGAGGACCTCGCGGAGCTCCTGGGCTCGGGACGGGCGCGGCGGGCCATTCACGAGGGAAACCTCGCGGAGGGCGAGATCGAGGTCGGGCAGGTGAGCGGGCTCATCCGGGACATCCGGCCGGCCGGCGATGTCATTCGCGCCATGCTGACCGAGTACGAAGCCGCCGTGAAGCGCCTTCCGGCCATTACGTGACTAGCCCCGAGCCCAGGCGAGGGGCCGCTTCTTACTTTGTGACCTCGACCGCGTCGAAGACCCGCCCCGCCTGGTCGATGGCCTGGATGGCGATCCGCTGATCCTCCACCTTCACACCCATGAAGTGGTGGATGCTCTGGGAGTAGGCGGTGCGTTCGTTCTTGCCGACCGGGCGAAGATCGGTGCCGCCGCCTCCCGTCACGATGTAGGTGATGGGGCGGCCGGCGCTTTCGAACTGGCGAACGGGCTTGATGCGCTCGTAGTTGTGCTCGTGTCCGGCGAAGACGACATCCACTCCGTACGTCTCGAAGAGGGGGACGAGGTGCTCCTGGACGGTCTTGTCGTCTCCGTGCTTGCCGGCGGAGTAGGGAGGGTGGTGGAAGAAGACGATCTTCCACTTGGCGGTGGAGGCTTCGAGGGCGGACTTGATCCAGCGGTACTGGGGGAGGATCTTGGTGAAGGCCTGGTTGGAGTCGAGGCCGAAGAAGTCGACGTCTCCGTAGGAGAATTGGTAGTAGCGGCCTGCGGCCTCCACGTTGCCGGTGGGAAGATCGAAGAATCGGAAGTAGGGCTTGCCGAGCCAGGTCAGGATGTCATGATTGCCGAGGACGGGGAAGAAGACCTGATCGTCGATGAGGTCCTGGTAGGGTTTGAAGTACTTGGGAAGGTAGTCCCCTTCGGCGCCGCGGAAGTAGACGATGTCGCCGGTGAGCAGGGTGAACTCGGGGCCGAACTGGGCGAGTTGCTTGGCTATCGCGAACTGTTCGGGGCTGCCCTTGCCCATGTCGCCCATGACGCCGAAGGTGAAGCCGTTCTGGCCCCGCGGGCGGGCCGTCGTGAGCGTGCTGGTCCAGACCGGTTTTCCCGCCTGGGCGACGGCATAGCGGTAAGTGGTCGCCGGATGCAGGTCCGAGAGGCGGATCCGGTGGTCCTGGGCGGCGCCTGCCTCGGTGAAGCGTCTCACCTCGCCATCGGGGCCCGTGAGGGTGACCTCGCCGACGCCCTTCGCGGCGCTGCGCCAGAGGATGGTGATGCCTTCGGTGGTGACGTTCTGGAGGTAGGGGCGAATTTCGGCGTTATCGGGCAGATCGGTTGCTTCCGCCGACTCCGATTCGGTGGCGAAACGCCCTCCGCTTCCCACGGCATTCTGGCAGCCGCTCAGCAGGAGCAGGGAGATTCCCAGGGCGATGGCGACGGGCTTGGGGGTCGCTAAGGACATTTCCACCTCCAGTGACGCGGCGAGTTCAGCGGGTCTTATCCTTATCTTACCCTGCCCTGGATTTCTTGCGCGGGTGGAATAGGTCCGCTCGCCATGTTGCTCCCACTCGGGCGGTGCTGCTTGAGGGAGAGGGGCTGCTGCGGGTATAATGAAACCTGGTTATGCAAGTCGATTCCCGGGAGGTCCTGTTCATGGTCATTGTTTCCCCCGAAGCGAAGGACAAGCTTCAAGAGGCCCTGTTGGGCCAATCCCGCAAAGATCTCGCGCTGCGGGTCTACGTGAAGCCCGGTGGGTGTTCCGGATTCAGCTACGGCATGGGGCTGGATGAGCCCAAGGCCAACGATCAGCAGTACGACATCGATGGCCTGAAGGTCGTGATCGATCCCTTCAGCGCTCAGCACCTCGAGGGAGCCGAGATCGGCTTCAAGAACGAGATGGCGGGCGGTGGCTTCACCATCACCAACCCCAACGCCCCCGCATCCTCCGGTTGCGGTTGCGGCTCGTCGGCTCCCCCCAAGGTCGAGGAGGCCCCCAAGAAGGCCGCCGGCGGTTGCGGCTCGGGCGGCTGCGGCTGCGCGGGCTAGACCCGATCCCCTGAATCTCGGTCCCCAGCAAGCGGGCAGCCTCCCAGGAGGCTGCCCGCTTGCCACGTCGGGCTTGGACTCGATTCGGTCTTTTTGGCCAAGGGGCGCAATTCTAGGGGTATACTGGAGAACAAGCCTTTGGTTTGCCCTTCATCGCTGACCGCGGGCGTTTCCCCGCGCGTCGACCACGCGGGGCAGTCCAATCGCCGGGAACGGGGTTTCGGGTCCCGGCATGGTCGCTCGTGGGGCTAGTAGGAGAGATGGGATGCTCGTGGTCATGCAGCAAGACGCCACTTCGGAAGATATCCGCCGCGTGGTGAAGGTCATCGAGGACATGGGATATCAGGCGCGCCCCATTCCCGGGGAACAGCGCATGGCGATCGGCGTGGTCGGCAACGACGGTCCGGTCGATAGCGCGCGTGCCGAGGGCTTGCCGGGAGTTCAGGAAGTCATCAGCGTCTCGTCGCCCTACAAGCTGGTCAGCCGCGAGTGGAAGAAGGACGACACCCTGATTCCGCTCTTCAACGGCACGGTGATCGGCGGCAATCGCACCGTCGTGATGGCGGGCCCGTGCGGGGTCGAAGACGAAGCTCAGTTGCTGGAGACCGCCGAAGCCGTCGCGCTGGCCGGCGCCACCATCTTGCGGGGCGGGGCCTTCAAGCCGCGCACCAGCCCCTACTCCTACCAGGGAATGGGGATCGAGGGCCTCAAGCTGCTCGCCAAGGCGCGCGATCGCTACCAGCTCGCCATCATCACCGAGGCCATCGACCTCGAGAGTCTCGACGCCGTCGAGGAGTACGCGGACATCATCCAGATCGGCGCCCGCAACATGCAGAACTTCTCGCTCCTCCGTCGTGCTGGGCGGGCCAAGAAGCCGGTCATGCTGAAGCGCGGCCTTTCGGCCACCCTCAAGGAGTGGTTGCTGGCCGCGGAGTACATCCTCGCGGAAGGAAACGAGCAGGTCATCATGTGCGAGCGGGGAGTCCGCTCCTTCGAGACCTACACCCGGAACATGGTGGACATCAACGCGATTCCGGTCATCAAGCAGCTCTCGCACCTTCCCATCATCGCCGACCCCTCCCACGGGACGGGCCGGCGCGAGCTGGTCGCGCCCATCGCCCGCGCGGCGGTGGCCGCCGGCGCCGACGGGATCATGGTGGAGGTGCACCGGGATCCGACCACGGCCAAGTCCGACGGTCCCCAGAGCCTCTACCCCGAGCAGTTCCGGGCCATGATGGCCGACCTGCACCGGATCTCCGACGTCATGGGCAAACCCCTCACCGCCAGCTTGAACGCACGGGGCCATTAATTTCGTGGGGTGTTAATCTTCCGCTAACATGGCCCCCCTTGCTAGGCGCAGCCTAACTGGGCCCGCAGGCCCAATGGGGGGGCTACGGGGGGTGTTCGCCGGCGAAGCCATGGCGTTCCTTATGCTGCTAGCCGCCGGCTGAGCAACCGTACGGGCGCAGTCTCGTCGTTCCCTAGGGACGCCCCATGTACACCCGCTTCGGGTACCGCGTCCCGGGCCCCATGACCTGCCCCAGGGTCTGCGGGGTGACGTAGCGCGCCGAGATCACCCGTTGGTTACTCACATCGACGGCGAGCGCTCGCTTCCCACCCACGTTCCTCACGTAGAGAAAGCCCTCGTAGCCCCGCCAGATCTGCGCGGGGCGCTCCAGCACGTGCTTGAGCTCGTCGAGGGTGATGTCCGGAAGCTCCGTGTACAGCCGCGTCCAGCCTTCCCCGCGAGGGCCTGCCGAGCCCTCGTGGAGCACGATGGCGTCGCCGAACGAGGCATGCGGCGGCAGGAAACGCTGAACGATGCCGCTCTCGGCCCGACCTGCCACGACGGCTTGCGCCTTGGATGCGTTTGCCGCAGCGGGCTGCCCCGCACCGGAGATCAAACCGTCGGGCCGCATGCTGGTGGGTCCCGGGCCCGCCGGCCGCACGGCAACGGGGCGCTCCGGCAGCAAGCCTGAAAGGGCGATCGCCACCTGCCGGTAAGGTGCGCGCGCCTCCCCCACGATCAGGAGTCCTGCGCGTTCATCCGCGCCGACCCCGAAGGCCAGCATGGCCGCCGTTCGGGTGCTCGTCAGCCCCTTGAGCATGAAGGTTTGGCGCCTGGCGTTGGTGCCAGCCGCTCCCGGACCCGTTGTCGGGCCCAGCTGGTGCGTGTAGGCTTCCGGATCGTCGAGATTCGGTTGGTGGTGGAGAAAGAGCTCGGGGCTACCGGTCCGGTTCTCGATCTGCGCCTTCACCACGAAGCCGGTGGCGGTCCAAGAGATCGACTCGATGCTCAGGTGAAAATCCAGGTTCTCGGCGGTGCCGGGCGCGGCCCAGGCTGGAGCGGCAAGGAGCAAGCCCGCTCCCAGTCCGAACGCCCACCGCCAATGTCCCATTTTCCGCCTCCTCTGAGTCATGCTTGCCCGGTATCCCCGAAGTCTCTTGCTTGTATGGTATACCCCGAAGTCGCCGAAGCCCCGCGTATCAGGTGGTCGGCCTGGCGCATCCGGGTGACGGCAACTCGTGCGCAGATGTTGTAGAGTGGATGCTGCAAGGCTCATAAAGGGGTAATTCCGTGAATGAATACCGCCGCTTCGCGGAGGAGGTCGCCCGTCTCGCGGGCGCCATTCTGCGCGAACATCAAGGCAAGATCCAGCGCATCGAGTACAAGGGCGATATCGACCTCGTGACCGAGGTCGATCGCATGGCCGAAACCCTCATCCGCGAAGAAATCGCCCGCCGCTACCCCGACCACGACGTCCTGGGCGAAGAGGAAGGCCTCAAGTCCTCTTCGTCCGCCTTTCGCTGGATCGTCGATCCGATCGACGGAACCACCAACTATGCCCACGGCTTCCCCTACTACTGCGTCTCCATCGGCCTTTCCATCGAGGGCGAGATCGTGGCCGGCGCGGTCTACCATCCCATCTGGGACGAAATGTACAGCGCCGCGCGCGGCCAAGGTGCTACCCTCAACGACAAAGCCATCCGGGTTTCGTCGGTCCAGGAACTCAAGCGGGCACTGCTCACGACCGGCTTCCCCTACGACGTCATCCAATCCGGCAGTAATTACGACTATTTCAAGGCCATGCTCCACCGCGCTCAAGGCGTCAGGCGTGCCGGATCCGCCGCCCTCGACCTCTGCCAGGTCGCCTGTGGACGCTACGAGGCCTTCTGGGAACCCGGCCTCTCCGCCTGGGACGTCGCGGCGGGTGGCTTGATCGTTCAGGAGGCCGGAGGCATGGTCACCGACTACCGGGGAAATGCCTTCGATCCCTATGCCCACGAGATCCTGGCCAGCAACGGTCAGTTGCACGCTGCGATTCAAGAGGTTTTCAAGGGGGGGTAAACGGGTACGGAACCTGGGATCAGTACCCCCCCTGTGGTCCCCCCGTCGAGGGGGACAAGTGACGGGAGGAACCGTGAACTCTCGACTTCCGCGAATTTTGCTGGCTGGGACCCTTCTGGCCGTCCCCCTCGGCATGGGCATGGCCCGCCCGGACGTGCCCGCCATGCAGGGGCGTCTCGCCTACCAACTCAAGAACTACCCGGAGGCCGTGCGCCACTGGGAGAATGCGTCCACCCGGGACCCCGCGCTCGCACTGGATCTCGGTCGGGCATACTACCGCATGGGCAACCGCGGAAAGGCCCTCGAAGCCTGGCAACAAGCCGCGCAGGTCGCCCCCGTGGCGGTGGCCGCCCGCGGCGAAATGGCGCAGGACGCCCAGCAAGGCGCCGAGTTCGAAGCTTTGATGGCGGAATACCGCCAGAAGGTCGCCGCCAGAGACGAGGATGAATGGGCCTCGCTGCGCGCGCGCTTCGAGGCGCAGGCCGACGCCCTGGGCGCCTCGCCGTTTGCCCGCCGTTCCGGCGTCATCGTGACCGAGTGCTTGATCCGGGAGGGCCGCGCGCAAGAAGCCGCCGATCGCTGCCGCGAACTACGCCTGAAGTTCCCCGACCTCGCCGAATGGTCGCTCTGGCGTGAAGGCCTCCTGCGCGCCGAAAGCGACCCCCATGCCGCCCGAGCCCTGCTCGACGGCATGATCACCCGCTTCTCCAAGAGTCCCCTCATCCCCAACGCCAGGATGGCGCTCGCCAAGCTCGACGAGGACCGCGCCGAAGACCTCTGGGAGGCCGTCGCCACCGATTCCCCCGATGCCCCCGAGGCCGAGGAAGCCCTGTTCTTGCGGGCAACCCGGGGAAACGAAGACCCGCTCACCTGGCTTCGGCGCTACCGGCAGCAGAAGCCCTCGGGAGCCCATCTCAAGGATGTCGCACGCGCCATGGCCACGTTCGAGCTTCCCGCCAAGGAGCGCTACGACGTCGCCTTGGACCTCATGGACCGCGGCGAATACACGCTCGCCCTGAAACTGCTCGACGGTATCGACACCCCCTGGGGCCTCTACCGCCGGGGCGTCAGCCACTGGCAACTCGGCAATTACACCGAGGCCGTTCAGCTCCTACACCGCGCCGCCACCAACTCGCAAATGCGCGGACGCGCCCTGATCGTTCTGGGGCGCCTCGAAGACCGCCGCAAGCGCTACACGCAAGCGGCTGACTACTTCAAGAAGGCCTCGGTCCTGAATGACGAGTGGGGCATGCAAGGCCTCAATCGCCTCGCACTCGTCTACCGCAAGCAAGACCTCGACAAGCAAGCTGTTCCCTTCGAACAAGCACTCGTCAAACGGTTCCCCAATTCGGAGGAAGCAATCGAGGTGCGCTGGCGCTTCATGCAAAAGGCCTATGCAGCCGGCAACCTCAAGGAAGCCACGCGCTGGGCGACGGAACTCGGCTTCCGCTCGCTGCAGACGGTCAACGGACCGGGGGGAGCCTTCTGGCTCGGAAAGATCCTGGAGCGGGAAGGAAAGAAGTCGGAGGCCGTCGCCATCTACCGCAAAGCCGCCGCCAATCGCCCCAACTCCTACTACTCGTGGCGCTCCAAGCACCGCCTCGACGCCCTCGAAGGCCGCGCGGCCGATCCCGGCTTCGCGGTCCGACCGGTCGCGCTGTCGGCTCCCCATGACGATCTTCGTCCCCTGGTGGATGGTGGCGAGATCGATCCGAGCAATCCGGCTTCCCGTTACCTCGCGCAGATGGCCGACTGGCCCCACTCCGTCAAGGAATGGGTCTACCTCGGCCTCACAGACCCCGCCTTGCGCTACGCCGACAAGGTGAAGGCCAATCCGGACCTTCGCGCCTGGCTTCATTTGCAATCGGGACAGTACCGCCAGACCATCGCGCTGGCCACCGGAAAAGACCCTCGTCTCCTCTTCCCGCTGGGCTATGCCCCCCTCATGGAGCGGGCCGCCAGCCTCAATGGCATCGACCCCCTGTTGATGACCTCCCTGGTCAAACAGGAGAGCCTCTTCGATCCGACCTCTCGCTCTTGGGTGGGGGCCATGGGATTGGCCCAGCTGATGCCCGGCACCGCGGACTGGGTACGTAAGAAAGTGCCCGGCCCCGAACGGGAATTGACCGATCCCTTCTGGAACCTCAAGCTGGGGACCTGGTATCTGAACTACACGCATCAGGAGTTCGGAGGGGTTTCGCCGTATGCCGTCGCCGCGTACAACGCCGGCCCCGGTGCCGTCCGCAAGTGGCGCGGCAATGGAGGCGGGGACATGGACGCCTGGGTGGAGGCCGTGCCGTACTCGGAAACCCGGCACTACGTCAAGAAGGTCTTCGGTAACCTCTGGAGCTACCAGGCGCTGTACGGCGGTCCCTAATCTTCCCCCTAATCTTCCGTTAATTCGCCCCCCTCGCTCAGGCGTAGCCTAACTGGGCCCGCAGGCCCAATGGGGGGCTACGGGGGGTGTTCGCCGGCGAAGCCATGGCGTTCCTTATTATTTCTGAATCACCATGGGTTGAGATGGAACCTGGGATCAGTAACCCCCCCCCCCGCCCCCCCCCATCAAGGGGGGGGATTTAGGGGAAGCCCCCTTCGGGGTTGAGAGGGAACCCCGCCCTGGTTCCGCGGCATGCAACTCAGAGCGTGGCGAAGTTCTCGAGGAATTGCCGGCCGGCCGGAGTGATCCGGTAAGGCGCGTTCATGCCGCAGCAGCCCCGCTCGAAGGACTCGGTGATCCCGCAGGCACCTTCGGACGAGGAGCAGTTTCCGGAGCCGCAGCCCCCCGTGTGAGCATGGGCTGCTTGCTTGCCCTCGTGGTCCATGTGGTGGCAGGCGTCCAACTTCTGCTCGTGGAGCAGTCCCGCATCCTCGAGCTGAATCAGGATGTTGGCGGCCATGTCCGCGGAAAGCTTGAAGCTCCGCTGGATCTCGGTGACGGGCGCCCCGTCGTTGGAAATCAGGTAACTCAGAACGGCTTGAATCATCTTTGAATTACACCATCCTCCGCCCGGATCGGAAAGGCTAGGTCGTGTGGTTCGACGGGCAGGTGCCGCACGTCGCGTTGGCCATGGCGCAGGCCATGACGGCCCGGACGATGGTCATGCAGCGCGGACAGCGCGCTTCGGTCCCCTCGACGTCGACGACGTAGCAACAGGTTTGGCATCCGATCCGTTGCATGCTTCACCTCAGATCAGGATAGCCGCGAGCACGCCACCGACGGCGAAGGCGATCACCCAGGAGCCGAGCCAGAGGGTGAGGGCTTCGCGCCAGCCACGCTCCTTGAAGAGCACGGTCACGGTCGCGATGCAGGGGACGAAGAGCGTGATGACCACCAGCGAGACGATCACCTGATCGGCGCTGAGGGGAAGACTGGTGAGTCCCGCGGCTCCGAAGTCGCGCCGGATGAGTCCCATGATGAAGGCCGTCGCCGCCTGGGGGGGCAGGTGAAGCAGGCCGACCGTGGCGGGAGCCAGGGCGCGCTGGAACATGGCCAGCCCCCCCGAGATCTGGAGCAGCGTGACGATCAGGGCTCCGAGCATGAAGAGAGGCGAGGCCTCGACCAGGAACCCCCAGCTCTTGACGCTGGTCTTCTTGAAGACGTTTTTCCAGTTGGGGATGCGCATGGGCGGCAGGTCGATGAGCAGCGACGAGGACTTGCCCGGCATGAGCTTGTCGAGGAGGGTGCCGACCGCGACCAGTACCGTGAACATGGTGCCGCCGTAGATGGCCCAGGCCTTCCAGCCGCCGACCGTCGCGAGCATGCCGAGGATGACCCCGACCTGGGCCGAACACGGGATGGTGAGACCCAGGATGGCCGTCGCGATGGTCCTTTCCCGTTGGGTCCCCAGGATGCGGGTGGTGATGGTGGCCATGGTGACGCAGCCGAAGCCGATGATGAGCGGTATGACCGCGCGGCCGTTGAGTCCCATCTTGGAAAGGGCGCGATCCACCAGCACCGCGAGGCGAGGCAGGTAGCCCGAATCTTCCAGAACGGCGAGGAAGAGGTAGAACCCGATCGCGAGCGGCAGCAGCAGTCCCAGGATGTAGGTGACGGTCATGGTGAGCAAACCGAACTCGCCCACCAGAATGGTATGAGGGTGGGTGCCGACGGCGAAGAAGCGTTCGACCAGGCTGCGGACGGCTGGCTCGTAGATACCGAGCATGATGGTTTCTTCGGTGATGGCTACGAGCTGCTGGGCTATCAGATCGCCGATGAGGTAGTAGAGCGCGGCGAGGACGAGGATGGCGGAGGCGAATCCGGCAAAGGGGTTGAGGATCATGCGGCCGAGTCGGGTGGAGAAGGTGGCGCCTTGGTTGGATTCTACGACGGTCTCATCGACCAAGGCGTTGACCCGGGTCCGGCGCAGGGCGTAGAGGGCTTCGCGCTCCGTGCCGGGGGGAAGTCCCAGGCGTTCGGCGACGGCATCGTCTCCTTCGAGGACCAAGAGGCGCTCGGCGGGGGTGCCTCCGCCGAGGTGGTCCAGGAGACGCTGGAGGTCGGGGTCGACGGAGGGCGGGGCGGATTCGAAGGCCTGAGCGATCGCCGTCCGGATCTCCGCGATACCTTCGCCCTTGGTGGCCACGGTCGGGATGACCGAGACGCCCAGCTGGGCGCTCAGGCGCTTGGCATCGATGGCGAGACCGTTGGCGCGGGCTTCGTCGATCTGGTTGAGGGCGACCACGACGCGCTTGCCCATGTCGAGCAGCTGCTGGGTGAGGAAGAGGTCGCGTTCCAGGGAAAGGCTGGAGACGACGTTGAGGACGACGTCGGCTTCGAGGATGATGTCGCGGGCGATGCGTTCCTCGTCGTTGAAGCTGGAGACGCCGTAGACTCCGGGGGTGTCCATGAGGGTGTCGTCGCCGTAGGGCGCGCGCGAGATCTCGACGGTGGTGCCGGGGTAGTTGGAGACGTCGACGTAGATGCCGGTCAGGGCGTTGAAGAAGACGGATTTGCCGACGTTGGGATTGCCGGCCAGCACCAAACGGCGGCCTTGGCTGGGCAGAGACTTGGCGTGTGGATGGGTGTCGAGGGGGCTCTTCATGAGGCCTGTCTCGAGACCTGGATCGTACGGGCGAGGTCGCGGCCGATGGCAATTTCCTGGAAACCGCGACGGAGGATGACGGGGCCTCCGGGCATGACGGATTGGCAGGTAACGATGGAGCCTATCGAAAGGCCGAAGCGAACCACCTGGACCCGCACCGTGGAGTCGGGGATCGCCTGGATGAGCAGGCGATCGCCCTTTCGTGCCTGATCGAGCGTGATGGCGGAGATTGGCAACATGTCGGCTCCCCTGTTGAGAATGATTGTCAAAAAGAGCGTAACACAGGCGAAGAAGGCCTGTCAACGAGGTTCTTCCGGGCAACCGAGGTGTTCGTTCCATGGCTTTCGAGCGGGAGTACTACGCGTCAGGGGGTGAGGCGGTCGGGCGGCACCACGAGGCGGGATCCATTGAAGAGAAACATGGTGAGCTCTTCCTGGACCCGGGGATCCATGCCCAGGAACTCGATCCCGGCTATCAGCCCATCGGGGATGGGTTCGAGACGTCGGATCATGCCACGGATGTTCAGTTGCATGGCGGGATCGATCACGAGCTGGAAGTCGAGGGTCATGTCGAGTTTCAGGGCTCCTCCCATGCCGGTGGCGCGGACGCCGCCGGCGGAGATGTCGAGGGTTCGCGCCAGTCGGAAGAAGTCACCGGGGATCCGGTAGCGAAGCGGGAGAGAGATGTCGCGGCGGAAGAAGCGACGTTGCTGCTTGATGAGCACCTTGGGGCCCACGCTCAGGACAATGGCCTCGTCGTGGTTCGCGCGAACCGTGGCGTCCCGGGCGATCAGGCCTGCAGTCGATCCGTAGCTCAGGATCACGAGGTCGCCAATGTTAAGTGCGGGGACCTCCTTGCTCCGGACGTAAACCTCATGAGCCTTGACCTTGATCACCTCGATGTCGAGATCTTCGGGATCCTCCAGTACCACGAACTTGATGAATTGTCTTTCCTGGGGCATCGGATCGATGACACTCTTGATGATCCGGACGAGCAACTCGATATCGAGAGGCTTGGCGAGGAGTGCCTGAGCGCCGATTTCCGTGAAGGGGCGGGGCAGGCGCTCCTCGCCGGCTGTGAGGATGACGGGAATATCCTCGGAGGACGGGTTCGAGCGCAAGAGCTTGATGAACTCGACTGCATTGATCCCGAGGAGGTAGGCGTCCAGGACGATCACATCCGGGCGCTGACGCGTCAGGATAGACAGGGCCTGCATCCCGGTGCCGGCCAGTTGGATGTCGAAGCCATGCGGGCTCAAGCGGGCCAACATGTTGCGTCTCATCAGTTGGGAGGAATCGACTATCAGGACATTGGCCATGTATTCGCTCGATGTGAGTAATAAATGAAGACGGTCTCTATCGCTTATTCCCAAAGCAAGCGTTCCTTTCACCTCCATACTGCTTGATCGGTAGAAAAGGTGCGATTCTTGGGCTGTTTTGAGCCCTGGTCATCTCACCTTCCGCCAGTTCGTCCCTCTTGGAGGGGGCCAAAGGGGGTGAGCGCCCGCGGCTAACGGCTAATAAACGCGGCTAACGGCTATGTACGGCGTAGCCATGGCGTTCATAAAAGAAATAGTAAGCGGCCCCTGCGCTATGCAAGCGAATGGCCAGCCACGTAGGAATCCGCTAGAATGATCCGCATGATAAAGCGATTTCAACGCCTGGTGCCGACATTCTGCACGCTGCTCTTCCTCGCCGGATGCGCGGAACTGCCGACGTTTCGCCAGATTTCCGACGCCGAGCTGACGTCCCTCAAGCAGGACCTCCAGAATGAGTTCGGGCTCCAGGTCCTCGATGGCTCCGATGGGGCCCGTTGGGGTTCCGAACTCGTCGCCGTCCAGGATGCCTTGCGCAAGGTCGACAAGGATTTCCTCGCCAAACAGCCCATGCGACGCCTTAAGCGCGTCCGAAAGGCCTCTCCCAAGGCTCCCGAGTATTACGACGCGAGTCGCCAGGAAATCGGCCTCCAGGACGAGGCCTTTCTGAGCGGGGGAGCCTATAACGACGAGACGATCGCCATGGCGACCCTGCACGCAGTCGCACTGGCATGGGTCGCGAACCCGCTCGACGCGGAGGTCTTCCGGCAGACGGTCGCCTCTGGGCAAGCGGGAGTCACGGCGTCCGCCCTGATGAATCGCCCTGGACTCAGCCGCAACATCGAGAAGGTGGGCGGCTTCGCCACCCTCAGCGAGTGGTCCGCCAAGGGACCGGCCGGCCGGGCGCCTTACGGGGTGAACGACGCCTACGACGCTCCCCTCGACTACCGGCACGAGCACCGGGACCGCGAGGACTGGCGCGAGGAGTTCACTCACGAGCGGCAGAAGCAGGACCCGAAGTCGGATCTCGCCCAGGCCTTCGCCTGCTACCACCTGCACCAAGAGACGATGCTTCGGGACGCTCCGCGCAAGGCGGCCTTCGTCAAGCGGGCCATGCTGGGCCAGTAAAAAGGGCCCCCTCCGGTGCGGAGGGGAACCCAGGCCGAGAAGGGGCGGGCGACTCTGCGCGGGTCGCTTAGTGCGACACGGAGTCGATCGAGGTGATGATGTCTCCCGTGGCGGCCAAGGTCATGGTCACGGTGTATTTGTCCGCGATCTTCAGCGTGCTGGTGGTCGGTGCCGTCGCCCCGGTCAAATACGTAGCGGCCAATTCCGCCGCGGTCACTTCGCCATTGGGTTCCTTGGCGATGCCGATCGCGAAGGCCGAGCGCGCATTAGCGAGCGCCGTCTGCGCGGCGGCATTTTTCGCTTCGGTGGTCATCGAGGCGAGTTTCACCGCGCCAACCGCGCCCAGGATGCCCAGGACCGCGATGATGAGCGCCAGTTCGATCAAGGTGAATCCAGCTTGGTTTTTCTTCGGGTGATACATTTCGATTCTCTCCTCCAAATCCGCTTCCGGCGCCAGCTAGGCTACTCGACATGGGCCGGAGCCAGGCTATCAAGACATGCCTGACGATAGTAACTCGCGAAGAACCAGGAATCAAGGACAACGGTCGAATACTTGCGCGTCGTACCGGGCATAATCGAAGGGTAGACAGGCAAAGGAGCGCGACGGCATCATGCGGGGGATCGGAATTCTGCTCATCGGGGGGATCCTCTCGGGAACCTCGCATGCGGTGGCAGTGCCGCCGACCCACGCTCAGATCGCCGATCCTCCTGCCGAACTGGTCGGACGGCGCAATCCCTATCGCCCTCTGATCGTGCCTCAGAGCGTATCGAGCGCGCTTCCTGCCGAACTCGTCCCTCGCGTGAAGACGATCCCCCAAGCTCCTGAAGCCGTGATGGACCGCCTCGATTACGTGGGCATCGTCTACGACGAGGCCGAGGCCATCGCCGCGGTCTCGGAGGGCGAACGAACCTGGTTCGTACGCTTGGGAGATCGCCTCGAAGGCGCAACCGTCACCTCCATCACCCCCCACAAGCTCACCTGGAACCGGAAGGGCAGCTTGATTATCAAGCACCTCCGCCGCGAAGGAGTCCGTTAACCATGCTCTCGCCCACTAGCCTGCGGACCCCCCTGTTCCTGGCTCTCAGCCTCGCCCTGACAACGGTGCCCGCCCTTGCCGATCCCCTTGCCACCCCCTCCGTCATCCAAAATTCCTCGACCGCAAGCTTCAAGGGGGGTGACTTCGAACGCAAGATCTCGGTTTCCATCACCAACCTCCCCCTGCGAGAGGCCATCCGCCTCGTCGGGCAGAAGGGTCGCATCAGCATGGTCATCGAGGACGACCTCAAGGAAACCGTGAACGTCGACTTCAAGGACGTTCGGCTGGGAGACGCCCTCGAAGCCCTCTTCGCCATGGGCGGGCTGCAAGCCTACTGGAAGGGCAACGTCTTCGCCGTTATCAGTCGCAGCAAGGCCTTCGAGCGCGGGCTGCTCGTATCGAGCGCGCGACTCTTCGAACTCAAATATGCCAGCTCCGCCCGCGTCGCCGAGTTCCTCAACTCCAGCACCCTCACGGCCCCCTACTCGGGACCCACCGGGTCCGCCGGGACTTCTGGTCAGCAACGCATGGAGATCGCCAAGGCCGACTCGCGGACCAACTCCGTTCTCGTCATGGGGTCCTCCGCCGAAATCGGCATCGCCGAGCGCATCGTCGAAGCCCTGGACCGCCCCCAAGCTCACCGGATCTTCAAGCTCAGCCACGCCCACGCCACCCACGTCGCCTCCCTTCTCAACGCCTCGCTTTTCAACAACGGCAACAAGGCGGCCGAATCGATGCCCCTGCAGGTGGACCAGGAGACGGTTCGCGAAGGAACGGGAGGCGTCACGACGTCTTCGGGGGTGGAAATCGGCGCGACCCAGACTCAGCTCCGAACGCGCGCGCTCCAGAGTCAGACCATGCCCATCGAAGCCCGCCAGTCGGTGGCGATTCCCGACACCCGTACCAACTCGGTCATCGTCATGGGCTCCTCGGAGTCGCTCGCCGCGGCCGAATCCCTCATCTCGCAGCTCGATCGCAAGCTCGCGCAGGTGGCCATCGACGTCGAGGTCCTCGAACTCTCCTCTCAAGACGCATTCGACCTGGGCATCACGGCGGGAGGACAGCAGAACTCCGTCACCACCACCTTCGACTCCATCTCGACGACCAATCCCGGCTGGTCGGTCGGCTACGATTCCGCCACCTTCTTCCCGACCGCGCTCCGAGCCAAGATCAACGCCCTGGTTCAGGACCGCCGGGCCAAGGTCCTGGCGCGCCCCACCATCATCGCGTCGGACAACACCGAGAGCCAGATCAACATCGTGGACGAGGTGATCAAGGGAACCCGCCTCTCCAACGCGGGCGTCACCCCCGGCACCGGCCAGAGCCTGGTCGTCGTCGAGCCCATCTACGGCGTGTCGGGAGTCACGCTCAACATCCTGCCCAAGGTGGGAGCCGACGGCACCGTCACGTTGCGCCTCCATCCCACGGTCTCCACCATCCGCGAGACTCAGAAGGATTCCATGGGCAACGTCCTCTCCCTGCTGAGCCGGCGAGAGCTGATAGCCCAGCAGGTGACGGTGGAGAGCGGAAAGACCTTGAGCCTTGCGGGCCTCACCCAGAACACCCGCATTTCCACCCGGAACAAGTTCCCCATTCTGGGCGATATTCCCCTGCTGGGCATGCTGTTCAGCTCGACCAGCAGCCAGGAGCGGCAGACCGAACTGGTGATCATGATGACGCCGCGGATCCTATCGGAATAGGCAACTCCGGGGCTACGCCCCACCGCTACCCCTTGATGAGCAGGCTGGGCAGATCGAACATCGGAAGGTAGAGAGCGAGCGCGATTCCCGCCACGATCAGCCCCATGACGATGGTGAGCAGCGGTTCGAGCATGAGCGTCATCTGCTGAATGCGGTGATTGAGCTCCTTGTCGGAGAAGGAGACCGCCTTCATGCACATCTCCTCCAGCCGGCCCGAGGACTCCCCGACGGCCATCATCTGAGCCAGGATCTTCGGGAAACGCTCGCTGTTCGCCAGGCCCGCCGTCAGGGTGCGGCCCAATCGAACTCCGTCCAGGGCGATTTCGATCTGACGACCGACCGCCCAGTTCGTGACGAGTTTGCGGCAGCTTTCGAGTGCTGTCACGATGGGGACCCCCGCTCCGTAGACGGTTCCGAAAGCCCGGGCGAACGTGTTGGCCTGCTGTTCCAGGATCAACCGCCCGAAGAGGGGCGCGCGCAGCCAGAGGGTATCGATCACGGGCTGGCCCGCTTCGCTGCGGCGATAAGCGTGATACCCCCCGAACAGACCGAGCGCACCGACCAGAATGCCGACGATGCCGGATCTCACGAAGTTGCTGATTCCGAGCAGAACCTGGGTCGGCAGCGGAAGGGCGCTTCCCGTCTTGTCGTAGATGCTCTGAAACCCCGGAACCACGTAGACCATGATCACCATGATGACCGCCGTCAAGGTGACGGCGAGGAGGGCGGGATAGGTGAGCGCGGCTTTGACCTTGCGCTCCAGCTCGGCGCTGGCCTCGATCATGTCGGCGAGTCGCAGGAGCATGGTGTCCAGCGAGCCGCTCATTTCGCCGGCTTGGACCAGGTTGATGAAGAGCGGGTTGAAGATTCGCCGATGGCGCGCGAGCGCCTCGCTCAGGCTCATCCCCCCGAAGAGATCCTTGCGGATCTCCCCGAGCGCCGCGCGAATGGATGGGTTGGAGGCTTGTTCCTCCAGCAGGTGCATGGCGTCGATCAGCGGGATGCTGGCCTCCACCAGCGCGGCGAGCTGCTGGGTGAAGATGGAGAGGTCCTTGATCTTGACGGGGTAAAACGTCAGGGCCTCGATCAGCGCTTGAAGCCGCGGGTTGATTTCCGCCTCGGTCGTGACCGGGGCGATCGTCAGCGGCAGGAGCCCGCGCGCGCGAAGCTGCGTGCGGGCGGCGCGGTCGTCGATGGCCTCGATCAGGCCGTCTACCTGCCGCTGGCTGTCGAGATCTACCGCTCGGTAGATAAAGCTTGGCATCGTTGTTCCGTCCAGCTCGGGCCCAGGGCTCGGGCGACTTCCTCGGGGGTGGTCGTGCCGTCATGGACCTTGCGCATGGCGTCATCGGCCATCGCGAGCATGCCCTCGTGGACAGCGGCCTCCCGAATCCGGTAAGAGGGAGCCCCCTCTCCCACCAGTTCTTGCAGGTAGGGCGTCATGGTCATGACCTCGAAGAGACCGATGCGACCGCTGAAGCCCGTGTTCCGGCAGCGGCCGCAACCTCGGCTGCGGAAAAGCGGCGCCGCGCGCAAGGCCTCCGGATAGCTATCGTTCGCCAAGACGGACTCCCGGCAATGGGGACAGAGCTTGCGAACGAGCCGCTGGGCCACCACTCCGCGGATCGACGAGGCCATGAGGTAGGCAGGAAGCCCCATCTCGAGGATGCGCGTGGGCGTGCTGGCTGCGTCGTTGGTGTGGATGGTCGAGAGCACCAGGTGTCCGGTCAAGGCGGCGAAGACCGCCGCATGAAGGGTTTCCTGATCCCGGATCTCCCCCACCATGATGACGTCGGGGTCCTGGCGCAACAGGGAGCGCAGCGCTTCGGCGAAGGAGAGCCCCGCCTTGGGGTTCACCTGGGTCTGGGTGATCCCTTCCAGCGGGTACTCCACCGGGTCCTCGACCGTCACGATGTTGCGATCCGGGGTGTTGAGTTCGTAGAGGGCCGAGTAGAGCGAGGTGGTCTTGCCGGATCCCGTCGGGCCCGTGGCCAGCACGATGCCGTGAGGCGCCTCGATCAGGGCCTTGATCTGAGCAAAGGCTTCTGGAGAGAGTCCCAGGCTCTCGATGCCGCCGAAGAGCATGGCGGGCCTCAGGATCCGGATGACCCCCTTCTCGCCCCAGATGCTGGGGATCAGGCTGACGCGAAGGTCGTAGTTCTTTCCCCCCACCGCAAGGCGGCTGCGGCCATCCTGAGGGCGGCGGCGCTCGGCGATGTCCATGTTGGCCATGATCTTGAGCCGAGAGATGATGGCGGCCTCGACGTCCTTGGGAACCTCGGTCACGTCGTTCATGATGCCGTCGATGCGCAGCCGGATGCGCAAGACCTTCTCCCGGGGTTCCATGTGGACGTCGCTCGCTCCGCGGGCGATGGCATCGGCGAGAATCGAGTTGAGCAACTTGACGATGGGCTGATCGTCGACGGCGACTTCGTCGGCCAGACGCTGGACGTCCGATCCCGCCGTTTCGGTTTCTTCCTGGCGCAGCGAGGCGATCGCTTCCGACACCTGTCCCTGCAACGAGCTCAGCAGCGCTCCGAAGGCGTCGTCGAACTCCTTGCTGGTCGTCACCACGGGATACGGCTTCAGGCCCGTCAGCAGCCGGATCTCGTCGAGCGTGTCCACGTCGTTGGGATGAACCATGACCACGTGCAGCACGCCGTCCTCGATCCGCATGGGAAGAACCTGGTGGCGTAGCAGGAAGTCATGCGGGAAGAGGTCGAGAAGCTCCCGGTCGAAGGCCCGCGAGCCGATGTGCAGGTACTCCGTTCCCGCCTGCGCGCTGAGAACTCCGCCGAGTTGCTCTTCGGTTATGAGGCCCCGTTTCAGGAGGATCTTGCCGAGGGGCTCGCCGGTCTGCCGCGACTCCACCAGCGCCCGATCCACCTGATTGGACGCGAGGAGGCCCTCTGCGACGAGCAGCTCTCCAAGTTTGCGCAACCTGGGACCTCGGGGGGTATCCGATTCGGTCATCTGGCGTGATATCCTGTGGTGGTGGGGGAATGGCGGGCCGACGCTCCCAGCATAACCTTGCCATGCCGTAATATCAACGGATGCGCGCGGCCACCCTGCCATAATCGCGGGATCGAGGAAAGCTAATGGTGATGCGCCGCCATCGAGGTGAGCGGGGGGCGACGCTCCTGATACTGGCCATGGTCGTCTTTATCTTCCTGTCGGCTGCCGTCATGCTCGCCTCATCCCAGATCACCCATTCCACCCGGGTGATGGCGGAGTACGGGAAACTCCAGGCCATGAACGCTGCCGAGGCCGGCATCTTCGCCTCGTTCGCGGCCACCGCGAGCCTGGGACCGACGACGCTGGCCACTGGGGATCCCCTGGTGCTCTACGAGGCCGACGTCTCGGGGCCCGCGCCTTCGTTCTGGATCACGAGCACCGGAAGCGCTGCGCTCGCGGGGTTCACCTACCGGTCGCGGGCGCGGGCCTTCGTCAATGACGGGAGAATCTTGCAGTGGGAGTTCGAGTAGCCGGAAGCGCAGACGAGAATGGCTTTTCGCTGATCGAGGTGGCGATCTCGCTGGCCATCGTCTCGATTGCGCTGGTGCCGACCGCCCAGATGTGGGTAGGTATCTCGCAGGCGAACCTGGCCATCGGTCAGAAGGCCCAGGCGCTGGTGGTGGCCCAGCAGGTCTTGGAGCGCGACGTGCGAGGGAAGGCGTTTGCCAGTCAATCGGTAGGCAGTACGGTTGGTTCGGATGCCACCTCCGGCATGTCTTACGTTCTGGAGATAACGGCGCCGAGTCCCACTGTGTTGCGAGCCGAGGTGAACGTCTCGGCTCCCGGAGCAGGTGGCTCGCTCATCCGCATGGTGACGCTAACGGCGAAGGAGGCCGATTGATGAAATCCAGTCATGAACGGGGCCTCACGCTGGTCGAGCTGATGCTCGCCCTGTCGATCGTCGGCATGCTCGTCCTGCTCGTCGGCACCCTGGGCGTTCAGACCGTCACCTTGAGCCGTGAAAGCCGCATCGGTCTGATGGCCCAGCAGGACATGGCTTTCGCGCTGAGTCACTTCAGCGAGGATGTTCGCAAGGCCGCGGGGATCGCCAAGGTGCCCTCCAGCAAGGAATTCGCCCTGAGGCAGCCGAAGGCGGGTGGGTTCCAGTACGTGACATACCGCTTCGCCGCCCGGAAACTACAGCGCGGGATCAGCGCGATGGCGAACGCCGCGCCGACCGATTGGGCCGACGTGGTCGACTCCAAGGCCTTCGAGGTGCTTCGCGGCGATTTCGACTACTTCGACGGCGAGGGCCTATCCGCCGAGAATCGCCAACTCATCCGCCGGATCGACCTGGTTCAGTTGCAGGTCGCCAGCCTGACGACGAAGGAGACGCGGGAGGTCCCCGTGATCTCGGCCTACATGCGCGAGCCGGCTCAATCCCGCGTCCTGAACGGGCCCGCCGGCGATGTCCGAATGGACAACGCCAGCAACAAGATGTTCGACTTCACGATCGAGAACGTTTCGGATGAGGACATTTCGATCAAGTACTTCGATTTCGTCTGGCCGGCCGGCGTGCAGGATGCTTCCTTGAAGCACGTGACGATCGATGGCACGAAGTGGCAAAACCACAAGAAGAACACCATGGGGGAACTGCCCAAGCCCGTCACGATCAAGGCCGGCGAGACCGCTGTCGTGGACATCTGGTTCAATGACAAGATGACCGTTCCGCTCCGGCTCACGATGAGTCTCTATGCGTCCGCGGATACAGAAAAGCAGGCTCCCTACGTGGTGCCGCTTCTCGTCCTCCCGATGAAGTAGCGAATGTTCCGCTTGCCGTTCGGCGCAAGGCCGCGATACAGCATCGTTCTGACCTCGGAGGGGCTCTGGCTCGGGAGTCCCGATCCGGGCGTGCCCACCGTGCATGCGCCGCTTCCGGCCGGCGCGCTGGGGCCTCGCTCGGCCGCGGAGCTTTCGAGCTTCCGTCTCCATGATCCCGAAGCGCTGCGCGTGGCGATTCAGTCCTGCCTTCACCAGATCGGCCGCCCCGTTCGGCAGGCACACCTGGCGCTCGAGGGCCTGCTGATCCGAACCGTGACGCTGCCGATTCCCTTCGTTCCGCCACGCGAGGAGCTGGAACTCGCGATTCGGGCGGAGGCCGAGCGTTACCGGGTTTTCGCCGGCGCGGAGGTCGCCTGCGACTTCGCCCAGCTCGACTCGGAAGAGGGATCGCTCGGCGTTTTGCTGGCGGCCTGCCGGCGAGAGGACCTCGAAGCCGTCGTCGAGGTCTTCGAAGGGCTGGGGCTGACCATCTCGAGCGTGGAGCCCGCGCAGTTCGCGATGCTCAGGGGATTGTGGGCCGAGGATCATGAGAGGCAGGTCTGCCAGATAGTCACGGTCTTCCCTCAGCAGATTCACGTCAGTTTCTGGGACCGCGAGACGCTGCGATCGTGGCGAACGCTCTACGTCCAGGCCTCACGACTTCGTGAGGGCGAGGCGGCGGCGCTCGCGGAAACGCGGCTGGAGTTGCAGCGGAGCTTGATGGATTTGCATGAAGGCATCTGCTACCTGGTGGATGCCCCCGCACCGCTTTTGGAGCTGCTGGAGATGCCAGAGGGAGTGACGGCTCAGGCGCTGGAGGCTTTCACGCCGGAAGGCGAGTGCGTGATGATGCGCGGGGCAACGCTCTACGGGACGGAAGCGAGTCTCTTCGCCTTCGACCTGCGCCTCGATCGCTTGAAACCGGCGCGGCCTCAGGTCTCCCGGGGGGTCGGGATCCCGCTGGCATTTGCCGCCGTGCTGGTCGTGGCGCTCGTCGCGAACCTCTGGCTTTCGGAGCAGGTCAAGCATCATGAGCGGGCCGCGGCGACCCTTCAGGCCGAAATAGCGGCCATGCAGGCGGAACTCATGCGCCCGGATCATGCGGGCGAAGCGGAGGCTGCGATGCGAGCGGCAGTGACGCGAACGGAGTCGGTCGCCGCCCTCTTCCGTCGTTTTCAGGAAGTCACGCCGCATGACGTCTGGCTCTCGGAGACCGTGCTGGGAGCCGATTCGAGCTTGGCCGTCGAGGGCTACGCGCTGTCGCGAGAGGCGCCGCTGGCGCTCGCCAAGATGCTGGGTCAATCGCGCTCCCTGTCCGGTATCGAGGTACCCGAGGTCACTGAAACGGACTGGCAGGGCGGCCGCGTCTATCGCTTCCGGATCCAGGCGGCGTTCAGTCCGCAAGGAGCGTTTCGGCCATGAGTGGGTCGAGCACGTCTCGCGCGGGGCTTAGCATGCGCGATCGCCGCCTGATCCTGTTCTTCGCCTTCTTCGTCGAAGTCCTGATTCTTTACATGTTTCTTCTCGATCCCCTGATCACGCGCCTGGGGCGGGCGCGCGACCTCGAGGCGAAGACCCGGCACGCCCACGCGGAGCTCGCGGCCGCCATGAAGCCGGCGGCCCGTACGCCGCTGACCGCGGAGGCAAGCGCATCCCTCGTTCCGCTGAGACCGGCAACCGGGGAGACGGCCACCATGGCCATTCAGCGCGCCCTGGGCGACATGGCCCAAGCCTCGGGACTGCGCATGCAGCAGGCGAAAATCGCGGCGGCGCCCGTCCTGCGCGGCGGCCTACCGACCCACGCGGTGGACGTTCAACTGGAAGGCGACTATGAGGCCCTCGCGGCGTTCATCGAGGCGCTCGAGGCCCCCGAACCCGTCCGAGGCGTCGAAGTCCTTTCGGTCTCTACCTCGGAGGCCGATCCCGACAGGGTCCAGGCCTCGATGACGTTCCGCTACTATCTCCAGGCGCCCTGAAGCTCTCCCCAACACCGACAGCAAAATTCGTCGTTTTGCACGAGCCCCCGATTCAGGCACGGGCGGCTCTTCCGGGCCGTTCGTGCCTGAATCGCTCGAACGGTAAGGGGTTCTATCGCTCGAATCCCTGCGACCCGGTAGCTGGGGCCCTCCGAGGAAGCAATTGCATGTTTGACATCGTTCGAAGAGTCGCTATCATATCATGTGCTTGCTTTGTAATACTTAATGAAGTGTTGTTCCGATAACGGCTTGAATGGTTTCTGATGGTTTCGAATGGCTTGAATCGATTTCGGAGGGGCTCCGGTCGAGGGGGGCGGATGAAGTCGCGCAGGCGTCGCCGGCGCGATGAGGTCAGGCACGAGGCATCCGTGTCGTCGTTTCGGGAGGGAAGAGATGATCGACTGGCTTTCCCGTCTGTTGCCTCGCCGGCAGGCTGCGATCTCGGTTGCCGAGTCTCGAGCGGCCGATCGTTCGCCCGAGACGCTCTTCGCCTCGATCGTTCATGAACTCCGGACACCGCTCTGCATCATCACCGGCTTTGCGGAGCTGATGGCCGACGAGGTCGCGGGCCCCCTCACGTCTCAGCAGGGTCACTATCTGGTTCAGATCCGGGAGGGCGCGGAGCAAATCGAGACCCTGGTCAAGGATGTCCTCGACCTGGTCAAGCTCAACGAGGGCCGCATGGAATTGGATCGTCACCCGGTTTCCCCCCAGGAGGCCATGAGGGCGGTTGCGGCCTCGTTCGCGGCACTGGCCGAAAAGCGGAACGTTCGGCTGACGATCAAGGCGTCGTCCGCCTTGCCCGCGGTCCATGCGGATCCCAATCGCCTGCGGCAGATCTTCAACAACCTGATCTCCAACGCCCTCAAGTTCACGCCCGACGGCGGGTCGGTGATGCTCACCGCTCATCCTCAGGCCGGCGGAATCGCCTTCGGCGTGCGCGATACCGGTATCGGCATTCCGAGCGAAAGCCTGCCGTTGCTCTTCGAGGGGTTCTATCAGGTGCGCCCCAATCAGGGCGGGACCGGGCTCGGCTTGATGATAGCCAAGCAATTGGTCGAAGCCCACGAAGGTGAGATCCAGGTCGCGAGCGAGCTTGGCAAGGGAACGACCTTCACGTTCACGCTGCCGGCAGTGCCTTGCGTCGAGCGCCGGTCCCGCCTCACGGCTCCGCTTGCCGCCACGCGGTTGGCCGAGCTGGCCTGACGAGCTTGCATGACGAAGGCTCCCTCTGCGAGTGGCGTCAGGGATGCGGCGCGAGCGGTCGCCCCTGAGACGTGAGGGCCGGCGCCGGGTACAATGAGGGGGCACGCCGATCTAAAAGGGCCCCATGCCGTCGATCCTGGACACGATTGCAAGCTACGTTCCGGTCTGGGTCACGCACCACGTGCGCGGCGAAATGGCGCATGATCCTTCGCTGCGGCGCAAGGACGCGGCGGTCCTGCTGGCCGACATCTCCGGCTTCACCCGGCTCGCGGAAACACTCGCTCAGCATCCTTCCGGCGAGGAAGCGCTGAGCAATATCCTGAACGCCTACTTCGGGCAGCTCATCGGGCTGGTCGAGGCGCATGGCGGCGATGTGATCAAGTTCGCGGGCGACGCGCTGGTGGCCGTCTGGCCTGCCGACATGGCCGCCGAACCGCTCGAAACCGTTTGCCTGCGCGCGTCCCAGTGCGCCCTCGCGATTCAGGCCACCCGCTGGCAATCCCCCATTGCCGCGGGTGACGCGCTGTCCCTGAGAGTGGGAGTCGGAGCCGGCGAGGTCATGCTCGCCCGCATCGGCGGCCTGAAGAACCGCTGGGAGATTCTCTTCGCTGGAGATGCCGTGGAGCAACTCGCCGCCGTCCTGCCCATGGGCGACCCCGGCGACGTCGTCTTGGCCCCTCAGGCCTGGGAGCTCATCGCCGAGAAGGGCCTGGCGCGACCGCTAACGGGGGAGGGCTTTCAGCTGCTCTCGCTGCGGCAGACGCTGGCCCTGCGGCCTTTGAACCCGGTGACCTTGACGGCGGCTGACGAGGGGAGCTTGCGGGGCTTTCTTCCCGAGGCCGTGCTCGCCCGTACCGGAGTCGACCAGGCAGGTTGGCTGGCCGAGCTTCGCAAGGTCACGATCCTCTTCATCAACCTGCCTGAACTCGCCCGCGGCACCACCCTGGAGCGCGCCCAGAAGATGGCCCTCGGCCTGCAGGGGATCGTGGATCGATACGAGGGAAGCATCAACAAGCTCAGCCTCGACGAGAAGGGGGTCTCGGCGGTGGTGGTCCTGGGCTTGCCTCCGCTGGCCCACGAGGACGATGCCAGGCGAGGCGTCCAGGCGGCTCTGGAGATCCAGGGGACCCTCGCCGGTCACGGCTTCTCTTCCGCGATCGGCATCTCGACGGGGCGCGCCTTCTGCGGCGAGATCGGAAACGCCCGTCGCCGCGAGTACACCATCATCGGAGACATCGTGAACCTGGCGGCCCGCCTGATGCAGACCGCTCCCGACGACATCCTCTGCGACGCGGCCACCCGCCACGAAGTGGGCGAGCGCGTGGCCTTCGCTCCCGCCTCCGTGATCACGCTCAAGGGACGTGCCGTCCCGCTGAGCGTCTACCGTCCGGTCGAAAAGTCTCGAAGACGCTTTCCCAAGGATCGCTCGGCCTCGGTGGGACGGGACGCCGAGGCCCATGTCCTTCGCGAGCGCTTGCGCGGCTTGAGCGAGGCGGGAAACGGGGGAGTGGTGGTGATCGAGGCCGAGGCGGGGCTCGGGAAGTCCCAGCTGGCGGCGATCGCCCTGCAGGAGGCGCGACTTCTCGGCCTACCCGCTTACCTCGGTCTGGGAGAGGCCATCGAGAAGGGCACGCCTTACCATGCGTGGCAACCCATCTTCAGCCAGCTCTTTCAGGTGGGGACCCCGAGCCGCGGCTCCTCCTGGCTGACGCTGCCCCTGCCCCGCACCGAGGCCTGGAGGCAGCATGTCTACACACGCCTGGAGCCGGATCCCGAGGCCATGCGCCTGGCTCCCTTGCTCAACTCGGTCCTCTCCCTCGATCTTCCCGACAACGAGATCACGTCCCAGTTGTCGGGCGAGCTACGGATTGCCAATACCCGCGATCTCCTCTTCCGGGTCCTGCGCATGGCGAGCGGTCACGCCCCCATGCTGCTGGTCCTGGAGGACGCGCACTGGCTCGATTCGGCTTCCTGGGCGCTGGTCGCTCGAACCAGCCAGTACTTGCCCAATGCCCTGATCATCCTGACCCAGCGGCCGGTGGAAGGCGAACCGGCCGAGGACATGCGCGGCATCCTGGAGGCCCCGTCCACCCGCCGTATCCGGCTGGAGCGCTTGCCGCCCGAGGCGATTCGCACGATCGTCTGTCAGCGTCTGGGCGTGCCGTTCCTGCCGGAACCGGTCGAGGCCCTCATCCTGCGCAAGGCCGAAGGCCACCCTTTCTTCGGCGAGCAACTCGCCTACGCGCTTCGCGATTCGGGCATGCTGAGAATCGTCGAAGGGGCTTGCCTGCTTGCTCCCGACGCTCCCGATCTCGAGTCGCTCGACTTGCCGGATACCGTTCAAGGCGTCATCACCAGCCGGATCGATCGCCTCTCGCCTTCCGAGCAGCTGACCTTGAAGGTGGCGAGCGTCATCGGGCGAACCTTCCCGCTCGACCTGCTCCGGGCCGTCCATCCCATCGAATCGGAGCGCCGGAACCTCCCGGAACGCCTGCGCGCCCTGGAAGCCCTCGACCTCGTGACGGGCGCGGACGGCGCGCCTCAATTCAAGCATGAGCTCACCCAGGAAGTGGTCTACAACTTGATGCTGTATTCACAGCGTCAGCAGCTTCACCAGGCCGCAGCCCTCTGCATCGAGCAGCGCTACGCCGCCGACCTGACTCCTTACTACCCGATCCTGGCCCACCACTGGCGTCGGGCGGAGGTTCCGGCGAAGGCCATGGTCTACCTGGGCCATGCCGGCGGGCAAGCGCTGGCGAACGGCGCTTACGAGGAAGCCTTACGCTTCCTGGAAGACGCTCTGGCGTTCGATCGGCAAGTGGATGGGCGAGACGCCCTTCGGCGCGCGACCTGGACGCGGGAACTCGCCGAGGCCTACTACGGCCTGGGACGCGCCGAGGAAAGCCGCCTGGCCCTGGAGCGAACGGTCGCCGAGCTCGGATACCGAATTCCGCGCGGTCGCGCTCAGCGCCTGACCGGCCTCGGCCTGCATGTGCTCATCCAAGCCGGCCACCGTCTCTGGCTGGGGCAGGGAAGCGGGGAGCCCGAGCCAGCGCGGGCTGTGGCCGCTCGAGCATTCGATCGCCTGATGCAGATTTACTTTCTGCGAAACGATCCGCTGGCGATGGCCCACGCGTCCCTGCGCGGATTGAACCTGCTGGAGCTGGCCGCGCCCTCGGCGGATCAGGCGCGGATCTACGGGAATCTCTGTCTTTCGGCGGGAGTCGCCCGGCTGCATGGCTTGGCCGAGCGCTACCGACGGTTGGCACTCGACCTCGCCCGACAGTTGGGGCATCTTCCGGCGCTCGCATGGACCCAATTCGTCACCGGGGCCTACGACACCGGCATGGGCCGCTGGCAAGATGCCCGCGAAGCCTTTGAGCTGGCCCTCGAGTACTCCGAACAGCTCGGCGACATCCGCCGTACGAGCGAGATTCGCTTCTTCATGGGGCTGGTGGACTTTGTTCGGGGGGACTTCGACGGGGTGGCCGCGGACAGCGCGATGCTGGTCGCGGAGGCGCAGCGGCGGAACGATTCCCAGCTGATCGGTATTGCCCGCTTGGCCGAGTCGCAATGTCTGATGATGCGGGGGGACTGGGATCGGGCGATCGCCTACCTGGAGGAAGCGCTCTCGCAGCGAGACTTCGGGGAGGCCCTGCAGATGCGCCCCTTCGCCTTGCTCGCCATGGCGTGGCTGCGAAAAGGAGAGGTCGCGCGATCCCGGGACCTGATCCAGCGCGCGCTGGAGCTGATCGCGGGGATGCGTCCCACGATCGTCTCGAGCTTCGACGGCTACGCCGCGGCCGCGGAGGTCTGCCTCGATCTCTGGGAACGCGACCCCGGGGATCGGGCGCTCGAGCAGCTTGCCCGCTCATCATGCCAGTCGCTGCGCGCCTACGCCCGGGTCTTCCCGATCGGAGCGCCTCGCGCCGAGCTCGCCCAGGGGCGCTACGACTGGCTGCGGGGACGAAAGGCGAAGGCCATGCGGGCCTGGAAGCTCAGCTTGGCGCTCGGCGAGAAGCTCGACATGCCGTTCGATCGCGCCCTGGCACACTTCGAGATCGGCCGGCACATGGTGCCGACGGATCCCGCCCGCCTGGTGCATGAGCGGCAGGCTCGCGCGGGCTTCGAACGCCTGGGGACGAGCTATTACCTCGAACGCCTGGACTAGAACCCCATGGCCCTGAGCACGTCGGCTTCGGTGGCGTCCACGACTTCGGGAGCGTGTTCGATGCCGCTCATGGCGGTCTCGGGGTCCTTGAGGCCGTTGCCCGTGAGGACGCAGACGATGCGTTCGGTTCCGGTGATCCGGCCCTCGCGCGCGAGCTTGAGGATACCCGCCAAAGAGGCTGCCGACGCGGGTTCGCAGAAGAGGCCTTCGAGGCGGCCCAGCAGGCGGTAGGCTTCGAGGATCTCGTCGTCGGTGACGGCGTCGATCAGGCCTTCCGATTCCCGGATGGCGGATTTGGCGCCGAGCCAGCTCGCGGGGTTGCCGATCCGGATGGCGGTGGCGAGGGTCTCGGGATGGTCCACGGGGCTGCCGATGACGATCGGGGCGGCGCCGGCCGCCTGGAAGCCGAACATCCGAGGCAGCCTGTCGATCTGGTCGTGCTGCAGGTAAGCATTGAAGCCTTTCCAGTAGGCGGTGATGTTGCCGGCGTTGCCGACCGGGATGGCGAGCACGTCCGGAACGCCCTCCAGTTGGTCGCAGACTTCGAAGGCGCCGGTTTGCTGGCCTTCGATCCGGTAGGGGTTGACGGAGTTGACGAGGGTGACGGGGAAGCGATCGGCGATCATTCGGACCAGGTTCAATGCCAGGTCGAAGTTTCCTCGGATGGGGATGACCTTCGCGCCGTGGTGAATGCCCTGAGCGAGCTTGCCCAGGGCGACGTAGCCGTCGGGGACGAGCATGAACGAGCGCATTCCGGCTCTTGCCGCGTAGGCGGCCATCGAGGCCGAGGTATTCCCGGTCGATGCGCAGATCAAGGCCTCGGAGCCCGTTTCCTTGGCCTTCGAGACCGCCAGGGTCATGCCGCGATCCTTGAACGAGCCGGTGGGATTGGCGCCTTCGAGCTTGACGTGCAGCTCCAGCTCGGGAAAGCCCAGGGCCTTGGGCAGGCGTTCGAGGCGGACCAGCGGCGTGGCGCCCTCGCCGAGGGTCACGACGGGGGTGGCGTCGGTGACGGGCAGGAACTGTCCGTACTCGGGGATGAGTCCACGCCAGCGGCGGGTGGCTGCGGTGATCATGCTTGCTCCTCCACGTGAATGACGTTGGAGATGGCGCGGATGCCCGGCATCTCCGCGATCTCCCGGACGGCGGCGCGGAAGCTGGCTTCGCGCACCCGGTGGGTGACGATCACGAGCTCGGCGTGGCCCCCTTCGGCGGGATGTTGAACGAACGAGCGTACCGAGACGCGATGGGTTCCGAAGCAGGTGCCGACGGCTCCGAGCACGCCGGGCACGTCCTTGGCTTGCAGCCGCAGGTAGAACGCGGAGTCCACCTCGTCGAGGGGCATGGGACTGACCGTCCGGGATTGAAGGCAGGCCATCATGCGGTCGGGCGTGTCCAATAGGCTCGCGACGTTGAGCAGATCGCCCACCACCGCGCTGGCGGTGGGTCCGCGGCCCGCGCCGGGTCCGGAGAAGGTCACTTCGCCGACGGCGTCTCCGTGGACGGTCACGGCGTTGGTCACTCCGTCGATCCGGGCGAGCGGGTGGTCGACGGGGATCATCGTGGGATGGACCCGGGCTTCGAGTCCTTCGCCTGCGCGTTTCGCGATTCCGAGCAGTTTCACCACGTAGCCGAGTTCACGGGCGTACGTGAGGTCCTGCGGCATGATGCCGGAGATGCCTTCGCGCGGGACCGCTTCGGTATCGACATGCTCTCCGAAGAGCAGGCTTGCCAGCAGGGAGAGCTTGTAGGCGGCATCGTGTCCTTCGACGTCCGAGGTCGGGTCGGCCTCGGCGTAGCCCAGTTTCTGGGCGTCGGCGAGGGCGTCGTCGAAGGTGCTGCCTTCCTTGGCCATGCGGGTGAGGATGTAGTTGGTGGTTCCGTTGATGATGCCCTGGACGGAGGCGAGGGAGTTGGCCGCCAGCCCGCGCTGCAAGGGCATGATGAGGGGGATGCCGCCAGCGACCGCGGCCTCGAAGTAGACGGCTCCGCCACCCTTCTGGGCGGCTTCGAAGATCTCGCGGCCATGCTTGGCGAGGACTTCCTTGTTGGCGGTGACGACGGACTTGCCCAGTTCGAGCGCTCGCATGATGAGCTCTCTGGCGGGAGATACTCCGCCCATGACCTCGACGATCAGGGCTATCTCGGGGTCGTCGATCACGGCGGCGGGGTCGGAGACGAAGAGTTCGGGGGGGAGGCCGCGATCGCGCGAGGGATCTCGGACGGCGATCGCCTTGAGTACGACGGGCTTGCCCACTCGGTGAGCGTAGGCATCCCGGTTGCGGAGCAGGAGTTCCGCGACGCCGCCGCCGACCACTCCGCAGCCGAGCAAACCGACGCCAATGGCTTGATCTTGGTTCATCATGCCCATGATATACCCCCTCAAATGCCGAGCTTCACGAGTGCCAGCGCCAAGAGGGCCATGGCGAAGCCCGACTCGGCTAACGGTAGCTTGGGCCAGCGCGCGTTGGCGAAAGCCAGGAATCCGGCCAGCAGGCCGATCTTGACGACGAAGAATGCGAGCGACGCGGCGAGCGCGGCCCCGCCCGTGAGGGGTATCGTCCAGGGAAAGGCCATGGCCCCGAGGGCCAGCCAGCCGACTTGCGCCGTGCTGCGGGCCCAGGACGTCAAGGCGTCGTTACTGCCCGAGGCCGAGCTTCCGGGTTCCTCGGGGGTTTCGGGGGTCATGAACGGGGCGACGCCCGCTGCCAGGGCGAGGAAGACCGCGAGGGGGGCGAGGCCGAGCTGCCAGTTCGCCAGGGCCTGGCCGAGATCCGTGCTGCCCGTGAGCGTGCCGATGGCCCAGAGCGCCGTGGCAACGGCGAGCACGCTGCTCGCGCGGAGGGTAAAGTACCGGGCCGACAGCCCGACGAGCAGGAGCAAGGCGACGAAACCGTCGCCCAGGAAGCCGAGGACGGCGTCGGGAGAGAAGAGCGGGATGAGGAGGCCGGCGACGAAGGCGAGCGCCAAGGCGGCGATCGGTCCGAGGGGGGGGGGATGGGGGGGGGGNGAGGGGGGGGGGGATAGTTTCTGGCCCGAAGCCCGGAGTTGATCGACAGCGTCGGTTCCAGGAAGGCCGCGAGTCCTCCGCCGCGCGTGATCATGCGGATGAGGCCCGCGAGCGGGGGCCCCAGGACGAGCAGGAGGGTGGCGTGGAGGAAGACGGCGATCGCGGTCATCGGGGTCTGCTTCCGAGTCGCAGGACCAGCAGGATAATCGAGGAGAGGGCCATGGCCACGGCCAGCAGGCCGAACGGAATGACGCTTGCCTGGCCCGGGATCACGGGGGTCAGCATCATCCCGAGGGCCGACAGTAACAGGGGCAGTTCATGGGTGAGCCAGGCGGCGACGACCTGGGCGGGGAGCACCCAGATCCAGGGCAGGAATCCCGCCAAAACAGCCAAAACCATAACAGGGATGGGGGCCCAGCGGCCCCGTTTGCTCGAAGAAGGGGTGTTTAGGGGCCGGCTCCCGTCCTGCCAGGCGTAAACCCAGCTGGTTAGGGCCGTGAGGGCGGCGGCGGCGAAGGCGAGGGCGGTCAGGGAGGGCAGGAGCATGAGCGCTGCCTGGATGGCCTGTAGGCCGAGCCAGAGCCCCGGGAAGGCCCCGAACGGAGGAAGTCCGAGCGTCAGGGCGAGGCCGAGGTTCGAAGCGAAGGGACGCCCCCTGGAGAGGCTGAGGAGCAGCAAGCCGGCTCCGTGGCCCAGCAGAAGGGCCATGGCGGCGGCATGGGCCATGGCGGCGTGATCGGGTATGCCCTGGGCGGCGAATTCGAGGCCGAGGCCCGCGAGAACGAGGGTGAAGGCGAGAGCCCAGGTGGAAAGCCCCCGAGCAAGGGGCGGCGGGTCGGGCTTGTTTCGCCACAGCCAACCCCCGATGGCGAGGGCGGCTCCCAGCATGGCCAGGATCAGGCCGGTTGGGGCCATCTAGCGCTTGATGCCCTTGATGAGGACGATGCTCAGCTCGTAGAGGGCCATGAGGGCCAGGGCCAGCATGCCCTGGGTGAAGATGTCCGGCGAGGGGGTCACGACGGCGGCCACGACGAGGGCGACGATCAGGAAGTAGCGGCGGAAGTTCATGAGCTTCGCGGAGGAGACGATTCCCATGAGGCTCAGGAAGAAGAGCACGAGCGGGAGTTCGAAGGAGAGGCCCGAAGCGAAGACCAGGCTGGCCGCGAAGCTCAGGTAGCTGCCGATGGAGAGCATGGGGGCGATGCCTTCGGGAGCGAAGCCCACCAGGAACTTGAGGCCGACAGGCAGCAGGAAGAAGTAGCTGAAGAGGGCTCCGCTGGTGAAGAGCAGGAAGGCTGCCGCCAGCATCGGAAGGGTCCAGCGGCGCTCGGCGGCGGTCAGGCCGGGGGCGATGAAGGCGATCACCTGGTAGAGCAGGACCGGCAGGGAGAGGTAGAGGCCGGCGAAGAAGGCGACCCGGAGGGTGACCATGAAGTACTCGGCGGGGGCCGTGAAGATCAGCTGCAGGCTGCCGGTTGGCTTGAGAAGCCAGGTCACGAGGGGGCGGTGGAAGACGAAGGCGAGCAGCGTGGCCGCGGTGATGGCTGAAACCGTTTTGAGAAGGCGCCAGCGAAGTTCCTCGAGGTGTTCGAGAAAGGTCAGCTGGTTGACGTCGTGCGGGGTGTTCACTGGTTCTTGCGGAAGTTCATCGAGCGGGGGCGCGCGGCTGGTTGATCTCCGCGAATCCGGGAGAACAGGGCCCGCATGATCTGGTGACCGGTCTCTCGGTCGGACAGAAACTTCAGTGCATAAATCTGGTGGCCGAGCCGCCGGAGAACCCGGGCGCGCACCTCGACGGGGGGATCCTCGATCGGAATTCCGATCAGGTATTCGCGGCCGACCATGAGGATACTCTGGGAGGAAAGGCGGGACCCCCCGCCGGAGAGGTCGAAGGTGCGACCCGGAACCTGGATCATGGACGTGGGGTCGGTGATCGTCACGTCGAGTTCGAGGGGAACCCGAACCGAGCGGCGCATCTCGGCCTGAATTTGCGGCAGGACGACGCCCACGGGCGGGATGATCGCCGCGGGGGCGGATTCGCCCGGGGCGGGTCGGGGGATCGCGGAGAGCGGGATCTTCACGACCAGATTGGTATGGTGGTTGAGGTCGGCGAGCGAGACGTCCTGACCGAGGCCATCGGGCCAGGTCAGGACGCCTTCGGGTTCTCCGAGATCCAGTTGAACCGGGAAGGTGACCTCCGCGGAATTGGCGCTGAGAGCGGTGATCCGCCCCCAGTACATGGACGCACCGAGCTGGATGGTGACGTCTTGGCCAACGTTGTAAGCGATCACCTTGCGTTTCCTCTGGTTCCCTAGTGCTGGGGCTCGATCAGGCCGTAGTTGCCGTCCTTGCGGTGATAGATGACGTTGACTTGCTCGGTTTCCTGGTTGAGGAAGACGAAGAAGTCGTGGCCGAGGAGTTCCATCTGCAGGGCGGCGTCTTCGGGGTTCAGGGGCTTGATGGCGAAGGACTTCGAGCGAACGATTTCGCGTTCGGCGGAGGGCGCTTCTTCGAGCTCCTCGGGCGGGGCCAGTTCGGTGGCGACGATCTGGGAGGTCTTGAGGGGGCTGTGACCCCGGTGGCGTAGCTTGGCCTTGTAGCGGCGGATCTGGCGTTCGATCTTGTCGGCGACCAGGTCGATCGACGCGTACATGTTGTCAGAGGATTCCTCGCCCCGGATGACCGTTCCGCTGGCGAAGAGGGTCACTTCGGCGATCTGGTTGGCCTGGACGCTGGGGTTCTTGATGACGGAGAGCTCGAGTTCGCTGTTGATCACCCCGTCGACGTTCTTGAAAACCCGGCTGAGCTTCTTCTGGGCATAGTCTCGGAGCGATTCGGTGACGTCGAGGTTCTTGCCCTTGATAACGAGTTCCATACGCCTATCCCCCTATCTATGGTGAGCGTGCCGGCCCCGACCGGGCTCGGCCGAACGGTTGGTTGGTCTCATTATAGGCCTTCCTTCCGTAAGTTGAAAGCTAGGATCGACCTGGGATCCCCTTTCTTCTCCTTCTTTACCCAGCTCTTGCTTTTAGCGCGTCGACGACCGCGTACGGGACGCTGTCGGAGCCGATTCTGGCGGGTCTTCCGCCCTTGGGTCCGTGGTCGTCCGTGCCGCCCGTCCAGAGTAACCCGTAGTGTTCGGCCATGGATCGGTAGTATTCCCTCAGAACCGGCGGCTGCGAGGGATGGACGACCTCCAGGGCCCCCAGGCCGGCCTCGATGAGCGTTTCGATGAGGTTTCCCTCTTCGAGCGGCAGGCCTTTGGGATGGGCGATGCTGGCCACCCCCCCGGCTTTTCGAATGGCCTGGATGGCCTCGACGGGCGACATGCCCTCGCGCGGCACGTAGGCGGTACTCCCGTAAGAGAGCCATTGAACGAAGGCCTGCTGTTCGCTCGATACCACACCGTTTTCCACCAGGGCCTGGGCCAGGTGGGGGCGTCCGAGCGCGCCATGGCCGGCATGACGTCTCACGTCGGCCATGGTTACCGGGACGTCTTGGTCCTGGAGGCGCTGAACGAAGCGTTCCATGCGTCGCTCGCGGGCCTGGCGTTGCGTGGCCAGCAGGTCGACCCACCAATCGAGCGTCTCGTCGATACAGTAGCCGAGCACGTGCAATTCGCGTTCCTGCCAGACGGTGTTGATTTCGACCCCGCTGATGACTTCCAGGCGGTAGTTCCGGGCTCGGAGTCGCGCTTCGGGAAGGCCGCCGGTATGGTCGTGATCGGTGAGGGCGATCGCCCTCAGTCCGGCCAGCACGGCCGCATCCACCAGCTCGCTCGGTGTGAAGCGGCCGTCGGAGTAAGTCGTGTGTAAGTGTAAGTCTGCTTTCGCCATGCCACCATCTTACGACGAAACCGGCCCGGACCAAAGGTCCGGGCGGGGGTAGCGTCCTGTGATTCCCGGGTCGTCGGGTCTAGGGGGTCAACGGGGTTCGACGATGAACTTGATGGCCGTCCGCTCCTCGCCATCGATGGTGACGTCGATGAAGGCGGGGATGCAGATGAGGTCGAGGCCGCCCGGCGCCACGTAGCCGCGGGCGATGGCGACGGCCTTGATGGCCTGATTGATGGCTCCAGCGCCGATGGCCTGAAGTTCGGCGCGTCCGTGTTCCCGGATCACACCCGCCAGGGCGCCGGCGACGGAACTGGGGTTCGACTTGGCCGATACCTTGAGCACGTCCACGGATTACCTCCTGCGAGCTACTTGCTAGGTGTAGTAAACACGTTGAATCTGCGTCGTATGTCCGGTGCTCTTGTCGATCGCCAGCCAGAGCGCACAGAAGCTGGCGGGGCCGTCGGCGACCTCGAAGCGCACCGGGATCTGATCGCGCATGCGCCGCAGGGCCAGCTCGGGCTTGATCCCGACCACGGAATGTCGGGGGCCGGTCATCCCCACATCGGTGATATACCCCGTTCCGCGCGGAAAGATCTGCTCGTCGGCGGTCTGAACGTGAGTGTGGGTGCCGATGATGGCGCTGACCTGGCCGTCGAGGTAATGGGCCAGGGCCAACTTCTCGGCGGTGGCCTCGGCATGCATGTCCACGATCACGATCGGAGCCTGCTTCGAGAGGAGCTTGAGCTCGCGGTCGGCCGCCTGAAAGGGACAGTCGAGGGCGTTCATGAACGCCCTCCCCATCAGCTGCAGGACGGCGACGGAGGTGCCGGCGACCTTCACGATCGTCCAGCCGCGCCCGGGCGTGCCCGGAGGGTAGTTGGCGGGGCGAACGACGCGGTCCGCGTCATCGATGAAGGTGAAGATTTCCTTCTTGTCCCAGGCATGGTTGCCCAGGGTGATCACGTCGACGCCCGAGTCCCGCAGGTCGTTGTAACAGCGCTCGGTGAGGCCGAAGCCCCCCGCCGAGTTCTCGCCGTTGGCGATCACCAGATCGACCGGCAGGGATTTCTTGACGCGGGAGATTCCCTCCCCGACGGCCTGGAGGCCGGGATGTCCCATGACATCCCCGATCACCAGGACGTGGACCGTGTTAGGGTCTTTGGACAAAGCTCACGGTCATTTCTAGCCTATTTGGCGTATTCGGTGGAACGGGTCTCGCGGATCACCGTCACCTTGATCATACCCGGGTATTCCATCTCCGCCTCGATGCGCTTGGCGATGTCGCGGGCGATCTTGGCGGACATGGCGTCGTCGACCACGTCGGGCTGGACCATGACCCGGATCTCGCGGCCCGCCTGGATGGCGAAGCTCTTCTCGATGCCGGGGTAGGAGGTGGCAATTTCCTCGAGTTTCTCGAGGCGCTTGATGTAGATGTCGATGTTGTCGCGCCGCGCGCCGGGGCGGGCGGCGGAGATGGCATCGGAGAGCAGGACGATGACCGCTTCGACGGTCGAGGGTTCCTCGTCGTTGTGGTGGGCGGCGATGGCGTGGACCACCGCGGGACTCTCCCCGCATTTACGGGCGATTTCGGCCCCGTTCACGGCGTGGGACCCTTCCTGCTCGTGGGATACCGCCTTGCCGAGATCGTGGAAGAGGGCGGCACGCTTGGCGACCGCGACGTTGGCGCCTATCTCGGAGGCTATCATGCTGGCGATGAAGGCGACTTCCTTGGAGTGGGCGAGGACGTTCTGCCCGTAGGAGGTGCGGTAGCGCAGGCGCCCCAGGGTGCGGACGATCTCGGCATGCGCCCCCTGGATGCCGAGCTCGAGGATGGCGCTTTCGCCGTCTTCCCTCATGCGGGTTTCGACCTCGCGCTTGGCCTTTTCCACCTGCTCCTCGATCCGCTGGGGCGTGATCCGGCCGTCGGCGATGAGCGAGGTCAGGGCGATGCGGGCGACTTCGCGCCGCACGGGGTCGAAGGAGCTGAGGACGACCGCTTCGGGGGTGTCGTCGATGATGAGATCGATGCCGGTGGCATGCTCGAGGGCGCGGATGTTGCGACCTTCGCGCCCGATGATCCGGCCCTTCATGTCGTCGGAGGGAAGGGTCACGACCGAGACGGTGCTTTCGACGCAGTGGTCGACCGCGCAGCGCTGGATAGCCGTGGTGACGATCTCGCGGGCTTTCCGGTCGGCGGTTTCGCGGGCCTCGCTTTCGGCCTGACGGACGATCTTGGCGATTTCGAGCTGCATCTCGTCCTCGGCGCGCTTGATCACCTGCTTCTTGGCTTCCTCCGTGGTCAGCCGGCCGAGGCGTTCGAGCTCCTGGACCTGCTTGGCGTGAAGCACGTCGAGCTCGCGGTTCTTCTGGTCGAGCTCGCGTTCCTGGGCCAGGAGCTGCTGGTCCTTGCCGGCTTGAACCTCGAACTTCTGGTCGAGGGTTTCTTCTTTGAGTTCGAGCCGGCGTTCGCGCTTGGCGAGTTCGGCCTGACGGTCCTTGATCTCGCGCTCGGCGTCGAGCCGGAGCTGGTGAGAGGCCTCCTTGGCCTCGAGGAGGAGTTGTTTTTGACGAGTATCGGCATCGACTTCGGCCTTGGCGACGAGGTCTCGCGCCTTGGCTTCCGCCTGCTGGAGCGTTTGCTCCACGGCTTGGCGCCGGTAGTTGAGGAGTATGAGGTAACTCGCCGCGAGGGTCGCGGCGACGGCAGCGATTCCTAGAAGGATCGGCCAGAGATCCATGCGCGCCATCACTTTCACGTTTTGAATGCGTTTCCGGGCGGGGTCGGGTGAAGAGAGCCTCGAACGGCAAATCGAGACGAGGCTCCGCCACTGTCATGCTACAGAGCGTGAAGAAACCCTGTCAAGGAAAGTTTCGATACCGTCAAGCTGGCCGAATGGCCCGTGTCCCCGGTATCGCGAGCGTCGAGCCCCTTGCGATCTAGTTCAGCGCGGGGGATAGGGGCTCGGGAGTCTCGGCCTGGAGCGCGCCTGCGGTTATCGGGGCGAGAGCCTTGGCGCGAACGGCCGCGTCGAGGGTCTGCCAGACGGCTGGGTTCTGACGCAGGTATTCCTTGGCGCCCTCGCGGCCCTGACCGATCTTGCTCTCGCCGTAGGAGAACCAGGATCCGGCTTTGTTGACGATGCCATGTTCGACGGCCATGTCGAGGACGCAGCCCTCGCGGCTGACGCCCTCGCCGAACATGAGGTCGAACTCGGCCACCCGGAACGGCGGCGAAACCTTGTTCTTGACGACCTTGGCCTTGACCCGGTTGCCGATCTCGAGGCCGTCCTTCTTGAGGGTTTCGATGCGGCGCACCTCGATGCGGACGGAAGAGTAGAAGCGCAGGGCCCGACCGCCGGTGGTGACCTCGGGGTTGCCGAACATGACACCGATTTTTTCGCGCAGCTGGTTGATGAAGATGACGATGCAGTTGGACTTGCCGATGGTGGCGGTGAGCTTGCGGAGGGCCTGGCTCATGAGGCGGGCCTGCAGCCCGACGTGGGTGTCACCCATGTCGCCCTCGAGCTCCGCCTTGGGAACCAGGGCGGCGACGGAGTCCACCACGATCACGTCCACGGCGGCCGATCTCACCAGGGCGTCGGCGATCTCCAACGCCTGCTCTCCCGTATCCGGCTGGGAGACCAGCAAGTTGTCGATATCGACGCCGATTCGGCGGGCGTACTGGGGATCAAGGGCGTGTTCGGCGTCGATGAAAGCCGCCACGCCGCCGTTCTTCTGGACCTGAGCGACCACCTGCAAGCTGACCGTGGTCTTGCCGCCGGATTCCGGGCCGTAGATCTCGACGACGCGGCCTTTCGGGAGGCCGCCGACGCCCAGGGCGATGTCCAGGGGAAGGATTCCGGTCGAAACGGCCTCGACGTTCAGGCGGGCGGAGTCGCCCAGCTTCATGATCGAGCCTTTGCCGAATTGCTTTTCGATGCCTGCGAGCGCGAGCTCGAGGGCCTTCATTTTTTCCTTATCCGTTTTGGCCTTATCCGACATGGGTTACCTCTTCGCTTGGGTGGAAAGCACGGGGCCAGTATAGCAGCTTCGGCGGCTGCGAGGGCGTCGACGCCGGCGTCCCCGCCTGCGGCCGGGGAGGTCGGGGAGGTTCGTCCGGCGGGTCTTTCGCGGAAGTATCGAAACCTCCGATCAATTTGGGTCAGAACGACCATTGGGAGGCTTGCGAGCGACCCGGTAGGATGGGTCTGTTACATTTCGTAATGGTAGCCTGCAATCGTGGGATGCGGGAATTCCGGGTTCCGGAATTCCGGGATGTCGACGGTTCGGGTGAGAGGAGGGCGGGTCGATGATCGAAGCGGAAGTGCATCGCAACGACGAAATTCTCATGCAGCGGACCTATTACGAGCCGTCCCTGTCCCTGGAGATGGTGTTGAAGCAGCTCGAGATGTACATCGTGGCGGAGCAGCTCAACAACTCCGGGGAGTGCCTACTCCGGGTTCGATTCGGCAACCTCACCAAGCCCTAGTCAGCGGTTAGATGACGCATGCGGCGGCACGCCGGGTTGTCGGCGTGCCGCCTGCGCCATCGAGATGGCGCGGGCGGTGGGGATGTCGCCGAGATCCGGGGGCGCGCGGCTTCAGGCCGGGTTCAGGCCGATCTGAAGTGGTCGAAGGCCGATGATTTATTCAGGGGCTCCGCGAGACCGTTTCGATTCAGGACGGCGATGGGGGGTCCTTCGATCATGCGGCCGACCTGCAGGAGCGTCCCTCCGGCTGCTTCCAGGGCGTCACGGAGGGCGTCGAGGCCTTGGGGGTCGACGCTGAGGACGAGGTTGTAGTCTTCGCCTCCCCAGAGTCCCCAGTCGAGCGGATCGATTGCCGCGTGACCTGCCAGTTTCCTGAGCGACGGCGAGAGGGGGATGCGTTCCGCGTCCAGTTCGACGGTCAGGTTGTTGGCTTGCGCGAGGATCAGCGCGGATCGTCCGAGGCCGTCGGAGTTGTCGAGCGCGGCGATGCGCGGTCCCGAGGGTCCGCCGTTCCGGATCAAGCTTGCCATGGCGAGGCCTTCCCGGACGTGGGGGCGGGGGTGGCGGTGCGCGCGGACGAGGGCGTCATGTTCCTCGGGGGCGAGGGGGGGCGTGGCTTTGTTTTCGAGTAGCCAGAGTCCTGCTGCGGAGTCGCCGACCGTTCCGGTGACGCAGAGGAGGTCGCCGGCTTGGGCGCCGGATCGCAGCAGGGGGTTTCGGGCCTCGCCGACGAGGGTGACGGAGATCATGAGGGGGCCCGGGGATCCGGTGGTGTCGCCGCCGACGATGGCGAGTCCGACGCTTCGCGCGCAGTCCGCCACGCCGAGGTAGAGGTCGCGGACCCATTGCGCCGTGCAATCCCCCGGAACGGCGATGCTGACGGTGCCCCAACTGGGGCGCGCTCCCATGGAGGCGATGTCCGAGGCGTTCACGGCGATCGCCTTCCAGCCGAGCTCGCGCGCGGAGGTGGTTTGGCGCCGGAAGTGGACGTCCTCGACGAGGATGTCGGTGGTGGTGACGGCCTTCATGGTCGGGGCGAGGGTGGTGACGGCGGCGTCGTCCCCGATGCCGATCCAGCCGTCGGGCAGGGGCAGGTCGGCGAGGGCTTCGGAGATGAGGGCGATCGCCCGATCCTCGCCGAGCTGTGCGAGCGTGGGTTCCATGCGCGGGTTTCCTCTCGGCGTGACGCGGGGACTCTCCTAGCCTAATGCCTCCGCCAGGCGGGGACAAGGGCGCGGGTCGTCCTGGGCGGATGCGGATGGCCACCAGGGTTAAATGAATCTTAATCGATGCTTACGTCAGCTTGGAGGGTTGGGGTGGGATAAGTCATGTCTAGAGTCGGTACGGGAGGAACCCCATGAGCTGGATAAACGATCGGCAGGAAGCGAAGTTCAGTCGGTTGCGGAACGATCCGCACTACCGACCGATCATCGATGCCGTTCGCCAGGTTCAGAAGAACGGGGTGGAACCGTCGACGGTGACCCGGGAGGCGGTTCGCGCCACTCGGGATCAGTACGTCGCCGCCGGCCGCCGGATCGACCAGGAAGATATCCGCCGGGATGCTTTCTTGGCCGCGACCGCCGCCTGCATTGAAGCCCCTTACGAGCTTTCGGGCCTCCCCGAGGGGACGGACAAGACGAAGCATTACTTCTGGAGCGGCGCTTTCGCCGCGAAGATCGATCAAGCACTGGACGCGCTGCGGATTGTCCCCCAGGGGGCTCGGCAGTCCATCGCCATCGGGTCTTCGATCGTCGTGGGTTGGCTCAAGGAAGTGGCCGATGTTTTCACGACCGGTTACAGCCGCAGCGACCTACTGGCCGATCGTCTCGGGGCCGGAAGCCCCTTCAAGGTACCCGTCTCATGAGGTGCCTTTCGCTTCTGAAGGCCTCGTTGCTGGCGTTCGTGACGCTCTCGGCCTTGCCGCTCGCGGGTTGCGGCGCCTCGAACCTTCCCGGAATGGGGCCGGACTTTGAACTTCCCAGCTTCACCGTGGCCCGGGGTTGGGCCTCGGCGCCTGCGGCGACCCTTTCCGAGCCTCGTTCTTCCAGCCTCCTGGCCCGCAAGGCAGGTGGCTTCGCCCTGGCATTCGATACCCGGAAACTGGGCGGCAAGGACGTCTTCGTCACGCTGAGCGCGGACGGCGAGCGTTGGAGCGCTCCCGTGGCGGTGGGTCAGACGCGTCGCACCGAGGAGGAGCCTGCGCTGTGGGAGGATGCCGAGGGTAAGCTGCGGCTGATCTACGCGTCGAACGAGTCGGGCACCTTTCAGCTTTACGCGGCGGTCTCCACCGACGGCAAGACCTGGGACGAGCCCGTGGCGGTCACCAACACGCTCGATCATGCGAAGTCGCCCAGCGTGACGGGGACTCCCGAGGGTGTGGCGGTTGCGTACCGGGACCTGGGGGGAGCTTGTCAGGTGATGAGCAGCTCGGACGGGGCGGTCTGGGGACTTTCGCGGCAGATCGACGCTTCGGGGGGGGATCCGGCGATCGTCCATGACGGCGAGGGTCTGCGGGTGGTCTATCACCGGGCCGAGAAGCTTTTCGAGCGCGTCGAGCGTCAGGGAACCTGGTCGGAGGCCGTTCAGGTTCCGGGGGACGGCGCGCGGCGGGAGCCGGCGCTGGCCAAGATTGGCGGCAAGTTATCGCTGGTGTACAGCACGGCGACTTCGGGCGGCGCGTGGAAGCTCGCCGCGATGGAGAGCGGCCCCGCGGGGTGGGGTCAGGAACAGGATCTGGTGGTAGGGCCCGACGATCATGGGTTTCCTAGCTTGGCCGAGGGTCAGGACGGGGGATCTTTGCTTGCTTGGGGTATAAGTAGGCTAACCGAGGAGCGGGCGATTTTCGTCGCCCGTTCGGGCGGCCGGTAGCGGTCTCCCATCCGCGGAAAGGGACGGAGTAATGAGCGTTCTAGAAACGATTCAACCGACGAAGCGCCTGCTTGGCGAGGTCCTGGTGGACGGAGATTTCATCTCGACCTCCGATCTCGATCGGGCTCTCGATGAGCAGAAGCGCACCAACGAGCGCCTCGGCGAGGTTCTCAAGCGCCTCGGCGTGCTTTCCGACATGGAGCTCAAGGCCGTTCTCGCCAGCCAGGCCGATCTGACCGAGGCGGCCGACGTGGCCGGGGTTCGTCAGCGCCTGGGCGACCTGCTTCTCAAGAGCAAGCGCATCACCTCGCGTCAGCTCAGCCGCGCGCTCGACGAGCAGAAGCGCACCAACGAGCGCCTCGGCGAGGTTCTGGTTCGCTTCAACCTGATCAGCTCCTTCGAGCTCGAGGCGGTCCTCACCCTCCAGGAGGACATGTCCAGCGGCGCGATGGCCGCCCGCTTCATGCTCGGCGAGATCCTGGTTGCCACCGGCACCATCTCCCGCAGGCAACTCGAGCATGCCCTGTCGGACCAGCGCCTGACCAAGCGCCAGATCGGCGAGATCCTCGTCGATGCGGGGATGGTCAAGCCGTCGCTGGTTTCCGAGGCCCTGAAGATCCAGTCCAAGCTCGTAGCGGCGTCGCTGGTCGCCATGCTGGCAGCCGGCACGCTCAGCGGCTGCGGGCTCACCCCCATCACCGGATCGATCAGCGACTACAAGCAAGGCGTCGTTTCCACCTTCCGCGACAACTCGGGGATTGTCGAGCACCGCACGACCCAGAATGCCGCCAAGCGCTCGGCGACCACGGTTTACGCGAGCGGCGCGGTGGTCGTCAACGACGTGCCCTTCTTCCTGCAGGACCAGGATAACACCTGCGCGCAGGCGGCGATGTCGGTGATTCTCAATTACTGGGGCAAGTCCACGCAGTACTCCAAGGTGGTTCACGAGTCGAACCGCTTCAACCTTCCGACCAGCCCCCAGACGGTGGAGTCCTACCTCAAGCATAACGGGATGAAGGTTCAGCCCTACCGCCAAGGCAAGCTTCCGTTCCTGCGGAGCCTGGTCGACCAGGGCCGTCCTCCGATGGTCATGTTGCAGTTCGACAACTCCGAGCACTGGGTCGTCGTGGTCGGCTACAACCAGGATCAGAAGTCCATCCTCATGCACGATTCGATCGACGGCGCCTTCAGCGAGATGTCGGAGACCGAGTTCCTCGGCAAGTGGCAGAACCGGATGATGACCGGCCTTCCGGTGGTGGGTGGGGCCAACTACGAGGGGCTGATCCTCGATGTCCAAGGTCAATGATGACTTCCGCGTCTTGAGGGCGTTTGGCGGGCGTGTTGCGAGCAAGTGAATGCTTGGCGCGGCCGCGGGGGTGGCGAATCGTGAAGGTAGGGTGTTGACTTGCCGGATCGCTACGGTATAATGGACTCTCAAGCATTCGACTCGGGCGCATAACTCAGCGGTAGAGTACTACCTTCACACGGTAGGAGTCACAGGTTCAAATCCTGTTGCGCCCACTTACAATAAAGAGGTCAGGTTCTTACGCCTGGCCTCTTTTGCTGCGATGCTGAAAGCATTCAAGAGGGCGTGGGTGAGGCTCTCCTCCGTTTTGGCTGAGTGGTAGATTGGCTCCGGGACTGTGGACATGAACCGCTGATCGAGGAGTTGCGGCTGAACGGATGCACGGGGCGCAAGATGCCAGGTGTAAGCAAATACAAGTGACCGCAGAAACCTTGTAGGATAGATTCCACAGGAAGGGTGCAACCGTGATCCTCCCCAAAGACCGTGACCCCCGCTTCATCACCATCCGCCGCGGGGGGACGCTCACGGACTCCGACCATCGGCTCCTGGCTTTGTGGGCGGCCACATGCGCCGAGCACGTTCTGCGCCTCTTTGAGGCGGCGCAGCCCTCGGACCCGCGGCCCCGCCAGGCGATCGCCCAGGCCCGGGCCTGGGTCCGCGGCGAGATCAAGATGATGCAGGCCAAGGACGCGGCCGGCGACGCCTACGACGCGGCCCGGGAAGTGACGGGGGCAGCGAAGCACGCCGCCCAGTCGGCTGCCCAGGCGGCGGTGGTCGCGCACGTCGCAGCTCACGAACTCGGAGCGGCGGCCTACGCGATCCGAGCCGCGCGTGCGACCGCGCCCGCGGGGGAGGAAGAGGACGCCGGTCGCCTCGAGTGCCGCTGGCAGCGCGAACAGCTCCCCGAGGCGATTCGCGACCTCGTCCTGGACGACCAACGGCTGCGCAACGACATCTGCTGGTCCGTGTTCGACTGTTGACGGTAATGGCTTGATGACGGCAGTCGAGTACGACCGGCCCGACCTTAGGTATCCCGAGCGGTGAGCCGTCAGCCGGGCGGAGGATCCAGGCTCACGCCTTGCGCCGGGCCACCTTTGCTGTGAGGCCGTCCTTGAGACACCACTTCCGCACGGCCGTGTCGCTGACCTCGTACATCCGGGCGATGGCGCTGTAGGAATGGGCCTCGGGAGGAACCGCGCTTCGGATGCGGGCTCGCGAACGCAATAATGCCTCACTTACCTATAGCAACTCGAAGCTCGCATGGTCGCACAAGTAAGGCGGTTTGACAATTAGTCACAAAGACATCCTGCTGACACGGCTATGCATGACCCCGGGGTCCTGCGGGCAGGGCAGGTCCTCGACAATGTGGCCGGGACGTGCCAGACTCGAATCATCATGGCATAGTTCGGCATGCAGCCAGGACGAGATCGTTCGGTCCTTCTGGTCGCCGCATAACAGAGGCAACGAGCGTACAAAGAGGGAGCACGCATGGCCAGATACTCGGAACGCGACACGAGCAAAACCTACGCGGCAGCGGGGCGTTTTCGGGACGAGTGCCTAAAGCGCGACGGCTCGCTTCTCTTCGACGACGCCAGCATCTGGACGCCTGCAAACCTCGCGAAGCTGCATCAGGTCTTCGTCGCCTCGCCCGACGAGGGAGATCGCTCGTTCGTCGACAAGTTCCGCGATCAGGTGAAACCCGCAGGTCAGACCATCACTCGGCTCGCAGCCGAGACGCTGTGCGTGTATTTCCTATTCCCTTCGAACGTTGGCGGGTACCGAAAACGCGAACTCGTGAACGAGGTGCTCAGCTGGGGCGGTGACTCCATGTCGTCGGAGCATCCGGTGTTTGCTGCGTTCGAGCGAGGAATCGGCAGCGGAGGCCAAGGCTACAACACGCGGCGCCCCTTCGAGATCGCGTTCCTGATCGAGTTCGCCATCGCGTGGAAGAAAGCGAGCGAGACCGAGCAAGCGGAGGCTCTCGGCGATCCGTGGAAGTTCCAGGTCCGCGTTGACGAGGTCGAGGGCGCCGAGACGAGGCAACTGCGGCACATGCTTCTCCACCTTGTTTTTCCGGATCACTACGAGCGCATCGCCAGCGGAAGCCACAAGCGGCGGGTGCTAGAGGCATTCGAAGGGCTGGTAGCCATGCCGCCCGATGACCAAAACCAGCATCTCCTCGCGGTGCGACGCGAGCTCGAGAAGCTCCTGCCGGGCAAGAAGCTCGACTTCTACTGGCCGCCGCTGGAAGCCGCCTGGTACGACACGACCGAGGCTGGAGCGGACTTCGCGCCGCTCGACGTCATCCGCTACAAGCGACAGGTCGTCCTTTTCGGACCTCCTGGAACCGGCAAGACTTACCGCGCAAAGAGCCTGGCAGAGCGTATCATTCGGGGTGCCGCGCTGAAACGGATGGGACCGGCCCGCTACTTCCGCGACCAGAGTGTCGTCGACGACGCTGTGAAGGCCAACGTGCACCGCCTCCAGTTGCACCCTGCCTACAGCTACGAAGACTTTATCCGAGGTCTTCACATCAGCGAGATCGGTGCGACGGAGTACCGACCCGGCTACCTGCCTCAGCTGGTGCGGCAGATCGAGGCGACGCCGGCCGACCTGCGGCTGCCGCATGTCCTCATCCTAGACGAGATCAACCGAACGGATCTAAGCCGCATGCTGGGCGAGTGTTTCTCGTTGCTCGAAGATCGAAACCAGACGATCGACCTTCCCGCTCGTGACAAGAACGGGCAAGCCATGACGTTGCGCCTCCCAGAGGATCTCTTCGTTATCGGGACCATGAACCTAATTGACCAATCCATCGAACAGGTCGACTTCGCGTTGCGGCGGCGCTTCTTGTGGATCCCTTGCCCCTTCGATGCCGACGCTTTGCTTGCTGCGAGCGAGGCGCTGTGGCGCGCGAAGGACGTGGGTCTCGACTGGGACCGCGTCGAACCCGACTTTCGTCGCCTCGCCGCGACCGCAGCAACCCTCAACCGGGAGATCCGCGCAAGCGCGCTGCTCGGCGCGCAATACGAGATCGGCCACACATACCTGCTCGACGTCGTGTCATTCCTTCGGGACGACCTCGGGCGGAAGCCGAAGGCTCGCAAGAGCTACCTATGGCGGAGAAGAGAGGCGCTGCGACCGGTTGAGCAGGTCTGGAAGCTATCGCTGCGTCCTTTGCTGCACGAGTATCTCTCGGGGCTCGAGACGGCACTACGGGAGGCCGAGCTGGAGCGGCTCGGCAAGATCTTCATCGCCTCGTCGGAGTCCGAGTGAGTCTCGAGGCTCGCGACTGCTCGCCGCTTGATCCGCAACCGAAGGGAGCTGAGGTAGAGTGGCTCAAGCGGCTCGCTGTCGCCACGCGTGACGGTGCCAACGTCGTCTCCATCGGCCCGGAGCGCGACGAAGATGAACCCATAGTGCATTGCCTGCCGGACGGCACATGGTGCGCGGGGCGCTACGTCGGCTCGGTTGCCTTTGAAGGCAGCCGGCTTACAGTACGCCCACGTTTCGGCATCGCCGCCCTTCAAAACTGGCTCTTTCACGCGACGAACGTGGCTCTCGTCGAGTCGCCGGGCGTTCTGCGAGAGGACGAGTCGTTCATCGTCCAGCTCCTCGCGGCTGTGTGGGCACGAGGCTTCGCCGAAGCGGCCCGACATGGGCTGCCTGCGCTTCGGCACGATGCGCGCTTCACGGGGTCCGTCCTGCGCGGGCGTCTAGACGTTCAGAACTCGATCCGGCTCATCGCTTCAGGCGGTGAGGCTGTCGCGTCGGTGCGACGTGAGAAATCGCTCGACCACGCGGCTTCGCGGGCCATTGTTGCCGCGTATTGCGTCCTTCGAGAGTGGGTCGGCTCCAACAACGGCCAGTGGCTTTCGTCTCGAGCGCGTGAACTCCTGCCTCACCTCATCGCGGTCACTGGCCTCAGGCCACGAATCCCCTCGCGCGCGGAATTGGAACAGGTTCGGTACACACCCATCACCGCCGGCTTCGCGCCCGTCGCGGACCTCTCTCGGCAAATCGCCAACCGACGCGGCCTCGCGTCGGACGCAGCGTCGGACGGAAAGTGCCAAGGCGTTCTGCTCGACGTCGCCGAGCTTTGGGAGCTATACGTGCTCGCGGTCCTCCGGCGCGCGGCCGGTGGTTTGACAGTGCGGCACGGCACCCGCGAGCTTGCCGCGGCGGGGACGCTTCTGCGAAGCGCGGTTGACGGTGCCGGCCTTGGCCTCCTGCGCCCGGACGCCGTGGTTATGGACCGGAGTCGCACCGTAGGAGTGCTGGACGCGAAGTACAAGCAGCTGCACCCGACCGCGCTGTCACCGAACGGCCCAAAGCGTGAGGATCTCTACCAACTCGCCGCGTATCTCACTCGCTTCGGCGGAGAGCCAGGTGGCGCGTGGGGCATGCTCGTGTACCCGTTCGACCCCGCGCGACCGGATCCACCGCTTGCCGAGACTAGGAGCCCATGGCTCCTCGATCCGTTGGCGGCGGTGGCGTTCATGACCCTGTCGCACGACCTTGAGCCTGCCGCGGCCAAACTGCGCGGCGCCATATTCCAAATCCGGGCGCATGAGCGTCCGCGACAGGCACTATGAACTCACTGCCAATCGCCTGCTCTTGTCAATTCGGCGGAACCACCTGAGATGTTAGCGCGAGGCGGGACAATCGGGATCAGGCGGGTCCGGCGCTTGTTTGAGGACGCCAAATGAGCAATCCCCTCAGTTGGGGATTAACGCCGCCGAGGCCGGCCGCGACGGGGACGGAGCCCCTCGTCGATGGCCTGCAGGACCTCGGCCAGATCCACCCGCGGTTCAAAATCCACCAGGACCACGTCCGGCTCGGGTTGAATTCGAGCGGCCACCGCCTCCGTAAAGGCGGTGGTGACTTCGAGCCCCCGGGTCTCGAGCTGCTCCTTCAGGAAGGCCAGCAAATCGGGGCGCAGGTCGACGATGGCGACCCGGACGGGCGTCAATTCATTCATAGTATGGACTTTTAGCAGTCGAGCGCCGGCGAGGCAAGCTTGCCGGCCAGCTCTATCTCCCCAGCCTCGGCGAGATAGAGCTGCAGCGCCCGGCGGAAGAGATCCATCGGGCTGCTCAGGCCCATTCGCCGCCAGGCCTCGCCGAGCTGCAGCACCAGCGACGCATCCATCCGCAGCGGTAGCACCTTGACGGCTGGCCGGTCCGCGCGGCGACGGGGGCCAACCGGAACGCGGCCCCGCTGCGCCTCGTGGATCTTCCAGACGAGGTAGGCGTGGTTCGTGGAACTCGTGGCCCGACCCAGGATCTCCTCGTACCGGGCCTGCAGCGCGGGCGGGTCGAGCTGAGTGAGCCGCGGCTGGGTAAAGTTTTCGGTTGCGTCGGGTGCGGTGTTCGACGGGGCAGAGTTTACAGCTGCCATCGGCGCCACTTGTTCCCGGTCGTGCCACGGAGCTGGAGCCGTCTCCTGCGGAGCCACATCCGGTGCCCGATCGCGATTGCCGCTCGCTTCGGTGATTCTCCGGATCAGATAGGTCCGGTTCGGGCTGCGCGTCGTCTCGCCGACCACCTCGGCGAACATTGCCTGCAGTTCGTTGAGCTTCATCTTGTCGAAGTTCAGGGCGCTCTTGGTCGTCATCTTCAATATCTCCTCCGTGCCGCTGCTCGAGCCTGCCTCAACGTTGCACGACATTGAGCAATAAGCGCGTCCAGACATCAAGCGCATGCCGGATACGTGTTGTGTTGCCCGCCGGTGGGGATCCAATGCAAGTGGGGGATCGTGCTATCGTGGGCGTGGCGAGAGGAGCAGGTGACCCATGGCTGTCGTTCGCAGTGGTACCGGGAGTCGACGTGCGCGGGCTGGCGAGATCGGCGAGGCCGAAGTGCGCAGCGAGGTGACCGCTTGGTCACGCGAGCAGCTGGAGCTATTCGCGGTCGAGCAGATCCTCGGCAGCGCCACGCTGCGCGATCGCCTGCGGCGCAAGCTGGCCGTATCTCGCAGTCCCGCTGCCGCGCTGGAACGGCTCATCGCCGAAGTGGATCGCGCCCTGGACGTCGACTTCATTGAACGGCGGCAGGTCCGGAGGTTCATCGAGGAACTCGACGAGCTACTTGCGGCTATCGAGGCCATGGCGGATGTCGCGCCCGATCAGGCGGTTGATGCGGCCTTGCACTTCATCGGGGTGATCCCCGAGGTCTTCGAGCGCGTCCATGACGAGTGCGAGCTGGGGATGTTCTGCTCCGAGCTGGCGACGGCCGCCGTGAAGCTTGCGGCCCGGTCGTCCCGGGGGATCTGGCGCGTGGGGGAGAAGCTGGTGGCGGCCTACCTGGCTGACGACTATGCTCGCTTCGAAGGTGTTCCGGAAATCCTTGCCAAGGCCCCAATCGAAAAAGAGGAGCGCCAGATCCTCGCCGGGATCCTCGAGGCCCAGGCGGCCCGGCTCGATCAGTTCCAGGGCGCCCGGCTGGTGGCCGCGGCCCACCGATTGCGTCTGGCTCGGGGGCCCCGGCGGAAAGTGCCGACATAAGGGGGCGTTATCCGACGCCAAACGCGCCCCGGTCCCGGCTAACGGGGGTCCGGACCAGACGCTTTTACTCTTCGTCGTCCTCTTCGTCGTCGTCCGCTTCGGCGGCCTGGATCGCCGCGGTGATGGCCTTCCAGTCGATCTCAGGGTTCGGCTCGGATAGATCCAGCTTGCCCTCGTAGTCCTCGGTCTCCAGTTCGGTTTTGGGCGATTCGAGCTCGGAGACGAACGACTGAATCCAGTCCTTCACGAACTCCGTCTCACCATCCCGAAACCCGCCCGTCTCGACTTGGAACGATCCTCGGTCAAACGAGTCGCTGCCGAACGGACCAATCTCGGCACCCCCATCTTGCAGTTCCAGGCTCGACTCGGAGAGGCTGAACCGGGTCGAGGATATCGTCTGGCTGTCCGAATACGTGGTGGACAGCGCGACATCCAGGCCTGGGGTGCTATAGGGCAAGCGCTCGAGTCCATAGATGGCCCTAACCAACACGATCATGGTTTCGGGGTCTTCTACCTTAAGGCGCTCCCGCAAGGCCAGCGCGAGCCCTCGGAACAGGCGGACCTCCTTCGGTGAAAGGAAGAACAGTTCCTTCAGGTCGATGTCCAGCTCAGCTTCGTTCATGGCGACTCCTGGGGGTAGGAAGACGGAAGGCAGCCCCTCGGTTGATCCTTAGCACCTTGCATGGTTCCGGTACAAACTCGCCCTACCACGTCATGACCGAAGCATAGGGATCTGCCAGGCTATGAGCGA